>NZ_CAKUOF010000005.1 GCF_934668725.1 uncultured Dysgonomonas sp.
AACTATATTGGCAATTCTTTCACGAGAGTATCAAAAAAATAACCCGCAGGATTTCACTATATAAGATCTTAGTATTTTGTCCTTAGACAATTTAGTGGGTTTATCTATATATAAAGCGAATGAGGATTAAAATATATATTCTATTTTACTGCGCGTAATCAAAGATTACTTGCATTCCTTTTGCCCAAATCCGCAAAAGGAATCAAAAAGGCTTTGTGCTGCGTGGCTCGCCTGCCTGACTTAAGCTTGCAACCTAAACTAAACCTACTGCCTATCGGCACGTTTAGTTTTACGCCTGCTTCGCTTGTCAGCCAACGGCTGTGCCACTGATGCACTAAGGCTTACGCCCGTCAGGTTATTGGCATTGCCGATTGCACGGGGTACCCGTAGGACGAAAAAAGCGTTAAGAAACAAAAGGATATCGTCGGTTAAACGCTTTTCTTTTGTTTTAGCTTTTGAGTCCGTGACGGGTCGGACAAAAGGTACAGCCTTGATTTTTTGTTTCGTTTTGCATCAAGGCAAAATGAAAAACAAACCCATAAGGGTGCGTTAGGAAAAATAGAACGTATAAATTCAGCTACTAATTAATATAAATAAAGAAAAATAATAAAACAGAAAAAAGTGTCACTTTTGTAATGTTTGTAATGTTTTTCACAATAAACAACTAACAAACAACATATTAACAAATCAACAAAATATACACTAAAAGACATATTTTGTAACCTTTGTCCCTCTGAATGTACAAGATTGTTACTTAAACGTAACTTTACTCAAGGGCATAAGAATCGACATAATATAATTGTTCTGGATGGAATTTACAGGAAAAAAAGATGGTTTCGGATATCTGATAAAGTGGATTATCAGACTAGGGGACCTGTTGGTTATTAATTTCACTTTAATTCTCTTATCCAAGCTTCTGTTTGCGGATGATGCATTCACCTCATTTATCAATAATGTCCGTTTAGTAGAAACACTGCTTCTGGTAAACCTCGTTTATTTTGTTGTTGCAAGTATTATTCCGATAAATCTTTCGTCAAATATTATCTTCTTTGACAAGATTGTTCATAGAAGTTTTTCCTTTATATCGCTTTACTTCATATTGCTTACAGCAGCAATGCTATTATTAGGTATAGACCGAATCGACTGGATCGATTGGTCGGTTTATTACATAGGTCTGTCTATTATCTATATAATCTGGCATATAACGGTACGGATTATTTTAAAATGGTATCGCAGCAAAGGCTACAACTACAAACGGATTGTTATAATCGGGAGTGGAAACAGGGCGACGGATGTTTTCAACGAACTAAAGTCGAGTGACTACGGATATAAAATACTAGGGGCTTTTGATGAGATTCCGGACTTATCAAATCCATCCATTAACTATTTAGGGACACTGTCTCAGGTTGAAAAATACTGTATCGAAAACAAAGTAGACGAAATCTATTGTACTTTGCCCAACAGCGAAGAATCGGTTATCTTACGTCTGGTGAATTTCTCGGAACGAAACATGATACGATTTTTTCTGGTTCCCGAATTTTATGAATATATAAAGCGAAAACTGGTACTCAACTCACTTCAATCGATACCTGTTATAGGAATAAGACCCGAACCTCTCCAACTAGTCTACAACAGGGTATTGAAAAGAATATTTGATATTATTTTTTCTTCTGTTGTCTTAATATCCGTCTTTCCTCTTATATATATCATATTTGGGGTTATTATTAAAGTGACATCACGAGGCTCTATTGTTTTCAAACAAAGAAGAACCGGTTTACAGGGTGAGGAATTTACATGTTACAAGTTTCGAACCATGTATGTCAATGATAAATCGGATTCTCTCACAACACAGCAGGTTGATCCCCGAATCACCCCCATCGGGAAGTTTATGCGTCGCACAAGCATCGACGAGTTGCCTCAGTTTTTTAATGTCTTAATTGGCAATATGTCTGTTGTAGGACCTCGTCCGCATATGATTAAACAGACGTCTTTATACAATGGACTTATCGACAAATTTATGATACGCCACATCGTAAAACCCGGCATTACAGGTTGGGCTCAGATATCGGGATACAGAGGCGAGACTAAAACCATCAAACAGATGGAAGGTCGGTTCAGACGCGATGTGTGGTACATCGAAAACTGGTCTTTTATGTTGGATATTAAGATAATCGTTGTGACCACCCTTCAATTGCTAAAGGGAGATAAGAATGTGTATTAAGCGGTTTAATAAATCTTCCTCTGATTAAGTGCCGCCCGATAACGGTTCGCATTTTTGACATGCTCGGCATGTGTAACAGCAAAGTTATGTCTCCCTGAAAAATCCTCTTTCGCACACATATAAAGATAGTCATGCTCTGCCGGATTCAATACAGCCTCTATTCCTTTGATTGATGCAACTCTAATTGGTCCGGGAGGTAATCCCAGATGTTTATATGTATTATAAGGTGAATCCACTTGTAAATGCTCAAAAAGAATACGTTTCAAGGAGAAGTCTCCTACTGCAAACTTAACTGTAGGATCAGCTTGCAGTAATTGTCCTAACCTCAACCGATTCAGGTATAATCGCGCAACTACCGGATATTCGTCCGAGAAATAACATTCCTCCTCTACGATAGAAGCCAGTATGGAAACCTCCACAGGAGTGAGTCCAACCTTTTCAGCCTTTGCTTTTCGCTCATTTGTCCAAAATTTGGAATATTCATCTTTCATCCTTTTCAGAAAGCTTTCTAACGAAACATCCCAATATACCTCATAAGTATTAGGAATAAACATACAGAGTATCGTTTCGGTGGTAAACCCTAATTTAGAACAGCTTTCTTCATTATTAAATGTAGCCATCAGTTCGTCTTCGGTTATCATCAACTGTGAAGCAAGTCTCTTAGCCAGATCTTCCTTAGTTCGAATATTATTGAACTTCAATTTAACGGGTGCTTGATGCCCTCCTTTCAGGTCACTTATTACTTCCTGAATACTCATATCCGGTGTAATTGCATATCGCCCGGTTTTCATATTATCGGGATACTTCATATAGGCAGCAAGTCGCTTAAAAGCATTCAGATCCGAAATATGGGCGGTAGTATCCATCTGCGTGAGTACTGCATCGAAACTTTTATCCTTATCAACATAGATATAAACAGTACCTTTTATCCTGAACTCAGCATCCAGAAAACTTTTAATATATACAAAGATACCTCCTGCTGCTAGAATTACTACAGCCAGGATTATAAACGAAACATTACGCTTAGTTTTAGCCATTTTCTTAATTATGATCGTAGACTTTCTTTATTATTCACAAATATGGTAAATAAGCCTGCTAATACTACAATGGGTTAGCTATAACTATTTTACGATATCTTGTTATCAAATCTTCGCCAAAATTAATCATATTATTTAGAAAAAATGAGAGAGTGATCTTGTAAAATCAAAACAAACAGCTATATTTGCATCGCAATTCAGTATTGCCTACGTAAAACCGTTGATTGGAAGTGTGGGTGAGTGGCTGAAACCACCAGTTTGCTAAACTGACGTACGGGTAACTGTACCGGGGGTTCGAATCCCCCCGCTTCCGCAAACAAAGCACAATGAATAGAGACTTTCAGAAATGATCGTCTCTATTTTTTATATAGAACTACACTGGACGCATCTATTTTTCACCCATATAAAAAAGAGCAATTACTTACATATAATGTAGATAACTGCTCTTCTAAGTGACCCCGGAGGGGCTCGAACCCTCGACCCATTGATTAAGAGTCAATTGCTCTACCAACTGAGCTACGGAGTCTTTTATTTGGTGGTACAAAAGTAAAACAAAATATTTACTTAAGCCATATTTAATCTGTAAAAATACAGATAGTCTTCTATTTTTAAATTCGATTTGTGACTAAATTTACACTTTAGCGACTAATAAATCAATCAAGTAAACGAAATGCATAATAAAGATTTAGAAAAAGATTTTATGAATATGATAAAGCTTCATGAGCGTATCATATATAAAGTCGCATCTTTTTATGCAGATGTAGACCAAAGCATTAACGACCTATATCAAGAAGTCATACTGAATCTTTGGAAAGCGTACCCATCTTTCAGAGGAGAAAGCAAAGTGTCGACATGGATATACCGGATAGCTTTAAATACTTGCATCACTTTTTTTCGTCGTAACAAACGAAAGCTTGATCACACTGATTTAGTCGGTGATATTGCAGATATACCGGATAATAATGAAGAAATAACTGAATTATATAATCTCATTAATAAATTAGGTAAAATCGAAAAGGCTTTGGTTCTTCTCTACTTAGACGAAAAACCTTATAAAGAGATAGCCGAAATAACAGGCTTAACAGTAACCAATGTATCTACGAAAATAAGCCGAATCAAAGAAAAATTAAAGAAAATGTCTAATGAATAAAGTTATAAACTATGGACTTGGATAATATAAAAAAGACATGGAATGATAACCTATTCACTCCAAATCTTACAGATGATAATATACGACATATAATATATAAAAAAGGGAAAACAGCGTTAGGACGCCTACTCTGGTTTGAAATAATAGGGCTTATAGTTGTACTGCCTTTTATTGCAGCTCCATATATTCATGCATTATATCTTCCTAGAGTCCCTTATCCTGCTTTTACTAAATACTTTTTTGTTTCTTGCTGTATTATTAGCTTCTTATGGCAAATATACAAGGTGCTACTTTTGAATAAAATCAATCTAAAACATATGGATATATTGTCAGGGCTTAAACTTATTTCCAGATACAAACTCTTCATAAAAAGAGAGCTTTTTGCCGGAGTCATTTTTGCTTGCATTATTCTAGGGTCATTCTGCTACGAATACATAGATATTATCTCAGATCAAAATAAGGTTATTTTCTACTTATTCAATATGGCTATATTAATCATAACATGTCTTATAATGCTTGTTTTCTATAAATTCTTTTATAAAAAAAATATAGAGAGTATAGAATCATCTTTAAAGGAAGTAATAGAAATGGAAAACGACTTATAAGAAAGAGAAGGAGGCTATTTACTAATCCAAAAGTCAAGATATTGTTGTGCAACTTTCATATAATCATGATGCTTTTCAATAAAAGTACGTCCATCTTTAGCACGCTCTTTAATTGTATTTTTATGCAAAACCAGATTCTCTAATTTACCGTAAATATCATGCTTCTCAGGATATACATTAACTATTGGACGAAGTTCGGTTTCCTGAAGTAAATTATACATTTCCGCCTCACCGCCTCCTACAAGTACTTTTCCCAAAGCCATCGTAAGCAATCCGTTCATTGCAGGCGAATAGGAGTACAACTGGTCTAAAACAACATGTGCATCCTGTATACGGCTTAAATATTCAGAATACATAACAGATTCAACTTTAGTTACCATGGCATCATCTGGATAACTTAGAGCTAGTTGTTGAACAACTTCATACAAAATATCCGTTCCCTTAAACTCATTACGAGCTTTATTTATTCCAATAAAAAAATTTATCTTATCTAAAGAAGGAAGCTCTTTCAGCTTAACCTCTCCCATATTTACAGGCAGCGGTATATATACTAATTTTTCGCTGTAAGATTCTTTATAAGCTTCGTAATATTCGTATAGGCAGGCTATAATACCGTTACATGATTCGGCCATTTCAATATTAGCATCCTGGCGTTTAGTTCCAAGCCAATTGTCCTCTAAATAACCACTCTTCGTTCTCAGGTTTTTCTCGTCTCCAATATAAAATTCAGAGTATTTATATCTTTGATCCAAGCAAGCCTTTATCCAAAAGTAATCATCTCCAAAAGCTCCCAGAAAAATTTTCTTATTATGCCGCCTTAGATAGCGATACAACTCAATATTGACTCTGATATTTTGTGTAGTAAAGCACGGATTTGTTATTTGAACAATATCGTAGCCTTTAAAATTCTTAAGATTAGAATAAATTGTGAATAAATTAGAAAGTGTATCTTTCAGATTAGAGCTGTTGCGCTTTAAGTCTATATCGCGACGATAATTCTTAAAACCGTCTCCATCAGATGCAACTGTTACATCATGTCCCAGAATCCTTAACCCTTCGGACAATGTGAGGTGTAAACCACTATAATCTCCTAATAACAGTATTCTCATTTAAAATCAGATATAGAGGTAAGCCGAGAGACTTCCTTTGATTTGATTAGTTCCATGCCGGGTCGTAGCTAGACAAACGGCTTCGCTGTTCATATTTAAGATCTTGTAACATCGATGAGTTAACTCTCAATGATACATAATACGATGCATATGGCCCTATAGGATTAAAACTTGCTGTTATATTCCAACAGTGCAAGTTTCGGGATAAGTTACAAGTCATAAAAGAGATCCGGTTATTCGGCACATCATAACTTGCATTAAAGGAAAAATTCCAATTTTTAGTAGGCTGTATCGAGCCGTTAAAACTCAAATTATGAGTAATAACTCCTTTAAATCTCTCCTTGTCCATATCAAACTGAGAAGTATAACTCATATTATAATTAATAGACAAGTTCCATTTTATTTCATTTTTCAAGAACCCATCTTCATCAAAAGTACTATTGTCCTGCTTTTTATCAAAAAGACTCTGGCGAGGGCCACCCTCTTCGGGAATATCACCATCAGCATCTAATAGATCAGCTTCCGGATTGTCTTTTTTATTATCTGTCGATGTACTGTTATCTCCTTTACCAAACCACTTCTTAAATGTATCCTGATTAATCGAAGGCGATATTGTATACCCCGTGCTTACAAGCCGTGCGAGTCCTCCCCCATTTCGAATAAGGAACTCATTCTGCTTGATTCCTTTTTCATTATATACATATGGATCCCACACTGCATTGAGGTTGACCGTCAGGTTCTTGCTTAACTTAAGACGCATATTAGTTCCGATATCACTCAATTTAAGCGAATCGGCCATCATATTATAACTGAAATTTATACCTAAATTATCAATCAGGCTAATAATCTTTGTAGAATCATTAGCGGTACCCACCTTCATCTCGATATTATTCTCGAAACTAAAATTAATATTGCCTTGCCTGCCTGCACTCGAAGGTGTAAATATCTCATTAGCAAAAGGAGAATACAAGTGCGTTTGTAGTTCGCCGTTAGCATCGTAATACGAATACTTTTTATAAGAACCGAAACGAGGATCGGTAAAATCCGGATTACCACCAAAACTAATAGCCGGTGTAAAAACGTGCCTTATCTTCTGCAACTTTCCGATCTTAAAGATCGGCTCATAAAAACCATATAATCGCGTTTGGAAACTTACATTATAATTAAAATCATACGATCTAAAAAAAGAATAGGTAGTATCTGCTAAAACATTCCTATTTAGTACAGGATCCCATCTCTGTGAAATTGACCGGGAATACCATCTTTCGTTGTAACTAAAAGTCGGTGTTATATTCAAATAATTCAATGCATTAAAAGTAGCAGATGTCTGTACCCTATGCTGCATCGCATTACGCCAATCTTTTACTAGATTCGACTTAAACAGCATATTGTTTTTCGTCGTAATACCGTTTCTTAACTCACCCATATAATTCAGTGAAATCTTCTCATACCATTTCTCAGGTCCTATAGCATCCTTTCTTTTAAAAGGAAAAATACGATTCATTGTAGCTGTAAGGTTAGGTAATGTCAATGCAATAGTTGAGTCACTCATTACCTGATTGGCAGTAACGTTAGCAGATAATGTAAACGGAGAGTTCGGAAAACGCTGAGTTAAATTGATTGAAGAACTTCGTGTATTATCTGTTCCGGAACGCGTAAATGCAACATCCAAACTATTGGTATTATATGAGGAAGTACGATAGTTAACACTCGCAGATAGTGTTCTATACATATTTGCTTTTGGATCCTGAGAGTGTTGCCAGCTTATTGACATATCCCTGGACTCACTGAATGTATCGGGAATATCGCGATCTCCACGTTTGGTGTATATATAGTTTATGTCAAACGAACCGCTATATTTATAGCGTTTTTTGTAGGATGATCTAGCAGCAAGCCCCCATGATCCCTTCGTGTATATCTCTCCTGTTAATGCCAAATCTATATTATCATTTATGGCAAAATAATACCCTCCATTACGGAGGTTAAAACCTCGATCCATATCATCACCATACGATGGCATTATAATACCGGACGAATATTTCTCACTAAATGGAAAAAAGCCAAAAGGTATGGCCAATGGTACAGGTAGTCCTTCGATTACTAAATATGCAGGACCTGTTACTACATTTTTTTTAGGACGTACTTTTGCTTTCGTAAGCATCATATAGAAGTGCGGATGCTCATGGTCATCACACGTAGTGTACTTTCCATCACACATGAAGAATGTATCATCTGCATTTTTTTTCGCCCTATCGGCAACAATATAACCCTCGCCCTGCTGAGTGATAACATTGCGAATATAACCTTTCTTGGTCTTGAAATTATAACTTACCGTTTTCATTTCATATTCACCACTATTATCCTTAAAGACAGGAAACCCAAACTGATCTCCTATTGAGTCCAGTCCATAGCTGGCGTGTACAATGCTGCTGTCCATACTCATGGTAATATTCTCAGCCTTTATACTCATTGTCTGATAGTCAACTTTACTATCTCCATATAAGTATCCTCTATTGTCGAATGTAAAAACAATAGAGTCATTAGCCGTATAATCAACCGGAGCATCCAATGAAGCTTTCTTGTTCTGAGTAGTATCTTGTGTTATTGTACCGGTTGGGTGAGGACGTAAAGTATCTTCCGTCAAAACACGACCGGGAGTCACCGAATCCTGTAAAAACGAGATATTGGAAGCATTACCCATTTGTTGATGTAATTGAGCTCCCCAAAACGGAGATGAAAACAATACAAACAGGAAAGTATATATACAGAAATGAGTCTTCTTCATTAAAAAGGATTCGACCTGATAATTCAAAGTGCAAAACTAAGCATTTAATAAAAAAGGAAAAGCTAAAAAAACGAAAATCTATCCCTATTAAGTATCCTTATGAAGAAAAAAGCAACCTTTTTAGGTTTATTAGTGTTGTTTCTATAAATCAAGATCTTTTTCGATGTACAAAATATAAATCTTAGCTATGACCACCGCATGTAAAATAATGAATTCTGCATTTTATCGTAATTCGGTTTTATACCTTTGATAATTACTTTATATACTCCTAAATAAGCAATATATAACATTTTTAGTACCTTTGCGACCTGTGCCAAGAATTCTGATTCCGGGCATATCCAAATCAAAAGACAAGAGTATATTAGATATTGATGATGAATACAGTACACATAGATTTATGTCCGGTCTGCTCCAATAGTGGTTGTACAGAGACTCTTATTTGCAAGGACTATTTGGTTACAGGCGAGCCGTTCTCAATACATCAATGTCCAAGCTGTGGTTTTGCTTTTACTCAAAATTTTCCTTGTGAAAACGAAATTGGAAAATATTACGATGCCCCCGGATACATTTCACATTCCGATACCCATCAGGGAGTTATTAACTCGCTGTATCATTGGGCCAGAAAAATAGCATTAAGATCGAAAACTAAAATAGTCTCGAAATATTCTTCAAAAAATGCAGAAACTTTACTCGATATTGGTTCAGGAACTGGGTATTTTCTACATGCCATGCGTCTTAAAAAATGGATTGTAACAGGCATAGAGAAGTCAAAACCAACGCGTGAATATGCGCATAAGAAATTCGGGTTGAATATCCAGGATGCCGAATATTTATTCGATATGCCCGATAAGACCAAGGATGTAGTAACCATGTGGCACGTTTTGGAGCATATCGAAAAACTCAACGAAACAATGGCTAATTTACATCGGATATTGAAAAACGATGGTATTTTAATCATCGCATTACCTAATAAGAAGTCGGCAGATGCTTTAACATACAAAGAAGAATGGGCTGCTTATGACGTACCTCGTCATCTATGGCACTTTTCACCTGCTGATTTCACTTATTTTGCAGAAAAACATAATTTTAGAATCGAAAAGCTAAAAGCCATGTATTTCGATCCTTTTTATATTGCTATGTTAAGTGAAAAAAACAAAGGAACATTTGCTGCCAGTTTGGTAGGATTGATAAAAGGATTTCTGTTTTTTACACAAAGCCTATTCAGTACTCGCAGATGTAGTTCCATTATTTATATACTAAAGAAAAAGTAGGTTAAAAGACCTTTTAAATACATACACAATATGATACAAGAAGAAAAACCAATACTGAAAAAATTACTGCAACATGCTATAGCTATCATTTGCTTCCTCGCTGTTACCTTTATATACTTCAGCCCTTTGTTGGATGGTAAAGTACTACCGCAAGGAGATGTTCAACAATACAAAGGAATGTCACGCGAGCTGGCTCAATATTACGAAAAAGAAGGTCAAAGTTCAGCTTGGACAGGCTCCATGTTTTCCGGTATGCCTGCTTATCAAATCGGAATATGGGGAGGATCTCCTAATTTTCTCGATTACTTGGAAGCCCCTTTAAAATCTTTAGGAGGTAGCACAGCAGGACCTGTATTTGCAGGTATGCTTATGGCTTATATCTTGTTTTGTATTATGGGTGTGGGCTTTATTCCTGCAATATTAGGGGCTATAGCTTACTCTTTATCTTCTTATAATATAATTATCATTGATGCCGGGCACGTTACCAAAGCTTGGGCAATAGCCTATCTGCCCCTTATTATAGCAGGGATAGCGGCATGTTTTAAGCGACAATATTTCATGGCCGGACTTCTTATGGCTCTGGGGCTCGCTTTACAGATAAAGAACAATCACCTACAGATTACCTACTATACAGCAATATTATGTATATTCTTATACATAGGTCTGCTTATTAATGATATTTTGAAAAAAAATATATCCGGATTGTTTAAAGCAACAGGGGCTTTAGCTGTCGGCGTTGCAATAGCAGTGCTTTGCAATTTGGGAAATATATATGCCAATTATGAAATGTCGAAAGAAAGTACTCGAGGACAGTCGGAATTAACTCAACCTACACAATCGGAAAAGCAATCATCAGGTCTTGATAAAGAATATGCCTTTGCGTGGAGCTACGGTAAAATGGAAACTTTATCTCTATTGATCCCCGATATACATGGCGGAGCTTCGGGTGGAATGTTATCTCCATCCTCTAACCTTTACAAGGCTATCAGAACAAATGCGCCTCAGGCTCAGGTTGACTCGGCCGGAATACAAGCACAGACTTATTGGGGAGATCAGCCATTTACTTCAGGCCCTGTTTATTTCGGGGCAATCATTTGCTTCTTGTTTGTGTTAGGGTTGTTTGTTATCAGACATCCCATGAAATGGGTATTGCTCTTTGCAACAGTATTCTTTATATTCTTATCGTGGGGACATAATTTCGAATTGTTTAATGATTGGTTCTTCTACCATTTCCCGATGTACAATAAATTCAGAGCCGTATCCACAGCTCTTGTAATTCCTGCTCTCACCATGCTTATTGTAGCCGTGTGGGGACTGAAAGACTTTTTCGGAGGAGAGATTAAAGAAGAAAAACTAAAAAAATCGCTTTATATATCGGCAGGAATAACAGCCGGAATAAGCCTTTTATTATGGTTAGCTCCCGGAATTTTCGGTTTTGAGTTCACTACTGCTGCCGATAGCCAGTGGATGTCTCAAGTACCCGATTGGTATTACTCTGCACTTCTATCCGATCGTAAAGATTTATTATCTTCTGACGCTATACGCTCATTCTTCTTTATCCTATTAGCGGCAGGAATCTTGTATTCTACCATCGCTTTAAAAGGAGATAAGAACAAGATTACTGTATACTGCTCAGTTGCACTGCTAGTATTGGTAGTTACCGATCTTTGGGGAGTAGACAAACGTTACCTGAACAACGATAAATTCCAAAGCAAGTTATCATATGATTCAAACCGCCCATTTCCTCAAACGGAAGCTGACAAAGCGATCTTACAGGATAAACATCCGTCGTATCGTGTATTGAATCTGAATAATCCATTCAATGAAACTAAAACCTCTTATTATCATAAATCTATAGGAGGATACCATGCTGCTAAATTAAAACGTTATCAGGAATTAATTGACTATCGCCTGCAAGGAGAAATCAACTCGATAATTAAGTCTTTTGATACACAAAACATTGATAGCATAATAGGCAGTTTCGAGAAAAATACAGCATTAAACATGCTTAATGCCAAGTATATTATATTCCATCCCGAGCAAGCGCCATTACAGAACCCATATGCAATGGGAAATGCTTGGTTTGTGAACAATTACATCTTTGTCGACAATGCAGATAAAGAAATAGCTGCATTAAGTAATGTTGATGTAAAAACAACAGCCATTATAGACAAGAGGTTTGAGGATAAACTTTCAGGATTATCTATTGTTCCAGATTCTTCTGCAACTATCGAACTGACCGAATACAAACCCAATGCGCTGAAATATAAATCGTCAGCTCAGAATGAACAATTGGCTGTTTTATCTGAAATATATTATCCTAACGGATGGGAAGCATATATTGACGGAAAGCCGGTAGAGCATTTTTGTGCCGACTGGACGCTACGTGCAATACGTATTCCGGCAGGACAACACGAAATAGAATTCAAATTCGAACCCCATGGATATAATACCGCTCGTGGCATAGCTTCAGCAAGTAGCGGATTATTGGTATTATTACTGATTGGGGCGATAGGGTCTATTTTCTACAAAAGAAAAGATAAACATTTGAAATGATAAGATTTTCGTTCATAACCTGTACTTATAATCGGGATAAATACATTGCAAAAACCCTTGAGTCTGTTTGCAAACAAACCTTTGATCCCTCGGATTACGAAATAGTTGTTGTTGACAATAACAGCACAGATTCAACAGCAGGTATATGCGACGAATTCAGGACGAAATATGCTGATCGCCAATTCAAATATTATAAAGAAATTAATCAAGGATTGTCCTTTGCACTCAACAGAGGTATTAAGGAGGCTCAAGGCGAATACATTATTTTCGTAGATGATGATGAAACCGTAATCCCTGAACATTTAGAGCGTTTGAACAATCATTTAAAAAGTTATCCAAACGCACAACTTATTGCATCACCCGTTATCCCTATATACGAAAAAGCACAGCCTAAATGGATGTCTCATTATACCCAACGCCTTATCGGAGGATATTTTAATCAAGGCAATCAAGCTAAAAAGTTACAAGCCAAAAACTATCCGGGTACGGGGCATACTATTATCAAGAGGTCACTTTATGAGAAATATGGATACTACAATACCGAATTGGGGCGTAAAGGGAACTCCTTAATAGGAGCAGAAGACAAGGATATGTTTAACCGATTAAAAAATAACAGTATAGATTGTTATTATTTTCCTGATATACCTATTTACCATCATATTCCTGAACAAAAACTAAATAATCAGTTTTTTCAAAAACTTACTTATTCCATAGGTAAGAGTGAGCGTATACGTACTCTTTCGGTATCAAAAAAGGAGTATCAAAGAAGGCTAATTGATGAAGCTATCAAATGGATAGCATCCTTTGTTTTGTGCTTAGGATATATCGTTATCCTTTCGCCTCAAAAAGGGTTTCGTTTGTTACAATTCAGATGGAATGTAACCAAGGGTTTATTAGGGAAGTGATTCTTCAAAGATCTCAAAAAAAAATCAAACTCTGTGATTTATGAAAAAGAAATCAAATAACCGTTTCACAAAAATATTTCTGATTATTCTTGTAATTCTAGGAGCATTATTTGTTTTTAGAGGAAGTGTATATCGTGCCGTAGCTACTTATAAAGAAGATGGCAGTAGAAAAAGCTATAAAGTTAAAGATAAAAATTTGGCTATCTTTATAGAAGACAATATAAAGAGCGGTCAAGCCGGAGATATAGAATCTATTGTCGATCTTTCACAAGCAATTACAGATGCTGCCTTGTCTTATGACGACACTGCCAAAGAAAATGATCCGAATAAAACCGTTTTATTACGCAAGGCAAATGCTGAAGGGTATGCCACCTTTGCTGCAAGTGTCGGAAATTACCTGATCGACAGGTACAAGCTTTCGGAAGTATGGGAAGCGAAGCCAGTAAAAGGTAAGTTATATATACTGGGGACAGATATGTATTCGAAATTTAAAAAGAAGAATTTTAAAGAATACGATTTTGTCATATTCAGAAATAAAATCACTAAAAAAGAAATAACTATCGACCCTTCACTATATGCCCGTCGAGGAATAGAGCGTATCACGAAACAATAAAACCCAAGTAAAATTCACATAATTTCCGGTTATACAATCCTTAAAAACATCTAGTTATTTAAAATAAATTGGAATGAGCGATAAAGATTCAATTTCTCAACAAATCAAAAACTACGCCCTGTCCATTGGCTTCGATGCTTGCGGTATCTGTCGAGCTGAAGAAATTGAAACTATAGAAAGCAATCATTACCAAGAGTGGATCAACAAAGGTTACCAAGCTGATATGGAATATATGGCTCGCAATGTTGAAAAAAGATGCGACCCTACTTTATTGGTCAATAATGCCAAATCGATCATAAGCCTCGCTTTGAACTACTTTCCACATGAGCGACAATCCGAAACAGCACCTCAATTTGCTTATTATGCATATGGCAAGGATTACCACGATGTAATGAAAGCAAAATTACAAATTCTATTAGAATATATAGAGACTTTAATCCCAAATGTTAACGGACGGATATTTTGTGATACTGCTCCTGTTTTGGAACGCTATTGGGCAGCAAAAGCAGGATTAGGCTTTATTGGTAAAAACACACTACTGATTATCCCTAAACGTGGTTCATATTTCTTTCTAGGGGAAATTATTATAGATATCCCATTGGCATATGATACACCTCTTAATCTATCTTGCGGTAAATGTACACGTTGTTTAAACGCATGTCCGACCAATGCTATCGAGAAACCACATTTGTTAAATGCAAATAAATGCATATCATATCAGACTATAGAAAACAAAGGTGAAATAGATAAAAATATACAACCTTTACTAAACAACAGAATGTATGGGTGCGATATTTGTCAACAAATATGCCCTTGGAACAGATATGCACAACCTCACTCAACACCTGAATTTGTTCCAAGTCCCGAATTTTTATCTATGGACTACGAAAGTATCGCCTTTATGGCAGTAGAAGATTATCAACGGATATTTAAAGGTTCGGCAGTAAAAAGGGCTAAATATGCAGGGTTGATGAGAAATTTCAAAGCACTAAGCACACCCAAAGATATCGATTAACGTCAAATATAATACTCCGATACATCAACAATTCCGGCCTTCATTGCATATTTGGTTGCCTCATGTACGTTGTTTACTTCCAATTTTCGGAATATATTCTTCCGATGGGTTATAATGGTGTGAAAACTCAGATTCCTTTCAGCAGCTATCTCTTTGGTTGTTCTTCCTAAAGCTATTTCTTTAAGAATTTCTCGTTCCGTATTGGTCAAATTATGATCAGAGGCGGACTCTAAAGAACGGGTCAAACTTTTGATATGATTATCTACTCTTTTACAAAAAAAACTCTCACTAAAAATGGCTGAACGAATGGCTGCATATATCTCTTCCTGAGAGCTCGACTTCAAGACAATACTAAATTCCAATTCGTTTACTTGCATTTGCTTTAGAAAAGTATCGCTTAATTCATCCGAAAACAAAATCCAATCCGATTTAGGATAACGCTCACTCAACATTTGCAATTCGTTAATAGATGTGAAATCAAACAGAGTATAATCTAAAACAATCAATGCATCTTCATTCGCAGATAATGAACATATCAAAGTCGATTTATCTGCAACATCATAGATATGAGAGATTTGTTCAAAATCTTTCACTAGATATTTAATCCCTAAACGTGTTATATCTTGCGTATCTGCAATGATAAGGCTTCTCATATTTATATATCTAACTTGATGTTTTACAAAAATAGGAAAAGTCTTCTAATATATCTTCATCCACCAATTTAAAGTACTAAGTTCAATCAACAAAATATTTAACGACAGTGTTTTACAACATAAAACATTCACTCTTTCAAGCACATAGATAAAGCAATATAACACAATAGACATCTAAAAATAGTTAAGGTTCTCAACCTTTTGTTTAATCCACAAAAAAGGCAAACACATATACAATTGTTTATCAACAAGTTAGATCAAATATCATTTTCCCAAATTTGTTAAATACATGAAAGCAGCTCATTTTGGGCTTGTTATTAACAAAATAATTATGTTATCTTTGAAAAATGCACTTTTAGAAATAAAGTGTGTTTATCGTTCAAATTATCATTTTTGTTTATGGAAAAAACCCTTGTTATACTTAAACCTTCGGCGATTCAGCGAGGACATATCGGAGATGTTATTTCTCGGTTCGAACGCAAAGGGCTACGGCTGGCAGGGATGAAAATGATACAATTGGATGATGCTATTCTAAGTGAGCATTATGCCAACTTAAAAGATAAACCGTATTTCCAACGGGTTAAGAATTCTATGATGGTGTGTCCTGTAATTGTTCAATGCTGGGAAGGTGTGGAGGCAATAAAGGTTGTGAGGAGTATTACCGGAGCGACAAATGGACGCGAAGCCGCAGCAGGCACTATCAGAGGAGACTTTTCAATCAGTTCTCAAGAAAATATTGTACATGCATCCGATTCCGCAGAGTCAGCCAAAATTGAGCTTATGCGGTTCTTTAGTGAGGACGAACTATTCGATTACAAACTTTGGGTCTTACCAAATCTGTATGCGAATGATGAAATATAATTCAGTTACAAATCAAAAAGTTATTGAACGTGAATTTAAAAACGATTAAAGCGTACTCGTTAGCTACGCTCTTATTTCTTCCCTTGTGCGCATTTGCCCAAACGCCGCAAGATGACAAAAACGACAATCGAGTCGAGCTTACCTATAAGCAAAGACACAGTAAACCAGCAAACGACTTGTATGCTGATGGTATAAAAATCAAAAGAGATCTATCCCTTATCAAAGAAGCTCAGGAAGAGCGTATAATGGATATGGACGAAATCCCACAAGACGAGCTGTATGGTGGAGTATGGAATAATCGTTATGTAAATGTTTATGGTTCTGTAGAAAGCGTGCCAGAAACATTTAAGGTCGACTTATCCAATTTCACAATGCCGACTATGGGATACACCACATCCAATTATGGACGCCGCGGCAGACGTACTCACCACGGAATAGATCTGAAAGTACAAGTAGGAGATACAATATACGCTGCTTTCGATGGTAAAGTTCGCGTTTGCGAATACGAAAGAAGAGGCTATGGATATTACGTAGTAATCCGTCATCCGAATGGACTTGAAACAGTTTACGGTCACCTGTCTAAATTCCTAGTATCGGATAATGATGTGGTAAAATCGGGAGACCCTATTGCTCTCGGAGGAAATACAGGAAGATCTACAGGATCCCACCTGCACTTCGAAACTCGCTTTCTTGGCAGATCGATTAATCCGGTAGATATCATCGATTTTGAGAATAAAGTATGTCACCGCGATACATATACAGTACACACAAGTACATTAGGCACTCCGGGAAGAGCAGCCCGATCTGTTGCAAATACATCCAGTCGGTCTTCGGCAAAAAGTACAAATAAATACGCTACCGGAACAGTTTCGTACTACCGTATAAAGAAAGGTGATACTCTTGGTCGAATTGCGAAAATGCATGGGGTAACAGTCAAACAATTATGTAAGCTTAATAACATGTCAACAACAGAAACTTTAAGGCTAGGAAAAAGCCTGAGAGTATCTTAAAAGTCACAGTGTTATAATATATAGAAAAGCATAAGGTAAATCCTTATGCTTTTGTTTTTTTTCATACCTTTGCATATAGTTTTGGTTTACAAGTTTAGAGGTATACGCACAAACCTTATTTATGAATTTACTTGTTGACTCGTTACTAATTTAGACAATAACAAAAATGCCAAATACAGAGCAAGAATTCGAACATATTATATCTATTTGCAGAACCCTTTTTGAAAAGAAACTTATCGACTACGGAGCATCATGGCGTATACTACGCCCTGAATCGGTAACAGATCAAATATTGATAAAAGCAAAACGGATAAGAAGCCTCGAACAAAAAGGCATAAGCAAAATCGATGAAGGTATAAACTCTGAATTTATAGGCATTGTTAATTACGGGGTTATCGGATTAATTCAATTACACCTCAAGGCTACCGACATAGTCGATTTAAGCACTCAAGAAGCCTTAGAATTGTATGACAAATATATAAAAGAGACTACTGATCTTATGTTTGCCAAAAATCACGATTATGGTGAAGCTTGGCGCAGCATGCGCATCAGTTCATTCACCGATCTGATATTAGTCAAACTATACAGAACTAAACAGATAGAAGACAATGCAGGGCAAACATTAGTATCGGAAGGTATTGATGCTAATTACATGGATATGATTAATTATTCTATTTTCGGATTAATTAAACTCGAATATCCGACAGATAACGAATAACTTTATTGTACAAGTTAATGGGAAAAACAAAAGATATTATCATAAAAACAATCGTCGAAATTTCGCGTATTTTACTCGGAATTACATTTGTTTTTTCAGGTTTTGTAAAAGCCATAGACCCGCTTGGAACAACTTACAAAATACAAGATTACCTGACTTCATTCGGGTTGGTTAATTTCCATGATATTGCATTGCCCATATCAATTATATTATGTGCTGGAGAATTTTGCCTCGGCATATTCATGCTATTTGGTCTTTATCGGAAATGGACATCCCGCCTTTTGTTTCTGGTAATGCTTTTTATGACTCCACTCACCCTTTATCTCGCAATAGCTAATCCGGTGAAAGACTGCGGATGCTTTGGGGATGCACTGATAATAACTAATTGGCAAACTTTCTTCAAGAATATTATACTATTAGCTTGTTCGATAGTAGTGCTCATCTGGCATCAGAAAATAACAAATCTGTTTACCGGAAAATTCTACTGGTTCGTAGGACTTTATATAATTGCATTTAGCATAGCTTTTTGCGTGTATAATATTGTCAATGAACCTATAATCGATTTCAGACCTTACAAAATCGGAGCTAATATCCCTAAACTAATGACTGTAGAAGAGGATAAAGCTCCTGTATTCGAAAATGTCTTCATCTATGAAAAAGATGGTATCAAAAAAGAATTTACAGAAGAAAACTATCCTTGGGAAGATTCAACATGGATATTTGTTGATAGACAAAGTAAACTTATAAAAGAAGGGGAAGAACCTTTGATTCATGATTTTTCGATTACTCGCTTATATCTGAATCAAGATCGAACCGATATAGAAGGAGAAGAAGATATCACGACAGAAGTACTGAATGACAGTAATTACACTTTCCTTATGGTCGCATATTCACTCTCAGATATGAGAGAAGACTACCTGAGCTCGTTTGAAGATGTAAATAACTATGCCAAAGACCATCATTATAAGTTTTATTGCCTCACTTCATCTCCCCGTGATCTTATTCTTCAACTGGAGAAAGAAAATATTACTAACTTTGACTTTGCTTTGTCCGATGAGAGAAGTCTAAAGACAATTGTGCGCTCCAATCCTGGCTTAATTTTGCTCAAAGATGGCGTAATTATCAATAAATGGCCAGACAGAATTGTCCCTACTGAAAGCTATCTAAACAAACCGATAGAAGAGCTCTCAATAGCTAATATTCCCGATCAAAAACAGGAGAGCAAAAGGCGTTTATACACTGTTGCCTTCATTTTGTTTACACCCTTAATTGTAATTAAATTATTAGATGCATTATTATATCATCGAAAAAGTGTTACAAATAATAACACAGATGGAGAGATAAATTAAATATTAATTTTTTTAACTAAATAATATCATTTCATTATGAGAAAGAACATTGTTGCAGGAAACTGGAAAATGAACAAAACTCTTCAAGAAGGTTTAGCTATGGTTGATGCTCTTAAAACAGCATTAGCAGGTAAAACGATCAACTGCGATGTAGTACTTGGTACTCCATTTATCCATTTGGCTAGTGCTTCTGCTGCTATTGGCGATCAAAAAATCGGAGTTGCTGCACAAAACTGTGCTGACAAAGCTTCGGGCGCATATACAGGTGAAATATCTGCAGCTATGGTAGCTTCTACCGGTGCTAAATATGTAATATTAGGGCACTCTGAACGTCGTGCTTATTATGGCGAAACAGATGCTATCTTAAAAGAAAAAGTACTTTTAGCTTTAGCTAACGGACTTACTCCTATTTTCTGTATCGGAGAAGTATTGGAGGAAAGAGAAGCTAACAAACAGGAAGCTGTAGTAAAATCTCAAATAGAAAATGCTCTTTTCGATCTTTCTGCTGCTGATTTTTCTAAAATTGTATTAGCCTACGAACCTGTATGGGCAATCGGAACTGGTAAGACTGCAACATCGGAACAAGCTCAGGAAATGCACGCATTCATCCGTAAAACTCTTACTGAGAAATATGGAAAAGAGGTTGCAGACAATACATCTATTCTTTACGGAGGAAGCTGTAACGCTTCTAATGCGAAAGAACTTTTTGCAAATCCTGATGTAGATGGTGGACTTATTGGTGGTGCTTCTCTTGAAGTTGACAAATTTATGCCAATTATCGAAGCTTTTTGAATTGATTCAAAGTTAAAATAATATTACACGGGGAGACGTAAAAATCTCCTCCGTGTTTTTCAATTATAAGTAATTTGTCATCAACGGACTAATTTTATTACCCAGATAAATAGATAATCACGGCAAAAAATTATTAGTAAGCACAGTAAAACCTGTATTTATCCGTTCCAATATTCTGAACCAAACAATCTTTTTGATTGTTAAAACACTAACTATCCGACAATTATTTATATTTCAATACATTATGAGAAAATCATTTTACATATTTCTATGTCTTTCTGCTGTCTGTTTTTATTCGAATGCACAGAGCAAATCTATTGTTGACGACCTGAATACAACTAAGGCAGGACAGGGAAAAATTGTTGTATATCAAGACGAAGGTATAAGAAACCTGATTGGTGCAAATATGATAACCAACAACATAGCATCCAATCCGACCGCTGTAGCCAATCAATTATCAACAACAGCAGACGGAACCGATGCTCCAAAAAATTTTATAAAAGCAAAAGGGTATCGCATACAGGTTTATTCAGGTAATGATCAGAAAGTAGCTAAGAACGAAGCTAATTCGAGAAAAGGGGCTATACAGTCATCCTTCCCTAACATGGAAGTAACTGTATCATACAATTCTCCCGTATGGCGCGTAAGAGCTGGTAATTTCAAAACACAGGAGCAAGCCAGTCAAGCTTTAAGTGAATTGAAAGCCAAGTTTCCGGGATTTGGAAGAGAAATGCGCATCGTTGACGATGTAGTTAAGATTCCCGTTGAATAGAGTTCAAGGTCATAGACCTTTTTATTGCTTAGTTGGCAGCAACATAAGATACAGCAATAATTATTGTAGATTATTTAAATAAGAAAATAAAATGTCTTCAACAAATAACGAAGAAAACAACATATCATTAATGGCAAGCCACTATAAATCTGTCATCGATTTATTAGGAGAAGATGCAACTCGAGAGGGTTTACTTGATACTCCGGTGAGGGTAGCCAAAGCAATGAAATTCCTGACTAAAGGTTATAACGAGAGTCCGGAAGATATTCTAAAGAAAGCTCTTTTCAAAGAAGATTACAGCCAAATGGTTATTGTAAAGGATATCGACTTTTACTCACTATGTGAGCATCATATGCTACCATTTTGGGGAAAAGCACACGTTGCCTATATTCCTAACGGGTATATCACCGGATTGAGTAAAATACCTCGTGTAGTAGAAGTTTTTGCCCGACGTTTACAGGTTCAGGAAAGATTGACTACTCAAATAAAGGATTGTATCCAGAAAACATTAAACCCAATGGGCGTAATGGTTGTAATAGAGGCACAACACATGTGTATGCAAATGCGTGGAGTTGAAAAGCAAAACTCAACAACTACAACTTCCGATTTTACAGGGGTATTCAATACGGCTAAAACACGTGAAGAGTTTATCAATCTGATAAGATAAAGAATAATATCTTTCTTAAATTTTGGTATGCATATAACCTGATAATTAACTTAATACTCTCTTTATGAATAACTATTTCATTATACCGGGGCTTGGAAACTCAGGGGCAAACCATTGGCAAACTTATTTTGAGAACTCAGGTGAGAATTTTCAGAGAATAAACCAACAGGAATGGGACACGCCAAATTGTGAAGAGTGGATGAAAAATATTGATGATACAATCAGTAAGTACGATTTATCCACAGTTATTTTAATCGGACATAGCTTGGGATGTGTAACCATCGCCAATTGGGCAAAACAATATGGAAGGAAAATAAAAGGTGCTTTGCTTGTTGCTCCAAGTGATATAGAATCTCCTCTATATACCTTCACCTCCAGTGGATTTACTCCTATCCCTTTAGATAGGATAAACTTTGAAACCATTGTTGTGGCTAGTTCCAATGATCCTTGGGTATCTATTGAAAGGGTAAAACTCTTTGCTGATAGTTGGGGAAGTAAACTTATCAACATAGGTGCTGCCGGACATATTAACGCCGAATCTGGCTACGGCGAGTGGCGAGAAGGGCTTGATATTTTGAAAGAACTCAATTAACCAACCTCTTCCCGTTTCTTTACTTATTCAGCATTTATTTTAGTATAAAGCCTAATTTCTGCAACAGTGCTTTATCTGTTTCGTTATCTACATTCTTAACTGTATAACTTAAATACTCCCGGCGAAGAGGGTAATTACCACGCAAGGTACTGAAAGCATACGGATTTATAGTCAATCGGTTATGATCTTCTGTAGGATCATAAGTTCTCAAAATAGCTTTTTCTAGCTTATTTCCATCTAAAACAGCCCAATCTATAACAGGATTTTCGACCTGAGGTATGACTATTCTACTAAGTGGCTCTTTTGTCATCCCCCAGAATTCTGCAATAGCCTCTAAAGACATTCGGGTAGCATTACCTTTTCCATCGGCAGAGTAACCTGCAATATGAGGCGTTGCAATATCAACTATATTCATATAGTCGAGATCAATAGAAGGTTCTTTTTCCCAACAGTCTATAATAGCTCCTACTATCTGCTTATCTGCTAATGCCTTTTTTATAGCAATTGTATCAATAATCGCACCACGAGCAGCATTTATTATTATGGGAGCTTTACCCAAACTTTCGAAAAACAGCTGATTTGCCAAGTGATAAGTAGCGTGTTCGCCGTCGCGAGTGAGCGGTGTATGAAATGTAATTATATCTGCCTCATTTTTAATAGTATCCAGATGTACGAATTCATTGCTTCCTTCAACTTTTTCGCGAGGTGGGTCATTTTTTAAGACACGCATTCCTAAGGCTTCACAGACTAAAGCAACTTTTTTACCAACATTGCCTACTCCTACGATCCCTATTGTTTTATCTTTCAATAAGAATCCTTTCCGCTGAGCCATAACAACCAAAACTGAGGCAATATATTGTTCAACCGAACCGGAATTACAGCCCGGAGCATTTGTCCATTTGATATTATGTGCATCACAATACGCTGTGTCGATATGATCATAACCTATTGTTGCTGTACAAATAAGCTTCACACTAGAACCTTCAAGCAAATCCTTGCCAAAGTGTGTTACTGTACGCACAATTAAGACATCTGCTTGTTTAATGGCTTCTTTGGTAAAGTCAGCTCCCGAAAGATAAGTTACCTCTCCATAAGACTCGGCAATGCCTTTTAAAAACGGTATATTTTTGTCTGCTACTATTTTCATCTTTTCTCTGAGGTCTCAGACCTTTTTATAATTTATGTAATTACTTACAATAGGTTTGGAACAAGTCTCTGATGGATGACACCTCTTCGGCTTTACCATCAAAAACCAGACTGCCTTTATTCAGAATAAGATAACGGGAAGCCACATCGGAGACATCATCGAAACGGTGAGATGAATATAAAATCACTTTTGATTTACCCAATTCAGCAATAAGCTCTATCATTTTAGCATGCTGATTAGGATCCAGCCCGTTAGATGGTTCATCCAGAATCAAAATATCCGGATTATGAATAAGGGCTTGGGCAAGTCCCACACGGCGCTTATTTCCATTGGATAAAGCATGTATTTTCTTTTGAGACTCCGGTTCGATAGATACGGTTTGAATCATTTGGGCGACACGCTCTTTTACATTTGAGTGCGCTAAATACATGGAGGCTGCGTATTCAAGATACTCTCGCACATACATATCTTCATAAAGAGCATTATATTCAGGCAGATAGCCAATATGACGTTTTAGTTTTTCCGGTTCCTCTAAAATATCTTTTCCGTCTATTAATACATAGCCTTTAGTCGCAGCAATAACCCCTGCAATAATATTCATTGTTGTACTCTTACCTGCTCCGTTAGGTCCCAGAAAAGCCGTTATTTCTCCTTTCTTCAAATTAAAGCTCACATCATGCAGAGCCTCATATCGTGCATAACTTTTTGATATATTTTGAACTTCTATCACTTCCATAATTTATTTGGAACCTTCGGTATGCGCCTTTTGGGCAGAACGCTTCTTTCTTTTCTTGAAAACTTGAAACAGTTCTTTCATCCTCTTTGCTTCTTTGGTATACACAAGTCCTATCCCCTGAGTTGTAGGAGCTTGCCTATAAAGTCGCTCATTAGTTCGATTAAATACTTTCGCTTTTATATTTCGAGTCAATGCATATGCAATATCAAAGTCTCCAATAAATGAATTATCGGCATTTGACTGATCTGTACGATAACCAACATTACTGTTAAACTCTAATTTGTCTTCCAGAAATTTACGAGATAAACTTACGGTCATATCCATATCTGAGAATGATCCGTCATTCGAAGAAATATTGGTTCCGATAGCCCATTTATCCCCCAAAGCATTACCTAATAAAGCATTTAAACCATTAGAAAGTGCACTCGATGCAACACTTGTAAGTATTCCGTCCGCCATATTTCCGCCTACAGAAGAGCCCTCCGAATGGAATGAGCCTGTAGCTACAAGGAAAGCAAATTGTATCGTTTTTTGATTATCGGTGGCGATAAGACTTCTAACTCTTTGCCGTGTCTCGTCAGTAGCATCGGGTAAAGTTATATTATAGCTGACATCCATCTTATCCATATTTCCCTTAATAATCAACTCACAATCGACGTTTACACGTGACGGGTTATTCGGATCTTCACCAAAACTTCTATCTAGTGTAGTAAGGTCAGCCCTTACTCTCCGGTATGCTGTAATATCAAAATTAGTTTTCAAAGGATCTCCGTTAAACACTAATTTACTACCCTCTCTAATCTTAAATTCAAGAGTTTTTATATTCTGTAATCGCAGCCTTACAAATCCGTCCGAAACTGTATAATCTCCAAAAGCATTCATTGCTTCGGATCTCATGTCATATGAAAACTTTATCAATCCCGAGCCTTTTACCTGCATAGCATCACCGGTGAGAGGATTAATTATAACACCCATCTGAAAATCAGGAGTAACTGTCAGGTCAACCGACAAGCGGAGTGGTAATGTTTTTTGTATCTCAGTTACAATATTATCCAGATTATTCTGTTCCGGCACATTTATGTACACAATACTTTGATAAACCGTAGCCTGAGAGGTTTGAGGTATTTGTACATTCAGGACAGAATTACGTCCGTTACGAATCTTCATCTTAAGGTCGATTAATTCATCCGATCCGTTAACATTTACCGTTCCGCTGGCAAATACCTTCCCATAGAATAAACTATCTGTTCTGCCGGCAGTATTCAGTACCAACAGATTATTTAGGTTCATATCCAAGGAATAACGCATATCCTCAAAATTCTTATGAGTTACCAAAGCATTTACCGTCGCTTTATTTTTATAACTGTCTTCTACAACCAGGTTATCAAAACCTATTTTATTCGGTTCAATTTGTATTGTATCTGAAATATGGTATGTTACATTCGTATAATCAATTCCGACATAAGCATCGTTTACTCCCAGCCAGCCATCTACCAAAGGAGCAGAAATACGCCCTCTAATATTTAAGCCTGTACTAATACTACCCGAAGCCTTATTCAACATATCCGCAACAAAGGGTTGTACCCAGCTAATATCTAACTTATCTAAACTTAATTTTAAGTCCAATGAATCTCGGGAAGGATATACCCACCCTCGTAGTTGGCTATTGGAACCAACCTTTTGCAAATCGGCTTGAAGTCCAATCGCCCCAACTTCTTCACTCCAATGGCTTTTTACAGAAAGATCGCCCAGAGTATCATTAAATATAATAATATTAGAAAGCGACATATCATTGGTGTATAATTCGGGAGTTCCCAAAAGGTTCATTACCCTTATATCGCCATCGGCAATTGCACTTACATTCTTGATATCAAATGCTTCAAATATATCTCCAAGATGGGCATTGAAGAATGACACATTCAACGTATCTGTTTTCTGATCTGAGATAACACCATCAACACCAAAGAAGCGACTCAACATTCTATTATTACCCACTGTAATACCAAAATTAGATATGCTGGTTTTCACTCCTTCATTTACTATTTCGGCATCCATCAAAGACATTTTAAGTTTGCCTACATTCAAATCACTAGGCAATAGATGGAGGTATGAGATGAGTTCTCCTCGTTCTGACATACGCAGGTTTGCCAAGGCTTTTACACTGCCGTCGAAGCTAAAGCTTCCGGTATCTGTTTTAGCTGTTAACAAGGCATTAATAGTATCTGACTCTATATTTGTATTAAGTCCTACATCTATTCTTTCTGAGCCATTATACAGAACCGTTTTTCCTAATATATTGATTAGTGTATCACTATTTCCGATATCAATCCGGGTATTT
Organism: uncultured Dysgonomonas sp.; assembly: GCF_934668725.1. Lineage (GTDB taxonomy): Bacteria > Bacteroidota > Bacteroidia > Bacteroidales > Dysgonomonadaceae > Dysgonomonas_A. The sequence continues at coordinate 26,903 of NZ_CAKUOF010000005.1, forward strand.
TGGATACTTAAGTCTCCGTACTCAACCAGAGGAACATCCGCTGTTGCTTTAAAATGGTTCTCTTTTGTATTAACTATTCCACTTATTATCATCGGCTTAACGACATTAGCCGGAAGATCGAAAGTACGGCTCAAATTTTCAGTATTATCTAATGTAAGACTAAAATTAAAGTCGTTCTGCATATTTCTTTGACGATAATATTTTGGTTTAGGAAATATGCCCGGCAAGTATTGATTCATTATGATATTGACCTCATTAGATAATGTCACAAAATTATATTGCCCTTCGATACTTGCATTCAATAAAGATGAATGAAGGGTTATAAATTTTCTGGACTCATCTGTAAATCCGGCTTTTAATTCTATTTTACCCGGAATAAAAGATAAGCTATCTCGTGAAAATACAAAGTTCTCAACTATCACATCTCCTTGTATTTTTGCAGGATCTAACCCGAGGATATTACCTTTCAATTCGAAAGAGAGCAATGGATTCTTCCATTGTAAGCTGTCAATAAACCGATCGACCTGTAGCTTCTCGACACTCATATTAATATCGATCTTAGGAATCCGGTCTTGAGTCATATCAGCTTTTGCCTCAAACTTTCCGGCAGTGAGATCTGCTTTTATCCATGCTCCCATTTTTGCCGCATTATAATAGGCTGTGAAGGGAATATTATTATAATTCTGCCTATGATATTGCAATGAGTTTACCTGCCCTTTTACGTCCGCACGTAGCGATTGTCTGGGTGTTTGAGATGCGGTCAGATTCAAATTCATAGATAAACGCCCCAATTCGGGATTAGCTAATAATCCTCCCAGATTAAAGTTTTGAGTTTGTAATCGGGCTTTCACATTATAATTTTGGAAAGTAGTATCGACAGAGCCTGTGGCTAACATTTGGATAGAACCTTGTTTAGCCCATGCCTCAGCTTTTATATTCAGATCGCTCAGTTTACCGTAAAGATTTCCGGTAAGCCTTATATTTCCTAAAGTTTTCAACACATCGGGAGCTGTGAATGTTGAATCGCCTAACTTGGCAAAATCAACAATTGCATCGGGAGTAATCTGGAAACTGGTTATATCCAGATTCAAATCTGCCAAATCGTAACGTTCGTAATTTGAAATCGAGCCATTAGCTTTTATATTAGTCTCATCACCATAACTCAGCAATAAGTTTTCTATATTCACCAAAGGCAGTTTACCTTTGATCGAAGTCTCCAGTATAATATCATTTTGTAAATACTTCAAACCGGGTATAAACGGATACAAATCAAGCTTCGATAATTTCGACTGTTCAGTCACAAGAGCTACCTCATTTGTTGACTGGTTATAATGTGCCGATGGTATTTTCAATACTGAATTAGGGAGGCTCAACGATGCATCAGATAAATAATAGGTAGTCTTATCTGAAGTCAAATGTGCTTTCAGCTCCGTAATCTCAATACCGGTTTGCTCTTTAAGTGCGAGTGATACTAATGTTATATTCAGATTTTCGGGATCTATCGAAGGTAGTTTCAAGTTGGCATTAAGCTCTGAAATATTTATGTGTGAAGCATTAAATACCCCCGGCGTTATTGTATCTGAAAGAACATCGTATTTAAGCTTTGCATTTTTAAGGGTGACATCAACAATGTCTATAATCAAACTACTTTTTGTTGTATCGACTACTGTTGTATCACTGCTGCTAAAGGCATCTATTATAAATTGAAAGTTAAAATCAGAACTCGATGTTTGTTGTGACAAATTAGCAGTGACATCCTCCAGTTCTATTTCATTAATCAACAGCTTGTTTCTCAACAAAGACCATGGACTGATACGAACATCTAAATTTCCGGCATAAATAAGTGTGTCTTTTGCCTGGTCTTCGATATACACGCCCTTTAAATTCACATGATTAAAAAGTCTTAGACTAACTGCATCTATACTAACCTCGGTTTTTAAAATTGTTCTTAGTTCACCCAAAGCAAAATCAACCAGTTTACGCTGAACTGCAGGGATGGATAATACACCGTATAATATGATGATTAATGCAATAAAGCTTAATATTATATAAGTTAAGCCTTTGAACGCTTTCTTTATATAATTCTTCTTTAGAGGCTTGTTAATATCTGTTCCTTTCTCTTCCTGATCCATAAATTAAGGTCTGAGACCTGTTTTTCTCTTTAGGAATATTACCCCAAAGTTGTTACAACTCATTAATATCAAGAAATCTCATTTCAAACGAGCTGTCCACTCATCTTCTTTAAAACCAATAAGTACAAAATCGCCACCGATGACCAAAGGGCGCTTTACAACCATCCCGTTAGAAGCCAATATTTTAATGAGTTCTTCATCGGATGCTGTTCTTACCTTTTCTTTCAGATTCTGTTCTTTATAAACATTTCCGGATGTATTGAAAAACTTACTTACAGGTAATTTACTCCTGTCGATCCAAATCTTTAACTCTTCAACTGTCGGATTATTTTCTACTATATGACGACTTTCTACTTCTATATTATTTTCTTTTAGCCATTTTGCTGCTTTCTGACAAGTACTGCACTTTGGATATTGTAGAAATAAAACTTTATTCATATCTGTATATTTTTTCTAATTGTCAATTGTATGGTAAAACCTGGTTACACGATATACGCAAAGTTAAATTTTCTTTCTTATTTTCCTTCAAATATAAGTTAATAAGTAAGTGGAAAATTTATCATTAACGCATCCGTTATCAAAACAGAGGGCGGGATATTCAGCATATTACAAATAGCTAATCAACACCTTTTCTGTATTAACGTAGCAAAAGAGGTTTCTGAATCTAAATCACTATATCTGGTGATTGCTCTATTCTCTTAATTTCATTACTTTTACTAACACTTTTAATAAGTGTATTGTTTTCTTAAGTATTTAAAACAGGTATAAAAACTTATATTCTGCGAGTTTATCATTAAATACTTACTTTTGTTTAAAGATCAAAGAAACTGTCAGATGAAATACGATGTCGTTATAATTGGTGCTGGATTAACCGGACTAAGTACTGCTTTTTACCTGAAACGAAAAGGACTAAATATTGTTGTTCTCGAAAAGGAAAATCGTACAGGAGGATCCATCCATTCACATAACGAAAATGGGTTTGTATTCGAAGAAGGCCCCAATACGGGAGTAATAGGGAATCCGGAAATTGCTGAACTTTTTGAACTTCTAAATATTGAACCCGAAATTGCTAATAGTGATGCCGAAAAACGACTTATACTAAAAAATAATACATGGCATCCGCTTCCTTCGGGAGCTGTGGGTTTTCTGAAAACCCCGTTATTTTCGTTGGCTGATAAAATTAAAATTGCATTTGAACCATTCAGAAGGAAAGGTACTGATCCGGAAGAATCTATTGCATCACTTGCCTCCAGACGAATTGGTCGGTCTTTTGTTGACTATGCAGTGAACCCTTTTATATCAGGAATATATGCAGGAGACCCGAAAAAACTCGTTACAAAATATGCCCTACCCAAGTTATATAATCTGGAACAAAATTATGGCAGTTTTATAGGAGGGTCTTACAAAAAAAGTAAAGAGACTAAAACTGATAGAGACAGGAAAGCGACCCGAAAAGTTTTTTCCGCAAAACAAGGATTCAGCTCTTTGATTGAAAAATTAGTAGAAGAGATCGGCACAGAGAATATCATTTGTTCTGCCGAGAAAGTGCAAGTCATACCCAACGGAAAGCTCTACGAAGTTACTTTTCGGCAAGAGGGAAATCCCACCATTTTCACTACAGACAAAGTAGTCTCTACAACAGGAGCTCATGCTCTACCTCAGGTTTTACCCTTTATTGACAGTGCTGATATGGTGAATATCTCAACACTCACCTATGCCAAAGTTATTCAAGTTGCGGTTGGGGTAAACAATGAAGCAATTGATGATAAATACATTTCATTTGGCGGACTGATTCCTGAAAAAGAAAAACAAAGAATACTAGGTGTATTGTTTCCTTCTTTTTGTTTCGCCAATCGTGCTCCCGAAGGATATGCCACTTTAGCGATATACATGGGAGGAATTCGGAATCCTTACATATTTGATTTGAATGACAATGAGATTAAAAATATAGTAAAAGAAGATTTAGATAGACTATTTAAAATCCCAGCATCTTCTATTCAATTTATGAAAATATTCCGTCACCCATACGCCATCCCGCAGTATGAAAAATCGAGTGGAATAAGATTCGAAACTATCGAAAAAATAGAAGCACAATATCCGGGTCTAACCATAGCCGGCAATTTACGCAATGGTATCGGAATTGCCGACAGAGTAAAACAAGCATACGATATTGCTGAAAATATTGTAAAAGTTTAGAACTATTTATTCGTTATAAGAGGTCGTAAGATAACTTAATAATGAAGAACTCTAATCTTAAAAATACTTCTCACAAAGAGATTTTCATTTTTTCGATATATCTTTGTCGCCAAAATAATTGGAATGAAAGTAATAAACCTATCTGAGCAAAATTCTATCCTAAATCGTTTTGTCAGCGAAATTCGAGATGTAAATATACAAAAAGACAGCATGCGCTTCCGCCGAAATCTGGAACGTATCGGAGAAATCATTGCGTATGAAATCAGTAAGAACCTTTCTTATGAAATGCAAGAAGTTCAAACACCTTTAGGCAGTGCTCCGGCTAATTTATATCAAGATCAAATCGTATTAGGAACCATACTTCGTGCCGGACTGGGTTTTCATCATGGATTCCTTAATTATTTCGACAATGCTGAAAATGCTTTTGTATCTGCTTATCGTAAATATCGCGAAAATCACGAAAGCTTCCATGTCAGTATAGAATACATTGCTTCGCCCCGTTTGGATGATAAAGTACTTATACTTACCGATCCTATGCTTGCAACAGGAGGAAGTATGGAGCTTTCTTACCATGCTCTTTTAACTAAAGGCTCACCCAAGCATGTCCATATCGCAACCGTTATTGCCAGTCAGGAAGCAATAGATTATTGCAAAGCAAAATTTCCTGATGCCACTACTACTATCTGGGCAGCCGATATAGATCCTTTATTGAACGAAAAAGCATATATAGTTCCCGGATTGGGAGATGCAGGCGATTTGGCTTACGGTCAGAAAGATTAAGGTCTCTGACCTTTTCAGTAATCTAAAATAGGATTACGTTACTACAATTTATTATACGAAACTCTAGAAATGGGTATAGAAAAAGGAATATTCAAGCGTACGGAACTTCTTCTTGGTGATACGCTTATGAATAAAATAGCTTCACAACGGGTTATCATATTCGGTGTTGGAGGAGTAGGCAGTTGGTGTGCCGAAAGTTTGGTACGTTCAGGTATCAGAAATATTACTATTGTTGATTCGGATCGTGTCTGCATTACCAATATAAACCGCCAATTACTGGCTACTACAAAGACCGTAGGTAAGGTAAAAGTAGAAGTTTTAAAAGAACGCTTATTGGAGATAAACCCAAAAGCTGAGATTAATGCTCTTCAGCAAATATATAGTCCTGAGACATCGGAATCTTTCCATCTGGACGAATACGATTACATCATTGATGCAATAGACAGCCTTACGAATAAAATGGATTTGATACGTACGGCAACTAAAACTAAAGCCGTACTATTATCATCGATGGGAGCTGCCTTAAAAATAGATCCTACCAAAATAAAGGTTGCCGAATTCTGGCAGGTAAAAGGCTGTCCTTTAGCAGCAGCATTACGTCGTAAATTCAAAAAGAGCGAAAAACCTTCCCGTAAATTTCTTTGTGTATATAGTGAAGAAGTTTTAGAAAACAAAGGAGCCAATGAATCGTGTGGGACAGAAAAGTGTCTTTGCCCAAAAGCAAAGAATGGTCCCGGAGATCCTAATCTGGTTAATCACGAGTGGTGCAGCATGAAAGCTCAGATCAATGGAACTTTGGCACATGCTACTGCAATATTCGGATTCACTTTGGCCGGCTTAGTCATGCAAAACATATGTAAAGAAGAAAAAGTATCTGCTTAAGAAAGAAAAATCTAAAGATTCCATATATAAAAGGCCAATATTCTGTCACGACATTGGCCTTTTTTTGTAAATATCTACTATAAAGCAGCTTTAAAAGAAAACCACTTCCACCAACTATTCTTCTTTTCTTGTACAGGGGTGTTACCATGCATTATATCATAATAAACCGCATCACTGACTACTTTTGCATCGGAAGAAAGATTCTGACCGATAGTAAGTAAAGAAGGCAAGCCCAATATTGAAGTTACACCGGAAGGAATATAACCCAGAAAAAAGTTCCTTTCAGCATGTATTTGTCCCAAAAGACCGGTTATTGTATACTCGGCTGTCATCAACTTTCGTCCCAAATCTAGACCGAATGAGTATGTTAGTGTAGTGAGTAATTTGTCAACCGTCACCACATCTACATTGATATGCTCTGATAAGAAAGAAACAAACTCTTCTCTTTTTCCAAACAAAACAGCATTGCTCAGAGCTGTTGCCGCTTTAACTTTCTTAATATCTGCATCAGAATCTAATAAATAAACTCCAGACGAATCATTATCATCAGCTCTCAAGATAAAATCCTTAAATATTTTTTCAGTATCTGTATTATCTCCTTGTGTCAAAAGCCCTCCGAATAATCCGGCAATAATCGGGTCAGATAATTTTATCAACATCGCTTCATCCATCGCCAATTCGGTAAAAACTTCTTCCTGAAATTGAGGAGTGATTAATTGCTTAATATTCTTAAATATAAGTTCCATAAATATCACTTATTGTATATTCTGGGAACAATATTAAAGAATAATACGATGTAATTTTTATCGTCATTTGTGAATAATATATTTATTATCTGAATTTGTGTGTAAACGACACAAGAGTTTAAAACACAAATAAACGCCTGATAATATGTGCAGATAAGGCTTTTTACACAATTATGAATAATAATCAATAGATAAAAAAACTTAACTTTTTTCTCCCTGAAATCTCACCACGGGAATCGTTATTGGAATAATTGTCTTCCAAAAAGGAATTTAATTGTGTTTAATTTAAAAAATTATCTCGGATGACTTTACTTTCGGATAAGTCGAATTTGCATATTTTTTCTAACTTTGTTTATTCAATAAGGTATAACACCTTATTATTACTTTGGCAAGTATAAGTACAACTGACAGTTATAATTAAATCATGTTGCATTAAATACCCATAGCCACTTAAATAGAATAGTTCTAAATAACAAAAACTATACAACCGTGTCGAAAAAAATAGCCGAAACCCCTTTAATGAAGCAATATTTTGAAATCAAGAGTAAACATCCTGATGCAATACTTTTATTCAGGGTCGGCGACTTTTATGAAACATTTTCACAAGATGCAATCGATACTGCCGAAATAGTAGGAATCACTCTTACCCGAAGGGCTAACGGGGCTGCTCAATTTGTAGAGTTAGCAGGATTTCCTCATCATGCGTTAGATACTTATCTACCTAAACTTGTTCGTGCCGGCAGACGTGTTGCCATTTGTGATCAGCTTGAAGATCCTAAGCAAACCAAAAATCTCGTAAAAAGAGGTGTTACTGAACTGGTTACTCCGGGTGTATCTATCAACGATAACATACTTAACCATAAAGAGAATAATTTCGTTTGTGCCATACATTTTGCCAAAAAGAATTTCGGAATATCCTTTCTGGATATATCTACCGGAGAATTTATGGTTGCTGAAGGTACAAAGGAATACATAGATAAGTTACTTGCTAATTTCTCTCCTAAAGAGATATTGATAGAACGCGGCAAAAAGAAGTTGTTTGATGAATACTTTGGTGCCCGATTTTTTACATTCGAGTTGGATGACTGGATTTTCACACAAGATGCAGCAAAAGACCGTCTCCTTAAACATTTCGAAACTAAAAACCTAAAAGGGTTCGGTGTTGAACATTTATCGGATGGCGTAATATCTGCCGGAACAATCCTGCACTATCTCGATTCTACACACCATACACAGATAAGCCATATCACCTCTTTATCGAGAATTGAGGAGGATAGATATGTGCGCCTCGACAAGTTTACCGTTCGCAGTTTAGAGTTAATCTCGACCATGAACGAAGGAGGCAAATCGCTCTTGGACATTCTTGACAAAACCATATCGCCAATGGGTGCACGTATGCTTCGACGCTGGTTGGTTTTTCCTCTGAAAGAAGTTAAACCGATTAATGACCGTTTGGCTGTTATCGAATATTTTTTCCGTGACCCTAGCCTTAAACAGTTATTAGAAGAGCAACTGTCCCTTATTGGAGACCTTGAACGAATTATATCGAAAGTAGCTGTAGGACGTATTACACCACGAGATGTAGTTCAGCTAAAGGTTGCATTAAAGGCCATTGAGCCCATCAAAAACTTATTCTTGGCTTCGGACGAGCCCAGTTTGAAAGAGATAGGAGAAAGACTCAATCCGTGCCCAATCATTCGCGATAAAATAGAAAAAGAAATCCAAAATGATCCTCCTGCACTACTCAATAAAGGAAGTGTAATAAATAAAGGTGTAAATGAGGAATTAGATAAGCTTCGGGCAATTGCTTATTCGGGTAAAGATTATCTTTTACAGATACAACAACGCGAAATAGAAACGACAGGCATATCTTCTCTTAAAATTAGCTTTAACAATGTCTTTGGATATTACATCGAAGTTCGCAATTCACACAAAGACAAAGTACCTGCCGAATGGATTCGCAAACAAACACTTGTAAATGCGGAACGGTATATTACTCAAGAGCTGAAAGAGTATGAAGAGCAAATTTTGGGGGCAGAAGAAAAAATCCTTTCACTTGAAACGACAATATATAACAATCTGGTAAACAGCCTGATTGAATATATACCTACCATTCAGGTAAATGCGAATCTGATTGCACGTACTGATTGCCTGCTTTCTTTTGCTAAAACAGCACAAGAGAACAAATACATTCGCCCCACGATTGAAGACTCTGATGTACTTAATATAAAGAGCGGACGACACCCTGTTATTGAGAAGCAGCTACCTTTAGGTGAAGCATATATTGCCAATGATGTTTTTCTGGATAGCAATTCTCAGCAAATCATTATTATTACAGGACCCAATATGGCGGGTAAATCGGCTTTATTGCGACAAACGGCATTAATAACTCTGATGGCACAAGCAGGAAGTTATGTACCTGCCGAATCGGCTCAGATAGGTATTGTTGATAAAATATTCACCCGTGTAGGAGCCTCCGATAATATTTCGTTAGGTGAATCTACCTTCATGGTGGAGATGAACGAGGCTTCGGATATTCTAAACAACTTATCAGATCGCAGCTTAGTGCTATTTGACGAATTAGGACGTGGCACAAGTACTTACGACGGTATATCCATCGCTTGGTCCATTGTCGAATATATACACGAACACCCCAAAGCCAGAGCAAAAACGTTATTTGCTACTCACTATCACGAATTGAATGAGATGGCTAAATCCTTTAAGCGAATCAAGAACTTTAACGTCTCGGTAAAAGAGGCTGATAATAAAATCATATTCCTTCGTAAGTTAGTAAAGGGAGGTAGCGAACATAGTTTCGGTATCCATGTCGCTAAAATGGCCGGTATGCCTCAAAGCATTGTGAAACGTGCTGATATTATACTGAAACAATTAGAGACCGATAACCGCAAACAAGGTATTGCCAAGCCTATTGCCGAAATAAACGAGAAGAGAGAAGGATATCAACTTAGTTTCTTTCAGCTCGATGATCCTGTACTTAGTCAGGTCAGAGATGAGATACAATCATTGGATGTGAATAATCTCACACCGATGGAAGCCCTTAATAAGCTAAGCGATATAAAGAAAATAGTATCGGGGAAATAAATAGGTATCAGATAGCAGACCTTTTAAAAATACTTGCTAACCTTTTACTGCTACAGAAAGAGTTGGAGTGATTTCACAAAGGACGACCACGATAAGCGTTTCTTTTCGATTTTTACATTATCAAAGTAATGTTGTTTATCATTATCAAAATAAGTCCTTATTCCCTCTGCAATTGATTCCGGAAAAACTTCAACAACAATACCTGTTGCAGAAGATAAAACGGTTTGCCCCAGGGCTCCCGCATTAGTAGCTATTATGGGTACTTCCATCTGATAAGCCACCGCTACAACCCCACTCTGGGTAGCATCCCTGTAAGGCAGCATCAATACATCTGCAGCCGAGAAAAGGATAGATACCATATCGTCGGGGATATATTGTTCGAATACTTTTATATTATCCTTAAGAGGAGACGCATCAATTAACTCCTGATATTTTTGAAAATCACCGTAGCATTCCCCCCCTATTATCAGCTGGTAGTCTTCATCCAGATAAGACATAGCCTGTATAAGTAAGTCTAAGCCTTTATAATCACGAATAAGTCCAAAGAAAAGGAGATTCTTTTTTCGGGAATCTATATTTAATAACCGGCAAGCCACAGATCTATCTACACGCTCCTTATACTGATCATAAATTGGATGTGGAGTTACCAAAATTTTCGCTTTAGGTATAAGCTTCTGTAAATCATCTTTTACAGACTCGCTCAAAACAATAAAGCTATCGCATTTTTTAAAGAAGTACTTGGCAAAAGCCTTATCAAAAAAACGCTTTTCGTGAGGAATCGCATTATGGATAAGAGCAACAACCTTTGTTTTTTTATTCACAAGGCTGCATACCATACCCAATGCAGGTGCCACAAATGGCATCCAGTAAGCTACAATCAGAATGTCGGGATTATATGCATTAATCGCCTTAGCTGTAGATATCCACGAGAGTGGGTTAATACTATTAAGAATACGATTGGATTGAGCTGCTAGAACAGGCTCTTCATCTTCCACATACTGGGTTTTACCGGGAAAAAGGAAAGAAGGATATAACAAAGAGAAAGAAAAAGCTTCGACTTCTACATTTTCCATTTCACTCAACTCCTTATAAAGACGATTGCTAAAAGAAGCAATTCCTCCCCTATAAGGGTAAAACGGTGATAGAATAGCGATTTTCATTGCTCAACTTCGTCTGAATTATTTACAGATTTTCCATTATACAGAATTTCATCTACCTTTTTCAGAATTACGCCTTCTTCAATCCGATTCAGGCAGGCGATATCTTTTCTAAAACAGGGTACTTCACCAAAAACCGAGCATGGACGGCATTCAATCTCAGTCTGTACTGCATTTTCGGGATCTTGTTCAAAACCATAAAATCCTAAATTAGGATGTGTGGCTCCCCATATCGAAATAGCAGGCACTTGAACTAAAGATGCTAAATGCATATTGGCAGAATCCATAGAAATCATAACATCTAAATAAGATATAAGCAGAAGTTCGTTCTCTAGATTTAATTTGCCTGATATAGTAATCACATTAGAGTATTTATCTGCCCATTTTTGCATCAAACTACGCTCTTCAGTCCCTGAACCAAAAAGAAATAAAGTGGTATCTAATTGCTGAGAGAGTTTGGCAATAACATTTTCCATTTTCTCTAAAGGATATACCTTTTCTGCATGCTTCGAAAAAGGTGCAATACCTATCCACCGTCCTCTCTTTTCCGTCACTACTGCTCTAAGGGGATACAAGGAGCGCTCTTTAAATACAAAGAAGTTTGTAAACACCATCTCCGCAGGAAATCCTAACTGTTCAAAGACTTCCATGTAACGCTCTGTTGTGGGCTTTAATGCAGGAACAACCTCTTTGGTCGAGATCATTCTTTTCTTCTCTTTACGCCCTTTGTCGATATGTGAGACTTGCTTACCTAAAATTGACATATAAGACCGTACAATTTTAGTCCTCAGGACATCGTGAACATCTGCTACATGTGTATATCTATAGCGGGTAACACTTCTCAGCAATCTGAATATTCCAAAGAATCCTTTATGCTGTTTATTTACATCAATAGTAACTGCACCGATATTAAAACCTAAATTCTCAAATAATGGAGCAAAAGATTTACGGGTTAAAACTACAAAACGATCCTGAGGATATCTTGCCGCAACCGAAAATACCACCGGAACCAGCATCGCAACATCCCCAAATGAAGAAATACGAGTAATTAAAACTCTTGCCATTATTATATAAAAAAAATTATAGTCGTCATTTATTAAGAGTATTCTTATTTACTCTTTTTTTCGTATAAAATCGGATTTAAATCGGGATCGTTATACATTTTCATTTGTTTGTATACTTTCATATACTTCGATCCGTTTTCAATATCTTCCATCAACTCATCTATTGCTTTTGAAAGATCTTTGCGTTGCTCTAGAAGAACAGCTAGTTTTTTAGCACATTGTTCGTGATGCTCCGGGCTTACATCTTTTCGGTCAACCTCTTGTTGCATGTGATATAGCTTTAATGCTAATATCGATAAACGGTCTACTGCCCAAGCCGGACTTTCGGTATTTATCTTAGCATCAGCCTTGGGTTGTATGTCCTTATATTTATCCAGAAAATAACTGTCAATTAATTCAACCAGGTCAGTACGGTCTTGGTTCGACTTATCAATACGGCGCTTTAAGTCCAAAGCAGCAACCGGATCAATCTGAGGATCTCTTATTATATCTTCGAAATGCCATTGAACGGTATCAATCCAATTTTTTAAATACAAGTAATATTCTATTGTCTTTACTTCGTATGGATTAGAAATAGCCGTATCAACATTATCCTTTATGTGATAATCTTTAATAGTCTGATCAAAGATTGAATTACACAAACTTGTAAATTTCATCTTAATAATTTTATTGTTAATTTAAAACAAAAAAAGGCACTTTTACTATTCACCTATACTGCATATAAAAACAATATCTGCTAAATAAAAATACCTCCAACCAATAACTTACAAATATATATTTTTATTTCTATTTTTTGTTAGAAAATAACAGGAAATATGAAAGTGACACATTAAGATATACCTTTTCACCTTGTTGCCCAATTTTCCCTGTCTAAATTTCTATAATTTATGGCTTCCGCAAGATGTTTTGATAATACTTTGTCCGAATTGTCTAAATCGGCAATGGTACGTGAAACTTTAAGTATCCGATCATAGGCTCTGGCTGAAAGGTTAAAACGATTCATGGCTGTTTTCAATAATTGTAGCCCCTCATCATCGGGGGTTGCATATTTACGCATCAACTTAGATGTCATCTGGGCATTACAATGAATTGAATCCTCATCCTTAAAACGTTTATCCTGAATCTCGCGGGCTTTAATAACCCTTTCCCTTATTACCGCACTATCTTCGGCAACACCCGAACTCGATATTTTATCAAAAGGAACGGGAACTATTTCTATCTGGATATCAATACGATCGAGTAATGGCCCTGATATTTTATTCAGATATTTCTGAACAACGCCTTGCGAACATACACACTGTTTTTCTGGATGATTGAAATAACCGCAAGGGCATGGGTTCATAGAAGAAATCAACATAAAACTGGCAGGATATTCTACCGTAAATTTAGATCTGGAAATAGATATTGACCTATCTTCCAAAGGCTGCCTCAAGACCTCAAGTACACTTCTGTTAAATTCGGGCAACTCATCCAAAAACAATACTCCATTGTGAGCCAAACTTATTTCTCCGGGTTGTGGATAAACACCTCCTCCAACCATGGCAACATCTGATATGGTATGATGCGGAGAACGAAAAGGACGGGTACACATCAGCGAAGTATCTCCTCCGATCTTACCTGCAACACTATGTATTTTGGTGGTTTCCAAAGCCTCATACAGAGTAAAAGGAGGCAGGATTGAGGGTATCCGCTTTGCCATCATCGATTTTCCGGCTCCGGGAGGACCTATCATTATAATATTATGACCTCCTGCCGCCGAAACTTCAATTGCTCGCTTTACATTTTCCTGGCCTTTTACATCCGAGAAGTTAAATTCAAAATTCTGATGATTATTAAGGAATTCGGTTCTGGTATCTATAACAACAGGCTCTAAGTGGACTTCGTTGTTATAAAAATTTACGACTTCTGTTATATTTTCAACACCATACACCTCCAGATTATTAACTACTCCTGCTTCTTTGGCATTTTTCTTTGGTACAATCAAACCCTTAAAGCCCAGTTCACGAGCCTTAATTGCCATTGACAATGCTCCTTTTATCGGTAGGATAGATCCATCTAAAGACAATTCGCCCATCAACATATAATCTTCCAGCTTGTCTGTTCTTAGACTGTCCGAAGCAGCCATGATACCTACGGCAAGAGGTAAATCGTATGCAGATCCTTCTTTTTTTATATCCGCTGGGGACATGTTAATGACTACTTGTTGCCGGGGAAATTTATATCCGTTTACCTGTAATGCAGAAATAATACGCTCATGACTTTCTTTTACGGATGCATCGGGAAGTCCGACCAACATAAATTTTATGCCTTTTGAACAATTTACTTCTATTGTTATTTGTGTTGCATCAACTCCCTGTACAGCGGCTCCGAAAACTTTTACTAACATTTTTCTTTTTTATAGATGGGTACTAGATCTCAGATCTTCTAATTTGTGTTTGTGACTTAAGGCTATGTAGCCTTTTAAGCATCTATTATTTACTTATCGAGACAAATATAAAATAAAAAAGAGAGATTTAATTAAATCCCTCTTTTCTCAATATCTTATTTTTCTATTTATATTTTTCGACTAAACTCTCTAAAGAGACATCTCTTTCCTCGATCACTCCATCAGGAGATACAAGTATCATATAAGGAGCTTCGGTTACATTATATTTTTTTACAGCTTGCGAATTCCATTTTCTGCCATCCAACAATACAGTCCAATCCAAAGCATTAGCTATTTCTATAAGTTTAGGATCAGACGATTTATCATTTTCATCAATTACAATAGCTACAAATTCAACTTTGCCTTTTAGTTTCTGCTGAGTCTCTTTTAACTGATTAAAATATCCTTCATTAGATGGAGCATCTTTTAAATCGAAGATCAGTAAAACTCTTTTTCCTTTAAAATCAGAAAGATTAACGGTTTTTCCACGTGTACTTTTCAGGGTGAAATCAGGAGCAACAGATCCTACCATCGAAACCCGAACTCTATCGTAGTATTCTTTTAAAGGCGTTGTCAAGTAGAAATTAGCAGCCTCCCCTTTTAATTGTTCAATATCATTTCCTAATAATTCAATGGAAATATTATTAATCGAGAACTCATTCATTAGTATTACAGATGCTATTTTAGCAGGATTACTCTCCACACATTCACGTACACATCGTGCTAACTGAAAATTGACATTCTTAAGCTCCGATACATCCATATTTTCATTTTTAGCTAAAATTCGATATCTGGACTGCAATATATTGGCATTCTTTGTTTTAAAGTCGGTTAAATCATCATTTACTCGTCCCCCTCTTATTTCTACGAGATCAGCCTCTAAAGCATTGCCTTTAATACTCACTTTGTAATTAGGTTCCAGAAAAAATGTTATCGGTTTTAAACCTTCTCCGGTAAATAGCGAAACCAACGCCTGAGCTTCGATATTCCCTTTATAGGTAAATTTTCCACCTTTATCTACAGCAATGGTATCAATAGCCATAGAGTCTTGCGATATTTGCTTTATCGCATAAATATTCGATACTGACAAATTTTCCAACTTACCTTCGACCGTAAAATTAATGTCAGACGTATTTGTACAACTTACGGCTGTAAATACGATAAAACTGAATATTACCAGTCTTTTTATCGTTATAAAATATAGTTTCGACGTTTTCAATTCCTTGATTTTTTGTATACGTAACAAGCACAAATATTGTACCTATTTTTCATATGAGTGCTACCTTTAGCTCATTTGATACAAAGATAGCATTTACGTTTAATTTACGATTGCATATTTTTGTTATTTTTAACAAAAATAAAAGCTTTTTGTTCAGCTAAAAAGACCTTTTTTTGATGTACTCGAAAGTGGGATAATAAGTATCTTTGTCTTTCATTTAAATGAAGTGTAACTATGAAGATCTTAAAAGTCTGTTTTATTTCAATTTGTACATTATCATCGTTCATATCAATGGCACAAAACACATCCATTCCACTCAGTTTAGAAGATTTGATTCCTGGAGGAAAATCCTATGCTAAATACAGGGTATCATTCCCTCAACAACTGCAATGGTGGGGCGATACTCCCATATACATTAAAGGTGACTCTATAATGTCTGCCGCTAAATCGGAAAAAGAATCAAATAATTTTCTGATTGACAAAAAAGCAATTAATTCCGGTTTAGAAGCAAATGGAAAAAATACAATAAAATCTTTAGCTTCGATTAGTTTTCCTTATGCCAAAGAAAAAGTCATTCTGGTTAATAATGGACAAGAAGCTTTTCTATACAACATAGAATCGAATCAAGTTACCAACACATATAATTTACCGAAAGACGCCGCTAACCAAGACTTCTCTGAAACAAGTAAAGCTTTTGCTTACACTAAAGGCAATAACCTTTATGTAACGCAACCAGGGAATGAGATTGCAATTACATCAGATTCTGACAAGGGTATTGTAAATGGACAGGCGGTACATCGTAATGAGTTTGGTATTAAAAAAGGAACCTTCTGGTCTCCATCGGGGAATAAACTTGCTTTTTATCGAATGGATGAAACTATGGTAGCTGATTATCCTCTTGTGGATATATCCACACGCATAGCTGAACTAAAAGATATAAAATATCCAATGGCCGGCCTGAAGAGCCACCATGTAACAGTCGGCATTTTCAATCTTGAGAATCAAAAAACGATATTTTTAAATACCGGAACCCCAAAAGAAAAATATCTAACAAATATCGCATGGAGTCCCGATGAAAAATACATCTATCTCGCTGAACTAAATAGAGGACAGGATACTTGTAAAGTCATCCGTTATGATGTTGCATCGGGCAAACCGGATGCTATCCTGTTTACCGAGATCCACCCCAAATATGTGGAACCCGAAAATCCGGTACTATTCTTGAAAAACGATCCTCAATCATTCTTATGGCAAAGCAAAAGAGATGGTCATAATCACCTGTACCAATATGACATAAACGGTAATCTGAAGAAACAATTAACATCCGGAAATTGGGATATTACCGAAGTTCTTGGTTTTGATGATACTGGCAACAATTTATACTACATCTCAACTGAAGTATCGCCAATCGAAAAGCATATTTATCAACTTAACCTAAAAAGTGGAAAAAGAACTCAATTATCTAAAGAGGAAGGTACTCACTCAGCAAAGGTAAGTGCCTCGGGAAAGTATATCTTAGATCAATACACTTCGCAATACAATCCCGGGAAAATAACTATAACTGAAACTAAATCAAACAAGAGCCATACTTTCTTTCAAGCTAAAGATCCTTATGCTAAAATTACAATGCCCGAAATTGTTATAGGATCAATAAAAGCCAATGATGGAAAAACTGACCTATATTATCGATTAGTTAAGCCTATGAATTACGATTCGTCTAAGAAATATCCTACCATTGTTTATGTATATGGAGGTCCTCACTCTCAGCTAGTAGATAATTCATGGATGGGACAGGCACGCGGATGGGATATTTACATGGCAGAAAAAGGCTATGTTGTTTTTACAATTGACAACAGAGGAACTTCGAACAGAGGGATCGACTTTGAAAACATCACACACCGTCAATTGGGTGTAACAGAAACCCAGGATCAAATGACAGGGGTAGAATTTCTTAAATCATTGCCATATGTTGACGCAAATAGAATAGGTGTGCATGGCTGGAGTTATGGTGGATTTATGACATTAAATTTGATGCTCCGCCACCCCGAGACATTCAAAGTCGGTGTAGCAGGAGGGCCTGTTACTGACTGGAAGTATTATGAAATAATGTATGGTGAGCGCTATATGGATTCACCAAAAGAAAACCCCGACGGCTATGCAGAAACAAGTATGGTAGACCGGGCTGGAGACTTAAAAGGCAGATTACTTCTTATTCACGGAGACGAAGATCCAACCGTAGTATTACAACATAATCTTCAATTTATAAAATCATCAATAAAAAAGGGTACACACCCTGATCTATTTATCTATCCGGGTCATGGACACAATATGACAGGACACGATCGTGTACATCTTCATGAACATATTACACGCTATTTTGAAGATTATTTATAATTTCTGCTACTTCATTACTGATTTAGTATGTTAATTTTTAACAGAACGAATTAGCGAAAATAGGACTACGCCTTAAGATCAATACCTGATTCTAAGGCGTAGATCATAAGTACCCCATTCAATTACACTCTTTTTTAGTATTTCTTAAAAAAAAAGTTATCTTTGCACAGATCAACAAAATTTTATCAATCAATAGCTTAAAAGGAAGTTTCTCGTCATAGGAAAGACAGGGCGTGAATATGTTTTTTTAACATAAAACAGTTCTCCACATTTCTATTAAACTTATCTTAAGCTCTATTGTTCTACTTATTGTAAAGATCAGTTAGGATTTTCTAAAAAATAAAATCAATATCATCCTATTGTGATATTGTCTAATAGACTATAGACTATATATAAAATCAAGATTTTACAGAAAGGTTAATAGTTTCATATTCTATTACCTATTAAAAAGTATCAAACTATGGTAAAAAGAATGTTACCTTTGATTATCAGTTGTATCTGCATAATAAATATCACACATGCTCAAACAACTCAAGGGGTTGGAATCGGAACAACAACTATCGACCCATCAGCTATTCTTCAAATAGTAAGCTCTAATAAAGGAGTTCTTTTCCCAAAAATTAGCTTAACTTCAAAAACAGATATAGTTACTATTGAGAATCCTTCTGTCGGGCTTCTTGTTTACAATACGGGTACAGGAGGATTAGATATACCGGGATATGTATATTGGACAGGTACAGAATGGGAAAAACTAACTCTTACAACAGTTGTAAATCCAGTTATCACGGGCTTACTCTGCAACAGAGCCGAATTCTCTCCGGCTACGTTTACTGCTGGTGTACCTTACGAAGGGATAATGACCATTCCATATACAGGAGGTAATGGGGGTGCATATAGCTCCGGTACACCTATGAACTCGCTAGTAAATACAGGATTAACCGCAACACGCGAAACCGGAGTATTGGCAACAGGAAGCGGTCAATTGGTATTCAGGCTTACGGGAACACCCGCTTACTCTTCACCTACCGTTGCCTTGTTCAATATTAATGAACTTGGATTTAACTGTATAGCTGCACTAACCGGACAACAAATAGAAGTGGGACAACAACTATCATTTATAGCGAGTTTAACTCAGGCACAAAATGCAAATGGAACTATCTTATCCAGTTATTACCCAACTCAATTACCTACAGTTGATGGTTTACGTATGGATCTTATATCAAATGGGGCTGGAACTTATTACCCAAGAGTATATAATATAAGCTCTGAACAAAAAATCGTAAGTTTCCAAACCTTTTCTGTTGTAGGCCTTCAGAATGTCACAAACTTAAACAGGACTATCTACAAGGCTTCCGAAGTAACCAGCACTAATTGGGATTATGTAAATGTAACCGCCAGAGCGACGACCCCTATATTCAATGTTGCTTGGAGTTCTACTACATCATCAACCGTTGTTACCGATTTACAGGTACAAATAACTCCCTCGGTATGGCGCTGGTACGAAATGACTTGGTGGGCTATGGAGATAAACACGGTGAAAATTATTTTTATGTCACTAGTCAGAAAGTCCTAACAGGTATAATCAGTTTTAGTTATGAGAACAAGAATCGTATTTTTTACACTTTATAGTTTATGGCTATCAACAAGCCTGATATATGCCCAGCAAATAGGAATCGGAACAGAAAACCCTAATCCATCCACTGTACTTGATATCACGAGTACTAATCAAGGCGTATTATTTCCTAGAATAGCTTTAATATCAGATACCGACCAGACAACAATCCCCAATCCCGAAGAAGGACTTTTAATTTATAATACCGGAACAGGAGGATTACTTTATCAGGGACTTGTATGTTGGGATGGAACAAACTGGAAGAAAATTAATCTTACAGCTACTGCGTCGCCTTCCATATCCACCTTACAGTGTGAAAATGCGAAAATAAGCCCGGCACTCTTTCAAGCCGGAGTCCCTTATGATGGGACATTGACAATACCTTACACAGGTGGAAACGGAGGGCTGTATCCTGCAGGTACTGCCATTCCCTCAACCGGATATAATACAGGACTTACAGCCACCTTACAGCCAGGCACACTTGCATATGGAGCCGGAGAACTGACTTTTACCTTATCGGGAACTCCACTATACGACTCTCCTGTTCCTGCTATATTTGATATCAGCTTTTTAGGAAAAAATTGTAGCGTAGCCGTAAGTGGAACAACCTTGGGGGTAGGACTATCTCAGACACTTATAACATCCATACCCACAACAGGTATAACTAGCGGAACATACTTATCATCTCTAAGAACGGGGCTTCCCCTCATCGATGGTCTTAGAATGGACTTGATATATTATGATGCTACTTATTACAGACCCAGAATTATTAATACAAATACCACCAGTCAGCTCATAAGCTTACAATCTTTTGCTACACAGGTAAATGAGTATAGAAGTAACTTAAATCAGACTGTTGCACCCGGAGCAAGTATGCTTGTCGATAATAATGATATTGTTTATTGGACAACTACAGCCGCCGAAGTAATAACTGCGAATGTACAGGTGCAAATAGTTCCCGGTGTATGGCGTTGGTATGAAATGAAATGGTGGGCTATGCAAATTGGTACTGAAAAGGTGATTTTCATGTCAGTTGTACGAAAAGCATAATGTGCTGTCAACCTAATTATAAAATATTATCAGACATGAATAAGAAAATTTTAATATCTATATTATTTCAATTGTGCATAATACTAACTTATGCACAGGTTGGGATTGGCACTACAAATATTTCGTCTTCGGCAATGCTTGAAGTTATGAGTACAAATAAAGGCGTACTTCTCCCTCGGGTAGCACTGGATTCTAACACCGACCAAACAACGGTTCCCAATCCAGCAGTAGGACTTACTGTTTACAACACTGCCACAGGAAATTTCAAAATAGAAGGTTATCTAACATGGGATGGATCGATGTGGGTAAGGCTGGCATCAGAAGAAGTACAGGCACCCGGAATATCCGGTATACAATGCACTGGTGCAACAATTAACCCAACAGTTTTCAACGCAGGTGTTCCCTATGAAGGAATTATGGAGATACCCTACACAGGTGGTAATGGTGCCTCTTATCCTGCAGGAACTCCTATAGCTTCAACAGGTAACACAGGACTTACTGCGACATTGCAAGCAGGAGTATTACAACAAGGTAACGGTGTATTAAGATATACTTTATCTGGAACTCCTCTTCTTGATTCTCCTGCAACAGCCTATTTTAATATTGATGTACTCGGCAATACATGTACCGTGGGTGTAAGTGGAAGTTTAGAACTTAACATCGGAAGCTTTATTACATTTTCAGGAATATTTAATACATCGGGACTTACAAATGGAACTCTTCTATCAACTCAGTTTCCAACACAATTGCCTGTTATTGATGGCTTAAAAATGGACTTGGCATACTATGATGCAACTTTCTACAGTCCAAGAATATATAATGTTTCAACCCAAAATCAGCTTATCAGCTTACAAACATTTGCTACGGAAGTAAACGAAAACAGAACAGCATTAAACCAAACCGTTACCCCCGGTAACTTTCTACAAGTCGATGTTAATAATATTGTTTATTGGACAACAGTATATGCAGAAGTTATCACCTCTAATGTACAAGTACAAGTAAGCACCGGCGTATGGCGATGGTATGAGATGAAATGGTGGGCTATGCAAACAGCGGCTGGCAGTACCTCAAGAACAGTATTTCTATCGGTAGTACGTAAAGGATAAATAAAAAGGAAAAGGCAGTTTTATAACTGCCTTTTCCTTTTTACTAAATTGTATTATCACTTCTTCTTATTTAGAGTAAATGTTGCGAGTACCGCTTTATGATCGGTAGGCCAAACTCCCCGACCTATTTCAAAAATATCTTGTGTATTATCTTTTACCCTTTTACTGTATGCAATAGAACCATCGGGTCCCCATATGATAGCATTATTCAATTCCAGCCCTTCAAAGGGGGCATAATAAATGAAATCGACACGCTCGCGTTCATCGGCATCAGGAGTCCAAGTCAGTTTATTTATATCTATCAAAGGATTATCTGCGGGAAAAGTTATACCGGGATGAGTAACAGGATCAGGATAAGCCTTTCGATAGGCATCAATATAACTTTCATCAGCAAGCATAGTACTGACAGTCCAGGGTACAACAACCCCATGTCGGTCAAACATATCCTTTGTACTTTCAATCCAATCCTGATGTGATGGTTCGTTAAAGTCTCCACCTATAATAACAATTCGATTCTTCGCCCTGTCTTCTTTTGCCTTTTCAAGGATGGCTTTCATCCCATCGTCTCTTTTAGACAATACATTATCTGCTAGAATCGAATCTACATCAAGCATAGGAGTACGTTTTTTCCAAGTAGATCCATTGTAGCCTTTTACATCATAATATGTATCATTCAAATAATCCAAGTGAGTAGTATAAACGGCAACTTCCTGTCCGTTCATATCCACCAATGCGCGATAGGCACTTCCATGATCATCTACACATGGGTATACGGTTGTTGAGTCGATAATCGGATATCGGGAAAGAATACCCGAATCATAACTGTAAAAAGAATAGAACACTTGCCCGCTATCTTTTAACGATTGAACAATCCTATCACAAAAGCGGGTATCATTATAATTACGGACTTCACTTAATGTTATAAGATCAGCTTTAGAATCGAGTATTTGCTGAACAATAGCTTCATAGCCTCCCGGTACTACAGTACCTTCCTGCCATATATTAAATTGAAGAACTTTAAAGGTTTCGGCATCAGAAACAACATCTGTCTTGTTTGTTTTTCCTCCGCAACCAATTAGAATAAAAGAGATACAGAATAGATAAATAATCTTTTTCATTAGTAATATTTTTAAGGTTTATAGAAGCCTGAGACTTCTTTGCATATCAAGCAAAGGTATTGAACTTAAAAAGAACAGTAGAATTTAAGCAAAAAAAAATAACCGTAAAAAATATTTTTTTACGGTTATTAAGGTCTTAGCCTTTTAATATTTTAAGAGCAAATAGCGACCATCTACCTCAAACTCTTATTTCAATTCTTCAAGAATAGTAATCAGATAGTCATAAAATTTCGCTACTGTATCAATTTCCACAAACTCATCAGGTGAATGAGGATTCATGATAGTCGGACCAAATGAAACAATATCCAACCCCGGAGTACTGTCTAAGATGATTCCACACTCAAGACCTGCATGCACAACCTGAACTATAGGATCTTTTCCGAATTTTGTATTATACACATCCCTCATTACCTGCAAAGTTTTAGAATGTATATTGGGCTGCCATCCCGGATAGGCATTTACAGCTTCAACCTTAGCATCTGCTAAAGAAAACAAGCTTTGGATACTGGAATCGAGTGCATATTTTTTAGTTTCGGACGAACTGCGTGTCAGAAATTTTATCTCAATTTTACCTTCGCTCGATTTTACGGAAGCTATATTTGTTGAAGCCTCTACTGTCCCGGGGAATTCCTGTAACATACTTATCACACCATTAGGACATGCTTCTACAGCATTGATAAGATCGTCTTGGATTTCTTCAGGAATCAACGCCTTAGGTAAATCGGTTTTCTCTGCTTTTAAAGTCAGATTATTTTCTATATCTTGATATTCTTCATTGTAAATATCATTGTATTCATCAACTAAGTCTAAAAGTGCATCTACATTTTCGGCAGGAACTGTTACAATTGCAAAAGCTTCTCTTGGTATTGCATTACGCAACGAGCCTCCGTCTATAAATGCAAGCCGAGCTTCAACTCCGGCTACAGCCTGTTTAAGCAAGCGAAACATCAGTTTATTGGCATTACCTCTTCCTAAGTGGATTTCACCACCGGAATGACCGCCTTTAAGCCCTGTAAGACTTATCTTTACGGCAACATCACCTTCGGGTACTTCAACTTCTTTGAACTGCCACGATACATTTTCGTCAATACCTCCTGCACAACCGACGCAAAGCTCACCTTCTTCTTCTGTGTCCAGATTCAAAAGTATACTTCCCGTTAAGAATCCAGCTTCGAGACCAAAGGCTCCTACCATACCTTCTTCTTCATCGATAGTAAAGAGTCCTTCTATTTTACCATGTTTAAGGCTATTGTCTTCCATGACAGCAAGAATAGCAGCTGCACCAATACCATTATCGGCTCCTAAAGTAGTAGAACGGGCTTTCACTTTATTCCCATCGATATATGCGTCAATCGGGTCTTTCAGGAAATCGTGTTTTACATTCGAATTCTTTTGTGGTACCATATCCAAATGTGCTTGCAAAATTACAGTCGGTGCATTCTCCATACCTTTCGATGCAGGTTTTGTAATAAGAACATTACCTACTTTATCTTGATTAACATCTAGACTCAGTGATTTCGCAAAATCAACTACATATTTTTCGACCGCCTTGGTATGTCCGGTCGGACGTGGTATTTGTGTCAACTCATAAAAGTGTTTCCAAACACTCTCTGGTTTTAGGTTTACTATTTCTTTTGCCATAATAAGTATATTTTATTGTTGTATTTTACCATTAGATGTTATCTCAAATCTTTTGATTGATGTCTCAGGCATTCCATAAGCATCGTATTGAGTCAATTCAATCAGATGTTGCTTACGGTATATCTTAGAAGTTGTTGTCCAAGCTCCTTCTGCATTGTCATAATAGATTTCAAGGTAGTCAATCAGATTATAATCTTCATCATAATTAGCTAACCAAATAGCTGATTCCGACTCATAATCCTCATAAATCAAAAAAGACTTGAAAGAGTCTCCCCAATTTACTTCTTCAAGAATATAATATGAGAATTGATCCTGCCCGTCTTTGAGCCTCGTGAAGGCTTCCAATTTATATAAATCTGTATCTGCAATCTCTTTCTTCTTGTTCAGCATATCCCAAACTTGAATATAACCGTAACCAACAAGTAAAGGCTCATCGGCGTCCTTTTCTATTAGAGTAAGAGCAGGTGATGGAGTAGGTTCTTCTCCAAAAACTGAAAAAAGAAACCCGATATATAAAAACAGGCATATTAACCCTTTCATCTATTTCGACTCTTTACTGCTAATGCACCCATTCCAAATAGTCCACATAATACAATCCACAATGATTGGATAGCAAAAACAGCAAAAGCAAATGCTTCTCCCGAATCTTTAGCAACTCCATATAAACCCAAAGATAGCACTACGGCAGCATGCCAAACCCCCATACCTCCATTGGTAGGAATAGCCATACTCAAACTACTTAGAGCAAAAGCTATGAGACCGGCTGTAAGCCCCAGATCTCTTGTAAAATCAAATGCATAGAAAGTAATATAGAAATATAGAAAATAAGACAGCCAAATGCCAACACTATAGATTAAAAAGCGAGCCTTTTTCTTCATCTTAAATATAGCCTTCATATCTTGACCTATTGATTTGAAAAAGCTTTTAACCTTTATGACAGGGGCTGTATTTTTAAAGACGGTAAAAGTTACAATAATTACAGCAACGATTGTAATAATACTCCCGATAGTCCAAGGTGATGAAAATATATTATTTATAGATTGTGACAATGCTTGATTTTCCTTTATATAAGAGATAAAAAAATCGACATTAAAGCAACAAGCCAATAAAATAATACAAGCAACCATTATCGTATCGCTAACCCTATCGAGAAGCATAGTCCCAAAAAGTTTAGTAAAGGGAATTTTTTCGTCCTTCGCTATAACTGCACATCTCCAAACCTCTCCTCCACGTGGTATGGCAATATTTACGGCATAGCTTCCCAATACTGAATATACCAAACTTGATGTCGGAGGATTATATCCTAATGGTTCTATCAACAACTTCCATCTGAAGCCTCTTATAACGTTGCCTAATGCACCAAAAATAAGGGAAAACAAAAGGATAGCAAAGTTAGCATCCTTGATAGTAATCCACATTTTTCCAAAATTTGTGTCACGGTATAAAAGCCATAACACTGCTACCCCTAGACCCAAAGGGATAAGTATTTTCAGAGATTTACTTATTACTGATCCTTCTTTTTGAGGTTCGTCGGTTTGATTAATATCCATTATGTTTACTTATTCGATGTAAATGAACAGCATTGATGTGCATTACAATGATAAATTCATTAACTTTGTTCATTGCAAATATAAGGATATTTAATAAAACGAGGTTGCAGACCTTTTTATTTCTTTGAGGAAGAGTTAAGCTATCTGTTCGCCGAAAAGATACAGCCATACAATTTACCCTCTTAATAAAATATAGCACTGGGTCGTTTGCATTACCGAGTAATAACAAGTTTTGATGGATCACCAACCAAAACAATAAATAAGTCTTAGACTTTAGAGATAGATGGGAGACGTAAAAGCAAAGAAATTTTTGGGACAGCATTTTTTGACAGATCTGCAAATAGCTAGGCAAATAGCTGATACTTTAGATAATTTTGCGGATGTTCCCATAATCGAAGTTGGTCCCGGAATGGGGGTACTGACACAATATTTGCTCGAAAAAAATCGCGATCTGACCGTCATCGAAATTGACCGAGAATCGGTTCCGTACCTTAACGAACATTTTCCGGCTCTAAAAGGACATATCATCGAAGGTGACTTCCTGCAACTAAACCCAACGGATATATATCCCGATCAGTTTTGCATTATAGGTAATTACCCTTATAATATATCTTCTCAAATATTCTTTAAAGTTCTCGATTACCGAAAGCATATTCCATGCTGCTCGGGTATGCTTCAAAAAGAAGTTGCCGAACGTATTGCATCGAAACCCGGTAAAAAAGCATACGGAATACTTAGCGTGCTGCTTCAAGCATGGTACGATATTGAGTATCTGTTTACCGTAAGCGAAACTGTTTTCGACCCTCCCCCTAAGGTGAAATCGGCTGTCATACGATTGGTACGTAATAACAGGGAAAGCCTGGGTTGCGATGAGAAATTATTCAAAACGGTTATTAAGACCTCTTTCAACCAACGTCGCAAGACATTACGTAATTCGATGAAACCGTTGTTGGGTAAAGACAATGATATATACTCAGATCCTATTTTTGAACGACGTCCCGAACAATTGTCTGTCGAAGAATTTATATATTTGACGAACCTAACCCGTGAACACATGCCTCAAGGCGCGGAAGATGCCGGAATCAGGCGGAAAGAATAAAGATCACAGATCTTGTTTATTGCTTTAGCAGGCGTTACAAAGAACAGTTAACAACCAGTACTCATCACTAAATACTTATTATGTCTGAAGTAAGATTATTCTATCACAAAGACAATGTAATTCGTATCAGCCGCAGTATCGAATTCTTAAAGACCAATCCTATCAAGAATTTTCTCTGGATAGACCTCAATAACGTGGATGAAGAAATAGAGAACGAATTGGAGGATTATCTGAAAATATATATTCAGGAAGAGGAAGAGATGATAGAAATCGAGATGTCATCGCGATATATAGAAACCTACGACTCGCTGGTTGTCAACTTTAACTTCTTACGTCCCAATTTCGAGAAAGAGTTGGTTTCTTTCATCCTAAAGAATAATATACTGATAACCGTTCGTGACGAGGACCTCACTTCGTTTCAGGAAACAGTAAAGAAGATATCGGCCAACCCGCGAAATTATCCTACAGGCTATCATGTGTTTGTAGCATTACTCGAAACAAGGGTAGAAGTAGATGCCGACATGATTGAGGAAATGACCCAAAAGATTACCATATTGAGTAATACCCTGACTATGGAGGAAGCCGATGAGGAATTATTGATGGAGATCAAGAACCTTCAGGAAAAGACCATGATGTTGCGAGAAAATATAATCGAAAAACAACGGGCTGTATCGAGTATGTTGAAAAGCGAACTAATCAACAGGGAGCTTCATGGCAAACTAACTATTATCGTAAAAGACATTAACTCACTACTCGAGCACATTAAGTTTAGTTTCGATAGGCTTGATTATCTGCAAGATACATTCCTAGGATTTGTTAATATTGAGCAAAATAAAATCATCAAAATATTTACCATTATTTCGGTAATATTCATGCCCCCTACCCTTATTGCGAGTATTTACGGAATGAACTTCGACATTATGCCGGAGCTTAAATGGGACTACGGATATATTGTTGCTATTGGGTTGATGTTAGCTTCATCGGCAGGTATACTTGTTTTCTTCAGGCGGAAGAAGTGGTTATAGCAACCGAATATAAGTAGTGACAAAAAGGTTACAGAAACAAACATAGTTGTCACTTTCGCCCCTTATATAAATATCTATATTTAAACCCTTTAAATTGAAAAAGATTACAAAAGTGACAAAAGTGACACGCAAAATACGCTTTTCCACCCGAATAAACTTATACTACTACTTTACAAACAGATAGACTATAAGTAAAACATAAAAAGTGACAATATCTGTCACTTTTATAACCTTTGCACCTTTCTTCTATATATCTTAAGGTCTGCTTCAAAGACCGCTTTGTCTATAGATAAATAGTGCTACACATTATTCGTTCAAGCTATAGCATAAATAAATCATCCTGTTTATTCATCCGCCAGCATAGACTTGATTTCTGCTTCTATTTGTGGATATTCTTTACCCATCGAATATATCAAACCTTTGAGTATTTCGTATTTCTCTACACATTCTCTTATTTGAGCCTTATCTTTTTTACGATTCCTCCAAACAAACAGGACGAATGCCAATATAACACAGAAGATAATTAAGCCGATTATAAGCAAGAAATTAATATGTGACTTGAATTCTTGTACCTCTCTTTCCTTTTGTACTAAATAATAATTTTTGTCAGCAGCCAATAAAGCCGGTGCATCGGCTTCTTTTTCGATTTGCTCTTTTATTATTTTTTCCTGTTCACTATACTGAAATGCCTGCTTGTAATCGCCTAATTGCTTATAATATTCAGCAAGAGCGGCATACATCTCTTTGGAAGTATATTTATATGTTACTTCGGGAAGGTCGGCAATTACCAAATCTGCATATTGCTTAGCTGACTTAGTATCTCCTTTTTTGTTATAAATATCTAAGAGACTGATTCTCATTTTTCGAATATTTTCTTCATCAGTAAAAGATAAGTTTAAAGCCGATTCAAAATATTTTATAGCTTCTTCATACTCCTTTATTTTATAACACAACACCCCTAAGTTTTGCAAAGAAAAGCTTTGATACTTTTCATTATTTACATCGACTGATTTATTTAAAGCTTTATTATAGTAAAAATAAGCACTATCAAATTTATTACTTTCTTCATACGAGAGACCTACATTAGTAAATGTCTCTATCTCCAATTGACTTATATTTTCCAACTTACCATAATACGTCAAAGCTAATTTGTAATTACAAATAGCACTATCCAAAAGATTCTCTTTATAATAAATATATCCTAAATTATTAAAACTCTTGGCTGCCAATAAATAATTCTGTGATTTGTCGGCTGCGTTGGCACTATACATAAAAGATTCTAAGGATTGAGGTAATTTATTATTCACATAATATACCCATCCTGAATAATAATTGGCTAGTGCCGAGTTCTGAGCATCTCCTTCATTTTTAAAATAGCTCTGAGCCTCAAAAATCAAGGTATCTTGGGTTATATCAGCTTTAGTTTCCTTTTTTGCTCCTACATAAACCACTATATATTTCATATAATCATCCTTATCCATTTTCTCTGGATTCTTAATAGAGTCAAGCAAATTAAGCGTTATATCAGGCTTACCAACAACTAAGCTGCTCTGAGCTTGTTCCAATAATTTCTCTTGAGAGTCATCTTTTTGGCAAGAAAAAAAGGATAGTCCTATCAATAGACAGAATAAGTATTTAAGTCGTAGTTTCATTAAGGAAAGTTTGAAGTGTAAGAATAAAATTACTGTTTATCAAGGTTTTCATCAACCTTCAAGATGGTATCAGTAATAGGAATAATCCCATTGTCTTCTTGAGGGAGAGTCGATCTTGTGATAGTATTAGCATCCTGCATGCCACCTCCGGCTCCAACTCCTTTATCCATATCATCTTCACACGAGGTAAATAATAATAAGATAGTTGTACTAATTGCAATCAGTAAAGTTTTCATAGTTTATATAATTTCATGCGTATTTTTGTAAGTGAGCAAAAATAAAATAATAATTGTTTCTATCCCAACCTTATCTTTCGATAGGTTCTTTTTTATAAATTTTCATTTCAATTATTAGATTAATATTAGATTTTAAGAGAATAAAAAGAACTTCGCCAACACATATCCTTAGACTGCTAAAGAATATCTGTTGGCGAAATATATGATAGTAAAATAGAATAAGCTTATTTCACCTTTCTTCTAATTATCAAAATATTCAACAAAGAGAGTAATACAAAAATAGTAAATCCTATAAGTACGGTGTATAGCGAAAACCGAGCCTCGGCCACGGGAAGCAATTTTCCCACGAAATTAAGGTATTGTGCCCTGACAATAAAAGTTATGGCTAAAGACAGAACCAGAATGACCAGATTGAGACCTACAGCTAACCATTCGTAAGGTTTTACGACAATAGATTTACTGTATCCTATCAACCTTAAAGTCTTTAACTTATTCATATTTTTTTCGAGTAACAGATAGATACTTAATACCAATATAAAGAAAGACAATACACATATTAAAATACCTACCGAAACTACAATTCCGATTATAATTTTAAGGAAGAAAGACATCTTACTGGCAGTTGTATTGTCTCCACTAATCTCAAAACCTTTATCCTTAAAATATCCCGAGAGATTAGGGTCTGCTATATTAGAAACCTCAATAATCAATCGGGCAGGCTCCGAAGGAGTACCTCCATATTGCTGATTTGCCCAAGTCATAAATGTTTCGGGAACCAATATCGAGTTTAGCCGATTAGAGAAACCTACAATACGCCCCTTCATCTGCTGTCTGAGACCGTTCCTCCCTGTTATAGATATATCAAGATTAATCAATCCGATTAATTGTTCCGAAATCCTTGGCATAGAACTAGCTTGTGCAAAGCCGAAATTATACAGGTCTAAATAATTTTTAGGAAGAATAATGGGAACTGTATTGTCAACAGGAGAGAATCTCCAACTGTCGGATGTTACATCAATGAAGTGATCGGGAACCGATTCGAAAAACATTTCGGTATTAAATGCAATACCAAGCTTCTGGCTATTAAACCCTCCGAATACATTAAATTGCGACGGTGTAAAAGCCCCTACATTTTTCACAAACGACTGCTTCTTCAGATCATATATTTCGTTTTGACTAAAGCCATTGGATCGTGACGATAAACCGCCCAGAATTCCTACTTTTTTAGTTATTGTCAGAAAGTCTTCTTTAAGGAGCTTGTCTTTTCCGGTAAAGAGTGGATTGATATCAAAATAAAACTGAAAGGCGAGTAAAACAATACTCATCCCGATAAGGCTGGTAACTGCAAAACCGATTAACTGGGGTTTACTTATATTTTCGCGCAATAATTTCCAGATCAATTTCATAGAGCAAAAGTTTTAATGTACTCCAATGGCAGGTTTTTCCCGATTGATGTCGCTATGATAGCTGCTCCCTGTTGCCATGCCTCTCTCTGGAGCAATACGGCAGCCACAGACGCATTTTCGTCATCCAGATGACTAATGGGTTCGTCCAGTATCAGAAAATCGAATGGCTGGCACAAACAACGGATTAAGGCAACACGCTGTTGCTGTCCCCATGACATTTTTCCGACCAGAGAATGTTTTTTATTGGATATACCCAGCATGTGAAACATCTCATCAATCTGATTATTTTCCTTATAACGGGTCAGATTGTTCTTCAGTTGTACATTTTCAAGAGCTGTCAACTCAGGAAAAAGACAAAGCTCCTGAAAAAGAAGGCTGATATTTGTACAACGAATATTATCCCACTGTTTGGTCTTTAATTTGCGTATGTCTGTATCATCGAACAGTATTTTCCCCGAATAATCGTCCCTGTAGCCATATATATAGCTGCAAAGCGAACTTTTTCCTGTGCCCGAATTGGCTTCAACCAGATAATATTTTCCTTTTTCGAAGCTAAAGTCTTGCAACCAGACATCCGATTGCAAATCTCTTTCATCAGAGAAAATCTTAGGAACTGTATTATGGAAGACTATTTTATCCATCTTAATTTAAATCTGGTAACAGTCAGCAGTCACCAGTCAGGTAGAATCTTAACCGATCACTGTGTATTGTTTATTGTTTTATCTGAACATACCTCCAAAACTGGATATTAACTGATCCAATTGTTTGCAAATAACAGCTAAGCTATTTTTATCTTTAGTAGCCAATTCGAGCCTACCCACTCCGGTCAAATCTCCGGCGCTGGTAAATTCATATTTTCCGAATTCACTTAAGAAGGGTCCGAAAGCCTGAAACGCCATATTGTTTGTCATATACGATTGCAATACATGTAAATCGCCCAACATCACAATAGACTTATCTTTAATAACATTCGAGTAGTTACTAGTCAGATCAGATGCTTTGAGGTTATTGTATACCACTTGATTGTTGGTAAAGAAAAACGTACTGCCGTTTGCTCCCCAATAAACATCTACATTATTGCTGCTTATTTTAAAGTTAGTTGGCGATAGTTCTGTATATTTCATCTCACCATTAGCCAATTGTTGTTTAATAAAGCCGATCACCTCTTCAGGGTTAGTTATATCGGCAAAGAAAACAAATTCGGGAGTAGGTGCTCCCATGTCACTAAAAATATCATCCTTCTGCTTTGTCGCAGTTTTAGACGTTATAGCAAAAGTTATATCACCATTTAGGTCTTTTAATATTTTCTGAATCTCATCAGGCTCAACACCTTCGGGCAGCTCTTTGGTTAGTAATTCGATAAACCCTAATTTCTCCAAATAAGAATATGCACCTTCTCCTTTTACATTGGCTGAAGCCAGAAATAAAGGATCATTGGTAATATATTTCAACTGGTCTCCTTTAATGTTGCCACTCAATTGAGCCAACAGGTCTTTAAATTTTTTCTCACTCTCAGGCGAATCATAAAAATATTTATTTTCAAACTTTACTTCACCATTTTCAAAAGAAGTATATATACCTGTAGACACACCATCAATATCAGATAAAAACTTCTTAAAAGGAATAGTTACATCTGTTGCCTTTGCCAATCCGGCTAGGTCAGGCAATGTTTTATCCATGCCCTTCATTGAAAAGAAAGTAGAAATATCTTTTTTGCTTTTCAGAAATTCAACAAACTCCGGATTCGAGTTTATACTTTTATCGGCACCTTGTTTCAATTGAGTGCGAGCTAATTCTGGCAAATTGGGCGTTTCCTTCACATCGTTTGCGCTACCATAGGCTGATGCAATATCAACCAGCAATAACAGCTTATTACCGTTCCATGCTACACAGGTCTGCGATTCGGGAGCAACAGTATATATGCCTCCTTCTTTCTTTATATCCTCTTCTTGTACTAACGAAAATTTCACCAATGCATCTTTCACCTTATCGGCATTATTAACACCTGCAACTACTCCATAAACCTTATAGTTCGTATAGAAATACAAATCGCCTTTCAGATCGAGGCCTAAAGAGTTTGCATCGTTTAAAAAGCTGTCGAGTAATTTTACTGCCGATTCGTCTTTCAGAGTCACTTTATACATACTGATAGCCTGTTGAATCATGGGATTACTGAATATATCGTATTCAGATTTTGTAACCAATGATTTGGCATCAACGCAAACAACATAGTTGGCGTCTGCGGGAATAGCGTCTTTTGGATCTTTGGAATCACTGCAGGAAGTGAAGATAAACAATACTCCTAAAAAAAATGAAAGTAATTTTTTACTAGTCATCTTATGTTTTAATTTAAAATTCTTATTTTGAATATCGAACATTAATAGACGAAAGGATGGCATAATGAATAAGCCACCCTTTCTATATCCTGAGTCAATCAGTATCTAAATTATTTGATGCCTAATTCAGCTTTTACCAATTTACCAGCGTCTACTGCACTTGTCGAAACATAAGGCACTGCTCCTACTTCGATAATGTAAGTATAACCATTTTTCTCTCCTACAGATTTAATTGCAGCTTGCATTTTTTGTTGTAGTGGAGCTAATAGTTGTTGACGCAAATCTTGAAATTCTTTATCACTGTTTTCAAGATAAGTTTCATATCTTTCTTGAATTTGTTGTACTTGTTTTTGACGATCTGTCAATACAGCCTCTGTTGGCTCAGCAGTAGAAGCCTTAAATTCTTCCATTTTTTTGTCATACTCAGCTTGTATTGCTGCCAAGTTCTTTTTAATCTCTTCTTGCTTTGCAGCCAATTTAGTTTCTACATCCTTAATTTCAGGCATTTGAGTAAATACTTCCTGAGTGTTGATATAGGCTAGTTTATCTTGTGCGTATACTCCTATCGGAGCAACAATAAGAAAAAGGATAAATAGTTTTTTAAACATAATGCTTTGGTTTCTTTGTTTTTATTGTTTTTTTAATTCTTTGATCGCAAATGTATATAATTTATTTTGAATATCCGAGTTTAGATAATACTTCATTGCTGATATCAATACGAGGTGATGCAAAAATTACACTACTCGCTGATGCTCTGTCTAATACTAATTGATAACCTTTGGTATCCGAAATTTCTTTAACTGCGTTGTAAATATCATCCTGTATAGGCTTAACCAATGCTTCGCGTCTTTTAAAAATTTCGCCTTCGGGACCAAAGTATTTGCGTTTTAGTTCTTGAACAGCTTTTTCTTTTTCAACGATCTCTGCCTCTCTTTTTGTTTTTTGATCTGCCGATAAAAATACAATCTCAGATTGGTAGGTTTTATACATGTTCTGAACTTCCTGTTGAGAAGTTTCTACTTCTGTTTGCCATTTTTTCGATATCGCCTCCAATTGCTGATTAGCTGTTTCGTAGCTACTTATATTTTTTAAAATATATTCCATATCAATCAGTGCAAATTTCTGAGAATAACTGCTCGCAGTACAGGCGAGAAATAATCCAAAGAATAGAATAAGCTTATTCATAATGACTGAGTTTATATCGTATATATAAATAGACAACTATTTCTCCAATTAGTTTGCTCTGCAATTAGTAAATAGTGTTAAAATCAACATTTATTAAAACTCTTGACCAATAATGAAGTGGAATTGACTACCTCCATATTGGCGGCTACCGTTCACTTTATCAAATCCATATGCCCAGTCAATACCAATAAGTCCGATCATAGGCAACATAATACGTGCACCAAATCCGGCCGAACGTTTAAGATCAAAAGGGTTAAAATCTTTAATATCGCTCCAAGCATTACCACCCTCCACAAAAGATAAAATATAAATGGTTGATGACGGTTCGAGTATCAATGGATAACGAAGCTCTAATGCCAAACGTGTATATGCACTTGCATAATATCCGATAGATCCGTTTTCATATCCACGCAAGCCTACAATTTCTGTTGCATATCCGGAAGAAGCCCCCGACATACCATCTCCTCCCATATAGAATGTTTCGAAAGGTGATTTTTTGTGTTTATTATAATATCCAACCAAACCATACTCAGCACGTGTCATCAATACAGGAGTCTTCTGTATAGTAGGTACTAGAGATGTAAATGTTTTAGACTTAAACTTCCATTTATGATATTCTACCCACTTGTATTTTTCTCCTGCATCTAAATCGGGATTACTATAGTCAACTCCATTCCATGCTGAATAAGGAGGTGTTGCCTGCACACTCAAAGAAAACTGAGTACCTCTACGAGTATAGATAGGATTATCGATAGAATTACGAGACAATGTTATAGAAGCACTGATGTTGTTACTTTGTCCGTTACGAACCAAGAAGTAATCCCAGTTTTTCATACTATACAACTGGTAAGATAAGCCTCCTTCCAACTGGAAATAGTCATCAGGCCAGTTTAAACGCTTTCCATATCCAACAGAAACACCAAATGTTTTGATTGATTTATCAGGATCCAGAGAGTTATTCAAATACGACTGCTGAAATCCTGAGCTATACATATTGCTATAGTAATTATTCAAATAACTATTATTAAAAAAGCTGCTGTTTACACCTGTCTGT
The DNA here is from genome assembly GCF_934668725.1 of uncultured Dysgonomonas sp. GTDB lineage: Bacteria > Bacteroidota > Bacteroidia > Bacteroidales > Dysgonomonadaceae > Dysgonomonas_A. The sequence continues at coordinate 63,070 of NZ_CAKUOF010000005.1, forward strand.
ATAGAATAATAGGCTCCTACAGATAGAAAATTAGGACGCTTTCCTCCAAACCAAGGGTCCATAAAAGAGATCGAATAAGATTGATAATATTTACCATTCGTTTGTCCGCTCAATTGTAATGTTTGTCCCTCTCCTTGCGGAATAATTCCCTTGTATGATCCGGGATTTAATAAGTTCTTCAACGAAAAGTTTGTAAATTTCAAACTTAAACGTCCCAAAATACCTGTTTGTCCCCATCCCGCAGAGAATTCGACCTGATCATTTGCTTTAGATACCAGTGGATATCCTATATCTACAGTTCCCGATTCAGGATCAGGCTGAATATCCGGTTGTATTTTCTCTGGATCGAAGTGACCCATTTGAGCAATTTCACGCAATGAACGCATCAAGTCATCGCGACTAAATAGTGCTCCGGGTTTTGTTCTAAGTTCACGCCTTACGATATCTTCATAGAGGCGGTCATTTCCCGAAATCATTACTTTCCGGATTGTAGCTTTAGGACCTTCGACAATTCGTATTTCCAAATCAACAGAATCCCTGTCAATATTTACTTCCACCGGATCTGCCTGATAAAAGATATAACCGTTATTGTAATAATAGTAATTACCTACAGCATCTTCATCCCCGGTCAAACGATCTGACAGTTTTTTCTGATTATACACATCACCCGGTCTCATATTCAGCACATTACTCAACTGATCTGTTGAGAACTCCGTATTACCAACCCAGTTAATACGACGGATAAAATATTGCTGACCTTCGTCAAGCTTAATATCTATTTGTACCTTCTTATCGTTGTACTTATATACTGTATCCCATAAAATCCGCGCATCACGGTATCCAAGTTCGTTGTATTTTGCAATTAGATGCTCCTTATCTGCCTCATAGCTTTCCGGAACATAATTTGTAGACCTAAGAAAGTTGCGCACTTTAGCAGACATGGTATGCTTATGTCTCGTTTTCTTCATTGCTTTCTCCAAAGCATCGTCCGAAACCTCCACATTACCTTCTATATTAATATCATAAACTTTAATTTTTTCTTTCTTGTCTATTGCTATATTAAGTATTATCTGGTTTTCTTTTGATAAATCGGGAGTTTGAGTAATTGTTACTACAGCATTATTAAAACCTTTATCATCGAAATACTTCTTTATAATGCTCTTTGCTCTATCAACCATATTAGGGGTAATCTGATTACCCTTTACCATCCCAATTTTACTTTCAAGATCTTCTCTTTCGCCTTTTTTCACACCTTCATAGGCTATATCAGAAATTCGCGGACGATCTTTTAAATCGATATTCAACCAAATTTTATCACCGGATATTTTAGTTGCAGTAATTTTTATATCAGAAAAAAGTCCCTGTTTCCAGAAACGTCTTACGGCATTTGTTACTTCCGAACCGGGTATTTCAATCTTATCCCCTACAGACAAACCGGAAAATCCAATCAGAACAAAATCTTCGTACATCGAATTTTTCACACCAGTTACTGTTATATCGGCAATCTCGTACTTTTTAGGGTTAAGAGTATAGGTTATAACAGGAAGTGGGCCATTGTCAACAGCACTGGTTGAATTCGCTATTGCTTCATTCACCGCTTTTACTGCCACACTATCCGTCGCTTGAATTTGTGCGTCAATCTTAAATATAAAAGATGATAATAATAAAGCAAATAAACCTCTTTTGAGCATATTCTTTTTTTGTTTAATTCGATTAACGGTTGATTTGTTCGCTTGTCTTTCCAAAACGTCTTTCACGGCATTGATAATCAACTATAGCTTCATATAACGATTCCTCACGGAAATCAGGCCATAATGTTTCTGTAAAATGAAATTCGGCATAAGCAGCCTGCCATAGGAGAAAATTACTTATGCGAAGTTCGCCCCCTGTACGAATCAATAAATCAGGGTCGGGAATACCTTTAGTGGTAAGAAAATCACTTATTGTAGACTCATCAACATTAGTCAATTCACCTGAGTTTATAGCAGCAGCAATTTTCTTCGTTGCTTCTGTTATTTCCCAACGTGCAGAATAACTTAAAGCCAAAACCAATGTAAGACCTGTACTTACAGAGGTCTCTTGAATACATCCGTCTAGAGCTGCTCGAGTAGGTGCAGGAAGCCTGTCCAAATCACCTATTGCCTTAAGTCTTATGTTATTTTTAAGAAGATCGGGAGTTTCACGTGCCACAGATTCAATCAATAAAGACATCAAAGCATCAACCTCCTCTGCCGGCCTGTTCCAATTTTCGGTCGAAAAAGTATATAATGTTATATAAGAAATCCCCAGTCTTGCTGCGGTTTCTATCACATTACGCACAGACACAGCACCTTCTCTATGCCCAAATGTTCTATCAAGGTTGCGTTGCTTCGCCCAACGACCATTGCCATCCATTATGATAGCAACATGATCCGGTAACCGATCTTTATTTATTTTTTCTAAAAGCGACATCTATTTTGTCTTTTATATATGAATTAAGGCACAAGACCTTTTTATTGCTTTTTTTTAGTACACATCAGAATCTAAGGTTATCAGTACAAGCTATCTACACATGATTTGCTACGTACTCCAAAATCCCAGGTTACAGAAAACATGGTCAAAAGATACCAGTCTTTGTTCTTGAAAAAACTACTTTCTATTTTATAAGGATCATCTAATGACAAACCTCCATTCTTTTTGGTTACATCGAATGAATCTCCAAAAAGTTTTCTGAACGAAAACTCAAAACCCAGATTCAAACGGTCTTTCCATTTATATTTTAATCCGATTCCTAAGGGTAAATTCATTCCCATAAATGTTTCTTCGCCGGAACCGATTGTCATCCCCAATCCGGTAAAGATATAAGGTGAAAATCGCCTCGTTCCCAGATACTGATACTTATCGCTATAATGGAAGAAGTTATATTCAACCTGCCCTCCTACTTCATAAAACGTTCTGCTGAACGAAGTATTTTGTCCATTAGGAAAAACATTTCCCGATTTACGAGTATCGCCCGAAACTCCTCCAACTACAAAATTGGCCTTATAAGCCCATCTGAAGTTGCGATTGTATCTTAATACTGCCCCCATTGCAAAATTAGGACTCATAAACGGGTTGTTTTTATTAGCATCTCCCATATAGGTCGAGATACCTGTCATTCCTCCTATTTCATACTCATACTCTTGAGCAGATATATTTACAGAAGAAATCAACCCCATGAAAATTAACAGGAGAACATATATCTTGTTACTATTTTCATGTTTGTTTTTTGTCATCAAAATATTTTTGTTCTGCAAATAAGGTCTAAAACCTTTTTATTTTCGATTTAATATAACATCGAAGCACTTTAGACAGTTAAATTACTGATGTGTTACTGTCAAAGCGATCAGGGGATAAGACTGTTTAAACGTCCTTTCCATACATCACTCACGCCTTTACCACCCGACACTCCTCCGAATATCCAGATATAGTTACCGTCATCAACAATTGCTGTTTGCCCTGTTCTTGCCGAAATATTAGGGTCTAATTTTTGCTTATTGGGTGCTACAATCCATGACTCTCCCCATAAAGCTGAGATATAGAATCGATTATTGCTTAAAGCATATAACTTATCGCCATATACAAAATTAGAAAGCCCGGCTCCTTTAAAAAGTGTATTTTTTATAAATGGAGACATCTCTAACCCGTCATCCGAATCTTTTATAAGCCATGTATAGCTCAATTCTGCTCCTGCGGTATTGACTCCTCCGGTTAAAATAAGCATTCTTTTATTCTTATTAGTGCTTACGCTCGTAAAAGATGCCGCTTTCTGCAAAGGAAAATTCGAAGGAACCTGGTTATCTGTAGGTGAAACACTTATAGTTGAAACCTCTGTGATAGTAACTAAGTCCTTAGTTTTTCCAAAATAGTATTTACCACCATTATTGTATGTAACTAATAACTGATCATCAACCCTATTGGCTGCAGGCAGAACACCTAAAATAGACATTACCGTTTTGCCGTTCGTTAATTTAGTCCAATCCTTACCATTTACTGACGAGTATGAATTGCCTGTTTTATCTAAAGCATAGAAAACATCATTCCTTAAGAATATGCTCTCTGCTTTTACCGCAGCAGGAAAACCTGATAATGTTTGTTTAGCCCAATTTAAAGACCCTTTATCGGCTGTATATAAAAGTGGTGTACTTCCATTGAGACCATAAGTGTAAAATACACTGCTTTTTAATATCGTTTTAGATTCACCAAACGTGCTTGGATAAGAAGTCATTTGCTTCCAGAGCATGGTGTCGGGATCTATCTTATGAGTACGGATATCAATATTGTAAGATTTGAGTGTCCCCCCTTGCGAAGTCACGGTAAATTTTACGGGTAACTTTCCGAAACTAACAGAGTCGGTCAAATTCCAAATATATCCATTGATAGAATCGGGTGTTGTGATTAATACCTGACTTGGAGATGAACTTGGGTTAAAGGTTATTGCCACCTTAACGGTGTCCAACACTGTGCCAAAAGGCAAAGAATCCGGGTTATAAATAACTCCGGCTACCTGATCAATGGCAAATTTAGTCTTGTTTACCTGTATAAATCGAATCGAATCCTGTGCTCTCTTTACCGAATCTTTGCTTATTGGGGCTATGGCACTAATTCCAAACGAATAAATTTGAGCATCTTTTGATGACGAATTATAGTTAGTAGTAGTGTCATTATCACTGCAAGATGGGAATAAGAGAAAAAGAAGTAAACCTGATAACAGGTAAGTTATATACTTTATATTCATTTTGTTTATACGGTTTTATACAGTATCAGTGTGCAAAAATAGAAAGATTTTCCACTAAAACCCGAAGAAACCTAATATTTATAATATTTTATAATTCTGAGTGTTTATCAAATGTATGGCTTGTGAGTCAATGATTTTTCGATCATCAACAACTTCACCACGTATGTTGGGAGCTTTTGTTCCTTCTGTAAAGCGTCTGTCGGCTATTTCTATATAGGCTTCGTCCCAAGCTCCGAGGTCAATAAAACTCTGTAAAAGAGTTGCTCCACCCTCAACAAGTAACGAATTTATCTTTCTTTTATTTAACTCTTTTAGAACTGAAGGAATCAAATGTTCATCAAACTTAAGAGGAATAAAATTGGTTTTATCGTTTACTGTTTCACTCTCAACTTTTTCGGTAAACAGCGTTGTATGCACACTGTTGTCAAAAAGGTGATAATTGTCAGGGATTCGCCTGTTTCTATCCAGAATTATCCGATAGGGGTTTTTACCAAACCATAACCGGGTAGTAAGTGACGGATTATCGTTTACCGCCGTATTGGTTGCAATCATAATAGCCGAGACTTCTGACCGCAACTTATGTACCAAAGTCTTTGTCAAATGATTTGAAATCGGAGTAGGCTCAATAGGTTCACCCTCTTTTCTTTTTTTATCAATAAAGCCATCACTTGTTTGTGCCCATTTAAGGTATATATAAGGTCTGTTTTGAGTTTGCGAAACAAAGAACTCCTTATTTTGAAACCTTGCTTCCTTTTCCAGTACCCCTATTACAACTTCAATTCCGGCTTCCTGTAACATCTTCACTCCACGTCCCGATACTTTATGGTAGGGATCGAGAGTGGCAATCACAACCCGGGGAATCTGCATATCAATAATTAATTGCGAGCAGGGAGGTGTTTTTCCGTAATGAGAGCAGGGTTCTAAAGAAACGTAAATGGTTGATTCTTTCAACAGATTTTTATCTGAAACACTGTTTATTGCGTTCACCTCAGCATGAGCTTTCCCATACTGACGATGATAGCCCTCTCCTATTATTTTACCATCGTGTACCACTACAGCTCCCACCATAGGATTGGGCGCAACATAGCCTTTCCCGTTAGAAGCCAACTGCAAACAACGTTGCATATATTTTTCGTCTGTTAGCATTTCATTCCTGTTTCTATACCTTCCGGAAGAAAGATTCAAAGTAAACTTGTCCTTTCCTCTAATTTATTTAATTTTGCCGATATGCAAGATATACTACAAAATATCCGAAAGTCATTATTCGGATTTTATCCAGACAATGAAATATCGGGACTTGTTAGATTATTGATCGAACATGTCACTAAATCTTCTATGCCGGCACTTTTATCTGACAAAAATACGAAAATAACGTCAGAAGAGGTTCTAAAAATAGACAAGATTGTAGAACGTCTTCAAAGATTCGAACCTATACAATATATATTAGGAGAAACCGAGTTTTACGGATTACCGTTTACGGTCAATCACGATGTACTTATTCCAAGACCTGAAACCGAAGAATTAGTAGAACTCATTTTAAATGAAAATAAGGCAACTCAACCCCATATATTAGACATTGGAACAGGCAGTGGATGCATTGCTGTCTCTTTACAAAAACACCTCCCTAACGCATCTGTAAAAGGTTGGGATATATCAGAAAAAGCCTTAGCAGTTGCCGCACTTAACAGCAAAAGCAATTCGGTGAATGTATCATTTGATCAGGTAGATATACTCTCTGATTATCCGACTGATCAGTATTTCGATATCATTGTAAGTAATCCTCCCTATGTTTTGGATTCCGAAAAAACGGATATGCACGCCAATGTATTGGATTATGAACCTCATACCGCCCTTTTTGTTGCAGATAACGATCCACTTCTATTCTACAATCGAATTGCCGATGTTGCCATTCAACTGTTGACTGATGGAGGTAAGTTATATTTCGAGATCAACAGAGCTAAAGGACAGGAAACCATAAAAATGCTCGAATACAAAAACTTCTCAGAGATCCGATTGATCAAAGATATCTCAGGAAACGACCGTATGGCAAGAGCAGAATTCCACCGCAAATGAAATATTCCGAAACCCAAGCTTTGCCGAAGATTGCCGCTTACTGCTCCAAAGCAGAAAGGGCCGAATCTGATGTACGCAAGAAACTGCTGGCGTGGGAATTGGACGGGGAAAGCTCTCAACGAATTATCACTCGCCTGAAAAAAGAGAATTTCCTGAATGAAGAACGATATTGCAGAAGTTTTATAAAGGATAAAATACAATTCAACAAATGGGGAAAAGTAAAGATTGTCTTTGAATTAAAGAAAAAACGCATTCCGGAATCCATAATCAATTCTTGTTTCGAAGAAATAGAGAGTTCCGATTTTGAAACACCCCTAATGAAAATACTGGTAAACAAGGCAAAAAGCGTGAAAGCTTCCAATGACTATGAAAGATGGACTAAATTAGTCCGCTTTGGAATGGGAAGAGGATATTCACTGGATCAGATAAAAAAATGCCTCTCAAAAATATTGGATACTTATGGCGAAGACTATTTTGAATCATTTCCTTGAACTGTTTTTCCCCCGATTATGCGTTTGTTGCGAAGACAGACTCATCGAGGATGAAAAATCTATCTGCCTAAACTGTTTACACAAACTCCCCAAAACAAATCATCTTAGCACCCGGGATAATAAACTTGAAGTGTTTTTTGCAGGACGCTTTCCCTTCGAACGCATAGCTTCCTTTGCATATTTCGTAAAAGGAGGAAGTATTCAAAAGATTATACACGAGATCAAATATAAAAACAATCCTCAATTTGCCTTATATATGGGTGAGATTTGCGGAAAAGAGATTATAAAAAGTGGATTTTTTGAAGAAGTTGACTACATCGTTCCAATACCTTTACACAAAAAAAGACTAAAACAACGAGGTTATAATCAGGCATTGTTGATTGCCAAAGGAATATCGAGCAAAACAGGCTTTGAAGTGAGTGAGGACAACCTTATTCGGATCATAAACAATCCATCTCAAACAAAAAATTCAAAATTTGAAAGATGGAAAAATACAGAAGGTATTTTTGATATAAGAGATAAAAACCTCTTTCAAGGCAAGCACATTTTACTTATTGATGATGTGGTTACAACAGGTTCTACTATCGAAGTATGTGCAAAACTAATACTATCGTGCCCCGAAGCAAGGATAAGTGTATTTACAATAGGAATAGCTATTTAGCGAAAATCCGATTCTTCAAGCACTTGATCCCGTTCGATTTCAACCTTTTTCTTTTCGATTACAGAATGCTTAGAAACTTGAATCTGTCTTGTTCGTCTATATATAAACATATTTATAATCAGCCCCATAGCCAAATCAAAGATCAGGACAATATTGCAATTGAAATAATGAAGTAAAACCCAATTACTCACAATAAGAGCAGTACCCGTTACAACAACAGCAAATACTGTTCTTTTTTTAGAGAGTCCAAGATCTATAAGTTTATGGTGTATGTGATTTCTATCCGGAGAAAAAGGAGCTTTGCCCATAGATATACGAACGCACATTACCTTTAATGCATCAAATAAAGGAATAAATAAGGCCACCAACACCAATAGCAACAACCCGCTAGGAACCACCTCTACATTTGGAGGATACTTAACCAATCTCAACATCATGAAAGCCAACATATAACCTAAGGTTAATGACCCGGTATCTCCCATGAATATTTTGCGAGTAGGATGGAAAAAGTTATAGTAAAAGAAAGGCATAAGCAAACCTATCATTATAAATGCTACTCCTGCATATGTCCACATTCCATAAAGTCCGAACAATATACCATACATCATTAAAGCTACAAGGCTTATACCCGAAGCCAAGCCGTCAGCTCCGTCAATGAGGTTTATGGCATTAGTTGTAAACATTATCAAACCAATACTTAACAGGACTCCTACTACTGGAGGAATCTCATATATCCCTAATAAACCGTACAGGTTATCAATGTAAACGCCACTACCAACAATACAGAGCGAAGCTAGAAATTGTATTATAAATTTCTTTTTGAAGCCTACACCAACCAAATCGTCCTTAGCTCCTAATAAGTATATAACTAATAGTCCACAAACAAGAAGTAATATTTCGGGGATTCTATAAAAAAACAACTCCTCGTCCCAAATCTGAAGCCTGAACCTTAAGAAAAGAGAGAATAAAGCAACCAGAAGAATTACCGGGGTGAACGTAATTCCACCCAAGCGAGGGATAGGACAACTGTGTTTTTTCCTTTTATCAGGCAGGTCAAATAATCGTTTTTTCTTAGCAATATAAATCACTCTAGGTAAAAGCATCATTTCAATAATTATTGAAATGATACATGCAACCACTATGATCAGTACATTATATAGTTTTATTTCTTCCATGATATTACATTAACCTCTGCAAAAAGAAGAACGCAAAGATTCTATTATTATTGTACCTAATCTCAATTTTTAATCAATAAATCGTTTAGTGATTTCTGAAAAAGCATCTATGCGACGATCTCTGAAAAAAGGCCAGATACGACGAACATCCTCAGATCTCTGAAGATCAATTTCAACCAGTTGATTCTCTTCCTTGTCGTCAGAGCCTCTCCAAAGAATCTCACCTTGAGGTCCCGCAACAAAACTGCTTCCCCAAAATTGAATTCCATTTGTCTGATTAGACGGATCAGGCTCATATCCAACCCGGTTAACCGAAATTACGTGTAATCCATTTGCAACAGCATGCCCACGCTGAGATATGGTCCATGCATCTCTTTGTCTATTCTTTTCTGCATCCGAATCTGTAGATTCCCAACCAATAGCTGTAGGATATATAAGAATGTCAGCTCCGGCCAAAGCCATAAGACGTGCAGCCTCAGGATACCACTGATCCCAACAAACAAGAACCCCCAATTTTCCTATAGATGTTTCAATCGGCTGAAAACCAAGATCACCGGGAGTGAAGTAAAATTTTTCGTAATATGCAGGATCGTCAGGTATATGCATTTTACGGTATTTACCTGCGATAGTTCCATCTTTTTCTAAAACAACTGCTGTATTGTGATATAAACCGGGAGCCCTTTTCTCAAATAACGAAAGTACAATTACAACGCCTAATTCCTTAGCCAACAAACCAAACTGATCGGTCGATTTCCCGGGTATTGATTCAGCCAAGTCAAAAACATCCGTATTCTCTGTTTGGCAGAAATAAAGTGAATTGTGTAATTCCTGTAATACTATAAGATCCGCCCCCTGTGAAGCAAGGTTTCTGATATTATTCTTTAGTTTGTCGATATTAACTTCTATATCCGAAGTATTTGATTGCTGTACTATTCCTATTTTCATTTTTCTAATTATTAAAAGATTAAAGAAATCCTTCGGGATATTGCATGGTGATACAATGCAACGATCCATGTTGTTTAATTATAGCAGAACAATCTACACCAATCACCTTTCGAGTAGGAAAAGCTTTCTGCAACTGCTCCTGAGCGACTAAATCCCTAGGAGTATTATAGAATGGAAGGAGAACAATCTCATTCATTATTAAGAAATTGGCATAGGTAGCAGGAAGGCGTTGACCATCTACTATAACCTTATCCGCCATAGGCAGTTTTATAAGTTTATAAGGATTACCTTCGAAATCACGAAATTTTTTAATTTGTTTCTCCATTTGCAAAAGAGCATCATAATGCTCATCAGCCTGATCTTCACACTTTACATAAGCAATAGTATGCTCATCACATAGACGGGCTAATGTATCGATATGGCTATCCGTATCATCACCGGCCAAGTAACCATGGTCTAACCATAAAACCTTTTTTAAACCAAAAACATCCATCAGATAGTTTTCGATTTCCGATTTGGTAAGAGCTGAATTCCGGTTAGGAGACAATAAACACTCAGAAGTCGTAAGCAGTGTGCCTTTTCCGTCCGACTCTAATGCGCCTCCTTCAAGAACAAAGTCTTTCTTATTTACATACTCTACATCCGATTGAAAAACCTTAGAAGCAAATAGTCCTCTGTTTATCTGATTATCATAATTAGATGAGAATTTAAGTCCCCAGCCATTAAACGTAAAATCTAATACGTATTTCTTATTGTCTTTATCAAAAACCGAAATTCCGGCATGATCGCGTGCCCAGGTATCATTCGTTGGCAATTCGACCAAAATAAGATTCTTAAGTAAATTTTCATCTACGTTCAACATCAATTTAACAGCTGCATCATCACGGCAAACAATAATCAGCTTCTGATATTGAAGAATTATACGTGCCAGATTGATATAGCATGCAGTTATCTCTTCAAGCATATAATTCCAATCCGTACCATAGTGAGGCCATGTCAACTGAATAGCACTCTGTGAATGCCATTCGGCAGGAAGGGTAAATGATTTATTTTTATTCTCTTTTTTCATTTTTTAGGGTCTCATATCTATTTATGGTGTTGGATAATTACAAAAATCTAAACCTTTTATAATTTCCTCAATATTTACACTTAATTCTGTATACAAAATTACATATTTTGTACCATCTTACGCAAACAAGCCGCAACTAAATAGTTAATTGCGGCTAGTTTTAAAGGCTAAGACCTCTTTTATTATTATCCTAGGAGCTTCTAATCATTTTGAATGATATACTAAATTAAGCACTTACAATCTCCATTGTATCGGAAGCAATCATAAACTCTTCATCGGTCGGAATTACTACGATCTTAACTTTTGAATCCGGAGCACTGATAACAGCCTCATCTCCATGAATTTCATTATTTTTGTCAAAATCGAGTTTCACACCCATAAACTCCAAATCTTTACAAACGACTTCTCTTGTTATAGAGTGATTCTCGCCGATACCTCCTGTAAAGATAAGAACATCCATACCTCCTAAAGCGGCTGCATAAGCACCTACATATTTTTTGATACGGTAAGTAAACATATCGAATGCCAGTTCGGCTCTTTTATCTCCTTTATCTACACCTGCACGTATATCTCTCATGTCTGACGACAATCCCGAAATACCCAACAAACCGCTAAACTTATTTACAATAGTAGACATAGTTTGAGGCCCTACATTTTCTTTTTCCATGATGAAAGACAAAACGCCTGCATCAACATCACCCGAACGGGTTCCCATCAACAAACCTTCAACAGGAGTCATACCCATGCTTGTGTCAACCGATTTACCATCTGCTACGGCAGCCAAAGAACCTCCGTTGCCAATATGTGCCGATACAATTTTTTGACTCTCATAAGGCACTCCTAAGAATTCGCAGGCACGACGGGTTACATATCTGTGGCTTGTTCCATGAAATCCGTAACGGCGAATGGCATATTTTTCGTATAGTGAATAAGGTACACCATACATATATGCTTTTGACGGCATAGTTTGATGGAATGCCGTATCGAACACTGCCACCTGAGGAATGTCACCCATCAGATCTTTAACGGCATTAATACCCGCTAAATTTGGTGGATTGTGAAGCGGTGCTATATCAATACATTCTACAACCTTTGCCATTACATCGTCGGTGATAAGCACACTCTTGTTAAATTTCTCACCACCATGTACTACTCGATGCCCTACAGCATCAATCTCACTAAGAGATTTTATGCAACCATATTTTTCGCTGGTCAGAACACCTAGTATATATTCTATACCTGATTTATGCTCCAAAATTTCACCTTCAAGAACTACTTTATCATTCTTGAAAGGAAATTTAAGGAAAGAGCCTTTTAATCCGATCTTCTCAATTGCTCCCTGAGCAATTACATCTTTGCTTTCCATATCGAAAAGCTTATATTTTATGGACGAACTTCCACAGTTCAATACTAATATTTTCATGATCTTTTACTTAGGTAATTTCAACTATTTATCGCTATACTTCATAGCCATAACCGATTTACTGCCGCCATACATGCGTAAGCAATAAAAAGGTTTGAGACCTTAAATTAAATTGTTAGGTGCTACGCGTTTTCCGGCCTCATCATAAATATAGAAGCCTCTTCCGGTTTGTACCCCGTATTGTTTGGAATGATACAATCTCCATAAAATAGGTGATGCTTTATACTTACGGTCTCCATATTCATTGAACATGTCCTCCATCAGCATAACAATTTTTTCAATGCCTAAAAGATCTGCTAATTCGAATATACCATAACGTTGTCCATAAATAACAGTAAATTCTTTGTCGATATCTTCCATCGAAGTCAAGTTCTCCATTAATATATGGCAGGCTTCATTTAACATTACTGTCATCAGACGCATACTAACCAAGCCGCTACTTTCTCGAACTTCTATGGGAAGGTGTTTAATAAGGTGCGAGAATCGAATTACTTTTTCGATAACCTCAGGCGAGGTAAATGTTCCTTTTACTATTTCAAGTAGTTTTGCATCGCTATGAGGAATAGGAAAATGCAAACTTACACAGCGTTCTTTATATTTTAGGTCTGCCGAAAGCTCACTGATAATTACCGTTGTTGCATTGGTTGCAATAATGGCATCGGGCGAAAGTACTTCTTCTAATTTTTTAAATACTTCCTTACGTAAAGATGTGCTTCGTTCTCCATTGGCTTCGTAACGAATACATTCTATCACAAAGTCGCAATCTTTAAGATCTGCATAATCTAAAGATCCCGTAATACGTCCCATCGTACCACGTTTTTCGCCCTGCGTTAATCCCCAGTTTTCTATTTTAGTATCTAGACTTTGCTCAATTTCCTTCAGAGCATCTTGTATTTTATCTTCCGATATTTCGATAAAGACTACCTCCATGCCCGATTGGGCTGTCAGATTAACGATACTGCGACCGTCACGCCCGCAACCGACAACACCTATTTTAGAGAACAATGCTCTCTCTTGGTCTTTCTTACTTAATCCGTAACCTTCTATCGGTTCTACTATTTCAGCCATATTTTAGTATTATTTAAACTTCTATAAATTTAGTGTCAGATTAGATTATTCAATGATAACAAGCTTTGAATTATAACACCTTTCCAAAGCAATAAAAAGGTCTGAGACCTTATTTCTTTTTTGCAGCTATTGCCTGATTAGCAGTTACAGCTACCATTTTATATATATCGTCTACAGAACAACCTCTCGACAAATCATTAACCGGAGCAGCCATACCTTGAAGAACAGGGCCTACTGCTTCGGCACCCGCCAAGCGTTGTACTAATTTATAACTGATATTACCCACTTCTAACGTAGGAAATACAAGCACATTGGCTTTACCTGCAACCGAACTTCCGGGTGCTTTACTGTTTCCTACGGATGGAACCAACGCCGCATCGGCTTGCAACTCTCCGTCAATTTCTACAGTCGGGTCTATTTTTTTCGCCAAGGCTGTAGCTTCAACCACTTTGTCAACCATCGGATCTTTAGCGCTTCCTTTTGTAGAGAAACTTAACATGGCAACTTTCGGCTCTTCGCCAACCAATGCTCTTGCCGTATGTGCAGAGGCAATTGCGATTTCTGCCAATTGAGGTGCAGTAGGGTTAGGTGTTACTGCACAGTCTGCAAATACGAGTACTCCATTAGGTACATATTCGTTGTTCTCCACAAACATCATAAATGCTCCTGAAACTACACTAATCCCGGGTGCTGTTTTTATGATTTGCAGAGCTGGACGCAAGACATTACCGGTTGTATTTTGAGCTCCGGCAATTTCACCGTCAGCATCTCCGTTTTTTATCATCAAACAAGCCAGATACAAAGGATCTTCAGCCAATGTTACAGCTTGTTCGGGTGTCATACCCTTTGCTTTACGCAATTCGAAAAGCAAATCGGCATATTCTTGTTTTTTAGCATTATTTTTTGGATCAACAATATGCGCCTTATCAATATGGCTTAAATTAAATTTTTCTGCCAGACTTTTAATTTCGGTAGGATTTCCTATCAGAATAATTTCTGCAACTCCATCTGCAAGTAATTGGTCTGCTGCTTTTATTGTTCTTTCTTCTGTTCCTTCGGGCAATACAATTCGTTGTTTGTTTGCTTTGGCTCTGGCAATGATTTCATTAATAAGATCCATAATCTGCTATTTATTATTTTACAAGATTGTCTTTATTTTACAAGATTGTCTTTAACTTCATTTTGAGTGTTATAACGGCAATCTTTTGACTTAGTTTTTTTATTAACACAAATATAGTAAATTGTAACATGGACTTTACAATTTTAATCGATAAAAATATTTTATATTTAATAAACATTAAGTACATATCTGTATTTTCATCATTTTATAAATCGCAAACTTCCCAGCTAAAATATTAGTTCATTATACTGAAACCTTTTATTTCCTGAATACACTTACTACTCGCATTATACATGTCTGCTTATAGATGTCTGTGTTTAGCCCTTTTGCTGTGTGAATAAAATTCTTAATCTAGTAAAAAGCCCCTTGAAATATATCAAAATCATAAATTAAACGAGCGAAAATTGTAAATAAAGTTACTTCAATTCAAATTAATTTTGTAATAATCTTTTTTTTTATATCACTCACACACAAAAGTGAAGGTGATTGAAAATAAATATTTTAGAACAACACGCTTAATACGAATTATTACTATTAAAATAAGATTCTGTATTTGATATTAAAACAGGGCACAAACTTTAAAACACAAAATTATGACGAAATCTATCTTTTACATGACATTATGTCTTTTTATTTTATTCACTTCGTGTACTGACAATACCGATTTAGATAGTAATCTATCATCCCGCAAGCTCAAGCTAGATATGGGAGAAACTAAAATGAAAACACAAGAAGAAGCTATTGATATACTATATTCTTTTATAGATGATCTAAATACTCAAAATGGGGTATACACCAAAAGCAGTAGGAATAGTATAAAAATAAACGGAATAAAATCGGTTTCCGCACTGTCTTATTCCGGCAAGAGCCAAGTAGCTTTAAACAAGCTTAGATCTGTAGATTCTGCAGATAGCATTCCGGTATATGAATTTAATATTGAAGAAACTAATGGCAAATCGGGGTTTGCAGTGATGCTTGCAGACAAACGATTTGATGATGTGTTAGCATACTCAACGGATGGTTCATTATCTGACACTACATTTAATGTTGGATTATCCTTATTGTTATCCCGAATATCCGATTATGTTGAGATTTTAAACGGTGAATCAGTACAAGAATATGCAGATTGGTTATGCAATAGTGTTACCGGAACAGAAAAATACATCAAGCGATTTGCCAGTGAAGCCGACTACAAGGGCTTTTTTCAAAATAATGGTTATTACGGAGAATGGGACAAAAGAGAATACCAAACACGTTTTATCCCTGTTAAATGGAAGCAAACAGCTCCATATAACAGTATGACTCCTATACATAGTGGTCAACGTACTAAAGCCGGATGTGGGGCAGTAGCTCTAGGGCAGTTAATGGCATATTATAAAAAGCCTCAAGGCTATGACTGGAATTTACTTACTCAAACGCCAACCATAGAAACTGTTGTAAATGGAGGTAATCAGGCTCGCATAAATGAGGTTTCTCGTCTATTATATGACATAGGCAAAGATGGGGTTGGTTATATAAATTATACTCCTACGGGGAGTAGTATACAAGATTATAATATATGGAATGTATTAAAGTTATTTGGTTATGTATATGCATATGATTCTTCGGCGAGATATGCTAATTTTCCTAATGCAACTACTATTTTAACAGAATTAACCAATGGATATCCCGTATTAATAGGGGCTGATGAATATTATAGCAGGATAGATCCAATTAAGAAGGAATTAGGTCATGTATGGATTATTGATGGAATATTCCGTAAAGAACGGGATCGTTATTTTGTGGAAGAAATCTTACCGACTAACAATAATTCATTTTATAGAGAGCTCTGGTCTTACAGAGAGCGATTTACGCAAGTGCATTGTAATTGGGGATGGGGTGGCAGCTCCGACGGATGGTATAGCCACAGGTTATTTACTCCGATTAATGAACCTTACAAATTCGATAAAAGCTTTGTATTATTTCTTTCAAACCCCCAATAATATCAAAATAATAATATATGAGAAAATTCACAATTTTATTAGCTATTATAAGCCTCTTTGTCACTGTTATTTCGTGTAATAAAGATGACGATATTCAAACAGAGCCAAAAGTAGAGAATCCTAATTATTTGAGAGATGGTTTAGGTAATTTTGAAATTAAGAATGGCCTTTATCTCAAGATGCTTGGAACCTTGGGGGCTTCCCATACCTCTTATATATTTTCAGCCCAGGAAAATAATATTTGGATATACTTCTGCTGGGAAGTACCAACCGATACATCCTCAGAAGGAACATTTGATGTTAATTATGGTTTTTATATAAATCCGAATGAAGCTCTCTTCGGTCAGAGTATAGAAGGTACTGTAACAATAGATAAAATAGAACATACAGGAATAATACCAGATAAAGTAGGTGTACGTTCTGTTCTTTTGGAAGGGTCTTATTCTTTTGTTGTTCGTAGTTACAATTCGGCGATGGGGCGAGGCGGTACATTTCATTATGAAGGGGAATATCCTCGCGAATATTGATGATAAAAGAGATTGTTTAAATTTTAAAATAGCTTGTAGTATATTAAAATAAATAAATGAAGGTTTCTTTACTTAGGAGATAAGAGAAGGTACTACAACAATAGATAAAATAGAACAAACAGACATATCAGATCAAGGTGTACGCTATATTCTCATGGAAGAATCTTATTCCTTTAGTTCTCGTAGATATAACTCGTTAATAGGGAAAGCTGGTAAATTTCATTATGAAGGAAAATCCGATTTTTATAGGTAGCTCAAAATCAAAAAACAACATAAACATTTGTTCGACAGAAAATAACTCTTATCTTTGCAGCGAATTTTTAATCAAAATAAAAAACGAATTATGTATTTAGATTCGCAAAAGAAAGAAGAAATCTTCGCTAAATACGGAAAGTCTAACACTGATACTGGCTCACCTGAAGCACAGATTGCATTGTTTTCATACCGTATTTCGCATTTGACTGAACATTTAAAGTCAAATCATAAAGATTATAACACTGAACGTGCTCTTAAAATGTTGGTAGGTAAACGTCGTCGTTTATTAGACTATTTGATCGAAGTAGATATCAACAGATATCGTGCTATCATCAAAGAGCTTGGAATCAGAAAGTAAATTCTTTTCCAAAAGAACAAAAGTTACTCCTAAGCAATTAGGCAGTAACTTTTTTTTCTTTTAACATTGCTTCCTTCCCCGAATATTAACATTCACACTACCATTATATCTTAATTAATTAGCAATCAACCCAATGCTATTTACAAGTATTCCCTTTCTCATCTTATTTATTATAACTTTTATCCTGTATTATTTACCTAAGGTATCTAAGCATCAGGTATCTATATTAGTAATTGCCAGCTTAATCTTTTATGCATACGATCAACCTTGGTTTACATTGTTACTATTATTCTCTGCCGGGATTAACATTGCTGCCAGTTATTATGTAGTATATGGAGACCCGCAAAAAAGAAAACTTGTTGCAACCACAGGGGTTGTTCTTAATGTTATCGGATTAGCTTTCTTCAAATACAGCCCGTTAATATCTACGACTTTCTTCAATCCGGACGGATCGATAGGGCATTTTCTATTAATGATTCCACTACCTATAGGTATCTCATTTTTCACCTTTGAAGGAATCAGTTTATTAATTGACGTTTGGAGGGATAAAGATGCCAATGAGAAGGCTAAAACATTCATTCCTGAGTCTTTAGCACAACATGCTCAACGGACATTATTCTTTATTTCGTTTTTCCCACACCTTATAGCCGGTCCTATATTGAAGGCTCATGACTTTTATCCTCAAATAATGGATAAACACTTCAAAGAAATAAACTGGGAGAGAGCCTTTAAAAGTCTGACTGTAGGGTATTTCCTAAAAATGGTTGTAGCCGATAATCTGAAAAATTTTACATTCTGGATCAGCTATCCATTTTTTGAAGCATATTCATCCATGGATTTACTGGTAATTCTGTTCGGATATACTATGCAAATTTTCTCCGATTTTGCAGGCTACTCACTTATTGCCATAGGACTTGCCAAGTTATTTGGTTATGATTTCCAAACCAACTTTAATTTTCCTTATATTTCAACATCTTTTAAAGAGTTCTGGAGACGCTGGCACATATCGTTATCTACGTTTTTGATGGAATATCTATACATACCGCTTGGTGGTAGCCGTAAAGGTAAGTTTATGACTTACTTTAATCTTATGCTCACAATGACATTAGGTGGTATATGGCATGGTGCCGGTTGGGGATTTGCCCTTTGGGGATTCGTTCAGGGAAGCTTACTTGCTATCGAACGTCTGGCAAACGATAACTTCAAACTGAAACGCAGGTTACCTAAATTTTTCGACCCGTTCAAAATATTCATTGTCGTAGGAATGTTTACTTTATCATGGCCACTATTTGTATTACCCAAGTTTGAATATACACTTGGTTATTTTCAGGCAATAGCACATAATATATTCCTTCAGAGTAATGTGAAACTCAACATGTATATATTCTTGTATTCAATTCCTGTAATCATTTACCACTTATTGTACCTTTCGAAAGGCACAAAATTTTGGAATGCGTTTAAAAAGAAAGAATATGTATTTTATGGAATACTATTGTTTTTTCTATTAACAAATGCAGGAACGAGCGGTTCATTTATTTATTTTCAATTTTAGGTTCTCGTACCTTTTTCATTTTAGTAAACATAAAATACTCTAATAAAAGATTTATGTCTCTAAAATACAGTATTAAATATTATTACTTACTTAATATATTATTTCGATTATGATAAAAAAGGCTTTACTGTCATTCTTTATTATCTTCATAACATACACGATCATAGTTACCTATGTCGTAAATCCTCACAAATTTGTTTCGGAGCACCAATGGCAAGATAACCAGATAAAAGCTCAGGAGTACTTGTATTCTAATACCGACTCCATACAAAATATTATTGTAGGTTCTTCATTGGCAGACAGACTTGTAGTGGGTTATTTGCCTGATATATACAACCTATCGATGGGCGGACTAGGATCTTTTGACGGATTACAGACCATAACAAAGAAGGGTGTTTATCCTAAAAGGGTATTTATTGAAATGAATAAACTTGACAGAAAAGCTTCAACAGATTTTACAACATCGTTGAATAACCCTGTCATGACTTTTCTCCGTAAGTATTTTATCTCTATACGTGATGGCAAACAACCGATGGGCTTCATTGCAATACCCTACGGCGAAAAGATTACAGCTTATGGCCTATATCTGGCTCAAACTGTAGTTCATACTATAGCCGGAGAGATTATCACCAGAGAAAAAAAAGGATTAGAAGAGGTTGATATGGTTGCTAAAATTCTACCCCGATTATTGGAAGAAGAGTCGCATATACCAAATACAGCAGACCTAGAAAAAGACGCGGAAAACTTAAAACATTACGTTGATATTCTTGAGAAAAATCATGTAACTGTGGTATTTTTCGAAATGCCCATACAGCATCAGTTATGTGGCTTAAGCAAACCTGAAGCCATACGAAAGCAATTCTACAAAACATTTCCACGTGATAAATACCAATATATTGATATGCCTAACTGTAACGATTACACAACAACGGACGGGCTGCATCTGGATAAAGCATCGGCAGAAAAATACACGTTTCTTTTTAAAGATGCGATGAATAAACTTAAGTAGGCATTTCTTCGTCTTCTTGACCGTTAAATCCTTTTGATGCAGGTTTTATCGGGTTATTCCTAAGGGCAGAATCGCCATCAAAATTTTTGTTTATAATATAATGAGGAGAAACTAGATTAATACCTGCTTGAGAAAAAACTTCCTGCACATTTTTCCGCAAATCGGAATATATACCGCTCATTTTATCAGCCTCTCTTGTATAAACATTAAGCTGATATTCAACATTAAACTCATCCAATGAATTTTGTAAAATAAAAGGTTTTTGCTTTTTCAAAAGATTATCGGTACGTGAAGCTACCTTCAATAACAAATCATGAACCGTTTGCCAGGGAATATCATACCCTACCGTTACCGATATGTAAAGAATAAGACCGTACTCTTGGGCAGAAACCGAATAATTAAGTGTTTTGGAACTCATTACACTGGAATTCGGAATAGTTATTATCTCATTCTTTAATGTTCTGACCCTTGTTACAAGAGCTGTCTTTTCAATAACATTACCTACACAATCATCCATTTTAATGCGATCGCCTATTCTGAAAGGACGCATGTATGTAATTACAAGTCCGGCAACAAGATTGCCTATTATTGATGTCGAACCTAGCGAAAGCATAATACCCGCAAAAACAGAAACTCCCTGAAAAACAGTAGAATCAGATTTAGGAAGATACGGAAAAATCAGGATGAACATGAAGATGTATAATACTACATTTAAAATATTATAGGTAGGTGTGGCCCAATCGGGATAAAATCCTTTAATTGTAATTTTTCCTGTTGCAATCTGACCGGCAATAAATCTAAAAAACTTTCGGATATACATAAAGATTGCCATAATAACCAGAATGGTAAAGAACTCCGGCATATAATCAATCACACTACGCGCTATGGATCTTAAGGGCGAAAGAACATATTCCAACAATTGATCCGAGAGGCTCATTGTATTAGGAAACACTTTGAATAATGCCCATATACATAAATATAAGGTCATTATAATCAGCACAAAACGAATAAATTTAAGTAAAAATATAAAGAGGTGTACCTCCCTGTCTGCATCAATAAGCCCAAATATCCCCTTGATACGTTTTCCCCGTTGAAGCCTTATGAAAATTTTAACCCTTCTATATAGAAAAAAAATAAGCCTAAAGATAAGATATCCGGCAACTAATATCAAAGCTACCCATCCAGCTTGTACGGCAAGCCGTTTAAGACTATTTTCATCACGATGCTTATTAATTGCATTTACAATTTCATCTTTGAATATTTTTGCGGTTTCGATTTTCGATTTTCCACCCAATACTGCCTGCATAGTATCTATACTGGCTATTAATTCTTTGTTATAAACAAGTTTGATATTATCGTCGATATCCATGAGCTTTATGGAATCGTCATTAAAAAGTGGATCGTCATATAGACTTCTTATGCGCTCACTAATGGCATTTGCTCTCTGCTCTGAAGTAAAAGATCCCATGCTGCCATATATGTAAAATATAGTGTCACGGAAAGGAACCACAGGGGCTTTTTTAGGAAAAAGCTTCGCAACCTGAATAGTATCTATCTTAACAATTTCGATTGGTTTGGGAGACTTTTTATTCTTTTTTTGCGACAAAGCGGGGCTTATCGACAACAGTATGACCCCAATCAAAATAAATATTCGATATATTATTGAAAATTTCTTATACATACTCTTGAAAAATGAAATCTGATATCTATTATTGCTTTATTGTAATGGAAAAATATCTGAAACAAATATACTTAAATTCATAAATCTAGAAATCAATTGTTCACATAACCTTTTTCAAATTATGAGGTTTCAATACATTATATTGTAAATCAAAACAATAAATACGACAAATATGTTTATTACTCATAAATGTACGATTTATATCAATTTTATATATATTTATTCGTTTAATACAATATACAACAATAGAGTATTCAATACTGTTTTAGAAAAGTAGATCATTTATTTAGTATGGGATATAAAATACAGAGAACAAAAAATATCTACCTTTGTTAAGATTTAAAGAATGCAAAATTTTTAATATTAAAATTCGTTTCTGTCTTATAACAATCAAAGCAATAAACAGGTCTCAGACCTTAGTTCAACTAATTAAAACTTCAAATGGATTTTTTCAATTATAAAAGACGAAATTCGTCTATCGCAAAAATAGGCAATACACCTCTAGGTGGTGGTAACCCGATCAGAATACAATCGATGACCAGTACTAATACCAATGATACCGAAAGTAGTGTAGAACAAACCATCCGTATTATTGAGGCCGGTGCAGACTATGTACGTTTAACGGCTCAAGGTGTTCGCGAAGCCGAAAATCTCAAAAACATAAAAGAAGAACTCCGCAAAAGAGGTTATAACACCCCTCTTATTGCCGATATACATTTCAACCCACGTGCAGCCGAAGCTGCAGCAAAATACGTAGAAAAAGTACGTATCAACCCGGGAAATTTTGTAGATGGAGCAAAGGTTTTTGAGGGTAAAGAATTTACCGATGAAGAATATGCCATTGAAATACAAAAAATACGAACTAAACTAACTTCGTTCCTCAACATCTGTAAAGAACACAATACAGCCGTGCGTATTGGTGTAAATCACGGATCATTGTCAGACCGTATACTTACCCGCTACGGAGATACGCCCGAAGGAATGGTAGAGTCGTGCATGGAATTTCTCCGCATCTGCCTTGAGCAGAATTTTACCGATATAGCCATATCGATGAAGGCCTCCAATACCATTGTTATGACTAAGGCTGTACGATTATTGGTACAAAAAATGGAAGAAGAAGGCTTGTCTTTCCCTCTTCATTTAGGCGTAACCGAAGCCGGAGACGGAGAAGACGGACGTATCAAATCAGCCGTCGGTATCGGTGCATTGCTTTCGGATGGAATTGGTGACACTGTACGTGTTTCATTGAGTGAAGACCCCGAATTTGAAGTTCCTGTTGCTAAAAAGATGGTAAACTACATTTTGGAAAGAGCAAACCATCCCGAAATAAAAGCAACTCTCAACCCAAGCTTCTCTCCTTTTTCAACTGTTAAACGCAAAACATACACCGTAGAGAATATAGGAGGGGATAAACTTCCGATTGTTATATCGAACAGGTCGAACGGTAATTTCGAATTTAACGTACATTTCTTGCCCGATTATATATATGTAGGTAAAAGTTTGCCAGCCGAAGCTCCTCGCTCTATTCCTGCGATAATAGATTTTGAGGGTTGGATAGGTGATAAAAATACTTTCCCTCTATTTAACAAGAACAACTTCGATAAAATCAAGGATAATAAAGCTGCGATAAAATTCCTTCAAATAAGTTATCCTGATCTGTCGGATGACGTAATCTCTCTTTTAAAATCGGATAAAAGCATTGTGGTAATTATCTCAACAAACCATAAAAACGGTGTGGGAGAACAACGTGCATTTATACATACGTTAATGAATAACAATTGTGCAACTCCTGTTGTCCTTAACCGGAAATATGATGAAAACGAGGTGGAAGATATACAGATAAAAGCTGCTATTGACTGTGGAACCATACTTCTGGATGGGTTTGGTAATGGTATCATGCTCGAAAACGAGGGAAATATTCCTCAGAAAGATATCGATTCTTATTCATTTGGCATCTTACAGGCTGCCAGAGTCCGCACAACCAAAACGGAATATATTTCGTGTCCCAGCTGTGGACGTACGTTATTTGATCTTCAATCGACTGTTGCACGTGTAAAAGAGTCAACCTCTCACCTAAAACATCTGAAAATAGGTGTAATGGGTTGTATTGTTAACGGGCCGGGCGAAATGGCTGATGCCGATTACGGATATGTGGGAGCCGAAAAGGGTAAAATCTCCTTGTATAAAAAACAAGATCTGATTGAAAAAAATATTCCTTCGGAGCAAGCTGTCGAAAGATTAGTCCAACTAATAAAGTCGCATGGCGATTGGGTAGATCCCGAATAAGCTGAATTATAAACCCATTAATCCTTTATTATATCCGGTTATTTAACACAGATATTGTGAAAAAGAATTAAGATTTATTCATATTTTTGGGGGGTACTAAATATTAAATGTACTTTTGCCGAGCTAAATATTTGATTTATAAAAGGTATTGATGAAATTTGGTTATTATTTACTAGCTTTACTTATTGGTTTTTGCTTCTCTTTGGATCTAAAAGCTCAATGGGATGCACAAGTAAGTCAATATTGGAAAGTTAAAACCTTTTTTAATCCTGCCTTTGGCGCCGAAAAAGATTCTATACAAGCAACCCTGTTGCATCGTCAACAATGGGTCGGAGTAAATAACGCTCCCAAAACATTTATTGTATCGGCAGATATGCCAATCAATTTTATGGGGCGTAAACACGGAGTAGGTATATTAGCAATGTCGGAGTCAATCGGGTTATTTAAAAACACCTCAATTGGTGCGCAATATGTATACAAAAAACGCTGGAAAAAAAACATCCTTAACGTAGGCGTACAGCTAGGATTCACAAGCATTGGTTTTGATGCATCACAAATAGATAAAGCCGGGCAGGAAGATATTGAAGATATCGGAGCAACCGAGCAAACAAAGGTTCTTGACGGTAATATTGGTATAGCGTGGGTAGCTCCAAAGTACTATATCGGAATATCATCCACCCATATCACCCAGCCTAATTTTGATATCGGCAATGATATTACAACAAATATTGCACGTGCATATTACTTTACAGCAGGATACAATTTGAGACTGGGTAAATCATCATACGAATTACAGCCATCGGTATTGGTAAAAGCCGATAACACGGTTGTACAATACGACGCAACAGCAAGACTGGTCTATAAAAAGAT
This sequence comes from uncultured Dysgonomonas sp., assembly GCF_934668725.1. Lineage (GTDB taxonomy): Bacteria > Bacteroidota > Bacteroidia > Bacteroidales > Dysgonomonadaceae > Dysgonomonas_A. The sequence goes on from NZ_CAKUOF010000005.1 coordinate 88,371, forward strand.
GTTCAATGGAGGCGTTTCGTGGAGAAAAGATGACGGATGGGTGTTTTTACTCGGGATAAATATTTTTGGTATTGATGCAGGATATGCTTATGACCTTTCGACATCGGAAATATCCGTAAAAAGTAGAGGGTCTCATGAATTTTTTGTCCGTTACGCAATGCCTATCAAGCTTTCGAAGAATGGACAAACCAGCCATAAAAGTGTAAGAATACTTTAAGATCGCAAATCTTTTAATTTTATTACTTTGGCTAATATGTAACAGCATATCTTTTATAGTAATTAGAACAAATACAGAAACAAAACTTTTATGATAATAAAGAGATCCGGACTCTCAATAAATTATATGAAGAATTTACTTTTTACAGCTATTGCTCTTCTAATGCTGACTACCTCTTGCGGAAAACCTGGAGGAGCCGGAAGTGTCGGAGGAGAACTGACAGGCGTAGGCAGTTCGTCATGGGCCGAATCGAGCCCTTACGGTATGGTTCTGGTTTCGCGCGGCTCTATTGCCATGGGACCTGCCGACAGTGATTCTTTATGGGGAATTACCGCAAGTGCCAAAGGAGTATCGGTAGATGCTTTTTGGATGGACGATACCGAAATTACAAACTCCGAATACCGCCAGTTTGTTTATTGGGTACGCGACTCTATTCTTCGCGAACGTCTTGCAGATCCTGCATACGGAGGGGACGAAACGTACAAAATAACGGAAGACCGTTACGGTGATCCCATCAAACCTTACTTAAATTGGAAAAAAGCAATACCTAAACGTCCTAATGAAGACGAAGAGCGTGCTATATTAAGTTTGACCGAAGTAAATCCTATCACAGGTATAAGAGGGCTTGATCCCGAACAGCTTAATTTCAAGTACGAATGGTTTGATCATACCGAAGCTGCCAAACGCAGAAACAGATTAAACCCTGCCCAACGCATTTTAAATACAGATATACAGGTTAATCCTAATGAGATAGTAATGATATCGAAAGATACCGCTTTTCTGGACGAAAACGGAAAGCCTGTGAATATGACTATCAACCGTCCGCTCAGTTCATTATTCGATTTTTTAAATACCAAAATTGTTAATATATACCCCGACACTACTGTTTGGGTAAACGACTTTAATAACGCTTATAACGAACCCTATATGCGAATGTATTTCTCACATTCGGGTTACAACGACTATCCGGTAGTAGGTGTAACTTGGGAGCAAGCTACAGCTTTCTGCGAGTGGAGAACACTATTCTTTAAAATGGGAATGGGAACAAGAGGACGCAGCATTGAACCTTACCGTCTGCCAACTGAGGGTGAATGGGAATTTGCGGCACGCAGTGGGAAATCCGAAAACAAATATCCTTGGGATTCGGAAAGCACCCAATCCGAAAAAGGTTGCTTTATGGCTAACTTTAAGCCGGGAGAAGGTAACTACACGAAAGATGGTAACCTTATCACCTCACGTGTTGGTAGCTATTCTCCTAACGCTTTTGGGCTTTATGATATGGCAGGAAACGTTTCGGAGTGGACATCCACAACATATACAGAAGCAGGAAGTGCACAAATGAACGACCTCAACCCTCAATACAGATATAATGCGGCTAAAGAAGATCCTTATTCAACAAAAAAGAAAGTAATAAAGGGTGGTTCTTGGAAAGATGTTGGACGATTTATCCGTGGAGATATGCGTGAGTCTGAATATCAAAACCAACCCCGTTCGTATATCGGATTCCGTTGCGTAAGAACTCAAATAGGATTTGCCAGATCAAAAAGGTAAAACGTTAGCAAACACTGCTATATTGCTTTAGCAACTATAGTAATTATAGATTGTTATAATTAAAAATACATCATTTAATATTTTCTTTTGCTTAAAAACAGTACAACCATGGGTAAAAAGTACAGACGATATAAAAACTTTCTTGAAAAATATCTGGATAGCAACAACGGTAAACGATTTTTTAATGTCGTTTATAGCGTAGGAGCAGCTATTGTAATTCTGGGTGCCATGTTCAAGATCCTTCACCTTCCTTTCGGTAATCAAATGCTTATGATAGGGATGATCACCGAAGCCATTGTATTTTTGCTGTCAGCATTCGAAAAACCTGCCAAAGAATACAAATGGGAAGAAGTATATCCTGCTTTAGTGGACGAAGAGGGATTTATTCCAAAAGCTGAAAGAGTACAGATGCAACAACAAAATAGCGGACCTGCCATACAACAAACATCTATGCCTTCGCAACAAGCTACCGGAAATACGTCAACCGGAAGTACCGGTAAGAATAATGCGAATACAGGAAATACAGACAGTAACTATGCCAATTCAGCTTCTAATAGCAACAATAACGGCGGTGGATCTTCTGCCGTTGGTGGAGGTACAACTATAATAGGAGGAGGCTCATCTACGGCAAATTCGGCATATTCAGGAGGAAATCAAGCGATACCAACCGGATCAACTGGAGGAGGAACATCTGTTTCAGGCGGAACAGTTGTTACAGGCGGTGCTGTGGTGATAGACGGAGCGAATGTACTAGAAGCATCAGAGAAGTATGTAGATCAGATGTCTCACATGTCCGAAAACATGGCTAAGTTTGCTCAGGTAACAGAATCACTGGGAAAAATATCAGAATCTTTGTTAGCATCGTTCCAAACCATTATTGATAATTCGGATGGAATAGGAACCAATACTCAGGGATATGTCTCTCAAATGGAAGCTCTGAACCGCAATATTTCGGGGTTAAATACTATCTATGAAATACAGTTGAAAGGTGTAAGCGGACAAATTCATACTGTCGAAGAAATTAATGCCGGTTTAGACCGCATCAAAAAATTATATAGCGGATCGCTTGTGGATAGTTCTATTTTCAAGAATGAAACCGAAAAAATGGCTCAACAGCTTACCGAATTAAACAAGGTATATGCACGTTTGCTTCAAGCTATGACAAGTAACATGAATATGGGCGGAGGCTTTAACCCGAATCCAACAGGAAATGAACCTCAACCTTGATTTGAGGAGTTTTCCCTTAACAGAACAGATTTGTAACTTGTAACTATTAACTTGTAACTACTAATGGCTTCAACTAATCCAAGGTCTCCAAGACAGAAAATGATAAACCTGATGTATCTGGTGTTTATCGCTATGCTTGCTATCAATCTGCCCGAAGAGGTACTTGATGGCTTCGACATGGTAGACGAAGGGTTGAATCAAACAATAAAAAGTTCGGAGGCTCAAAATGAATTAACTTTTAAGGGCCTTACAGACATAAATAATCAGAATCCCGTAAAAGCTGAGCAATGGTACGCACCTGCTGCACAGTTTTCGAAAGCATCAGACGAATTATACAATTACATCCAAGAGCTGAAAACCCGGATTGTCAAAAAAGCAGACGGAGAAAAAGGTGATGTAAACAATATCGAAAACAGAGAAAATATTGATGCCTCAACCGATGTCATGCTTGTTGGAATCAATAACGAAGCTAAAAAGCTGAAATCGTCTATCGACGTATATAGGGAACAAGCTGTCAACCTGATAACAGGTACATCAAGAAAAGATATTATTAAGAACAGACTAAACACCGATAATCCTAAAAGAGGAAACAAGGATAATAAAAACTGGGAAGAGGCTCTATTTGAGCAAATGCCAACCTCTGTAACAGTTACGATGTTAACCAAAATACAAAGCGACATACGTGCGACTCAGGGTGAAGTACTAGCTGATCTTTATAACCAAATAGGCGCAAAAGATTATCGGGTAAACAGCCTGCAAGCCGAAGTAGTTCCAAAATCGGAGTATGTAATGGAAGGTGGAGCTTATGAGGGACGTGTAGTTCTTACAGCTGTAGACACCACTAAACGCCCAAGCTATAGCCTACCTTCGATCAATGCAAACGGCGAATTCAAGATTCCTGCAGGAGGTGTCGGCATTAATAAGATATTTTCGGGTATGGTTACACTCAGTACTCCCGAAGGTGAAGTTATCAGCCGTCCATTTAAAAGCGAATATCATGTAGTACCACGTATGACTACCATACAGGTGAGCGACGCTAATGTACTTTATCAAGGAGAAGATAATAAACTGACTATATCTGTTCCCGGATTGTCAAATGATCAGCTTCGCGTTACAGCTACCAACGGATCTATCACAAAATCGGGGCAGAACTGGATAGCTAAACCGGCCAAAGCTGGTACTAATATGAAAATATCGGTATTTAACGGAACAAACTTTGTGAGCGATCAAGAGTTTAAAGTACGTCTTCTACCCGACCCTGCACCTTACATAGAATATGCCGATGCAGAAGGTAACCCGAAAAGATACAAGGGTGGAAGGGTTGCCAAATCGGTCATAGTTAACGCTACAGGCGTAAAAGCTGCTATTGACGATGGATTAATTGACAGACAGTTTCCTGTCACCAAATTCACAACTGTATTTTTCGACGGTATGGGAAATGCAATTCGTGAGGTATCTGATGGCAGTAATTTTTCGGAAAGACAAAAAGCTCAAATCAGACAATTGGCAAGAGGAAAAAGCTTCTTTATTTCAGATGTAAAAGTTAGAGGTAAAGACGGAGTGGAAAGAGATCTTGCGGCTATTGAAGTAAGAATAAACTAGGTAGCAGTAATTTTGTATTAAACAGGAAAATAAATTAGAGTCAGCTTAACTTTATTATATAAAAAGGTCTGCGACCTGACTAGAACAAATACATATATGAAAAGACTATTTCTAACAATTACAATAGGGCTATGTGGTTTACTAATCACTCAAAACCTCTTTGCACAAAATCAAGGAGAAGCTTTGCGTGAACGTCTTTCAAGACGGCAAAACCAACAGAACGATTCGGGGGGAATACCTCCACTGACTGTTAGAGCTCAAATAATGAACGAATCGCAAAATCAGGAGATAACTAATTCACCCTGGATACGCGAAATATACCGTTTTATTGATCTTGAAAAAGAAAAAAATGCTACCCTATATTATCCTGTAACACCGATGGGTGATCGCACTAATCTGTTCACATTGATATTCAGGCTACTCCAAAACGGAGATATTACAGTCTATAAATATCTGTTAAACGATACTGAAGATTTTACAGAAGAAAACAAGGAAACATTCAAAGATGTATTGGAAAACTTTGAGATTATGAATCGCGTAGAGAATGGCAAATATATTGTCGAAGACGTAGATGTTCCCAGCAACCAAGTATTAGGCTACTATGTGAAAGAAGCATGGTATTTCGGTGAAAATAATTCGGCAGTAGGGGTAAAAACATTAGCTATTTGCCCAATAATTTTCAGAGAAGACGATTTCGGTGTAGGAAGAACTCGTTATCCGATGTTTTGGGTACCTTACGAAAGTATACGCCCTTATACATCCCGTATGCCTATAATGATATCGAGCTTGAACAATAATGCCACAACGATGACTATCAACGATTACTTTGTTCAACATTTGTTCGAAGGCCCAATAGAAAAGGCAACTAATGTACGCAATCTGAGTTTGGCTCAGGAATATCCTGATGAAGCAAAAAGAAAAGCGGCGCAAAAGAAAATTGAAGAGCAGCTAAAAGAATTCAATGCCAACCTGTGGGTATATAATGACTCTATTGCAGCTAATACAGGAACTGCCCAGGCAAATAATAAAGGTAAAGGTCCGAGCATAAAGGGAGCACCTACGGCGTCGGGTACAACTACTACGACTAGAGCCGAAGTTCAGAAAGAGGCTAAGTCGCAATCGGCTCCAACACGCAGTATGAGAAACCGAAAAAGAAACTAAGTTCCCAGACATTTTTATTGCTTTGGAAAGCATCATAGCCAGAAGCAGTTATACTCATTGAATTTCGTATTTAATATTTAGCCTACTTAGAGTAACAGACATCAATCAGCAGATTAATGACGAAAAAACATATTTTCGATAATAACTCCCAAAAGATACTACTGTGTCTTTTGGGAGTTATTAATATGCTGTTTGTTGTAAAGTATTGCCCTGTATATTCATTTCCCGCAGCCGCAATTTATGGTATTCTTATATTTTTATCCTATTGCTACTATAAATATTTCTTACAGGATAAACAGCAAAAACGATACATATACATTCTCTTATTTACATTAATCGTTTGCATTACAATTGCTTTATTAGCGTTGGTTAACCCATACAGCGTCACTGTAGATCGTTGGTCTGCCCTCTACAACTGGTCTGATACACTTTTTCAAGGCAAATATCCTTATGACACACTCACCCATACACATATTCCGGAGAATTACCCCTCACCTTTTCCCGTATGGCAAATAGTACATATCCCTTTTTACTATCTTCGAGAAATGGGCATCGGACACTTAGTTACTCTTGCATTGGTATGCTATGCCTTATATAAATATCAGAAATCGTTTAACCTGACTTTATTTCTATTCTTAATGCTACTATCACCTTGCTACTGGTGGGAGATAACTGTTAGAAGCGATTTAATGAACAATATGTTCATTTGCCTGCTCTTTATTACCATATTTCATTTTAGCTTTAGAGAGACAAAATATATACTGCCGTTGGGTATCATAATAGGATTGCTGTTATGCACCCGATTATTTACAGGAATACCTTTGGCTGTCTATTTTATACCATACTTTCTTAAAAAAGGCACAACAGATAAGCTCAAGCTTATTACGGGCTGCCTCTTAGGTTTTATTTGCCCCTTTATACCTTTCATGATTTGGGATTTCGACAGGCTGTTTTTCTTCGAGTATAGCCCTCTTATGCTCCAAACCAAACAGGGAAGCATCTATACATTAATTATAGGACTGATATTTATAGGGATATTCTCCTTTTGTTGGAAAAACTACAAAGAATACCTTCTCTATATTTCGGTTATACTCTTTAGTTTTATACTTTTGAATTTCATAAGATTCATCTATCACGATGGTTTTATGACAACTCTTACAAACGATCTTTTTGACATATCTTATTTCAACATCACAATTCCATTTGTTGTTTTAGGTTTATGTCTCTCTAAAACAGACAAAAATGAAAATGAGAAAATTAGTCTTTTCGACAAATAACGAACATAAACTCGAAGAAGTCAGAGTCAAACTAGGCAAATACTATCAGGTTATAAGCCTAAAAGATTTGGGTGATGACACCGATGTTCCCGAAACAGGAGATACATTGGAAGAAAATGCCATGATAAAAGCCGACTATTTGTGGAAAACCTATCAGCTAAATTGCTTTGCGGATGATACCGGTCTCGAAGTAGAGGCTTTAGACAATGCTCCGGGAGTATATTCGGCAAGATATGCAGGTGAACACAAAAGTTCGGAAGATAATGTAGCCAAGCTTCTTAAAGAATTGGAAGGTAAAGAGAATCGCAGAGCCCGTTTCAGAACGGTTATCGCTCTTATTATGGGAGGTAAACGTTATTTGTTCGAAGGAAAAATTGAAGGTACTATAACAACCTCACCAAAGGGCACATCAGGTTTTGGATACGACCCTGTTTTTCAGGCTGACGGTTACGATAAGACGTTTGCAGAATTAACCCTTGAAGACAAGAACAACATAAGCCATAGGGCAAAAGCTGTAGAACAGTTGGTATTATTCTTAAGAAAATAAGGCCTCAAACCTTTTATTATTTATTTAGGGTACCATACAAAACTAATTAACCGTCTAACACAAACTGGTATGTGGAAATGGAAGAAGGAATTCTTTTATTTTTCGAAAGGTGATCGAATTGCCATTATTCTGCTATTAAACTTAATAGTTGTGAGTGGAGGTATCTTTATTTTCATGAATAAATTTACTTTTACGGACGCTGTTTACCGTGATCAGAACGAAGAGGTTCAGAAAGATTTTGTACAATTCGAAAACAATCTTGAAATTATAGAACCTCTTAAAGAAGAATCAGCCGATAATAATGAATCGCCCGCAACTCCCCACAAATCGAAAAAAGAAAATAAGCAAAAACTGGAGTTGGGTCAAACTATAGATATCAACTCGGCATCTGCTTCAAGTCTAACACGTATTCCCGGTATTGGAGATGTATTTGCAGAGCGTATAATCGAATATCGGAACTCTCTGGGTGGATTTGTTTCACTCGAACAATTATACGAAATAAAAGGCATTACAGTAAATAAATTCAGCAAGGTATTACCTTACTTAGTATTACAAAAAAAACATAAGTTGATAAGGATAAATAGAGTCTCCGCAGATCAACTTATAAATCATCCTTACTTTGAGGAAAAACAAATTCAAGCCATTGTTGAATTAAACAAGGATAGAAAAATAAATGATATCTCAGATTTATCTGATAATGAAAATTTCAGTTCAAGGGATATTGAAAGATTATCCTCTTATTTAAGTTTTGATTAAACGAAAAACGGTTGCCCCAATAGGACAACCGTTTTCTATTTTATAGTCTTTAAGCCTCTGTTTAAGAAAACTTAGGTTTACGACCTCCTTTACGGTGTTCTTTCTTATCTCCACCGCCATAAGAAGAGTTACCACCTTCACGTCTTCTTGGAGATCTTTCGCCACCTCCGTAAGATGATCTGCCGCCACTTGAACGACGTTCCGCGGGAGCACCTCCCTGAGCTTCTTCTACCGAAATACGACGTCCGTTTTGCTCTTGACCTTTCAGTCCGCTAATCACACGTTGAGCATCACCTTCGGGCACTTCGAAGAATGAGAAGTTAGGAAGTAAATCAATACGACCGATTCTCACTTTTCCGGGAACAAAGTCGTTAATCAATCCCATCAATGTAGCAGGGTTTGCATTGTCTGTACGTCCTAAATTGATGAATAGACGGGTATATCCTTTTTCTGCTGAACGAGAACCACCATTTCCTCTTGATTCGAAACGATCTTCTCCTCTTCTGCTATTACGTCCGCCTCTATCATCACGGCTATATCTGTCTGATGGAGTTTCTATTTCATCTGCTTCACGGTAATAATCGATCAGACGATTAAATTCCATAGAAACAATACGTTTGATAATGTCTTCCTTTTCGAGCCATTCTAAACGGCGGTATACTGCAGGTAAAAGGCGGGCAATTTCGTCCTCGTTTACTTTTACTTTTTCAATCTTATCTGCAAAACTGAATAATTGTTTTTCGCAAATCTCATCTCCCGAAGGAACTGTAGCTGCTTCAAACTTCTTGTTCATAATTTTTTCGATCTCACGGATTTTACCTTTCTCTTTTACGTGAGCGATAGCGATTGAGATACCTGTTTTTCCGGCACGACCTGTACGACCACTACGGTGGTTGTATGATTCGATATCGTCAGGTAATCCGTAATTGATAACATGAGTAAGACTGTCTACATCCAAACCACGGGCAGCAACATCTGTTGCAATCAATAATTGGATGTTACGCATACGGAATTTTTGCATTACATAGTCACGTTGAGCCTGAGATAAGTCTCCATGTAACGAATCGGCATTGTATCCGTCTTGTATCAATTTATCTGCTATCTCCTGAGTCTCACGACGGGTACGGCAGAAAACAATACCATATATGTTTGGATAATAGTCTGCAATACGTTTCAGTGCCAGATATTTATCTTTTGCATGTACCATATAGTACACGTGTTTTACATTGCTAGAACCTTCATTTTTGCGACCAATCGTAATATCTTTTGGTTCGCGCATGTACTTTTTCGTAATCTTTGCAATTTCATTAGGCATAGTAGCCGAGAAAAGCAACATCGAACGTGTATCAGGAACTTTCGAAAGAATCTCGTCGATACTTTCCGTGAATCCCATATTCAACATTTCGTCAGCCTCATCTAATACTACGTATTTGATATTTTCAAGATCAACTGTTCTCCTGTTAATCAAATCGATAAGACGACCAGGAGTAGCCACAATAATTTGTACGCCACGTCTCAATGTTTTAATTTGGCTATCAATACTTGAACCTCCATATACAGGAAGCACTCTCAAGTTATCAATATATTTAGAATAATCGGCAAGATCACCTGCTATCTGCAAACAAAGTTCGCGGGTAGGAGCCAATATCAAAGCCTGTGGTACATTTTTCTTAACGTCTACTTTTTGTAGAAGAGGAAGCCCGAAAGCTGCTGTTTTACCTGTTCCTGTTTGTGCTAATGCTATAACATCTCTAATTTCGTCCAATAAATAAGGAATCACTTCCTCTTGTACGGGCATTGGACTTTCATAACCCATTTCTTCGATCGCTCTACGGATTTCCGGAGCAACACCTAATTCTTCAAATGTCTTCATTAAATATTTTTAGAAAATTTGCTGTGGAAGCAATTATTCAGTCTTCTGCCACCATTTTTACACTACGACTAAGAAAAGAGAGAAATAATTGATTCCCATGTTTTAATTCATATTCCTATCAGGAAAGCCTTCAACTCTCACAAGTTTAAAATTTTCCCTCAATTACGTTCTTAACGGAATATAGACTCTTAGCCCTGTTATCTCTGTGACAGATAATTTTGTTTTACGATTCTCTTTGTAGTAAATTGAAAGAATCTTTATTCGTCTAAAACGCTGCAAAGGTAGTAATTTTTTTGATATTTGCATTACTTTGATATATAATCGCATAAGGACTAGTAAAATTAAGTAATCGAGAGAAAGATGCTACATTAAAAAATAACAAGCAATTATCGGTACTATAATTACTAAAGTTATAAAAAGGTCTGTGAACTAAAATAGTTGTCAATTTTTCGGTTGTGGTCTTCATTTACTAATTATACTTTTGAAACAGAAAAAATTACAATTATGAGAGACGATACTATATATTACAAAGCTCTGGTGGAGAAAGATAAATCTTTCGAAGGAGTATTCATTGTCGGAGTAAAGACCACAGGAATATTCTGCCGCCCTACCTGCACAGCCCGTAAGCCCAAGCAGGAGAATGTAGAATTTTTTGCAACTACCAAAGACGCCATATTGAAAGGGTACCGCCCCTGTAAGATTTGCCATCCGATGGAGAATCTCGGAGAGACACCCGAATATATAAATAAAGTGATCGAATTATTGGATAAAAACCCAGCTATTAAACTAAAGGATTATGATTTGAGACAAATGGGTATTGAACCTAGCACCATCCGCAGATGGTTTCAAAAGAATCACCAGATTACTTTTCACGCTTATCAAAGATTGCATAAGTTAAATACTGCATTTAAGAAATTTCAGACGGGTACAAGTGTGACTGACACAGCGTTTGACTCGGGTTATGAGTCCTTGAGTGGTTTTAACGATTCATTCAAAAAAGTCTTTGGGGTTTCACCTTCAAAAAGCAAGGCTCAGAATATCGTAGATCTTATGCGACTCGAAACTCCCTTAGGTACTATGGTTACCTGTGCTACTGATAAGGGTATTTGCCTTCTGGAATTTACCGATCGCAAAATGCTGGAGACCGAACTTAAACATTTAGCGAAATCTCTAAATGCTACCATAGTACAGGGTCATAACAAATATTTCGATCTACTCAAAACAGAACTCGGAAAATACTTCGATGGGAATCTTACTGAATTTACCGTGCCTCTTGATACAGTAGGTACTGAGTTTCAGAAAAAAGTATGGGAAATGCTGTTGAAAATACCTTACGGGACAACTGTATCCTACCAACAGCAGGCACATGCTATCAATAATCCGGCAGCGGTAAGAGCTGTAGCCAATGCTAATGGGATGAATAAAATCTCCATTATTATTCCTTGTCACAGAGTTATCGGAACAGATGGTTCACTCACCGGATATGGTGGTGGACTGTGGCGTAAAAAAAGACTATTGGATTTGGAGAAAAAGAAGTTAATGCAATAAAAAAGAAGTGTCTCATAAAGACACTTCTTTTTTATTATATAAGCCTAATACATTCATATTTATTGTTACTTTTTGAGTATCCTTTCTAAATACGCAACATCCAACAAATTCACAGTTTCAAAATTTCCTTTATAAAAAACCCCATAGTTATTGAAGACACATGGCAAGTCTTTTGCTTTTTGTAGTGTATCCACTTGAATCAAAGATGCAGGAACGTCATTTTCTTCACAATACAATTTAATCATCTCTATATTTTGATAGACAAAGGGGCATTGCATATCGTAATAAATTGTCAACTCTTCGCCTTCAATTTTTGAATTCTTTGCATTTAGTGTGAACTTTGGCGTTGTTTCATCAAAAGATAATGCAAGTAATTCATAGCCATAATCAGTATTATCTACGACTTCAAAGCCAAACTTTTTCGCAAATGATTGGTCGGAAAGCCATGATTTTTGTTTTTTAGCTCCAAGCATACAAATACCCGATTTACCTTTTTCTTTGGCATCAGCCAAACAATATTCAAGTAATGATTTCGCATATCCTTTTCCTTTGTGGTCGCCCAAAACCCATAAGCAATACACATAAAAATAATTGTTACCAATTATCGGAACCCAAGCTGTTTCAAGGGGAGCATATTCAATAAAAACCGTAGCTTTTTCATTTAACTTTCTAAAGACATGACCTTCATTTAGTCGGTCAGCAAGCCAATTCCGCTTTGCTTCAACACCGGAATGAAGCTTTTTACTACGGATAATGCAGCATAAATGCTCCGTAGCAAGATTTTCCACTGTCAAGTTTATAAAATCAGTATTCATTCTATGTAGAGCTCTATTCTTACAATATCATCTTTTATAGCAAGTGAAAGGTTAGAAGTAACTGTTTTAGTTTGCTCATCACTTTTTATATAAAAAATTTGATTTAACTTCCGAGTTTGAATCTGCAATATAAATAAATTAGTCTGATTCGTAGAGTTATTAATAAAAAAATCCAATTTACGCCTTTGAAACAAGCACACAACATCACATATAGCTGGCAATATATCTTATTCTTAATTACATCCTTTCTTTTTTTACTTGTATTCTCTAGCGGTACAAGTCCCTTATTCAATAATTACGGGGGTGATAGTGCCTTTTTTATATTGTTGGGAAAGATGTTTAATGCTGGAAAAATCCCATATATTGAGTTTTTTGATCATAAAGGCCCTGCTTTAATTTTTATTCAAGCAATAGGACTGAAATTAACAAATAACGATCGGCTAAGCATCTTTATATTGCAAGTAATAAATCTCTTAATTACACAAGTTCTCATTTATAAGATTGCTAAGATCTATTTATCAAACTTCATTAGTATAGCTATTGTACTGCTCACCTTATTAGCTTTTTCATTTACTATACAAGGAGGAAATTCGACAGAAGAATGGAGTTTGCCTTATCTATACCTTTGTTTATTACTTACTATCCGTTTTGAGAATTATTCCGCTAGAGAACAAAAAATATGCTTTGTCATAATGGGAATGAGTGCCGCCATATTATTCTGGATGCGGTTAAATAATATGGGGATTATTTGTGCTTGCCTCCTATTTATAATGATTATCGCCTTACAAAATAAAAATCTGAAATTATTTCTTAATCTGACACTTGGGGGCTTACTTGGCTTTTTTTTCATTTCGATACCAATAATTATTTATTTTACTCATATTGGAGCTCTTTCGGAGATGATCTATGCAAGTTTTCTTTTTAATTTTAGTTATATACAGTATAACTTAGAGCAACCTTTTAGTTTAGTTGATCTGATTAAAGGATGGCTCAGTCTGCTTACTTTTATCATTGGAAGCATTTTATATTATAAAAAATACAGAGATTATAAGATGTTGGTTTTATATATTTGCTTGTTTTTATTCGCTTTCGTCACCACCCATATAGGACCTCAATATTTTCATTACATGACTTTGAATTTGCCCTTATTTTCGATGGGAGTAATACAAATTTTCTGTACACAAAAGGTTCGGTTACTAAATAGAAACAGCAATCTAGTTATTCTCTCAGTAGCATTTTTCATGTTATTCGGGTACACTTTTCACAAAAAGAATCAAAAACAATATATTAAAGACCAAGACGATACGCTATTTATACATAATTCGACTGATATTGTGGATAAAATTCCTGTTAACGAAAGACCATTTGTCTTTGCATACAATGTATCTGCACGATTTTGGTTGATAACAAATATACTTCCCGGCTATAAGTTTTTCACCAACCAAGAATGGCACGGTGCACACGATAATAAAATTTGGGTAGAAACTAACCGTATGATTCAAGAAAATTCTCCTCTATGGATTATAATACCTAATCAGGATGATTTTGATAAATCTTTAAATCCTGAGTTTTACAATATCCTCTTTGAAGAATACCAAGAAAGTTACAGAAATGACGATTTAATACTCATGCGACGAATAGCATCCAATTGAGTGATTATCTTTAAAAGATAATGATAACTGATCTTTAAAAAATCCATAATTGTAGAATAGTTGATAAAAAATATCTATTTTTATTTTCTAAATTAATTTACTCTTAAAACTACCTATTAGAGTCGGTTTTTTAATTGAAAATTTAACTATAACTAATTATACTTTACTTAATCATTCAAAATGAAAAAGATCTTTCTATCAGCTCTACTACTAGCATCTATAAGCACTTCGGTGGTGTATGCGAAAAAAAACAAAAAAGATGCAACTCCACAAACTAATCCTGTTTCGATACAAACTGCAAACGATTCTATCCTGTATGCCTATGGTGTGAGCCTTGCCGAACAAGGGCTCGAACAATATCTCATGCAATTAAAGGTAATAGCCGATACAACAGAAGTAAGCTCGGAATATAACAACCTTATAGCAGGAGCTACTGATCCGAAAGAAAAAACAAGATTAGGGAATGAGTTAAAAGCAAAGCTCGACTCAATCAACATAAGTAATACTCAAAATATAGAAATGCTATTGAAGGGTATAAGCGAACGCCTACAGGCATCCGACCAGAATTTTGCTTATAGTAAAGGTCTTGAAGTGGGTGACCAACTGAACAGAATGACGGTTGAATTTTCGAAACAAGTGCTTGGAAACGACGAGTCGGCAGAGCTTAATAAAGAAGCCATTCTTTTAGGACTGACCAATGCTATCAAAAAGCAACCTTTGCTTATTCCCAACAGCAACGAAATGGTTCAAGCCCGTATAAATGCTTTACAAGAAAAGGAACAGGAGGCAAAGAAAGCAGCCAGTGCCGAAATCATCGCAAAAGGCGATAAGTTCATGGCAGAAAATGCAACCAAAGAGGGTGTGGTAACACTTCCAAGCGGACTTCAATACAAAGTTATTACACAAGGTACAGGGGCTATTCCCACAGCCGGAGACCGTGTTAAAGTAAATTATCACGGAACTTTAATAGACGGTAAAGTATTTGACAGCAGTGTTGACCGAGGAGAACCCATCACATTTGGTGTTACACAAGTTATTCCGGGATGGACAGAAGCCCTGCAAATGATGCCTGTAGGATCGAAATGGATATTATACGTTCCTTACAATCTTGCTTACGGCGACAGAGACGGCGGACCTATTCCTGCATATTCGAACCTGATATTCGAAGTAGAACTGCTTGATATCGAGAAGTAAGGTTCTGTTTTTATAGCTTTGGCTACTTGCCGGAACTTTAAATTACTTACTTTATCCTGATACCAACTACCATAAAAACAACCTAGAGAATCTGTAAGTGTACCAGCGTATACTTACAGATTTATCCCAATATATATAATCTATGAGAAAAAGAATTTTAAGTGCATTTGCATTAGGTTTTGCATTGGTGTGCTCGTCTTTTGGTCAGACACACGACCATTTTCTGACCGACCCTGCATACGCCAAGCAAGTACATAAACAGTTTTTATCCAGAAAAGACCTTGCTACGAATCGCGAACAGGCACTATTCGGAGTATTTAATCAACAGCTCACCACCGAAGAAAGAGAAGCTCTCGAATTCTTGTATGCCTACATGCCATTATCGGACTTGGCTGATTACGATGGTGAATTTTTCCTGAATCAGGTACGTACAGCTTTTAAAGCCCGTGAATATTTCGACTGGGGTAAAAAAATACCCGAAGACGTATTCCGTCATTTTGTACTTGTATATCGTGTAAATAATGAGAATCTGGACAATGCACGTGAAGTATTTTTCAATGAATTGAAGGATCGAGTAAAAGGCATGACCATGGAACAGGCTGCCTTGGAAGTAAACCACTGGTGTCACGAGAAAGTGAATTACCGTGCTACAGACGGGCGTACCTCTGCCCCACTCGCCCTGATGCGTACTTCATGGGGACGTTGCGGCGAAGAGTCGACCTTTACCACTATGGCAATGCGTTCGGTAGGTATTCCCGCCCGTCAATGCTATACTCCACGCTGGGCACATACCGACGATAATCACGCTTGGGTAGAAGTATGGATTGATGGAAAGTGGAACTATCTGGGAGCTTGCGAACCTGAACCTGAACTGAATGTAGGATGGTTTAGCGGACCTGCCAAAAGAGCCATGATGGTACATACCAATGTCTTTGGAGTATATGATGGAAAAGAGGAAAAAAACCTTCAGACTGACCTGTATTCAGTTATCAACCTTTTGTCAAACTATACAGATACACGTACTGCAAAAGTAAAAGTAGTGAACAAAGACGGTAAACCGGCAGAAGGTGCAACCGTAAAGTTCAATGTATATAACTATGCTGAATTTTATCCAATCACTACGTATACAACAAAAGCCGACGGAAAAGCATCAGTAATTACCGGAAAAGGTGACTTGTTTGTATGGGCAACCGATGGTACTAATTATGGGTATGTTCAATCTCACCCCGATAGCCCCGAATTAACTATTGTATTGGATAAAACAGCCGGAAAAACCTATCAGGAAGGAATGGTAATAAATCCTCCTGTTCCTCAAAAGATAAAAGAACTCTCTCCCGAGAAAATCGCAGCCAATGCGGTTCGCCTTGCTTATGAAGATTCATTGCGAAATGCTTATATGAAAACCTTTATAAACGAGGTTGACGCTCGAAAATTTGCTTCCGATAATGGCTTAGATGGTGATAATGTCTGGAAATATCTCGAAATGTCGCAAGGAAACTGGCGTGACATAAAAGATTTCATGCTACAAGAAAAGGACAATACGTATTTATTTCCCTATTTGGCTTCACTTACGGCTAAAGATTTACGCGATACTCCATGCGAATATCTTGTGAGTCATTTAAATTTAGGCGAAAAATCAGGATTTGAGGCTACTACACCCCAGGACATGATAGCAGGTTCTGTATTTTCACCACGCATATCTATAGAACTGATAAGACCTTGGAGAGCATTTCTGCAAGAACGTATAGATGCTCAATATCCTACACAGGAAAGAGCTACAGTGGAACAAATCATCAATTTTATCAATAATAATGTAACACTCGATGAAGTTGCGAATTATTATAAATGCCCCATTTCTCCTAAAGGATCTGTAGAATTAGGACGTGCAGACAAAGACTCACGCAACAGTTTATTTGTTGCTATATGCCGTTCGGAAGGTATTGCTGCTCGTATAGAACCGGCAACATCACGCCCTCAGTATTATGCGAATGGCGGATGGATCAACGTAAATCTGAATGACGAATCGGAGACTCAATATCCTAAAGGTACTATCATATTCAATAATTCGGCTTCTAATATCGTTAAACCGGCCTACTCTACGCATTACACTATTGCCAAGTTTGTAGACGGAGACTTTGTTACGCTTGATTTTGAAGGTGATGCTGCTTTAAAGACTCTTCCCGGACAAGTTACGGTAGATGCGGGATATTACCGCCTCATCGTAGGTAGCCGTGCCAATGATGGTTCGGTAACCGTAGAAACAAAGTACTTCACGCTGAATGAAGGTGAAACAAAGCCTTTAGACATAGTTCTTCCTAAGACCGAAGGTCGCATTCAGGTACAAGGTATTGTGGATATGAACAGCCGGATAACGCTTGCCAATGGCACCGATACATCGTTGAAAGATATTGCCAACGGAAAAGGTATTATCATCTGTTTCGCAGATCCTGATAAAGAGCCTACCAAACACGTTCTTCAGGATATTCCTAACCAACAGGCAGAACTGAACGAATGGGGTGGCGGTGTCCTGTTTTTAGTACCCGATGACAAAGTCAGTACAGCATTTGACGCATCGGTATTTAAAAACCTCCCTAACCAATCGGTATGGGGTAGAGACAACAATCGTAATTTGTTAAATGCAGCTACAGATGCTTTGCAAATCGAATTCTCAAATAACTTTCCTTTAACAATTTATCTGTCCGATATAGGAGGCATATTGTATTCATCGGAAGGTTACCAAATAGGTATCCCCGAGAATATATTAAAGACGATTAGAGCCGAGGCGGCAACTAAAAATCCATAAGATTTCTAGAAAAGCAGACAGTTCTTTTAAATAATCATAAAATAAGAAGGATGAAGGCAATTAAGCTTTCATCCTTCTCTATTTTTTAATAAATTGGTGGCGTAGTAAATAACAGTAAGTATTTTTCCTCTTGAATGGATAACAAACAGGTCACAAAACCTTGGAGTTAGTAAATTGAAGCAATGATTAAAGACATCACCTCATTTTTTATACTTAGCTCGCTGCTAATTACAACAGGGTGTACCAAACATCCTGATATTTATTTCTATTGCGACAGGGATAGAGACGGGGGAAGCTATGTCTTAAAATGGGAGGTATCTCCAACCAACCCCGAAGATAAGATAAAGATATATATGTCCGAAAATGATTCCGTATTTTTGGAGCCACCCGTTGCAGAAACTATGGTGAGCGATTATGTGGCACGTATTCCGGTACAAGACTCAATATCGCGCAAATTTTTCCGCTTGAAAGTAAATAAAACATTCTCGGGAATTATATCCAATCACGTTTTCAAAATGGAGAACATGCAGAATTTACGTGATTTGGGAGGATATTTTACCAAAGAAGAAAAACAGGTAAAATGGGCACGGGTATTTCGTTCGGGTGATTTGTCCGAGATTACAAGCCGAGACCATAAAATAATCGAATCGCTGGGTATAAAAACCATTATAGATTTCAGGGATGTAGACGAGTACGAAAATTTTCCCGATCTGTATACTGCCCCTAATATGGTTCATCTTCCTATTGCTTCGGCTAACAGGGCATATATAAGGGATAAAATTTTAGACGGAACTTTTTACAGAGGCGACGCCATTTTGTTTACACAAGATATGTATCGGTCTATGGTCGAAAATAACGCGGAAGAGTTTGCCCGTTTTTTTGATATTCTTTGCGACCCGAACAATTATCCTATTCTTTACCACGGATATTTAGGTAAAGACCGTACAGGTCTTGCCAGCTATTTTCTACTAAGGGCTTTAGGCATATCCAATGAAGCCAATGAGGACGATTATCTGCTATCGAATTTGTATATCAGCGAGCAAATGGTAATGGGTGAAGCACGCTATTTACCTGAACAGATGCAAGAGGCTGCTACTGTAGTATGCAAAGCTGACCGATCTTATTTAAAATATGCCATATCGTGTATGGAAAATATGAGTGGATCTGTAGATAAGTATATGGAGAAGGAATTGAAGCTGACCGAGGATAAAAAGGAAAAATTAAGAAAAATACTACTCTACAAATAATATGTTATAAGTAATTGGGATGTGCAGATTTAATCCTCTCTATCTATAGTAGGAAAAATAACTTCTCCTTTTCTGACCATCTTTATCAGGCTCTTATACCCTTCGATTTCCAGTTTAAGAGATTGAATATGATCTTTCAAATCTACAATATACTCATCTTTTAATTTCTCAACAGCATTTTCAGCAACCACGGAGTGAACGGCTGTATCTTTAGGATAGGGTTTAGGACAATCAGTCATGTCGATAAACATATCTCCATCACCTGTGAGTAACCAATGCAAATTAACATTGGGAAATTTTACCCATATTTTGTAAACATTTTTACATCCGGTGTCAGTTCCTTCCTTAATTACCTTAGACAAAGTCTTTCTTGAGACTTCAACATGATCCTCAAAAGATGTGATATTCTTAGCTTCTAAAGCAACTATCAAAGAATTTAGCCTTTCACCAAACGTCATAAAACATTTATTTTGTAAAATTACCACCAAATGCGAGTTTTAGTGAAAATTTTACTATATTTGTATTCTCATTAACTTTACATGTTACAAAAGTAACGAAATTCGTGAATAATATGGCAATTGAAAAGAAATACTACTCTTTTACTCCGGGATTGGAACTATTATCAAAATCTGATTATGGTAAAATTCAAGGGGAAATTATGGATTTTTTAGGTTGTTCAAAACAAGACTATTACAGAAAACGGACTTGTTATATAAATATTCCTGCACATATTAAAGAGGGAATAGAATTGATATTCAAAAAATACGAAATTGATGATCCTGTTTCTATTTGGGAGATTAAAGATTCCGAAAATTAAGATATAGCCAAACTCTAATATCTCGATTAACAAATAACACCAACAAATCTTACTTGCTAAAATTTACAAACTAACTTGAAACTACAAAACATTTCTTATGGAAGCTCAAATTCGTGTAGTACGCAACGAAGCCTCTATTATTATAGACTCGCCTCAAACATTCATTTCGTTCGACCAGCGTTATGCTCAAAAGGGGTATCCCATTCCATGCGAACTCTTCTTTAAGCCTATACCCGAAGTAATGATGATGATAGAATCGTCGGGAATTGTAGAAATAGACCCTGATTTTACGAGATACTCGAACGAATCGGGTGTTTGCAGTATACTTCTGATTCCTCAATCGGGATACTCGAATGAAAAAATGATCCGATTATTTTCAAACTTACTGGTAAAATTCAATCTTGCTTAATTTTAACGACAAGTACTACTATTTTTTATATCAATTGAAGACAAGCAAAGCTCCCTCAAAATAATATATGGGAGCTTTGCTTTCTGTATTTGTATTGTATAGACTACTTTTTCTTTCCCTTAAATAACGACTTCGTTACTTCACGGACTACAGGAACCAAAAATGTGGTAATAATGGCTCCCCAGAACTTGGTTCGTTGTTTAGATGCTTGCTGATCGGCTTTTTCCTGAGCCCGCTGCTGCTTTTCTTGTTCTTTACGGGCTTTTTCATCTGCTTTTGCTTGCTCTGCAGTATCTTTTTCTTGTTGAACACTATTCAGTCGATCCATCAAAATTTCATAGGCAGACTCTCTGTCTATTGCTTCACCGTAATGGCGATATAATAAAGATCCTTCTATCATGGCTTTTCGTTCATCTGCCGTGATAGGTCCTATCTGTCCCTCGGGAGGTAAAACAAAGGCTCTTTCAACAGGTTGTGGAGCACCTTTTTCATCCAGAAATGAAACGAGAGCTTCGCCCGTCGCCAATTCCGATATAGCTTTCTCTGTATCAAAAGTAGGATTAGCACGAAAACTTTGGGCTGCAACCTTCAGTGCTTTCTGATCTTTAGGTGTATATGCTCTCAAGGCATGTTGAATACGATTTCCCAATTGAGCCAGTACCGAATCGGGTATATCTGCGGGGCTCTGGGTTACAAAATAGACCCCTACCCCTTTGGAACGAATCAGCCTAACTACTTGTTCCACTTTATCTACTAATGCTTTAGGGGCATCGCTGAAAAGCAAATGTGCCTCATCAAAAAAGAAAACCAGCTTGGGTTTTTCGGGATCTCCTATTTCAGGAAGCACGTCAAATAATTTGGTCATCATCCACAACAGAAAGGTTGAATATACCTTAGGTGAATTCATCAGCTTATCTGCTGCAAGTATATTAATAATACCTTTATTGCCATTGGTTTGAATCAGATCATCCAGATTGAGATTAGGCTCACCGAAAAAATGGTCAGCACCATCCTGCTCGAGTTGAAGCAATCCTCTCTGAATGGCTCCTATACTGGCTGTAGATATATTACCGTAATTGGTAGTAAACGAATTACTGTTATTGCCAACATATTCCAGTATTTTTTGTAAATCTTTCAAATCGATTAACTCCAGAGATTCGTCCTTGGCTATCTTAAAAATGATAGATAAGACTGCACTTTGCGTATCATTGAGAGATAATAAACGACTGAATAAAAGTGCCCCCATATCGGATACAGTTGCTCGAACAGGCACACCCTGTTGTCCGAATACATCCCAAAACTGAACAGGAAACTCCTGGAATTCGAATCCTTTATCATTCAAGTGGTACGACTCTACCCTCTTTACCACACTTTCTTTATTTCCACCTGATTTTGCTACTCCGGATAAATCACCCTTGATATCAGCGGCAAAAACAGGAACTCCCATTTTACTGAAAGTTTCTGCCAGATTTTGCAGTGTCACGGTTTTTCCTGTACCGGTTGCACCCGTTATTAAACCATGACGGTTAGCCATTTTAGAGTTTAAGATGACTTCTTTATCTCCTGAAATCGCTATGAACGCTTTTTTATCATTATCAAACATAATTTTTGTGCCTTTTTGTAATAAAATTCGTAACTATACAAAAATAAACATTTATTCTATCCCACCTTATTTTAATATAACTTTATGAATGACCTAGTTATAAAAGTTCTTACCAGTTATAAAGAAGATGCTTTCGAATTATTTCTTCTTGCCGATCCGTCTTATAATCAGATTAATAGCTACATTATGGAATCGGTTATATACGGTGCATACTTAAACGATATTTTGATAGCTACCTATGCCCTTCTACCTGTTGATGAAGTCACTATCGAGATTAAAAACATTGCTGTCGCGGAAAATGTTCAGAGAAAAGGTGTAGGCACATTATTATTGGATCATGCAAAAGAAACTGCCATATCAATGGGATTTAAACAAATAACAATTGGTACGGCCAATAGCAGCATATACCAATTGTTATTTTATCAGAAATGTGGATTTGAAATTTTCGAATTGAGAAAAAACTTCTTTACAGATAATTACCATCAGCCTATTTTTGAAAATGGTATTCAGGCGAAGCATATGATTATGCTTATTCAAAAAGTAAGCTAAAATGTATTTTTTAACGTTTTTCACATTTTTTAGATGCAACAATTCTGAAATCTCAGCATCTAAAATATAAAGAATAAAAAAGAGGAGGAGTTTTACAATGAAAAAAATAAGATACAGCCTAATTTTGGTAATTAGCTTGATCGCAATTTTCACATTCAATTCATGTAATAATGATGACGGCTACAGCCTTGGAAACTATAGGCTGGATATAGCTACTGTAAATCCAATAGACAGTGCTGCTGGTACTTTTTATTTAACATTAGACAATGGTAGCACTTTATTACCGGTAGCATCGGACTCGTATTACAAACCTCAATTTAATAAAAGAGTAATCGTAAATTATACACCACTATCAGATAAAACCGGTGTATACGATCATGCCATAAAAATAAATGCTATACAGGATATATTAACCAAAGAGGTCATTGATCTGACTTCCGAAAACGAGAAAGAAATAGGGCATGATCCCATCAAGATTCTAGATCTATGGACAGGTGACCATTTTCTTAATATTCATTTCGGATACAATACAGGAGGAGAAAAAATACATGTTATCAATCTGGTAAGAAATAATCTGGATAAAATAGCACCGAATCCAAATGGTGAAATTACCTTGGAATTCAGACACAATGCGCATGGTGATCCTCAAAAATACGGTACAAAAAACTATGTTGCTTTTGATTTGCGACCTTTTCAAACAGAGAATAGAGACTCTATCAATTTTATCATTAAAGTTTTCGATTTCAATGATGAAACCAAAGAGTATCCAATAACGTATAAATACAAATAACGATACAAATTGCAAATTTACCTGTACTATGTATTTCTAATGCAACAGGTATTTTGATAATTACTTTTTGATTTTCCTGGAAAAGAGATCCCTGTGAAGAGGTCTCTTTTTTGTTTTTTAGTACAACCTCATTCATCGGGTGTTGTTTAATCTAACCCGTATTTAAATTATACCTAAAAAAGCCTGAAGCCTTAGAATTACAAACCAACTTATTATATTTGCAAAGAATAAATATCTCAATATGAAAAAGATTATTATCTCACTGGCTATACTATCCACAAGCTTTGCATGCAACAATGCACAAACTAAAGATATCTCAAAAGCCAATTCCGAGAACAAGGATACTGTTTCTATAGTAAAAGAAAAGCAGGATACAACAACAGAAAATATACCATCAAAAGAGTCTTTGGAACAGTATTTCACTAAAGACGGTGAGTGGATTCAGATAAAAAATGCATTATCGGCAGATCAAGCAGGTATTTATATCTATTTTCAGGCTCCCGATGATGTCGCGCGGAATTTACGAATGCGCATCCAATACGGCGGTGAGGGTACGTATAAATATATTGTCGACGGACAATCGTTTACTTATAAAGCCAATCGGTCAAAAGGTTCCGATAGCCGCTTTATAGAGGGATCGTCACTTAGCTGGTACGACAGTGATGTGAAAAATAAGGATTATAAATTCCTGCAAGCTCTTAGTAATTCTCAAAATGCCAAAGTAATATTAGGTGATGGCAGTTCTTTTACTATAAGTGAAGAAACCAAAGCAGGAATAAAAAGAACTTTGGATTATTTTGAAGCTCTGGATGGCTTACTTCCCAAAACAAATATGGTAAATATCAGAAGGTAAAGTAAAATACATTTACAATATACATATATGTCATTAAATAAACTTACAATTATAAAAGTAGGAGGTAAAATTGTTGAAGAAGAAGACTCTTTAAAACAATTGTTACATGATTTCTCAAAAATAGACGGTTTTAAAATACTGGTACATGGCGGAGGCAGGTCGGCCACCAAAATAGCCGAACGCTTGGGTATAGAAAGTAAAATGGTAGACGGCAGGCGTATTACCGACAGCGAAACATTGCAAGTGGTTACAATGGTATACGGCGGACTTGTGAATAAAAATATTGTTGCCGGATTACAATCTCTGGGTGTAAATGCTCTGGGACTAACAGGTGCCGATATGGATATTATAAGATCGGATAAACGCCCTGTTAAAGATATTGATTATGGCTTTGTTGGCGATGTAAAAAAGGTAAAAGGCGATGTTTTAAAACTTTTGATTGACCAGAATATTGTACCTATTATAGCTCCGCTTTCACATGATGGACAAGGTAACATGCTAAATACCAATGCTGACACTATGGCTGCGGAAACGGCTCAGGCCATGTCTCAATACTATGATGTAAGTCTGGTATACTGTTTCGAAAAGAAAGGGGTATTGATGGATGAACATGACGATGACAGTGTTATTCCTCAATTAGATAAGGCCAGCTATCAAAAATATGTACAAGAGGGTATTATTCAGGGAGGGATGCTTCCTAAGCTCGAAAATGCTTTTAAATCGATAGAAAAAGGAGTCAGTGAGGTAGTCATCACGAAAGCTTCTGAAATAGGAAAAGGTGAAGGAACGGTAATTATATAAATACCAATTTTCTAACGCACATCAAAGATGTTTGTTTTTCATTTTGCCTTGATGCAAAACGAAACAAAAGATCAAAACTGTACCTTTTGCCCGACCCGCTAAGGTCTCGAAAGCTAAAACAAAAGAAAAACGTTTATCATTGATATCCTTTTGTTTCTTAACGCTTTCATTCGCCCTGCGGGTACCCCGTGCAACCGGCAAGGTCGGGAAGCCTGACGGACAAAAGCCATTTGCAGGCGAGCCACGCAGCACAAAGCCTTTTTGATTCCTTTTGTAGATTTAGTCGAAAGGAATACTAGCAATCTTGAATTGTGCGTAGTAAAAGACAATTTAATTGAACATTTAAACATAAGAGATCAGCTACTGATTCGCATCATTAAATAGTTGATTTTACTTAAAAAGTATCATATATGAAATTCTCTTTAGTATTACTAATAGGGCTATCTCTCTTTTCAATAAAAAGTATGGCACAATTTACACAAAATGAAAAAATCTTGATAAATAGCGGAACAACAGAAACTCCATTTAGAGTACTGAAAGTTACAGACCAGCAAGATTCTATCTTTCTGAGACAAAAATGTTCTGATATTGAAAATATAAACGAGTCGGAAGATCTTCAGTTATTAATAGGTCGTCTCAAAACAACTATGGCGGTCGAATCGGGAGTTGGCATTGCTGCACCTCAGGTTGGTATAGGTAGAAACATATTCCTGTTTACCCGTATCGATAAGGCAAATTATCCGGTAATAGTGGCCATTAATCCCAAAATAGTAAATCATCCGGAAGAAACCATATGCTTCGAACGCGACGGTTGCTTATCTATACCCGGAATCAGTGGAAATTCTATCCGTTATCCTTGGGTTGATGTGGAATATACTGACGAAAACGGAAATCTGGTTCAAGAAAGATTGGAGGGATATTCACGCGAAAGTGATTTTACGGGTATTATATTCCAGCACGAATTTGACCATCTGCAAGGTATACTATTTACGGATAAACTTTGTCCTGAAATAAACGAGTAATTCTATTTTTCGTAACAAAACATATTCGAAATATTGCTTAAAAACAAGAATTAATTTATTTTTGTAAGGCAATATTTCGGGATGTAGCACAGTTGGCAGCGCGCCACGTTCGGGACGTGGAGGTCGGACGTTCGAGTCGTCTCATCCCGACAAGCACAAACACATTTTTCCACTTTTCAGTATACCAATAAAAGAGTCCTAGAAGTATTATCCGTAAAAATACTTCAATTTTCGTATCCCAAAGATCATTTTTCATTAACATATGAGGTATTCTTATCGAATAATTTCTATTTTTGTAATGTTGACACACTATGTTAAGGTCTCAGAGCTATTTATTGTCCATACAAGTATAACACCCATTGGTAGTTATAGCTTTAAAATACGACATTAAATACTTTCTGTTACTATAAATAAACAAGCATATTTGATGTAATGCCGTAAGGCATAACAAAACATACTTATTTCCCAAATAAGAATTAATAGGTCTAAGACCTTAATATATAATTGATAGATGAATCCCTCGAAAAAAAAGATACTTGAAAATGCCTTTAATTTATTCCTCACCGAAAGTTATAGCTCTGTCTCTATGCAAAAAATACAAAATGCCTCCGGCGTTTCGCGGGGAGCTATTTATCATCACTTCAAAAGTAAGGAGGAGATTTTCGAAGAAGTGGTGAATGAGTATTTAATGCCTGCTTTTTCGAGTTATTCTATGATTCAGGAAGACGATAAATCTTCGTTACAGAATATGATATATGCTTCTATCAAATGCCGTCAGAGCCATATTAATCTGCTGAAAGAGGTTACTTCTTTTAAACTTACCGACTTCTATTTTTTCAAATTCATCTTTCAGGCATCCGAACACTGCAAAGATTTTACGGAGCAAGTGAATATATTATCCGAAAAAGAATTTAACGGATGGAGAAATATTATACAACTTGCTATGAGAACGGGTGAGATAAGGTCAGATATCGAACTCGATTATGTGGCACAATCTTTTATGACCATTCCTTTAGGACTGGGACTCTTCTCGGCTTTCAGCAATTATATAAATATAAATACCAAAGATATACGATCGTCTTATCTTCGGTTCTATACCTTGCTTAAGAAACCGGGATTCATGTAAAAAGAGCCAAAGAATAATATGTATTCTCCGACTCTTTTGATAATAAATAGATTTGAGACCTTAATTTTCGACAGTGTATCCTTTTACATTGGCAAATGCTATAATAGATGCACTGATGGCTTTTCCTAAATCTTCATCGCCTGCCTCATTTTGTGATTCGTTATCAATATATTCCTGACGTTTTTTTGCTAATTCAGCTATCTCTTTTTGAATGTTACTTCTTTCTTTTTCCTTTTGAGCAATTAGTTGTTTAATTTCATCTTTTGATTTGCCTTGTAATTCAGCAGGAAGTTCTTTTTCTTTTATTTTATCCAAAGCTGAAGCATCATCTTTCACCATATCAACTAAATCCCATGAACTGTTTTTATATACCGATTTTGATTTGCTCACGATACGTTCGGCCGAATTGGCTTTGGATATAGATGCTGCATTTCTATCTTGGTTAATCTGGTTAGCTTGTTTTTCATCTCCTAATTGCCCGTAGCTGATATAAGTATCATTTAACCGTTGATTGCAACTACTAATACGATCATCGTAAGGAGTTTCTATGTAACGTACTCTGGCATTCGAGTCAATATTAAAGAATTTGCCTTTTCCTCTTTCTGCTGCATCTCTCCACAAATCACGTATTCCTGTTTCGGGGTTTCCGCAATGAATCGTATTTACGTATATATCTTTTCTGAGAGCCTGAGGAATAGAGGTTTTATAAGAAATTTTGCCTTGTTCAAATATTTCATTTCCTGCAATATAAATGAGTTTCATATCCGACTCGTTACTCCCCCATTCCAGCTCTTTTGTTGCTCGGCTTATGGCAGTTCCGCAATACTCTTCGCTACCACTCGTTCTTAGTGCAAACAGTTTTTCTGAGATTAAATCCAGATCAGTTGTCAAAGGTGTTATCTGATACATATAATCTCCTTCATACCTATTACCTGTTCCATAGGCATAGAGGGCAATTTCTATCTGTGGAGATTCTCCTCTATACTTTAGTGTAGTAAGTGTATTCACAATATTCCATAAACGGGACTTGGCTTGCTCGATCAATCCATCCATACTACCCGACACATCCAAAAGAATGGCTACCTGAATTTTTGTAGCATCAGTAGATTTAACGGGTGCAGCAATTTCCTTCTCCTCCACTATATTTCGTGGAGCTGCCTGTGTACAACTTAATGACATAAAAGCAAAGGAGAGTAACATTGAACATGACAATAATAACTTTTTCATATCGTAATTAATTTATGTGTTTCTGATCCAAATGTATATCTTCGGAAAATAATATTTGGATTAGAATGGGTGAACCCCCTCTTTGAATAGGTGAAACATAGAATGTAACTGTTTTAAAAGTATTTACTTTACATTCTAAATCGTACAAAATATATGTATACAAGATATTTAATATACCTGGTCATTACTTTTTTACTGTCACAAGGCTCAATTGAGGCTCAGGATAGCAAAGGGCGTAAGTCGCAAAGCAAAGCCATATTCGACTTGAGTAAATCGTTGGAAGATGGCGAATCGGACGAAAAGGTAGCATTGGAATACGAAAAGACGGCAAAAGAACAAATTGCCCAAGGCGAATATGCCAAAGCCGAAGACTACCTCAATCGGGCTAAAAAGCTATATGAAAAACTGAAAAATAAGGAAAAAATAGCTTATATAGACCGCGAAATAGCTAAAGTACAAGAGCAGCAAAACAAATTGTCAGAAGCCATATCAAGTTATAATCTGGCAGGTAAAGTATCGGAAGATAAAATTCAGCAGGCAATCAATACAAATGATGCTCAACGATTGATGAATAACTCAAACCCAAAGGCTAAATCATCTTATATTCAACGAAATATAAATCTTTTGGAGAAATCTGCCAATACGGAGGATCGTTCCAATGCTTATCAGCAAATGGCAGAAGTGAATCTTGAAATGGATAATAAGGTAGAAGCCATCAATAATCTCGAGTACGCTCTGAAGGATGCCAAAAAGTCTGTAGAGATCATAAAGATAAACAAAGACATTGCCAACATATATGCTGCCGAGAATAAGCACGACAAGGTTATCGATATCAATAAAAAATTGGTAAAAGAGGCTGAAAAAACCCAAGATACCAAGATTCAGGTAGAACAATTACAATCGTTATCGAATGCCTATTTTGAGGGACACAATACAGCTCAGGGAGTTGCTTCATTGGTGGAGGCTTACAATTTGGCAATGGATGAAGGGCATACCATAGAGGCTAAAAAAAGTGTTGAGCTACTTATCAATCAGTATAAGAAAGAGAATAATACCCAAAAAGCTTTGGAGTTATACGGTGATTTTATGAACCGGTTGGAAACTACAATAAAAGCAGACAGTTCATTCATGGATGCCCGTTTACTGCAATTAAACGAAGATAAAATAAAACAACTGGAGAGAGAACGTTCATTGAACGAACAGCTTATAAAGAAAAAGAATATTCTGAACTATGCCCTTATCGCTCTGATTGTATTGATTCTTATATTTCTTATTTTCACCATCAAAGCATTGTATTCAATCAAAATAAAGAATAAAAAGATTGCTTTACAATCGTTACGCCGCGAGATGAATCCTCATTTTATTTTCAATAGTTTGAATAGTATCAATCATTTTATTGCACAAAATAACGAATTGGAAGCTAATAAGTACCTTTCCTCGTATTCTAAACTGATGCGTAATATCATGGAGAATTCAAATAAGGATTTTATTACTTTAGCTACCGAAATAGAGCAATTACAGGAATATCTTGACTTGGAGCATATGCGTTTTCAAGATAAATTTTCGTATCAAATAAATATAGATCATAATTTGGATACAGATAGTATTCTGGTTCCTAATATGCTTATACAACCTCAACTTGAAAATGCAATTTGGCACGGATTAAGATATAAAGAAAGTAACGGACTACTTATACTCTCCGTAAAACAGCACAAAGGCTATTTACAGGTCATTGTAGACGATAACGGGATAGGACTGAGGAAGAGCAAGGAGCTTAAAACAAAGCATCAGAAAATCCATCAATCAAGAGGTTTGAACAATACACTCGAACGTATCGGATTATTAAATAACTTGTATAAAAGTAAAATAACGATTGACATCAGCGAAAAAACAGAGAATGAAACAGGGGTTATTGTTATCATAACTTTTCCTCTAACCTTAAAGTAAGTTTATAGAACTATTTATTTAAAGATATGTTACAAAAAATAAGAAGTGTAATAGTAGAAGACGAATCGGCAGCTCGTGAGGCTCTGAAAAGTTACCTGGCAAAATATTGTCCGCAAATAGAAGTCGTAGGCGAAGCACACAACAGCAAAGAGGCTATTTCGGTACTTCATGAGCTACAACCCCAACTGGTATTTCTGGATGTGGAAATGCCTTTCGGAAATGCTTTTGATGTATTGGACGAATGTAAAGACCTGTATTTCGAAACTATATTTGTAACTGCTTTTTCTGAATATTCGCTTCGTGCATTAAATCAGAGTGCTGCTTATTATTTGCTTAAACCTTTGAGTATAGAAGAACTTATTTTAGCTGTCAATAAAGTACAAAAACACATTATTAACAACGAAATATTTAACCGTAATAAAATTATTGTAGAAAATTTCAGGGAATCTAAACCCGAAAAACAACAGGTAATATTACCTACTCTCGAGGGTTTTGAAGTCATCAAAATGGAGAATATAATCAGGCTCCAAGGCAATGGCAATTTTACCGATATTTATTTATCCGACAAAAGTAAAAAGATGGTATGCCGTTTTCTGAAGCATTTTACGGAGATACTTCCCCACCCTTTTATACGTGTTCACAAATCGCATATTATAAATATCAATTTTGTAAAGTCGTATCACAAAGGTTCGGGCGGATATGTTGTTCTGGATGATAATACCGAAATAGAAATATCGCCAAGTTATAAAGACGAATTTTTACAAGTATTCAAATAAGTGTGCATCCTTTTAAGTTCTCAGAACTATTTGTAGCTATAGAAATAATAGGCTGTAGATTATTTCATCTACAGCCTATCTTACGATAATAAACAATTTGTTTTCCTATAACTAATTAATCTTCATCTAATATAGCCTCTATTTCGGCTTCTATATCTTTATATTCGGCAGCCATCACCAGCAATTGATCTTTTATTCTACGATACTTTTCTTCTTGTAATTTAATTTCCTTTTTATCTCTCTTATGTATCTTGAATATGCTGATTGAAAATATTAATAATACAAGACAAACTACTGTTGCTATCGACAAGTATAAAAATATATGTTTATGCAACTGATCGATTTGTTTGTCTTTCTGATCTAAATAAAAATTCTTATCGGCAGCTAAAAGTGATAATGGACGCTCTTGTTCTAAAATCTTCTGATTAATTTCATTCTCTAAGTTTGCATAATATAATGCTTGCTTATAATCACCTATTTGCTTATTATAATCAGCAAGAGCTGAGTACATTTCTTTGAGAGTATAGATATAATCCACTTTTGTTGTACTTTCCTCTACTCTACTTGCATATTCTTTAGCTGAATTTGAATCTCCTTTTATATTATAAATCTTAAGAAGATATAGATTAATTTGGCTAATCTGCTTTTCTGTAGTTTCTTCAATATTTAGGGCTAATTGATAATATTCAATAGCTTTTTCATACTTCTGCATTCCAAAATAAGTTAAAGCTATATTTTGAAGGATAATACTTTTATATTGATTATTATTTTGAATTTC
The DNA here is from genome assembly GCF_934668725.1 of uncultured Dysgonomonas sp. Lineage (GTDB taxonomy): Bacteria > Bacteroidota > Bacteroidia > Bacteroidales > Dysgonomonadaceae > Dysgonomonas_A. The sequence goes on from NZ_CAKUOF010000005.1 coordinate 120,539, forward strand.
AGCAATTTGTAATGCATTATTGAAATAAATATATGCACTATCAAACTTATTTATAGCTTCGAAAGAACGACCAATTAAATTAGTCACCCGTAAAACAGAAATTGTGTCATCCAAATTTTGATAATAATTCAAAGCTGTTTGGTAATTGACAGTAGCACTATCTATCAATCCTTGTTGAAAGTATAGAGCACCTATATTATCAAATATTTTAGCAGACATCTGGTTATTCCCAGTTTTAATAGTGTAATAACTTGAGTTTAAAAAACTCTCTAAAGATTCGTTTATCATTTTTTTATCACGATAAACACAACCGGAATAATAATTAGCTAATATTGCTTCTTGAGTATTGTCGATACTATTAAAATATTTTTGAGCATCAAAAATTAATGTGTCATTAGTTATTTCTTGTTGTGTTTTATATTTGGCTTGTACGTAAGCAGTAATATATTGCATATAATTATCCTTATCCATACTTTCTGGATTTTGGATAGAATCAAGAAGTACTAATGCTTCGAGTGGTTTAATATCAGCAATACTTTTTGCTTGCTTTAATAGGTCAAAAGAAGCATCTTCTTTTTTACAAGAAAAAAAGAAAAAGAAAAAGAAAAAGAAACAATTTATTAAAATCTTCATCAGAGAAAAGTTTGGTTAAGAATACAAATTCTTCAGTTATTGATAACATCAAGAGAAGTAACATTTTTGTCGTTTTGAGAAAAAATTGAATCGACAATAGATTTATTTGAATACGAATTACTAGGAGGATTCAAATCCCCTGCTGATCCTCCTAATCCCATTTCATCTTCACAAGAAGTCAAAAAAAGTCCGCAACAACTAATAAGAGCAATACCTAATAATAAATGTTTGAGTTTCATTGTTTCTAAAATTTTATGATTGTGTGTATATCCATTTTATTCATAGTTTATATATTAGGTTTAATCTAAAATAGATTCTATCTAATCAATAGTATTAGCTATAACATTGTTATTAACTCATTTATAAATTTATATCACAAAGTAAATTTAATTTTTCATTCTCTTATCCATCAATTGGGCATTTAACAAAATCGATAGAAAACAATTATAAAAACAATTATTATTCGTTTCATTACTTGTAAAATATTCAGATTTATTAATAAAATATCATCTGTAATAATTTATTATATTTACCAAAACAATAAAAGGTTTAAAGCCTTGTCATCGTTATGGAAAACCATCCTCATATATCAGTTATACTTCCGGTTTATAATGCAGAAAAAACACTATCAAGGTGTATTGAAAGCATTTTAAACCAGGAATTTACCGATTTTGAATTGATCATAATAAATGATGGCAGTAACGATTTTAGTTTGTCAATTTGTGAAAATTACGCTGTACAAGATAGCAGGATAAAAATAATCAGCAAACAAAACTACGGTGTTTCAAGTGCACGCAATCTTGGTTTAGAGAATGTAAGAGGAAAATATATTTGTTTCGTAGATGCCGATGATTGGGTTGAAAAGGAATATCTATCGGCTTTTTTCAGAACTAACAAAAACCCTGATAAAGAAATAGTTATTCAAAGCTGTTTTGAAGATACGCAAACACAATCGACTATAAAATATATACTTCCCGACAAGAAATATAATCAGGAAAATTTCGCTCGTGTTTTTCTTCAATTACGCATCTTAAGTTATGGTTATCCTTTTGCAAAACTGTACCAAACGGATATTATAAATGAGCATAATTTACGATTCGATACGCATATCCATTTTATAGAAGATCTACTGTTTTTTCTAAATTACATGCAATTTGTACACTCACTGCGAACAGTCTCCGAAACGCATTATCACTATACGGTTCATCCGAGTGATGTATCATTGTCTTATTCTCATAATCCGTACGAGTCGGAAATAAAGGCTTACTATGCTGAAAAAGAGATACTGGAAATACTTACCCGGAAATTCAATTTTAATACTCTTACCATTCGCTATTGGAAAGCCAACAATGGCTTTTTATTTTACAGGGCAATACGGACTATTTATCGTCCGCAGTGGAAAAAACCTTTTTCGGAAAGAATATCTATACTAAAAAAGCAGTGGAACAGAGAAAATATCTATTGTTTAAAGGCATACAGCCGTCAATCAATCAATGAGCAATTGAATAAAATAGCAGTAGTTTTATATGCAAAAAAACATATTTATCTATATGATATGTATATGAACTTCTTTGTTTTCGTAAGATATAATCTCCCATTTGTATGGAAATTATTCAGAAAGAGTGTAAAGGCTAAAAAGCATTAAGCTGATTGACCTAAAATATTCTTACACTTCTGTAATAATGAATTGTATCCCATTTCATAAATTTGAAAATAAGACATATTCAGATCCCTTGATACTACCAAAGGCCATTTCCAATTATGATACAGTAATTGCACAATACCCGTTGACAAAATAATACCATACACTCCCCAATGAAAGACTCCCATAAAGAGTGGCGAAAGTAATGCTATACTAAATCCCGAAAACAACGAAGCATACAGATAAGGTATTCTGTTTTTGGTTGTTAAAAGTAATAAAGGCAGCACATGATTGACATCGAGATAATAAACCACAAATAATAAAACCAAAGGAAGTGTGGGTAAAAAATAGGTTTGACTGTGGATTAACTCCAAAATACGGTTACCAAACAGCACTATAACCAATGCTGCCGAAAGATAAGTCAAAGTCATAATAAGTACACTTTCACTGAATATTTTACGAATATCATTCTTTCGGTTCTCAATCTGGAATTGAGTAAGTAGTGGCATATGCGTCTGAAAATAGAGTTGCGATATACGGCTGACAAACAATATCAACTGCATACTTAATCCATACTGACCAACTATTGATAATGGAAGGAACAAAGAAGCAAAAAACAAATTACCCCGTGTGGTAAAAAATATAGCCAACTCGGCTAATCCCACTTTAGAGGCATTGTAACGTATAATGGGAAGTATGTTTTGTGAATGGTATGAACTTTCTCTCAACAGTTTTTTCAATCCGTTTTTAAAAAAGAAGCGATGGGAAAAAATTCTCTTTATAACGAATGAAAGACATGTAGCAATCGAAATTGAGATAATACCGTATCCACAGACTAATCCAACAACAGTTACGGTAATGTAAACCGATTTGGCAATGATAATCAGTACATTGTTTTCTTTTATGAATCCTCTGCCCAACAACAAAGAATCATAATAAAGATAGAAAAACTCAATAGACACCGCAACTGCATAAATAAACCAGGCAGTAAGTATCTCGTCCGAATTATCGAGAGATGATGATATATGAAGAATATAGATTGAGCCTAAAACAGTAAGTAAACCCAATATGAGAAGAGAGACTGTTCCATAGAAAAGTTTCATCCCTTTTATTAAACTTTTGATTAGAGCATAATTAGGACGATCCATTATAGGAGCCGAAGGATCGATACCTTCTTTAAGAAGAGTGGTTGCTCCGCCAAAAGCATAAGTTACATTGCGGGTAAAGGCACTTTGAAAGCCAAAATCGAGTAAGGTTACAAAAGTACCTATCGTTACAAAAATATACCATATACCTAAAACGTCTTGCGGTAATGTTTTCAGAATAACGGGTAAAATAATAATACCGGCTCCCATATTAAAAAACTGGGCTATATAGCTCCAGATAATATCGGATTTGGTTATTATTATTTTACTATTGTTACTTTGTCCTGACATTATTATTTAGCGTTTTACACTGTCAATTACTACAAAAGGAATATTCAACTTGAAAAAACCTTGATTGTTTGCTACCTTATTCATTTTATTCTCAATGGCTTCAAACACTTCTGTTTGTTTATCTTCAGGGACAATACTTTTCCAGCTGTTTAAAAAAGCGAGTCTTATGAAATAATACTGCAACATAGTTGATCCATCAGCAAAAGTATAACTAAATTGGTCGTTTATAACCTTTTTTACGGAGAATCCTTTTTGCTCAACCAAATCTATAACTTCCTCAAGAGGTCTTCTCATAGTATAGATATGATTTTTCATAGTATCTATCTCCGTTTTCATGGCACGCTCTATCAATACTTCTTCCATTATATCATAAAACTCTACCATCGTCTCATTCAGATTCATAGTTTGGATAAATTGCCCCCCACTCTTCATTATACGCGAGCATTCATCTAATGCTTTATTCAGATCCGAAACATTATTTAGTCCATTATTACTTGTTATTAAATCGACCGATTCATTTGCAAGGGGTATGTCTTCGGCTACACCTCTGATAATTTCTACATTGTCGATTCCATAAAAAGCCAGTTTCTTTTCAGCTCTTTTAATAGCTGCCTCCCATGGATCTATTCCATATACTTTACTCGATTTACCGAATCTCATAGCCAATTCGGTAAGTGGAAAACCTGCTCCGAATCCGATATCAAGAACAGTACTGTTTTTTGTCATCCTTACATTTTCGAGTAGTCTCAAACCAAAAGGAGCAGCCCAAAAGGGTAATTCATCGAATAATTCAATTAATTCATCCGAATTAAAATCAAAAGTGGTGAGTAAATGATCGTTCATAATCTGTGGAGTTTAGTAAAAATTTATTATTGAAATTCTAAAATACAGCATTAAATACTTTCCGTTTCCTTAAATATGAGCCTTTTCAAAAGTAGATAAATATTACAAATATCGTATCTTTGCCTTGATATTAAGTACTATGACTATCTATTTATTGCATTTTCAGCTTCAATAATAAATGCTTTATTTAGATGTTTTACTAAAAAACTCCACTTTATGCTTCTTTTAGAACCTCAGCACTGGACAGATTATGAGTTAATAGATTCGGGTAATTATGAAAAACTCGAAAGATTCGGAAAATATATCCTGGCACGTCCCGAACCTCAGGCAGTATGGCAAAAATCGCTGCCGGAAAAAGAATGGGAAGACATGGCTGATGCTATTTTCAGACGCGAAAAGGGAAAATCGTCACAGGATGGTAACGAAAGAGGAGAATGGATTCAGAAAAAAGGAATGCCCGATCAGTGGTTTATAAACTATAATTATAAGGATATGCACCTTAAATTTCGTTTAGGCCTCACTTCTTTTAAGCATGTAGGTATATTTCCCGAACAAGCCGAAAATTGGAATTTTATATACGATACCATCAAAAGTTTCGATATAAGTGAACCCAAAGTATTAAACTTATTTGCTTATACAGGAGGTGCTTCTATTGCTGCAAAAAGTGCGGGAGCCGATGTTACCCATGTAGATTCTGTTAAACAGGTTATTACATGGTCGCGAGAAAATATGGAGGCTTCGAACCTCCATAATATCAGATGGATTGTTGAAGATGCTCTTAAATTTTGCAGACGTGAAGTGAAACGAGGCAAAAAATACAACGGAATCATCCTCGATCCACCAGCGTATGGTCGTGGTCCGGATGGTGAACGATGGATTTTGGAAGAAAATATAGCAGAATTGATGTCTATTTGCCATGAATTATTGGAGAACGAGAATTCATTTCTTATACTTAATCTCTATTCGATGGGATTTTCACCGGTAATAGCAGAAAACTTAATTAAAAATTACTTTCCCGATGTCAAATCATATCAGTATGGAGAACTTTTAATACCTGAAAAATCAGGAAAAAGATTGCCTCTAAGCATTTTCATCAGATTCAAAAAATAAAATAATGATAAGATAATGAAGAAATCAGTTTTTATATTAACATGTATATTTACATTTCTGACGGGATTTGCTCAAACAAGTCCTACACCAAAATACGATATTCCTGCAGAGTATTCTTTTCTATTGCCGGAAGACTATGATAAGTACAATACTCAAATAAAAGAAGCTATAGATTGGTATTTATGGCGTTCGATGGGTATGGATAACGATAAAAGACAAAATGCTGCAACATTTTTCATGCAATGGCTTGTCGGTAGTCCGACAGTGACAGTAGAAATAGATACAAAAGTGGTCAATTTTGTAAATAGTAATCCGCAATTATTACTGCCATTCAGTATGGGATGGAGTAAATATGCTATAGAAAATGAGGATGCCAACCGTATTAAGGCTTGTGCGGCGGGAATAGAAGCTGCTGTTGCTTATTATAATAAAAACAGGGCTTTTATGAACAAAGATGCAGGTATAGAGAAATACGAAAAAATGATAAAGAATAAGAAGCTCGAAAACTATATCAGTAAAAATCTTCCCGCTAAAAAAGAATGATTGTGAATAAGGTGTTGATAAGTGTTGATAATTTTCTAAAAAATAAAGTTGCAAAGTTGATAGCTCTATTAGTATATAAGATATTGATGAATTACAAAATTATTAAGCATAAATCTTTGTTTTTAATATCATCCGGTTATCAACAACTATTAACAATGTAAATAAATAAAACTTTTAAACACTCATAGTTATCAACACTCCTTTAATAAAGTTTATAAAAGCCAGTAAACCATACTATATGGGTATGCTAAAAAATGTTGATAAATGTATATAAGTCTGTATAGATTCTACAGTAACTTAAAATGCAAGGAAAATACGAAATAATAATAAACAGTTTCAACAGGCTATTATTACTACCATATTAGTTTTTGGTTTTAAAAAAAGAAATAATACATAATACAATTGTTGATAACCCATTTTTGGATAACTGCAGATTTTTAAGTAAATTCATGTATTTAAGTTCGCAGAACTATTTATACTAGAATATATAAAACAGTCGTAGATAGTTATACCTTTAGAAAAAGTGTCGTACATATTTTCTTTTACTTATTATTACTTGTATTTATTCAATGAATAAAAGGTCTAAGACCTCACTATATAATTATGAAAAAAATTATTTTAAGTTTATTAGTTATGGGATCGGTTATGATCTCATGTAAAGATTCAAATATGAAAATAGATAAAGCTCAGTATTCGGGTAAAGATGTATCGGGTGAAGCATCTATCATAAGAAATAAAGAAACTAAATCTGCCGAATTGCATATACAATCGTCAGGTAAATGGATATTGTATGCCGGAAGTTCGGTAGAAGATATAGATTTTTCGAAACCTGTAGCAGAAGGGGAGGGTAGCGGTACTTTTTCTTTGAATGTACCCGATAGTATCCGGACTTATTTTCAATTGGTAACTCCCGAAGGTAAAGCCATTCTGGCCGAACGCCATCTACCTATGACAGAAGGATATAATTTCAGGGACTTGGGAGGTATTAAAACTTCAGACGGAAAATATGTAAAGTGGGGTAAGATATTCAGGTCAGATGATCTACATACCTTGACAGATGATGATCTTAACTATCTGTCAAGTATTTCTTTGGTTTCGATAGTAGACTTCAGATCGCCTGAAGAAATAAAACGTTCTCCCGATAGATTGCCTGCTTCTGTTAAAACGGATTATGCTTATTCTATTACACCCGGTAATTTATTAGCAGCTAAAAGTTTAACCGATCTTAAAGAATCGCAAATGGATAGTGCTATGATGGAAATGAATGTATTGTTGGTAAGCGATACATCTTGTGTAAACAAATATAAAGATTTTTTCACCTTGTTACAAGAGGAAAAAGATGTTCCTTTGATGTTTCATTGTTCGGCGGGTAAAGACAGAACCGGAATGGGAGCTGCTCTGGTATTATTTGCTCTGGGGGTAGATGAAAATACGATTATTGATGATTATTTGTCTTCTAATACTTATCTTGGCAACAAATATGCTCAATACATAGCTCAGAATCCTAATTTGAAACCTTTGTTTCAAGTTAAAAAGGATTTTTTGATGGCAGGTATAGATCAGATAAAAAAAGATCATGGTTCAGTCGAAAATTATTTGACTGATGTTTTAGGAGTAGATATCCAAAAATTCAGAGAAAAGTATCTCTATTAGAATTTTCTATTGTATTGGCTTAAAGCTCTAAATTTTAAATTAGATATTTTGTTGACTGTTGTTTTAGGTAATCAGCAACAAAGGTTTGCGGTCTTTATTTAAGGGTAAAAGATTTTTTAATAATGTTATCTATGAATTTTTATAAAAGAATTGTTGCTTTAAGTATAGTACTTATTGTATATGTCAATTTTGCTTACTGTCAGTCTAAGAGCGAAATTGAAGATTTATTGATAGAGGTTTCTAAGGTACCGGATTCTAAAGATATAATTAAAAATCAGTCTGCCTTGAAAATTTCTGATTATCACGATGAAGCATTGAATATATTGCCTGATTTTTTTACGGACGATACAAAAACCAATGTTTATTCGAAATGCTTAAAACGAAAGTTAACAAAGGGTGAATTGGCTATTATTTTATGTGATAGAATAGAAATTATTCCTTATTTCGAACTGATAAATATGCGAAATTTTGCTCTTTCGTTTTGCAAAGATAACCCTAATTTTGTAGAACCTTATTTAGATATAATAAAGAAACAATCAGTTAAAAAATTTCAGGAGAGGTACGTTCAATGGATTAATAGCGAAGAACGAACCAGTACTAAGATTTATACTTATTGATGGATATGTAAGTCCGTTTGTTAGAGATATGTTTTATCTTTAATATAGAGAATTTAAATATTATGATTATGGACGAAAACAGTGTGCGTCACTTTTGTCACTTTTGTAATCTTTTTATATCTAAATTGTTTATAATCAATTATTTTGTAAAGTGACAAAAAATGTACTGTAAGTACAAGAAAGTGTGAGTTTTTTGTACCGTTTTGTCACCTTTGTAAGGTAGGATGTAAGTTTATTGAAGGAGAGTAAGTAAAAGTACACATTATTAGTTTGTATAATTTTGACTATCTTTGCATCCTTGAAAATTAAAAAATTAGAATAAGATAATGGCTTTACAGTGTGGTATAGTGGGACTTCCTAATGTAGGAAAATCTACCCTTTTCAATTGTTTGTCGAATGCAAAAGCACAATCGGCTAACTTTCCTTTTTGTACAATCGAGCCTAACGTAGGAGTAATTACTGTTCCTGATGAACGTTTGAATAAATTAGCCGAATTGGTTAAACCAAATCGTATTTTACCTACAACGGTAGAGATTGTAGATATTGCAGGATTGGTAAAAGGAGCCAGTAAAGGTGAAGGACTTGGAAATAAGTTTTTAGCAAATATACGTGAAACAGATGCCATACTTCATGTATTGCGTTGTTTTGATGATGATAATATTACTCACGTGGACGGAAGTGTAAATCCTGTTCGTGATAAAGAAATAATTGATACCGAATTGCAGTTGAAAGATTTGGAAACTGTAACGGCTCGTATCCAGAAAGTAGAAAAGCAAGCTAAAACCGGTGGTGATAAGGATGCTAAACGTATGTATGACATTCTTATTCAGTTCAAAGAAGCTTTGGAACAAGGAAAGTCTGCCCGTACTGTTCAGTTCGATAATAAAGAAGATGAAAAGGCTGCAAAAGAATTGTACTTACTTACTTACAAACCTGTAATGTATGTTTGTAATGTAGATGAAGCAAGTGCAGTTTCAGGGAATAAGTATGTGGAACAAGTTCGTGAATCGGTAAAAGACGAAAATGCACAAATACTTGTGGTAGCTGCTAAAATAGAGTCGGAAATAGCTGAATTTGAATCGTACGAAGAGCGCGAAATGTTTCTTTCTGAGATTGGACTTGAAGAATCGGGTGTAGCACGTCTTATAAAGGCAGCTTATCAACTTTTAGGTCTTCAGACATACTTCACCTGCGGAGTGCAGGAAGTTCGTGCTTGGACCTTTATTAAAGGTTATAAAGCACCACAATGTGCCGGTGTTATACATACCGATTTCGAAAAAGGTTTTATCCGTGCCGAAGTTATCAAATACGAAGATTTTATTGCTTTGGGTTCTGAGGCTGCCGTTAAAGAAGCAGGTAAAATGAGCGTAGAGGGTAAAGAATATGTGGCTCAGGATGGCGATATTATGCATTTTAGGTTTAATGTATAAATAGAAGCATATTTTATTGTATTTGTCTTGGATTGATATGATAAGTGAATTTTCGGGTAAAGAATATAGTGTTTTGATAGATGTATGGGAAAGTGCCGTTTTGGCCACTCATGATTTTCTTTCGAAAGAAGATTTTCAGTTTTATAAATCCCGCTTACCTCTTTATTTTGAAAATGTAAAATTATATGTTTTTAAAGATGAATACTTTACTGTAAAAGGGTTTCTTGGGGTTTCGGGAGATCAAATAGAAATGCTTTTCGTTGAAAATGAATCGAGAGGTATGGGAATAGGTAAGAAATTACTTAATTTTGCTGTAGATTCATTGGGTTTGAAAAAGGTAGATGTAAATGAACAGAATACACAGGCTTTAGGATTTTATGAATATAAAGGATTTAAAAGAACAGGCTATATGAATTGCGATTCGGAAGGTAAAAACTATCCGATTGTTTCGTTGGAATTGGCCTGATTTTAATTGCACACTAAAGAATATCACTAATTAAAATAATTGTATGAAAAAGTATTTCTTAGCATTGGCTATTTTGGCTACTTGTAGTTTTGCAGCTAATGCACAATTCGGGAAAGTAAATGTAGGTAAAGTGGCAAATGCTGCTACAAAAGGGGTTAAAGCCATGACTTTGAGCGATGATGAAATTTCTCAGTATGCTCAGGAATATATCGATTGGATTGATGCTCACAATCCTGTATGCAGCGTTACTGATACCGATAAAGGTATGAGAGAAACCGCAGAGCGTTTGGCTAGAATTGCAGCTATGTTTCCTATAGACAATGTTAATGGAAAAAAATTGGATATCAAAGCTCTTTATGTTGTTGATGTAAATGCTTTTGCATGTGCCAATGGCAGTATCCGTGTATTTGCAGGCTTAATGGATATCATGACCGATGATGAAATTTTAGCAGTTATGGGACACGAAATAGGTCACGTTGTAAATAACGATTCTAAGGATGCTTTTAAAACAGCTCTGCTTACTTCGGCTCTTAAAGATGCAGTAGGTTCTACCGGAAATACTGCAGCTGCTCTAACAGACTCTCAATTGGGTTCTTTAGGTGAGGCTTTGACTAATGCTCAATTCTCTCAAAAACAAGAGTCGGCTGCCGATGATTATGGTTACAATTTATTGAAACAAGCTAATCAAGATCCTCAAGCAATGGCTAAATCATTAGGTGTACTATTGAAATTAGAACAAGAAGCGGGTGCCGGTAAAACAAGTAAAGCTACTCAACTATTTTCGAGCCATCCCGGTCTTGAAAAACGTATAGCTAATTTGGAGAAGAAAAAATAATACAATATAAGTATTTGATAATGAGATTATAATAAAATAACCTGATAGTTTACTATCAGGTTATTTTTTGATCTGTAGAGATCTATTTTACTTTAAATATCCCACAGGATGATTAAGCATCAATGTTTGGCTATCACTCAATTTAAGAACCTTTTTTAGTTCTGCATGATTCATCTGTGCCCGTGGTTTAGTGCCTAATCCCATTCCTGAACAGAATATGGATATATTTTGGGATACAATACCTGCATCTACTTTATTCATATCGGTAATATGCTCTATTGAGTTGTAGGCGGATGGTTTATATTTTGAAGCGTCTGCTACAATATAAAGAATAGAAGGGGGTAGGGGATTATCCTTTTTTCCACCTGCTAATCCACGGTAATCACCTTCCGATATAAGGATCAAATTGTTTGCTTGAGCATCAAATTTATATACTGCATTAGGTAAGGCAACGTATACATCGATATCTTGGCTGTTTTGAGCCGACGGAGCGGTCTTTTTACCATTCTCGCGGTTAATGCCATTGGCAGCCCAAAGTAAGTTCGACAGATCTTGTATACTGAGTTCTTTGTCTGCAAACTCGGATGAAGATTGTCTTTTAGCAAATGCCTCCATTACACTAATTCCACCTGTTTTTACCGGCTCATTCAGTTTTATGTCTTGAGCATTGATATTTACAAGTGAAGCAAAAGCTAATACAGCTATTAGAATATATTTCATGTCTTTAGGAAGTAGTATTTGTTATGATTAAAAATGGTTCTCTATTTTGTCCAGAAATGCTTTTCTATGCTCATCGCTTCCCGATGTGATGTGATCGCAATTGAACCATGTTGCATTCTTTATTCCTACAGAATACAGGCAGTTTTTATTGATATCATTAACAGGATCACCCGATTCGCTGAAATTCTCTGTAGCTTGTTCTGAGGTAGTTATTACAGTAGATTTTTCGATATTGAGAAGTGGATTCCAGCCATTTTCATAATTGTATGCAAATCCGTAAAGAAGCACTTTATCAAAAAATCCTTTCAGAATAGCCGGCATATTCATCCACCATATGGGGTATATAAATACTACATGGTCGCTATTTTTGAGTAAGTTTTGATATTTCTCTACTAATGGATCCGAAAAACCACCTTTCGAGTATAAAGCTAATTCTGACTCTGTCAGAACAGGGTTAAAATTGTCTTTATGCAGATCTATAACATGATAAGGGCGATTATCTGTATCTAATTTATTAGTAATTGTATCTAAAATCACTTTATTAAAACTACCATGCCAGGGATGTGCTAAAACTATTGTTACCATCTTTTTCTTTTTTTGATTAGTTCTATAAATTTACGCATTTCTTTTTAGAGTCTTTTCTGGACTCATTTTTATAAACATTATTTAATATAAAAGAGCTATAGTTCTAATACTACAGCTCTTTTTATGCTAGTTTTGAATTACTTCTTATTTAGATTCTTTCAATACCATATCGATAGTGATTGCAGTAGATACTACAACTATTTTATCTGTATTTTCTTTGTATTCTTCTCTGATAGAAACATTGTACTTATCAGCAGTAGTAAAAATTTCTTTCATAGCACCTGCCCATTTTTTGCTGATGGTTCCGATAGGTTGTCCGTTAGCTTCGGATATGGCAAAATTCCATCCTTTCCAATCTCCTTTTATTTCAGCTATCTTAGTTTTGTTAGCGGCCATAATATGGAAGGTAGGTTTAAGAAATGCCCATTTTTGCTTGATGAATCCAAGAATTTCGTGATGTCCGTTTAATATAACTATTTCTGACATGAAAAAAGTCCAACCTCTTTTTATTACTGCAAGAGTATTGCCTTCTGTATCTACAATTTCCAATAAGAAAGGCATCATAGCTTTACCTAAAAATAATCGAAGGATTTTATGACCTGTAGATATTCGTTGTTTAATAACGCCTATTTGGTTACCATCTTGACCAAATACTTTATATTCTGCTTCAAATTTAAAGTAATTTACTTTTTGATCTATGAAATACTCGTTCGTTTCGAAGAACTTAGGAAAATTATCCATAATATAATATTATAATTTAGTTTTAGTTAGCCTACAAAAGTAATCTATTATGAGCTAAAAACCATCAACCTGCGATGTTAATTTTTATTCCGAGTTCTTCAACTCTTCTCCCAATTGCTTTGAGTTTTTCTAAAGGAACTTTTTCGAGATTTTTTTCAGGTGTTTCTCTATCTATAGTGTAGATCATTACTTCTCTTGGATGAGTATTTTTTATAATATTCAGCCATTCTTCTACTTCTTTTTCAGTAGTATTATCAACCGTTTTTCCATTATGGCTACCTCTAACAAACATGGTTTGTAGAATAAAATTGCCTTCAAATTTTTTAAATAACTCTACTTGTTTCTCTATGTTATAGGTCGGAGAATTAGGTTGGTCAATTAAATTTACTGTATCAATATAGGCTGAGTCCAGTTTAAGTATATTATTTTCTATTTTTTTAAGAGCATTAAATACACTTTCTTTACCAATATGCATTGCATTGGAAAGAACACTTATTTTAGCTTTCGGAGCGTATTTGTTTCGTAATTCTATGGTATCATCGATTATTTCTGCAAAATTAGGATGTAGAGTAGGTTCTCCATTACCTGCAAACGTAATAACATCTATATTTACATTTTCTTCTTTTAATTTGAATAGTTTCTGTTCCAGAGCCGCTTTGACATTCTTACGATCGGGTAAAGCTGTCTTGGTTCTGCCATTTTCATTATATCCACATTCGCAATAAATACAATTGAACGAACATACTTTTCCATCGTATGGTAAAAGATTCATACCTAAAGATGTACCTAATCTACGACTATGTATGGGACCAAAAACTATTTCGTCAAATAATATTGTTGACATGATTTATTTATTACATTTTATGTTAACCATTCAATTCCGTATATAATTCCATATGCAAGAAGTACATAGCGTGCAAATTTACCTGCAAACATACTTATATTTACAATATATACATTGGCTCTCATATAGCCGAGTGCAACTGCAATAACATCTCCCACTATGGGTAAGAAACTAAAAAAAGCCATAATAGCACCTTTTCCGGTGAGCCAAAGATGTATTTGTTCAATTTTTTCCTTTTTTATTTTTAAGTACTTTTCTATCCATTCCAGTTTACCTAGCTTACCTAGATAATAATTGGTCATACCTCCCATCCAATTACCTACAGATGCTATGATAATACATGTCCAAATATCAAAACCTGCTGCTATAAGAGCAGCAAATACAAATTCGGAACCAAATGGTAATATTGTGGCTGCAAGAAATGAAGCTAAAAAAAGACCTATATATCCATATTCAGAAAATCCATCAAGCATAAATATTAATTAATTGATATTTAATAATTTATATAAATTAATGTGCTTCTAACCAATTTTTACCTGTACCGGAATCAGCTTTAATAGGAACTGTTAGCTTATAGGCTTTTTCCATCTCTTCAATTACTATTTGTTCCACGTGCGACAATTCATCATTGAAGGTGTTAAAGTTCAGTTCATCATGTACTTGCAAAATCATCTTAGAACGAATATTTTCATTTTTGAAGCGTTCGAAGATAGAATTCATAGCTATTTTTATGATGTCTGCTGCACTTCCTTGGATAGGTGCATTTATAGCATTTCGTTCAGCATATCCGCGTACAGTGGCATTTCTGGAGTTTATATCCGGGAGATATCGTTTTCGTCCTAAAATAGTTTCTACATATCCTTGTTCTTTTGCCGACTTTATGATGTTATCCATATACTCTTTCACTTTTGGATAAGTTTCAAAGTATCCATCAATCAATTCTTTAGCTTCTCCTCGTGATATAGAAAGCCTTTCTGCAAGCCCAAAAACAGATATACCGTATATAATGCCAAAGTTGGCTGTTTTTGCTTTTCGACGCATATCACTTGTTACTTCTTTAATCGGTATTTTATATATTTTGGCAGCAGTTGCAGCGTGAATATCTTCTCCACTGTTGAAAGCATCTACCATATTTGGATCTTGGCTAAGATGTGCCATAATTCTCAACTCAATTTGTGAGTAGTCTGCTGAATAAAAGGTACATCCAGGATCGGCGATAAATGCTTTTCGTATATCTTTTCCGTGTCCTTCTCTGATAGGAATATTTTGTAAGTTAGGATTGCTCGAGCTTAATCTTCCGGTGGCAGTAACTGTTTGATTATATGATGTATGTATTTTATCATCTCTTTTATTTATCAATAAAGGAAGTGCATCAATATATGTACTCAATAATTTTTTAAGACTGCGGTATTCCAAAATTTTACCGATGATGGGGTGGGTATCTCTTAGACTTTCCAATACTTCTTCGCTGGTTGTATACTGACCTGTTTTTGTCTTTTTAGGTTTTTCGATGACTTTTAGCTTATCGAAAAGAATTTCACCGACTTGTTTTGTTGAGTTTACATTAAAGTCTACTCCAGCAAGTTCAAATATCTCGGCCTCAATATTTAACATTTCTTTAGTCAGATTTTCTGACGATTCTTTCAAAGCTTTTGTATCGAGTCTTACCCCTGTATATTCCATATCGGCAAGTACATATACCAATGGAAACTCTATATCGTATAGTAGATGACTTATTCCGTTTTTTTCTATTTCTTTTTCAAGAATATTTTTTAGTTTAAGAGTTACATCTGCATCTTCACAAGCGTAGGTGCAAATATCTTTAGGAAATAGATCTCTCATGTTTAATTGGTTTTTTCCACGAGATCCGATTAACTCATCTATATGAATAGTTTTATAATTGAGATAAGTTTCGGCCATATAATCCATATTATGCCTCAATTCTGGATTTATTAAGTAATGGGCAATCATTGTATCGAATAATTTGCCTTTTACTTCTATCCCATATTTTTTGAGGACAATAATGTCATATTTTATATTTTGACCAATTTTAAGAATATTTTCGTTTTCCAGAATTTCTCTGAAAATTTCTACTTGACTTTTTGCTTTATCGAAATCTGCGGAGATAGGGACATAATATGCCTCTCCTTCTTCAACAGAGAATGACATTCCTACCAATTCACCTTCAATTGGGTCAACTGAAGTTGTTTCGGTATCAAATGAACAAAATTCTTTACCTAATAATTTTTGCTTTAATTTGACTATTTCTTCCTCATTATCAACTAAATGATAAGAATATACCATGTCTTTTAACTCCATGAGAGTTGAATATTTTTTTTCTTCTGGTACATCATCCTTGAATTCTTCAAAGAGAACGCCTTGAGCTTCCTCTTTTTTGGGGATAAATTTTGTCTCTCTTTTTAAAACTCGATTGATGAGAGTTCGAAATTCTAATTCTTCAAAAAGAAGTTCTATTTTTTCTTCGTCAATATTTTTTCTTTCGAATTCTTCTTTTTCAAATTCTATAGGAACATCAATTTTTATAGTTGCCAAGAATTTGGAGAAAAGAATTTGCTCTTTGTTATTTTCGAGTTTGTCTTTTAATGTTCCTTTTATGTTGGCAGTATTTTCAAGGATGTTTTCGATAGTCCCAAATTCGGCTATTAGTTTTTCGGCAGTTTTTGCTCCGACCCCTGGGCATCCGGGAATATTATCGGAAGAGTCTCCCATCAAACCCAGTAAGTCGATCATGAGTAGGGGAGAAGTGATGTTATATTTTTCCATGACAGCTTTGTCATCTAATACATCAAAACCATTTCCTGCAAATTTTGGTTTATACATGAAAATCCGATCACTGGTTAATTGGCCATAGTCTTTATCCGGAGTCATCATGAATACATCAATATTTTCTTTTTCAGCCTTTTTTGCAATTGTTCCGATCACATCATCGGCTTCATACATAGGTACTTCTACTATTTTTATATTGTATGCTTCTATTATTTGTTTTATAATAGGCACTGCCAATTTGATATCTTCGGGAGTTTCGAGACGTTGTGCTTTATAATGCTCATAAGCTTCGTGCCGGAAAGTTGGCCCTGCAGGGTCAAATGCTACTGCAATATGAGTAGGATTTTCTTTCTTGAGAACTTCTTCTAAAGTATTGACAAAACCAAATATTGCTGAAGTATTCAGACCTTTTGAATTGACTCTCGGGCTTTTTATAAATGCGTAATATGACCGATATATGAGTGCGTAGGCGTCTAAGAGAAAGAGTTTCATACCAAAATATTAGTTAAATAGTTCTATTTCTCAGTAAAGTTACAAATAAATGCCTCTAAAAGCTGAATTATTTATAAATTTGCATTTCAACTAATTTTAGTATGGATAAAAAGCTTTTGATAGCTAAGCCAATAGCTTCAGAACTCGAATGTTTTACTTCTTATTTTAGAGAGTCAATATTTTGTAATAATCCTAGAATTCAGGAGATTATAGATTACATAATGAAATCTGACGGAAAGCATATTCGTCCGATTTTATTATTGTTGGCAGCTAAAGCTTGTGGAGAAATAACAGAGACAACCTATCATTCTGCCGTAACGGTCGAATTGTTGCATACTGCATCATTGATACACGATGATGTTGTGGATGAATCGAAGATGAGAAGAGGAAAACCTTCTACCAATGCTATTTATGATAATAAAATGGCAGTTTTGGCAGGTGACTACTTCTTGTCAACCGCATTGATAAAGAGTGTATTAACCGGTGACATGGAGATTATTTCGGCTATTTCCGGATTAGGTCGTAGTTTAGCCGAAGGCGAGCTGAATCAGCTATCTTTGGCCAAAGAGATAATTCTGGATGAAGCAGAATACTTCGAAGTCATTAAGAAAAAGACAGCATCTTTATTGTCTGTCTGTATGAAGATAGGTGCTCAATCTGTGGGAGCAAGCCCCGACCGGGTTGATAGTTTTGAGAAATTAGGAGAATATTTAGGTGTTTGTTTTCAACTCAGAGATGATATTTTTGATTATTTTTCAAACGATGTAGGTAAACCGACAGGTAATGATATACGTGAAGGAAAAGTAACTTTGCCTCTTTTGTATGCTTTAAAAAATACAGACTCCGAAGAATCGCAAAAAATGATGCATATCATTCAGGAAGCCAATTTCTCTGATGCAGATATCTCTATTCTTATTTCTTTTGCCAAAGAAAATGGAGGGATAGATTATGCCTACAATAAAATAGAGGTATTTAGGAAAAAGGCTATTGAAATAATTGATACATTGGAAAATGGCGAAGTTAAAGATGCCTTGATAAATGCTGTAGAATATGTTGTGGAACGTGTCTATTAAAGATACGGGTATGCTGCAATAATAGAAAGTGCTTAATAAGTAAATAAAAGTATTCAATAATATATTTTAAGCATCTGGCAGTTTGTAATTGTTGTGATGTTCAGAGCGATAATAAGTCTAAGGCTTTACGATATTATTTTATGAAAAAAATACTCTTGCTTTTAGGTTTTGTAGCATTCTTCCATCTTATTTCCACGAATGAGATATATGCAGCACAGGTCACTTTGGGAGCCCATGATAAAGTTATAAAAATTTATGATTTACCTGATACAGAAGATTATACTTCTAGTGATGATAAATTATTCGATTTTGGTTATAAGTATACTGTCTTTGAAATTCTATTTCTACCTATTTTCCAAAAAGGTGAGGGGCAAATTGTAGGTTACATTGATGATGATAATTATGTAGCTCTATCGGAAAGTGATATTCAAAATATTGCTAAAACGAATAAAATTCAGAATCTGGCGGGTTTAGTTAAGATTCCTTTTTGGGATGTTTGGGGTGGAAAATTGGTAGCGATTGCAATTCTTCTTTTTGTTATCTTTTCGATGGTGAGGAATAAATATAAAAAAGCAAATGAATAAAATAAAAGGGTTATAATTTACAGATTATAACCCTTTTATTTTTGTATAGTGTAGTAGAACTTTAATATTATCCTTTTATTGTATCCAATAAATTGTTTGCTAATCTACTTGCTCCAAGTCTGAAATATTCATTATTGCACCATTCATTCCCTAGAACCTCTTTCACTACTGTATAGTACATCACTGCATCCTCGGTGGTAACAATGCCTCCAGAGGCTTTAAAACCGATTTTACGTCCTGTTTTCTTTGCATATTCTTTAATTGCCGTACACATTACATAAGTAGCTTCAAGATTTGCACCTTCATATACTTTTCCGGTAGATGTTTTTAGAAAATCGGCTCCTGAGTACAATGATAATACAGATGCTTTCATGATATTAGAAGCTGTTTTTAGTGCCCCTGTTTCCAATATAACTTTCAAGTGTGCATCACGGCAAGCATGTTTTATTTCGTCTATTTCCTCGCATAATTCTTCGTAGTTTTCATCTAAGAATAAGCCTAGATTTAAAACTATATCTATCTCATCCGCACCATTGGCTACGGCAAGTGCTGTTTCTGCTATCTTCACTTCCGTAAATGTTTGTGACGATGGAAATCCACCCGATACACAGGCTATTTTTACACCTTGTGCAGTAAGAGCTTCTTTTACCACTTCTGCAAAATTTGGATATACACAGATAGCTGCAACATTATTTACATCGGGGTAGGTTCCCTCGAAGTCGTTTACTTTTTCAGTAAATTTCCATACGTCTTCTTTGGTATCTGTAGTATTAAGCGTAGTCAGATCAATACATGAATAAAGGGTTTTATGTACTTCAACTGTATTGTTTTCTGCAAATTTTTCAGATATAATTTCCTCTACTTTTGCTGCTATATCTTCGTCTTTTATAGCAGTTTTATATTGATTCAGAATATCAATATATTTGTTTGTACTAGTCATGATTGAGTCAGTTTATCGTTATTTATATGTCGGTTTTTATCCCTGTTTGTTTTCTTTTCCATGTTTTTATTAAATGCCTCTGTGAGATCTACTCCGGTCTGGTTTGCCAGACACATAAGTACCCACATTATATCTGCCATTTCATCTGCCAGATTTTTATCCATATCAGCCTTTTTAAATGACTGATCGCCATAAGTCCGTGCCATGATGCGTGCCAGTTCTCCGACTTCTTCGGTAAGAATGGTCATATTAGTTAACTCGGAGAAATATCTGACTCCGTATGTTTTTATCCATTCGTCTACTTTGTTCTGTGCTTCCTGTATAGTCATATTTCGCATTTTAAGCTATTCTTTTTCCTTTGAATCGATCCAGATGGTAACTGGTCCATTGTTGATTAATTCGACCTCCATATGGGCTCCAAAAACACCCGTTTGGATTTTGTTATTTATTGTTTCTTCTAATTCTTTGCAGAATTTCTCATACATGGGTATTGCAATATCCGGTTTCGAAGCTCTGATATAAGAAGGTCTGTTACCTTTTTTAGTAGAAGCGAAAAGAGTAAATTGAGATACAACGAGAACTTCTGCACTTATGTCTTTTAATGAGAGATTCATTATACCTTCCTTATCATCAAAAATACGCAGGTTAGCTATTTTATTACATAGCCAGCTAATATCTTCGGCAGAGTCCGAATCCTCAATACCCAGAAGTACTAACAGACCTTTATCTATTTTTGATTTTATGTTGCCTTCTACGGTTACAGATGCTTGTTTTACCCTTTGTATTATTACACGCATGGTTACTTTTGTTACTTTTTGTATTTTGAAAATCAGCAATTTAAAAATGGGGTATAATACCTTTTGTAACTTTTTCCCCTTATGTGTGTACTTTTATTACTTTTTTAAAATGCTGTATTTCAGATTGTAATGAGTAAAAAGGTTACAAAGGTTACAAAAGTGACACTTTTTCACTCTGTTTTTTTTATTGCCTCTTATTTTTACCTAGTATCCTTATTTATTGATAGATAAACTTGCTGAGGTATAACTAGGGTTGTACTTCTTATTAAGTATAAGTAATAAATAGTTTTGCAGACTTTTATTACTTATAATAGATTTTACTTTATACAAAAGTAGGAATAAATTTGGGTATGTTGGTAATAAAAAAACAGCACATCGGTCAATGTGCTGTTAGATGATATTTATTATTTTTTATTTCATTCTCCTAGACGATGTTCGTCATGATCTTTCGGTAAATATTTAACCAAAGTTTTCAGTTTGAATGCCAGGAATATTCTTAGTATTCCATAGAAAATAAACGCAAAAGAGATGATGTATGCTGCAAACAAACCTGCAATAGCGGGTTGAAATAATAAGATAATAGAAGCAAATACACTAAGTATCGATAATGCCAATACCCATCCCCAACCACTGTTTCTTATCGATTGAAGGTCAAATGCCATACCAATTCCCCAGATGGATTGAATAAGTATCCAGAAGGCAATAAAATAGCATAGCATGAGCGGTGCAATATCTAAATTGGCTAGTAAGAATATAGCAAATAATAAATCTATTATACCCATTGCAAGTGTCCATCCCCAATTGTGTATGGAATTTTTGTTGGATATTGCGAATACAATTTCTGAGATTCCTCCTGCGAAAAATGAAAAAACGAATAGGAGAGTGATTGCTGCAAATGTGGTAAATGGCGTAAACATACATATTACGCCTACTACAACCGCTATAATACCTACTAATAGAGATATCCACCAATTTTTAACTGCTCTTTTGAATGTAGAAAGTAAATGATTTTCCATAATGATACAATTTTATGTTTTCTACTTATTATAACAAATGAATAGTTAATTATGTTTTGATAAATTTCTATTTGTTCTTATTTACTTCTTATTTAATTGTTTATTAAGCGTTTTTGTGTCAATTTGATATTTTTCGTGTTTTGTTAATTTGCCTGCCTGCTGACTTAGGTGTTTGAATCTTGTTTGTCTTTATTGAAATGCTCATTGATTAGTTTGGCTTTGTGCTTGCCTGCTACTTCTTCTATTTCTTCTAATGTACTTGATTTAATGCGTTTTATACTTTTAAAATGTTTTAATAGTAGTTTTTTTGTTTCTTCTCCGATCCCTTTAATACTATCCAGTTCCGATACAATCTGTCCTTTACTTCTACGGTTTCTGTGAAAGGTAATACCGAAGCGATGGGCTTCATCTCTAAGGTGTTGGATAACTTTTAGGGTCTCCGAGTTTTTGTCTAAATAGAGTGGAATAGAATCTTCAGGATAATATATTTCTTCCAGCCTTTTGGCAATACCTACAATAGCTATTTTTCCATACAATTCGAGTTCCTTCAAGGATTCACAAGCTGCACTTAATTGCCCTTTACCTCCGTCAATAACAATTAGTTGGGGTAGGGGAGACTTCTCCTCTTTGAGTCTGTGGTAGCGCCTGTATACAACTTCTTTCATGGTCGAAAAGTCATCAGGGCCTTCCACTGTTTTCACCATAAAATGACGATAGTCTTGTTTGGAAGGTTTTGCCATTTTAAAGACTACACATGCCGATACCGGATTTGTTCCTTGAATATTTGAGTTATCAAAACATTCGATATGTATAGGAGGTTCTTTTAAATGTAAGTCGTTCTGGATGCCTTTTACAATTCTTATTGAGCGTTGTTCTGGATTCAGGCTCTCAGCTTTTTTGAGTTTGTCTATTTTATACTGCTTTACGTTCTGAATCGAAAGTTTAAGTAATTTAAGCTTATCTCCCCTTTGAGGTATTGTAAATTCTGTATCCTGAAGAATAAGGTCGGGATAAAAAGGTACTACGATCTCTTTAGCGAGTTTCAAGAACCTGTTTTTCATCTCCAGTATAGCCAGTCCCAATAGCTCTTCTTTTTGCTCATCCAGTTTTTTCTTGTATTCGAAAGTGTATGCCCGTATTACCGATCCATTATGTACACTCAGGAAATTTATGTAGGCTGCCGAGCTGTCTTCGTCGTAGCCGAAAATATCAATATTGTACATAATGCTCGAAACAACGGTCGATCGCTGTTTGAAGTTCTCTATTAATATATATTTCTCTTTTAATTTATGTGCTTCTTCAAATTTAAAATCTGCTGCCAAACTTTGCATCTCTTCATAAATTGCCTTGCTTGCAATATTTATGTTTCCCTTTAGTATTTCGCGGATACTTTCAACATTTTTATTGTAGTCTTCCAAAGATTGTAATCCTTCGCATGGGCCTAAACATCTTTTGATGTGATATTCGAGGCATACTTTAAATTTTCCGCTTTTTATATTTTCGGGAGTTAAGCTCAGGCTGCACGTACGAATAGGGTAGAGTTTATGAATTGTCTCGAGTAACGCTTTTATGCTTCCTAAACTGGCATATGGACCAAAATACTGTGATCCGTCTTTTACTATATTACGGGTTTGAATTATTCGTGGAAAAAATTCATTCCTGATGACAATAGAAGCATAAGTCTTGTCATCTTTCAACATTACATTGTAGCGAGGTCGATATTCTTTTATCAGATTATTCTCCAATAAAAAAGTATCTTCCTCGGTATCTACAACAATATATTTTATATCCTTTATTTTACTAACCAGTATACGCGTTTTAGGGCTGTCGTGATGGGTCTTTGTAAAATAAGAAGATACTCTTTTTTTTAGATTTTTAGCCTTACCCACATATATGATAGTTCCTTTATCATCAAAATACTGATAGCAACCCGGTTTATCAGGTATATTTTGAATAATATTTCTTAAGTTTTCGTTCATATATATAAAGTTTAGTTTAAGATCTCAATTTTTTAACTAATTAAAGTATCCTAGTATCTGTTTTAGATATCATATTTTATGATTGCTTCAACTTCTACATCAGCAGGAAATAATTTTCTACCTTCCAGCTTTTCTAATTCAATGATAAAGTTTACGTATATCTTTTTTACGCCCATTTTCTTTATTAATTTATAAGCAGCAAGCATAGTACCTCCTGTTGCAAGCAAATCATCATGAATTAGTACTACATCATCTGGTTCTAGCGAATCTTTGTGTATTTGTATTGTATCTACACCATATTCTTTTTCGTAGCTTTCCTCGTATGTATCTGCAGGAAGCTTTCCTGGTTTTCTGATTGGAATAAATCCGGCATTCATATTTAAAGCTAAAATAGGGCCCATTATAAATCCTCTGGATTCAATTCCTACAACTTTGGTTATACCCTTGTTTTTATACAAGTCCGTTAAAACTTCCGTTAGGTCTCTCAAATTTTGAGGAGATTGAAATAATGTTGTTACATCTTTAAATTGGATTCCCGGTATTGGAAAGTCTGGAATATTTCTTACAGATGCTCTTAGACTTTCAATTTTTTTGTGTGGCATGATTTTATAAATAACTGTTTTAATGTACTGTGACGCGTATTTTTGAAATTGTTCCACGTGAAACCGATTTTTGTTCCACGTGAAACCTGCTTCTTTTTATCTTCCCAAAAGTACAAGGAGAATTGAAATGTCATTCGGTGAAACTCCGGGAATTCGACTTGCTTGTCCGATTGTTTCCGGATTTATTTTGGCGAGCTTTTGGCGAGCCTCCGTCGAGAGAGATAAAATGCTTTCGTAATCGATTTTGTCTTTTATCAGAATGTTTTCTAATCTGGTTATCTTTTCAGCGATCAGTTGTTCGCGCTTGATGTACCCGTCATATTTGATTCTTATTTCTGTTGCTTCGATGATTTCCTCTTTTCTATTCGGTATTTTATCAATCTCTGCTTTAAATGCAGGAATCGAATCCAAAATGTTTTCGATACTTATTTGTGGACGGGTCAACAAGTCTTTTAATTTGATTCTTTGCTTTAAAGGACTTGTTCCCAATCTTTCGAGAGTTGAATTTATATATTCCGGTTTCAGAGGATAGTTGGCAGTGAATTCTATTAATCTGTTTATTTCTTCTTTTTTCTCATTCAGAAGATTTATTCGCTCTTCTTTCACAATACCCAGATCATATCCCAATTGAGTGAGGCGTACGTCAGCGTCATCTTGTCTTAATAAAATTCTGTATTCGGCACGAGATGTAAACATTCTGTACGGTTCATCCACGCCTTTTGTTACCAGATCATCGATTAATACACCTATATATGCTTGATCGCGTCTTAGTATAAATTCTTTGTCACTGTGGCAACTCAAGTGAGCATTTATACCTGCAATCAATCCTTGTCCGGCTGCTTCTTCGTACCCTGTAGTTCCGTTTATTTGACCGGCAAAGAATAAGTTCTTCATTAATTTCGTTTCCAGCGTGTGTTTAAGTTGTGTCGGATCGAAAAAATCGTATTCAATGGCATATCCGGGTCTGTAGATATGTATATTTCTGAAAGCAGGAATTCGGGTTAAAGCTTCAATTTGGTTGTGGAGTGGGAGGGACGATGAAAAACCATTTAAGTAATATTCCTGCGTGTTTTCGCCTTCGGGCTCTAAAAACAGTTGATGTGAATTTTTCTCCGAAAAAGTGACTATTTTAGTTTCAATACTTGGACAATATCTTGGACCTATACTCTTTATTTGTCCGTTGTATAGGGGAGAATATTCGAGTCCCTCTCTAAGTTTGTCATGAACTTCTTCGTTCGTGTTACATATCCAACAACTAAGCTGCTTAAGTGTTCTTGGCTCGAAATCCAGATATGAAAATTTATGGAAATCCTCTTCGCCTTTTTGTTCTTCCATCAGCGAAAAATCAACGCTTCTTCCGTCGATTCTGGCAGGAGTTCCCGTTTTCATCCTGTCTGTAGTGAATCCGGCATCCTTCAATTGTTCGGTGATTCCGTAAGAAGCAGGTTCGGCAACCCTTCCTCCTGTAAGTTGAGTTGATCCGATATGCATCAATCCGTTCAAAAAAGTACCGTTTGTGAGTACTACCGAGTGGGCAGAAAATGTTACACCCAGACTTGTTTTTACACCTTTTACTGTTTTATTTTCGATAACAAGGGATGTAACCGCATCTTGCCAGATGAATAAATTATTGGTGTTTTCGACAATTTCTCTCCATTTTAAAATGAATTGTGCTCTGTCACTTTGTGCTCGAGGACTCCACATAGCAGGACCTTTCGACTTGTTGAGCATTCTGAATTGGATGGCAGTTTTATCTGTAACAATCCCCATTTGTCCGCCTAAAGCATCGATCTCTCTTACTATTTGTCCTTTTGCGATTCCACCCACTGCAGGATTACAGCTCATTTGGGCGATCTTATTCATATCCATCGTTATCAACAGGGTCTTTGAGCCAAGGTTGGCTGCTGCTGTAGCGGCTTCACAGCCGGCATGTCCTGCGCCTACGACTATAACGTCATATTTAAAATCCATTGTTATTTACTTTAAAGTCTCCGACTTATTTGTTTTATTTGGGCAAGTATAAGTGCAACTATCTGTTGTAATTAGAGGCATTGCATTAAATATTTGCGACTTTTTAATTATTGTGCAAAGTTACTATTTTTATATCAGTTCATAACTTGTTTCTTTCCGTCTAAGTTTTCCGATTTCTTCTTTTTTGTCTTATTTTTACTTAAAATATAAACTATACTGAATAATCTATTGAAATATGGTAACTGTAGAAGTGTGTGCTAACTCCGTTCAATCGGCTATTGAAGCCCAAAAGGGTGGGGCGGTAAGAGTCGAGTTATGTGGTAATTTGTGTGATGGGGGAACAACTCCTGCCAAGTCTCAGATAGAGCTTTCACGAAATAATATTGAGATTGATCTGAATGTAATTATTCGTCCTAGAGGCGGGGATTTCTTATATGACAATTTGGATTTCGAATCAATGAAAAGTGATATTGAGCTGTGTGGACAACTCAAGTGTGATGGTGTTGTGATCGGTATTTTAGATGAAAATGGGAACGTTGATATTGAAAGAAATCGCGAGTTAGTAGAGCTGGCTAAAAAATATGGTATGTCAGTTACTTTTCATCGTGCATTTGATCGTGTTCGTGATATATATTCAGCACTTGAGGATGTTATTCATTTAGGGTGTGATCGTATTCTAACTTCTGGAGGTTATCAGACAGCATTTGAGGGTAGGGAAGTTCTACGAAAATTGGTCAATTTATCGAATAACCGTATTATTATTATGGCTGGTGCTGGAGTTAACGAGTCTAATGTTGGAGAACTGGTTAAGTCTACGGGTGTAAAAGAGGTGCATGGCACATTTCAAAAGCTAGTGCGGGGACAAATGCAATATAATAGTCCTAATTTTCCTGATAATTATAATAATTCGGGATATTCAGAATATTCTTTTCTTTTATCTGACGCCGGAAGAGTGAAGGAAATAGTTAAAAAAGCTAATTTATAATTTCTTTATTTAGGACTTAACTTTGTTTGTTTAGAATAGTTATTTCGTCTGATTACTCTAATTTTTATAAGAGTAGGTTAAGGGTTTACTCTTATTACCTACTCTTTTTTATGTAAAATTTTTGGAATTTATATTATATAGTAATGTATCATTTTTTAGTATCTTATATTCTAAAATAATATTAATGAATATCTAATTTGGATAACTATTTTATTCCTTATTATGTACTAATTTTTATTTAACCCCGAAAATATCTTGAAATTAATTTATAAAAATAATCATAATTATATTTATAAATACTACATAATTATAATGCTATATTATTTATTATATTTATAATAAGATTGTTATACTTATAATTGTTTTATTTTTAAACTTAATTATTATATATAAATATGGTTATATGTAATACTAGTGATATAAGTGATAATTAATTGATGAAAATATATTTTTTATTTTTTCAACTATTATTTTTAATAACATATTTTTTTGAAAATAATATTTTCAATTTATTTTCTTTTATATTACTTTTTGTAGATTATTACGTCTGCAAATTCCTTTATTATATTTTGTAATAATAGTTGCCTGTTTTAATTCTAAGCAATAGAATGACAAGATATATTTAGCCGTCAATTTTTCTGTTTGTCTGTTTTGAGTGATCTATACTAGACTATTTTTCGGTTATTTATTTGTGTTTTTTAACTACTTCTCTTTTCTTCGATGAAAGCTGCAAATTTCTTTTATTGTAGATTTCTTTTTTTTCGATAAAAACGAAAATATTGATGTGTTATGGGTTGAATATTAGTTTATTACTTGTTTTTACTCATGTTGTGATTTTTTGCTCTTATATAAGACTTATTATACAGCCGGTAGATGAAGGTTTTATTGGATGTAAATTGTAGTTTAATTTTTAAAGTAACAAAATAGGTTAGTAATTTTTTATATTTAACTATCTATTTATGTTATGTTTATGTGGTTTTTGGATTGAAATGAATTTTAGCTAAAAGCTCTTTTATCATTATATTATTGATGGGAAATAAAATCGACCGGAATCTTAAAGATTCTGTTTACCAGAAGATCATATAATTATATGAATTATAATAATTAGTTTTTCTTACATTTGTAATATTTTGGATATGGTATAGGGGTTATCTGCTTTTGATTAATGATTTCTTTCGACTTAATATCCGGCAAAACAGAATGATATATTTTAAAAACTTATATACAGATTTATTTAGATATGAAAATAGCACTTATTGGTTATGGTAAAATGGGTAAGGAGATCGAACGAATTGCCCTTGATCGCGGACATTCTATCGTTTCGATCATTGATGAAAACAATCTTTCCGGTTTTGATTCTGCTGAATTTAAAGGTGCAGATGTTGCGATTGAATTTACAACTCCGGCAAGTGCTATGAATAATTTCAGAAAATGTTTTGCTGCCGGTGTTCCTGTTGTTGCAGGTACAACGGGATGGCTCGAAAACATGCCCGAAGTAAAAGATGCTTGTGAAAATAAGGGACAGACTTTCTTTTATGCCTCTAATTATAGTTTAGGAGTAAATATATTTTTCGCAGTTAATAAATATCTTGCGAAGATTATGAACCAATTTCCCGATTATACGGTGAAAATGGAGGAAGTGCATCATATTCATAAACTGGATGCTCCAAGTGGAACGGCCATTACTTTGGCAGAAGGTATTATCGAAAATGTTGATAGAAAAACCGATTGGCATTTAGAAACAGAATCTAAACCTTCAGATTTGGCGATACATTGTATACGGGAAGGCGAAGTACCGGGTATCCACGAAGTTTTTTATGAATCGGAGGCTGATATAATCAGTATAAAACATGATGCTAAAAACCGTAAAGGTTTTGCATTAGGTGCCGTTTTAGCCGCAGAATTTACACATGGCAAAAAAGGATTTTTAGGAATGCAGGATATGCTTAACTTTTAAGCATAATGTAATAAATATTTATATTACTAATAATATATGGAAACAAGAAGTAACCAGAATAATCCTTCGGGTAAAAAAAGTCTGAAAGAAAGGCTTTCTCAAGCAACTCGTAAGCAGTGGATAAAATTTATATTAATAACCATATTCTGTATAGCTTTTACTATTTGGACGGGTTATTACGCTGTATTGTTATTAATTATCCTTTTCTTCGATAGTTATATCCTGAAATTTATACCCTGGTCGTTTTGGAGGACCAGTAAAAACAGATCTCTGCGTAAAGTAATGGAGTGGATTGATGCCATTGGTTTTGCTTTAATCGCAGTGTATGTTATAAATACATTCTTTTTCCAAAACTATCAGATTCCATCGTCATCTTTAGAAAAATCTCTTTTGGTAGGAGACTTTTTGTTTGTCAGTAAAATGAGCTATGGAACTCGTTCGCCGATGACCCCTTTGTCATTTCCTTTAGCTCAACATACTTTGCCTGTTTTGAATATTAAGTCTTACCTAAGTAAACCGCAATTGAAATACCAACGTTTTGCTGGTTTTGGAGAAATAGAACGTGGTGATATTGTTGTATTCAACTTTCCGGCGGGAGATACTGTTGCTTTGAATATGCAGCAAGCCGATTATTATACTTTATGTAAGCTGGATCCTAAAGGTCGCGACGGGCTATGGTCAAATAAAGAGAAGTATGGCGAAATAGTTTATCGTCCGGTAGACAGGCGTGAAAATTATGTAAAAAGAGCTATGGGGCTTCCCGGTGAAACTATAGAGATAAAAGATGACGAAGTTTATATTGACGGTAAAAAGGTCGAAGCTCCCGAAAATATGCAATTGAGATATTTTGTTCAGACTGATGGCACAGCTATTTCGGAACAAGTGTTTGATGAATTGGGTATCAGTAAGGATGATTATGCTGTTGTAAATGAACGAGGTCAGTTGTCTGCCAATTATTTTGATCCGTTGAATGAGTTGAGAAGATCGAATCCTCTTTTAAACAAAGGGTTGCCCGATGACGTTAAATTTGCAGCCGATAGTCTTCAACTGACCCAGTTGGGCTTTGTGGCAAAAGGAAAAACCTTCGGTTTGGTTTATACATTGCCTCTTACTAAAAAGATGGTCGAAACCTTAGAGGCAAAGCCTTTTGTTATTAATGTTTTTAAAGAAAAAGAACGTGTTGAAAGAAGCGAAACTGCAGATG
Source organism: uncultured Dysgonomonas sp. (assembly GCF_934668725.1). Taxonomy (GTDB): domain Bacteria; phylum Bacteroidota; class Bacteroidia; order Bacteroidales; family Dysgonomonadaceae; genus Dysgonomonas_A. The sequence continues at coordinate 151,024 of NZ_CAKUOF010000005.1, forward strand.
GAAAGATCCTTGATTATCCGTTCTATTACCCGATTGATTACCCTACTAAATGGACTCGCGACTCTTATGGTCCTCTTTGGATTCCTAAAAAAGGCGAGACTATTATATTCGATACAGACGTAGATTATAAAGTGGCTGCTTATGAGCGTGTAATCAAAAATTATGAAGGAAACGATTTTGCTTATAAAGACGGCAAAGTTTACATCAATGGAAAGCCTGCCGATTCTTATACATTTAAATTTGATTATTACTTTATGATGGGTGATAATCGTCATAATTCGGCAGATTCGCGCTCTTGGGGTTTTGTTCCTGAAGACCATATTGTTGGACAACCTTTATTTGTTTGGTTATCTTTGGATAAGGACAAGGGTTGGTTTGACGGGAAAATACGATGGGACAGAATATTTACGAGTGCCAAAAAGAAATAAGGTATCAAAACCTTTTATCCATTGACAAGAATAAGTACAACTTACAATTTTATTGTACTTAAAAGCATGACATTATGAAGAAAGCAAAAATGATAAGATGGTGGGGCAAGGCATTCCTTATAGCCTTACTGGTCGTTTTTTGTATTCGGGTTTTCTTTATACAATCTTACACAGTCTCCTCTTCGCAGATGGAGACTGCCTTGCTTAGGGGTGACAGGGTTCTGGTTAATAAAATACCTTATGGTATCAGAATGCCCATTACTTTACTGACTATACCGTTTACTTTCGACCGTTTATTCGGAATGAAGTCATACTCCGATCTGATTCAATTGGGCTATCATCGCCTGTTTGGAAAGATTGTAGATCGCAATGATGTTATTTTGTTTAATAATCCCTTGGAATTCGAAAAGCCTCTTGATAAACGAAGCCTGTATCTGAGTCGTTGTGTCGCTATCGCAGGTGATACTATAAAAGTGGAAGGGAACGATTTTTATTTGAACGGTATAAAATCGGTTTCCTCTCCCGATCTTTTGCAATCTTTTCGATTCGATAGAAATTCAAAAGATACAGTTTTTTCTGTCATAAAATCGTTGAATATAAACCCCCGTGATTTAAAGATGGACTCTACATCTATATATTCTACTCTTAGCAGGTACGAGGTTTTTCTTATCAATCAAAAATTGAATGACAGCATTCAATTACAGCTAAGTATTGAGGATAAAGTATCTTATGATCTGCTTATTCCTTCGGCGGGTATGACAATCGCTCTTTCCGAATTTAATATTCCTTTATATAGGCAGATTATTCACGATGAAGTGGGAGCGAATGTGAAAGTTGAAGATCTGAAATCTTATACTTTTCAGTACAACTATTATTGGGTTCTATCCGATAATGCCGAAGATGCCATCGATTCACGCACTTTGGGTTTTATTTCCGAAAAAGACATTATAGGTAAAGCGTGTCTTATTTGGTATAGTTCAGGCGGAGATGGAGTGAGATGGAATCGATTGTTTTCGAGTGTAAAATAGGTCTGTGACCTTTCCTTATTTATTTTGAATGAGTACTTATTTATCTACAGCTTATCTAGCTCCTATCGAATACTATTCTAAACTACTCAAAGGTGATGTTTATATTGAGCAGTATGAAAACTATATCAAACAAACTTATCGAAACAGATGCACCATATTATCGGCAAATGGTCCGATGGCTCTATCTGTCCCAATAGAGAGCGCTGGAGGCAAAAAGTGTGCGATAAGGGATGTACGTATGGCCGACCATGGAAACTGGCGGCATTTGCACTGGAATGCGCTTATTTCGGCTTATAATTCTACACCATTCTTTGAATATTATCAGGATGAGTTCCGATCCTTCTATGAAAAGGAATATAAATACCTTTTTGATTTTAATGAAGATTTACGGAATTTGATCTGTCAATTAATAGATATTGATACATCAACCATAAAGTATACCGGTGAGTTTCTTTTAGAGGTAGAAGGGGAAGATTACAGATCGAAAATTTCACCTAAGGTTGACTGGAAATTCAACGACCCTGATTTTGAATCTATTCCCTATTATCAGGTGTTTGACCATCGTTTTGGATTTACAGAGAATCTGAGTATTTTAGATCTTCTATTCAATATGGGTAACGAAAGCCTGTTAGTTTTGAGTAAAAGCATAAAAAAAACCTCTTGAATTCTCAAGAGGTTTTTTATTTATTTGATTATATAATCAAATTAGAATTTATAGTTAACTCCTAATTCGATATTGCTCATGTCGAAATCAAAACCAAAGCTGTTAGTTCTTGTGTCTTTTACTTTTCCGGTTTGGTATCCTAAGAAACCGAATTTACCTAGTAAAGCAACTTTGTTAGATACATTGATAGCAACTCCTGGTCTCAAACCTACTTCCAGAGTATTAGCTTTGTCTCCTCCGTTAGTTCCTTTTTCCCATCCATAAGCTACACCTCCGTCAAAGAACAAACCACCAAGGTCACTCTTAAGGAATGTATAACGTAGGAAAGGATTTACTTTATATGAATTAACTGATCCTTCATTTATTAAAGCTTTACCGTCAAAATCAAGACCTCCGTGAGTATGAGCACCACCAAGAGCGATACCGATACCTACGTTGCTATTTAAGATATATCCGAATTCAGGCATCACTTTGAAGCTAAGTTGGCTATCACCACCTTTTACTTTGCTTGACCAGATACCTGCTGTTCCTCCAACCCACATGTTGCCTTGAGCGCTTGCTGCAGAAAATACACCTAGTGCTACTGCAATAGTTAAGAATAATTTTTTCATAAACCTAAATTTTAATTTTGTTACCTTTTAGTTAACCAAAAACGCCACAAATTTATCCTTAATTTTGAGAATTCAAGTTTATTTCGAGTATATTATCTGTTAAATAAGTTAAATATAGAAAGCTTAACAGGGTTTATTTGGTTAATTTTGGTCGAATTTGCTTATTAAAATCGTTAATTGATAAGCTATTGTCTTTCATTATGACAATTTAACTTAAATTGGACTGTCTATGATGGCTTCAAAGGGGAGAGACTTTATTATTTTCCTTATTGATACATTAGAGAGTTAATATTCTTGTGATCAAAAATTTCGTTGGCAACTTCCAATAGTTCAGAAGAAGATATATTCTCGATCTTTTTTATAGTTTCTTCCATGCTGTTGAAATGATTGTAATGCATAAAACTCTTGGCTAAGCCTAATGCCAGATTTTCGTGGTTATCACCTGAAATTGCAATTTGTCCGATCAACTGTTTCTTTGCTGCGGCAAGCTGTGATGTGGTCAATTTATTATTACGCAAAGTAGCCAGCTCTTTATGTATTAAGTTGAGGCATTTTTCGGCGTTTCGCTTATCACAACCGAAATAAATAGAAAAAATACCCGTATCGGAATAGCATGTCATATTCGAATCCACGTTATATACGTATCCTCTTTTTTCACGAAGAGAGATATTCAATCTGCTGTTCATGCCGGGGCCTCCCAAAATATTGTTAAGTAAATGTAAGGTTTTACGTTTCGGATTATGTAAATCATAGCATTTACCTCCTATCAATGCATGTGTCTGCGAAGTTTCCTTAGAAGTAATATATTCTACACGCTCTACTTCATAAGGAGCTACTCTTATACGGTTGAGAGAAAAATTCCCTATTTCGGAAAGGTACTTTTCTGATAGCTTTCTGATTTTTTTTATATCTGTATTCCCGAGTGAAAAGAACACCATATTTTCGGGAGAATAATGCTTTTGTACGAACTTGCGTGCTTTGGCTGTATTAAACTTACTAAGCAGATCAGGTTCTCCCAATATATTATGCCCTAACTGGGAATTGCGAAATATGAGATTCTCGAATTCATCGAAAATTAATTCGGAAGGACTATCCTCATATGAGTTTATTTCATCCAGAATTACATCTATTTCCTTTTCTATTTCCCTTTCGGGGAATGTCGAATGAAAAGTCAAATCGGTTAATAGCTCAAAAGCACGCGAGAAATGTTCCTCCAGAAATACCGAATAAATAACCGTTTCTTCTTTATTGGTATATGCATTTATTTCTCCGCCTACACTTTCCATACGATTGATGATGTGATGCGAACGGCGTTTATCTGTTCCTTTAAATAGCATATGTTCTACGAAATGAGCCATTCCGAATTCATCCGGCTGTTCGTCTCTGGTACCTGCATTTACCATAAATCCGCAGTATGACACTTTACCTGCTAAAGGTTTGTGTACAATGCGTAGACCGTTTTTTAGAGTATAGGATTGATATTCTTTCATTTAAATAACTTTTAGTAAACAGTTTACCAATAATGATGGGTGATGTTTACCGTAAAATAGATCTGTGACCTTTAATTTAGAGTATTAAGCTCTATTTGGCTAATACTTATTTTATCGAATTGTAATTTACTTTTTACCTTGTATTGATCGGGTATAATGACCGAATCTCCGATAGTTTGAACAAAAAAGAATTCGTTTATGTTCGGAAGCATTTCTATTGTTTTAATTTCAAACGGTACATAAGTTTTGTTCTCGTTGGGAGAAAGGAGTCGAAACTCGTTTGTAGGTAAAAGAACCGAAAGCTCGGCCAAAGTCGGATATGCTGGCAAGGAAGCTATTATTTTTATGGGCTTTCCTTCCTGATGAATATAGGTTCTGATACTTTCAAACTCTTTATTTTGAGATAGATAATATTGTTTCTCTGAAAAAAAACGTGCTATACTTAAAATAAATAGTAACGCCATACTACATAGAATAAGTGTTTTTGCCTTTGTTTTGTATAGTTCTACTCCATAGATTGATATTCCTAAAACTAAGGCACCCAACATGCAACTTGTATAGCGGGGAACACTTATCGGTTTTATGATAAAAGTGACCGCAAAGGTAAGTATTATTGTTAATACAAAAACTAAAACGAAATAAGTGCCGGCTATTACTCGTTTACTGGCTTTATGTTGGATATGCAGGCGGATGATGATGGCGGCTAATGCGGCTATTAAACCTAGTATAATTAGTAAGGCAACCGACATAGTCCATACAGAGAATACTGTATATGGATGGGACGGTTCTTTCGGTGAAAAGAAATAATAACAGAATAGCAAGATATCTTTAAAGGTGGGTGTTTCTACCCAAAAACTCTCATGAACACTGTAGAACTGAGAGGTAAGTATAGGTATCCAGGGACTGTAAATCAAAAGAAATATAATGCCGAAAAGAATAGGGCGGACAATTGTTCTTTTTTTATTTAATAAGTAGATAATCAATAACAAAAATATAGCGAAAACTGCGATTAAAGCATAGTAATGCGTATAGGCTGAACAAATTCCGAAGAATGTCATTTTTGAATAACACAATAACGTTTTTTTCTGGAATGCTTCATATGCGTATACTGAACATCCTAACACGAAAAACATAGCCCACGAATACATTCGTACTTCTACGCCCAGATATTGGTTTACAGGCATTAAAATCATTAGTAATACGAAGCTGAACATAACCTTTTTCCCGAATAAACGCCTTATTGGAAATATCCCCAATAGACAAGAAGCCATGACTCCTAAGTTTGAGAATATTCGCATTACAAATAACGGATCACCAAATATTCCGATAAAAAGCTTCAACATGAAGTAATAGAGTGGGGGATGTACATCGGCCGCCGTTATTTTCCAAATTTCTGAAAACGAATGCTTCATCATGGCTATAGTATAAGCTTCGTCGTACCAAAAAGTTTGATTGATATAGTTAAGATACAGCAAACAGCAGAAGCCGATTAAAATAAGGGCAGACGTGGTTATCCTATTTATTTCTAATGTGAATTTCATAAAGAGAGCTAATTAAGTAATCGAAAGTATTTGATAGTTATTTCCAGACCATAAAAACCATAGCTGTTATTTTTGTAAAAAGACCTCAAATCTTACTTTTTCATATAATATGCCTTTTCTTCGCTTGTCAACTTTTCCAGCGAATATCTCAACATGGTGCGAGGCATCACTTTATAATGTTTATTCAGAAAAGCAATCAATACACTCTTATCTCTTTTTCCGGCCTCTCGCAGCATCCAACCTACCGCTTTGTGCATAAGATCGTGCTTGTGCGATAAGAATTGCTCAGACAGATTGATTATATCGGTAAAATCATTCTTTTTAATAAATGCAAAGGTTGCGATTACAGCAATCCGTTGATCCCATAATAATTCGCTTTTGGCTAATTCATAAAGAATGTGGCGGTCTTTCTTGTCCAATAAATACTCTCCGAGTATATCTTTCGAACTTAAGTCAACTAAATCCCAATTATTTATGCGATGAGAATGAGTGAGATAAAAATCGACAATTTCTTTTCGATCCGTTTCGGATGCTTTCTTGAACTTTTCGACCAATATAAATAAAGCACATGCCCTGCATTCGTGGTATTCATTATTTAAAAGGATGGTCAATTCTTTCGATGAAAGTGTTTTATTTACTTTAGCTACTTTCCGAATATTAGGAACTATTACTCCAATAAACTTATCGCCTTCTCCATATTCTCCTTTTCCTGTTTTAAAAAATTGAGGCAAAAAATCTCTCTTCTCTGGTGTTGAAGCTTTTTCAAGTTGTATTTGTATCTCTTTTGCAGTCATAGATCTAGTTGTCAGATAAGTAATGCTGGAATATATATTTATTATTGTACTTTAAAATACAAATATACAGATTAATAGATATCTTATTCTCAATTCTAAAAGCCTGTTTAAATTTTATTGCTAGATTTTTTATAGCAGTTGAGAGCTAGCTTTTTCACTTTGTTTTTTACACATTTTGCGGGCTAAAACAAGAAAACAAAGTAAAAAACCGATAGAGATAAATCCATCGGTTTTAGAATAAATCCTGTCAATCTATTTCAGGATGATATATTTTTCTGAAATTTAGATAGTTACTTAGTAGAACGAGGTAAAATATAACAAAAATACCGACAATGGAATATATCAATATTAGTCCGGATATTCCTTGTTCTCAACATGAGCCATCGTTATATTATACAGCCTATCCGTTAGTTTGGCGAATTAAGTGCCATCCTGTTTCCTTCCGAGTCAAGAAATATTGCAAAGTACCCGATTTCGTCAGCGTGTGCTGTTTTAGGTAGTAATATTTGTCCGCCATTTTTCTCTACTCTGTCAAGCACCACTTGCAGATTTTCTCCTGCGTTCAAGTATATTGTTACTCCATCCGCAGAAGGTTTGTAACCATCTGCTTTTATGATTACACCTGTCACCAATTGCTCCTCATAAGGGAATATTCCCATTTGCATTCCTTGTACATCCATTTTTTCAATTTTGATGTCCAATATGGCTTGATAAAAATTTATTGCTCGTGAAATGTCCGTTGCAGGAATTTCAAACAGGGAAATATAACTGTTCATATTTTTTACTTTTAAATTTGTTAATGTGTCTTTTGCCGTTGATCCTGAATTTGTTTTGTTGGAGCTGGGATTTGTGCACGAAGCAAAACAAACTACCAGAAATGCAGTTGCAATTATTATTTTCCTCATTGCCATATTTATTGTTATTAAAATTTAGGCAAAAATAAGTCACCGTTTCGTTTCGAAATAGTAAAAATGCGACACACCGAATTTTATTTATAGAAAAGGGTAGAAAGAGCCATAGTTTCATCCCCTAAAAATTCTTTTGGGGTGATACCGACAAATTCTTTGAAGTCTTTTATGAAGTGGTTTTGATCGAAGTATTCATTCTCGTAAGCAATATCAGTTAGTGTTTCAGGTTTTTGGCTAACCAACATTTGTAATGTTGCATGTAAACGGATTACCTTGCTTAACTGCTTGGGACTTATTCCAATTTGCTTTTTAAAATGTCTTTCGAGTTGTCTTCTTTTCGATAAATTATCTTTTAAAATGATATTAATAGGTGTACTTCCTTTTGTTGTTAAAAGTGCATTTACAGTAGTTTTTACAATTTTTTCAATTGTCGCTTCTTCGTTGAGTTTATTCAAAAGAAATGTTTCAATAATCTCGATGCGTTCCTTTGTGCTGGTCGCTTTAATGATACTTTGCTCCAGCCGATTCGCTTGAACTTCATTAAAAATATTTTGAATCGGTGTTTCCTTGTCAACTAAATTTTCGAGTGGTATATTTACGAAGTTTGTAAATCCATGAGGGTAGAAGCAGATTGCAATTGTGTCAACATTTCCAACTGGTTCAATATAATATGATTTAGTTAGCTGTCCCATTACCATGGCATTGGGATTAAATATAAATTCAGTATCAGAAGTATATCTTTTAATCTTGTCGCCAAGGTTAAATGTCATTTCAATACAGCCGTCAGGAATGATTTTTTGCTTGTGATTGTTTATGTCAAAAGGCACTTCCAATGTCCAATAAAATTTGACTAAAGATTCTAGGGCTGAATGTGGTTTATATCTCTGATAGTTCATTTTATGTAGTGTGTCTACTAGAGTGAGACATAACTTGATTATATTTGATACAAACCTTCATATATACACTCAATTTTGGGAAGATTAGCGAAGGTTTGTTTCGTATTTTTAATTAATTCAAATATATTAATTTTTTCCTACAAATCGTCAAATGAGCTTTTAATCTGTTGTATACTTCTGGTAATCATATGTGTGTAAATTTCACTTGTCAAGTTGTTAAGAGCCTGTTTACACCTCATTTTTTATAGGAAAGAACTTAAAGAATAAATATTATGAAATTACTATATGGTTTTTTGGCACTTATCGGGTTAGTTCTGCCTTTTACCCAATTAATCACTTGGATCATTGACAATGGTCTTGATGTTAATCTTTTTATTCAACATGCTATGGAGAATAAAATTTCCATTTTTGCCTGGTTAGATGTTATAATAACTGTAGTTGTGATTATAATAATGGTAGTAAATGATGGTCGTAAATATAAAATAAGCTTTCTCTGGATACCCATCGTTGGATCGCTTACTGTTGGTGCTTCTTTGGGACTCCCTTTATTTTTGTTGATGAGAGAACTGAGAATGGATAAGATAAAAGGAGAGAGTTGACATTAAAATATTTTATTGAATCCATTTAAGAAGATAGCTACAGATTCTCTTCAGAATTGCCCATGTATATTTATCTTTTGAATTGAGATAAACACACCAGCTAATTACTAAATTTTTGAGAAATGAAAAAAATATTTTTGATCGGGTTATTAATAACCTGTTTTACTACAACATATGCTAGTAGCACCTTTATTTCGGATAATTCTTTGGAACAAAGTGTCGGAAGAAGATATAAACGAGGATATTATAAAGGAAATGTATCGCCTGAAAACTTACCTTCTTCAATTACACGCTACTTGAAAAAGCATTATTCTGATTATGAGATCGTAATATCTAAAAGAAAAGGCAATGGTTATTATTACCTGAAAATAGCTTATGGAGGAAATGCTTACAGATCCTATTACAGAAGTCTGGTTTTTGATGAGAATGGAGATGTTGTAAAAGGATAAATAAAAACGGCTTAGTTAAGAAACTAAGCCGTTTTTATTTTATTATTAGATCCGATCCGGTATCTTACGATTTCAGTTTCCATTCGGCACCGTCTTTACCGTCTTTTATCTCAAATCCTATTTTATTTAGTTCATCACGAATTTTATCGGAAGTTGCCCAATCTTTGTTTGCTTTGGCCTCCGATCTTATCTGAAGTAATAAATCAATTGCTTTGGAGAAAGCTTCCAGTCCATTTTCATTTGAGTTAGCCTCGTTTTTAATGCCGAGTATTTCGAATAAGAAGATATCGAATACGGCTTTTACTTCATCTATATCACCTTGAGTAAGAGTCGCTGTTCCGCCTATCGCCGAATTGATGGTTGTAGCTACATCAAATAGATAAGATATGGTAATCGCCGAATTTAAGTCATCATTAAGGGCATCATAACATTTTTGTCTTATAGAGGTTATGTCAACAGATGAAGCTCCTGACACGGGAATCTTATCAATTCGTGCGTATGCATCGAGTAGTCTGTTTAATCCTTTTTCTGAAGCCAATAGAGCATCATTACTGAAATCGACGGTACTGCGATAATGTGCCTGCAAAATGAAAAAGCGAATAGTCATCGGTGAAAACGCTTGCGAAAGCAATTTGTGCGAACCTGTGAAGAATTCGTCCAATGTGATAAAATTACCAAGCGATTTGCCCATTTTCTGACCACCTATGGTAATCATATTATTGTGCATCCAGTATTTTACCACTTGTTTATTTTCTGCTGCTGTATTTTGAGCAATCTCGCATTCATGATGGGGAAACATTAAGTCTAATCCTCCGCCGTGAATATCAAATTCCGTTCCCAGATATTTCATACTCATAGAAGAACACTCGATATGCCATCCCGGAAATCCTTCACTCCAAGGTGAAGGCCAACGCATGATATGTTCGGGAGAAGCTTTTTTCCACAAAGCAAAATCTACCTTGCTGTGTTTTTCATCCTGCCCGTCGAGATCCCTTGTGGTATTGAGCATTTCCTCAATGTTTCGATGGGAAAGAATTCCGTAATTATAGTTCTTATTATATTTTACAACATCAAAGTATACCGATCCGTTGCTTTCGTATGCATATCCGTTTTTTAGTATTTCCTGAATAGTTGCAATTTGTTCAATGATATGACCCGAAGCATGGGGTTCTATTGATGGAGGCAATACGTTTAGTGCTTCCATAGCCTTGTGATACCTATTGGTGTAGTATTGCACTACTTCCATCGGTTCGAGTTGCTCTAATCGAGCCTTTTTAGCGATTTTATCTTCACCTTCGTCCGCATCACTCTCGAGGTGGCCTACATCGGTAATATTGCGTACATATCGTACTTTATAGCCTATATGGGTAAGGTAACGGAATAATAAGTCGAACGTGATGGCAGGACGAGTGTGTCCTAAATGCCCATCACCATAAACTGTAGGTCCGCACACGTACATCCCTACATGAGGTGGATGAAGTGGTTCGAAAACTTCTTTTTCTCGCTTAAGAGTGTTATAAATCACTAACTTTTGTTCCATATACAGACTATTAAGTAATGTTGAATATCTATTACTGTATTTTATAAAATAACTGTCTTTCGTTATTACACTTTACAAATGAATAATAAGCTTGAAGCCTTATTATTCATTACAAAAATACAAATAAGTAACGGAAAATAAATTATGATATATTTTAAAGTTATAACTAACTATAGTTGTTTTACTTACCAGAGTAATAAATAAGATTGTAAGTTTACAAGTTCAATCTGCAATCTGCTGATTTTCTCTTTCCCTGTGTATTGTTCTCATTTGATAAATGACTCTTCCTTCATACCTTTGGGGACTCAATGTTTGGTTCAACGAGTCGGTTATTATATAATCGTTTTTCACTCCGTTTGTAAAATGTTGGTTACTCTTTGTCTGTATTGGATTACTATCGTAAGCCTGCGTATAATGAAAGTCAAAATCAGTCGGCAATTTATTTACCTCTATTAAATTAAAAGGTTTATAACTAACAGGTGTTTTTTGTTCCGAATAAACAAAAAACAGGTTTTCTTTACTGGGATACATAACCGATATCATACCCAGCCATCCACAGGCACTAAATGGCGCAATAAATACTGTCTTTTCGGTATTTTTATTTGAAAAATAATTTTGTAATTCGGCATATTGCTCATTGCATCTTGCCATGTACTGTTTTTCGGAGAAGAACCGTGCAACCGAAAGTATCCATAGCATAAACAGGCTACCGAATATCAGAGCTTTTGATCTGGGATTTCCCGATTCATAAAGTTCAAAAAATAAGATGGACATACCCAACACCAAACAGCCTAATAAACACGTCATATAGCGTGGAATCATGATTGGTTTCATCGCATATGATATAACAATTGCTGAAATAATAGGTATGAGGAATAATCCGATAAATACCAGAGCCGTAATTACTTTTGTTTTGTCCAGATTTTTGTATTCTCTGATCGTTATTATGACAATAGCAGCAATGAGCAACATCATAATTGATAATGCTACCGACATGGTAGGCAGATTAAAAATCATATACGGATGTGTAGGTTCTTTGGGTGAAAAGAGGTAGTAACTAAATAGTAAAAGGTCTTTAGGGGTCAGTGTTGTAATCCAGTAATTATGATTAACAGCGCCGATCTGATAAAAAAGTTCCGGAAGCCAAAAACTGTAAGCTATGAGGAACAGTAAAATCACAATTACAAGATTGGTGATTTGCTTTTTTGTTATAATCATCAATAACAGTAAAACACCGAATATAGTAGCCGATCCCATTAATGAGTAATAGTGGGTATACGAAGCGCAAAGTGCCGATAGTAGTAATAAAATATTATTAAATACATTATTGTTTTTGTATACCTGGTATGCTGCCAAGGCATTGGCTAATGTAAAAAACATACTCCATGAGTACATTCTGATTTCACTTGCTAAATATTGGCTGACAGGTAATAGGCTGATTATAATGATAAAGAGAAGGGATACACCGGCTCCAAAATGTTTGCGTATGGGGAACATTGCTGTGAGAAAGACTGCCAGCACTCCTAAAGCCGAAAATATTCGTAATGTCAATAAGTTGTCTCCAAATATTTCCGTGAAAATTTTTAACATGAAATAATAGAGTGGTGGGTGTACATCTGTGGCTGTGATATTCCAAATGTCGGTAAATGAATGCCGGATCATTGCCATTGTGTATGCTTCATCAAAAACAAACGATTCATTGAAAGCATCGATGAATATAAACAGAGAAAGGGACATTAAGGCAATTACAATGCTAGTCATCCTCTTAGTTGACCCAAATAAAGCGGTTAGATATTTCACCACATTCATAATAGATAGTGTCAGTTAATTATACGATTAAGTAGTTTTGTTGTTAATTTCTTATTTTGCTAGAGATATAAGTCTATAAATCAAGTAAAGCTATTTAATAGGCAAAGATAGTATTGTTACACGTATATGAAACGAAAAACGGCTTCAATTTTAATTTTGAAACCGTTTTCTCTGTCTTTATATCTTTTTTATTCGCCTCTACTGTAATTTGGAGCTTCGCTTGTTATAGCTACATCGTGAGGATGACTCTCTGCAACACCGGCATTGGTGATACGCGTAAATTTGGCTTTGTGAAGCGTTTTTATATCTTTCGCTCCACAATATCCCATACCTGCACGTAGTCCGCCCAACATTTGATAAACAACTTCAAATAAAGTTCCTTTAAATGGTACGCGTGCTGCAATACCTTCAGGTACAAGTTTCTTTATATCAGCCTCCATATCTTGGAAATAGCGGTCTTTAGAACCTTTTTCCATAGCTTCCAATGAACCCATACCCCGATATGACTTAAATTTACGTCCGTTAAAAATGATTGTTTCTCCCGGTGATTCTTCAACTCCGGCTAATAATGATCCCATCATTACACAGTATCCTCCTGCAGCAAGAGCTTTTACAATATCTCCTGAATAGCGAAGTCCACCATCTGCAATTAGTGGAACACCTGTTCCTTCAAGAGCTTTGGCTACATCATATATGGCTGATAATTGAGGAACACCTACTCCAGCTACTACACGTGTGGTGCAGATCGACCCCGGACCGATTCCTACTTTGACACCATCGGCTCCGGCTTCTACTAAATATTTCGCAGCTTCACCTGTCGCTATGTTACCTACCACTACATCTACGTTTGGGAAAGTCTTTTTTACCAGTTTTAATACTTCAGTAACTCCTTTCGAATGTCCGTGTGCAGTATCAATAACAATAGCATCTACTCCAGCTTCTACTAAAGCAGTTACACGTTCAAGGGTATCGTGAGTAACACCTACGCCTGCTGCCACTCTGAGACGACCAAATTCGTCTTTACAAGCAAAAGGCTTGTCTTTTGCTTTAGTAATATCTTTGTATGTAATAAGTCCTATTAATGTATTATGGGCATCCACTACAGGAAGCTTTTCGATTTTGTGATGTTGCAATATGTCGGCAGCAGCTTCAAGGTCGGTCGATTGTTTCGTTGTAATCAGGTTTTCACTGGTCATTACATCGGCAATCAATTTGCTCATGTCCCGTTGGAAACGTAAGTCACGATTGGTTACAATACCGACTAATTTATTGGCTGTATCAACAACCGGAATACCTCCGATTTTATACTCTGCCATCAACGCTAAGGCAGCGCCTACGGTTTTGTCTTTTTCGATACTTACGGGGTTGGATATCATTCCGTTTTCGGCTCTTTTCACATATTTTACCTGTTGAGCCTGTTCCTGTATAGTCATATTCTTATGAATAACACCTATACCTCCTTCACGGGCAATAGCGATAGCTAACTTGGCTTCTGTAACAGTATCCATTGCCGCTGAGACAAAAGGGATATTCAATGTTATGTTTTTTGAGAACTTTGTCGAGAGGTCGACATTTCGGGGAAGAACATCGGAGTAGGCAGGTATCAACAGTACATCGTCGAAAGTGAGCCCATCCATAACTATTTTATCTGCAATAAATGACATAAGACTATACCTTAAATTTTTATTGCACGCAAATATACTTATATTAAATTAATCCGAACTAATAGTTTTTATTAAAAATTTCGGGAAAGTATGTTTTTTTGAAGATAAATGTCATAAATATAAAATCCCGGAAAATTATTTTCCGGGATTTTATATAAATTGTTGTTAGATTTTGTACCCTATGCTTAATCGAAACGATGTATGTGGTGATGATCCATCTTTTTCTGCACCACTATTTGAGCGGAACCTCTATGGCATAAATCTCAACAAATCCTTTTCCTATTTCCGTAGGTGGATTAAATGCCGTTTCTATACTACTACCTGAAGATGTAAATAATAATTCGGGCTGTAAGTATATTTTGTCTGACAGTAATAAGTCATAGGTACCTCCTAGATGAAATCCCATTCTGGGATCATAACCCGGACCTCCGTCTGTACCATTGGGTGATTTAAACCAATCTCCGTTTAACCCTCCTTTTATACCCCATTGAGAATATACAGGAATTGCAGAGATTAAAATTAAATATAAGGTTATTAATGAGTATCTCATGCTTTATTTGATAATAGAAACGTTAAGCGTAAAGCTTAGTATTAAGTTGTGTAATAAATGTAATGTGTTTTATCTTATAACAATTACGGCATCAAATATGTTAACATATTTGATGCCGTAATATTAGATTATTTTGATTTTTTTAGAATGGATAACCGATTGCAAAATGCCAAGCCATTCTGTTTAGCGCCGGTCTGAAAATGACCCATCTGTCGTTTAGCGGACGTCCGGGATCATAGGCTCTCACTCCGGTGTCGAAGCGAAGAAGCAAGAATCCCAGGTCCATGCGCAATCCGGCTCCATACGATAATGCTATTTCTTTATAAAAACTTTTTAGTCTGAGCTCTCCGTTTGGCTGAGATTCTTTATAGTTTCTAATGGTCCAGATATTACCGGCATCAATAAAACCTGCCAGCTCGAAATATTCTGATATCTTTCTTCTATACTCAATATTTAAGTCTAGTTTTATATCTCCAACCTGATTCACAAAATCGTTCACACCCGAAGTATCGGCAACGTATGAACCTGGACCCAAAGCACGCGGAGCCCAACCTCTTACACTATTTGCCCCCCCTGAAAAGTAACGGGTTTCGAATGGTAAAACATTTGAGTTCCCAAAAGGATTTGCTACTCCTAGCCCGATGTGATATGCCAGTTTGCTTTTGGAGTTCAAGGTATGGGTTTGTGCGAAACTTATGTCTCCTTTAATATATTCTGCATAGCTGATACCTAATATCTGTTTAGCTCCGGATATACTATCTCGTGATGCATTATAGAAAGATGTTACCAAACGGGGTAAAAGACCGCTGACATCAATTCCGGCTCTAATACTGAATATATTTCGCGGTGTTCTGCGGCCTGTTCTGCTATTAGCGTTTGTATAAGTTATATTATAAGTGGTACGTGAAATCAGTTGGTTCTTATAACTTTCTTTCAGCATAGGATTATTAGTGTTATTCAGCCGCTCTGTAAACTCTGCAGAAGCCCATGGCATACGGATATAGTTAATATCCCATAGGTTGAATGTGTGGGCAAATTTATTTTGTTTTGAGGTCCATCGATAAGTTAAGGTCGCATTAAAAAACTGCCTTGTATACTCTTGCCGATGCTGGTTATTTATACCTAATGATACTTGTGTACTGGCGGAGGGTAAATCTCTCCATTTCGGTTTTAACCATGGAAATAGAAACTGAGGAAACGCCAGTGATGCATCAAAACCGAATTCGTAAAAGTTTTGGTTGACCATTTCGGGATTACTCGAATTTGAAATAAACTCATAAGCTCCTCTTAGTTTTAGTTTTAAAATTTCTGCTCCATTGAATAAATTTTGCTGCTGATAACTTATACTTGGTGCAATACCTAAGTCTCCGGCGGAGTTTGTCCCTTGTATTTCTGTTTGAAAAAAGTGTGTATTTCCAGGTGCGATGGTTACCAATGCATCAATATATTGTATGCTGTCATTGGGATTACTTACTTCATTAAATTGAATAGATGTTTGTTTTACAACACCTATTCCATTGAAAGCTCCTGTGGTGCGGGTAAACGCCATATCGGAATACATTTTGCCCGGTCTAATAAAATTATTTCTGTAAAGGGTCGATTTTCTTAGAAATTTATTCTTACCGTAGATAATCTTTATCCCTTTATAATCGACAGTATCAATTTGGGCAAATAATTTTTCATTGCCTTTAGCCATCGGGTCGAACCCACTCAAAATACTAACATTTCTTATTTTAAACTTCTTGAATGTAGTACTGTCTCTGGCCGGATAAAGTGATAGGAATAAGTCGACTTTGTGAGCATTAAGAGTTGTATCGGCTTTATAATATAAAAGTTCTTTAGAAAATTTATAATATCCTATGTTTCTTAAATATGTGGTCAGATGGTCTCTTGAATCATCTAAATCAATTTGGTTGAAAGCGACCCCCGGTTTTATACTAGTGTATTTTTTGGCCGGAGCAAGACTTCGTGAAATAGTACTGTTATCGATTGTATAATCGTAACTTCGAATTGTGTAAATTCCTTTATTATGGATGTTATAAGTTACAGATACCTGTTTGTTTCTTACTTTGAGAAGTGTGTCAACCTCAGCTCTCAAATACCCCATATTACTTAGTTCTCGAGCTACTTGGATCGCCGAATTTTTGGTTTGTTGAGGACTGTATATGATAGGAGCTTGTCCGGCTTTTTGGATAATACGATTAAGCCACTTGCTAGTATCTTGTCCTGATATATTATAGATCATTAACCTGATTTTATTATTCGGTTGCTGACGAATAAAACTTTCGAAATAAGTTGCATCAATATCTTTAGTATCTGCCTTTATATCATATGTTTTTAGTAAATAACTGCCGTCGGGTATGTGCTTGGTAGAATTACAAGACCATAAGCATAAAATGATTAAAATGAAATATATGATTTTGTTCATTCGTTTTCGAATTAAGGTTCTTGACCTATTTATTATTTCTTTAAGTCTCATACAAAATTGGCAGAATTCAAACAAAGTGATAGCTAATCTTACATTCTTTTTAATTGAAAAAAGAGTTAGTACCGTGATTTTTTGATGAAAATAAATGTGTATCCGACTTATTACACAATAATAATGTAATAAGTATTTCTTTTATCTATTATTTACAAAAGTAATAAATCGAATTATTTAATCTAATAAAGATTCTTTTATCTCTCTATAACGGATAAAGGAATCTCTATGTTTTGAGAAACTGAAATTTTAAGGTTTCACCGAATATATTACTCTTGTTATAGGCATATGATATATCGCAAAAGTAATTTTCAATTCTTTACATATAAATGACTTAACGAATTAATTTACAATCATTATTTTAGTAACAACGCCTTCGGATCCATTCTCAGAAGATCCAAATACCAGATAGACGCCGCTGTCGACCCGTCTACCTCTAGCATTTTGCATATTCCATGAATATTGTCCCCCCAAAGATCTTCCTTCATTTATCAAGTTGCCTTGGACGTCTGTTATTTTTACTGTTGAGTTTGTTTGTAATCCTGTTACAGTAACAGAGCCCTCATAGTCAGGACGTACCGGATTAGGATACGCATATACATTCGAAAAACTTTCCGAACCCTGTGTCGCAACTCCTCCATATGCCATAAGCCCTCTTTCTGTTCCTATGTATACAGTTCCATTATGTGAATCAATAGCCAGAGATATTACATTGTTAGAAGGTAGAGGGCTATTATCCAGAGTGAAATGTTCTAGTGTCTCTTGATTGTCGGCACTTATCAAATACACACCGGATGTTTGTGTCGCAATCCATTTACGGTTTGCACCATCTATTGCTATTGCATTTATCTGTACACCTTCGAGTAGACCTGTTACGGCATTGGAGCCTGATTCTCTTTCTATCTTTATTTTACGGAAGAGAACATCTTTTGAAAATATATTGCTGTAATTGTTTACTACAAATGGCCCGATATCGGTTCCTAACCAGAAATTTCCGTTTACATCTTCTGCTATTGCATATATTGCCGATATGGTTAGTCTTTTTCCGTCTTGGTCTACAAAAGGAGTGTTACTGGTTTTACTGATATATATGGTTTTGTCATCGGATGTATTGTCTATTGTTCCATTGTCATTAAAAATGAACAGATAAGCGTCATCACCAATGCTTGTTACCCATTTATTTGAATATCTGTCTATTACAATGTTTTTGGGATTTGTGGAAGCTTTTGCTATTTCCGGATAGTATAATTGAGTCCATTCACCACTTTTTAGGCGTATTTTTATTATATTTTCTACCATGGAATTGAGTAGCCATAAATTGTTGTTTTTATCGAAAACCATTCCGCTTACCCGCCTATAATTTAACAAGGGAATTGGCTCGATAGTACTATTCGATTCATCATATCTATTTTGAAATTTCGTCCCTTCAAATTCATACAATCCTTCTCCCCAACTACTGGCAAATATATGATTTGGGTTAGTCAGTTCACTGATAGCATATACAATATCCTGCGAAATAAATCCACTTGGCCCGCTTATATCACTGGGGTATATGTTTGTCCATTTCGAGTCTTTATAAATTGATATACTGGCGGGGTTACCCATGCGGTCAAGGAAAAAGCCTCCTCCTGTCACAATGAGTTGACGATTCTGAAGGGTTAATGAAAAAGGATAATTTGAAACAGGTCCTGATGGAACTATCCATCTTTTTATATATTCGTAACTGTCTCCATTGAGTTTTATTAATGAAAGGTTATTCCCTGATGATGATGCCCAATATTCTCTCGGTTTATTGGCATTGGGTATAATACTTGTTAATTCATCGATATTAATTTTCGTACTTTTATTTATATCCTCAAAGTCCCAAAAAGCATTAGTCCCCAGTACAATCAGATGGTCGTTGTTGGTATACTCCATCGAACTTATACCGTCTCCATTTATTACGCTTTTGACAGATGTCGAATTCTCCATTCTGAAAATACCTTTATTGGGCACAAAAAAATGGAGTTGGTTTTTAAAGGCAAGGATATCCCGAATTTCACTATCCGTAAATGTACTGTCCTTTTCTGAATGGTCTGTATAATACATGCTTACTTCTTGTGTTTTCCAAGAGTTAAAGTCCTGTACATTATCTGCGAGATTAATATATAAAATTCCGTTTTTTGTAGCTGCATATAACTTGTTTTCATAAGCTAGTATGGAATAAAACGGGATGTTAAATATACCCGACTCTTTAACTTCTTTTTTAGAAAGATTAATCGTTATAAATCCAAAGTTAGTTGCTATATATGCATAGTCCTCAAAGAGAGATATTTTATTAATCGTCTTGTCGATATTTTGTGTAGTGTTTTTTAAATCGGGGATATTTACATATGATTTATCATCATAGAGTAGTTCAATATTGGCATCAATACGTGTTATAACCAGACACTTGTGTTTTTTGCTATATATAATATGTTTAATATCGGTATTTCCTCCATCGATTTTTATATATGGCTCAATACTTTCGTCTGCATTATTATAACTGAAAAGCTTTCCATCAGTAAGGGAATAAATAATATTTCCACTTTGCTGGATGCTTTGGATATTATTTAAATAGGATATATGGGACATCCATCTATTTGCTTCTTGTGCTGTAGCTGTAATAAAAAGCAAACACAAAATAATAAAAAGGGAGTAAATGCGTTTATTAACCATGACCTTATAATATAAAAGGTTATTGATTTAAAATATAAATAATTGACAAAGATAAAATAATACTTTAGTAGTAGGTATCAGAGTTCTCATATTCGTTTAAATATCAACTACGATATCTGTTTATTAAACTTTGTTTTCTATTTATTATATTATACTTTTGTTAGCCTTTAACAAAAGAAGGTTTATGTAATTTTATGAAAATAGCAATTGTTGGAACCGGATATGTCGGCCTTGTAACTGGTACCTGTTTTTCAGAGATGGGTATGAATGTACATTGTATCGATATTGATTCAGCTAAGATCGAAAATCTGAAAAAAGGTATCATCCCTATCTACGAGCCCGGTTTAGACGATATGGTTGTAAGAAATTATCAGGCTGGTAGGTTGCAATTTTCTACAGATTTAAAAGACATTCTTAATGATGTTGATATTGTTTTTTGTGCAGTAGGAACACCTTCCGATCAGGATGGAAGTGCAGATTTAAAATATGTTTTGGAAGTTGCCAAAACAATAGGAAGACACCTGACTAAGTATATACTTGTTGTAACAAAGAGTACTGTTCCTGTTGGAACAGCAAACCTTGTAAAAAAAACAATCCAAGAGGAGTTGGATAAAAGAGATTTGTCGGGTTTGATATTTGATGTGGCTTCTAATCCCGAATTTTTAAAAGAGGGTACTGCTATAACTGATTTTATGCACCCGGACCGTGTTGTTGTTGGTGTTGAATCGGATAGAGCTAAAGAGGTAATGGATCGTTTGTATAAACCTTTTACTATAAATAATTATAGGATGATTTATACAGATATTCCATCTGCCGAAATGATTAAATATGCAGCAAATGCGATGCTGGCAACACGTATTAGTTTTATGAATGATATTGCTAATCTATGCGAGATTGTTGGTGCTGATGTCAATATGGTTAGGGCCGGTATTGGTTCTGATAAGCGGATTGGTAAAAAATTTCTGTATTCGGGCTGCGGTTATGGAGGAAGCTGTTTCCCGAAAGATGTAAAGGCTTTAATTAAAACAGCCGAAAACAATGGATATAGCATGCAGGTCTTAAAGTCTGTTGATGCAGTAAATGAGTATCAGAAAACAGTATTATTCAAAAAACTGAATAATTATTACAGAGGAGACTTAAAAGGCAAAACCGTAGCTCTTTGGGGATTATCTTTTAAACCTAAGACAGATGATCTACGAGAAGCTCCATCTCTGGTGTTGATAAAAATGTTATTAGAAGCAGGAGTTAAAGTGCGTGCCTACGACCCTATTGCTATAGATGAGGCTAAAAAATATATTGGAAATAAAATAGATTATGCAAACGATATATACGATGCTACATTAGATGTCGATGCTATTCTTTTGGTTACAGAATGGAATGAGTTTAGATTGCCTTCTTGGTCTGCGATCAAAAAAATAGTGAAAACACCTTTGGTTATAGATGGACGAAACATTTATAATGGAAACGAATTGCGCGATATGGGATTTGAATATCTAAGTATTGGGTCAAAATAAAATCAATTATAATCATATAAGCTATTAAAAGTGTACATGAATCATATGAAGAAAATTATCTTTTGTTTGTTTCTTTTTTTACTCTCTAGCAATATAATGTTTGCTCAAATGTCTGATGAGCAAATTATTAATTATGTTAAGCAGGAAGCCGATAAAGGAACTGCTCAACAGGTTATTGCAACTAATCTGATGAAACAAGGTGTTACTAAGGCTCAACTTGAAAGAATAAAACAGCAGCAAGAACAAAAACAAACCTCAGGTGTAAGCAGTACAAAAAGTAGTGAGGAATTAAGCCGTGACAGGAGAACTAGTGTTGATGATGAATTGAATGTGGGTGATCTGGATCAGGTTAATAGTAATATAAGCCCTGTTGCACCAGATGATTCAGATACAATTGTTGTTTTTGGAAGAAATATTTTTAATGCTAAAAATCTAACTTTTAATCCTAATATTAATATTCCTACTCCTATTGATTATAGACTTGGTCCTGGAGATGAAGTTGTTATTGATATTTGGGGTGCTTCTCAGACGTCTGTAAGGCAGGTGATTTCGGCAGAAGGAAGTATTACTGTTGATCGTTTAGGACCACTCTTCTTAAATGGTATGAGTGTGAAGGAGGCAAATGATTATGTTAAAAGAAAATTTGGAGATATATATTCAGGTCTAGATAGTGGAGGAGGATCTACTCAAATAAATTTAACTTTAGGGCAGATTAGAACTATACAGATAAATGTAATGGGAGAAGTTGTTACTCCCGGAACTTATGCTTTATCCTCTTTATCTTCGGTTTTTCATGCGTTATATAGGGCTGGAGGTGTAAATAAGATAGGATCTTTACGTGCGATCAAACTTTATAGAAATGGAAAACTTCTAAGAACACTGGATGTATATAAATATATATTGGAAGGTAAAATGAATGATGATATCCGTATGACAGATGGGGATGTTGTAATTGTGCCGCCTTATATCTCACTTGTTAATATTTCCGGAAAAGTAAAACGGCCGATGTTTTATGAAATGACTTCTAAGGAATCTCTTAAAGATATCATTTCTTATGCAGGAGGTTTTACGGGAGATGCTTATGAAAAGAGCATTAGGATCGTTAGAGAAACTGGTAGTGAAAATAAAATCTTCACATTAGGAGAGAATGAGTTTGCTGATTTTATCTTGAGAGATAAAGATGCTATAACAGTTGCTTCTGGACTTGATCTTTATGAAAATAGGGTTGAAATAAAAGGAGCTATATATAGAAGCGGCTATTATGAAATTGGTAAAAATATAACTACAGTTAAGCAATTAATTGCAGCAGCAGATGGTATTCGTGGGGATGCTTTTTTAAATAGAGCTCTTTTGACTCGAGAAAAAGATGATTATACATTAGAAACACTATCTGTTGATATTCGTGAATTATTATATGGCAATGGCAATGATATTGTGTTAAGAAAGAATGACATTCTTTATATACCATCTATTAACGATCTTAAAGAACTTGGAGATTTTATGGTTCATGGCGAAGTTGCACGTCCAGGAACTTACAAATATTCGGATAATACAACTTTAGAGGATCTAATTATACAAGCAGGAGGATTACTTGAATCAGCTTCGATTGTTCGAGTTGATATTGCCCGCCGAATAATTGATCCTAATAGCCAAACTGTAAATAGAAATTTAGCTGAAAATTATACATTTAGCTTAAAAGACGGATATGTTGTTGCCGGAGATCCTGGTTTTGTATTAAAACCTTATGATGAGGTCTATGTAAGACGTAGTCCTGGATACCATGAACAGCAAAACGTTTTTATAAATGGAGAGTTGTTATTCCCCGGTGCATATGCTTTAAATCGAAAAACTGAAAGAATTTCTGATATTGTTAAAAGAGCAGGTAATTTAACTCCTGATGCATATGCAAAAGGTGCTAGACTTATTAGGATGCGTTCTGAAGAAGAGTTATTCAGATCAGAGGCTGCCCTAAAAGTTGCCAATCAGGGAGGAAAAGATTCTATTTCTGTAAAAACATTAGATTTAGCTCAATCCTATAGTGTTGGTATAGAGTTAGACATGGCTTTGCTAAATCCAGGTTCGGATTATGATTTAGTTCTAAGACCAGGAGATCGTTTAATTGTTCCTGAGTATGATAATACTGTTAAAATAAATGGTGCAGTAATGTATCCCAATACTGTTGTTTACAAACAAGGTGAAAAATTGGCATATTATATAAACCAAGCCGGAGGATATTCTGATAATGCTAAGAAAAACAGATCATTTGTTATTTATATGAATGGAACTGTTAGCAAGGTTAGAGGAGGTGATAGAAATGCGATACAACCAGGAAGTGAAATAATAATTCCGAGTAAAGAACAAGCAAGAAAATTATCATTACCTGAAATTCTTAGTTTGAGTACAAGTGTAGTTTCTATGGCTAGTCTTATTGGTGTGTTGATTAATACAATGAAATAATATGGATACTAATATAGATAAAGAAATAAGTTCAGATAAAGAGATAGACTTAATAGACTTAGGTAAAAAGTTGTGGCAAGAGCGTAAATTTATTTTAAAAATTTCTCTTGTTGGGTTAGCTGTTGGTATCATAGTTGCATTCAGTATTCCTAAAGAATATACAACAACTGTCATTTTAGCTCCTGAAGCTAACTCGGGAAATACTACAAGTAGTGCAGGAGCTTTAGCTGCGATGGCAGGGATAAATCTAGGGCCAGGAGGAGGGAATAATCCCCTTGTTTCCCCAGCTTTATACCCTACTATTATGGAATCTACTCCTTTTATTAAAGGTCTATTTGATATTAAGATAATAGTAGATAGTAGTAAAAATACTCACCAAACATTATATTCATATATTACTGCTAGTCAAAAAAGTTCATGGTGGAGTAGTATTAGGGTATTACCTTCAAAATTAATGAAGGTATTTTCTACAAAAGATTCTCAGGAGAACAAAAATAGTGCACATAATTTTATTATATCTAGAGAAGAATCTACAGTTATTGATAATTTAAGGGATAGATTAAATATTACTGTAGATAAAAAAACGGGAGTTTTGATTCTAGAAGTTATTATGCAAAATCCTGAAGTATCAACAATTGTTGCAGATACTCTGACCTCTTATTTGCAGGCTTACATAATAAGTTATCGCACACAAAAAGCAAGAGAAGATCTCTCTTTTACTGAGAAGCTTTATGTAGAAGCTAAAAAAGATTATGCGGAGTCTCAACAAAAATATGCTAAATTTTTAGATGAAAATCAAAATATTATTTTGGCAAGCTATAGAGTTAATCAAGAAAAATTGCAAAATGAGATGACTCTAGCTTATGGTGTATATAATCAAATGGCTCAACAATTGCAGCTAGCAAAAGTTAAGGTTCAAGACACAACGCCTGTTTATACAATCATAGAACCGCCAATAGTTCCTCTAATACCAACTAAACCTAATAAAAAATTAATTGTAGCAGGTTGTTTAATTTTATCTATAGTAGGTTCGTTAGGATGGATTATAGGAAGAGATTTTTTTCTACGATCTTCTGCTAAATAGCCGGTCTAATAATTGTTTTTGATTAGTAATATTTCTTCAAAGAAGATTATTTATAATCAAAAATATAAGAAACAATATAATAATTATGCAAGAGTCATCCTCTTCTCTGAATAATAAGCGTATAGCTAAAAATACGTTGATGCTGTATATCCGTATGGGGATTACTTTATTTTTGAGCCTATATACCTCTCGAGTCGTCTTAAATGCACTAGGGGTTGAAGATTTTGGTATTTATAATATTGTTGGAGGTGTTGTTATGATGTTGTCCTTCTTAAATAATTCGATGTCTATGGCAACTCAAAGGTTTTTATCTTATGAAATAGCTAGAAATAACACAGGTCAACTTCAGAAAATATTCTCAACAAGTTTACTTATACACATAATTATATCTTTCTTTGTTTTAATTTTAGCTGAAACTCTTGGACTATATTTTCTTAATAATTATCTGGTAATACCCCCAGATAGAATGTTTGCGGCACGTTGGGTATATCAATTTTCAGTCTTTGCTGCTATACTTCTTATTATGGCGATTCCGTATAATGCATTAATTATTGCTCAAGAAAGGATGGTGGTATTTGCTTATATTACTATTGTGGATGTTGTGATGAGATTATTAATTGTATTATGTTTATCGTATATTTTTTTTGATAAATTAATTATTTATTCTTTTTTGATATTATGTGTAACAATTTTAGTACAATTAGTTTATTGGTATTATTGTCGTCGAGAATTTAATGAAATCAAATCAAAGTTCTATTGGGATAAATCTTTATTTACTATAATGATGAGTTTTGCAGGATGGAATTTATTTGGAAATTTCGCGGCTATTGCATTTACTCAAGGATTAAATATATTGTTAAATATTTTTTTTGGCCCTATAGTGAATGCTGCTAGAGGTATTGCTGTGCAAGTTCAAAATACGATAAATCAGTTTGCACTAAATATACAGATTGCTCTTAATCCACAAATTATAAAATCTTATGCCTCAGAAAATTTTGAATATATGCATTCGTTAATATTTCGAAGTACTAAGTTTACTTTTTTTCTGTTATTTTTAGTTTCATTACCGGTTTTGTTTGAGACTGAATTTTTACTAAAACTCTGGTTGAAACTTGTACCTGATTATACTGTCGTTTTTCTACGTCTTATGCTAATAGTTATTTATTTAGATACTTTAGCTAATCCGTTGATGATATCTGCTCAGGCAACAGGAAAAATAAGGGTTTATCAAGTATGTATTGGAGGGATCTTATTATTAATTCCTTTTATCAGCTATATTGTGCTTAAGTTTGGTTATCCTCCTCAATGCGTATTTATTATTCATATAATAATAGCTATTATAGCTCAGATTATTAGATTTCTCTTAATTTATAAGAGAATAGGTTTATCGTTAAGAAATTATTTATGTAATGCTATTTTGCCAATTTTGGTTGTTTCTACAATTTCGGTTATTTTTCCATTTATTTTTTCATCGTACTATTATCAAAATGATCTATTCAGGTTTATTATTGTATGTATAAGTTGTTTTGTCCCTACATTATTGGCTATTTACTTCTTAGGCTTAAGTAAAAATGAACGTTTTTTCTTACAAATAAAGATAAAAAAAATTCTAAAAAGATAGTATAATTTATGATTGATAGAAACATAACTAAATCTTCTAAAAGACTATTCGAAACAGTTGTAGCTGGAGGGTATTGTATTGGCTGTGGTACATGCGCAGTCATTAGCAATTCTGCAGTTAAAATTGGATTCAATAAATATTTGATGCTTCAAGCATTGCCCAATGGCAACATTTCTCAAGACCAAGATGAAAAGATGCAACGTGTATGTCCTTTTTCAGAGAAGAGCATTGATGAAAATGTAATAGGAGAAAGTTTATATGGTCATTCTGGATTTTATAATGAAAAGATAGGTTATTATCATGCGCTATATGCCGGTTTTGTAGCATCTAAAGATTATAGAGAACAGGGGAGTTCTGGAGGTATGGGGACTTGGATTCTTTCAACACTTATGGAAAGAGGTTTGGTTGATAGAGTTATTCATATAAAATATAGAGAATCTACCGATCTAGCTGGAGACAAAAGAATATATTCATACCAGTTATCCAATACTGTAGAGGAAGTAAGGTCTGGAGCAAAGACTAAGTATTACCCAATAGAGCTATCTGAGGTGCTTACGTTAATTATAAATCAACCTGCTAATTATGCCTTGATTGGAGTGCCCTGTTTTATAAAAGCTGTGCGATTATTAATGAGAGAAGAACCAGTATTTCAGGATCGGATTAAGTTTTGTATTGGATTAGTTTGTGGGCATCTTAAAAGTGCAAATTTTGGGCGATTACTGGGATGGCAACTCGGAATAAAACCGTCTAATCTGAATTTTATAGATTTTAGAACTAAACTTTCAGATTATGATGCTAATAAATATGGTGTAACTGTGATCGGAGAAGATCGTGGTATTGAGCGAAAAATTATAAGTGGACCAGTTAATCAATTATATGGAACAAACTGGGGGTTAGGTTTTTTAAAATATAAGGCCTGTGATTTCTGCGATGATGTATTCGCTGAGACAGCAGATATAACTTTAGGGGATGCATGGATTCCTAAATATGAAAATGATCCAGCAGGAACAAACATTATTGTAGTTCGTGACCCAAGAATAGATGAAATTATTAAAGATTCGATTTCGTTAGGAGAACTTATGCTGGAACCACTTTCTGAAGAAGAAATAATACAATCACAAGCCTCAGGACTATTCCATCGACGAGAGGGCTTATCATATAGACTAAGTTTAGTATCTGCTCAGAATCGTTGGTATCCGCCTAAGCGAGTTAAGGTACTTTCAAATATGAGTTCTCGGATAAGACAAAGACAAGATTTAAGAATTCAAATGGCTGAAAAAAGTCATATTGCTTTTAATGAGGCTGTAGGTTGTGATGATTTACAAATGTTCAAAGACTCCATGATAGATTTAGAGTCTAAATATAAAGCTCTTTATAAACGTCCAATTCTTATAAGGATATTAAGTCGATTAAAACACCTTTTTATAAAATGATTAAAGTTGGTATATTTACATTACCTTTACATGTAAACTATGGGGGTATTTTACAGGCATATGCCTTGCAGGCATATTTGAAGAAAATAGGTTATGATGCTTGGTTAATACATCATAAAAAAGAGCACTCTAATTTTTTATTACCCTTTTTGGATATAAAGCGTATAATCCAAAAAAAAGTATTAGGTCAGAATACAGAACCTTTCATGGAAAAAAAACGTAAAGTAATGGATAAATATATTCATAATTTTATGGATAAATACATTTACCCAAAGACTCAGAATCTAGAAAAAAAAGGATTTCATAATATAAATGAATATAAATTTGATGCTCTAATTGTAGGGAGTGATCAAGTTTGGAGATATACTTATATTGAAGATTCAGTCTCTCGATTTTATTTAGATTTTGCACCTTATAATACCAAGAAAATATCTTATGCTGCATCTTTTGGTGTTTCAAATTGGGAGTACTCTTCTGCTGAAACGCAAAAAATACAGAGTGAAATAAAGAGTTTCTCTGCTATATCTGTACGGGAAGACTCTGCTTTATCTCTTTGTCGCGATTTCCTTAATATGGAGGCTGTCCATGTAATTGACCCGACGTTGTTATTAACAACAAAAGATTATAATTATTTAATTGAAAATTGTGAGTATAAGCAGTCATCCTTTGATGGAAATATATTTACTTACATACTTGATAGTGATTTGGAGAAAAAGAAGGTTATTTCTAAAATAGAAAAAGTGCTTGGTCTCAAATCCTTTAGTGTTTATAATCCGAACTATAAAGATGTAGAAAGTCCAGTTCTGGAACGGATCATGCCTCCGATTGAAGACTGGTTAAATGGAATACGTACGGCCGAGTATATTATTACAGACTCTTTTCATGGCTGTGTTTTTAGTATTTTATATAATAAGCCTTTCATTGTTTATGGAAATGTAGAGAGAGGATTAGCTCGTTTTAGCTCATTATTGAAGATGTTTAACCTTGAGGATCGAATTGTTTTTTCTAGTGATGAGTTATCCGAAGAAAAAATAAAAACAAATATTGATTGGGATAATGTAAATGAATGTTTGACTAACCAACGATTAATTGCTAAGAATTTTTTAGAATCTGCACTAAAATGAGTATTTCTCCCTTGATATCTATCGTTGTTCCTGTGTATAATGCGGAACAATATATTGCTCAATGTATTGAAAGTATATTGAAGCAATCTTTTATTAGTTATGAACTAATATTAGTTGATGACGGGTCTTCGGATAAAAGTGGTTTAATTTGTGAGCATTATGCTATGCATAATCCGAACTTAATAGTAAAGCATCAGGAGAATCAAGGAGTAACAAAAGCTCGTAAAGAAGGAGTTTCTGTAGCGAAAGGAGAATTTATTTGTTTTGTTGATGCTGATGATCTATTATTAGAGGACTCATTGAAAAGATTATCTGAGGGGATCAATGGGGTAGATCTCCTAATTGCTGGATATTTAGAATCTAAGTCTGATAAGGGAGTCACTCCATTTACATATATAGAAAAACAACTTTCTTATTATGAATATTTATTTGATTTGACTTTACATTCAATACATACTAGCCCGTGGGCTAAACTATATAGACGTTCCTATTTTAGTGATTATATATTTGATATTCCTCGTGAAATAAAAAATGGGGAGGATTATATTATGGATGTTCGTTTTGTTTTGTGTAATATAGAGAGAATTCAAATAAAGATTTTCCCCAGTATTGTTTATAATTATCAGGTTAGATCTGATTCTGTTTTCCATAGTTTTACCTCTTCTGTATTATATGAGGTGAAGTTTGAACATTTTTTATTGGATCCTATTTTTAGACTAAATAAAGAATCTGATTTTCTTGATATTATCTTTTCACATAAAAAAATGGCCTTGTTTTCATTTATTTTGAGGCACAAGAATTTTTCTGATACGAGAGAAAATCGTGAATGGATTAAATCTCAAGGCTATTTAATTAATAATATTCTATCATTCAAAGAGAAGGCATATATTTATTGTGCCAGTTCAAAATACTTATCTTATATTGTGCATTATTACAAAAAGTTTGTTTTATGAAAAAGACTTGTATTGTATTTGTCTTATTTGGAATTTCATTTTTTGCTTCATGTGAAGATAACCACCAAGAGAAATTGGTCTCTGATAATTATCAATTAGTTTGGTCTGATGAGTTTAATTATGAAGGATTACCAGATAGTTCAAACTGGACCTTTGAAGAAGGTTATAGACGTAATAATGAACCTCAGTTCTACACGAAAAATCGTTTAGAAAATGTAAGTGTTGGTAATGGGATTCTTAAGATTAAGGCTCGCAATGAAGATTGGTTATATAAAAATATAGCAAAGGTTACATCTGGAAGTATAACTACAGGAGGAAAGCATGCTTGGAAATATGGGCGGTTTGATATTATGGCTAAAGTTCCAACGGGAAAAACTGTATGGCCTGCAATATGGATGTTAGGAGATAGTCATTATGCTGATCGGACATATAATGTGGAGATAGATATAATGGAATATTATGGATATAGTCCTAAAGAGATACATAATGTTTTACATTATAGAAGTAGTGATAATTTATTTCAAAAAAAAATCAATGTAGAATCTCTCGGAGAAAATGCATATAACGGTTTTCATTTGTATAGTATACTATGGGATGAAAAACAAATAATTTATGCGATTGATAATCAAATAACATTTGTTTGTGATATCTCCAAGATTAATTCGTCCTATCAACCATTCAATGAACCATTATATTTGCTTATTAATTTAGCTCTATTATCTTCAAATCTAGATAAAGAACAAGAATTTGAGATAGATTATGTAAGAGTATATCAAAAGATTCAGTCAAATTAAGATATGGGTTCTTTAATAAAATTTATATGAAAATTTCGATTATTATCCCGATTTATAATGTCTCGAAATATATCGAGAGGTGTATAACTTCGGTGATGTGTCAAACTTATCAAAATATTGAAATTATTTTGGTAAATGATTGTACTCCTGATAATTCAATGGATATAGTTGCCAATCTTATTGATAATTTTTCAACAAAACATGAAATTATCATTTGTAACCAAGATGTAAA
Organism: uncultured Dysgonomonas sp.; assembly: GCF_934668725.1. Lineage (GTDB taxonomy): Bacteria > Bacteroidota > Bacteroidia > Bacteroidales > Dysgonomonadaceae > Dysgonomonas_A. The sequence goes on from NZ_CAKUOF010000005.1 coordinate 182,383, forward strand.
TCAAGGACTTTCTGCAGCAAGAAATACTGGAATTAGAAAGGCAACTGGGGATTATATTTATTTTTTAGATAGTGACGATGAATTGCCTAAGGATGCCATAAAAAAGCTAGTTTACTTGGCAACAAAATATAACTCTGATTTTGTAATTGGGAATGTAGAGCAAATTTATCCGGATTCAGTTAAATTGATCAACGTAAAACTATTCGAAAAAGAATATATTGAATGTAATTCTGAAATAAAAATATCATTTCTTCAAAAGAAATGGTATGTAATGGCTTGGAATAAATTGGTGAAAAGTCAATTTTTATTTGATAATAATCTTTTTTTTGAGGAGGGGATATATCATGAAGACAATCTATGGTCTTTTCAGTTAGCTTTAGTTGCCCAATCAATGAGTATTTGTAATGATACAACATATTTATATCATATGAACCCAGGTACTATTTCATCAGTTATTAGACAAAAAAATATTGATGATTTCGTTTTTATATTTGAGAAATGTGTTAGTCTTGCTATTGATACAAAGGAGTTGGATAATCCTGATATGTTGAACTACCTTGAGGCAAATCGATTTTATATATTATGTTTGCCTTCTTTTAGCAAAAACTGGTTCATAAATTTTAATAAAATAAAAATAAATAAATACTATTCTTTTCTGACATTAGTTCGTAGCAAAGCTTCAATAAGTTCAAAAATTAAAAGAGCATTACAAGTTGCACCTTCGGTGTTGTCTTTTTGTATTTTTCTAATTATCAGAAAGATTAAATATTAAAGAGGAATAATTATTTTTTTAAATGATATATTTTTTATTTTTTATATTATTATTAGTCTTGAGTTTTTTTGATCTTTTTTCTAAAAAAGAGAAGACTAAGAATCTTTTATTTATAATCTCAGCTTCTTTGCTGTTTTTATTTTGTACTCTACGCTATGGCTTAGGGTTTGACTATTTTAATTATCAGGTTATATTTGATAGTGTCCCTACTGAATTTTCTTTAACTGCTACTTTTGAAGGCATACATGGTGAACGTCTATTCTTATTTATCTTCCTTCTCTTTAAAGCTATAGGTATTGATTATGCATATGCGAACTCTATAATTATAGCAATAATAGCTATATTTTTCATAAGATTCATCAATAAATATTCCTCATATAAAACCTTTTCTGTTCTAGTGCTCTATGCTTGGTTTTTTGTATATGTTTTTGCATTATTAAGACAAGGTTTAGCGATGAGTCTTTTTTGTGGATTAGCATATCCAATGCTAACAAAAAAGGCTTATGTTAAATATTATCTAACTATTTTGGTATGTATTTTTATTCATAGTGCCTCTTTTGTATGTTTGTTTGTACCTTTTGTTATCAAATATTTTCCTAGATTGAGAAAGTATTATTTATTGATAGTTCTCTTCCTGTTCGGTTTGTTACCTTTTAGTGGAATATTACTTTCTATAATAGGCCGGCTAACCGGAGCAACATATTATTTGACAGAAGGAGAGTTGAGTATTGGAGCTCTTTTAAATAGAATTATTGTGTTTTTAATTATCTTTTATCTTTGTAAAACAAAAGATAAGACACTTTCTTCAATGAAAGATTTATATTTTCTCGGATTTTTTATATACTTACTTACTGCTCAATCTGATTTGATAGCATCTCGACTCGGTGCATATTTTAAAATATTTGAAATTATTTTATTACCTATTTGTTTTAATAAATTTTCTTATAAGTCATCACCTATTGCATTCTTTATCATATATGTATATTTAGGATATATGCTGATGAGTATAATTGGCACTATGTCAGATCAATATGGGTATGCGAATGCTTGGGACTATCCATACGTAACTATATTTAATCAGGATGATTTAGTTATCTTTGAGCATAATTATTAAAAAATATTATTTTAATGAAAAAATACGATTTTCTATATCTTACAAACTCTCCAGCTTTTTATAAAATAAACTTAATGAATGAAATAGCTAGACAACGTAGTGTAATGGTTATTTTTTTAGGATATTCTAAAGATGTTGTAAATATTGAGATTACTGATAAAAAAGAGCAGTATTTATTTGATTATATTTTCTTGACAAATTCTTCTATTCATAATAGGAATAAAATAAAAACCTTCTTTAAACTTAAAAACTATTTGAAGAAGATTAGTTTTAAGAAAGTAATTTATACAGGATGGAATGATATTGAATTTTCGCTGATGTCTTTCTTGATTCCTCCTAAAAAAAATTGTTTACAATGTGAATCTTCAATTTATGAGTCTCATTTCTCCGGAATAAAAGGATTTATAAAAAAAATAATAATAAATAGAATGTCTGTTGCTCTAGTTTCAGGAGAACCACATAAGCAACTTTTTGAGGGAATTAATTATAAAGGTAAGATTTATTTGACGCAGGGTGTTGGTATCTTTAATAAGATTCAAAAAGCGTCTGGTAATGATCATATAAATAAACCTTTAAAATATTTATACGTAGGAAGGCTGATTGATGTTAAGAATGTAGAGTTTTTAGTCTCTATATTTAATCAAATGAAAAAGCCTTTAACTATTGTTGGGGCAGGTATATTGGATAGTGTTTTAAGGAATACAGCGAAAGATAATATTGAATTTAGAGGTTTTATTGAAAATGAAAAAATAGCGGAAGTTTATCAAGAGCATGATATTTTTGTTTTACCTTCTAAAAAAGAACCATGGGGCTTAGTTGTGGAAGAAGCAATTTATAATGGATTGCCTGTAATTGTAAGTGAGTTTGTTGGATGTAATATTGATATTGTAGAAAAGCCTAAGACTGGTTGTGTTTTTTTGTTAGAAAACGATCATTCATTCATTGATGCATGTGATCTTGTAGAGCGTAATTATGAATCTTATAAGAAAAATGCCAAAAACTTTAATTTCGATAAAAGAGATGAAATGCAGGTTGAAACATATCTGAATTTGTTAAAATAATCTATAAGATTAATTATCTGAATAGTAAGTGTAAGTTTCTTTTATGGGGCCAATAAGTCCTTCATATATAGGTCAATCTGTAGCTTTTACTACAATTGTTAATTATTATAGAAACACGAGAATATTGAACTTATTGAGTTGGATTTTATAGCGAAGAATAGCTTTTAATCTGGAATTTTCTATGCCTAAAGATTTCTTGGATATTTTTTTCAAAAAATTGATTTAGTTTATTTTACATGTATCAGAAATTTCCTTGGGTCTATTAGGGATGTAATAATATTGTTATATGCACGTTTATTTAATGTTAAAGTTGTGAATCCCTTAGATGGTACTGACTTTACTGAATTTTATGATCATTTCGGATTTAGATATAAGAAAATTAAATTATTCATACAAAGATGTTGATATTTCTATTGTTTTGTTAGAAGATATGAAGCCTCAATTTAAAGGCTTGCCTGTATGTTTGGTAGAAGTTCGGACAAATGGTCTACCAGTTTAACTTCAGATGAGATTTCTAAAGAAATCATTATTGCTGATTTGGTTAATTTTAGGAGTCTTCAGTTGGCTGAATAATTGATTGGGACTATTTATAGTAGATCATCAGTAAACTTCTTATAATGAGCAAATAAAAAGAGTTGTGATATTGATTCAAAGAAGTTACAAGATTTTTATCTAAAATTGGTTGCGAAATAAATTAAATAAAAGATCAAATGAGATTAATAATAAATACTTCTAGTCTATTTTCTGGGGGAGGGGTACAAGTGGCTTTGTCATTTATTGAAGAATGCAGAAATTTTGAGAAAAATGAGTATCATGTTTTTTTATGTCCTTCGGTTGAAAAGCAAATTGATAAATTAAGTTATCCGAGTAATTTTATATTTTATACGATTGAAAGAAAAGGTAATATAATTCGTAATATTCTCTATTTGAGAAAAAAACTATCCTCTTTTGAAAAAAAAATTAAACCTGATTGTGTATTTACAATATTTGGACCATCATATTGGACTCCTAAGGTTCCACATCTATTGGGCTATGCTTTACCTCATTTTCTCTATTCTGAGTCTCCTTTCTTTTTTCGTAATAGTTTGTTAGCGAAATTAAAGTGGAAGATTACTGCGATTTTCAAAAAATATTTTTTCTTGAAAAATGCAAAATATTATCATGTAGAAACAGAAGATGCAAGAATGCGTCTAGCTCATTTTCTTCATTCTCCAATTGATAAAATATATGTAGTATCTAATACCTATAATTCTTATTTTGCTTGCTTTAATAATGAAGAGCGTGATAAAATGATTAAATCATCGAACATTAAGACGTTTTTGATTTTATCAGCTTTTTATCCACATAAAAATTTAAGTATTTTGAATGAAATAATTCCCTTACTTATAAAATCAGGTATTAATAATGTCGAATTTGTGACTACACTACCTTCTCAAATTTATGAAGATAATTTTCTTGAGGTTTCAAAGACAAAAATAAGAAACATAGGAGTAATTGCTGCACAGGATTGTCCTCAATTATATTTTGAGTGTAATTTTATTTTTCTTCCTACTCTTTTAGAATGTTTTTCAGCTAATTATCCTGAGGCTATGAAAATGGATAAACCAATCTTAACATCCGATTTACCTTTTGCTCGAGATATTTGTGGTGATGCTGCTCTTTTTTTTGACCCTCTAGACCCCAATGATATTGTGGCAAAAATAAAGCTGATATTAGAAAATGAAGAATTACAAAAAGAATTGATTACTAATGGAAGAGAGCAACTCAAGAATTTTCCTTCAGCACAAATGCGAGCTGAAAAGTATTTAACTATATGTAACTCTATTTTGAATGAAAACTGATTTGTCTTCTTTTGAAAATTCGTGGTATATTCCTGGAAATAAAATTAAAATAACGATGTGGTATTTTATTAATATCTTATTTCTAGTCAATCCCTTAAATCCATTTTCTTGTTTGAAAATCTGGGTATTACGAGCTTTTGGTGCTAAAATTGGGACAAATGTTTTAATAAAACCATGTACGAATATTAAATATCCATGGTTACTCGAAATTGGTAATAATGTTTGGATTGGAGAGAATGTTTGGATAGATAATCTAGGTAAAGTCTCTATTGGTAATAATGTCTGTATTTCACAAGGAGCGATGCTACTTTGTGGTAATCATAACTATAAAAAAGTATGTTTTGACTTAATGGTTGGTGATATTTTATTAGAAGATGGTGTTTGGGTTGGAGCGCAGTCTATAGTTTGTCCAAATGTTAGTCTATTTTCTCATTCAATTTTATCTGTTGGTTCAGTTGCAACTAAAAACTTAGAGCCCTTTACCGTGTATCAAGGTAATCCGGCAATTAAAATAAGAGAAAGAATTATATCAGAATGAAAATCTCAATAATAACAGCAACATATAATAGCGAAAAATATCTAAGAGATACAATCGAATCTATTTTAAAACAAGATTACTCTAATATTGAATATATTATTGTAGATGGAGGCTCTAAAGACTCTACTATTGATATTATTAGGGAATGTGAACCTCGGTTTAAAGGTCGTTTACGTTGGATTAGCGAACCAGATAAAGGGCTTTATGATGCATTGAATAAAGGATTTAAAATAGCAACAGGAGAGATTGTTGGAATCCTCAATTCAGATGACTTTTTTACGAATGATAATGTTATATCAGAAGTTGTACATACATTTAAGACAAATAATAGTGAAGCAGTATATGGTGATATTCATTTTGTTGATGCAAAAAATTTGAATAAATGTATTCGTTATTATTCATCGTCAATATTCAGACGTTCTCTGATGAGGATCGGTTTTATGCCAGCTCATCCAACATTTTATGTTTATAAAAATAAGTTTGACGAACTTGGTTATTATAAAACAGATTACAAGATTGCCGCCGATTTTGAGTTGCTTTTGCGTTTTATTTATGTAAATAAAATTAAAATTAAATACCTTCCCCTTGATTTTGTAACCATGCGAATAGGAGGTATGAGTACCGAATCTATGGGTAGTCGAAAAACAATAATGAGAGAACATATAAGAGCTTTTAAAGAAAATGGTATTTCTAACAATAGATTTATTTTAAGCCTTAGATACCCATACAAGATATGGGAGTTATTAAAAGCGAAATTATCCTAGTAGGTTATTAAGGCTTTCTTTTATTAGCTAACTTTATAAGAATTAATTAATTCAAAATGACAACACCACAAATATCTTTTATCGGATTGGGACACATGGGAACCCCAATGGCTTCAAATCTGCTGAAAGCTGGATTCGAAATCTCTGTATACAATCGTTCGGTAGAGAAGATGAAGCCACTTATAGATGCCGGAGCTAAACCTTACACCTCTTTAAATGATGTTCGGGAGAATTCGAATGTTATTTTCACCATGTTATCGGATGATTCGGCTGTATCCTCGGTGTTTGCTGATCTATTGAAAGGTTCTGTTTCGGAGAAGCTCTTTATCAATATGAGTACCATCTCTTCGGAACTGACGAAGCGGTTAGCAGCAGAAATAGAATCTAAAGGAGGATACTATCTCGAAGCTCCTGTCTCTGGAAGTGTAAAACCTGCTATAGATGGAACTCTTATCATATTAGCTGCAGGTAGAGAACCTGATTATGAGTTTGCGACAACTTATTTCGAAAAACTAGGTAAGCTATCCTTATACTTGGGAGAAATAGGACAGGGAGCTAAAGCTAAATTAGCCATTAACTATTATATGTCTGTCGTTATTGAGGGGTTAGCCGAAACTGTTCTTTTTGCCGAAAAGAATGGTATTGATAAAGAAACAATGATGTTTATTGTCAATGAAAGTGCTTGTGGTAGCCCTATGTCAAAGATGAAAACACCTTCCATTATACAAGATAACTATCCGGCGGCTTTTTCTCTTAAACACATGGATAAAGATATACGTTTGGCAAAGGCAGAAGGGTTAAATACCGAAACTTCCAATGCGATGAAGAATATCTATCAAGACGCTATGGAAGCAAACTTGGGAGACGATGACCTTATGGCTGTAATAAAGACGGTAAAATCGAAATATTTTAAATAAGATATAACACCTTACAAAGAGAGCGGAGAGTCGTTAGAATCGTCTCTCTGCTTTTCTATTTCGAACTTAACCAATCAAGAATTTCTTCAAGTAAATGATTGCATTGCGGAATGAAATGGCTGCTATAATCTTTTATATACTTCGCTGATTGTATGTACTGACCCTCTATTAGTTCCTCAGCCCCATTGGTAAGCATTTCATTTAACGAATCAGGGGTAACCTCCAAGTGAAACTGTAGTCCTATTACCTTTTCATTGTATAGAAACGCCTGATTTAGGCATCCCACACTAGAAGCCAGCCTGATACTATTCGGTGGAATACTGAATGTATCTCCATGCCAGTGAAATACATATAAGTCGGAAATCTCTATTTCAGAGAGTGAGGTTTCTTCCTTTTCATTATTCCACTTAATAGGTAACCCGCCTATCTCCTTATAATTATTTGTCGTAACTTTCCCTCCTAATACATCAGCTATTAGTTGAGAACCTAAACAAAAGCCAACTACAGATTTATTCGATTCTATCGTTTCTTTGATAAATTCTTTTTCAGCCACTAACCAAGGATAGATATCTTCTTCATATATATTCATAGGACCTCCCATTATGACGAGCATATCAAATTCATCCTGATTCGGGAAACTTACTTCTTCGAAAAGACGTGTATAACTCAAACTATATGTATGCTTATTGGCCCATAATTCAATATGCCCGATTCCTTCGAAGCAGACATGAAGCAGGCAATGGATTCTGAGGTTCTTTGATTTCATTTACAAATCTTTTATCAGCGTATCCTTTTCTTTTTCGTGAATCGTATTACGGATATCATTTATAACGTTCCATTCATCCATAAATTCTTCAGTGATATCTATGTTGAAGTCTTCCGAACCAAAGCTGTCGACCTTGTGGAACAGGTAGCTCACCGATATCTTATTTATATCAAGAGCAGGGATGTATGCCGGAACCATATCTTTTCCCGATGGAGTCTCAACGATAATATTCAGATCAAGTAATAGATAAATAATATCGCTGGTAAGACGGGTGGGTATTTTATACTTTTCGGATATCTCATTTGCCGTGTACGGTTTTTCACCTTCCTCGAAGCGCTTTACTATAAGCGTTGAAATCAGTAATATAATAAAGTCTTTGTATCTGCGGGTAATATCTTTAGTTTCTTTCTCGAAATTAAATTTGGCGATATTCTGATGAGAAAATGAAAGCTCCACACCTATTAAAACAATCAGCCATGATATTTGCAGCCATAATAATAACAAAGGGAGTGCTGCAAAACTACCGTAGATGGTATTGTATTTAGAGATCCATAACTGTCCACTGATATATATCTGTTGAAAGATTTGAAAGGCCAGCCCTGCAACAATCCCTGCAAAAATTGCACTGCCGATTTTTACCTTAGTATTTGGAATATACGCATACACAAAAGTGAACAAGAGTATGGTAAGAATAAAAGGTAATACCTGAATGAAGGGATTTATAAATGCTCCAATGATATGAGTCTCCAGTGATGAATTTAATATAATGGAGAACCCCGCATTACAAACCAAAAATACAGGAGCAACAAGAAGTAATCCGGTATAATCGGTAAATTGACGATAATACGATCTGCCATTTTTTATTCCCCAAGTAGAATTAAAATTATCTTCAATACTCGAAATCAGGTTTAAAGCAGTGTATAATAAAAGTACAAGACCCACACCCAGAAATACTCCCCCTTGGGCATATTCCAGAGACTTATCGATGAATCGCATTGCTGTCGAAAGAGCCTGTTCCTGCCCTTGAAAATATCCAAATAATTCGCTTTGCAGGATATTCTGGAATCCAAAGCCTCTGGCTATAGCAAATAACACAGCAAGCAGAGGTACAATCGATAAAAGAGTGCTGTATGTAAGTGCCGAAGCCCGTGTATTAACCAGTGACCAGTTTAGATTCCGATAGGTCAGTACAAACGATTTAATAACGTTGTAGGATATGGCCCGGAGCCTTCCCAGTCCATTAGTATCTACTCTCCAGATTCCTATAGATAGAAAATGGAGTAGTCGCTGTATAAATTTTGTTACTTTATCAATCATCTTTTTTCTTTCAAATTTAAGTAATCACCTCAATCTTCTTTGAGAATTTAATTAGTGGAAAAACAAAAGTAGCTATACCTCCAGAATATGGCAATATATATCCGATATAACTTAGTGCCATAAAAAGGTGACATTAACCACAAAAGTATTCTATAAGATATACAAAGGTGACAACTTTACAAGGTTTAATGTAATTTTTGATACTTATTTAAAATGTTGTATATCAGTGATAAATAACAAAAAAGATTACAAAAGTGACAAAAGTGACACTTTTATGCCGTTGTCTATTATCGTTCATATAAATAGCTGTTTAATATATAGATAAACCGATAAATAATAATAAATTCAATTTATTGTATTTTTTGTTAAAAAAACAGAGAATTTTTAATGCCTTATCTAAAATTATAACAGCCAATTCAATTCCTTATTATACTTGTATGAACAATAAATAAGTCTAAGACTTTAATAGTTCGTATACTTATCAAAAAACACTTGTTAAAGGTAAATTGTTCTTTAACATCAACTAAGGCAAGGCACTACCTCTCTCATAACATGGCTGAGTAATGATTGGATATTTATTTAATACAACCCCGAGATTTTACACAGCGCTTTTAGTTCTTTTATTATTCTCTTTTTTAATCTCATTTTTCTCCTTGATAATAATTTAAAATCATTAAAATCTCACAAATTCGTTGTTAAAAACATAATAAGCTATTTTCTTGAATGTAGAGTGAAAATTTATCATATTTTTGCCAACAAATGCAATAAGTAGTACAATGAGATACTTGTTGGCTATAATTAAGATCTTTACTTCATTGTTGTTTGTTCCTCTATAAAAGGAAAGGTGAGTTGGTGATGGAATGAGGAATCTTTTAAATTGGTGAGTAATTCTATACCTACAATTAGTGGTGATAATTTCATTGTTAGTTTAGGCGCTAAGGAAAAAATCAATTCATAAAAATTGACCCTATAATCAGAATTTTTACATATACACAATCTCAAAATAATGAAAACTAAACTTTTACTGATTGCAATTAGTTGTTCTACATTTTTATTTACTTCTTGTGAGGATGAACTGGATAGGGGTGGAACCGTTGGTGGAGGAAAAGAAAATGCTTATACCTATAGCGATATGCAACGTAATACAGAGCAAAGCTATTCGGACAGCTTATTATCTAGACCGGGTAAAACATTGGATTTGGATACTAAATAATTTCGTAATCAATTTTACATATACACAATCTCAAAATAATGAAAACTAAATTTTTACTGATTGCTATTAGTTGTACTACATTGTTATTTACTTCCTGTGAAAAGGATGAACTGGCTATAGGAGAAGGTGCCGGTGGTGGTATGCAGAATGCTAACACCATAATGAGGTCAACCGAAACACCCCTAAATAGTAAAACAATTCAAGATTCTGATCTTACATTAAAAGTTGACTAATAGTTTACAGGCATTAATCTAATCTTTACACATCAAATTTCCATTAATGAAACTACTATTTCAATATTTATTTATAATGGCGACAGGGATATTATTGTTCTCATGTCAAAAAAATAACTCACAAGAAGAATTACTCAAAAAAGCAGAGGATAGTTTAGTTACTGGTAAACCAGATGTTGCCCTTAATTTACTTGCATCCATCCAAAATCCTGAAAAGATGGGGAAAGACGATTATATGCAATATGTTGTAATTTATGTAGGTGCAAAATATGAGACAAAAGCTGATATAAATAGTGATACTTTAATTATTGAGGCACAACGATATTTTAATAAAAAAAAGAATTCAGAATATACCCCTCTCTCCAATTATTATGCTGCACAATTCTATGATGAAAGTGGTAACTTTCCAAAAGCTCTTGAATCTTATATGTATACAGTTTATGGAGCTAAAGAGTCGAAAAATGATCTCTTAGTTGGCAAGAGTTTTAATAATATTGGATATATCTACTTTGAACAAGAACTTTTGGATAGTGCCATCATCAATTATCAAAAAGCTTTGTTGCATTATGATAAAGCGGAAAATACTAACGAAAGAAAATTAAGAACGCTTACTAATATTGGTAGATCGTATGAAGATCATAATAAGCTTGACAGTGCATATTATTATTTTAATAAAGCTCTAAATAAAGCAACAGCATTGCGTAATGATAAGGACATAAGCTATTCTCTGCAAAATTTGGGAGTGGTTTGTTATGGAATGGGTGAATATGATAAAGCTATTAACTATTTTCAATCAATATTAAAAATAGATGATATTGATGAAGTAAGAACCCAAAAGGCTCACCTTTACTTACTGAATATATATAATAAAAAACAAGATAATAAATTAGCTAAACAGTATGCCGATTTTGTTATATTAGATCTTCCTAATGTAACCTATAAATATACAATCAAAGAAATATATGGCGCTCTTGCTGAGTATTATAAACAGTCTGGTGATTATAAACAAGCTTTAGCGTATAGCGAATTAGAAAAAACAACCCACGAGCAGATTGAAAAAGAATCAAATGCCCCTGCTTTATTATCAGCAGATAAGAATTTTCATTTGACTCAAAAAGATCGCGAAATACAACAATTCAGATTAGATATTTACCTGCTTCTCGTAGTGGGTGGAGTTATTATCTGTGTTATACTAGTATTTATTTTCTTTGTTTGGAATGATAATAAAAGAGGGAAAGCCGAAATAAGAGAGTGTGCTGAGAGGTACGATGAAATCAAGGCATTGCTGTTTGCTATGGGGGACAAATACCCCAAAATAGAAGCCGAAATAAAGTCAATGCTCGAAAACGATTGAATGTATCCTACTTCATAGTATAAAACGCGACAGAATTACCTATAATAGTGAGGTTGAAAAATAAAATACAGCCGATCTGTAAGCCGGGTTCTGTGCTTCGTAAAACGAAGTGTTTGTCATTTGTCTACTCCAGCTGTCACCAGCAGGCTCTAGCGACCTACCCCCCGACATCGGGCGAGCAGCCCTACATGCGTCGGTATACATGGTCTTGCAACTCATAAGTAGTACGGCTCCCGGTATTGCTACAAGGACCGGTGAGCTCTTACCTCACCTTTTCACCCTTACTCCGATAAAATCGAAGCGGTTATTTTCTGTTACCTTACTCTGCCCTCGCGAACAGCTTCCCGTTAGGAAGTATGATGCTCTGTGTTGCCCGGACTTTCCTCTTTCCACCTTTTGAAAGATGGCCAGCGACAAACCGATCTGCTGTATTCTGATGGCAAAGGTAATATATTAAACAATAAAACAGACTTTTTTTAAGCTAGCGATTTTTTATTATTAAAGAAATTGTCGATAGCATATTTTCCAGGACCTGTTAGTACCAATACAATAAATACAACCAAGTAGAGAAAAGCCAGTTCGCCGTTACCCTCACCGGTCAATCTTCCACCATGAGCCACGAAAAAGGCAACGAACATATTAATAATCATCGGGATCAAAGCGAGCCTGTAGAGTAATCCGACAACCACACCAAGAGCACAAAAGACTTCAGCAAAGATAACTAATCCCAGAACAGGGGCTCCACCCATTTCTGTGAAACTTTGGGCTGTAGCCTCGAAGTTAGAGAGTTTAGCCCATCCATGTACGATCAGCATTCCTGCAAAAGCAATACGTAAAAAAAGAATGGCAAATGAGGTAATACTGTTATGTGTATTGTTGGGGAATAAAAAATTCTTAATCATAATTTTATATTTTAATCGTAATTATTAAAGTTTTATAATCAGGGGATTGTAAAAATTCAACAAATGATGGTCAAGAAAGTTCATTGAAAATCTTACTGAGAGTAGTTCTGGTATTGTAATATCTTCCTGTAGGTTGTGAACCAAAGCATTGTACGATCAAATATCAATATTTGAGTTTATTTATATATGCTCATTTAGCTGCTTCATAAGAATAGAGTAAACGAAGTACTTACATTTTAAATAATAAATAATGTCTGCGAACTTAAAGTCGTTTTTGGTTTTGAAAAATGATAGATTTTGTCAAATAGTCTTAACTTTGACAATATTTTTTCGGAACTTAGTATGGTACTAAATTATATTTGGATAGCTTTTTTCTTCGTTGCTTTTGTTGTTGCATTAAGCCGCCTGATTTTTTTTGGCGATTTTGAAACTTTCAATGCCACAGTAAATTCGACTTTTGCTTCAGCCAGATCAGGATTCGAAATATCTATCGGTTTAACCGGAGTTCTTACCTTATGGATGGGACTGATGAAAATCGGAGAACAGGGTGGGGTAATACAACTTTTCTCAAGAGCTATAAATCCCTTGTTTAGTCGCCTTTTCCCCGATATACCAAAGAATCACCCTGCGGGCGGTTCTATTTTACTGAATATATCGGCCAATATTCTGGGGCTTGATAATGCTGCCACTCCGGCAGGTTTGCAAGCGATGAAAGAATTACAGGAAATTAATCCCGATAAGAGTAGGGCATCTAACCCCATGATTATGTTTTTGGTCATGAATGCTTCGGGGTTGACACTGATTCCTGTTTCAGTCATGACTATCCGTGCACAAATGGGAGCCGTTAATCCGGCAGATGTCTTTGTGCCTATTATGATTGCCACCTTTATATCGACAATGATCGGTGTATTAGCGGTTTGTATCAAACAAAAGATTAATATTTTTGATAAAGTTATTCTTGGTACATTTGGAGGAGTTGCACTGCTTATAGGTGCGGTTATCTGGTCTTTCAGTAGTATGGGACCCGAGAAAGCCCAGCAAATATCAAGTCTGATTGCCAGTATAATACTTTTTAGCATCATTATCTTTTTTATCCTAAGCGGAGTCCGAAAAAAAATCAATGTATATGATGCTTTTATCGAAGGAGCTAAAGATGGTTTTTCGACAGCTGTTCGGATTATTCCCTATTTAATCGCTATATTAGTGGCTGTGGGTATGTTTAGGGCTTCGGGAGCAATGGATTTCTTGATGGATGGAATTAAATCACTTGTTGCCTTCACTGGCTGTGATTCTCAATGGGTAGATGCAATGCCAACGGCTTTAATGAAACCTTTAAGTGGCAGTGGGGCACGGGGCATGATGGCTGAAACGATATCCATATTTGGAGCCGATTCTTTTGCCGGGAGGTTGGCCTCTATTTTTCAGGCATCTACCGACACTACTTTCTTTGTAGTAGCCGTTTATTATGGCAGTGTCAATATAAAGAATAGTAGATACACTGTTCCTTATGCTCTTTTGGCCGATTTGGCCGGAGTTATAACAGCCATTTGGGTAGCATATATCTTTTTCTCCTAATCATCTGTATCAGTTTAGTCTAATTTACTTATCATAAAGTAGGTCTTTGACCTTTTCGAACTATGGCAATAATATATCAAAACGAAGGAGTAAAAGCCCCCTTAATCAAAAAAAGGGAGGTAACTAAGTGGATCAAAAATGTAGCAGCATCTTATGCGAAAAAAGTAGGAGATATCTCTTATATTTTTTGTTCAGATGAAAAGATTCTGGAAATAAACAAAGAATATCTTCAGCATGACTATTATACTGATATTATAACATTCGATTATACCGATGAAGATGTAATATCTGGAGATATTTTTATTAGTCTGGAAACAGTGGAAAGTAATGCGAAGGAGTTTAATACCGATTATTTGGAAGAACTTCATCGGATTATTATTCACGGAATACTTCATCTTTGCGGTATAAATGACAAAGGTCCGGGAGAAAGGGAGTATATGACAGAATGCGAGAATAAAGCTCTATCTCTTTTAGGCAATGTTATATCGTAATATCCATGGATAATCAAGAATTAATAAGTATAATAGTTCCGGTTTATAATGTTGAAGAATATCTTTCTAAATGTCTTGATAGTATTATTCATCAATCGTATAAAAATATCGAAGTGCTTCTGATAAATGATGGAAGTACCGATAATTCGTTGAAAATTTGTGAGGAATATAAGAAATACGATAATAGGATTACTATTTTTAGTCAGATGAACTTTGGATTAGCAAGTGCTCGTAATTTAGGTTTGGATAATGCTCGGGGAAGTTTTATAAGCTTTATAGACAGCGATGATTATGTCAGCCCTGATTTTATCTCCGATTTATATTCTTTATTGAAGAATACTTCTTCAGATATATCCATGTGTAACTTTTTGGAGGTTAAAGAATCTGATGTAGATTCTACATTTTCACAAAATATCCCTTTAAACATACAGCAATACTCCGGTTGTGAGTATTTACACAAGTTGTATTCTAAGGAATTCGCTGTAGGTAAGATCGTTGTTTGGAATAAGTTATATTCGCGATCTATTTGGGAGGATCTCCGATTTCCTGTCGGGAAATTAAATGAAGATGAGGCCATAATACATTATGTTTACGATAGAGCAAATAAGATAGCAATAACTTCTGAAATTCTTTATTTCTACGTAAAGCGTCAGGGGAGTATAATGAATGTTCCGTTAGATATGATAATTGAACGCAATCTATATTATTTAGAAGCATTAACTCAAAGGCTTGATTTTTTTGGATTAAGAGGATATTTGAAGTTAAGAGGAGAAACATTTGCCCGTAGAGCCAGGGTTGTAAAAAACATATATAAAAATAATAATAAGCTCAATAATCGTTCTCCAAAATTTGATCGACTTGTATACGATGACTTAAAAGGAAATTTGAAACTTTATCTAACAAGTAACTTTATAAAACTAGACTTGAAGCTAAATCTTCTTTATATTTATATAAAGCAACGAGCTTCTACTAGTTTTGGAATGTAGTGCTTTATTGTAAAAAAGATCAATGAAAAAGATTATTTCTTTAATTTTTCTACTAATAATATCTTGTGAATATTTTTATTCACAAGATGTAATAAAAGTTTGGGGCAGTTCCGACCCGCCTACAACGTATAATTTGGACGATGAAGCCGAGCTATTTATATATTTACCCTCTAAAAAAGGAGATCAGAAAACGCCGGCTGTACTTATTTGTCCCGGTGGAGGTTATGCAGGTGTTAGCATGAAATATGAAGGGCATGCCTTTGCAAAATGGTTGGCGTCTCAAGGTATTGCCGGTATTGTTTTGAAGTACAGGTTACCGAATCAACATAAGGAAGTTCCTTTTGATGATGCAGAAGAATCTATGCGAATTATTCGTGCTAATGCAGAACGATGGAATATAAATCCCGATAAAGTCGGTATTTCCGGTTTTTCGGCAGGAGGACACTTGGCTGCGGTTTTATCCAATCGTTATTCAAATCGGGGAGAATATATACATCCTAACTTTACGATTCTTTTTTATCCTGTAATATCCTTCGAAGAAGTAACTAAGGGAGGAACCCGTACCAATTTGCTAGGGAAAGACCCTTCTTCAACCGAAATTTATTCTTTTTCAGCCGATAGACAGGTGACGGCAAATACACCTCCGACTATTATTTTTGTAAGTGATAATGATCGTTCGGTACCATCGGTTCACAGTACCATGTATTATAATGCATTGAAAAGAAATGGAGTTCCTGCTACTCTTTATGTATTTCCCGAGGGAGATCATGGGTGGGGCATGATCGAATCGTTTAAATATTACGATCAATCCCTATCTTTGCTTAAAATGTGGTTAGATAAAACAGTATTTGGTGAATAACTTTCAGGAACATAAAATATATTTTACACATTCAAATATAACGAAAGGTCACAAACCTTGATTTTATTAATAAGAAGGTCGTTGGCCTGAAATACAGTACTCTTATGAAAAACCTTTTTCTTGTATTTTTCTTTTTCTTATCAGTCATTAGTATGGATGCACAAAAAGTAGTAAAGCTTTGGGAGAATACTCCTCCAACGAGTAACGGATTATCTGAAACCGAATTAAATGAAGACGGACGAATTTCTAATGTTACTACTCCTGAGTTAACTATTTACTTACCCGATTCCACCGTAAATAAAGGAATAGCAGTGATTATTTGTCCGGGTGGCGGATATGCCCGGCTAGCCATTGATCATGAAGGTCATGACTTTGCAAAGTGGTTACAATCACAAGGTATTGCAGGTATTGTGCTTAAATACCGTATGCCAAACAAAGTAAAACAAGTGCCGCTGGAAGATTTTAATCAAGCAATGTCTTATGTACGGTCTAAGGCTTCAGAATGGAAAATTTATGACAATAAAGTTGGAGTTGCCGGCTTTTCGGCAGGAGGACATTTGGCAGCTACTGCCTCTACCCATTTTTCTTCAAAAGAATTAAGGCCAGATTTTTCGATCTTATTTTATCCTGTGATTACAATGGGAGATTTTACTCATGAAGGTTCACGCAATAATCTTCTAGGAGAAACACCTTCGGCTTCTGATATTATGTACTATTCGAACGAAAGACAGGTTAATGAGTTTACTCCCCCTGCTATATTGTTATTAAGCGACGATGATACGGCGGTTCCACCGAAAAATTCGATAACTTATTATAGTGCTTTAAAGGAAAATGATATTCCTGCAACAATGTATGTTTTCCCTTCGGGAGGTCATGGTTGGGGTATGAATGAAAATTTTGAATATCACAAAGAAATGCTTTCGCTATTAAGTTCGTGGTTGAAAACCTTGTCTTTCTAGATTAGGTATAAACATCTATAGGTGAAAGGTGTCACGAGAAAAGGTTTTTCTCTGTGATACCTTTTTCTAAATTTAATAAGAATTGTTTTCGTTCCAATCCACCGGCATATCCGGTTAATTTTCCGTTGGAGCCTATAACCCGGTGACAGGGAACTATTATAGCAATTTTATTCATTCCATTTGCGTTGGCAACAGCTCTTATACTTAGAGGATTTCCCATAGATTCCGATTGTTGCAAATAACTTACCGTTTTACCATAAGGAATAGTAAGCAACGCTTGCCAGACTTTTTTCTGAAATTCTGTCCCCACAAGATCGAGAGGTACGGTAAATATTTTCAGATCATGATTGAAATAAGCTTCCAGTTCTTTCTTAAGAAGAGCAAAATGTTTATTCTCCTGTTCTACAATATTTGCATTTAAATCTTTTGCCAGTTTTTCAAACTGCCCATCCAGCTTTTTTCTGTCATTAAATTCTAAAAGACAAATGCCTTTATCTGTGGCACATGCAATCATTTCGCCCAAAGGTGTTTCTATGTAGGTTTGACTTATGTTCATTTTGTTTCACTTAATTATCTAAAAGATTTAAAGATAATTTATTTTGGTTATAGTTAAGGTCTCACGCTTATTTATTGTTTATTCAGGTATAATAACCGATTGTTCTTTTGCATGCCAAAGCGATAAATTGTTTTGTGAACTTAAAATGTTTATAGACAAAAGGGTGTTAGACGAATATAAATCTATTTTTTTATGTATAAATATTTTATGTTTAGTTATTTACAGATGTTATTAACAAAAATGGTAAGTTATCAACAATTCGCTTAGTGTTTAATGGCTCAGCCTTACTACTGCTATAAATTATTTGTTTCTTTGTAGCCGAAATAAAAGAAATAACTAACGAATCATGGGTAAAATAATTGCTCTGGCAAATCAAAAGGGAGGGGTTGGAAAAACTACTACCACAATAAACCTTGCAGCTTCATTGGCTGCCTTGGAAAAGAAAGTATTGGTTGTGGATGCCGATCCGCAGGCAAATGCATCTTCCGGCTTAGGACTCGATATTAAACAAATAAAAACTACAATTTACGAATGTCTTATAGGTGAGGCGACAGCAGATCAGGCAATTGTGTCAACAGAATATGAACGTTTGGATATAATCCCGTCGCATATTAATCTGGTTGGAGCAGAGCTTGAAATGTTGAATATTGAAAACCGCGAAAAACGTTTGGCGGCAGTGCTTCAAGCCAAGAAAGCCGATTACGACTATATTCTGATTGACTGTTCTCCGTCTTTAGGATTGATTACCGTAAACTCACTTACTGCTGCAGATTCTGTAATTATACCTGTTCAGTGTGAGTACTTTGCATTGGAGGGTATCAGTAAATTGTTGAATACAATTAAGATTATAAAATCAAAACTTAATCCGTCCTTAGAGATCGAAGGTTTTCTGCTTACTATGTATGATGCACGCCTTCGCTTGGCAAATCAAATATACGAAGAGGTGAAGAAACACTTCCAGGAACTTGTGTTTACGACCGTAATTCAGCGAAATGTAAAGCTGAGCGAATCTCAAAGTTTTGCTCAACCCGTATTGGCTTATGATGCAGCTTCACGTGGTACTGTGAACCATATGCAGTTGGCGAAAGAGCTTATCGAAAAAAATTCTTAACTTTGCTAATTAAGTAACAGAACGGTATTGTGCACAACAATTGATTTATTGTCAATTGTATGAATACTTGTTGAAATAATAAATAGGTCTGCGACCTTAACCGTAAAAAGAATAATTATTTATGGCAAAAAGACCTGCTTTAGGAAGAGGGTTAGATGCTCTCATTACTATGGATGATGTGAGGACTGAAGGATCTTCATCTATAAATGAAGTTCCGTTGTCACAGATACAACCCAATCCCGATCAACCCCGCCATGTTTTTGATGAAGAAGCTTTGCGTGAGCTAGCTGTTTCGATCAAACAGTTGGGAGTAATTCAGCCCATTACCCTGCGCAAAATCGATGATGAAAATTATCAGATTATTGCAGGAGAACGCCGATACAGGGCATCTATGATCGCACAGCTAAAGTCGATTCCGGCTTATGTGAAAACTGCAGATGATGAGAACGTCATGGAAATGGCGTTAATTGAAAATATACAAAGAGAAGACCTTAATTCGATAGAGGTTGCTTTAGCCTATCAGAATTTGATAGAAACATATAGCCTTACTCAAGAACAGTTGAGCGAGAGAATCGGAAAAAAACGGACTACTATTGCAAATTATCTGCGATTATTGAAGCTTCCTGCCGAAATTCAGGTAGCTATCAGAGATAAAAGGATAGATATGGCTCATGCCCGTACTTTGGTAACTATCGAAAATCCTGAAGTACAGCTCGAAGTATATAAGCTGATTCTGAATGAAGACCTTTCGGTTCGTAAAGTCGAAGAGTACGTTCGTGCAATCAACAAAGGGGATACTCTTGAGGAGATCATTCAAGAGAAAGAGGTTGTAAATCTGGCTAAAAAGGGTAAGATTAATAAAGCGACTCCCGAGGAATTTGATATTTTGAAAAAACACTTGTCGAAGTTTTTTGAAGCTAAAGTACAATTATCCTGCAACGACAAGGGTAAAGGAAAAATAACAATTGCTTTTAGTTCGGACGAAGAATTGGAAAGAATTATTACTAAATTTGACCAGATAAAAAAATAAATAATATATTTCCTCGTATAAATAAAAGAAATATTTAATATTGCGTTGAGAAATCACATAACTATATCAAATAGTTAGTGTATTACCCGAAGCAGTAAAAAGGTTTAAGACCCTAAACATTTATATGGTAAAAAAACTTTTTGTTGGTATTGTGGCTATTTCGTCTTTGGCACTTCCTGTGCTTGGACAAACCAATGATAGCATACAAGCCCTTAAAGTGTCGTCGGGCTCTCAGAATATAACTAAAAGTGATACTGTAGCTTGGGTGGATGATAAACTGTTGGTAGATAAGTCTGCCGACAAAGTTATCAAGAACTCGATACCATTTAAGCCCGATCCGAATAAAGCCGTTTTGTATTCGGCTATTTTTCCGGGACTAGGTCAGCTTTATAATCGGAAATATTGGAAGCTGCCCATTGTATATGGCGGTTTTTTAGGGCTTACTTATGCGATATCTTGGAATGGGCGTATGTATAACGACTATACAGCAGCTTATAAAGCCATAAAAAGCGATGACCCAAGAAGTGAAGCAAATTTTCGTATTTGGGGTCCTTTTGTTAGACGGATAACAGATCCTTCTAAAATAACAGACTCTGAAATTAATACATATCAAAACTCATTTAAGAGGAATAGAGACTCTTATCGTCGATACCGTGATTTGAGTATTATTGGAGCTGTTGCCTTGTATGGATTATGTATGATTGATGCATATGTTGATGCTCAATTATTCAATTTTGATATTTCACCGGATTTGTCTTTGAGGGTAGAGCCTCAGATGCAAACCGATCCTTTTGCCCAAAGATCTTTTGGGGTTCAATGTAGTTTTAAATTCTAGGTCATTATCCTTAACTGAGTAACCGTAAATGCTTAATGCAATATATTTATATTGCTAGTATAACAAAAAAGTTTGGAATTTTAATGTCCCGAAAAATAATGATTTATGCTGAAAAAACTCTTTATTACCGGTTTTATTTTAGGAGGTAGTATTACTCTGTATGGACAGGTTCACAAAAGTGGACTATCTATAAAAGATACTATAACAGATAGAGAACTGACTATCCCGGAAGATATTGAGAGAAATTTTGACCAACTTTTAGTCGATTGGAAAAAAGATCTGACTCCTTCTCTCTCCTGTAAGTCGAATTTTGATACAGACGTTGCTTATCCCGATTCTGTATACATCAACAGACTTTACAGTTTACCTACCGAAATGGAGTTGGTATATAATCCTGTAGTAAGATCGTATATAGATATGTATACAGGAAGAATGAGAGGTAGTGTTGAATATTTTTTGGGAAAGTCGGATTATTATTTTCCGATTTTTGAACAGGCTTTAGATAAATACGGTTTACCACTTGAATTAAAATATCTGCCTATTATTGAATCCGCTCTCAACCCTACAATTGCATCAAGAATGGGGGCAACCGGACTTTGGCAGTTTATGATAGGTACCGGAAAAATGTACGATCTCGAAGTGAACACCTTGGTAGACGAACGTCGTGACCCATTAAAATCGACGGATGCAGCTGCTCGATACTTAAGAGACCTACATAACATTTATGGAGATTGGAATCTAGTTATTGCAGCATATAACTGTGGCCCCGGAAATGTAAATAAAGCCATTAAGCGTAGTGGCGGTCAAACCGATTATTGGGCAATATATCCCTATCTGCCGAAAGAAACCCGAGGATATGTACCTGCATTTATTGCGGCGGCATACGTAATGAATTATTACTCGGAACATAATATTTGTCCATTCGAATATAAATACACACATTCTACAGA
Organism: uncultured Dysgonomonas sp.; assembly: GCF_934668725.1. GTDB lineage: Bacteria > Bacteroidota > Bacteroidia > Bacteroidales > Dysgonomonadaceae > Dysgonomonas_A. The sequence goes on from NZ_CAKUOF010000005.1 coordinate 204,527, forward strand.
TACTATTGTTGTTGATAAACAACTCCATCTACAACAGGTAGCAGAAGTATTAAACGTTCCTCTTGATGAATTAAGAACACTCAACCCACAGTATAAAAAAGATATTGTTCCGGGTGAATTTAAATCATATGTCCTGAATCTTCCTTCGATGAATGCGGTTGAATTTGAACTTCAACGTGACTCTATATTCTCGTATAAAGCAACTGAATTTTTAGCTCATCGCAAAGTGGTTACACCTAGTGGATATACTGCATCTGTTGGAACTGATGCAAAAAGATACAAAGTGCGCAGAGGTGATAACCTTGCCTCTATTGCCAATAAACATGGAGTTTCAGCGACTCAGATAAAGAGGTGGAACGGGCTTAAATCAAACCGATTAAGAGCAGGTCAAATATTGGCTGTTTCGGCAGGTAAGCCTGTTGAAAATGAGACACCTCAAGTAACGAGCGAGCCGGTAACTCAAAATTTGGCTCAAAATACAAGTTCTGTGTCATCAACCGGAAGCTCATCTTCTTCAAACTCACTGTCGGACTATTTTACCAAATTACAACAATATGCAGCAGGAGCTGAACCTGATCCTGAACCGGTTGTTGAAAAGGAAATTCCGAAAGTTGATACATCGGAAACTCATGAACCCCAATTGGTCGAAAACAGGAGCCGTGATATACAAAGGGTACAGACTATTTATCACAAGGTGCGTATTGGTGAAACTTTAACTCAGATCGCGACTAAGTACAATGTAGACAGGAAAGATATTTCTTCGTGGAATAAATTAAAATCATCGGTACCCAAAGTAGGGCAACGATTGGTTATACATCTTCCTGCTGAAAAAGAAAAACTAGTTGCAGAAGAAGTACCTTCCATTTCCGAAGAGTCTATCGAAGAAATTGTTGCAGATGTAAAAACATCAGTACAAAATGATGCTGCTACCAAGGCATTGGCATCAACATCACCCATGAGTACATCTTCAACTAAATCGGTAACTGTAAAAAAAGAAGAAGTTGCTAAAGTTGAAAAGAAAGTAGAGCCAAAGCCTAAACCCAAGAAAGAACAGGCTAAACAACCTGCGACTCATGTGGTTAAAAAAGGCGATACTTTAGGGCATATTGCCATATTATATGGAGGAAAATTAACTCCGGCAGACATAAAAAAGGCCAACAATCTTCGTTCAGATAAGTTGAGTATTGGTCAGAAACTAAAGATTCCCAGATAACTAAAAGTATATTCGGAGCAGTACAGATTCGATTGATAATAATGATCGGTAGTACTGCTTTATTAAATAATTAAAAGTCTTTGAGACTTTAATTGAAAATTATGGCATTCAGTTTTAATTTTATTCTTTCTCTATAGTTTATGGATAAAGATACTAAAGCACAGGACGATGAGTTGATGGTTGAAAGAGAGTTTGACGCTCTTATAGAGGACTATCTTAAAAGTAATCACAGGCGAAAAGTCGAGATAATAACGAAAGCTTTTCATCTGGCAAAAGAAGCTCATAAAGGAGCAAGACGCCGATCGGGTGAACCATATATAATGCATCCTATTGCCGTTGCACGCATAGTGTGCAGCGAAATCGGACTGGGATCTACATCTATTTGTGCCGCATTGCTTCATGATGTTGTAGAAGACACAGACTATACGGTAGAAGATATTAAAAAGATTTTTGGTGATAAAGTAGCCGAAATTGTCGATGGTTTGACCAAAATATCGAGTGGAATGTTTGGTGACCAGGTATCATCTCAAGCCGAGAATTTCAGAAAGCTGCTGCTTACAATGGCGGACGATATCAGGGTGATACTAGTAAAGATTGCCGATCGTCTCCATAATATGCGAACATTGGGTTCTATGGCTCCTGCTAAACGCCATAAAATAGCAGGCGAAACAATGTACATATATGCTCCACTCGCTCACCGATTGGGGCTTTTTGCTATAAAAACCGAGTTGGAAGAGCTCAGTTTTAAATACGAAAATACCGATGAATACGATGAGATTGTATCTAAATTAAAATCATCATTCAGTAAAAGGAAAGATATATTTGAGCATTTTGCAGATCCGGTTATCCAGAAATTAGATCAACTGGGTTTCAAGTATGAAATAAAAGCAAGAGACAAGTCTGTATATTCTATTTGGAATAAGATGAAATCAAAAGGTGTTCCTTTTGAAGAAATCTACGATATTTTTGCTGTTCGTATTATTTTCGATTCCGAACCGGGGATAGATGAAAAGAAAAGATGTTGGGATATATATTCGGTGATTACGGATATTTACAAGCTTCGTCCCGACCGTATCAGAGACTGGGTGAGCCGCCCCAAATCAAATGGTTACCAAGCCTTGCACCTTACAGTAATGGGGCCTGATGGCGAATGGGTCGAAATCCAGATAAGAAGCCGTAGAATGGACGATATTGCAGAAAAAGGCTTTGCTGCTCACTGGAAATATAAGGAAGGTAAAATAGAAGAAGATAATGAACTTGATAAGTGGCTGAAAACTATTACTGAGATATTGGAACATCCAAACCCCAATGCAATAGATTTTCTGGATACTATCAAGTTAAACCTGTTTTCTCAGGAAATATTTGTCTTTACACCCAAAGGAGACTTGAGAACAATGGCTCAGGGATCTACAGCATTGGATTTTGCTTATGAGTTACATACAAATATAGGAGATCATTGTATTGGTGCAAAAGTAAACCATAAACTGGTTCCACTAAGTCATAAGTTGAACAGTGGAGATCAGGTTGAAATATTGACATCTAAATCTCAGACCCCACAACCCGAATGGCTTGGATTTATTACAAGTGCTAAAGCACGGACTAAGTTGGAATCTACTCTCAAAAAACAGAAAAAAGAGATTGCCAAAAAAGGAGAAGCTATATTGAAAGAAATTGTTGGAGAGACAGAAGTTTCGACATCTACTATAGATAAACTGCTCGATTTCTATAAAATTAGCAAGAAGGAAGATTTCTTCTACGCACTGGGAAATAAAACAATTGTTCTGCCGGCTAATCTTGATAAGCTTTTTAATCAAAAGGATAAAGGCAACTCCAGCAATATATTTATGCGATATATGAAGCAGGCTTTCCGGGTAGGGAAAAAAGGAGGAACTGATTTAGAGCAATTAGATACAGATAATCTGGATACAATCGATAAAAAGAAAACATATATTCTGGAAGAAGACTCTTTCAAGAAAAACTTCAGGATAGCATCGTGCTGTAACCCTATTCCCGGAGATAAAGTTTTTGGTTTTATTACAGATAATAATGAAGTTCAGGTGCACGGAGTTAATTGTCCGGTAGGCTTAAAATTAAAAGCTAGTTTTGGCGATAAAATACTGACTCTCGAATGGGGCGGATATGCACAATATTCGTTTTTATCGACAATAATTATTCGGGGGATCGACCGTGTAGGAATGCTGAATGATATAACTAAAGTTATAATTACAGATTCGGTAAATATCAAAAGTTTGAATATTGAATCGAATGATGGTATCTTTGAGGGAAAAGTCAGTCTTTTTGTGCATAGTGTAACAGATGTACAGAAACTCTGTTCTCAAATTTTAAAGATAGAAGGAGTTCAGTCGGTAAATCGGCTGAGTTAAGGTTATAAAAGACCTTGTTAAGTTTTAAGGTGAATTAAATAAATGGATGCATTCGATATACATGACGAGAAACTAAACGGAACAGAGCGTGAATTTGAAAATGCTTTGAGGCCTCTTAGTTTTAACAGCTTTAGCGGTCAGGACAAGGTAGTGGATAATTTGAAAGTATTCGTTGCCGCAGCTCGTATGCGTGGAGAATCATTAGACCATACTTTATTGCACGGTCCTCCGGGGTTGGGTAAGACTACTTTATCCAATATTATTGCAAATGAATTGGGCGTAGGTTTTAAAATAACCTCAGGCCCTGTGCTTGATAAACCCGGCGACCTGGCCGGACTACTTACTTCTTTAGAGCCCAATGATGTCCTTTTTATCGATGAAATACATCGTCTTTCTCCTATTGTAGAAGAATACCTTTATAGTGCGATGGAAGATTATCGCATTGATATAATGATTGATAAGGGGCCGAGTGCACGTTCAGTCCAAATCGAATTGAATCCGTTTACCCTTATTGGAGCTACTACACGGAGTGGGTTATTGACAAGTCCTCTGCGTGCACGATTCGGAATAAATATGCACTTGGAATACTACGATAACGACACTTTAACCGGTATTATAAAACGTTCGGCAGATATTTTGGATGTTCCTTGCCACGATAATGCTGCACGTGAGATAGCATTACGCAGTAGGGGAACCCCGCGTATTGCCAATGCTCTTTTGAGAAGGGTAAGAGATTTTGCACAAGTAAAAGGTTCGGGCAGTATTGATAAAGAAATAGCCAATTATTCGTTGGAAGCCCTTAATATTGATAAGTACGGTCTGGATGAGGTTGATAATAAAATACTGTTGATTATCATAGATAAGTTTAAAGGAGGGCCTGTTGGTATTTCCACTATTGCCACAGCTTTGGGCGAAGACGGAGGTACAATAGAAGAAGTTTACGAACCTTTCCTTATCAAAGAAGGTTTCATGAAACGTACCCCCAGAGGTCGTGAGGTTACAGAGTTAGCCTATAAACATTTAGGAAGACATAAAGAAACCGAGCAAGGGTATCTGTTTTAAGCCGTTATTCCCGAACTAAAGGGTTCAAAATCTTGTTAAATCTTTTATAAACTTATTTCGATTAATATGATAAATGACGAAAATAAGCGATATACAATTATCCTGTACGGTTTATTCCTTATAGGATCTTTTTTCTTTTTATCCCTTGATTTTTATAAGGCTTTTTGGTATGACGAAGCCTATACAATAAACTTGGTACGCCAATCTTTCGGGTATTTATGGCATGTTACAGCCAATGACGTACATCCACCCCTTTATTATATCCTGCTCAAGTTGTATACATACATTTTTGGAGATTCGGTGGTGGCTCTGCGTATTTTTTCGGCTTTACCTATGATTGGCATTATGCTTCTTGCTTGTACTCATATACGGAAGAAGTTCGGAAATAAGACAGCCTTAAGTTTATTGGTGCTGGTAATTTTAATGCCTGTGAATCAATATTTGGCTTCCGAGATCAGGATGTATTCATTTGGAATGTTTTTTGTCCTTTTGAGCGCTTTATATGCTTATCAAAGTTATACTACCTTTCGTCGTTCCGATTTACTTAAATTTACGTTATTCTCTCTCGCAGCAGCGTATACTCACTACTATGCCTTATTAGGTGTATTTTATATCTATTTATTATTCTTTCTTGTTGTTCTGATAAAGAAAAGAGATAAAATACTCGCATTTATCAGCTATTCTGTTCTATTTATCATAGGATATTTGCCTTGGTTGATTAATTTACCCGGTCAGGTCTCACAAGTTCAGGATGAGTATTGGATTAATCCTCCCCGGCTAAAAGATTTTGTAATCTACTTCTACTATCCGTTTGCTCAGGAATTAGATTTGGTTGCAACTCAGATTCCTCTTTCGCATTTCTCTTCTGCATTTTGTATGCTTGCTGTTTTTGTTGCTTTATTTATTTATGTCGTTCTTTCCGGAAGAAAGGCAAACTTTTCCGATAAGCAATTGTCCGTTAGACGAGTTTACGCAAGCCTCTTGTTTTTAGCTTTCGTACTAACATTAGTTACTGCAATTACATATTCGCTTTTATCGAAGCCTGTATTTGTTACCCGATATATGACACCAATTCTAGGTTTACTTTATCTGGGCTTTGCCATTTTTCTGGCTTCATTCGATTGGCAGAAAACACAAAATAAAATAGTGCTTTTTCTGATGTTCCTGATCCTTGCTTATTTTTCCTTCAATCACTATTCATTACAGTATAGAACTAATCAATATAAGGAGCGGGTACAAGCTAAAATAATAAATTTTGCAGAGGAGCGGATCGATGACAAAACCGCATTTGTGTACTCCGATACGAGAAGTTTCTCGATAGCTTCAATACCCTTGTTTTTCCCCGATTCGAAACATTATATCCGAATACGGTTAACGGGTAAGTACTATAAAAAATATTTAGAAAATTTTAAATCTATTCCTATCTTTGATTTTGGCGATATTGATACTACTTATACAAAGATTCTGGTGGTAAAGAATGTCGATAACGATGATTCATTTATGAAGGTCGCTGAAGATTCGATAGAAATCGTTAAGTACTTCGATATAATCGACAGACAAGATATTGAAGGGCATGTTGTTTACCAGTTGCAGAGAAAGGATAGAAATTAACAATATAGCTGATTGACGTAAAACTCAGTGAGCAAAATTAAAAAAGTGCTAGACCCCGTTTTATCATGGCTGATATATCCAATACAGACATAAAATACTTACCCGGAGTTGGACCCAAGAAAGCTGAAATACTTAACAAAGAGATTGATGTTTTTTCGGTTGAAGACCTTTTGCATTATTATCCCTACAAATACATTGATAAGAGCCGCATCTATTATATTCACGAAATAGACGGTAACATGCCGTATATTCAGCTAAAAGGTAGGATAACGGCTTTTGAAACAATGGGGGAAGGTCGAAATAAAAGATTGGTTGCCCATTTTACCGATGGTACAGGTTTTATTGATCTGGTTTGGTTTCAAGGAGCACGTTATATAGCCGATAAATACAAGGTAAATCTTACCTATCTGGTTTTTGGAAAACCAACCGCTTTTGGTAATAAATTCAATATAGCTCATCCTGATATTGAGCCTTATATCGAAGAGAAGGCGGAGCAAACCAATCTGCTTGGGTATTATAATACTACCGAGAAGATGAAAACGCATTATCTGAATTCGAAAGCAATTCAAAAGATAATGATGAGTGCATTACCCTCGGCACTGCCTCATGTAGTTGAGACTCTTCCTCAGTCGATTATTGATACAGCTAAATTATTACCATTAAAAGAAGCAATCCGCAATATTCATTTTCCCCTTAATCCTTCCATTCTAAGAGATGCACAGTACCGCTTGAAGTTTGAGGAGCTATTTTATTTACAACTTAATATTTTAAGATATACTTCCGATAGAAGGGCTAAATTAAAGGGATTTGTATTTTCTTTAGTCGGTGATTACTTTAATTCTTTCTACGAAAAGAATCTTCCTTTCGAATTGACTAATGCACAGAAGCGAATCATCAGAGAGATTCGTCAGGATATGGCTACCGGCGAGCAAATGAATCGTTTGTTGCAAGGAGATGTGGGTAGTGGAAAAACACTGGTGGCGCTAATGATTATGTTGATCGCCATGGGGAATGGCTTTCAGGCTTCGATGATGGCTCCCACCGAAATTTTGGCTAATCAGCATTTTGCTACTATTCAGGAATTTCTGTTCGGATTAAATATCAATGTTGAACTGCTGACAGGTTCCACTAAAAAGAAGAAGCGCGAAGAGATTCACTCGCGTCTTTTGACCGGAGATATCCATATTCTTATCGGTACGCATGCGTTGATTGAAGATACTGTCCAGTTTGGTAATTTAGGATTGGTCGTAATTGATGAACAACACCGCTTTGGAGTTGCTCAACGGGCAAAATTGTGGACGAAAAATGTAAATCCTCCGCATATGCTCGTGATGACAGCTACCCCGATACCCCGTACATTGGCTATGACGGTGTATGGAGATTTGGATGTGTCGGTTATTGACGAATTACCCCCCGGACGTAAGCCTATACAAACCATACATCAGTATGATAAAAGAAGGGGAGCATTGTATAATTCGATCCGGAAACAGTTGTCGGAAGGTCGTCAAATATATTTTGTATACCCTTTGATCGAAGAAAGTGAGAAAATAGACTTAAAAAACCTTGAAGAAGGTTATGAACATATCTGTGAGGTTTTCCCCGAATATACTGTTTGTAAAGTGCATGGGAAAATGAAACCTGCGGAAAAAGATGCCGAGATGGCTCGTTTCGTGAAAAATGAGGCTCAGATAATGGTTGCTACTACCGTTATCGAAGTGGGCGTAAATGTACCTAATGCATCGGTTATGGTTATCGAGAGCGCTCAACGCTTTGGACTGTCACAGTTGCACCAGTTGAGAGGTAGGGTGGGTAGAGGTGCCGATCAGTCGTATTGCATCCTTATAACGCCTTATGAGCTGTCGGCAGACTCTCGTAAGCGTATCAATATAATGGTTGAAAGCAATGATGGATTCGAAATTGCCGAGGCCGATTTAAAACTCAGAGGTCCCGGCGACCTTGAGGGGACTCAACAAAGCGGTATTGCTTTTAATCTGAAAATAGCCGATATTGTGAGAGATTCTCAAATAATGGGATATGCCCGTGATGTCGCAAAAGAAGTAATGGATAGCGATCCTACTTTTCAGAAGCCTGAAAACCAGATTCTAAAGAGACAATTGCGAAAACTAGGTGGAAATCGATATAATTGGGGCTTGATAAGTTAATGCAAAAAAGAAACAAGCCTTTAGGCTTGCTTCTTTGATTCTTAAATGCGAATGATGTAAGTATTGTGTCTTTTAAATAAGGCTCGACTCGTTAGCTCTTTTATTGCTTTTATATAAGTCTATCAGTTCTCCTAATGTAATCTTTAAAGAATTCATGGTTGCAAAGAATTCAGGTACTTGATTTTCATAAAAAGACCTTCTCATAAGTTCGAGAGCATTCTTGTAAGAATCTTTTGTGAGGAAGAGACCAACACCTCTTTTTGACATTAAAATATCTTCAGACTGTAAAAGTTCGAGCGAACGCATCAAGGTATTATGATTTACCTCAAGTTCTTTTGCCAGCTCTTTTACAGTAGGGATTTTGGTTTCTTCTTTCCATTCTTTAGATACTATTCTTTGTGAGATTACATCCACAATTTGTAGATAGATTGGTTTGTTTTTATGAAATTCCATTGTGTTGTTAATTTAGAGAGTTACAGTGCAAATATAGCACTAGTTTTCTATATAAATAGTTTGTTGCTTAAAATTTTTGGCAATATAAGGATTTTTTTGTTGTAAATAATCTCTTTAATTTCAGAATTTTAGACAAAAATAGCATTCTATGTGTCTGTGATTTGTTGAGGCTTGTTAACTTTTGTCCCTTTTTATCGGATAAAATCTTAGGAGCATAATTAACATTAGAGCGGGGTGTTGCGACTACTCAAATTAACTAATATTAGTAATTTGTAATTGAATATAAATATGACTGAACAGTCAACAAAAGTTAGTACATGGAAAATACTTATACCAACCCTTCTTGGTGTTGGCGTAATTATTTACATGTTTTCGAAAGACTTGTTGGGCGAAGAAAATGCTGCCCAATTAGAAGAACTTAAAAACATAAGCATAACATGGCATACTGTATTTTGGTTTTTTATTGCCCTCCTTTTGATGGTAGGTCGCGATTTAGGTTTTACCATTCGCTATAGATACCTCACCGAAAAAATGTTATCGTGGAAACAATCTTTAAAGATAACATTGCTCGCCGAATTTGGTACAGCAGTAACACCATCATCAGTGGGAGGCTCAAGTATGGCAGTCTTGTTTTTGTCGAAAGAAAATATACCTGTAGGAAGAAGTACAGCTATGGTTTTTGTAACCATGCTGCTCGATGAAATGTTTTTTGTGGTAGCTTTTCCTTTACTATTGTTGTTTGTTCCGGTCGATACTCTTTTCCCTGAAATTACAACGGTCGAAATGGGTGTAATTACCTTGTTTATTGCAGCCTATATTATTAAAGTCATTATTTGTATTTGCCTTATCATCGGCTTATTTTTTAAACCTCAGGCGATAAGATGGCTTCTTATTAAAATATTCAGGTTACCTTTTCTTCGTCGTTGGTATAGAGGAGCAGTAAAAGCAGGAGATGATCTTATTATCAGTGCCAGGGAAATAAGGGGTAAATCATTTTCTTATTGGTGGCCTATTATCATGGCAACAGTTCTTTCGTGGTCTTCGCGCTTTTTGGTAGTTAATGCTCTTTTTATGGCATTCTTCTCCGTATCGGATCATATGCTGATTTTTGCCCGCCAATTTGTAATGTGGGTATTGATGATACTTAGCTTTACACCCGGAGCAAGCGGTTTGAGTGAGTTGATATTTAAAAACTATTTAAGTGCTTTAATCCCGATCTCAGGACTTGTTCCCGTTATCATTGTATTATGGCGCTTGTTGAGTTACTATAATTACCTTTTTATCGGAGCTATTCTCGTTCCACGCTGGGCAAGTAAAGCTTTTAAGAAAACAGAAAAACCACAAGAAGTATTATGAAAAACAAAGTTTCGTACCGTTTTGCTTATGTATTATTACTATTAATCATAGGTAACACATTTTCACTATTTTCACAGCAAATTGATACCGTTGAGGTATATAGCCCGAAAATGAATCTGGAAGTGAAGAATATAATTATTTTACCGGATGGATATGATGATCAATCAGAGAAAACATATCCCGTGGTATATCTTCTGCATGGATATGGAGGGAATCATTTATCATGGCTTAAAACTGTAAAACCAACCTTGCCCCAATTGGCAACAAAATTGGAGCTAATCATAGTTTGTCCCGATGGAAAGAATAGTTGGTATTGGGACAGCCCGGTTAATCCTAAATCTCAATATGATACATATGTTAGTAAAGAGCTGGTTAGTTATATCGATGATCATTATAAAACGATACAATCACCGAAGGGTAGGGCGATATCGGGTTTTAGTATGGGAGGGCATGGTGCCTTGTGGTTAACCATACAACATCCTGATGTATTTGGCGTTTGCGGGTCGATGAGTGGTGGAGTAGATATCCGTCCTTTTCCCAACAATTGGGAAATGTCTAAAGCTATGGGTCGCTACGCCGATAATAAATCTCTTTGGGATGCGAACACTGTCATTACAAATGTTGATAAGCTGGCAGGTATACCTTTGATTTTTGATTGTGGTCAGGATGACTTCTTTTTAGAAGTGAATGAAAATCTACATAAACTTCTTTTGACGAAGAAAATTCAACATACTTATATTATGACTTCGGGTGAGCACAATGCTCAATATTGGAATAAGGCGGTAGAATGGCAGTTGGACTTTTTTGCAAAATTCTTTTCTCTTGAAAAAAGTAATTAAGTTTTCAGAACTATTTATTGCTTTGGCTGGTAAAAACAGCGATAAACAGCTGCATTGGTAGAATGTATCTTTAAATATTTAAAAATGGCTGGAAAACAAAAAAAAGAAAAATCTGCTGCTATTTCAGTATCTAAAACACGAAAATTGGTAGTGTCGGAAGATAACGGCAAATGGGGATTTTTAGATTCCGAAACAGGCGAAAGAGTGGTACCGTTTATATATGACTATGCACATTCTTTTTCGGTAGAATTAGCATTGGTTCGATCAAACGGTTGGTGGGGTTATGTAGATAAAACAGGTAGACTGGCTATTCCGTGTATATATAATCCTGCATGGTCGTTTACCAAAACGGGATTGGCTGCAGTATGTATAGAGGGAAAATGCGGTTTTATAGACCAAACAGGAGAAGTTGTTATCCCGTTGATGTATGATGATGCCCGATATTTTAATAAAGACGGTAAAGCAAAGGTAAAGCTAGACGGCGAAACTTTTTTCATAGATGTGAAAGGAAACAGAGTCGAATAGGTATAAAAGCAATTGAGTAGCACTTTAGGAGTTGTATCACATACTATTTATCTATATAACAAAACAGTATAATGAAAAAACAAGACAAAGAGTATAACTTTGGAAATATATGTCACTTTTGTAATCTTTTTAGGTTTAACTTGTTTATATTTAATATGTTGTTTGTTTACGGAAAACTAACAATTTCGTCACCTTTTTGTATATAATTTGTCACCTTTGTTTAATTTTTGTACTAATATATAGATGGAGTGAAATCCTATAAAAAGCAAAAACTATGAATAGAATAGAACTGGCATACTCACCCTATAATTTGATGTTGAAATATCCGTTTACGATTTCAACATACTCCCGAACTACAACACCTGTGGTTTTAGTAGAACTACATTATGACGGGTATATTGGTTACGGTGAAGCCTCTTTACCACAATATTTGGGTGAAACACAAGAAAGCGTTATCAGTTTTTTGAAGCAGGTCGATTTGACTCAGTTTTCAGATTTATCAGATATGGATACTGTTTTAGATTATGTCGATCATATTGCTATTGGAAATACAGCGGCAAAAGCGTCGATAGATATAGCATTACATGACTTAATCGGAAAAATAAGAAACCGGTCGTGGCACGATATCTGGAATCTGAATCCGCAAAATACGCCTAATACAACATACACGATTGGTATTGATACGGATGAAATTGTTAGAAAGAAAACATCTGAAGTAGCCTCCGATTTTAAGATACTCAAAGTCAAATTAGGTGGAAACGATGATAAACGTATGATCGAAGTAATAAGGTCTGTAACGGATCTTCCATTAGCTATTGATGCTAATCAGGGATGGAAAGATCGATCTGAAGCACTAGAGATGGTTTACTGGCTGAAAGAACAAGGGGTTGTACTGATAGAACAACCGATGCTTAAAACCGATTTGGAGGCTAGTGCCTGGCTTACAGCACATAGTCCTTTACCTATTTTTGCCGATGAATCGGTGCAACGGCTTGCGGACATGGAGAAGATTAAAGGAGCTTTCTCCGGAATCAATATTAAGCTGATGAAATGTACAGGTATGAATGAGGCTCATAAAATGATAAACCTTGCTCCATCGCTGGGCTTTGATGTTATGCTGGGCTGTATGACGGAAACTTCATGTGCAATATCTGCTGCATCTCAATTATCTCCTGCTGTAAGTTTTGCGGATCTCGATGGAGCTTTACTTATTACAAACGATTGTTTTAGAGGAACGGTAATAAAAAACGGGAAGATTATATTAAATAATCTCCCCGGTATAGGTGTAGAGAAAATACAGGAAGCAGATTAGTTTGAATCTATATCTTTCATATTTAATAACCTGAAATCATTGTATCGGGTTAATAAATCCTCTTTGTATTGGGTGGCTCTAATTAGGTTTTCGGAATCGATGCTGGTTTCTTCCGTCTTTTCAAACAAATCGCATGAAATAGTTATCCATTTCACAGCTTCTTTTATTTGATCGGATAATTCGTATGATAAAGCAATATTATTTGCCAATCTGGCTTTTCTCTTGATGTTTTTAGATTCTTTTTCATAAGCAGACTTCCATAGTGACTGAGCCCCTGCCCAATCGCTATTATTCATCATTTTATTAGCTGCTTTTACATCTCCGAAATACCATCTCAATTCGTTATTCCAATATGGGGCTAATGCATTGGCTACCTTTTCTCCCATATATTGAGCTGCTTCTTTTACGGCTTGTTCTCTGGAAGGGAGGGTGTCTGATAATGGAATATCATCATTGTAGGCTGTAGCCCAGTAGATGCTGTCGTTGAGATAAAATGGAGGTGATATGGCTGTGCCTTTGTTTGAGTATACTTGAAAGCGTACATCCATTTTTGCATCCAGATACTTTGCTATTGTTCCAAATTCTAAATCATCTTCATTAGAAATGGTACTGACCAAAAAACGATCTAGAGAAATTATAGCGTCAGCTTTGTTATCCATACAAATCTCTTTGGCAACTGTTGAATCTAACGGTACTATATCTCTAAAATCACCATATTCTCTTATCGGTTCTTCATAAAAAATAACATCGGCGAAGTATTCTTTATTTGCCAATTTATCGAAAAGATTAGAAGCTAGGATGTAGTTTGCACTATCCATATTAACCGATATTTGAGAATTAGTTCTTCTGCCTTTAATATATTCGGCATGTCCTATGTCTTCGGGTTGAGGTATAGTATTGTCTACAATGACAATATGATCTATGTTACTTGGTAATGTTATTTGTGCAGGCTTTTCTACATTCACGACCAATGTATCAAGACTAGTACAGCTACCTAACAGGCATAACCCGAAGAAGATTGCTGCGTGTAAAAATAATTTGGGGCAAAATGAGGTCATAGATTGGTTTGTTGTTTTAGTAAGTGTCATAACACAAGTAAATTATTTTAGAGCTGAATATTAAGGTGCCTGATGGTATACTTTTATCTATTTATTGTATGTATGAGTATAACAAAATTGATGGTTATAAATTTGTCGGCAAATACTAAATACTTTCTGTGGTTTTTAATATTACTGTAACATTAAAAACTTTTTAGTACCTTCAAATTTAAATTTAAATTTCGATATAAGATTATACTTGTTGTATCTAAATTTAAACTTATCTAAGTTTAAACCTCTATTTCAAACAAAATGTTCAGAAAATGGCGAAAAAAGATCAATCCTATACCAGCGCAATACAAGAGTTAGAGAAAATTCTCGATAAACTAGAGTCGGGAGATATGGATGTCGATGTATTGGCTGAAGAAATTAAAAGAGCCTCTGCATTATTGAAGCTTTGTAAAGATAAGCTTTATAAAACAGATGTTGAGATAAAGAAAATATTAGATAATTTAGACTGAAAATATATGAATAATGTAATTATAGTTGCAGGAGGAAAAGGTCTGCGAATGGGAAGCGAACTGCCAAAACAATTTCTAACTATAGGGCGGAAACCTGTTTTGATGAGAACCATCGAGGCCTTCTATAATTTCGATAAGTCTATTCGCATTATTGTTGCACTATCGGCATCTTATCGCGAGCATTGGTCTAAACTCTGTGAGGGGTATGGCTTTTCAATTTATCATGAAGTCGTTGATGGTGGAGAAACACGGTTTCATTCAGTCAAAAATGGCTTGGAACTTGTCGGCGATGGTTTAGTTGCTGTGCATGATGCTGTCCGTCCTTTTGCATCTGTTGCGTTATTGAAAAGCTGTTTTGATGCGGCAAAAGAATTTAAAGCAGTTATTCCGGTGCTTGAAGTGACGGATAGTTTGCGGGAAATTCTCGATGAAAAGGATAGTAAAATAGTAGATCGCTCTAGATTTCGTCTGGTGCAAACACCGCAAGTTTTTGATTCTGTGCTGTTGAAGAATGCTTATGAAGTCGATTTTTCCGAATCTTTCACGGATGATGCTTCTGTTGTAGAATCGTATGGCTATTCTATATATTTAGTTGCCGGAGAAAGAACGAATATAAAAATAACCACACCTTTTGATTTGGATTTAGGTGAAGTAATTTTAAATAAATAGGAAGATGGATATATGTATTGATTTTGATGGAACATGTGTCACGCACGAATTTCCACGTATAGGAGAAGATATAGGAGCTGTTCCGGTCCTTAAGGAGTTGGTTGCTGCCGGACATAAACTTATTTTATTTACTATGCGTAGCGATAGGAAAACAAAAAAGAAGGTTGGTAGTGAAACTGTTGTGGTAGAGGAAAATTTTCTGGCAGATGCAATTAATTGGTTTGTTGAAAATGGAATAGAGTTATATGGAGTTCAAAAAAATCCGAAACAACGTTTCTGGACGTCTTCCCCTAAGGCTTATGGGCATTTATATATTGATGATGCCAACTTAGGTTGTCCTTTAATCGTTCCCGAAGAGGGTAGACCTTATGCAGATTGGGTAGGAATACGTAATTTTCTGGTGGAAAGGGCTATTTTGTAATGTCTTATAGCCTAGAAGAAATTATAAGTCAGAATAATGTCTTTTTTGATAAAATTACATCACTGTTTAATTATTAAGCGGTGATTTTTTATTCCTAATTTATTTACTCTTTAATTTGACCTTATGGATAATTTTTCTCTATTTTATATCTGAGTGAATATTTAATTTTGTGAGTTTTTTATTCTTTATTTTCTCTTATATTTCGGTGCTCATTTGTCGCTATTTTCTTTAAAATTGACCCTTCGATAAACTTAATATATGTTTAATAGTATTGCTTTCTATTTTGATATACTTTATAATTGATTTATAATTAACTGATTGTGATTTTTATTTTAGTTTTGAAATGTTAATTTATATTTATAGTTATTCTAATATATAATAGTGTTATATTTTTTATAACTGCTAGAATTATAATTTAATTAGGATAGAAATACTTTATTTTTTAATGATATTTTAGTGGCTTTATAATGTGTTTCTGTTCATATTATTTATCTAAAAATTTTATTGCTTTTTGTATTTTGACAGATGATCAAAACTTTTTAAATTTTGTTCTAAATAAATAATATAGACTTGTCTGATTAATATATAAGCGGATACGAAAGTATTTATTATTTTTGTGTATAATATTTATTGTCTAAGATTATTATGGCTCTCAAACAACAGCTCCAGCAAAAGCAACAACAGCGTTTATCACCTCTGCAAATGCAGGTGATAAAGCTAACCGAATTGCCCAATGTGGAACTGGAGGAGAGAATCAAACAGGAGCTTGTTGATAATCCGGCTTTGGATGAAGGGCGTGAGGATTCTGATGACCCACAAGATATTATTGATGATGTCAATTATGAGGACTCGGATAATATAACACAAGAAGATATTGCCTTGGGTGATTATCTTACGGAGGATGATATACCCGATTATCGTTTGAATAACTACAATTCATCGGATAAAATAACCAGGGAAGATATACCCTTCTCATCAGCAGAATCGTTACATGAATCACTTATTGAGCAGCTGCGACTTACCGAACTGGATGAGGAGTCGGAAAAAGTTGCTGAATACATAATTGGTAATATTGATGAAAATGGCTATCTGGACAGGCCTTTGAGTGCAATATCCGATGATTTACTCTTTCAGCAAAACTTGGATATACCATCTGATAGGATTAGAAAGATTTTAAATGTAATTCAGAGTTTTGAGCCTGCTGGTATAGGGGCATGCGATTTACAGGAGTGTCTATTACTGCAATTAAGGCGGATGAATGAATCTGATATTGTTAAGCAGGCAATTATTGTAATTGAAAAATATTTTGAGGATTTCTCGAAAAGACATTTTGATAAAATTGAAAAAGGTCTGAATATAGATGAAGAGGAGCTAAAACAGATTATTCACCTGATAGTTACCCTAAACCCTAAGCCGGGAAATAATTGGGGTGATGCACTCTCGCTGACGATGAATACGATTATACCCGATTTTATCGTTGAAACTTACAATGGAGAATTATTTCTTAGCCTCAATAATCGTAATATCCCTGAGTTAAGAGTCAATAGAGATTATTCGGAAATGCTGAAGGGTTATTCCGAAAATAAAAAGAGTATGACAACCGAAGCTAAAAACGCAGCTTTGTTTGTAAAGCAGAAGCTCGATTCGGCACGTTGGTTTATTGATGCTATTAAACAAAGGCAAGAAACTCTTCAGAGGACAATGCAGGCAATCGTAGATCTTCAATATGATTTTTTTCTCACCGGAGACGAATCAAGTTTAAGACCTATGATTCTGAAAGATGTTGCAGAATTGGCAGGATATGATATTTCGACGATATCGAGAGTCAGTAACAGTAAATATGTGCAAACCAATTTTGGAATTTATCCTTTGAAGTACTTTTTCTCGGAGTCGATGCAAAATGATGCAGGAGAAGAAATCTCATCAAGAGAAGTAAAAGCAATTCTTAGGGAATGTATTGAGAATGAAGATACCAAAAAGCCTTTGACTGATGATAAACTTACGGATATTTTGAAAGAAAAGGGCTACGTAATAGCAAGAAGAACGGTGGCGAAGTATCGCGAACAAATGAATATTCCGGTGGCACGATTACGCAAAAATATATAAAATTTCAGATCTTTTTCTGAATGATGCAGTTGTAGCCGGTAATTATTATAATATCGAAAAAAAAATCAACATTACAGTTGAAATTACTTTAATTATGTGGAGAATAGAACAAAATATAGCGAGGTTATTTTCTGCGGTCTTTCAACCGCTCCTGATGCCCTTTTATAGCTTGGCATTACTGGCTGTGTATACTAATTTTTATCAATTATATGCAGGCCAGATTCTTAGGTTTTTAATACCTACCTTACTCTTTACATTTTTAGTCCCCACTTTGTTTATTTTTGTGTTAAGAAAAATGAGATACATAAGGGACTATAATTTAGAATATGGTCCTGATAGAGTACTTCCCTATATGATATTTATTATATCGAATGTAAGTTTGACTCTATTTTTCTATAATTCGAATGTTTTCTATTGGACACTGGGACTAATTGCAGCTCCTGTTTTTATTGCATTTGTAGGAATGATTATCAATTTTTTCTGGAAAATAAGTGCTCATATGTTGGGTATAGGTGGATTAATTGGGGGAGTTCTATCGGTTTGCTTTAATGTCAAGGGCTCTAACCCTATGCTGCTTTTTGCTATCTTGTTTGTTTTAGCAGGTCTTTTAGGAGTTTGCCGATTATATCTGAGGGCCAATTCTGCTGCTCAGGTTTATGTCGGTTTTATAATTGGGTTTGTTTTGGCATATTCATCTGTCTTTGGAGGATTGTTATTGATGCTTTCTTATTTGAAGTAAGTCTACAGGCTTTTTTACTGGGAATATATAGCGATTGTAATAAATCTCTTGATTTAGAAATGAAGTTCATTTAATATAAATATATAATATAGCTTAGTATATGAAACCACTTGTTGCAATTATTATGGGAAGTACTTCTGATCTTCCGGTAATGGAAAAAGCTGCAAAATTCTTCGATGAAATGGAAATTCCATTCGAAATAAATGCTTTATCTGCCCATCGTACACCTCAGGAAGTTGAAGTGTTTGCAAAAAATGCAAGAGAAAAGGGTATTAAAGTAATCATTGCCGCGGCCGGTATGGCTGCACATTTGCCCGGTGTAATCGCCTCTATGACTACACTGCCTGTTATCGGGGTGCCTATTAATGCATCACTGGATGGACTGGATGCTTTATTGGCAATTGTACAAATGCCTCCCGGTATACCTGTGGCTACTGTTGGGATAAATGGATCGTTGAATGCTGCAATTTTAGCTTTGCAAATTATATCAACAGATAATCCAGAGCTTCAACAAAAATTATCAGCTTATAAAGAGAATCTGAAAAGCAAGATAGTAGAGGCAAATCAGGAATTATCTGCCATTAAATACAAATTTAAAACAAACTAGGTCTTAGACCTAGTTGTTTCTCTTTGGACGTGAACTATATTATAGATTATAGCCAAGGAATAATTATCTATTATTTAAATAATATACCCGGGAAGTATTGAGTGGAACTATGAGTATAGATGATGTAAAAGCGATCTTAAAAAAAGAAGCCGATGCTGTTTTAAATATTCCGGTAACGGATGCCTATAATAAAGCAAGTGATCTTATAGTAGAGCATGTTCACCGTAAAAAAGGGAAATTAGTGACGAGTGGTATGGGGAAAGCTGGGCAAATAGCTCAAAATATTGCCACGACTTTCTGTTCTACCGGAACACCCGCTATTTTTCTGCATCCAAGTGAGGCACAGCATGGAGATTTGGGGGTTCTTCAAGAAGATGATATCATTCTTATGATTTCAAATTCAGGCAAAACTCGTGAAATCATCGAACTTATAGGCTTGGCAAGGCATTTGAATCCAACTATTCAGTTTATTGTTATAACAAGTGATCCGGAGAGTGTTTTGGCACAAGAAGCTGATATATGTCTTTTGACTGGTAATCCGGCTGAGGTGTGTACACTGGGGCTTACTCCCACTACTTCTACCACAATGATGACTGTAATAGGTGATATTCTGGTGGTTGATACTATGGGTAAAATCGGCTTTAATGCTGCAGAGTATGCAAAGCGACATCATGGGGGGTATCTCGGCGATAAATCACGAAACCTTAGTAAATAGATCACGGATCTTTCCATATTAAATTGGTAAGTAAACCATAGAAAGTTTTAAGTATAAAGAGATGAAAGTATCTGTTTTAATTCCGATGTATAATGCTGAGAAATATATTTCGGCAACTATCGAAAATGTACTTAAACAGACATGGACTGATTTGGAAGTTATTATTGTAGATGACGGTTCCATCGATAATAGTTATGATTTAGCGAAGCAATATGAGTCATCTAATGTTCATATTTATAAACAAGAGAATAAAGGAGCAAGTGCTGCCAGGAATCTTGCCTTTGAAAAATCGACCGGAGAACTGATTCAGTATCTTGATGCAGATGATCTGTTATCTTACAATAAAATTGAGGCACAAGTAAAGCTGTATAAACAAATAAACGATAAAAGCGCTATTATTGCATCAGGCCTTCTATTATTTGATGGAGAACTAATGGATACTATTTGTATTCCTCATCGGCAAATGTCTACTAATGCTTATAATAAACCGGTTGATTTGCTGATCGATATTTGTCGTGAAAAATATATTGTACAATCTAGTATCTGGTTGATGCACCGGGACTTACTAGTTAGAGTGGGAGCTTGGAATGAAAGACTTACCCTAAACGACGATGGAGAATACTTTTTTCGGGTAGTAGGTCAATCTTCGGGAGTTTATTTTTGTTCTCAAGGAGTGGTTTTTTATAGAAATACGCCGCAAAGTCTAAGTAAACAAGTATCTCAAAAGGCTATTGAGTCTCAGTTATTGGCAACTCAGGTTATGACCGAGGTTGTCACCGGACTAGAGAATAGCAAAAGAGCGAGAGGCGCTTGTGTGAACTTTTATATGCAGTATATAACACGTTTTCATAGTAATTTTTATAACGAGCGAGCTGCAATAGAAATAAAGAAGCTTGGCTTTAATATTAATACGTTCAAAAAAAGTCTTTTGTATAAGGTCGCATATGCGATTTTGGGTCAAAAGTTAATTAATAAATTATCAAAAATCTATTATCAAAAATAATTGTAAATGCTTTGCGTTTTTTTTTATTAATTTATTGGATTATAGGTGATTGTCGATATTGTCAGTTTGTTTGACTATCTTTTTTATATTTATTCAAGCGACTAATAGGTCTAATACTCGAAAAGTGTAATGACCAATTAAATTTATTTTCGATATGAAGAAACACTATTTTATGACCCTTGTTATAGGGGCCTTTGGGTGTGTGCCTGCTATTTTCGCCCAATCGTCTGTGTTTAAGGGACTAGAACATCTTTTTACTATACCTAAAAGTTATGTTGTCGGATATACGGCTACACCTCCTGTTATTGATGGTAATATCAATGATCAGGTTTGGAAAAATGCTCAATGGAGCGAATCTTTTGAGGATATTGAAGGGGATCTTAAACCAAAGCCATATTACGATACGAAAGTGAAAATGCTTTGGGATAGTACCTATTTGTATATAGCTGCAAATCTGGAAGATGAAAATGTATGGGCATATCTTACTGAAAGAGATCAAGTAGTCTTTTTCGATAATGACTTTGAGGTCTTTATTAATCCGGTGAATACTTCACATCAATATTTTGAATACGAGATAAATGCGCTGAATACGATGTTTGATCTCTTTTTACCGAAGCCATATCGTAGTGGTTCGGGAGCTCTTATCTCGTGGAATAGTAGTCGTTCGAAACATGGGGTTCATATATACGGTTCATTGAATGATCCCAGTGATAAAGATCAAGGTTGGACTGTAGAGTTAGCTATACCATTTAGTGACGTTACGGTTGCTAATACTGCTAATATACCGAAGAATGGTGATATCTGGCGTATAAATTTCTCACGTGTCCAGTGGGAAACCGAAGTTTCAGGTGATAAATACGTGAAAAAGCGTGACAGTAACGATAGAGTTTTGCCTGAGAATAATTGGGTATGGTCTCCACAAGGTATTATTGATATGCATGCTCCCGAAAGGTGGGGATATCTTCAATTTTCTACCAATGAAGCCGGAACAAAGCTTCCTGAATTTGTTTTACCATATTCAGAACTGCAAAGACAATATCTATGGCTTGTTTATTATAAGCAACGTCAGTATAGAGGTGTAAATGGTAAGTTTGCTAAAAGCTTAAAGGAATTGGGTATTCCCGAGAATATTTCGATTGAAGGGAAACAGAATAAACTAACGATGGAATCGACTTCTTCTCAGTTTTCTGCCATTATATCTGCTCCCGATTTTAAAGAGATACGGATTAACGATGAAGGACTTATACGCTGACTGTATTTTCCAGATTATTTATTAAATCAACAAGAAGGTCTTGTGCCTTAACTATTTAAAAATACCAATCATGAAGAACAGAGATTCTAAATTTTTTATAGTTTGCCTTATGGCATTACTATTTACTTTTCCGTCTCAGATATTTGGAAAAGACGCTAAAAGTGAAAAATCCCAAACCGAAAAAACTCACAAATTTTGGGTTTGGCTTAACCCAAACGATAAAGACACCGATGAAGAGCTTGCTGTTAGGTATAAGAAATACTATGATGCAGGTATAAAAGGCATCTTTTTTGAAGCAGACAACGAACGCCATTTTAGAATTGCAAAAGCTCAGGGTTTAGAAACTCACCGATGGATGTGGATTATGAACCGAGGTGAGCAATATGTAAAAGACAATCATCCTGATTGGTATGCAATTAACAGAAAAGGCGAATCTTGCTTCGATCAGCCGCCTTATGTCGATTATTACAGATGGCTTTGTCCCTCTCGTCCCGAAGTGGTTGACTATTTGAAAAAGGACGTTGAACAGGCACTTTCTAAAGATTATGTAGATGGAATCCACTTAGATTACATTCGCTATAGTGATGTTATTTTAGCGGTAAATCTTTGGCAGGTATATGGTATTGAGCAAACTCAAGAGTATCCTCAATATGATTACTGCTATTGTGATGTATGTAAGAAGAAATTTCGGGCTGAGTATGGCGAAAACGTCGATTCTATCGAATATCCTTCTGAAAGCTTGTCGTGGAAAAAATTTAGATACGATGCTGTTACGAATGTAGTAAATGAATTGACTAAAGTGGCTAAAAGTCATGATAAAGCTATAACGGCAGCAGTATTCCCGACTCCAGATGTTGCTAAAAGATTGGTTAGACAGGACTGGACTAATTGGGATTTGACTGCTATTTATCCAATGATTTATCATGGATTTTATAAAGAGCAAACTCCCTGGATCGGAACTGCTGTGAAAGAAGGTTTGAAAGGTCTTAACGGGCGTTTTCCTCTTTATGCCGGATTATATGTTCCCGATTTTAAAGATAAGAATGACTTGCGTGATGGAATCAGATATGCTTTAGATAGTGGAGCGGCAGGAGTTTCTATTTTCGGGCAGGTTGATGATGAAATGCTGGCTCTTCTTAAAGAATTTAACTAAGAAGTTAAAGCTTTAATATAAAAAGAAAAAGAGTGTAATACTGATTGTATTGCACTCTTTTTCTTTTCCATCGGAGTTTGTGGAGATTATATTTTCTTTTTTAGGAATATCAGAAGATTAAATGTTCTGTAAAGAACTGATAACTTATAAGATGTAAATTTAGGCTTCCAGATTTTGTTATACTTCTTTTGAGAGATACAAAGCACAATCCATCTACTCCACAAAAAAGCAATGAGTGATGATTCGTTATACTTCTGTTTCTTTTTGTTTGAATCTATTATTTTTCTGAACCAAGAGTCTAATTGAGAGTAATCTTCAAATTTCTGTTTTACTACTTTAGTTTTTGAGTCAAACTGCTGAAAAGTTATTTTGTGTAGGTATAATTCTTTTTCCGAAGGTTGAAGTCCTATATTTTGTAATTCCCTACAGATTATCTTGTTTTTGATATTTTCCTGTATTTGGGAATAGGTCACCGAAACATTGTTCGTATGCCAACGGTATCTAAGTAAATAATCTGGGATATTGGCAATTTTATAATTATTGGCAATTCTGCACCAAAGTTCATAATCTTCCGCATGCTTATATTCGGGATCGAAGTAGTTATTTTTCAAAACCTCGCTTCGAAACATCATGCTTGGGTGTATAAATGGAACCGAGAAAAGCAGATTTATTTGGAGGAAATCATTTGTCTGAAGATTTATCAGTTTGCCTGTTTCCTTGCTATTTTCATCGATTAGCTTTGCGTATGATCCGCACATTCCATATTCCTTATTTTCTTCAAGAAAAGTAAGTTGTGATTTGAATCGGTCTTTTTCCGAAACATCATCAGCATCCATACGGGCAATATAACCTCCGGTGCAAAGTACTATTCCTTTATTTAGGGTTGATATTAGACCTATATTTTGATCATTTTTATAATATTGAATGCGTTTATCTGTGTATGATTGAATAATACTTTCCGAAGAGTCGGTCGACCCATCGTTTAGGATAAGTAACTCCCAGTCGGTAAAGCTTTGAACGATAATGCTGTCAATGGCTTCACGCAGAAATTTTTCTGCGTTAAAAACTGGCATTATTATAGACAATTTAGACATATATTGTTTTAAATAAATGTTTTATAATGTGATCCATTCTTTCGGTAAAAAGCCATCAGGATATATTCCAGTATCGCCTTTATACCATTTTCGAGGAGCTATCACCATTTTATCTGGGTTATTGTTGAGCCATCCAGCCCACCAACTGAACGAGCTATTTGCAATAATGTTGTTCTTACATAAACTCATTAGTTGCATATCTGTATAGCTATGTTCGTTTTTGTTCCAATCAATGAATTCGTGATTGAGATTTGATAGATCCAGATTTATTTTGACCCATTCAATTCCATCAGAAAAGATAAAAAAATAAGGATTATCGATTTCAGATATAATATATTCAATTGCTTTTTTATAATATGATAAATCTAGAATCGGCAA
The DNA here is from genome assembly GCF_934668725.1 of uncultured Dysgonomonas sp. GTDB lineage: Bacteria > Bacteroidota > Bacteroidia > Bacteroidales > Dysgonomonadaceae > Dysgonomonas_A. The sequence continues at coordinate 229,139 of NZ_CAKUOF010000005.1, forward strand.
ATTAGTGTTGGTATTTATATAATCTCCTCTTCGTATGTGTATCGATACTGAGTTTTCTTGCTCTATCTTATGTCGTATTTTATCGTTTTTTCCGGTTAATGGTGTTCTGAAGGTAAAATCAACTTTTAATTGCCGGGAGATCTCTTTAAAATAGTTTTCATTCTGAAAATAACCAAAAAGAGTCGTATCCTTCGGAAGGTTTGCAAACTTTGTATCGTAATATTGTGCCTTTTCATCACGAAATATGCCTAGTCTATTAAGGAATGACTTTTTTATCGTCTTCGAATGCATTGTACCGAATACTTTAACTGCTATTTTATTTAATATTGATGTTCTGATGGGAGGCTTAATATCGAAAACAGAAAGTTCGTAATGCCTGGTAGTTGCTTTTGTCTTTTTTTTAAGTAAGTATAAATCAATGGATAATTCTGTGTTGTGGTGTATGGATAAAGCTCGCCCGGCAGCATATTCAAACATTTGATTCCCTAATCCTCCGGAAAGAATGACTTTTATCATTGAATAGTTTTATTTTGATTTTAATCGTTTGATTTATAGTATATTTTGATTGACTCTTTATTTTACTTACCTTCAAAGGTAAGAAGAATTTGGAATATGGTAATTGTAATTCTGATATATTTTTTCTTTTTCGAATTGTCAATATTCGGGTCTAAAATTGCTTTATTTCTAAAACGTATTAAATCGATTTGATTTAGTTTTTAATAGTTTTCTTCTATTCGATTTCTTCTAATACGAATTTTGTTTTTTGACTTATAAGTTATCTAATATTATAATTTTTATTTTATAATAGGGTATTTTATTTTCTAAAAAAAAAGTTTTTTATATACTATTTTAAGATTCTATGTAACCTCTTTTCTTAATAAGATATATGTATTCAAAGTTAAAATAAATATATATCTACTCTTTTATAGAATGTAGTAGTATATTATTTTCTGTTAATTAATAGATTATAAGTTGTTATTAATTAGAATAAAAGTTAAAATTTTTATATTACTATAATAGTATATAGTGCTATTACTATTTTCTTTTTTGCTATAGTAATTAATTTGATTTCATTTATTTGATCGTAAATTTTCTATTTAGTAAATCTATTTAGATAAATATTTAAGAATATATTTGGTATTTTGTTTAGAAAGAATCTTGTTCTGTTATTAATTATGAAGATAATTTTGCTTATTTTCCGATTCTTCTTTATTTGTAATTGTTATTGCTCGAATTCTTTTGACTTTAAAATAAAAGATTAATAAGTCTTAGAGGTTTGACTTGTTTTTTTACCTTTGCTTTTATTACTTGATATAACTCGCAATTATGGCTAAAACGTTAAAAGATCAGACGGTTTCGGCTCTCTTTTGGAACTTTATGGATAAAGGAGGACAGCAGATTTTTCAATTTGCTTTCATATATGTGCTTGCAAGGCTCCTTAGTCCCGATGAATTCGGTCTAATTGCTGTATTAACTATTTTTACAACTGTTGCTAATATATTGCAAGAAAGTGGTTTCTCTTCCGCTCTTATTCGAAAGTCAAATGTTGATGAAACCGATTATGCATCGACTTTCTATTTTAATCTTTCAATAAGTATAGTTATATATACTCTATTTTTTTTATCAGCCCCTTTTATTGCAAATTTTTATGATAGGCCTGAACTTTTAAATCTGTCACGTTTTTTATTTTTAGCATTCTTCTTCAATGCCTTGGGGGTGGTTCAGAACGTACATTTGATTCGAGAAATGAATTTCCGTATTAATACGCAGGCCTCTCTTATTGCTGTTGTGGCTTCGGGTATTGTTGCCATTGTTATGGCCTATAAAGGATATGGTGTATGGAGTTTAGCTTCCCAGCAGGTGATTCAGGCATTTTTGCGTTCATTTTTTTTATGGCTGTTTGTTCGATGGTATCCCAAAGCTTCGTTTAGTTTTGCAAGAATCCGTTCTATGTTTTCTTATAGTAGTAATTTGTTGCTCAATTCTTTATTTAATCAAATAGTCGCCAATATTTATCCATTGGTAATAGGTAAGCGATTTTCTTTTTCTGAGGCAGGTTTTTATGCACAGGCTCGAAAGCTGAACGATATACCTCAGTCGGTTATAGCTAGTACTTTGCAAGGTGTTACGTTTCCTTTGTTGAATAATTTTGATGATTTGAAGCGGAAGAAACGTGCTTTTAGAAAGATTGTTCGTGTTGTCAGTTTTATCTGTTTTCCCATTGCTATATTTACTGTTGTTTCGGCAGAGCCAATTGTTCTGATTGTTTTACAGGAAAAATTTAGAGGAGTAATTCCTCTTCTTCGAATATTAGTTATCGGCGGGGCTTTCGTTCCACTGTTTTATTTACTGTCTTCTTTGTTGCAATCGTTGGGCAAATCGGGATTATTGCTGACTATCGAGTTTATTCGTAATGTCCTTTCAATATTAGTAATACTTGTAACCGTAACCTATGGGGTCAATGCTGTTGTTATGGGAGCGACCATTGTTTTTATACTGTCTTTTATAATAGGATATTATATTGCAGGAAAGTCTATTGACTACACTATTATGGAAGTTGTTAAAGATATTTATCCATATATAATAATTGCCTTAATATCTTACTTACCAGTATATTTCTTGTCGTACATCATAAACAGTATGTTTCTTCTTGTGATTTTCCAGGCATTGATTGGTTCGGTTATCTATTTTGCTCTTTTAAAGGTATTGGGTTCTAAAGTAATGGATGATTTTATCCGGATAGTAAGACGTAAACCCTTTCACTGATCCGGTTTACTTGACTATAGAAATGACATCTCCATCGAAGAATCGATTGGTGATTGTATCTCCTTCTTTTAATTCTGCTGAGTTTTTTACAATCTTATTGTCTCTTATTGTCAGTGTATATCCTTTCTTGAGGATATTTTCGGGTGAAATAAGTTTCAAGAACTGTTCTTGGTTTGTTAATCTGTGCTTCTCATCCACGATGACCTTTTTCGTGAGACTCTTTAACCTCTCCATGAATACACTGATTTTATTTAGTTGATCTTTTGTATAATCTTTTGTAAGATATGAAAAATGGGTTGCTAATGTATTTAAAGAGACCGATTCTTCCGTGATTTTACGATTTGTAGATGTAATAATGGCTTCTTGTAATTCGTACATGTTAATTGCTGCAGACTGTATTCGTTTTATCAGAAATTCGGCCACTGCCGTAGGAGTTTTTGCTCTTGTATGTGCTACGATATCCAAAACTGTATCGTCTCGTTCATGACCTATTCCCGTAATAACAGGTAAGGGAAACTGTGCACAGTTGGCAGCCAAAAGATACGAATCGAAACTGCTAAGTTCCGAAGTTGCTCCTCCTCCTCTAATTATAATTACAGCATCAAACTTATCTGCATGTTCATAAACCCTGTCGAGTGCCGATATAATCGATTCTTCGGTTCTTTCGCCTTGCATGATTGCAGGAAATAAATGGGTGTAAAATACGAATCCATCGGGATTATTTTCCAGTTGATTACAAAAATCTTCGTATCCCGCAGCAGTTGGTGATGATATGACGGCTATGCGGTTGGTTATGGTTGGCAGTTCTAGTTCTTTATTTAGAGTAAGTACGCCTTCTTCCTCGAGTTGTTTCAGGATTAAAGCTCTGTTGCGAGCCTGGTCTCCTAAAGTGTATGTAGGGTCAATGTTATGCACATTGAGGCTATATCCGTATAATTCGTGGAATTCGACACTTACTTGTACTAATACTTTTAATCCTGAGCTAAAAGCTTGTCCTGTTTCCGATTCGAAATATGCCTTTAGCAATCTGAAAACATTAGCCCAGATACTTCCCCGTGCCTTTGCTATGATATTGCGGTTTTTGCTGTCTTTCTCGATGAATTCGAGATAACAGTGACCATTTTGTGCCACTCTCACATCGCTCATTTCTGCACGAATCCAGAATGATTGAGAAAATGTATTGGCAATAACGCCCCTGACCAGATTATTTAATTCGTATAAAGAAATTGCAGCTTGTTCCATCGGCTTGCTTGAGATTAAAATATAATCTTATAAGACTCTTTTACCCCTGTTCCTGAGATCGCTATTATTTTCATTTGCTTCGGGTAATTGGGTAGATAAAAGCTTTGTTCTTGTTCACGAAGCGTGTCCGTCATTATTACTTTCCCATCGAGAGTAAATACTCTTATCGTGTATGTTTCATCCATAGTTTTCTCTTTTTTTGAAACACTAAAATACCCGATACTATCGGATTTTATATCGAATAATGGTTCTTTGTTTAGACCTTCGTTTTCTATTCCACTGGGAGTGTTTCCTGCCAGTAAAAATGCAGTTTTCATATTAGGAATACCGTAACCGTATATTCCGTCAGGGGTTGCGTATTTATCGGAAGATTTTCTAATAATATCGAGCAGCTCTATATTGGTTAGGCTGGGAGCCGATTGCCATAAGCAGGCAGCAAGCCCCGACATAACAGGCCCTGAAAATGATGTACCATTTGCGAGATCTACTTCTCCTGTACTTGCTATTACTGCTGTTGAAAACCCTACCGCTACAACATCCGGCTTTATTCTGCCATCTGCCGTTAGCCCTCTTGAGCTGAAATAAGCTATAGTCGAGTCTCTGGCTATTGCTCCTACAGTGAGCACATTTGCAGCATCGGACGGAAATGCAATTTTTTCCCAGATATTTGCACCATCATTTCCGGCACTTACCTCTACAAATATTCCCTTGGATGCGGCCATATTGGCAGCTCTTGTTATATATGCAGTCTTTCCGTCGAGTTGCTCATGTGTATAGCTTTTTGCCGGAGCATTAAAAGTATGATACCCTAGCGAAGCATTTATAATATCCACTCCAATACTATCGGCGTATTCGGCTGCGGCAGCCCAATAGTCTTCTTCAATAGGAAATTCGGATCGACTGTCTTCTGAACGCAATAGCCAATATTTAGCTTCCGGAGCCGTTCCTACGAAAATATTAGGGCGGTTTGATGCCATTACGGATAAAACTTTTAGCCCATGATCGCTGCTTTCAAATATATTATTACCATTATAAACAAAATCTTTGACCCCTTTTATGGATACATTGTCGAGAAGTAAGATTTCCTTTAAGTTTGTATATCCAGCATCAATTACAGCTATTTCCATCCCTTTACCTTTATAGCCCTCTTTATGCAGAAAGTTCCCATTCACCGTTTTAATTTGAACATCTCCGTAACCATATTCGCTTTTTGGTTTCTCCACAGAACGTTTACTTCTGGGTAATTCTCGTGCAGTTGTTCTGGCTGTATCACCTTTCCACGCAAAAGTGGTGCTGTCTACGAAATCGAGTTGGTTTATCTTCTCAACAAATAAGCTGTCATTACAATAAATACTGACAGTCTGAAGCCATTTACTCTTTGCTACTACTGTACACCCGAGTTCTTCTATTACGTTGATATATGCCGATGAAATAGGTAAATCTGAATTGTCAATGCTTATATTTTGTCTTTTACGGCGTTCAATTGCCCGTTTCGAAAGAAATTCTTCGGGCTTGTCTATTGTATAGCCGGTTTGACCTTTGTCTTTGAGTTGCACTCTGAACATATAGCCTTCCGAAGAAAATATATTTAAGTTGTATAGTGTGATGATGATTAAAAATATATACTTGGCCATAAGTAGAGTTGATCGTTAATTTAATATTGATTGAGTTGCGGAAAGTATTCAGCATTTTATTTTAAGCTATAACTGATAATCTGTCCTTTCTTTATATAGATAATAAAAAATACGGGGCTTTAGTTCTATTTCCTAACTTTATAGTAAAACTCTTAATTTTTCCTTTTACTCAAAAGAAAATATTCAGTAACGTTATTATAACAGGTATAACTGCTTATTGTTGTTTTGCTTGCCTAAGCAATAAATAGCCCTGTGAACATATAATTAGAACAAATATATAGATGATTCGTAAGATCGCCAAACTTTGAGTTTTAGATGAGAATAATTATGATTATCTTTCGGGCTTGTTTTAAGGTCACAGAACTGATTCAGATTCTATATGAAAGATTTTTTACGTATTCTTCGTCGATTTATTCCTCCTTACAAGAAAGAGCTCATTTTGAGTTTTATTTTTAATATTCTATCTGCATTGATGAATGTATTGTCATTTGCATTAATAATTCCTATTCTTAATATTCTTTTTAAGATTAATGAAGACAGATACGAGTTTATGCCTTGGATTAGTCCTGATGCTACAACATTCATGCAAAAGATGGAATCTATTGCTCATGTTGCACAAAATAATTTTTATTACCTGAGTACAACTTATATAGATGAATATGGAGCTGCTAATACATTGCTTATATTAGCTTTGGCATTGGTTGTGATGACTTTTGTAAAGACAGGCGTTACTTATTTGAGTTCTTTTTTCCTTATTCCTATACGAACAGGAGTGGTGCGTGATATTCGAAATCAGATAAACGATAAGATACTGTCTCTACCGCTATCCTTTTTCTCGGAGGAGAGAAAGGGGGATATAATCGGTCGTATGACCGGTGATGTAGGTGAGGTGGAGAACTCTATCATGAGCTCTTTGGACATGCTTTTTAAAAATCCGATTCTGATTTTGGTATATTTTACCACAATGTTGGTTATTAGCTGGCAACTGACCATTTTTGTGTTGGTGCTTCTTCCCGTATCCGGATTTATAATGGGTAGAGTAGGGAAGACTTTAAAACGTCAGTCTAAAGAGGCTCAGGAAAAATGGGGCGAACTGATGGCTCAAATTGAAGAAACATTAGGTGGGCTACGCATTATCAAGGCTTTTAATGCTGAAAGAAAAGTAGAAGACCGATTTCATAAAGAAGGTGATGAGCTTCGCAGAATGTCAAACCGGATCAATCGCCGCCAGCAATTGGCACATCCAATGAGTGAATTTCTGGGTACGGCAACTATTGCAGTCGTTCTGTGGTATGGAGGTGGTCTTATTCTGGGGCATAATGCTTCTATTACAGCATCGAGTTTTATGTTCTATCTGGTTATGTTTTACAGTATCATAAATCCGGCTAAAGAGTTTTCCAAGTCAGCTTATGCTATACAGAAAGGATTGGCCTCTATGGAGCGTATAGATAAGATACTGAAAGCCGAAAGTAATATAGTTGATCCCGAAAAGCCTGTTAAACTTTCTTTTAATAAAGAAATCGAATATAGAAATGTTTGGTTCAAATACCAAAACAATTGGGTGTTGCAAGACATCAATCTGGTTATACCTAAAGGAAAAACGGTTGCTCTTGTAGGACAGTCGGGATCAGGTAAATCCACTATGGTCGATCTGCTTCCACGCTTCTATGATGTTGATAAGGGTGAAATCTTAATTGATGGAGTTGACGTTAAGAATACCAAAGTGGTAGACCTGCGTTCGTTAATGGGAAATGTAAATCAAGAGGCGATTTTGTTTAATGATACATTCTTTAATAATATTTCTTTTGGTGTAGAAAATGCTACACTGGAGCAGGTAATAGAAGCTGCCAAGATTGCCAATGCACATGATTTTATCAGTGCTACGGAAAATGGTTATGAAACCAATATCGGAGATCGTGGAGGAAAGCTTTCGGGAGGACAACGTCAACGTGTGAGCATTGCCCGTGCTATCTTAAAGAACCCTCAGATACTTATTTTAGATGAGGCAACTTCGGCTTTAGATACCGAGTCGGAAAGACTGGTGCAGGAAGCACTCGAAAACCTCATGCGTAACCGTACTACCATTGTAATTGCCCACCGTTTATCTACCATAAAAACCGCCGATGAAATATGTGTAATGCACGAAGGGCGAATTGTGGAAAGAGGTCACCACGATGAACTCTATAATCTCAATGGTTATTATCGGAAACTATGCGATATGCAGCAGTTCTAGAAAAAACAGTACAGCTATAATATATAGATACAATCAATAATCGATAGGCAAAGGAATCCGTTCTTTTGCCTTTTCTTTGCACCCATTCTGAATATTATTTAGAATCATTCTATTCGTAAATATAACTTAAACCATTGTATAATATGCAACTGTACAATTTGATGAGTGCTGACGAGAGAGCTAAATTGATAGATGAAGCCGGAGTTCAGCGTCTTACCCTTTCTTTTTATGCTTATGCTCATATAGCCGATCCGCAAGCTTTCAGAGACACCCTGTTTCTCGAGTGGTCAAAACTGGATGTTCTCGGGCGTATCTATGTAGCCGAAGAAGGTATCAATGCCCAACTGTCTTTACCTGCTGAAAATATGTCGGCATTCAAGGCTTATCTCGATACCTATCCTTTTATGAAAGATATTCGCTTGAATGTGGCGGTTGAACATGACAATAAATCATTCTTGAAACTGACTATCAAAGTTCGTGAGAAGATAGTAGCCGATGGACTCAACGACGATACATTTGATGTTACCGACATAGGTGTGCATCTTAAAGCCAAAGAATTTCATGAAATGATGGCCGATCCCAATACCGTGGTGCTGGATATGCGTAATCATTACGAAAGCGAAGTCGGTCATTTCGAAGGGGCTGTAACGCCCGACGTGACCACTTTCAGAGAATCCCTGCCTATTATCGACAAGATGCTCGAAGAGCATAAAGAAGACAAAAACCTCTTGATGTATTGCACAGGCGGTATTCGCTGCGAAAAAGCAAGTGCCTACTTTAAACACAAGGGCTTTAAAAATGTCTATCAACTCGAAGGTGGAATAATTGAGTACACAAGACAAGTAAAAGCCGAAGGGCTGGAAAGTAAATTCATTGGTAAGAACTTTGTGTTCGATAATCGCTTAGGCGAACGTATCACCGAAGATATCATTGCTCATTGCCATCAATGCGGTAAACCCTGCGATACCCATACCAATTGTGCAAACGAAGGTTGTCACCTTTTGTTTATACAATGTCCCGAATGTGCCGAGTCGATGAAAGGCTGCTGTTGCAACGATTGCAAAGACATAGTTATGTTACCCGAAGAACAACAAAAAGCACTTCGCAAAGGCAGGCGTAACGATGCCATGATTTTTAGAAAAGGAAAATCCCAAAGCTTATTTATATCTAAATAATACGTTCGGGATAATAATTGGATAAGATAACAAAGGTGACAAGAGTAACGCTCGATTGTCACTTTTGTTGTTTTGTTAAGTTGTTGTATTCTAGAGTTTAAATGCCTAAAACATTACAAAAGTGACAAATATTACATCCGTAATCTGTTTTGTTTGTTTACTTCTTGTAAGTTGTTTACTTTTAATGATTTAATCTGTTTTTTTTGACTAAAACATGACACTTGGTGTCACCTTTGTTATCTTCTTGTTTCTGTTTTGTAACTTTATTTCAATTTGCTTCAAAGATCGCTTCATGATATAGATAAATCTATTGCTATTTCCTTAAGGTTTAACGAGTCCGCTAAAAAATAGTATATTTGCCCCTAAAATATACACTATAAGCTAGATATAATGTCGAGGATTAGCTGTTTTGTTATCTT
>NZ_CAKUOF010000006.1 GCF_934668725.1 uncultured Dysgonomonas sp.
GAGCCGACTCTGTTTATTTTCGATGAGCCTACAACAGGGCTTCACTTTCACGACGTAAAAACTTTATTGAAAGCATTCGATTCATTGATTGCAAGAGATCATACGGTGATAATTATTGAGCATAATATGGATGTCATCAAATGTGCCGATCATATCATCGACATAGGGCCCGAAGGCGGAAAAGAAGGCGGAAATGTGGTTTGTGAAGGTACACCCAAACAAATTGCGAAATGTGCCAAGTCGCATACAGGTCATTTCCTGAAAGATAAGTTGAATGTAGGATAGAGTTGTATTTATTTTATAAAAATCAAACCTCTTTGTCCTTTAATAATATTCTAGATCCTAAGAAATGGGAAAAAAGAAAAACCTAAATGGAATTCCTAACAGTCTAATACAGCAGTATTTCAGTACACTATTTTATTATGAAAAGGGATACATGGCAGATTGGATCTGGAATGCTGCTGACGAAAAAAATGTAAAGGATATTCAGATTGACATTATAAATCAAAAAGTATTTCCAAAAGAACTCCAAATAACGCAGATCACAAGTCAATTACGTTTTCTGCAGCAAACGATTAGGAAAGAGTTGATAAACAATGGATTTCCTGACGACTTTATAGTGAAAGCGGTCTTTGAAATTTATATCTCACCGGAAAATAAAGTTCGGAAAATTTTCGGATGTTTAGCTATATTGGAAGACAGAGATGGGAATGTATATAGAAGCAGACCATACGCTCAAATGGCATATGAAAATAATTTTCAAGTGTATAAGCCAACTTTATCAGAGAAGTTGAGTAGAATTTATTTACAAATAAAATCGAAGATGAATTGATGATATATCGGATATTTCTTGAAAGATAAATTAATTAAGAAACAAGCAGATAAATCTAGTTTATTCGTCACCTATTCCTTATAACCGTCCTTTTGATTTATGGTATGCAATAAGTCCGTTAATAGGATTATCGAGTATCAGGTCTATCTTGACATCTAGTTCTTTAGCGATTTCTTTTAATAGTTTAGCGTACATATTGGCTAATGATCCCACAAAGCGTACAGGATAATTTTTATAGTCATATTGTACGATATTTCTTACGAAAAAAGATTTCAGATTCTGATAAACTAAATTCTTCACATACGGATGTTCAAGGTGCTCATATAGAAAGAGGGAAAGTACCGAAAGCAGTTTGTTGGGAGAAGGTTTAGTATAAATGTAATCCATTATTTGTTCAGGATCGATTCTGTATTTTTCGAAAAAAGGAAGGACGAGTTCTTCAGGAGCCAATTCTTTTAGACAATCGGCAAGAAAGGCTTTGCCTAATGAAGCTCCACTACCTTCATCTCCCAAAATATATCCCAACGATTTTACATTCTTTACAATTGTATTTCCGTCATAAAAACAAGAGTTAGAACCTGTTCCCAAAATACAGGCTATTCCTTTCTCACTACCGAAAAGAGAGCGTGCAGCACCAACAAGGTCGCTTTCAACTATCGCCGGAGTTCTGAATTGTGCTTCTAAAGAAGCTTTTACAATATCTTTCTTTTCCGTTGAAGAGCAACCGGCTCCGTAGAAATAGATGGTGTTCGATTTTAATTTGAAAAATACGGGGGGTAATTGTAAGCGCACAATATGGCTGATCTCCCTTCTCGATTGAAAGTAGGGATTAATACCATCTGTTAAGTAACGTTCGATTATTCCGTCTTCATTTACCAGACACCATTCTGTTTTTGTAGATCCGCTTTCTGCTAATAGTATCACTCTTTTAGGTCTTTAAGTAAAAGTTAGAATTTAATCAAATACATTAAAGTTATAACTCGTATTCATAGTCATACTTAGATCGATAATGAAAAAATCAGAGACTTTAAAGTGTAAAGATACACTTATTTGAGTTTCATTATAAAAATATAAAGAATTTCTAATAATTAATCTTTTATGGATAGAAATATCTGTTATTTATCCTAATTGACCTGTTTAAATCACTTAAGTATGCAGAACTAGTTGCTGCTTTGGTATGTAAAATAACGATAAGCAGTTATATTTAATGAAAAGAACCCAAAGATCTTAAAATGCTTTCAGGCTGAGATCAATATTAGGAGCCGAATAAATGATCGAGCCTGAAGATATAAAATCGACGCCTGTTTTTGCAATATCCAGCACCGATTCTTTGGTTATACCTCCCGAAGCTTCGGTTTTAGCTTTGTTTCCTATCAGTTTTACAGCCTCACTCATCTGGTCGATAGTCATATTGTCCAACATGATGATATCTACCGAATTAGTTGCAAGGGCTTCTTTTACTTCTTCCAGATTACGTGTCTCAACCTCAATTTTTAATGACTTGTTATTATCCTGTAAATATTTGGCAGTCGAAGCCACTGCTTGAGTTATACCTCCTGCATAATCGTTGTGATTATCTTTAAGCATAATCATATCATAGAGACCATAACGGTGATTGGTTGCCCCACCGATATATACAGCCCATTTTTCGCACATACGGAAATTGGGGGTAGTCTTGCGAGTATCCAATATCTTTGTGTTTGTTTCAGATACAAGCGAAGCCATTTCACGGGCACTGGTTGCGATACCACTCATCCGTTGCATACAATTCAGCACGAAACGTTCCATACTTAAAATAGAGCGTGCCGATCCTTCCACAATTAAAGCAATATCGCCTTTACGGGCTTGATCGCCATCGTTTTTAAGTACTTCTATTTTTAGGTTTTTATCATAATAATGAAATATTTCTTTCGCTAACTCAACACCTGCCAGTACACAATCATCCTTCACCAAAAGTCTGGCTCTTTGTTGCAGATGCTCAGGTACACTTGCCAATGTAGAGTGATCTCCGTCTCCGAGATCTTCTTTTATAGCTTCGGAAATGAAATGCTGTAATCTTTCATCGGTTACGTATATCGGTCTGTTCATTTTTTATCTAAGCTTTTGTTGTAAAATGCCCCTCTGTTTTCTTTTTGTTCTATACTTTGTGTGATAATCAGATAGGCTACACTTACTAAGTTTCTTAATTCTGACAATTGAGGCGATAAGAAAGAGAAATTATATATCTCTTTCACTGCCCTGTATATCTCTTCTTCCTTTTGTTTAGCCATTTCGAGACGGCTATTCGAGCGTACAATACCTACAAGGTCACTCATCAAAACCTGTAGTTGTTTACGGAGATAGTTGAGAAGAACCATTTCTTCATTTACCTTCAGCCCCTTTTCATTCCATTCGGGTACTTTGTTGAGGTTGGTATAATTGAACTGATCTTCGTTTAATCGTTCAACCGTTTTGATAGCTGCCCGATGTCCGAATACCAATGCTTCGAGTAAAGAGTTCGATGCCAGTCGGTTTGCACCATGTAATCCTGTGTTGGAACATTCGCCAACGGCAAACATATTTTTAATAGTACTTTGTCCGAATGTATCCACATCAATACCTCCGCATAAGTAATGGCTCGCGGGAACAACGGGTATGAGGTCTTTAAACATATCGTACCCTTCGTCCATACATTGTTGGTATATATTGGGGAAGTGTTTCAGAAATTCTTCTCTATCAAGCGATCTGCAATCTAAGCATACGTAATCGTCGCCTAACAATTTCATTTCGCTGTCGATGGCTCTGGCAACAATATCACGTGAAGCGAGTTCTTCCCTTTCATCATATTTGTGCATAAAAGGCTCGCCTGCAGCAGTCCGTAACTTTGCACCAAATCCTCTTACAGCTTCCGATATAAGTGATAATTGTCCTGCCCTATTGCTGTAAAATGCAGTAGGATGGAATTGTATAAACTGCATATTGCTGATCTTGGCTTTTGCCCGATGTGCCAACCCTATACCGTCTCCTGTTGCTATAATCGGGTTAGTAGTGTTTTTATATACATGCCCGCATCCGCCTGTTGCCATTAGGGTGATTTTTGCCGACATTTTTTTGACTTGCTGTGTTTTGATGTCTAAAACATAAGCACCGTAACAGTTGAGGCTGTATTTGTCGAAAGGCTCATTGGGAATATGATGTTCGGTAATAAGGTCTATTACGTAGTGATGATTCAACAGTTGAGTGTTCTCCAGTTTATTGATGGCATGCAGGAGTGCCCGTTCTATCTCGGCTCCAGTTATATCCTTGTGGTGTATAACCCGGTTTTCGGTATGTCCGCCTTCTCGTCCTAAATCGTATGTGTCGCTGCTGTTTTTGTCGAAGTTAACGCCCCAATCAATAATCTCCTTGATCCGTTGAGGGCCTTCCTTGATCACGATTTCGACCACTTCCCGATTGCATAACCCGCCGCCTGCACGCAGTGTATCTTCGATATGCTTCTCGAAACTGTCTTTTTCGAAGTTGGTTACTACTGCAACCCCACCTTGTGCATATTTGGTGTTGGACTCTTCGTCGTCCGATTTGGTAATGATTGTAATTGTGGCGTCAGGTCTTTCCTGTGCTACTTTCAGAGCATACGACAAACCCGATATACCCGATCCGATAACTAAGATATCTGTGTAAATCATCTTTTAAATCTTTATAACTGCCTACCGTTATTATATGTGGCAAATCAATAAAAAGGTTTTCGCCCTTTACTTGATTGCTTTCGACATGTCGAGCATTCTGTTGATGGGTTGAAGTGCTTTTATGCGTAAATCTTCATCCAATGTAATTTCGGGTAACTCATATTTCATACATAAGTAAAGCTTTTGCATGGTGTTGAGTTTCATAAATGCACATTCCCCGCAGTTGCAACTTTTATCGTTTACTAAGGCAGGAATCAGCTTCTTGTTAGGAGCTTTCTTCTGCATTTCGTGTAAAATACCTTCTTCCGTAGCAACAATATATTCAGTACCGCTGTCTTCCACTACATAATTGAGTAGATTAGAGGTAGACCCTACATAGCTGGCTACTTTCAGAAGAGGAGCTTTTGCTTCGGGATGAGCTATCAGTTTTGCTTTGGGATTATCTAGCATTTGCTGAGCAATTCTTTCCAATGAAAATGCTTCATGCACAATACAAGCACCATCCCATAAAATCATTTTCCGTCCTGTTACCTGATTTAAGTATGCTCCCAAATTTTTGTCAGGTGCGAATATTATCTCCTGATCCATAGGCAGTGCATTTATAATATGTTCGGCATTGGACGAGGTTACTATAATATCGCTTTCGGCTTTTACCGTCGAATCGCAATTGATATAGCTTATCACTATCGCATTGGGATATTGTTTCCGCATTTCTCTAAGACCTTCACCTGAACATGAATCGGCTAAAGAACATCCTGCAAGAGTATCGGGAAGAACTACTTTTTTAGTCGGATTCACAATTTTTGCCGTTTCAGCCATGAAATGTACTCCGCAGAATACAATCATATCAGCATTTGTCTTTTCAGCAGCACGGGCTAACTGTAAACTATCGCCCAAATAATCGGCTATATCCTGAATATCTCCGGTTTGATAATAGTGGGCAAGTATAATTGCATTCTTTTCTTTACGCAGTTTATTTATTTCTGCTATCAAATCTATTCCTTTCGGAATTTCCATATTCAAATATCCCTTTTGAGATAATGTCTTGATGGCGTTTTCTAGTTGTTGCGACATAATAAATACCTTAAAATAATGAAGGTCTCAGACCTTTTTATTGTCTTTATTAAGGTCTCATACCTATTTGTTGCTTTGGTAAGCATAATAGCGAGCGGCAGTTGCAGTTATAGAATGTAACAATAAATATTTAGTGCTACTTAACTATAATCAATCTGATCCCAGACCTTTCAGGCTATAAAGATAAGCCTTTCTGTAATTCTATTCGATAATACAGATAGAATAAGTTTCGAAGAATTCTCCAAAACGTCATAAATAATAAACAAAGAGGGCAAATATTATTAAAAATGAATTTCTGTTTTGTGTTTTTGTATCGGTGAGGTATCTCTCTTAAGAAAAATGTCATGATTTTGTTACTTAACCTTATCTCGATCTCTATTATTCTGTAACAATAAAAAAGGTGCTTTGTGTAGAGAAAATTAGAATTTATATGCACAACAAAAATTATCTTATTTCGGAAGTGAAGAATTACGTATTAAAATCGACCTTAACAATTTTCGCACTACTTGTTGCCGGTGTACTATTTTCCCAAACATCTATTAAGGGAGTTGTAACAGATGCTAAAACGGGGGAGACTTTACCCGGAGTTGCTATTTCGGTAAAGAACACAACTCAGGGAGTAATGAGCGATATGGATGGAGCTTATGAGTTGAATGTTGGTCCCGGAAAGCATATCATTACAGCATCTTACCTTTCATATGGAGCTTTGGAAATAACAGATGTAGAGGTTAAGAAGGGGGAAGTAACCAGCTTAGATATACCGATGAAAGAGTCGCTCACCGCATTGAATGAAGTAGTTGTAGTAGCGATGGCAAGAATTAACTCGGAAGTATCGTTACTCAATTCGATGAAGAATGCAAATGGTATTGTAAGTGGTGTTTCATCACAGCAAATATCGAGAAACCAAGATCGCGATGCTTCGGAAGTTATCAGACGAATTCCCGGAATATCTATTATGGATAATAAATTTATAGTTGCCAGAGGATTGTCTCAACGGTATAACAACGTATGGATCAATAATAGTGCAACGCCCAGTTCTGAAGCCGATAGCCGTTCTTTCTCGTTTGACCTTATTCCCAGTTCGCAGATTGAGAATATTATGATCGTAAAATCTCCACAACCCGAACTTCCCGCCGATTTTTCGGGAGGTTTCGTAAAAGTGGCAACCAAAGGTATACCGAATGAGAATTCGATGGAGATCAGTTATGGAACAGGTTTCAATACAGAAACACAATTTAAAGACTTTAAATATAACCCCGGAAGTGCTACCGATTTTCTGGGATTTGATAACGGACATAGAGCTTTGAGAGATATTGTTCCATTCAGGCTCGATGGCGATAACACCGATATGGTGGATGCTGTAACTAAAAACGGATTCAATAACAACTGGAATATAAAGACCAGAAGTCCTTTGCCCGATCAACGTTTTTCTTTTGCCATGAGCAGGCGTATCAATACCGAAGGCGGCCAGCAATGGGGATTGACCAGTGCCGTCAATTACAGTTATACAAGCCGTACTCTCATGGGTATGAGGAATGCACAATATGAGGTGTATAATGATATAGCCGATATAGCTGAACCGGATAATGATTATACCGACGATCAATATAACCGCAATGCCCGATTGGGAGCTATGGTTAACCTATCTTTTATTTCGAATAAAAATAATCATTACGAATTTCAGAATATTTTCAATCAGTTAGGACAAGACCGCTATACATTTCGTGAGGGAACGGACTATACCAGTGGGCGTTCGAAAAGACAAGAAAAACAGGAATATCTATATTCAAGCCGAACCACCTATTCGGGGCAGTTTACAGGAAAGCATACTTTGCCTTTTGCCGATAAGCTCGATTGGACTTTAGGCTTTTCGTATGCCAATAAAAATCAGCCCGACCGAAGGATGATAAATCGTACCGAAAATGCTTCTACACCCGAAGACCCATTTAATGGGCAGATGTATATTTCGCAAGCTGATATCGAACGAAATTTTATTGATCTGAGTGAATATACCTACAATGTGGGAGCCAATTATTCGCATGATCTGAAGATTAATTCATCTATCACTTCGACCTTGAAGGGAGGCTTTTATGGAGAATATAAAGTGAAAGACTATAATACGAGAGACTTTGACTATCTATATAATGAAAATTATTTCCCTTATAGCTTTCGCTTTGGTGATGTTGTGAACGACATTCTTATCCCTGAGAATTTTGGAGCAGGAAGACTTTATATTAATGAATCTACTAATAATGTAGATAGTTACGATGGAAATAATAAATTATTGGCGGCTTATTTAGCCATAAATATTCCCTATAATAAATTTAATATTTATGCAGGAGCGCGTTTCGAGCACGATATTATGACCTTAACCAACTTTGTATCACCTGTCGGTTTTGAGACAAAAGATTCGGAATACAAAACGACAGATGTATTTCCCTCATTAAATGCGAGTTACAATCTCGATAAATCCAATATCCTGCGATTTGCTTATGGTATGTCGATCAATCGTCCTGAGTTTAGGGAGGTTTCACCCGCTTCATATTATGACTTCGACCTGTTCAACCGAATACAAGGTAATCCCGATTTGAAAGCAGCCTATATTCAAAATGTAGATCTTCGATACGAACTTTATCCATCTTCGGGTGAGCTAATATCTGTAGCACTATTCTATAAACATTTCGACAATCCGATTGAATGGACTTTTGTTAATACAGGAGGAGGAAGCCGGATATTTACTTTCGAAAATGCTTTGTCAGGACAGAATCTAGGGGTTGAGATAGACCTCAAAAAGCGCCTTGACTTTATTGGACTGAAAGATTTCTCTGCTGTGGTCAACGGGTCATTAATCAAGAGTAAAGTCAAATTTGATGAAAGCAGTACCGAAGACGAGCGTCCGCTACAAGGACAATCTCCTTTCTTGGTAAATGCCGGATTTTTTTATCAAAGCGAACCGTTAAGTCTGACAGCCGGACTTATGTATAACATCATCGGTAAACGGATTGTAGGTATAGGACTTAAAAGCAAAAGCGAAAACAGTACAGTGAATGATGATATCCCCGATATGTATGAAATGCCCCGAAATGTGCTTGACTTTACTGTAACTAAACGAATAGGCAAACAGGTCGAAATTGCAGCAGCTGTAAAAGATATATTTTCTCAGGATGTCGTTTATAAACAGTTCCCCAAATTTATAGATAGCGACGGAGTGATGCATGAAAGAGAGCAAACAACGAGGCGATATAATCCGGGGCGGAATATCAGCATCTCTGCCAAATTCAATTTTTAAGGTCTTTGACTTTTACTGTTGACTTGATTAAAATTAATAAATATTATTAGCAACTAATTTTTAAATATTTACACAATGAAACTTTTCAAATTATTTAATTTAGCATGGATAGCAAGTAGCATCATGCTCTTTACGAATTGCAGTAGTGATAACAATTCGTCTACTGATCCTGATCCGGTGCCTGTTGTAGGAGTAATTGGCGACGGAAGTACAACCGGCTATGAAATAAAAAAAGATACTGTTTTCGAAAAAGGAACATATACACTCAAAGGCTGGGTATATGTCGTGAAAGGTGCTTCGGTTACGTTTAAACCGGGAACTATTATTAAGGGGGATAAAGCAACCACCGGTAGTTTGATTATTGAGCCGGGAGCTAAAATCTATGCCCAGGGTACAGCAAGTGCGCCTATTGTATTTACATCGGCACAAGCAAAAGGAAGCCGTAAACCGGGAGACTGGGGCGGACTTATTATCTGTGGTAATGCCAAGACCAATAATGGCGGGCAGCTTCAAATAGAAGGTGGCCCAAGAACAAAATACGGTGGCGACAATGATGCTGATAACTCAGGTATATTAAGTTATGTACGTGTTGAATTTGCCGGATACCCATTCGAAGAAAATAAAGAAATAAATGGTATTACTTTCGGGGCAGTAGGTAGCGGAACAAAAGTAGATCACCTTCAAGTGTCGTATAGTAATGATGATTCTTACGAGTGGTTCGGAGGATCGGTTAGTGCAAAATATTTGGTAGCGTACCACGGATGGGATGATGATTTTGATACAGATTATGGTTTCTCAGGGAAGCTGCAATACCTGTTGGCGGTTCGCAATCCAAAGATCGCCGATACTTCTCTTTCAAATGGATTTGAATCGGATAACAATGCTTCGGGAACAGCCGGCACTCCTAAAACTTCTGTTGTATTCAGTAATGTAACTCTTGTTGGTCCGATAGGTCAGGCAGCAGACTTTGTGAATACTTTAGAGTATATCAATGCAGGTAATTACAGACCTAATAATAACTCTAAGACAGGCTTGTTTCAAGCTGCTATGCAAATCAGACGTTATTCTCAGTTGAGCTGTTTCAACTCTGTGGCGATGGGATTTCCTGTAGGATTGCTTCTTGATAATCAAAAAGGAGATACCCAAAGTTTAGCAACCAACGGAACATTGAAAATCAATAATGTATTTTTTGCTCAAATGGGTGTGGTAGGTTCTGATGTAAATAATAGCTTTGCCGATAAATATTCAACTAATGGAGTTAATATGACTGATGCTCAATCATTCTCTCATACTTATTTTACATCGCAGACAGGCAACAAAGTATTTGCTAGTATCTCGGATCTTAAGTTAAAGCAACCTAATAGTTTATCCGTTAATTCTAACTGGGGACCTACTACAGGTAGTCCATTATTGGGTGCAGCATCATTTACTGATCCATTACTACAGTCGGGTTTTGATAAAGTGGATTATGTAGGTGCGTTTAAAAGTGATGCAGATGCTGATAACTGGATGAAGGGATGGACGAATTTCGATCCTCAAAATACAGATTATTAATTATAGATCTCAAATAGTAGGTGTTGTTTTAGAACAGGGATTATTAAGTTGCATATAGATTCTGAAAATAATACTCTACTAAGTGTGCAAGCGGCTAGTGATTAGTCGCTTGTTTTATTTTTATTGGGAGTTGTCGGACTTGTTTAAAACAAGCTGTTTTAATGCTGCTCTGCTAATTTTACCCGTTTCGGTTAAGGGTATTTTATTTACCCTAATTATTTTTTTAGGCATAGAATATACAGGCAATAAATTCGAGATTGACTTCTTGTCAATTTCTTTTTCGGTGGCTAATACCACAATCTCTCCAAATTTAGGATCGGGTAGGGAGGTGATTGCAAAACCGTTGTTTAATAATGGTTTAAGTAAAGCTTCTACCTCTTCTATTTGTATTTTCACTCCGCCACTATTTATGATATTGTCTTTCCGTCCTATAATACGAAAACTCTTGTCCTCATATATCTCTACTATATCATTTGTGTAGAGGCGTTCATCAGAAACCAAAGGGGCATCTATAATCAATGCATTGTCTTCTGATATAGATAAAATAACCGAGTCGAAAGGATGATAATGATCCGAAGATTCATTGCCATTTAATTGCCGCAATGCAATGTGAGAAAGTGTTTCGGTCATACCATAAGTAGAATATACCTTGTGAGGAAAACTCTTTATAGCTTCTTCTATTTGAGGGTCAATCGAACCTCCCCCGATAATCAGATTCTTGATATTGCTTAATCGTTTTTTCTCTGTATCCGATTGCAGACTATTGAATACCTGCAATGGAATCATTGCTGCAAAACAAAATTCCTTATCAGTATCTTTTAATGGATTACCCGATGGTGGAATAGGATATAAATCTAGCCCTGCAACCAATGCTCGAACCACTACCATCTTGCCTGCAATATAATTCAGAGGCATACAAAGCAGAGCAGAATCTCCTTTTTTTAAGCTAAGAAAAGAGCACGTCAATTGTGCACTTTGCATCATTCTGCTTTTTTCGACAAGCATTTCTTTAGGAATACCTGTTGAACCCGATGTCTGAACTTTTAATGTCGGAGAATCGGAAAACCAATCTTTCAAGAATAAAAACAAATCATTATGAAAATCGGATTGAGAGATAAATTCAGGAGAATTATTACCGGAGAATGTATTCGGGAAATATACCTTTCCCTCAATTGTTATTGTTTGCTTTGTTCTATCTAGTTGGTACATAATTATATCAGATTATCTAATGATGGAAACTGACCGTTCGGATTACTCCATAAGCAATCACCTTTGATGGTTAAAGGCATTTCGATGTTATTGGTGTAAAGGCCACCTGTGCCCAAGCCTTGCGGTAGAGGGTTATCAAAAGTTGCACACCATTGAGCGATGGCATTTAATCCTATATTCGACTCCAATGCCGAAGTTATCCACCAACCTGTTTTGAATTCTTCGGCTAGCTTTATCCATTCCTCGCAACCGCTGATACCACCGTGTAGGGTTGGTTTTAGGATAATATACTGAGGTTTGATAGTTTCTAATAATCTTCTTTTTTCTTCGGGTTGATGAATGCCGATAAGCTCTTCATCCAATGCAATAGGCAAAGGAGTTTGTTTAGTCAATCGAGCCATTTCGTTCCATTGTCCAGCACATATGGGTTGTTCAATAGAGTGTAAGTCCAGTTCCGAAAGGCGTTTCAATTTATCCAAAACCTCATTTGGAGTAAAAGCCCCGTTTGCATCTACCCTCAAAGTAATTTGATCTGCCGAAAAATGCTTCCGTATATGTTGGAGAAGTTTTATTTCATCCTCGAAATTGATAGCCCCTATTTTCAGTTTGATACAGTGAAAACCTTGTGCCATTTTAGCTTCTATCTGTTCATACATATACCGGAAATCGCCCATCCAGATTAAGCCGTTTATAGGAATACCTTTCTCTCCTTTTGTGAACGAATTATCCCAAAGTTTAAAACTTCGGTTTTCGTAATGGCGTAAAGCAGTTTCTAACCCGAATAGAATAGAAGGATAGGGACGCAAAGCCTCCGTATTCAAGGTTTTACTTTCTTCTAGTTCCTTGCAAAACCGTTCCAATGTTTGCTCATAATCCTCATTATAATCACAGCTCAGATCGAACAAAGGCGCACATTCTCCTATGCCCCAATGTTGAGGATCGGAGGGCGAATAAATCACTACATACCAAATTTTATGGTCGTGATATACTCCTCGTGACGTGCCTGCCGGTCTTTTAAACTGCAAGGTATAAGGTATTATTTTAGTTTTAAATTCCATTTACGAATGTTAGGTAAGGTACACACTAATTATACAAAGTAACTGGTAAGGTGACAAAGGAGACAAAAATATGTAACTTTTATAGTTTTTGTAAAATGCAAATTATCAATGATTAACGGGTGAAAAGGTTACAAAAGTGACAAAAGTTACACTTTTTTACCTGCTTTTTTCTTGTTACCTTTTTTGTAGCTGTAACTTTCTTATATATAGATAAAGTATTTAATAATCGGACGTATACTTATACGCCCGATTAAAGACAGCAGATGAACGGTTTTTCATCTATTGTATACTATGCCTGATAAACTTAAGGAAACTTAGGGAATTTCTTAAAATCGGGTTTACGTTTCTCTAAGAAAGCGTGTTTACCCTCTTGAGCTTCATCAGTCAGATAATAAAGAAGTGTTGCATTTCCTGCAAGTTCCTGTATACCTGCCTGGCCATCTAGTTCGGCATTCAATCCCATTTTTATCATACGCAATGCCATTGGGCTATGTTGCATCATTTCATGTGCCCATTTTACAGTTTCATCCTCTAACTGATCGAAAGGAACAACGGTATTCACAAGTCCCATCTCCAAAGCTTCTTGAGCTGAATATTGGCGGCAAAGGAACCATATTTCGCGAGCTTTCTTCTGACCTACAATACGAGCCAGATAAGAAGACCCGAAACCTGCATCGAAACTACCTACTTTAGGGCCTGTTTGTCCGAAAATAGCATTGTCGGAAGCAATTGAAATATCGCAAACTACTTGTAAAACATGTCCCCCACCGATAGCAAAACCGTTTACCATAGCGATAACGGGTTTAGGCATTGAGCGAATTTGTTTCTGTACTTCAAGAACCTGCAAACGTGGGACACCGTCTTTTCCGATATATCCGCCTTTGCCTTTTACATTCTGATCGCCACCCGCACAAAAAGCCTTGTCTCCTGCACCTGTAAGGACTACTACATAAATATCCTGATTTTCGTGACATATGCGTAGAGCATCACTGATCTCCATAGTAGTTGTAGGTGTGAAGGCATTGCGATAGCGTGGGCGATTGATGGTTATCCGGCCTATTCCTTCGAAATAATCAAACAGAATATCTTCGTATTCTTTGATGGTTTCCCATTGTCTTGTTGTTGACATATTATATTATTGTTTTTAGTTTATGATAATATTCTTGGAAAGCTTTTTTGCTAATCTCCATATTTGTCGATATTTCCAGTAAAACCGATCGGTCGGTTTTGGTGTCAATGAATGCTTTAAGACTTTCTTTCAGATCATTTTTATTCTCTGCCGACAAGTAATTTAATCCTGCCGCTAAAGCCCAGTCTTTTGCCGTTGAGGTATGATCCGCTGATACATATTTTTTTAAAGATGTGGCTTGATTAAGTCCCGGAAGCAGGTGGAAAATACCTCCTCCTCCATTGTTGATTAGAAGTATCCGCAAGTTTCTAATATGTTGTATATTCCACAAAGCATTCAGTCCATAGAAGAAGCTTAGATCGCCTATAATTAAGTACACAGGGTCTTTATAGACCGAAGCAAATCCGACTACAGAGGGTAGGGTACTTTCTATACCATTCACACCTCTATTGCAATATACTTTGATTGATTTATCCAATTGAAACAACTGCACATTCCGTACCGTAGAACTATTGGCTAGGTGCAAAACCGAATTTTTCGGCATTACCTTTAAAAAATCACCCGTAACCGATATATCCGAGAAAGGTATATCTTCTTTGGGTTCGGGTATGAGTAGAGAGGTATTCTTCCATAAATCGAAGAATGGTTTATCTCTATTATCTTGGACTTCTGATGACAATTTAGAAAAGAATTCAATAGCTTCTGTTTCCACTAAATCGGTCAATGATTGAAACAAGTCTACTACTTCGCCCGACTCAGTCAGATGCCAGTGATTCTTAGGTTTATGTTGTCTGATAAAGTGTTTCAATCGTTTCGAAACAATATGCCCACCGAGTGTAATAACCAGATCAGGTGCAAATATTTCTTTTTTCTCTTCCGATACAGCATATAATACTGCATCGAAGTTGCTTATAAATAGGGGTGATACACTATTCGATAAATTTTCGGTAAAGACTATGCAGTCGGTTTTTTTTGCTAAGCTCTCAAGTAGTTCAGTTAGTTGAGGAGTTTGAAACAGTTGCCCTACAATGATTAAACGTTTAGGTAATTTGTCCCATTTTTCAATAAAAGCAGGTATGTCAGCAGATTTTCGAGGTCTTGCATAATTTATTTTTCTTATTTCGGGCAGTTTCTCTTCCGAGTAATCAAATAAAGGTTCTGCTAAAGGTATATTTATATGAACGGGGCCTCGAGCATCGGCCGTGCAAGCAATAAGTGCCTCATTAATTAAGCGGTTGCAGAACCACTCGTCTTTTTCACTGTTGATTTCGGGTAAGTGAACCGATTTTTTAGATAACGAGCCGAATACACCAGCCTGAGGTAATGTTTGCCCATCCATCTGTCCGATCCATTCGGGAGAGCGATCCGCCGAAACCACGATCAAAGGTAATTGTTGGTAATAAGCCTCACTTACTGCCGGAGCATAGTTTAGTAATGCAGAACCCGATGTACAACAAATAGCGACCGGTTGTTGCAAAGCCTGTATTATTCCCAAAGCATAAAAAGCAGCATTTCGCTCGTCCACAATCGTATGACACTCAAAAAACGCATCTTGCGAAAAAGTCTGCATCAATGGAGCATTACGCGATCCGGGCGAAAGTACAATTTGCTTTACTCCATAAGCCTTGAGTAAAGCTACTGTTTGTAATACATTTTTCTTTACGGAGAACATAAGTTGCGTTATTCGTTTATGATTGACAAAATCGTTTGCAGTTTATATTCGGTCTCTTTCCATTCCGATATAAGTTCAGATGAAGGAAGTATTCCTCCTCCGGCAAATAACCGTAGATTTTCTTTGAATATCTGCATACATCTCAAATTTACGAATAAATCTGTTTTGTTATCTACATCCAGATACCCTAAAAAGCCGGAGTAGTATTTTCTGTCATATCCTTCGTTTTCGGTAATGAAGTCGAAAGCTTCTTTTTTAGGGAAACCACAAACGGCTGGGCTTGGGTGAAGCAGACTCAATAAACTCCCTATTTTAGACGAATCATCTACATGAAAAGAAAATTCACTTTTGAGATGTGCCAAATTTCCCGACCGAATAGTCTTGGCTTCGCTGTAAGAAGATTTTATTCCGGCTTTAATCAATTGCTGCTGCATATATTCAACAACAATCTGTTGTTCGAGACGGTTCTTGTCATCCCATATGATTGGCTGATCGGTGTCCGGTACTTTTTGCGTTCCGGCTAATGCATCCGTTGTCCAATTTCTGTTTTCTCCCGATACAAGTATTTCAGGAGAACAGCCTAGCCATGTTCCTGATTCGGGAGTATGGCATAAGAAAATGAAATTATCAGGATATTTTTTACACGCATTTTGGAAGGATAGTCCGGCAGAAAATTTCTCGTTTCGAGAAAGCTCAAAAGTACGTGAAAGAACCAGTTTTTTCAATATGTTACCGCTTAATGCTTCATGAAATGAATCATATCCGTTTTTATACTGTTCAAATGTTACAGCTTTCGATGGTTCGAAAAAGCTAGAAGAGGCTTTATTTGTGTAATTATTGAAATCGGAATTATAAAGATAGCTAAAAACGGCTTCTTCTCCGGTCAATACTTGGTCGGGACGTATAAGTACTATTGGAGCAGTTTTAGATATTTGAAAAGGCGCAATAACAAATCCTTTTCTGTTATTCAGTTCTAATAGGTTCGTGAATGTTTCGGATTGGTCTGAGGTTTGTAATACAAAATGTATATCGCATTTGCGCGGTAAACGATACAGTGCAAAACTAATATTATTATCGATCAGTAAATCAAAAAAACTATATTTTAGATATTCTCTAAATTCCATGATTAAAAATTCAAACTTAGGTCTCAGCCCTTTTTAGTATTTGGGTATGGTAAAACGGCTATACAGAGCTGTTAACCTTAAAGTAAATATGATTAGTTATTTTACAGATTTTCGAAATTCAATTAATCCGTAAAAAACATGCTAAATTAGAGTTTATTCTACTGAAAATTGTATTTTTTTTCTTAATAAATACTCTAAAAGTTAAATTGTGGATTAATGAAGGGGAAAAATAAATGCTGGAAATTATAAAAGGCTCACAGGAGGTGTAAGCCTTTTGATATGGATAGCCTTCTTTCTATGCTTTAAACTGTTTTTCTATGATTTTTTCACAAGCTAATAAAATAAGATCGTAAGCATAATCAAAATCTTTCTCTTCGCCATGGAAAGGATCGGGAACATCTAAATTTGATAGAGGCTCAACCTCGTTCATTAATAATTTCAATTTGTGATGTTTGTCTTTTGGAGCCATTTCCTTCATGAAATCAAGTATATCTTGAGACATGGCATAGATGATATCAAAATAGTCAAAATCTTCTTCAACTAATAGTCTGCATTTGTGGGCACTGATGTCTATGTTGTGTTTTTGTGCTGTATGTATAGCTCGAGAATCGGGAGCTTTACCAATATGAAATGCTTTAATAGCGGCACTGTCTAGCTGCCAGTCAAGTTTATTGCCGGCAGACAACTCTCTCAGTACACCTTCCGCCAAAGGCGAGCGGCAAATATTTCCTTTGCAAACCATCAATATCTTCATTCCTAAAAAATTTGTTACATCATGAAATTTTTAAAATTGCAGTAAAAGTAACATAATTTTGTATAAACCAGATAATTTACTAATTTAGATTTATTAAATTTAAACTTTGTTGTAACTAGTGTGTTTGATATTTATCTGGACAATTTTATTCATAAAATAAATGGAGATTATATTAATTGGCAGTCAAACTGACACAGACACCCTATCGTCTATTATCGGTGAGGGATTAAATCTTAAATGCTGTGCCGTGAATTTTGAAGATATCTCGACGAAAAAACCTTGTGACAGTAACGATCAGGTTTTTATCCTTGCCGCTCGAAGACCTTCTTTCCAAGCAGCCGGAAATGCATTGGCGTATATTAAAACGCATAAACCCACTGCCTATATTATGCTGCTTGCAGAAGATAAAGATATAGAATTGATGGGAGCAGCCTTGGAATATGGTGTAAACAACTTCTGGGTACTTACTGTAATCAGCGACAGTGTTAGGGATAAGATTGTAGATCAGCTTAGAGCTTTAGTGCAGCAGAAAAAAAGAAAAAAAGTGCTTGCTATCGGTGCACATCCCGATGATGTAGAGATTGGTTGCGGAGGTACTATGCTTAAGCATATCGCCAGAAATGATGAGGTGCTAATATTAACATTAACAAGAGGGGCAGTAGGTGGTGACACCGAAAAACGTTTTTTGGAGGCAAAAGCAGCTTCCGAATTCCTTAATGCCAGTTTGATAATCAGTAATCTGGAGGACACATCTGTTTCGGAGGGCCCCAAGACTATCAGGGTAATCGAAGAGGTTATTTATAATTTTCAGCCGGATATTATTTATACTCATAGTGTAAATGATAACCACAAGGATCATCGGAATACGCATCTTGCTACTATAATAGCTGCTCGTAAGATAGACGAGGTATACGCCTATCAGGCTCCTTCAACCAACATAAACTTTCATCCTCAGAAATTTGAATCTATAGATGATTTTTTAGATTTAAAACTGCAACTCATAGCTTTTCATGAAACACAAAAAAGCAAGGCTGTTTATTTAAAAGATGATATAATAAAGGCTACGGCTATTTATTGGGGGCGTTATGCCAACTACAAAACAATAGAACCTTTCGAAATAATTAAATCTTAACCAAACCAAACAATTATAAATATGGCTGCGAGAGTATTAATAACAGGCGCCGGAGGTCCCGCTGCAATTTGCGCTTATAAAGCATTAAAAGATAGACCATATGATTTTTTTATGGCCGATATGGATCCTTTGGCAACAGGGCTTTATTTTGTAGAACCGGCTAAAAGATTTGTTATTCCGGGAGGAATTAAGCCCGGATTTAATGAAGCTATCCTGAATTTATGTAAGCAGCATCGGATAGATATACTTATTCCGACTGTAGATGTTGAGTTTGTTCCGTTAATGGAAATAAAAGAGTCGTTTGATGCTATAGGCTGCCGTATAGTTAGTTGTAAAAAAGAAGTATTGGGTATAATTCTGGATAAACTCAAATTGATGGATAAATGTAAGGGTAAGGTTATTTTGCCTCAATATCAATCGCTGGAAGAGTATTTAATAAATCCACAGATCACCTCAAAAAAAATGGTATTTAAGCCTCGGAGCGGGAGTGGTTCCAGAGGTATTATTATAACTTCTGCTCCCGATCACAAAGTTCTGGAAAATCTGAAGAAGGAAAACTATATGGTTCAGGAATTTATTGGAGGAAAAGAATATAGTATAGATGTTATGCTTAATAAAGATAGCTCGGTTGCAGCAGCAGTGGTTAGAGAACGCCTCAAAGTAGATTCGGGAGTTGTAGTTGCTTCAAAAACAATTAAAAATAAAGAGATACAAGATTATTGTGTGAAGATAGCTCAGGCTGTAGGAGTTACTTACGGGGCAAATATTCAGGTGATTGTAGATGAAAATGGAACTCCATATTTACTTGAAATTAATCCGAGATTTTCGGGAGGATTGAGTCTGGTTGTAGAAAGTGGTCCCAATATTCCGTTGATGTGTGTTGAGCATGCACTTTCGGGTAATTCTATACCTTATGTCGATTATAAAGAATTGGCTATGGTTCGATATTACGAAGAAATATATATGTCTGATTCGGAGTTTAGTAACCATCAGAAAGCACTTGTTGCAAAAGAAATAAAAGTCTCATAACAAAGGGTATTGCTTTGCATAGGCTGAATTAGATTGTAGGTATGATTATAAGTTTGAAAATTCTTTTGACTATTTTTGTTCTTTTAGGTGCTCTTCCTTTATTTGCATCTCTTTATCAGTTTATTTTAGTCATTTTTCATTCAAGACTTAATCACTACAAGCTAGCCAGGCCTATCACTCCTACCGTTGCGGTTGTTATTCCTTGTTGGAATGAGGCGGATGTAATCGGAAATACTATAGAACATTTGTTGTCTATGGACTATCCACCCGAATCTCTGAAACTTTATGTAGTAGATGATGCGAGTACAGATAATACTTTTGAAATAGTCGGAGAGAAATTAAAATCATATCCCAACAACATACGTTATATTAAGAGAGAAAAAGGTGGTGAAGGGAAAGCACATACCCTAAATGCCGGTATTAAGGCGATATTGGAAGAAGATTGGGCAGAGGCAGTTTTAATTATAGATGCCGATGTTCTTTTTGAAGCAAAAACATTGAGGAAAATGGTTCGACATCTTGCCGATCCAAATATCGGAGCCGTAATGGCCTACATAAAAGAGGGATCGACATCCAACACCTTGGTTAATAAATTTATCGCATTTGAGTATATTTGCGCACAAGCTGCCAGCCGGAGAGCTCAGAATGTATTGCAGGTTACTGCCTGTCTTGCAGGGGGAGCCCAGCTGTTGACAAAGGAAAATTTAATGGCGATTGGGGGACAAATAGATACATCGTCTTTGGCTGAGGATACCTTTACCACATTCAATACCCAACTAGCCGGAAAAAAAACGATTTTTGATCCCTATGCTATTGTGTGGGCAGAAGAGCCCAATTGCCTAGTGGCACTATGGAAGCAGAGATTGAGATGGGCAAGAGGTAATATCCAGGTAACAAAAGCTTTTAAGCATATATGGCTTAATAGAAAAGTGGGGAATCTTGGCTCCTTTGGTTTTTCTTTCATCTGGTTTACAATTATGCTTATGCCTATATTGATGATATTATCATCTGTAGGACTTACAGGTCTGTTTTTTCTTGATTTTTCTTATTCATGGATGATATTTAAGCAATTCTGGATATTAAATACATTTACGGACTTATTTATAATATTGACTTGTAATTTTTTAGACCCAAAGACCGCAAGGAGAACGCGACTCGAAGGTTTGCTGTTTCCGGGTATAATATCCTTGTGTCTTATTATTCTTTCTATTTATCCTAACCTATTGGATAATCTCCTGGATATTATGGTTCTTAATTCAAATGGAAATTATTCTTATTTTGGATTGGATATTAAGTCATTCATTATAGTCTTCTTCTTGTATCTGTGGGTTTCTTTATGTATGCTTGTATCTTATATGGCATACTATGCAGAGAAAAAAGGTTGCCCATCCTTTATTTCACGTACACTGTTGCTTATTGGTGGATATGGCCCGTTTCTTTGTGCCATCACATTTGCTTCTTATATAAAAGAAATAACCAAGTCGGAAATGAAATGGGATAAAACCCATAAGACAGGAAACTTAAAAACAAATGGTTGATTTATGAAAAAACAAGGGTCGCATAATGAACCGGATGAAGATACTAAAGAAGAATTAGCCAGAGAGAAAAAAATATCTAATTTGCAGATTATTACAATTCTGGTTCTTCTGTTTCTGGGTGTTTTATTAGCTGTCTTTTCAAATGATCAGGCCTATATTGCAGTATGGTTGCGGAGCTTGTTTGGCAGATGAGGTTGAGCTGCTAAGAAAAATTTTATTAATGAAGCTTATAAGTAATCCCTAAACTTGCTATATGTAAATTCCAACTGCCTACATTGCTGTTTTTATTAAAATGATTATAAGTATAGTTAATCCCTAAATACAGATCTTTTGATATAGGAAAAGCTGTATTGAAGTTAAAACCATAGTATTTTTGGAACTGTTTGGTTGTTGTAGTCGGAAGATTCTGAAATTCGGGAATGACATTATTATCTCCTGCCAATAAGTTAAGTGCAGTTACCGTATTTTCGTTGTGATAGTACCTGTATCCCAAAATAAAATCATTGTTAGATATACCGTTGTTTAGATATATCCATTTTACCAGAAGCAGGCTTTTATTCAAAGCATAATTTACTCCTGTATTTATCATCCAAATATCTCTTTCATTAGATAATGAGATATATTTAACACCGTTTTCTATTTCCAGTCGTTTTATTCCTATATAATAGTTAGAAATAGCCCCCGTAAAGCTCGGATACCATGCAGCATTGGAGAACGAAAGAGAGGCGTATTGATAAGTTTTTTTCTTTTTCGGGGTATAATAGAATTCATTTATAGATTGCCATCCTGTTTTGGTGGTATTATTATATGCCATCTGGAAATTACTAAGCAGTGTATATTGTGGTTTTTTTAATTTTATACCTGCTGAAGATTGATTCAGACTCATTGTGCCTGAAAAATCAGAATATTGTTGCTGTATATTAATGTAAAGATTTGTGCTGTCAACTTTTCTTAATGCAAGATCTTTTCCGATAAGAGATTGTGCTTGGGCATTAAGCTTTTGATGAGAAGGAAAATAAAACACAGACACTAATAATAGCAATAGTGCGGGAAATTTTCTCATATTGGAATTTATTTAAATCGAGCCATTCTTCACTGCGCAAAACATTATTATTCGTTATGGCAGTGATTTAATTTTAGCTATTAGCCTGATTGTTTTTTTTATTTTTTATTTTTTCTCTATATTCTTCGATTAGAGTTTCACTTAGTGCCAAGCTGTCTCTCAGATTCGAGATAGCTTCATTCAGAAGTAAAAGGTCTGCGTTATTTTTTATTTTTTCATCAATCAATTCTATTTTTGCCGAGATTGCCGACAATCCGACCATATTAAATGATGAAGTGAAATTTTTCAAGAAATCAATTTTAGAAGCAATGCTCTCATTTTTATTATCTATCAGATAACTTGTAATTTTAGGAAAAGTTTGTTCGAGCATTAGGCTCATCATTTTATCCACCATCTCATTATCGGGCCCCCCGTATAATTCAATTAGATCTTTCTCGTTAATACTGATATATTCCATATGCTTTGAAATGAATAAAAGTATAAATGTTACTTTTTCAAAGATATAAATTTATCTTATTATTTCTGTTTTTTTATAAGCAATTATTGTGAGAATATATTTGAAAATAGAAAAGACTTACAATTTACTGTAAGTCTTTTTATTGGAGTGGTCCCACCTGGGCTTGAACCAGGGACCCCCTGATTATGAGTCAGATGCTCTAACCAACTGAGCTATAGGACCTGATTGAGATGTTCTCTCGAAATCGGATGCAATATTACTGCTTTTTGTTTATATATGCAAGTATTGAGACGAAAAAGCATCACCTAAATTAAAGGAAAAAAGAAAACCTGCATGTTATATGCAGGTTTTCAGTATTATAAGACTAATCATTTATTAGTTGTTTTCTGGTCTAAGTTTTCTTACAACTGCACCTGTGCGCCACATTTCGCTATCACGAAGAACTTGTAATTCTTTTTCAAGACCTTCACGGTAGTCCGGTTTTGAGTTGGTGTCAATAGAGCGTTGAGCTTCGTTTCCACATGCTACTTCTGCATATAATTTAGCAAATACAGGTTTAGTTGCATCGTGGAAAGGTCCCATCCAATCTAAAGCACCGCGTTGGGCTGTAGTCGAGCAGTTAGCATACATCCAGTCCATTCCATTTTCAGCAAAAAGAGGCATCAATGATTGTGTAAGCTCTTCAACAGTTTCATTGAACGCTTCCGAAGGACTGTGTCCATTTTCACGTAGAACTTCGTACTGAGCCAAAAGAATACCTTGTATAGCACCCATTAGAGTACCACGTTCTCCTGTAAGGTCAGAATATACTTCTTTTTTGAAATCTGTTTCGAACAGATATCCCGAACCTACACCGATACCTAGAGCGATTACGCGTTCTTTAGCGCGACCTGTAGCATCTTGGAAGATAGCATAACTTGAGTTCAAGCCACGTCCTTCTAAGAACATACGGCGAAGGCTTGTTCCCGAACCTTTAGGAGCAACAAGAATTACATCAATATCAGCAGGAGGGATGATATTTGTACGTTCTTTGTATGTAATACCAAATCCGTGAGAGAAATACAATGCTTTACCTGCTGTCAGATATGGCTTAATACGAGGCCATACTTCGATTTGAGCTGCATCTGATAAAAGATATTGGATAATTGTACCTTTTTCAGCAGCTTCTTCAATGTCGAAAAGAGTCTCACCCGGTACCCAGCCGTCAGCGATAGCTTTTTCCCAAGTTTTACCACCTTTACGTTGACCGATGATTACATTGAAACCATTGTCACGAAGATTTAATGCTTGACCAGGACCTTGTACTCCGTAGCCGATTACAGCGATTGTTTCGTTTTTTAATACTTCTCTTGCTTTTTCCAAAGGAAATTCTTCACGAGTAGCAACTTGTTCTACTACTCCTCCAAAATTCATTTCTGCCATTTTCTTTTTTTGTTATATATGTAAATACTATTGTTAGATTTTTTAATTAAAATACTTGTGGTTACTTCCAAATAACTCTGGCCGAACAAATAACCTTTTCGTTGTCTCTCATCTCCAGAACAGAGGTGTCCGTATCAGTCTTTTTTTGATAAATATCGAGAATACTTCTATACTGTCCTTCAGCTATATAATTAATGTCAAAGGTTTTGATTTCCTGTTCCTCATATTTGTCAAGAGGAAATACATCAACAATGTGTTCGATGTATTTCATGCTGTTGAGATGTTTATTGATGTCTATATCACTATATTTTACTTCAAATGTAGTGACTTTTGAAGCATCATCTTTTAATAATGGTATCTTGGATGTATTTGCAAAGCATGGTTTATCATGTTTATAATTGGTGAGTCCCTCTAACTCTAAAATATTGGTAGGGCGACGCGTTTCTAAGTCAATAGATGCCCACATAGTCCGTGCATATCCAAAATAATTTCCCTCTTGATCCTCAAATGCAAAGCAGCGTTCGGTAAACAATTTGCTAACTTCGGCTACCCATGTATGCAATTTGATAACAGTATCATTATTGGGGTATGCCGATAGTTCTATCGACATACGCATCAAAACCCATGCTCGTTGACGGTTGGTCATATACGAATAACCGAAATTTCGCTCCTCAGCGTGGCGTGTTGCTGCCTGAAGCATAAATCCTCCCAGCATTGGAAGGGTTGCTTTTCCTCTGAAATCAGTAAGATAAGCATCAATTACATACGTATATACTCCTTCTTTAGATAACATAACTTTACTTTAGGTTGAAAACTACCGGATTATTTTTCTCCCTCTCTTTCAACATATCACTTAATCTTTCGATTTTAGAGGTTGTAATAGCTACACGCCCTGAGCGGATGAATTGAAGCACGCCGATCATTTCACTCAATTCTTCAAATAAAGCCTGAGTCTCTGCATAATGTCCAGTTTTTTGAATAACCACACAATTCTCATTGATTTCGAGAATCTGAGCATGAAATTTTCGGATAAGAGCTTCTGCAGATCCTATTTTTAAGAAATCAGGCGTCGAAAGTTTGTATAAGGCAATTTCCTGATGTATCAGTTCTTCGTCTGTATTGAAGTACGATTTCAGTACATCTACACGCTTATCTATTTGTTTAACTACCTTTACAATATCTTCTCTGTTAGAATATACTGTAATTGTAAATTTATGGATTCCCTTAATAGCCGACGGAGATACCGAAAGTGTTTCGATATTTAATTGGCGGCGTGTAAATACACTGGTTACCTGACTTAACAGACCCACTGTATTTTCTGAAAATATTGTAACGGTATATAATGTTTTATCTTCCATAATTTCAAATTAATTAAAATTTACTTCCACATGCCTGCTTTAAGTTCTGAAATTTTTATCTATCTGAACTATTCCTTTCGACCGTAAAGAACTGCAAAGTCATAGTATTTGTATAAGCAATCGACTTCTTTAAACCCTGCATCTCTTAACCATTTTATCTGGGTTGAAACGGGAGTTCTCTTATCTAGCTTTATTCTTTCGTAAGATGTATCGATATCCTCTCTGCTTAAATCACTGGCTTCGACCTTTTCACGCCATTTCTTGTCATACAATCGACTGAGATACTCACTTTCTCCGGCAACTTGTTCTGCGTTAATAAATATTCCCTCAGGCTTCAGAAGGTTGAAAATTGTGTTATATAGCTCGGCTTTCGCTTGGTCTTCTAAATGATGAATGGCTAAAGATGAGATTACAGCATCGTATAGTTTTTCGCCCTTAAAAGTAGTAAAATCCTGTTGGATTATGTCGATATTTTTATTTGACGAAAATCTTTTTTTAGCTACATCTAACATTTTTCGCGACAAATCGACAAGCGTGATCTTTGCATTCGGATATTTTTGTAGGACAAATTCAGAAAACAACCCGGTGCCTGCTCCTAAATCCAGAATTTCAGGAGAAGATGTCGACAAATTAATATTGTCAACCGCAACTCCGTAGAAATCTGAAAAACAGGGAATCAGAGAAGGTCTTTGCTTATCATACAGCCGGGCTATCGAATTGAATTGTGATTCTACAGACATCTTATTCGTTTCCTAGTAATATATTCGTAACGCATGTTCCCGAAGGTACCATTGGGTATACCATTCCTTTGGCTTCAACCTGTACATCTAAGAGGTAAGAACCTTTATGATTTATCATTTCGGCAATGGCGCTGTCGAGATCCTCGCGTTTGTCTACTATTTTCGATTTAATATTGTAGGCATTAGCAATCATGCAGAAATTCGGATTCTTCATTGTGGTCTCGGAATATCTTTCGCTAAAGAACAGTTCCTGCCATTGACGCACCATCCCTAAGAAATGATTATTCAGGATAATGATTTTTACATCCACATCGTACTGCATAATGGTTCCTAATTCCTGTATGGTCATTTGAATACCACCGTCACCTACAAATAAACAAACTGTACGGTTAGGTGCACCTATTTTGGCTCCAATGGCTGCCGGTAATCCAAATCCCATAGTACCAAGACCGCCTGATGTAACCACACTGCGTGATTGTTTGTATTTGAAATAGCGAACAGCCATCATTTGGTGCTGACCTACGTCTGTAACCAGTACTGCATCATCGTTTGTGGCTTCCGAAACTTTGTGGATTACTTCACCCATTTTCAAGCTACCCGAAGTCGGAAACAATTCATCTTTGATGACAACATTATACTCCTTATCATCACACGATCTGAATTCTGCCAGCCATTCCGGATGAGTAGTAGTATCAATTAACTTGGCTACTTCTGCCAGAGTTTCTTTTACATCCCCTAGCACACGAACTGTTGTTTTTACATTCTTGTCTATTTCGGCAGGGTCTATATCAAAGTGGATAACTTTAGCTTGTTTGGCGTACGTTTTCAGATCACCCGTTACCCGGTCGTCAAAACGCATTCCGATAGCAATAAGCACATCACACTCATTTGTTTTTAGATTAGGACCTATATTTCCATGCATTCCTAACATTCCGACATGAAGTGGATGATCGGATGGAATGGCCGATAAGCCTAATACAGTGGATGCAGCGGGAATACCCGATTTTTCGAGAAAAGCTTTAAGTTCTTCTTCTGCAGAACCAAGTAATACTCCTTGTCCGACTAATGCCAGAGGTTTTTTAGCTTTGCTAATCAGTTCAGCAGCGGCTTTTATTTCCTCCGGATTTATTTCGGGTTTAGGAATATAGCTTCTGATAAAAGTTGCTTTTTTATACTCATATTCTATTTTTCCGAATTGAGCATCTTTGGTGATGTCTAATAATACTGGACCCGGGCGACCGGATGCTGCAATATAAAACGCACGTGCTACTGCTGCAGGGATATCTTCTGCACATCTTACCTGATGAGCCCATTTGGTTACAGGCTGAGAAATACCCACAACGTCGGCTTCCTGAAAAGCATCGCTGCCCAATAGGGTAGAGGCTACCTGTCCTGCAATAACTACCATAGGGGTGCTGTCCATCATGGCATCGGTTATACCTGTTATGGCGTTTGTGGCACCGGGTCCTGAGGTAACAAATGCAACTCCTACTTTACCCGAAGTGCGTGCATAACCTTGTGCAGCGTGGGTTGCTCCTTGCTCGTGACGAACTAATATATGGTCTACCTTGTCTTTATAATCGTATATAGCATCAAATACGGGCATAATAGCTCCTCCGGGATATCCGAAGATAGTGTCTACGCCTTCATTTATCAATGACCGTATAAGAGCTTCACTTCCTGTTATTTTTTCACTCATGATTAGTAAATGCTTATGAAACTTTAATTAAGTACTTTGTTTGAATATTATTAGCTTTCATTTCAGCTAAATGCTTGGCGAGGTTATCGAATGTTTCGACTTTGTTATCCCTTATCCTGAGGGATCCACTCGCTATTTTATGGAGGAGTAATTCTCCTTGCTGCATCAGTTCTGCTATCTGTTGAGGCGATCCGTATTTATGAAATGCCCCTAACGCCACTTCGTGTAGCGATATACAGGTGGTGAATGCAGGTAAAGGAGACTGTCCGACTCGATCCTGAATAGCTACCAGA
Source organism: uncultured Dysgonomonas sp. (assembly GCF_934668725.1). GTDB lineage: Bacteria > Bacteroidota > Bacteroidia > Bacteroidales > Dysgonomonadaceae > Dysgonomonas_A. Next base: position 28,092 of record NZ_CAKUOF010000006.1, read on the forward strand.
TGTCCATAATATCCTAGTAATGAAGCCATACCTGTGGCATGTTCTCCACTTACAGTATCAATTATGGCATCCAATGAATCTCCATTTAAATGGTTCTTTATCGTTTTTTTCCAGTTATTATCTTTATAATCTACAGCTTGTATGACGCCCATTTTGAGGAATTCCGCATGGTGCTTTTCGCTTGCTGTAACATAGACTCGTGCATTGGCTTCGAGTAATAATTGAGTGAGGAAATATCCCACTGATCCACCTGCACCGCTTACTAAAACTTTTTTACCTGCTATATTGGGTATCTTTTGGAGGGCTTGCCAAGCTGTAAGTGATGGGCAGGGGAAAGAAGCTGCTGCTGTATCACTCAGTTTGTCGGGAACATGTATAAGTGCATGCCCTGAAACAATTGTATGTGTGCTGAAACTGCCGTCTTTCGAAAGATCAGTATGATAACATACTCTGCTTCCTATACGCAAGTGAGTCATATTTCGTCCAACTTTGAGAATAGCTCCCATTCCGTCAACACCGGGAACTGAATCGGAACTCCATGAAGGATGTCCCCATTCGATTAATTTCCAGTCGACAGGATTTAGTCCTATTACACTGTTCTGAATAAGGACTTCGTTATCCCCAATCTCTCTTATTTCCTTTTCTTTCAGAATAAGATCAGTTGGTTCACCTTCCTTTTGCCAACACCAAGATTTAGCTTTTATCTCCATCTTTCAGATGTTTTAGTCTATCAGTCTAACTGCACCTAAATCAGCAGAGCTTACCATACTTGCGTATGCTTTTAAAGCCTTAGATACATTTCTTACACGATTCGGTTTAAATGCGTCGTTGCCTTTGGCAAGTTCTTCTTGACGGCGTTTTTCTAATTCGGCATCCGATACTTTTACATTGATAGATCGGTTAGGAATATCTATTTCTATAATATCACCATCCTTTATGAGGCCGATTGCTCCGCCTGCTGCCGCTTCGGGTGATACGTGGCCTATCGAAAGCCCTGAAGTACCTCCTGAAAAACGACCATCAGTAATCAAAGCACATTCTTTTCCTAAGTGTTTTGATTTTATATATGAGGTAGGATAGAGCATTTCTTGCATACCGGGACCTCCTTTAGGGCCTTCGTATGTAATAACGACTACATCTCCTGCTTTTACCTGATCTCTTAAGATTCCTTCACAAGCAGCATCTTGTGAGTGAAATACCTTCGCTGTTCCTGAAAATTTAAAAATACTTTCGTCAACACCTGCGGTTTTAACAACACAACCATCTAAAGCGATGTTTCCTTTCAGAATAGCTAATCCGCCATCTTTAGTGTAGGCATGCTCATAATCACGGATACATCCGTTTGCTCTATCGCTATCAACTTCTTTATACATGTTGGTTTGCGACCCCATTACTAAATTGGGTTTATTGCCGGGGGCTGATTTATAAAGCTCAAGAGCTTCTGCTGATGGGTTTGCCGAAGTTATATCGTATTTTGCGATAGCTTGTTGAAGAGTAAGACCATCTACGCGAGGTAGAGAAGTGTCTATTAAACCGGCTTTTGCCAGTTCTCCCATAATGCCAAGTATGCCACCTGCTCTGTTTACATCTTGTATGTGGTATTTATCGGTATTAGGTGCTACTTTACAAAGACATGGTGTCTTTCTCGAAAGTTGGTCTATATCGGTCATTGTGAAGTATACTTCAGCTTCGTGAGCTATTGCCAGTAAGTGAAGTATTGTATTGGTAGAACCTCCCATGGCTATATCCAAAGTCATTGAATTAAGGAAGGCTTGTTTGGTAGCTATCGTGCGAGGAAGTACAGTATTATCACCGTCACGGTAGTATTTATAAGTGCTTTCAACAATCATTTTAGCTGCATCTTGGAACAGTTTTAATCTGTTTGCATGGGTAGCAAGAATAGTTCCGTTTCCGGGTAGTGCTAAACCTATAGCTTCGTTCAAACAGTTCATCGAATTCGCAGTAAACATACCGGAACATGATCCGCAAGTTGGACAAGCGGCACGTTCGATAGCTGATACCTCTTTGTCCGAAACATTGCTGTCTGCGGCTTTTATCATAGCATCTATCAAGTCGAGATGTTTGTTATCTAGCTCTCCTGCCTCCATTGGACCTCCCGATACAAAAATGGTCGGGATATTCAATCGCATGGCTGCCATTAGCATTCCGGGAGTGATTTTGTCGCAGTTGCTTATACATACCATTGCATCCGCTTTGTGGGCATTTACCATGTATTCGATGCTGTCTGCAATCAAATCACGAGAAGGTAGGGAGTAAAGCATACCGTCGTGCCCCATTGCAATACCATCATCAATGGCTATGGTGTTGAATTCGGCGGCGAAACAGCCTAATGCTTCGATTTCTGCTTTAACTTGCTGACCTATATTATGTAAATGCATATGCCCGGGTACGAACTGAGTAAACGAGTTCACCACCGCAATGATAGGTTTACCCAATTGTTCCTCTTTCATTCCATTTGCTCTCCAAAGAGCTCTGGCTCCTGCCATTCTTCTGCCTTGTGTGCTGGTAGAACTTCTTAATTCTATTGCCATCTTGATAGTTTTTTGATAAAAAAAACCTTTCTCATCTAATGAGAAAGGTTTATATCTAGTGATTACATTTAGCTATTTTAGTACACGATTATCGTTATACATACCTTCCTCATTTACTCTGTCCGACGAGCAGAATATCAAGAATGAGGACATGTAAAATACAATTTGACATAAATACTGATACTGTGTATTTCACAAAGATATAAATGTTTTTTTATTTACAAGCTTTTTGTGTGAAAAAAGATGATTTGATCTATTAATAGGTCTTTATTAATTAATATTTGATGATTTCAATAAATCTTTCGTTATTGTATGAACTCCATGCTAAACTATCATTTATCCACACTTTTGTACAAACTACGATATTAGCTTTTCTTTCAATACTGCATTTAATAGTGTCAGCATTCTTTTCGTCCCATTGAATAATAGTTATGGGAAATTCCTCTTTTCTATTATCATTAGCAATAATCCTTATTCTGTATTCCTTTTCGTGTTGGAATATAAAAAAACATCTAGGGTATTCAAGGTTCGGTTTTATTACTTCTATTTTTTTTCCATTTTCAATATAAAATATTTTAATGTTATTTTCCTTAAATGCATTAGGATTGTCAGGATTGAGTAAGTCAACTCCATGATAATTCTTTACTGATAAGTCAATAGATGTATCTATAATAACTGGCTTGTCATTATCATTACATGAGATCATAAGTCCCGTTAATAATATAAGAATAAATCTCTTCATAACTTAAAAATTAAGGATGAATATTATATATCATTCCTGTTTTATAATTGAATGTATTATCTGCTGGATTAAAATTGTATGCGTTAAATACGCCGTTGTAGCTACCATCCCATCCCCAATTCATGTATAGATTATGGGAGGCATTACCATTTATGTAATAATTAATTAAATAACCATCACAAACCCATGCGTGTCCATCAGAATATTGTCCAAATATCCATCATCCAGTGTTACGACCACCTTTTAATATAACAGGACGTCCTCCATCAATTTCTCGAACGACATCAAAAAAAGTATAATCTTTATAAGCTGCATTACTGTATCCGAACTTTTTGAAGGCATTGGCAACGGTTTTTTCTGTATCTGCAGAAGATCCATTGCATTTATATTTCATATATACAGAAGCGCCGATATCTTTCATTAAGGTCGCGATCTCATTATTTCCCCAAGTATTCGGCATGTTTTGCCAATTATAGTTAGTTGGATATTTATAGTATCTCATTATTTGAGCCATTGCTGTGGCTACACAACCGGTATAGGGTTTACCGCAAGGCAGTCCGCTGCAATCTATATTGTCAAGAAGAGTATTATAGCCACAGCCTTGTCCCCATTTTGTTTGTAGAGGTAGTTTTTTATCAATTGGTTCTTTTGTTGCTTCTGGGTCATCTGGCTTAATGTTACGTGTTTGATTAGGGCTCGTACCAAAATATTCTGTAATATCAGTTTTGTGATTTTGCAAGTAATTCCACATTCGGCTTATTGTATCATTAATATTTATGTTATTACTCTTTAAATCTTCTATGTTTTCCTTATACCCCAATAAACAATCGACTAATCCAGATGGGTATATGTTGTTATTTAGTGGAAAGGTATTATTCTCCGAAAAGGCTAATATTGGATTAGAACGTTTATCTCCAGCTAAAATAAGAAATCCTCCACCTTTATAAGTTATTATATAGAAAGCAATCTGATTATTGTCAGTCGGTGCAGCAAGTATAGACTCTATTTCTTTTGAAGAAGCATTGGGTGTAGATCTTGTTTTTAGAATGCCTTGATCATTATTGAGATCTTCACTCCAGAGGATGTTTTGTGCAATCGCTTTTGCTTCATTTTCAGAAACTTCATTTTTATTAACTTCGAGTTTCTGGGTATGAATATCATCATTATTACAAGATAAAAGTAGTGTTATTACTAATAGTAAGCTTGTTAAGATGTGTCTTTCTGGTTTCATAATATCTTTGTTGTTCTGTAATTTGTGACGTTTTGTTCTTTATTTGTTGTTTGGCTTTTCAAATATACAAAAAAAAACAGAGTGAGAAATAGATTGGTAATTTATTTGGATGTTGCTGTTGAATTATTTTGGAGGTGTAGCTATCTGCAAAATATTTTTATTTATTTGAGTTGATTTATGATAACGAATATACTAAATATGCTAGAAACAAAAGCGGCTACTTATGCAGTAGCCGCTTTTATAGAATTATATCTTAAGATATTTATTAATCTTTGAATTTAGCTGTGATAAATTCACGGTTCAAACGAGCAATATTGCTGATTGAGATGTTTTTAGGACATTCAACTTCACAAGCACCTGTATTGGTACAGTTACCGAAGCCTAATTCGTCCATTTTTGCAACCATTGATTTTGCACGTTTTGCAGCTTCTACACGTCCCTGTGGTAATAAAGCAAGTTGACTTACTTTAGCCGAAAGGAATAGCATTGCCGATCCGTTTTTACAAGCCGCTACACAAGCTCCACAGCCGATACATGATGCCGAGTCCATAGCCTCATCTGCATCTTCTTTCGAAATTGGAATTGCATTAGCATCTTGTGCACCACCTGCATTGATCGAAGTATATCCACCTGCCTGAATAATTTTATCGAAAGCAGTGCGGTCTACCATCAAGTCGCGAATAACAGGAAATCCTGCTGAACGCCAAGGCTCGATTGTGATAGTTTCGCCATCTTTAAATTTACGCATGTGTAATTGGCAAGTAGTAATATCTTCGTCCGGTCCGTGAGGGTGTCCGTTGATATACAAGCTACACATACCACAGATACCTTCGCGACAATCGTGGTCGAAAACGATTGGCTCTTTTCCTTGGTTGATAAGTATTTCGTTCTGAATGTCTAACATTTCAAGAAAAGAAGTGTCTACAGATATTCCGTCCAATTTGTATGATTCAAAAGCTCCTTTTTCTTTAGGACCTCTTTGACGCCAAACTTTTAATGTTATATTTATTGTCTTATCCATTTTTGTTACTCTTTTACTAATTGGGTTATGCTTTATAGTTACGTTGTTGTCTAACTACAAATTCGTAGTCAAGAGGTTCTTTAATTAATTCAGGTTCTTGGTCTTCACCTGTATATTTCCAACATGCAACGTAAGAGTATTCATCATCACGACGAAGAGCCTCTCCTTCCGGAGTTTGGTATTCTTCACGGAAGTGTCCACCACACGACTCGTTTCTGTTTAATCCGTCAATTGCCATTAAGTATCCGATTTCAAGGAAGTCAGCAACACGAAGTGCTTTCTCTAACTCAACGTTTAATGTATTTGCCTCGCCCGGTATGCGTACATTGCTCCAGAATTCTTTTTTCACTTTTTTGATATCCTCAATAGCTTTCTCTAAAGATTCTTTAGTACGGCCCATTCCGACAAAATCCCACATGATAAGACCAAGTTCTTTGTGGATAGAATCTACAGAACGGTTTCCTTTAATGCTCATCAGTTTGGCGATTTTTTTATTAACATCGTCTTCTGCTTGTTGGAACTCAGGAAGCTCTGTACTGAAACGAGGAACAGTAATCTGATCAGCCAAATAGTTTTGAATAGTATACGGTAATACGAAATATCCATCGGCAAGACCTTGCATAAGAGCAGATGCTCCAAGACGGTTGGCACCGTGATCAGAGAAGTTAGCTTCTCCGATAAAGAAACATCCGGGGATTGAAGTTTGTAGCTCATAATCCACCCAAACACCACCCATTGTATAGTGGATAGCAGGGTAAATCATCATCGGAGTTTCGTATGGATTATCATCAACAATCTTGTCATACATTTGGAAAAGGTTACCATATTTAGCCTCTACTACATCTTTTCCCAGACGCTCTATAGCCGCCGAGAAATCAAGATATACTGCCAAGCCTGTGCTGCCTACTCCAAATCCGGCATCGCATCTTTCTTTAGCTGCGCGAGATGCAACGTCACGAGGTACAAGGTTACCGAATGCAGGGTAGCGTCTTTCCAAGTAGTAGTCACGATCTTCTTCTTTCAATTGAGTAGGTTTCAATTTACCTGCTCTGATAGCTTCAGCATCTTCCTTTTTCTTAGGTACCCAGATACGTCCGTCGTTACGAAGAGACTCCGACATCAAAGTTAGTTTTGATTGGAACTCGCCGTGAACAGGAATACAAGTAGGATGGATCTGAGCGAAGCAAGGATTCGCAAAATAAGCTCCTTTTTTGTAACATTGGATTGCTGCCGAACCATTTGACCCCATTGCATTTGTAGAAAGGAAGAATGCGTTTCCGTATCCACCTGTTCCAACAACTACTGCGTGAGCCGAGAAGCGTTCGATTTTACCTGTTACTAAGTTACGGGCAATAATACCGCGAGCACGACCGTCGATAATTACAAGGTCAAGCATTTCGTAACGGGTATATAATTTTACAGAACCTTTTTGTACTTGACGGCTCAATGAAGAGTAAGCACCAAGTAAAAGTTGTTGTCCTGTTTGTCCTTTAGCATAAAAAGTACGAGATACCTGAGCTCCACCGAATGAACGGTTATCAAGAAGACCTCCGTATTCACGAGCAAAAGGTACACCTTGAGCTACGCATTGATCGATAATATTGTTCGACACTTCGGCCATACGATATACGTTTGCCTCACGTGCACGGTAGTCACCTCCTTTAATTGTATCATAGAATAGGCGGTAAACCGAGTCACCGTCGTTTTGATAATTTTTTGCAGCATTGATACCACCTTGAGCAGCGATAGAGTGTGCACGGCGAGGAGAATCCTGAATACAGAAGTTAAGGACGTTGAATCCCATTTCTCCTAAAGATGCAGCAGCCGAGCCTCCTGCCAAACCTGTACCTACAACAATAATATCGAGACGACGTTTGTTGGCTGGGTTTACAAGTTTTTGATGGTCTTTATAGTTTTTCCATTTGTCAGCCAAAGGCCCATCAGGAATTTTAGAATCTTTTTTTGGATCTAATATAGTAGCCATATCTGTTTTTTTCTTTTAGCGGTTAAATTATATACAAGAAGAACAAAGGAAATGCTTCGCCAGGAAGAAAATCGGCACTATAGCAAAACCTAAACAAATGATGGTTGCTACTGCATAACCGATAACTTTGAAACGAGGTAACCATATTCTGTTGTTGATACCTACTGATTGGAACATACTCCAGAAACCATGCGCAAGGTGAAACCAAAGTGCTGTGATACCGATAAGATAAATAAGCACGTGCACAGGATTACTAAACAAATCAATTGCGATTACTGATCCGTGAGGTTCAGCACCTTCCAGATGGAAGAGTTCAGAGAATTGCATTTTGTACCAAAAGTCATAAAGGTGCAATACAAGGAAAGCAACAATTACCAGTCCTAAAACGAACATGTTCTTCGACGACCATTCGATAGGAGACAGGTTTGAAGATTCATATTTGTCGCCACCTCTGGCTTTTCTGTTTTGCAGTGTTAATACTACAGCATACAGAATGTGTACGATAAACAATGCAGCTAAACCCATAGAAGCTACAATCGCATACCAGTTTGTCCCAAGAAAATCACAAATCATGTCATAGGCTTCGACCGAAAAGATCAGGACTAAGTTCATGCTCATGTGAAACAGTAGGAACAAAATCAACGCACAGCCGGACAAAGCCATGATGAATTTGCGGCCAATAGAAGAATTAAGTAACCAACTCATAAGATTTAATAGTTTTTTAGTTATTTAATGGTTATTGATTAGATTCTTATAAATAAAAGCAATAGTATATCTTTTTTATCAATGATTCGTACTGCAAAAATAGAGTAAATAACCTAGTAAAGAAAGTAAAATGAGACTTTTTTATTTGTTTTGACATTGTTATATAGGTTAATGCCGTTTAGTTTCTAATATTACTGATTTGATCTTTATTTTATCTCTTCTTGTGTTGTACGATAGTCATCAAATGGTGTATTATAATAAAGTATGGTTTGTTATTTATGCTTGTGAACAAATTTGTATTAATAAAAAAGCCGGACAAATTATTTGTCCGGCTTTTTTATATGTAAAAGCTGTTTAAAGTCTGAACTTTATTTCACTTTGTTTACAATAGCTGTGAATGCTTCTGGGTGATTTAACGCAAGGTCAGCTAGAACTTTACGGTTAATCTCAATTCCTGCTTTGTGAAGAGCACCCATTAAACGAGAGTAAGACATTCCTTCTGCACGTGCAGCTGCATTGATACGTTGTATCCAAAGTGCACGGAAGTTACGTTTTTTAGCACGACGGTCGCGGAATGCATATGTTAGACCTTTTTCCCAAGTATTTTTGGCAACTGTCCAAACATTTTTGCGGGCACCGTAGTATCCTCTTGTTAGTTTTAATACTTTTTTTCTGCGGTTGCGCGAGGCAACATGATTGACTGATCTTGGCATAATTGTAAGATGTTTTGAATGTTAGCGGTTCTTTTTTTTTATTATAAGAACTCTTTTGATGCGTACATTCGGTTAATAAACCTAATTGAAAATTGCTTGAAAAACGTTGAAATTATTTCAATCTAAGCATTTGCTTAACATTGTTCTCATCAGATTTGTGAACAGTAGCTGAATGAGTTAAATTTCTTTTTTGTTTTTTAGTTTTCTTAGTCAAGATGTGACTTTTGAAAGCATGTTTTCTTTTGATTTTTCCTGATCCGGTAAGGCTGAACCTTTTTTTGGCACCGGAATTAGTCTTCATTTTTGGCATCTTATTAAACTTAAATTTTATTATTTAAAATAGCACCATTCCTGGCGTTTACCTGTTCCTTGTATTACTCTGTATTACTCTGCCGTTTCCTGAGTATCAGTCTCTGCATTTGCAGGTTTTTCTTCAGTTTTCGGTTTTGTGTCTTTTGCTTTATGAGCTTTGTCTTCTGCTGGTTTTACAGGTTTTGGCTGTACTTTCTTAGGCGATAGCATAATAATCATCTTCTTACCTTCCAATTGAGGTAGTTGATCTACTTTTGCGTAATCTTCTAATTCTGTCGCAAAACGAAGAAGTAAAACTTCACCTTGTTCTTTGAAAAGGATCGAACGTCCTTTAAAGAATACATAGGCTTTTACTTTAGCACCTTCTTCGAGGAAAGACTTGGCATGCTTTAATTTAAAGTTGAAGTCATGGTCATCGGTTTGAGGTCCAAAACGAATTTCTTTTACGACTACTTTAACTGTTTTCGCCTTTTGCTCTTTCAGCTTTTTCTTTTGTTGATATAGAAATTTCTGATAATCAGTAATACGACAAACAGGAGGATCTGCACTTGGAGAGATTTCGACTAAGTCTAAGCCTTTTTCATCGGCTATTTTCAAAGCTTCATGTGTTGAGTAAACTCCTTGCTCAATGTTTTCTCCAACCAGACGAACTTGAGGCACACGAATTTTTTCATTAATTCTGTGAAGTTCTTCTTTTTTGTTGTTATTTATTCTGTTGTTCCTCATTAAAAAAGATTATTTCCTTTCTGTTTTATGTTTTTTTGTGCTGTTGATTATCTCTATATTTATAATGAACAGTGAATCAATGATTCCATGCATTCATCATTTTTTCAACTTCTTCTGCAATTTGATCGGCAAAGGTAGTAAATTTCATTGAACCTTTATCACCTTCACCCTGTTTTCTTACAGAAACTTCTTCACTCTCTGCTTCTTTCTCTCCAACAATGAGTAAATACGGGATTCTTTTCAATTCGTTGTCGCGAATTTTTCTACCGATTTTTTCGTTTCTGTCATCAACTTGCGAACGAATGTCTTTACTTTTCAAAAAAGCAGATACTCTGTAAGCATAGTCATTGAACTTTTCACTGATAGGCAGAATAACTACCTGATCGGGAGTCAGCCAAAGAGGGAATTTACCTGCAGTATGTTCTATCAGCACGGCTATAAAGCGTTCCATAGAGCCGAATGGTGCACGGTGAATCATTACCGGGCAGTGTTTTTGATTATCTGCTCCTGTATACTCCAAACCAAATCGTTCAGGAAGATTGTAGTCAACCTGTATAGTTCCAAGCTGCCAGCGTCTGCCAAGTGCATCTTTAACCATAAAGTCCAGTTTAGGGCCATAGAATGCAGCTTCGCCTAGCTCTACTTTTGCTGGTAGACCTTTTTCTTCACAAGCTTCTATAATTGCGCGCTCAGCCTTTTCCCAGTTTTCTTCAGTTCCTATATATTTCTCTTTATTTTCAGGATCTCTTAAGGAGATTTGTGCTTCGAAATTTTCAAAATCAAGAGCTTTGAAAATAATGAAAATGATATCTACAACTTTTAAGAATTCAGCTTTCAGTTGGTCGGGAGTACAGAAAATATGTGCATCATCCTGAGTAAATCCTCTAACACGGGTCAAACCATGAAGTTCTCCGCTTTGTTCGTAGCGGTATACTGTACCAAACTCAGCCAAACGAAGAGGCAAATCTTTGTAAGAACGAGGTGTTATTTTGTATATTTCACAGTGATGTGGACAGTTCATTGGTTTTAGTAAGAATTCTTCGCCTTCTTCCGGTGTATGGATTGGTTGGAAAGAATCTTTACCATATTTAGCATAGTGTCCCGATGTTACATACAATTGTTTGCTACCGATATGAGGGGTCATTACTTGCTCATAATCGAATTTCTTTTGGATTTGTTTTAAGAAATCTTCCAGACGAAGACGCAACTGTGTTCCGCGAGGTAACCAAAGAGGTAATCCTTTGCCTACATTCTCAGAGAATGCAAACAGTTCCAGTTCTTTTCCTATCTTTCGGTGATCGCGTTTTTTAGCCTCTTCCAATAATACCAGATATTCATCAAGCATTTTTTGTTTAGGAAAGGTGATGCCGTATAAACGGGTCAATTGTTTTCTTTTTTCATCACCACGCCAATAAGCACCTGCTGCACTAAGTATTTTTACAGCTTTGATGTAAGAGGTATTTGGTAAGTGAGGACCGCGACATAGATCGGTAAACGATCCTTGCGTATATGTAGTGATGGTTCCGTCTGCCAAATCGTTTATAAGCTCTACTTTATAGCCTTCGTTACGCTCTCCAAACATTTTGATAGCATCATCTTTAGAAATGCTTTTCCGAACGATTGCTTCCTTTTGGGCAATAAGGTCTTTCATCTTTTTCTCAATAGCGGCAAAATCCGAGTCTTTTACAGGGGTATCACCGAAATCTATATCGTAGTAAAAACCATTTTCGATAGCAGGACCAATTCCAAATTTAGCATGAGGATACAACTCCTGTACTGCTTCGGCCATTAAGTGTGCAGAGGAGTGCCAATATGCATGCTTCCCTTCCGTATCATCCCATTTTAAAAGACTTACCGTAGAATCTTCTTCTATCGGACGCGTTAAATCCCACGTTTGTCCATTGACGCTAGATGCTAATACATCTTGAGCCAACCTAGAGCTAATACTTTCTGCAATCTGCATGGATGTTGTTCCTTTGGGAAACTCCCTCACCGAACCATCAGGAAATGTAATTTTAATCATTAGTATACTTGTTTTATTTGCCTCCATACAAGCGAAGGCAATGTTTTATGATTTTAACTTGCAAAATTAAACATTTTATAGACTTTACAATCAGTTATCTAAAAAAAACATCATGTCATTCTAATATTGTATGATAAGCAATCTCTTTTACTTATAATATCAATCAAATGGGATCCAAAAAGAGCATGTCTGATGTGTAATATTGCTGTTTGAAAATTATAGTGTTTTAATTAGGTGTCAGATATTATTACGGTTAGGATTGATCTAACTCTTTTGTTATTTATCGACTTGCATTTGTTTGATACTTTACGGTTTGATAGTTGGCTATTGCATTCTTTAAACAGACAGAGTCCTGTCTGTTAAGTGTTGATAAATTGAATTCCAGGTTCTCTTTTGGATAGACTTTAAACTGTTCAACTTTTCTAATTGGAGAAAGAATGGTCAAGATATCATTTTCTAAATACCCTAAGTTTTGGTAAGTGGCCACAAGTGCTTTGGGTTTATAATCCGGAGAAAAGATATCTTTTCCGAAGAACTGCGACTTATAGGTGAAATGCAATAATCCAAAAACAGTTGGCATGACATCAATTTGAGAAGCTAATGTGTTGACCTGCTTTGGCTCAATAAAGCCGGGGGAATAAATAAGAGCTGGAATATGGTATTTATCCAATGGAATTTCAGTTTTTCCGGCACTCGAAGCACAGTGGTCTGCAATAATTACAAATATAGTATTGTCAAACCAAGCTTGCTCTTTTGCCTTTTTTATAAATTCGCCTATTGCATAGTCTGTATATTTAACGCCTCCGTTTCTTGATTTTATGTTGGCCGGAATGTCTATTTTATTTTCCGGATATGTAAACGGTCGATGGTTGCTTACTGTCATTATGTGTGCGAAAAAAGGTTTCCCTGTATCTGCATTCTTTTTTATGACTTTTAATGCTTTGTTGTACATATCTTCATCACAAACTCCCCATATATTGCTAAAACTTATTTCGTCTTTAGTGAAATCTTTTTTATCGATAATATCATAACCATTACCGGAAAAGAAAGTTTTCATATTATCAAAATAGCTGTCGCCGCCGTAGAGGAATTGTACAGTATATCCTTTTTCTTTTAGTATCTTTCCTGTCGAGAAAAGATTTTGATTATTGGGTTGTTTGATGATGCTTTCTCCTGCACTGGGTGGTAAACATAATGTGACTGCTTCTAAGCCCCTTACGGTTCTGTTTCCTGTGGCAAAAAGATTGTTGAAAGAAAGGCTCTCATCCATCAATTTGTCTAAATTAGGGGTTATGCCATCTGTATTTCCATAATGAGACAGAAAGGAGGCGCTGAGACTTTCAACGGTAATAACTACAATGTTTTTATGTACTTCGGGGAGTGCATCTTCAATGGATTGTATATTATTTACCCCTTTACTATTGTACTCATTGTTTATAATTTGGATTGTCTCTTCTTTAGGTAATGTGGCGTAGAATTTATCATAGTCTAATTCACTATTCACGAAAGCTTTGTAGAATTTGAATACTCCATTGGCTTGTAGTTCATTTACATAGACATTAGGTTTGTTTTGAAAACGGGTATTGAAATTTAATAGTATACCGGAAGCTATTAATAATATACAATATAGTGTTGATATGATTAATTTATTTACTAAAGAAGGGGTGTTGTTGCTTATCAATTTTGACGTTTTTCGACTAAGAAAATAGGTTATTGCAATTGATACGATTACGAGCATACTACACAATGGAATAATGGGGTATGACTCTAGTATGTTGCCAATGACCTCATTTGTATATACGAGATAATCAACTGCTATGAAATTGTATCGTACCCCAAACTCATCCCAGAAAAAATACTCTCCGATAGCATTCGTCAGGGAAATTATTACATAAAGGAAAATAATAAAGTAATAAATTATTAGGCTCCAGTTTCTTCTTATGGAGGGAATAAAAAGACGCAACCCGAAGCTAATGAGTTTATATAATATAAAGTATTGGATAATCTTAGATACAACTCTTCCGTACTCATCAAATGCTGTATTGAAAAATGTAAGGTATAAAAATACTATAGCTATGATCGCTCCAAAAATATATCCCCAAGGTTTTTTATATTTACTCTCGGATCTGAATATGAGGTTTATCCAGATGAAAAAAACACCAATTACAGCAATACAGGTGTCATTGATTAACCCTAATAAAAATACTTCAAGCTTGTCTGTAAAAGTGAAGCTCGCCTGTGTCTGTTGATTTAATAAAAGAATAACACGAACAATTACTCCTATTACTAAGGAGAAAATAATTAAAGAAGTAAATGTTGATGTGAATAATTTCGTTTGATTGTTGCTGTAATTTTTAAGTAAATCTTGCTCTCTGGAAGTCATACTAGTGTATCCAATTTTTGTTTAAAGTTGGTGTTATTATGTATAATATTTTGATTAAGTTATTTTATCCGGTTTAAAATAATTATTTGAGGAGCTGATATAGCCAAACAATTATTTTAAACCGAAGATGTCTTATTAGAGACGGTTTTACGATCTTTTATTCTGTCATTCTTTTAATGATACTATATGCACTTACTATTCCCAGTTCTCCTGCTTTTCTGAGGTCGTCTAGGCCTCTGTCTGTATCTTTTATCTGCAACCTGTTCAATCCCCTATTATAATAAGCTTCACCAAATTCAGGATCGCGTCGAATTATCTCATTATAATCTAAAATTGCAGCTCTGTAATCTTTTTGCATCGATTTAATTTCGGCTCTGTTGTAATATGCAAAAGTAAAATCGGGAGATAGCTCTATGATCTTGTTATAGCTTTTTAGTATGGATTCGTATTCGAGCTTTGCACGTATAGCCTTCGAATCTATATCAGGATTATTTCCTACAGATGGAGATACAGATTTGCCGTCAATACCAGTCTGCATGCTTATGCTTAATTCGGTCTGTGGGGCTTGACTATATAATTCCGGGAGAATATCTTTCGATTTTAGCTGTTTAGTATAGGCTACAGCTAAATTGAAATAAGCAAGTGTAAATTTAGGATCTATCAAAGTTGCTTTCGTGAAATCTTCAATAGCACTGCTAAAGTCCTGGACAAGCATATAATCAATACCTCTTGCAAAATAGAATATGGCATTTTCAGGCTGCTGTTCAATAAGTGTTGAATATTCGTTGATCGATGCAAAATGAATAGCAATTTGCGTACTGTCTAATGCTACCTCCTGATTAGTCATAATTAATTTACGGCTGAGAGTATTGCGTTTATTAAGATTTTCGAGATCTTGGTTATAATGGGCATACTTCTGATAATCATTTACTTTTTCATAATACGATACTATAAATGTCGGAGCTAATTCAATATTAGCTTGTTTATTTTGGACTTTGCCCCTGGTTTCACTATTGTATTTGCTCTTTTCAACCTCTTCCTTATCGGCTACAACAAGTAGGTTGAATTTGTCAATTGTCTTATCTGATTTTTCTCGAGTTTTAGTTGTACTTTCTTTCCCGGCAAACACATCTTTTTTAGTTTGTTCTTCTTTCTTTCGGGCATACAGATAATCTTGTTCAGCACTGCGTAGATCATTCTGTTTGCGCTTGATCTCTGATCGTAAGTAGTATCCCTGATAAAAATCCGGATATTCTTTAAGCACTATATTCAAGTCGGCTAATGCTCCTTTTATATCGCCAATGTTATTCTTTAATAATGCCCTGTTCATGTATGCTGTGTAGTTGTCGGGATCATTTGCCAAAACGAAATTGAAGTCTGCTATTGCTTTATTGTCATCCCCAACCTGAGCACGCAAAAGAGCTCTGTTGAAGTGAGCTATGTGATTACTCGGTTCTATTTCGATTACATGATCGTAGTCGGCCATTGCCCCCCTCAAGTCATTTTTGTAATATCTGGCAAGTCCGCGATTTATATAATTCCCGGTTAAGATAGGATCAAGCTTTATTGCTTCATCGAAATCGCTCAGAGCTTTGTCGTATTCTTTTTGAGAGAAATAAGTAGAAGCACGCATAGAATAAGCAGGAGAAAAATATTTATCTTTTTCAATAGCTAAGTTATAATTTTCTAAAGCTTTTATAGTATCTCCCTTTTCAAGATACAAACTTCCTCTTGTTAATATTCCTTGTGTGTAATTAGGATTTTTTTGAACTAATTTGTCTAAGTATTTTTCTGCTTCGTCGTAATCTTTCTTTTCAATATTGACAATACCCATATTAATCAGGATAAACTTATCATCCGGATTATTTTTTAGGCTTGCCTTATAATCTTCTAAAGCACCATCATAATCTTTTTGATTTTGCCTGGCATCGGCACGTAGCTGATAGGCATTAGTGTAGAATGGATTTCGTTCGAGGCATTGTGTACAGTCTTCGGCTGCACCTTTAAAGTCGTCGAGGTAATATTTGGCTATTGCTCTATAGTAATAAGGTTCAGCTAGATATGGTTTAGATTTTATTACTTGGTTAAAGTATTGTATCGCAAGAATATAATCCTCAAAATACAATGCATTTCGCCCGATTAGAGTAACTCTCTCTGTATTTATTTGTGCAGAGATTACTATAGAATAAAAGAGCGTAAAAACGATCAATATATATTTCCTCACGATTCTATAAAATATTAAGATACAGACCTATTATTGATTTAATAAGTAGTAAGTAAAACAAACAACCGATTAATTACAAAACATTGTATTTGATACTTACTTTTATTTATTCAGGGCAAATATATACATTCTATATATATAAACTAAAAGAGAGGCAGTTGAAGCCTCTCTTTTTATATATTTTTATTTTTCAAAATAATCATCGTGGTAGTATGAATTGCGTTTCAGGTAATATGATTTATCTCCATAATATCTGGAGGTTCCATAATAGCCCTCTCGCCCTTTTACATCATTGAAGACTAAAGCTGCATGTTCCAGACCATCGTTGCGCATTTGGTTGACAACACTTTTGAAGAATGCTTTATTTGTTTTAGCTCTACGAACAACAAATAGGGTCGTATCTACATATTTAGACAGGATGTAAGCATCCGAAACAAGTCCGATCGGGCTACAGTCTACAATTACATAGTCATACTTTGTTTTTAAGTAGTCTAATAAATCCTTTGTTTTCTTCGTTTTAATCAACTCACTGGGGTTTGGAGGCAATGTTCCTGCAGTGATAATATCAAATTCATACTCGGGATGAGTCAATGTAATTTCGTCAAGTGTTACTTGACCAATTAAGAAGTTTGACACACCCTTTTTACTTTCAATATTAAGTAGTTTAGCAACAGAAGGACGTCTTAAGTCAAAGTCTATTAAAACTACCTTTTTCCCCGTTAATTGATATACCGATGCTACATTACCAGCAATGAATGTCTTTCCGTCACCGGGTTCTGCAGATGTTATTAAGATTGATATGCCGGATTCTTTTTGAGCCATATACTCAATTCGAATTCGCATATTTCGAAAAGACTCTGCAAAACTTGACTTTGGGAAATTCTTCACTAGGGTAGTTGAGCCGGATGAAGATATTTTCTTTGAAATATTTTCTATGGTTCCGATTACCGGTAGACCTGATAAGCGTTCACAATCTTCTTTTGTTGATATGGCGTGATTAAATATTTCTTCTTTACATATAACAAATGCAAGAGGTAAAGCAAGTCCGATTAAGAAAAAGAATGTATAATTTTTAGATTTTTCATCACCATTTACTGGACCTCCTTTTTGTCTGGGTTCTTCCATTATAAAGTTATCCGGAATGTTAGAAGCTTTCTGTATAGTAGCTTCATATCTTCTTTGCCTTAAATAGGTATAATATGCATCATTAACCTGGTATTTTTTCTCATAACGAGCATACTCTCTTTCCTGTGCAGGCAAAGTAGACATCCTGCTTTCTATTTCTCGCGTACTGTTGTTCAGGTCTTCTTTTTTGTTTTGAATTCGATCTTGAATTCCTCTTAATTCTTCAAGAATCTTGATTCGCAGGTTTGTTAGTGATTGCTCACTTTTTGCATACATGGGGTGTGCCGATCCCATACTTGCCAGCTTATTAATAAGGCTGTTGTATTCCGATATTGATTGAGTAAGCTTTGCTTCCGTTATACCCAATGCCGATGGTTCTACAAGTTCAGTCCTGTTTAATATCGAGCTGTTGATCTCATCGGTTAGCCGCAATATCATATCTTCTTGGGCTTTTACTTCTCCTATTGATTGCATTACAGATTCTAACTCGGATCTTCCGTCTGTTTTAGACAATCGATACAACCCTGTCTCATCCTGAAAGTCTTTAAATGAGGCTTCCGATTGTTGCAGCGAGTCTGCTATTATAGCCATCTGTTTATCGATGAAAGCAATGGTTCTATCAGCTGCTTCATTTTTTAGAGTTAAGTTGTAATCTTCAAACTCTTTGAGTAATGCACGTAAGAAGTCAACATCTTGGGCAGGACTGCTTCCGTATATGGATACACCCAGTGCTGTAGATCCTTCTCGAATCATTCCGGTAGATATTCTACCCGAATAGCGACCGATTAATTCTTCTTTTGAGACAAATCGAAAACTGAAAGGCTCAAAATTTGCAGCAAATCGAGGCGATTTATTTATTTTTATATAAAAGCGTTTTTCTTGAACGAACTGTCCGTAAGGTACTTCCATCGAAAAAGGAGCAGTCGTTTCTGAGCCGGGATAAAATATTCGGCATTTTTCCGAATTAATAGGTTCTATTTCAAATACAATGCTATATGCACTTGGAGCAACATATTTAGCTTCGATAGTTACAGGGGTTAATCCATACCAGTTGTCTGCCTTAAACTTCCCTTTCTTGAAATAATCCACGCGCATTTGTGGGAGTTTTGCGATGGTGCGAACAACCATATCGTACGAATTCAGAATCATTTGCTGATTGACCGAGTTTTGCACTAAACTTCCTAATTGAACAGCGCCCATAGCAACACCGGAGTTGCCCCTTTGTTCCATCATTAAAACAGCTCCCGATTGATATAAAGGAGTCCAACTCTTATTTTTAAGGTAGGCATACCCCATGAATAGAGCTAATGATATTACAAATAAATACCAATATTTAAGGATTCGGTAAAACCAGAGGACAAAATCAAAAGAAAATTTTGTTTTTGCTTGAACTTCATCAAAGTAGGGGTCTGTGCTGAAGTCCGGTGATCTGTTTATATTTTGTTCCATAACTTACAATTGGTTTCTTTAATTAAAATCGATCAATTAAAGCCCATACTGCAAAAGCAGCAGCTATTGGAGCTATAATAGTGCTTATGAGCCCTGTGAAAGAATTTATTCGGAAGAATGCTCTCTTGCTTGTCGAATAATAGATTAAATCATTTGGCTTTATATAGTAGAACTCCGATTCTATAATAGACTCGGATCTTAAATCAAATTCCTTTATGATGGATCTGCCGGCTTCATCAAGTCTGATAATTTTTACTTTTCCTAGTTCCAGATCAGGGCCGGGTTCGCCGTTTATGGCTAAAGCCTGAAATATAGTCATGTTATCTTTGTAGATATTTTGACGTCCATTTTGTGATTCCGAAACAACATAATAGTAATTGTTTTTAAGAAATATTTTCACTTGTGCATCAGGTATAGCCTGCCTCATTTTATTTTGGATAACCTCTTCTGCCTCGGGTATAGTTAATCCCAGTACCTGAATATCTCCAAAAAACGGGATCGAAATATCTCCACTTTCAAATATCGGATAAGATGCTTTGCTTGATAAATCAGTAGTTGATAATACTCCGTTAAATACATCCGAAAAATCTTTATTACTGGTTAAGATAGAGCAATATATCTCATCATTGATTTGTAATCGATAATCCTTAAACGGTTTTGATGTATATATCGGTTTTTTATCCTGTAGTAAATTTGTAGCTTTAGGTGACGTACATGAACTGTGTATTATTATAAAACCTATAAATACACAATATATAAAGTATTTAAATCTTGTTTTCATCTTTAAAGTTTATTTGAAATAAGAAAATATAGCCCTACAAGCGTTCCTAAGAGGCTAACTAATCCTAAAACTCCGGTAAATGAAGTTATACGACCAAAGAAGGTTCTGTTCATCTCAGGCACATATATAACATCATTGGGTTGAATATAGTAATATTCTGAATCAACAATATCTTTAGATCTGATGTCAAATGTTTTTACCTCAGTTCCATTTGGTGTTTGTCTTACGATTTTCACTTTAGTTCTATCTCCAAAAGTTTGGATCGGACCAGACATGGCTAATGCCTGAAATATGGTTAGCTTAGGTAGAGGCATAGCTATTCTTCTTTGTCCGGCTTCTCCTAAAACACTGAAAAAACGGTTTTGAAGATTCAACTCTATAACTATGTTTGGAGAAAAGGCCGAAAAGCGTTCTTCTATAATTTTTTTTGCTTCTGAAGTTGTATATCCTTCTACATGTATTTTTCCTAAATATGGAATTTTAACAGTCCCGTCAGAATAAACATTCAATACATTAGCTCCGGTCTGATCTGCAGCAGCCGCAGTTATACCCATAGACTGATCTACAATATACATAGAGAAAAGCTCTTTCATACTTTCGTCTAGTGTGTAAATCCTAAGTGTTAGTTGATCTCCCAGAATAATCTTATAATCATTGTTGAGATTTACATCAATAGGATAATCCTTCTTTATATCCTGCAAAAGATTTGTATCACGGGGAGTGACACAAGAACTTAATATTGATATTATCACTATCTGCAACAATAGTAGTTTAATTTTCATACGTCTCAAGGTTTGTTTTGAATGGCTTTTGTTCTATAAGAACAATTTACTCGCCCCTTTGTTAGGTTATTTAGTTTCGATTTTATCAATTGTTTTCTTATTCCTGATATTTTATCGATAAAAAGCTTACCATCTATGTGGTCATATTCGTGTTGAATACAGCGTGCAAAAAAATCGGAATAAATTTCAGTGTGTTCAACGAAATTTTCGTCTAGATATTTGATTTTAACAGTTTCTTCTCTTGGAACGCTTTCATTAATTCCGGGAATGCTAAGGCAACCTTCTTGTGTGGAAACTATTTCTCCGGAGCGTTCTATAATTTCGGCATTAATAAAAGCTTTCTTGAATCCGTGATATTTTTCATCGTCTTCAGCTAGAGGCTCTAAGTCAATTACAAATAAGCGTATGTCAAGCCCTATTTGTGGGGCTGCCAATCCAATGCCATCTGCATTATACATGGTTTCGAACATGTTTTGGATAAGCTCATTCAGATTGGGGTAATCTTTATCTATGTTATGAGCAATTTTTCTCAATACCGGTTGACCGTAGAGATATATGGGAAGTATCATAAATTCTTATTTTTGTATGTAAGACTCTCCATGTAGTCTTGTAATATAATAGTTGCACTTATTTCGTCAATGGTTGCCTTGTTTTGACGGTTTTTCTTTTTCATACCACTTTCTATCATAGAACGTTGTGCGATTACTGAGGTAAATCGCTCATCATAATACTCAATAGGAGTGTTTGGGAATTGCGCACAGAACTTTTTCACAAAGAGTTCTATATGCTTCATGTTTTCAGAAAACTCGTTATTCATTTGTTTAGGCATGCCGATTATTACATACTCGACAGCCTCTTTGGTAAAATACTCTTTTAAATATGTTAATAGTGTATGGGTTGGAACAGTCGTTAGTCCTGTTGCAATAATCTTTAAAGGATCTGTAACGGCTAAGCCGGTACGTTTTGTTCCATAATCTATTGCTAGTAATCTACCCATGAGCGGCAAAGATATAGTTTTTTTTTAATATATAATTATTTAGGAGGTTCTATAATACGTCTTTTTAACTCAAAGTCGCGACCTAAATACTTTTCTTTAACTGTTTCATTGGCTGCAAGTTGTTCGGGTGTTCCCTGAAATAAAACTTTACCTTCGAATAGTAGATAAGCTCTGTCGGTGATACTGAGTGTTTCATCCACATTGTGGTCGGTAATTAATATACCGATGTTTTTATATTTTAATTGGGCAACTATTTCCTGGATATCCTGAACGGCTATAGGGTCTACTCCGGCAAAGGGTTCATCTAGCATTATAAATTTGGGATTTATAGCAAGGCATCTAGCTATTTCGGCGCGTCGTCTTTCTCCTCCGGAAAGTCTGTCCCCCAGATTTTTACGTACTTTATGTAGGCCAAATTCGGATATGAGGCTCTCTAGTTTTTCTTTTTGATATTCTTTTGATTGTCCTGTCATTTCGAGGACAGATTTGATGTTGTCTTCTACGGTGAGTTTCCGGAATATGGATGCCTCTTGTGCGAGATATCCAATTCCGTTTTGAGCTCTTTTGTATACCGGGAATTTTGTAATTTCCTGATTGTCAAGAAATATTCGCCCTTGATTTGGCATTACTAATCCAACAGTCATGTAAAAAGTAGTAGTTTTACCTGCTCCATTAGGGCCAAGTAAACCTACTATTTCTCCTTGCTTAACTTCAATGGATACATGATTAACAACTGTCCGAGATTTATATTTTTTCACTAAATCTTCGGTTCGTAATACCATCTGTGAGTGCTCTGCTGACTGCATTAATTTAACTTAGTTGAGTTGTTGGATAGTTAAATATTTATTCGATTATAGTAATCCAATTGTGTGTATCGGGCTCATTTCCATACTGTATAGCTCTCAATTTGTTGTATAGGAGAGTAGATGTTGGTCCGGCCTGTCCGTCTTTAACAAACGAATACGATTTGTTTTCCTCCAGATCATCAATACGCTCTACCGGACTTATTACCGCCGCTGTTCCGCAGATACCTGCTTCCTCGAAAGAGCTTAACTCTGTTTCAGGAATGGGACGTCGTTCAACAGTCATTCCTAAATCTTTGGCCAACTGCATTAGGCTGTCATTTGTGATAGATGGGAGTATGGATGTTGACTGCGGAGTTATGTATGTATTGTTTTTTATTGCGAAAAAATTGGCTGGTCCACCTTCGTCAATATATTTCTTTTCTTTAGGGTCAAGATATAATACTGCCGAATATCCTAATTCGTGAGCTTTGTTCCCTGCAACAAGACTCGCTGCATAATTACCGCCGATCTTATATGTACCTGTACCTAGAGGTGCAGCTCTATCGAAGCTTCTAAATATAACAAGTGGGGTAGGTTTAAAACCTTCCTTAAAGTAAGGTCCTACGGGAGTAACGAATACAACGAATAGATATTCTTTAGATGGTTTTACTCCTACTTGCGGGCTGGTGCCTATAAGAAGTGGACGTATATAGAGAGATGCTCCACTTTCGTATGGAGGAACAAATTTTTCGTTAAGCTTGACTGCTTTCAATACTGTTTCTTCAAATACTTCGATCGGAAGTTCTTCCATCATAATACCTCGACAAGATGATTGCATGCGCAGTGCATTTTCTCTCATTCTGAAAATTCTGATTTTGCCATCTTTTCCTCTAAAGGCCTTAAGTCCCTCAAAGGCTTCTTGTCCATAATGCAAGCAGGTTGCAGCCATGTGAAGCTCGATAGTTTCGGATGAAGTTTCGGTAGGTGTACTCCATTTTCCGTCTTTGAAATAACTCCGAACATTGAAGTCGGTTTTTAAATATCCGAAAGATAAATTTGTCCAGTCAATCGTACTCATATCTTATATTCTATTAATAATAACTCTAAATAATGATTAATATGTGCGTGTTCTCCGAAAGCGTATTCACAAAAGTACAATTTTAGTTTAATTAGTTGATTATTTTACTTTAAATATTATCAGATTAATGTAGCTTGTGATATATCTTCAGTTAGATATAGATTAAATCTATGGGATATGTACTTTTGTCGGTATTTCTTTTGTCCATTAAAAAAAAACTTTACTTTTGCATCGATTATGACAAGTGGACTTGATAATTTGGCCTTTCATTTGTCTTTTCAATCTTATAATGTGTAGCCTTTTTGAATAATCACGTATATGAATTCTGCTTTATTTTTAGTTGTTTTTGTTACCGGACTAGTTTTGGTCTGTGCAGGTTTGGGTATGGCTATTTTGCTGTCGCCAAGTTCTTTTAATGCACAAAAGGGGCAAGCGTACGAATGTGGTATACCAACAAAAGGAACATCTTGGATGCAATTTCGGGTGGGTTACTATTTGTATGCGATACTTTATTTAATGTTTGATGTCGAAGCGATCTTCTTGTTTCCTTGGGCTAATGTTGTTCGGGATTTAGGACTGGCCGGTTTGTATAGTATATTATTTTTCTTGTTAATTCTAGGTTTAGGATTGGCTTATGCCTGGAGGAAAGGAGCATTGCAATGGAAGTAAAGAACGTATATATAAAAGGAATACCTAATGAGGAATTCCGGGATAATGAATATCTTGAGGATTATGTTAAAGAACTTCAGGCAAATGGAGTCGGCATAGTTGTAGGGAAATTGGATGACCTTATTAATTGGGGGCGATCAAACTCAATTTGGCCTTTGGCTTTTGCAACTAGTTGTTGTGGTATAGAATTTATGGCTACAGCAGCGGCAAAGCACGATATAGCTCGTTTCGGAATGGAGGTAACTCGTAATAGTCCACGTCAAGCAGACTGTATTGTGGTAGCCGGTACGATTGTACATAAAATGGCGCCTTTGTTGAAGCGTGTGTACGATCAGATGGCTGAACCTAAATATGTGGTTGCGATGGGTAGTTGTGCTATTTCGGGAGGTCCTTTTCTTGATTCATACCATGTGGTGAGAGGAATTGATGAATTTCTTCCGGTAGACGTATATATACCCGGTTGTCCGCCTCGCCCGGAATCATTGCTTTATGGATTGATGCAGTTGCAACGTAAGATAAAGCTGGAGCGTTTTTTATTTAAAGTGAAAAAATAAATTCGAGAGACTAGTCTTAAGAATAACAAATATTGATAAACGATTAATTATAACAGGCTTTAGCCGCGTTATTTACCAAAGCAATATAAAGGTCTGAGACCTTCAAAGATCAATGGAAAATATCAAGAATGTAATCTTAAATGCGGTACCCGAAGCAGTTATCGAAGACAAGAAAGTCTTAACTGTAACTGTGGAATCGGACAAATTGCACCATTTAGCCAAGGCGTTACGTTATAATGCTGAATTTCCTTTTGACTTTCTTGTTCAACTGACGGGAGTAGACAGAGGTGAAATGTTGGGTGTGAATTATTTACTGTCATCTTCTAAGGATTTGTCAGTAGAAGTTCTCCTTAAAACAAGCACTGCAGATAGAGTAAATCCTTTGCTGTATACTGTTACAGACTTGTGGGCAACTGCCGACTTTAACGAAAGAGAAGTGTATGCGTTGTTGGGGATCAGATTTATAAATCACCCTGATATGCGTAAATTTTTCCTGAATCAGGATTGGAGAGGTTATCCTTTAAGAAAAGATTACGATGCCGATCCTGCATTAAATCCTGTTACGGTTGAAAGTAAAGATATGGTTGATACCACTCCTCGTATTTACGAAACACCTCAAGGACTAAAAGAGGATGTTGTTAAAGTATTTGAGGATGATGATTACATTATAAATATTGGGCCACAGCACCCTTCTACTCACGGGGTAATGCACTTTAGGGTTTCTCTGGACGGTGAAATCGTAAGAAAAATAGATGTCCACAGTGGATACATACATAGGGGTATCGAAAAGTTAAGTGAAAATCTTACTTACCCTCAAATACTTCACTTTACAGACCGCTTAGATTATCTTTCCTCAAATATCAACCGCCATGCCTTGTGTATGTGTGTGGAGAAAGCCGCAGAAATAGAAGTTCCCGAAAGAGCCCAATATATACGTACTATTATGGATGAGTTGAATCGTATAGATTCTCACCTGATAGCATGGGCTACCTTATGTATGGACTTGGGGGCTACGACTGCTTTTATTTACGGAATGCGTGAGCGTGAGCGTATACTCGATATTTTTGAAAAAACATCGGGAGGTCGTCTTATAATAAATTATAACGTTGTTGGCGGAGTAATGTTCGATATACATCCCGATTTTCAGAAAGATATTAAAGCTTTCATTATCGAGATGAGGGAACGCTTAAAAGAATATGATAGATTAGTTACCGGCAACCCTATTATTGTCGGTAGACTTAAAGGAATAGGTATTCTGTCAAAAGAAGATGCTATTTCTTACGCCGTTACCGGGCCTGCGGGTCGTGCTTCGGGATTTGCCTGTGATCTTAGAATCCATCATCCATATGCACTATATGATAAAGTAACATTTAAGGAAGTGATTCGTCACGAATCCGATTCGTATGCACGTTACCTGAATCGTTTGGATGAAATTGAAGAGTCCTTAAAAATTTTAGAGCAATTGGTTGATAATATACCTGACGGAGATTTCTTAGCCAAAGTAAAAGCTATAATCAAATTACCCGAAGGAGAATACTTTCAACGAGTGGAAGCTGCACGTGGTGAATTTGGTGTATTTATTGAAAGCCGTGGTGATAAAACTCCATATCGCATGAAATTCAGATCGCCTTCTATGGCTTTAGTTTCTGCTATGCCGACACTTTGTGCAGGTGAGAAACTTTCGGATTTGATTGGTATAGGTGGATCAATGGATTATGTGATACCTGATATTGACCGTTAGGTCATACTCTCTTGTTGACTTGGATTAAGTAAATGATCCTATTTAATGATACATAAGCTATAACAAATTGGAGTTGTTATACTAACCAAAGCAATAAATAGGTTTAAGACCTTTAATAGATTAGTTATTATATTTAAAGATATATGTTAGAACTTTCACGTTTGACTGCCTTAATCGATAGCCTGCTTCGGGAAACTTGGGGATTATCCGAGTTTTGGGTATTGTTTATCGAGTTTGTATTAGTAGGAGCTGCTTTATTGACAGCCTATGCAGTATTGGCTTTGATCTTGATTTACGTAGAACGGAAAATTACCGGATTTTTCCAATGCCGTTTAGGACCTAACCGCGTTGGTAAATATGGTGTAGTACAGAGTGTTGCCGATATGGTGAAAATCCTTCTTAAAGAGATTATTCATATCGACAATGTAGACAAATTCCTTTTCTATGCTGCTCCGTTTTTTATGATCGTGGCTTCTATGCTGACGTTTGGAGCTATTCCTTTCGGAAGGGGATTACAAGCTGTTGATTTTAATATCGGTGTTTTTTATGTTGTAGCAGTTTCTTCGCTGGGTATTATTGGTGTCTTGCTAGCAGGATGGTCTAGTAACAATAAATATTCGATGATTGGAGCTATGCGAAGCGGTGCCCAATTTATCAGTTATGAATTATCTGCAGGCTTTGCTCTGATAACGATGGTTGTTTTATCGGGATCGATGCAGTTTTCTACAATTATTGAAAATCAAACGTATTGCTGGAATTTGTTCAATGGCCATATTGCTTCGGTAATAGCATTTGTCATATATCTTATATCGGGACATGCCGAAACAAATCGTGGTCCTTTTGACTTGCCGGAAGCTGAATCGGAACTTACCGCCGGATATCATACAGAGTACTCTGGGTTACAATTCGGATTTTTCTATCTGGCTGAGTATTTGAATATGTTTATTATTGCTGCTATCGCAACCACCGTTTTCCTTGGAGGTTGGATGCCTATTCAATTGAAGGGTTTTGATGGTTTCAATGAAGTGATGAATTATATTCCATCTTATATATGGTTCTTTGGTAAGGCAGGATGTTTAGTGTTCCTAAGCTTATGGGTTAGATGGACATTCCCCCGCTTACGTATCGACCAGTTGTTGAATCTGGAGTGGAAATACTTATTACCTATTAATATGTTTAACCTACTGCTTATGGTTGTAATCGTATTAGCGGGATTAACATTAGAAGATATATTTCCTAGTATATTTAAATTTATAGCTGAATAAAGATGAGTTCTGTATCACAATATTTTAAAGGTTTATTTCAAGGTATCGGCGGACTGCTTACAGGTATGTCTGTTACTTGGAGAGAACTATTTACTAAGAAGATTACACAACAGTATCCTGAGAATAGAAAAACTCTGGTTATTTCTGATCGTTTCCGAGGCGAATTGATTATGCCTCACGATGCAAATAATGAGCATGCTTGTACTTCTTGTGGTATCTGTCAGATGAATTGTCCTAACGGAACGATTGTAATAAAGTCTAAAACAATAGAAACAGAGGACGGCAAAAAGAAAAAAATTCTGGATGAATATTATTACAACTTAGGTTCATGTACATTCTGTAATCTGTGTGTGTTGACATGTCCTTCCGATGCTATTAAATTTGACAATACATTTGAAAGCTCGGTATTCACAAGAGGTAAACTGAATATGAAGTTAAATCATCAAGGATCGAAGCTTCGTGAAAAGAAAAAGCCTGAGCCAAAACCTGTTGCAGAGAAACCTGCCGCAGTAGAAACAGCTCCGGCTGCACCTAAACCTGCTGCTGCACCTGCGTCGGTAGAAACAGAAAAGAAAGAGAATATCACAAATCAGGATAGTGCAAACAGTGCAGCTTCTGATAATGTAACAAAAGAATAATAATCAAAATACGTAAAGGTTGATTATGGCAGAGTTTATTATATTTGGAGTACTAGCAATCGTAATTGTCGTTTTTTCATTATTGGCGGTTACCACTCAAATGATTATCCGTTCGGCAACATATTTATTATTTGTGCTGATTGCAACAGCAGGTTTGTATCTGTTGATGGATTATCAATTTCTTGCGGCTGTGCAAGTGGCCGTATATGCAGGCGGTATTATGGTCTTGTATATATTTTCGATATTGTTGACTAACGATCCCGGGATAGAAGTGAAATACGAAAAACCCGGTCGGATGGTATTAGCAGCTCTTGTAGCTGTAGTTGGTTTGGGTATTTGTGGTCATATTATTTATTACAATGTTTCCCGCATTTATACGTATGCAGATTCGGCGATAGATATGACTAAACTGGGTACAACCATGATGGGTACAGAGAAATACCAATACTTACTTCCTTTCGAAGCTATCAGTTTATTGCTTTTGGCTTGTATAATAGGAGGTATAATGATTGCCCGTAAACGATAACGGTCTCAGACCGCTTTGTAACTAATTTGTCGCAGAAAAAGAAACAGAGTTATATAGCTTAATAATATACAATTATGAATGAATTTCTAGTAGAAACCTTTTCCGTTCCCATGGAAGCATATTTGACTGTAAGTACACTTATGTTTTTTATTGGAGTATATGGTTTTCTGTCTCGAAAAAACATGTTGATGGTATTGATGTCAATGGAATTGATGCTAAATGCCGCAGACTTGAATTTTGTGATTTTTAACCGGTTTTTATATCCCGGTCAATTCGAAGGGCTTTTCTTTGCTCTGTTCTCTATTGCCATAGCTGCTGCCGAAACAGCCATAGCTATTGCTATTATCATAACTATATATCGTAATGTGAAGAGCGTATATATAGATGAGAACATAACAAATATGAAACACTAATAAGGTCGTTGACCTAATTTATAAAGAATAAATAACGATATAGATATGTCTTATACATTATTAATAATCGTACTGCCGGCAATAATGTTCCTTATTCTGGGATTGTTGGGAGGAAAAATGAAACCAATTATTGCCGGAACTTTGGGTACCCTGTCTCTGGCGGTTATGGCGGTATTATCGTACTTTACTGCTTATGAGTATTTTTTCAAAATAGGAAAAGGTGCTTCGGGAGCTTACGAAACAATAATGGCTATTGAACCTTATCAGTGGTTGAAGTTTACTGATAAATTACATATTGATTTGGGGATCATGCTTGATCCTATTTCGGTAATGATGCTTGTTGTAATTACTACCGTTTCGTTGATGGTACATATATATAGTTTAGGCTATATGAAAGGGGAAAAAGGATTTCAACGTTACTATGCGTTTTTGTCTTTATTCTCGTTCTCGATGTTAGGGTTAGTCGTTGCTACGAATATCTTTCAGATGTATATATTCTGGGAATTAGTGGGAGTTTCTTCTTACTCACTTATCAGTTTTTACTATACTAAGCCAAGTGCAGTTGCCGCCTCCAAAAAAGCATTTATTGTGACTCGTTTTGCAGATTTGTTCTTCTTGGTAGGTATATTAATATTATCTTATTTTTCGGGAACTTTCGACTTCCAGATATTAACCGCTTTAGATGCTCCGTACTTAGCAAGTTTTGCTGGAGCTTCTTTCTTAGGAGTATCAGCTTTGACTTGGGCAATGTTATTCATATTTATGGGTGGTGCCGGTAAATCGGCCATGATGCCTTTTCATATTTGGTTACCTGATGCAATGGAAGGACCAACGCCTGCTTCTGCATTGATCCATGCCGCAACTATGGTTGTTGCAGGAGTGTTTCTTGTCGCACGTTTATTCCCTATATACCTTTTTGGTACGCCTGAAGTTCTTACAATAATAGGATATGTGGGTGCAATAACTTCTTTGTATGCTGCTATAGTAGCTTGTACACAAACCGATATAAAACGGGTATTGGCATTCTCTACAATTTCGCAGATTGCATACATGATAACTGCATTGGGAGTATCCGGATATTCCGGTCACGATGGATTGGGTTATATGGCATCTATGTTCCACTTATTTACACATGCATTTTTCAAAGCCTTATTGTTCTTAGGAGCAGGTGCCATTATTCATGCAGTGCATAGTAATGAAATGGGAGATATGGGTGGTTTAAGAAAATTCCTGCCCATTACACACATAACTTTCCTTATAGCATGTTTGGCTATCGCAGGTATTCCTCCTTTTTCAGGATTTTTTAGTAAGGACGAAATTTTAGCGGCTGCATTACATCATGACAAATTCTTGTTTGCATGTTTATTAGTAGTAGCAAGTTTAACCGCATTCTATATGTTCCGTTTATATTACAGAATTTTTTGGAATGATTCAAACAGAGAATATCACCATGCTCCTCACGAGGCAGGTTTATCCATGACAATTCCGTTAATTATATTAGCTGTTTTCTCTACATTCGCAGGATTTGTCCCTTTTGCCGATTTTGTATCGGCAGACAAAATACCTTTTGCCATGCATATCGATCCGGTAGTTGCCATATCAAGTGTGGTGGTTGCTGTGCTTGGAATTGCTATCGCAACAGTGATGTATTGTAAGACATCAGATAAGCCCAATAAGGTTTCTGCCCGTTTTGGTAGTTTTTATAATTGGGCATACCATAAATTCTATTTCGACGAATTGTGGTTATTTGTTACACGAAAAATAATATTTAATTGCATATCTAAACCTATTGCTTGGTTTGACCATACTATTGTTGATGGCTTTATGAATGCTTTGGCTTTTGTAACCAATAGCACTTCTGACAAGATTAAAGATTTGCAGTCGGGAAGAATCCAGCAATACGCAGGTGTTTACCTGTCGGGGGCTTTAGTTATTGTAGCTGTATTTGCTTTCTGTTTGGTGTGCTATATCTGTAGTTAAGTATTTATATTTTTGACGAACAATTAAAATTAAATAGGTCTGTGACCTCTTAAATTATAAAACAATGAATATTCTTTCATTATTTGTCTTGATTCCTGTTTTGATGTTGATTGCATTTATTCCATGCAAGAATATCAAACAAGTAAGAACTGTTGCTGTTTTAGGAACGGCTATTGAACTGATATTTTCGGTGGTTTTCTTATTTATGTTCTTAGGTGCAAGAGAAGCCGATCCAACCAGTGCAATGTTATTTCAACACGATATAGTTTGGTTTAAAGCATTAAATATTCATTATGCGGTAGGAGTTGATGGTATATCGGTATTGATGTTGTTATTGACATCTATTATCATGTTTACCGGAACATTTGCTTCATGGAACATGGATCCTCTACCTAAAGATTTCTTTATGTGGCTTACCCTACTTGCTGTAGGAGTATATGGATTCTTTATATCGCTGGATATGTTTACCATGTTTTTCTTCTACGAAATAGCTTTAATACCGATGTATTTGTTGATAGGATTATGGGGTACCGGAAAGAAAGAATATTCGGCAATGAAACTTACTCTAATGTTGATGGGTGGTTCAGCATTCCTTCTGGTTGGAGTATTCGGAATTTATTTTAATTCATCAGCAACAGGTGAATATACATTTAATATATTGCAGATTGCTCAAAACAGCGCTATCCCTGTAGAAGCTCAGCGATGGATATTTCCTTTGACATTCTTGGGTTTTGGTGTACTGGGAGCATTATTTCCTTTCCATACTTGGTCGCCCGATGGTCACGCTTCGGCACCTACGGCAGTATCGATGCTTCACGCAGGAGTGTTGATGAAGCTTGGTGGATATGGATGTTTTCGTATTGCTATGCATTTATTGCCTGAAGCTGCCAATGAACTGTCTTGGATCTTTTTGATCTTAACCGGTATAAGTGTTGTATATGGTGCATTTGGTGCAATTGCTCAAAACGACCTGAAATATATTAATGCGTACTCTTCGGTGAGTCACTGTGGGTTGGTATTATTTGCTATCCTGATGATGAATAATACGGCAACTACGGGTGCTGTGATGCAAATGCTTTCTCATGGATTAATGACAGCCTTATTCTTTGCATTGATCGGTATGATATACGGACGCACTCATACTCGTGATATCAGGCAATTAGGTGGCCTGATGAAAATTATGCCATTTCTTTCGGTTTGTTATGTGATTGCAGGTCTTGCCTCTCTGGGGCTTCCGGGGTTAAGTGGATTTGTCGCAGAAATGACTATATTTGTTGGGTCATTCCAACATCAAGATATGTTTCACAGAGTGTTAACGATAATGGCATGTTCGTCAATTGTGATTACTGCTGTTTATATACTTAAGGTTGTTGGGAAGATATTATACGGTCCAGTCGTAGATGACCACCACCTGGAGTTGACAGATGCAGTTTGGTATGAAAAAGTTGCCGTTGTAGGTTTAGTTCTGAGTGTGGCTGGGATGGGTTTATTCCCCGGATGGATCGCTGATTTAATCCATACATGCTTACATTAAACATTAAACAACATGAAAAAGGTCGTTAAATTATTTGTCTTTATTGCATTTATTTCTGTATCTGTTTTTGCTTCGGCTCAAAGCTTTACTGTCGCCGAATTAGTTGATTTAGCTCCCAATGGAAAAGAGCATTTTGAAACTATTGTAACGGCAAAGGGTTATAGCCATCAGGATAGTCAGGGAAATGATTTATCTAATAATTTCATTTTTACACATTCTGGAAATTCAAAGATAACTCTTATTACTCCATCTTTTGACAGCGATGTTAGAATGGTTTCTTGGGAGTTTAACTCAGCTGCAGTTTTCAATAGTTTGAAAAGTGAGTTGGTAGCCAATAAATACAGATTGAATAATACCGAAAGACGAAATGGTGGCAAATATGTGTCGTTATTTTATTCGAGACCCGGAGTTGAAGTGATATTGACAACAGATAAAACAGTTGACCCTAATGGGGTTTATATTGCTTCGGTAAAATATACTAATGCTGCCAAGTATATTGTAAAATAAAATCTGAGCTATAATTGATTGGTAGCTTTAATTAGAATTATTTATAACGCCGATTAAAATTGGAAAATACTGTTTGTTCGTTATTTTCCTGTACTTTAAATAAATAAAGAGATTTACGAAATGAATTTGAGCAATTATTTGTTGATGAAGCCCGAATTGTCACTTATAGTGGTATTTCTGTTATTGATCTTTTATGATCTGTTTGCTTCTAACAACGCAAAAAAGTATTATTTTCCTGTAGCTTGTTTGCTATTTCTGGCACATACAATTTATTGTTTCTTTATAGATAAAGGTGCTGATACATCTTTTGGGGGAATGTATGTTTCGGGAGCAGCTCAAATAACAATGAAAAGTGTTTTGAATATAGGCGTTTTTCTTATATTTCTACAAGCTAATGAGTGGTTGAAAAAGCCGGAATCTATATTTAAGCGTGGCGAATTTTTTATGCTCTCGATACTGACTTTATTGGGTATGTACCTTATGATATCTTCGGGAAGTTTTATGCTATTCTACATTGGCTTAGAGACAGCATCGTTACCTATAGCCGCATTAGTCGCTTTTGATAAGTATAAGAGTAATTCGGCAGAAGCAGGAGCTAAATATATCTTTAATGCAATATTCTCATCAGCCATAATGGTGTTTGGTATCTCGTTCCTATACGGAGCTTGCGGAACATTGTATTTTGCTGACATGGCTCAAAATATCTACTCATCGCCATTAATAATTATGGCAATGGTATTCTTCCTGTCAGGATTATTCTTCAAAATATCGTTAGTACCTTTCCACTTATGGGCTCCCGACGTATATCAAGGGGCACCTACTAACGTGACTCTTTATTTGTCCACAATTTCGAAAGGAGCTGCAGTATTTGCCTTAATGATTATCTTATATAAAGTATTTCCTGTTTTGGCAAGTGTATGGCAACCCATTATATGGGTACTTATCTTATTGACGATAACAGTTGGTAACTTATTTGCTCTAAGACAAAAGAACCTGAAGCGTCTGCTTGCATTTTCTTCTATCTCTCAGGCAGGTTATATTATGTTGAGTGTATTCTCAGGCTCAACGGCAGGTATGGCAGCAACTATATTTTATGTATTTGTTTATGTTTTCTCTAACTTGGCAGCATTCGGAGTTATTTCAGCCATTGAAAACAAAACAGGTAAAGTAAATATGGATGACTATAACGGGCTTTATCTGACCAATCCTAAATTAGCCTTGGTGATGATGGTGTCTATGTTCTCATTAGGAGGTATACCATTTACTGCAGGATTCTTTAGTAAACTGTTTGTATTTATGGCAGCTATGGAGTCAGGTAATCCCTGGAATACAGTATTGGTATTCTTAGCATTAGTTAATACGGTAATATCCTTATATTATTATTTACTTGTTGTAAAAGCGATGTTTATAAAGAAGTCCGATTCTCCTATTGAGAAGTTGGAAACCGATGGGTATCTTAAGATCTCGCTGGTAGCGTCTATGGTTGGAATCAGTTTTGTCGGAATTATAAGCTGTTTCTATGAGTATATTAATACAGTAAGCTTTGGTTTTTAACAATATTTGTTCAAAATAAAACTAATTCGATAAACTCTAAGTCTTAACTTTGTGTTTATCGAATTAGTCATTTATAACAGTTGCTTTCTGTTTATTTTGCTAAAGTGATAAATAGGTCTTAGAACTTAATTCTCTTTTGATATATGAATTTATTTATTTTATTACAATCTGTTACTACAAATCTGGAACAAGTGGCTCCTGTACCGGCTGAAAACTATTTCAGCTTGATATTAAAGGGGGGCTGGGTAATGTTACCTATTGCTATTCTTTCAATATTAGCTATTTATTATATTATAGAGCGAATTTTGATTATTAGAAAAGTCGGGAAGTCCGATTCTATTTGGCAATCTCGTATAGTGGAACTTATTTCAGAAAATAAGATTGAACAAGCACTTAAATTTTGCTTCGAGAAACCTTATATTCTGGGAAAGGTTATTTCTTCGGGATTGAAGGAAAAAAGTGATACTATAGAGGAAATTGAGGAGACTATGGAGCTTGAGGCCCGTCAGCAAATCTCGAAACTGGAGAATCATATGAACTATTTAGGAATAATAGCTTCTATTGCTCCCATGTTAGGATTCCTGGGAACAATCTTTGGAGTAATTAATATCTTTTATAATATTTCTCAAACTGCAGACTTAGATATTGCAACGATTTCCGATGGTTTATATCAAAAGATGATATGTTCAGGAGCAGGGTTACTTGTTGGTATCGTTGCTTATGCCGGATATTATGTTTTAAACGGTAATATTGATAAGATTGTAACTAACTTGGATAAAGATTCTAATGAAGCGTTAAGAGCTATCAGAGTGTATAAAAAGAATCAAAGTGCAGTAGGTCTTTCAAAGGATTAATGTATTTGTTTAAGAAGAGCTAAAATTAGGTCTTGGATATGACCTTAAGAGCCAAAGATTATGAAGATTAAACGTCGTAAAAATAGAGCCGCAGAGGTTTATACAGCATCTTTGAATGACATTATGTTTTTCTTGTTGTTGTTCTTCCTTATTGTCTCAACAATGGTGACTCCTGCAGCTATCCGTGTTTTATTGCCCAATTCGTCAACAGCCGAAAAGGTTGCTACTAAGAAGAATATTAATCTGATTGTTACCTCAGATCTTACTTATTATGTAAATGACAAGTTGGTTCCTTTTGATGCACTTGAGGGAGAGTTGGCAAATGTAATAGGTGAACGCCAGGAGGGAGATGAAGTTAATGTTCTCTTACAGGCTGATAGAAACCTTAATTTGCAAGATATTATTAATGTAATAGATATCGGAAATAAGCTTCGAGTAAAGATGGTACTCTTTACACAAAAGGATTAGAACTAATCCGCCTGTTCCGAAAATAAGATTATAGAAAAAAGAGCTGCCATAATAGAAGCTCTTTTTTTTCGTTATATAGCTAAGTAGGTAAGTAACTATTTATTGGTATCAATAATATACAGGCTTTTTATTCTTACCGAAAGAATGAAAAGCCTTCTTATAAAATAGTTATTTTTGTATTATTCGATATGATGGGTTCTACTACATATTGTACTTATAAAAAATAATGAATAGGTTTGTGACTGGATGTTTCACGCAACCTTAAATAAAAGTAAACAGTATTCATTGGGACGTTTTTATTGTCTTTTAATTTTATTCTGTATAGCTGTAGGTTCTTATGCTCAGAATGTCACAGGAATCGTATGTGATAGTCTGCACCGTGAGGCTATTGGCTACGCATCGGTGCGTTTACTTAATATAAAAGATAGTACTTATATCAAAGGTGCAGTTACTTCTTCAAATGGAAAATTTACAATAAGTCAATCTAAAGGAGATTATATTATTGATATCTCCTATATGACAAATACCCGCTATACAAAAAAAATCAGACTGGAAGATAAGCAAACTTTGGATCTCGGAACTATTTATCTGGGAGAAGCTAGTTATATGCTTGGTGAGGCGGTAGTGGTTGCACCTGTTCCGGATATTGTAGTTAAAGGTGATACAATAGAATATAATGCTGATGCATATAGGGTAGGAGAGGATGCTTTACTTTTAGATTTGGTAAGAAAGATGCCGGGTATTGATATTAGCTCCGATGGAAAATTGATGGCTAATGGAAAAGTCATCTCAAAGATACTTATTGATGGCAAGGAGTTTTTTGGCAATGATATTGATTTAGCTCTGAAAAATTTACCTGCATCTATGATTAATAAACTTCAATTGTTTAAGGAACAGTCGGAAATGTCGAGAGTGACAGGTTTTAACGATGGTACTGCTGAGCAAGTTCTTAACCTGACAGTAAAAGAGGCATTGAAGCAGAGTGTATTTGGAGAGGGACGTTCGGGGTATGGTACTGATGGGAGGTATTCGAATAAGCTGAATGCTCATTATATGTTAGATGATAATCAGTATTCTCTAATCGCAAATTATAAAAATATAACAGACGATTTTGAATATAGCGGTGCTTCGAGCCAATACGATGGAATTACGAAAAATGGTGAAGTAGGCTTTAATTTCAATGCATTGAAAAGTGAGAAACTAAATGTGGGAGGGAGTTTGCATTATGACAACAATAATAATGTGTTTGAAATGGATAGTAATACTAAGACTTTTATTGAAACAGGTAATAGGCTTAGTACACAATCATCTGCTACGCAAAGTATAAAGAGGGATCTTTCTCTTGGTTTGAATATGAAATGGACTCCGGATTCTCTGACTACTATTTATGCCCGGATGAATGTGAATACAGGTACAAGCGATGATATAAGGCACAGTACAAATTTTTCTTATGTTCAAGGCTTGCAAGATACAACATCAGGATGGACTGACTATAAAACAAGTGGAGATACTCATAACCTTAATGCTTCGCTTATTTTCGGGCGAAGGCTAAATAGTGCAGGTCGGACTATAAGTGCCAGCTTGAATGGAGCAACCAGAGGTGGGACAAGCTATGGGACTAACTATTCTCCTGTATTTTATCAGGCATCCAATAAAACTACAGTTATTGACCAGGAACTTTCGATAAACAATACAGGAAACAATTGGGGGTTTATGGTCTCGTATGTGGAGCCTGTAACTAAGCATAATTCAGTGAAGGTTGCTTATACTTACCGACGAGATTATTCGGACAGAAACAGGCTTACATTCAGGAGGGATGGAGAAGGTGAATACACGATTGTAGATACTGCTTTTACGAGAAAGACTACCTCGGACTACATAACTCAAAGGATAAATGTAGGATTTCAATCAGCAATGGAAAAGTATGAGTATAATATTGGTTTCAATGTCGACCCGTCAATATCTTCTTCCAAAACAACGATGCAGGATTCTATTATAGAAAATCAGAAACAAAATGTAGTTAATTTTTCGCCTACATTTAAATTCACATATACCCCAAAGAATAATATAACTTTCGATTTCGATTATTATGGTTCTACAGAGCAACCTACCTTAAAACAAATTTCGTCTGATACTATTATAATAGATGCTTTAAACCGGACTTATGGTAATATGGATTTAAAGCCTAGTTTTGATAATACGTTTAGCATGTATTTTCAGAAATCTAATTACGAGAAAGGATCTTTTTTCATGATTACCGGTGGAGGTAATTATATTTTCAATAAGATCGTAGATTATACTACAATTGATGAGTTTGGTAATGTTGAATCAACGTATCGGAATGTGAGTGGAAATTGGGGTTTAAATGGTGGAATAATGTTTAATACACCATTAAGAAATAAAAAATTCACGGTAGATAACAGCTCTTTCGGCTATTTTGTTCGAAATATAGGATATTCGAATAGTGTGAAGAGTGTAACTTATAATTTAACAATGAGCGAATCGTTCTCGATAAGCTATCGTTCGGATAAGTTCGACCAGCGTTTACAGGCTAATATATCCTATAATATAACAAGAAACAATTTACCTAACCAGGAGGGAATGAATACGTCTAATTACGGACTTAAATCATCTACCTTGTGGAAGCTCCCTTATGATATTGCTATCCAGAATGAAATAAGTTTTACTTATAACAAGGGATATGCAGAAAATTTTCAGAAATCGGAATTATTGTGGAACCTTTCTGTTGCTAAACAATTCTTAAAAAAGAAACAAGCTACAGCTAAATTCCAATGTTATGATATATTAGATGATCGAAATAACCTGATGCGTGTTGTTTCGGGGAATTATATTTCGGATACAAGGACTAATATGATTGGGCAATATTTTATGTTTAGTTTTGGATATCGATTTAATATTACCAATAAATCTGCAAGAAATGCAGCGGATGCACAGAGTGCAGATGATTATAATTGAAAATAATTTAAGTTTAAGATAACCTGAACCTGAAATACGGGTAGTAATGAATAATTACTACCCGTATTTTTTTGCCTTTGTTACCATCCCAGAATAGGATATAAGATCATTGTATGTAAAATATATAGATACAATGTGTAAATATATTTTACAGAAGATAAGAGTTTGTGTTTTTCGCTATGTTTTGATTATTAGGTGTTTACTTGTTTTGGCACGCCTTTGGCTTAATATATAGTAGAAGCGTAAATAAAAACAAAAACAAAATAAAACATTATGAAAACAACAATTATCACATTAACAGCAGTCGCATTATTATCAATTAGTAATGTATTTGCGAAAGATCAACTGTATAAAAGTATAGATATGAATAATGAGACTCATGTTTTGACTACAACTGTCCATAAGGGTGCAAATGAAAAGAATCTGTTACCTATGAAGCGCTATGTTGTGACATCGGATTTAAATGGTAATCCGGTTGAAAAGATAATCTATTTATGGAATAATGATCATAAAAGTTGGGAGACTTTTCAGAAATATAGCTATGAGTACACTATAGATGGGAAGCTTATTTTCCTTGCTCTTACTAAATGGAATAAAACTACTGATTCATGGAGTGAAAATATGCAATATGCCATGCTTATCAGTAATCAATCTGAGGATATAAAATTCTTGAGTATTGAGTCGGAGAATCTGGACACAGCTATGAAACAAAATTTCAATTAATTATCAAATTATACATATAAATAGAATTCTGAGAGTTGTAACCAAACACACTTATTGTATGTCTTACTATTATAACTCGGTAATCATAAAAAAACAAATTAAACAAGCAACATTATGAAAACAACAATTATAACAGCAATAGTAGTGATTCTATTATCAATAACAAATCAGATTTTTGCAAGTGATAAATTATATAAAAGTGTAGTTGGCGATAAAGAATCAGGCGTAATTACTACTACACTGAGTCAAAGATCCTTTACCGGGTATCTAACTCCATTAAAACAAATTGTATTTCACTATAATTCCAATAAAATACTAAAACAAAGAACCTCATACAAATGGGATGTAAATAAAAAAGAATGGGCTTTGGTTGGACAGCACAAATATGAATACAATGACGATAAAAAATTGATGATTATATCTTACATGTGCTGGAATGAAGCTTCCAAGTCATGGAATAAAGATACACAATATGCTATGTATACATATGATGCAGATAATGAATGCCCCCCGGTAAAATATTTATCTGTACTGCCCAATTAAGATTATAGTATCAACAAGAATTAAAACAATAAGATTATGAAAACAATTATATCAGTTTGTATAGCCGTATTCTTTTTATCAATTGGAAACTCGTTTGGGAAGAATAATGATAAATTATATCAGAATGTAATTGTAAATAAAGAAAAACAGACTATAACTACAACTATCAGCAGAGGACAAAATGATATGAACTTAGTTCCATTGACACAGTATGTTCTTAAGAATGATGCTGATGGAAAGCCTTTGGAGCGGATTTCTTACAAATGGAATTCCCGTAAAAGAGCGTGGGTTGCTGTTCAGAAATACACTTATGCATACCATGATAATGGAAGTCTGGCTACTATTTATTATTCTGAATGGAATAAATCGACAAAATCGTGGGGTATTGATATCCAATATGCAACGTATGTATATGGCTCGAGTAATAACCTTACATCTGTCCTGAATAATAATCGGGTCGAAGATTTAGATTTAAGTTTAAAGTAAGATTCGTCGATCTTGCTGCATAAAAATAAAGCCTCAGATAAACTAGCTTATCTGAGGCTTTCTTCTTTTTGATATAGATACTTATATGAAAGTATTGTTCTAAACTGAATATTACAGACTTCTGAATGCCTGATCTAAATCAGCTTTAATATCTTCGATATTTTCGATTCCGACAGAAATACGTAACAATCCGGGGATTGCTCCTGTTGCAATTTTATCTTTTTCCTCAAGTTGCTCATGAGTAGTAGCTGCAGGATGTATGATTAATGATTTGGCATCTCCGACGTTGGCAAGATGGCTAATCAGTTTGAGGCTGTTAATCAGCTTGTCGGCTTTTTCAGCACCCCCTTTTATTTTAAAAGACAGCACACCTCCAAAACCTTTTTTGAGATATTTTTTAGCAAGTTCATGATATTGGCTACTCTTCAGTCCCGGATAATTTACATATTCTACCTGTGGATGTTTTTCGAGCCACTCAGCAATCGCTAGAGCATTCTCAACATGGCGGTCTACACGTAACGAAAGGGTTTCAAGTCCCTGCAGGAGTAACCATGAGTTCAGAGGACTTATTGCATTTCCCCAATCGCGTAGCCCTTCTACTCGTGCACGTATAATGAATGCAATATTTCCGAATGGGCTGTTGGCTCCAAATGTGTCCCAGAATACCAATCCATGATAACTGTCTGACGGCTCTGTAAATTCCGGAAATTTACCATTACCCCAGTTAAATCTTCCACTATCAATAATAACACCACCTAGCGAGGTTCCGTGTCCACCGATCCATTTGGTGGCACTCTCTACAACAATTGTGGCTCCATGTTCCAGCGGGCGAAACAAATATCCGCCGGCACCAAATGTATTGTCTACAATCAAAGGAATATTATGTTTTTCAGCAACCACTGCTATAGCTTCAAAATCGGGGATATTCAGATCGGGATTTCCGATTGTTTCCAGATAAATAGCCTTCGTTTTATTGTCGATTAGTTTTTCAAACTCTAGTGGAGTATCATTTGGTGTAAACTTTACTTCAACCCCTAAACGCTTAAATTGATTTTTAAATTGGTTATATGTACCTCCATATAGATGTGAAGTGGATATAAAATTATCTCCTGCCGATACTATATTATTCAGCGCTATAAATTGAGCAGATTGTCCCGAAGATGTTGCCAGAGCAGCTATCCCCCCTTCCAAAGCAGCTATCCGCTTTTCGAAAACATCAGTAGTCGGATTCATTAGGCGAGTATAGATATTTCCGAATTTTCTTAAACCGAATAAGTCTGCACCATCTTGTGCATCTTCAAATACATACGAACTTGTTTGATAAATAGGTACTGCGCGCGAGTGAGTGGTAGGGTCTACTTCTTGTCCGGCATGTACTTGCAGGGTTTCAAATTTATAATTGCTCATAGTCTTTAATGTTTAATGAGGGGTGAAAAATAGAGAGCTATATAAAATAGCTCTCGGATATGCTTAAAAAGACACTTTATTAATTGCAACCAAAAGTTACTGGCTTTTTATTATAATGGATACTCTTCGAAGGAATAAAGAACAGTAGATAGATAACGTTCTCCGGTATCGGGAAGTATTACAACAATGTTTTTACCTTTATTTTCGGGGCGTTTAGCTAGTTCTGTTGCAGCGTGTACGGCTGCACCGCATGATATGCCGACTAGTAAACCTTCTTCTCGTGCTAAGATTCTACTGGTTAGTATGGCATCATCATTTTTAACTTGAATAATTTCATCTATTACCGATGAATCATAAGTCTTAGGGACAAATCCGGCACCTATTCCTTGTATTTTATGAGGGCCCGGTTTTCCTCCCGATAATACAGGTGAGTCAGTAGGCTCTACAGCTACTATTTTGATATTCGGATTGCGTTTTTTCAAAACTTCACCTACACCGCTTACGGTTCCACCCGTTCCCACTCCGGCAACAAATATGTCCACTTGTCCATCTGTATCTCTCCAGATTTCTTCTGCAGTAGTTTTACGGTGAATGGCAGGGTTTGCAGGATTTTCAAATTGCTGAAGTATAATTCCGTTAGGTGTACTTTCTTTCAATTCTATAGCTTTTGCAATAGCTCCTTTCATACCTTCGGGTCCGGGAGTCAGAACAATATTTGCTCCTAAAGCCTTTAGTAAGTTTCTACGCTCAATACTCATTGTTTCAGGCATGGTTAGAGTTAGCTTATAACCCTTTGCAGCAGCAACAAAAGCTAAACCGATTCCTGTATTGCCACTCGTCGGTTCTATAATGACGCTATCGGCCTTTAATTCTCCTTTTTCTTCAGCATCTGTAATCATTGCAAACGCAATGCGGTCTTTTACACTTGATGCGGGATTAAAATATTCTAACTTTGCAATAATTTTTGCATCGATATTGTGATTTTTTTCGTAATTTGATAATTCCAATAATGGTGTATTGCCAATCAAATCAGTAAGTTTTTTAGCTATTTTAGTCATGGTTAATCTTATTTTTTGTTTTATTATTAATTGATACAAATTTACGTGCTTCAAATCATAAATAAAATACCATAAATGGGGTATTTTTGTGTAATCGAAAGATACGGAATAATAGCAAGTATTTAATGTAATATAACCAGTAATTATTATTTAGCTTGTATTATTTACTAAAATAGAAAGAAGTCCCTAGCCTTAAATTTTTTAAGGAACATTATTCTCTTTGCCGACAACAAAACAGGTAGTTTATATGTTTCTTATCAAGCATAAGTTTAATTTATTACAATATATAATATATACGCAATATATGGAAATTTCTCAATTGTACGAAATATTTAAACAATATCCGTCAATAACTACCGATACCCGCAACTGTGCCAAAGATTCTATATTCTTTGCTCTGAAAGGTGCTAATTTTAATGGAAATCAATATGCGAAAAAAGCATTAGATTTAGGTTGTAAATATGCCATTGTAGATGAGACTGCATTTGCTGATGAATCTCGGAATATTATTTTAGTGGACGACTGTTTATCAACATTACAACAATTGGCAAGCTTTCATCGAAGTAAATTATCGATACCGGTGATTGGAGTAACCGGAACAAATGGTAAGACGACTTCTAAAGAATTAATAACTACAGTACTTTCACAAGAGTTTAATGTACTTTCCACACATGGAAATCTGAATAATCATATAGGAGTACCCCTTACACTCTTGAAAATGACCAAAACACATGAAATTGCTGTAATTGAAATGGGGGCTAATCACGTGGGGGAAATAAAGACACTGGTAGAAATTGCAAAACCAAACTTTGGGCTTATTACCAATGTGGGACGTGCCCATATTGAAGGATTTGGTTCGTTTGAGAATAT
The DNA here is from genome assembly GCF_934668725.1 of uncultured Dysgonomonas sp. Lineage (GTDB taxonomy): Bacteria > Bacteroidota > Bacteroidia > Bacteroidales > Dysgonomonadaceae > Dysgonomonas_A. The sequence goes on from NZ_CAKUOF010000006.1 coordinate 72,471, forward strand.
AATCAAAGCAAAAGGCGAACTCTATGATTTTCTCAGAACACAAAAAAATGGTAAGATATTTATAGACAATGATAATCCCTATCTAAAGGAAATTTCGGAGGGGATAGCCACAATAAGTTACGGAAACGATGAATCGTTATTTGTTTGTGGAAGAGTTGTTGCAAACGATCCTTTTCTAAGTTTTGTTTGGAGGTTTTCGAAAAACGATCATCTGGTAAAAACCAATTTAATTGGAGAATATAATTTGTCGAATGCTTTGGCAGCTGTAGCTATAGGTAAATATTTTGGCGTGAAAACAGCTAAGATCTGTAAGGCTATTGAAGAATATGTACCGACTAATAATCGCTCGCAATTGAAGAAAACGGATAAGAATACATTGATAATAGATGCCTATAATGCCAACCCAACGAGTATGAATGCTGCTTTAGATAATTTTGCTAAAATGGATGTTCCGAATAAAACTCTTATTTTAGGAGATATGCTCGAGCTAGGTAACGATAGTATTGCGGAACATCAAAAGGTTGTTGATTTGATTACATCGAGTGATATGGACAAGGTTTTTTTAATAGGTGATTACTTCTCAAAAACTGAAACATCTTATCCTCGTTTTACAACTTTGGATGATTTTTCGAAATATCTGAAAGAGAATCCTATAGAAAATCGTTATATACTAATTAAAGGATCCAGAGGGTTACAATTGGAAAAATGTGTAGATTTGTTGTGATTTTTTATTATAACAACATAAAAACAAGGCCGCTGGCCTTAAATATTTAAAATGAAGAAGTTTTTAATCCTTAGTGTTTTTGCTGTTTCTATTCTTTTTCCATCGGAATTACTGGCTTGGGGTATGACCGGTCATCGGGTTGTAGCTCAAATAGCCGATCAAAATATCAAATCGAGCACACGCAAAAAGATCAATCGTCTATTGGATAATATGCCTATTGCCTATTGGGCAAACTGGCCTGATTTTATAAAATCGGACACGACAGGAGAATATGACCATACGGGAATCTGGCATTATGTGAATGCTCCCGGAAATTTATCGAAAGAGGATTTTATTGCTTACATTCAAAATATTAAGCAAGATAATGTATATAGCGAGATACCTAAGCTAGAACAAATCATATCTGATAATGTATCATCGATAGAGCAAAAAAGAGTTGCACTTTATTTCTTGGTGCATCTTATGGGAGATGCTCACCAACCAATGCATGTAGGTCGTGAAGAAGATTTAGGCGGTAATCGTATTTCGGTATTATGGTTCAACGATAAAAGCAACTTACATTCTGTTTGGGATGGTAAACTTATTGATTATATGAAGTATAGTTATACTGAATATGCTAATCTGTTGAATACTATATCAAAAGAAAAAAAGAAAAGTCTGCAAGCCGGAACATTGGAAGACTGGCTGTATGAATCTCATTGTCTGGCGAATGAAATTTACTCTTCGGTGAATAATGAAGATAGATTGTCATACGATTATGCTTATAAATATACTGATGTTGTAGAATTACAATTGCAACGAGGCGGTTTGCGATTGGCTGCTGTTTTAGATCAGATATTTTCAACTCATTGATATAATCGAATGTAAATTTTCTTGTTTTTATTTTTTTGTTAAATATACCTCATTTATGGTATTTGTAAGAATATCTAATTTCTATTCATTTGTTAAATCTTTTAGCTAAATGATTGTTCTTCTTATAAACCTTAACAAAAAATTTATAAAATGAGAAATTTAAAACATCTATTTTGTATTGTTACAATTCTAATTATGACTTTAAGTTGTTCTGAAGAAAAAGAGCAGCAGGTTTTAAAGTTTAGTGCACAATTGTATGATGGGCGTATAAAAATAGACGCAGCACAACTAAGAGATATTTTGAATAATAAAAATGATTATACTTTATATGAAAGTATAGCTAAAAGTATTGGTGATGATTATATCTCTTATAGTGGGACGAAATTCAGTGAGTTGGTAGGTTATTCTGTAAATGGTACTGATGATAAATATTTAAAAGATGAAGATGGTTTAGGTTTTTTATTTAATAAAGATGGCGTTTTTCAAGTCGATGATATGATTGTCTTTTTAGATAAAGAAAATTCTTCTTTGAAAATGATACCTAAAAGTCTTTACCCAAGCTTTAAATCAGGCTTACGTTCAGTAGGAGATAGTGATAAGATTTATACATTGCATTTTCAAGCAGATCAAACTTTAAGATGTGATGATTGTGGTGCTTGGATTTCTTGTGGCTATTGTGCTCTTGGGGGAATTGCAGTTGGATCGGGAGTTTTGGCTGCAGCAGGATTATTAGAATTAGGAGCATGTGTGCATTGTGCAATGCATTTTTGGTGAAATTAAATTATAGAGAGAGCATGATTTCTAAGCCAAATTTTAATATTTCAAAATCAAAAGTAATAATTGCTATTATTTTGTTTATAGTAGTTATTGTATTTATCTTGTTGAAAATAAAAGGAATCTTATGAATTAAATATCGACAGTATTCTCATAGAATGAGAAGATTGTCGATATTTTGTTGTATCTTTGCAGCCTCAAAATTTAGGTATGCAAAATATTAGAAATATCGCGATTATCGCACACGTTGACCATGGTAAGACTACAACAGTAGATAAATTATTACTTGCCGGGCAACTTTTCAGAGACAATCAAACTGCGGGTGAATTAATTCTAGACAATAACGACTTGGAACGAGAAAGAGGGATTACGATTCTTTCTAAAAACGTTTCGATAAATTATAAAGGAACAAAAATCAACATTATTGATACTCCGGGTCACGCTGACTTTGGAGGTGAGGTAGAACGGGTATTGAATATGGCTGATGGCTGTCTACTGCTGGTTGACGCTTTTGAAGGTCCGATGCCCCAAACTCGGTTTGTACTTCAAAAAGCAATCGAAATCGGTTTGAAGCCTATTGTTGTAATAAACAAAGTAGATAAACCGAACTGTCGTCCTGATGAAGTGCACGAAATGGTTTTCGATCTGATGTTTAGCTTAGATGCTACAGAAGAACAGCTTGATTTTCCTACTATCTATGGTTCGGCTAAAAATGGTTGGATGTCTAATGACTGGAAAACACCGACAACAGATTTTACAGCATTGCTAGATGCGATTGTAGAACATATTCCTGCTCCCGAAATTCTGGAAGGAACCCCTCAGATGTTGATTACATCGCTTGATTATTCAAAATATGTAGGTCGTATTGCTATCGGACGTGTACATCGTGGCGAATTGAGAGAGAATATGGATGTTTCTTTATGCAAGCGAGATGGTTCGATTGTGAAATCTAAAATAAAAGAACTGAATGTTTTTGAAGGGTTAGGCCGAGCAAAAGTTTCTTCGGTGCAATGTGGGGATATTTGTGCTTTAATAGGTATAGAGGGTTTCGAAATTGGTGACTCGATTGCTGATATTGCAAATCCGGAACCTCTTGATCCGATTGATATTGATGAGCCAACTATGTCGATGTTGTTTACGATAAACGACTCTCCATTTTTTGGTAAAGATGGTAAGTTCGTTACATCTCGTCATATTCATGACCGATTAATGAAAGAATTGGATAAGAATCTGGCTTTACGCGTTGAGCTGACTGAAAGTGCAGATTCATGGATTGTGTTTGGTCGTGGAGTACTACACTTATCGGTATTGATCGAAACTATGCGTCGTGAAGGATATGAGCTTCAGGTTGGACAACCTAAAGTGATTATCAAAGATATTGATGGTGTAAAAAGTGAACCTATTGAACACTTGACTATAAATCTTCCGGAAGAATATTCTAGTAAGATTATCGATCTTGTAACTCGTCGTCGTGGTGAGTTGACAATGATGGAAACAAAGAACGATAGGGTATTTCTTGAATTTACAATACCTTCACGAGGAATTATTGGTATTAGTAATGCTGCTTTGACTCTTTCGGCAGGAGAGGCTGTTATTGCTCACCGTTTCTTGGAATTTCAACCTTGGAAGGGTGATATAGAAAAACGCCAAAATGGTTCTATTATTGCAAGCGAATCGGGTAATGCATTTGCTTATGCTTTAGATAAATTACAAGATAGAGGACGTTTCTTTATTGAGCCTCAAACTGATATTTATATGGGGCAGATTGTAGGGGAGCATTCTAAAGAAGGTGATTTGGTTGTTAATTTGACTAAATCGAAGAAACTTACCAACGTGCGTGCCTCAGGAACCGATGATAAAGCAAAATTAGCTCCGGCTGTAATCTTTAGTTTAGAAGAATCTTTGGAGTATATCAAAGAAGATGAATATGTAGAGGTGACTCCATCTGCAATTCGTATTCGTAAGATATATTTGGATGAAAATGATAGAAAACGTTACGCTAAGAAATAAAAATAACTATATAATAGAAAAAAGGCTCTGAGGTATTAATCTCAGAGCCTTTTCTTTATAACAAGAAAATCGATTGATTTCTTTATTTTTTATCTGTCTTACCTCCACCTGAGTTACCTGAAGGACGTGCTATTGAGTCACGCATATCGGTATCAGCCTGAATGTTCTGCATCTTGTAATAATCCATAACACCTAAATTTCCACTGCGAAGGGCTTCTGCCATAGCAATTGGAATCTGAGCTTCTGCTTCTATTACTTTTGCACGTGCTTCCTGAGCTTTAGCTTTCATCTCTTGCTCAAGGGCAACAGCCATCGAGCGACGCTCTTCAGCTCTTGCTTGAGCGATATTTTTATCAGCTTGAGCCTGATCGATTTGAAGTACTGCACCTATATTCTTACCTATATCGATATCTGCTATATCAATAGATAGGATTTCGAATGCTGTTCCAGCATCCAAACCTTTTCTTAAAACTAATTTCGAGATAGAATCAGGGTTCTCAAGTACCGATTTGTGGCTTTCAGACGAACCGATCGACGATACAATACCTTCACCTACACGAGCCAGAATTGTTTCTTCACCCGCACCCCCAACTAATTGTTTGATATTCGCACGTACAGTTACACGCGCTTTAGCTATCAATTGGATACCATCTTTTGCAACTGCAGTTACAGGCGGAGTATCAATTACTTTAGGGTTTACCGACATTTGTACTGCTTGTAGTACATCACGTCCGGCAAGATCTATGGCTGTAGCCATCTGGAAAGACAAGTCGATATTTGCCTTAGAGGCAGATACAAGGGCATGAACTACTTTTTCGACGTGTCCACCTGCAAGAAAGTGAGCCTCTAGCTGATCTCTGCTAACGTCTTTAAGACCCGCTTTATGTGCTTCGATCATCGCATATACAATGGTGCGAGGTGGTACTCTACGCAATCTCATCAGGAATAGCTGAACAAGAGATATACGTACGCCTGCCGAAAGGGCATTGATCCATAAAAAGAATGGAACGTAGTAGAAAAAGATGAGTAGTAGAATAAATGCTGCTACTGCAATTGTAACTACGAGAAATGGCATAATTATTAATTTATTGGTTAGTACTTGTTTGATTTTCGTTTTGATGTACAGGCTGTACCATAACACTTGACTTTTCGATTTTGACAATTTGAACGTTCTCGCCTTCGTCAATAAATTCACCTGTAACAGATTTTACTTCAACGATATATTGGTTGTCAAATTCTGCCTTCCCAATCGGATTCAGGCGGGATAAGGCAACTCCGGTTTGTCCTTCTTGAAGTTGTTTGATCTCCGTTTGGTCTACCGTTGCTTCAATGTCTGTTTTCAAGGCAATATGATTCAGGGCATTCGATTTCATTATGAAGATAAAAGCTGCCGCAGTAATTACTATATTTGCCGCAATAGTTATATATCCTGCAGTTTCCCCTATATAATAAAAAGCATATGCAATACTTCCTATTAGCATAACCCCTCCTGCAATACCTGCTATTGTAATACCCGGTAAGAGGAAAACTTCTGCGAGGAAAAGCCCGACTCCAAGTAGGATTAAAAAGATAATAATGATAATTTCGATGGCCATATTTTATTTAAAACTGCTGTTGATTGTATGATTATTTTAAATTTTTAATTTCTTCGTTACGAGCCTTGATTTCTAGTTCTTGCACTTGTTTGTATAGCTGAGCCTGTCTGCTTTCCAAGTTTTGGATTATGTTAGCCAGACTTGAGCGTTGATTGCCGGAAACGGTTATGTATTCGCTTCTTTTAGCCTCCAAGTCTTGTTCGGTCGAAATAAGGGCTTTCCTTTTCTCGTTGGCTTCAAAATATAAATTTCGGGCATTGCTACTCTTGAAATCCGCGTATGCGTTGTAGGTATATTTGTCATCGATAACAAACGTAAAGTCTGATACCTTTTGGGGAACTATGGCCTTTTCTTTTCGTGCATTTGCTATCAGTGTCGAGTAGTTTTTTCCGGGTCTCCATGTATTTTTGATAGATGCAATTTTAGCTCTGTTTTCTTTGTATATTTCGTCATCACTCTCTATTAAAGTAACCTCTTCATTAGGAATAAATGTATAAACACAAACTTTTCCTTCGGGTTGAAAACGGTCTGTTGCAAACCATCCGATACCTTTTTCTTCATCAAAGACGTACAGATAATCATTGGCTGTCGAATTGAAAGGCATATTAAGCAATTCTGGTGTCAGGTATGTATCGTTGTTAAGGTTGTATCTGGTTACATAAATATCGTAACCTCCCAATCCGTTCTCATCTTCTCCTGCGAAATATATAGTTGATCCGTCTGTTAAAACAAATGGGTAGTTTGTATTTCCGGTAATTCCTAAGTTGTTATTTGATATTTTTTTCTCATTACCATATCCGTTTAGGAGTTTATCCATTGAGAATAGGCTTATCTTGTCGCCTGACGGTTGTCCGAAATATATTTTAGAACCTTTTCCATTTGTATATACAGTAGATTCTATTTTTTTATTTGTTTCGAAAACGTCATTAAATGCCGATAATGATCCGGCATCCGGCGATAATTTGTAGGCAGATAAAAAGATATCTTTATTCACAATGAGGCTATCGATAATTTGTATATCTTCAGATCTCGAGATAGCCCTCTGCAATTTTTCCAGATATTGATTCCTGTTGGCAAGTGTCGTCTCTCTTTCTTTAGGACGAGCTTTTGCATACCTGTCGTACTGTGATTTGGCTTCGCTAACCCTGTATTGTCTTACATAAATATCTCCGAGATATAAATAAGATTCGGGAAGATTTCTTTTAGAAGCAATTAAGAGGTATTCTTCTGCAGATTTTAGGTTTCCACCTGTTTCAAAGAGACATACACCAACCCATAGGTTTAAGGACGGATCGGTCGGTTTTCCATTTAGCTCTCTTTCGAATATCGGTAAGGCTTTTAAGAACTCACCATTCTTATAATCAATTTTAGCTTGCGACAAATCGTTTTTCGTTTGAGCTGTAATTGTCAAACAGAAACATAACGATAGTATAAAACTAATGTATTTCATTTTTGATGATCTATTAAAATAATATTAAAACATTAAAGCTATAATTTACTTTATATAGCTGTTTCTTGTCCTTTTCGTATGATGAATAAATAAAACATAAATCCGTGAATATAATTTCCTCTTTCCAGTAAAATCTTATGCAACTATTATGAGTGACCTCAGATAATCAAAGATAAAAAATAATATGTGAATGTTGAAGTGTTTGAACCTAATTTTAGAACGAAGGAGTATTATTATATGACGAATGTTTTGATTTTATTTTTAAGGTTCTATTTTTGTGAAACTTTAAAGTCAGAGACTTTTTTTATTGTTAGATAATAGTTCTAGTTTATTTAGAATAATATTTTTTACTTATAAAAGGGTATGCCCAAAATATTTCATTTGTCGAAAGCCGGAGCTAGGTTGTTGTATAAAATACGGCATCATAAAGGGCATGGTATACATTCTCCTTTTGTTTTTAACTTTATAACTAAGGTAATTGAAGAAAAAACACAATATCATGCTTATGAGGATGTTCGTAATTATCTAAGTCATTTTCCGGATATTTCTTTTCGAGAGAACAAGACTCACCGCCTGCTCCTTAAAATTGTCAATTATTTTAATATAAAGAAGATAGTCGAATTGGGTAGTGGCACAGGGATTAATACCTTATACATGACTGTTACTGCATCGGATATAGAATGTTTGAGTGTGGAATTATCTCCGGAGAAATATAAAAAAGCTCAAATGCTTTATTATGAGTGGAATCGAAATATATTACAATCAAAAGAGCAGTTCCCGACGATTAGCGAAAAAAAAGATTGTATCTTCGTTGATCTAAAAAACTACAAGGTGCCTCATAATGAGTTGGTTATTTATTTAATGTCTTTGGTACACAAAGATTCTGTAATTATTATTGATGGGATCCGAACAAATCGAAAGCTACAAACGTTATGGAGAATGTTAGTTCAACATGATGAGACTATAGTGTCTTTGGATTTGTTCCATATTGGGATATTATTTTTTGATAAGAAGTATTACAAACGGAATTATAAGTTGAGTTTTTAATATTACTGTGTCTACGTAATTTTCTTATTCAGGTAAGATTAGAGATTAGACTTGTTTGTATAAAATGTAGAAAAGATATTTAAGATTGTTTATTGATGAAAAAAAGTTTAGTATATACGAAAACAGGTGATAAGGGAACTACAGCTTTGGTTGGAGGCATGAGGGTTCCTAAATCGCATGTGAGACTGGATGCATACGGTACTATTGATGAATTGAACTCGTTTCTCGGGTCACTTATTTGTGAGATTAAGGAAGAGGATATTTTGAAAATACTCTCCTTTATACAACATAAACTATTTACCGTAGGATCGTATTTGGCTACAGAAACAGAAGCGATATCGCCTAAGGCAGCCAGTATCATAACCGAGGAGAATATTTCGTTACTCGAAAAGGAAATGGATCGTATGGATAGTGAGTTACCGCCTCTTCGACAATTTGTATTGCCCGGAGGAAGTGAAGCTGCATCTCGTGCACATATTTGCCGTACAGTAGCTCGGCGAGCAGAACGCTGTATTTATAAAGTTAAGGCTGATTACCCTGTAGAAGATAACATCCTTAAGTTTGTTAATCGCTTGTCGGATTACTTTTTTATACTGGCAAGAAGAGAGTGTAATAAGAATGGCAAAGAGATTTTCTGGGATACCACTTGTTCCTAAAGAATATTCTGTTATTTTTGCCGCAAATAAGATTTTAAAAGAACTATATAAATACATTATCTATGTACTGGACTCTAGAATTAGCATCGAAGTTGGAAGATGCACCATGGCCTGCTACTAAGGACGAGTTGATTGATTATGCTCAGCGCTCGGGTGCACCGTTAGAAGTTATAGAAAATCTTCAGGAGTTAGAAGATGAAGGCGAAATTTTTGATACCATCGAAGATATTTGGCCGGATTATCCAAGTAAAGAAGATTTCTTCTTTAACGAAGATGAATATTAACTCTAAGTAGTAGTAAAATACTTTAAAGAGAAGCAGATATAGACAGGGTTAGTGAAATTTATTTTTTACTAACCCTGTCTTATTATTACTTTTTACTATATTTGTTATGTAACCTCTTAATTTAAAAAAGATGAAAAATAATAAACGTATTACATCAATTGCTTCGAAAATTACACTTTGGGTTGGTATTGTTATAATCTTGTCATCAGTAGGATATGCAGTTTTGAATTTGTCTAATATTGATAGTTTTATTAGTACTTGGGCAACATTTATGGCAATAGGAGTCGCTTTTAGCTTTATAAATATACTATTGAACATGATGACTAAATTATCAAATAAAAAATAATGTGTTTTCATGAATTATAAGTTCCGTTGATAGTAATCTTTTTTTTCTTAGCTTCATCCTTATCTTTTCTGGAGTCCTTATTTTCTATTTAAAAATTCTGTTTTTTATAATTTTTCCATTACAAGCAGGTTAATTCATTACTTCTTTTTGACAGGATTCTGGAGTTATTGTAATTTTGTACTTATTATGTTTTAATTGTGAGGAGTTTTTTCTGAAAAATATCAGGTATAACACATTTATTGATAGTATCTGTTCTCTTAGGCCTTAGATTTGAGCTTGTGAAATTTAGGTTTTATTATTTTTTCTCTTAACCAATACATGATCCTAGTGGAGATTGATTTCTTTTAATTAAACAAACTGACAAAATTCTGGATATAATATATTTAAAAGCTAGCTAACATATACGATGCCTTGTCGTATTATATCCTATTATTAATTCTTTATACACACAACGTTATGAAAAAAAATCCGTTATTTATGTTATTACTGATCATCGCCTTATTGGCTTCTTGTTCAGATGAGTCGAAGTCCGACTCGGAAATTGATGTCGGTGCTGCCGGGCAGAAAAGGGAGTATGTTTTTGCCTATAAGCAGGATACTGATGAGGCTAGATTAGAAACAAGAGCAGGGGTATTGACTAGTAGGCGTTGGGTTAACGGGCAAACAATTCGAGTTAAATTTTTAAATGGAAGTGCTGCTGCTCAAGCTAAAGTTAAGGAGGTTGCCAATACTTGGTTGAATTATGCTAACCTGAATTTTGAGTATGTTAATGTATCGGAAGATGCAGATGTTAAAGTTGCTTTTCAATGGGAAAATGATCATATAACTTGGTCGAAAATAGGAACAGATTCTAAGGCTGTTTCCCAAACAAAGCCTTCGATGAATTTGATGTTGTATAATCAGAATGATATTGATGAGATAAATTCTGAAGATTTCTCTGCAAGTATCCTTCGTGAGTTTGGTCATGTGCTAGGCTTAATATATGAACATCAAGGTCCAGATGCAAATATCAATTGGGATGAGAACAGAGTTGTGAGTTATTTCAAAGCCCAAGGCTGGAGCTTAAATCAAATAGATATGGTGTTTGACTCTTATAATAAGAAGCAGACAAATTATACTGAGTTTGATGGTGAGTCTATTATGCTACTTTACTTCCCTGATTTTCTGACTACAGATGGAAAAGGTACGAAGTGGAATACCAAGCTGTCGGAAACAGATAAACAATTTATAAGTACAGTTTATCCGGGAAAAGCTCCTGTTGTACCGGTTTTGCCGACAACAGTAGCATTACAATATACTCAGGATGGGGGAGTTACTAATTTTCCTTATACCGGTGTGCGTATTGGCGAGTATTATTGGGTAAATAATAATTTTTACCATGAAGTACCTCGAAACGGGAATAACCTGGAGGGGTGGGAAAATGATTATCCCATTACTCAGGCACGATTGGATAAATACTTACCATGCGCCCGCCTTGATGTATCCCAGTATCAAATTAATATTTCAGACTTCAAGAAATATTATGGCATCTATTATAATAGACAAAGTGTCAATTATATGACAACAAAAGGTAAAGTGTATGAAGGCGAAGACCGTAAGTTAACAAATTGGGGGTTACCTGCAGCGGCAGATTATCAGCAGTTGCTTGCGATGTGTCCTTTTTCTACAGATAAAAGTACAGTACTTAGTGAGCGCGATGTTCGCTTTGCTTTAGCTCCCAAAGCAGGAAGTAATCCTTTGGCCTTTAATATAAACGATCCTAATAATGGACCATATAAGACCTACTGGTTTTTGACTGGGGACAATATTAATATTTATAATTTTAATATGATGCCGGGTGGGGCTAAGTTAAATGGATCAGGTACTTGGACAAATGGCGTTGATGATCCGCATTATGGAGATGCCGGCGATATCTATCATTTATTTTATACTGTAGGATTCCATACAAAAGAGTCTAATATCTACATCCATGATTTTCTGGATACAAAGAATCCGTTTAGCTACCATTGGTATAATGTTCGTTGGTGCCGCCCATTAACTGATGTGGAGTTGGGGTATAAGCTGTATATAAATACTGCTAAAACAGATATTAAAAAACTAGGTGTTTATGATGCAGTTCCTGCTGGATATGCAGAATTGCCAAAAGGATATTTAAGAGGGTTTTATGTGCAATATATTTTAGACAACCCTAACCCTAAATATACTGTTGCCAATATTGTTGAATTTGCTAACAAAGTGGAAGATCGTACACTCTAAAATAAATAAATCATGAAGAATATTCCCTTTTTAATTATATTATCAATTCTAGCCTTTTTTACTTCTTGTAATAATGAGGATGAATTAGTCGGTGCAAAACAAGAAACTAGTTCGATTTCGAAAGAAAGAAGCTATGTATTTGCATATAAAACCAGTTCGAAATCAGGTATTGAAACCAGAGCCGGTGTAAATAAAAGAAAGCTCTGGGATAATGGGGAAACTATCCGTGTGAAGTTTCTTAATGGTTCGGCTGCTGCACAAAATAAAGTGAAAGAGGTAGCGGCAGAGTGGTCGGAGTACGCAAATATCGATTTCGAATATGTCGGAGTTGCTGATGAGGCAGATGTAAAAGTTGCGTTTCAATGGCAAGGAGATCGTGTTACCTGGTCTTATTTAGGAACCGACTGTCTTGATGTGGAGCAAGACGAGCCATCGATGAATATCATGTTATTCAATGGTAATGACTTAACCGAAATAAATTCTGCAGATTTTGCTGCATTGATATTGCGTGAATTTGGTCATGTGTTAGGCCTTATTTACGAGCATCAAGGGCCTGAGTCGGGAGTTGATTTGGATATGAATAGAGTATATTCGTATTTTCGTCCTTTTGGATGGAGCGATGCTCTTATTTCGGATGTGATACTGCACACATATACTAAGTTTCAAACCAATTATACCGAATTTGATGAGAATTCGATTATGCTATTATTCTTTCCTCCTCACTTAACTACAAATGGGGTAGGCAGTAATAAATGGAATACTAAACTGTCTGATACAGATAAAGCTTTTATAGAAGAAGTATATCCCGGAAGAAGAGTAGCCCCCGATCCTTATGAGAGAGGAGCTGTAGGTTCTGTTTATATGACTATGCCTACTTATTATAGCGGTGGTTATGGAACATTAGGTTATAACTACGATACTGGTGTAGAGCAAGCCGGTGGGCTTATAGAGAAAACCTACAAGACAATAGTCGTAGGAGAATATGAATGGACAGCCGAAAATCTTCGAATTAAATATCGTAATCTATGGGGTACACTCTATGAATTTATGAATCATACCGAAGCTAAAATCCATGCTTTAGCTGATGGGAATAACTGTCCGTTGCCTGTTTTTGAACAGACATTCGGAACTTGGGTTACCGAATATGGAGAGGCTCGAGCTTATAGAGATAATTATAAGTTTTATAAATCAAAGAATGGGGAGGAGATCTCAGGTTTTGAATTGCCAGCTACAGCAGATATATGCCAGTTGTTGGCTACAGCTCCGGTAAAGCCAGGTAATACGGTTTATGGGAATGTTGAAACTTTTCTTTATGCATCGGATGATGATATCCCTTCGGCGGTTAAGCCATTGATTAATATGAAATCCTATAATAATACTTCAGGTTTGGGGATGACTCCTCTTGGATTTAAAGGGAATAATCCTGATGATAGTGGCGTTCATTATTCATTTGGTTATGGCTTTGGATTGCGTATGAAGAATTATGCAAGAATATTTGCATTCAGCCATATATCTGGAATAAAAGTAAACACAGAACTGTATCACTTTACCCAAGCTCGTTACTGCCGGAAATTGACCGATGCCGAATTGGGTTATAAGCTGTATATAGATACAACTAATGATAAAGTTTTGATGCTGGGTCTTACCGATAACTCTAATGGTTTAGCAGAACTGCCTAAAGGTTTGGAACGAGGTATAGCTTTACGTTATGCTAACAAAGAGAAGAAAGTAATAACCAAGAGCTGGACTGATATAAAGAATGAAGCTATTGAAATGAAAAAGAGCATATCAATAGAATAAGTATATTATTCAATTTGTGTTCGTTCTTATATGATAGAAAGACTGCCTTTAGAGCAGTCTTTCTTATTTATATAACTTATCTTTGCCTAATTTTTTAGATAATCGAAAATGAAACAGGCATTTATTAAATTGCATCTATCTATCCTGATAGCCGGATTTACAGGGATTTTCGGTAAATTAATATCCTTAAATGAAGGATTACTTGTTTGGTATCGTATGCTTATAACCTCTCTGATTCTTTGCCTGATCCTTTGGGCTATGAAAAAAATACCCGTTGTGTCTAAACGGGAAATCTTTAAGATCGGAGGTGTAGGACTATTACTTAGCTTGCACTGGATCTTCTTTTATGGAAGCATCAAAGCCTCGAATGTATCGGTTGGGGTAGTCTGTTTTTCGGTTGTAGGCTTTTTTACTGCTGTACTTGAGCCAATGATTAATAAACATAGAATTTCGGTCAAAGAACTTCTTTTCAGTTTGATAACTCTTGGGGGTATTATTCTTATTTTTCAATTTGATACTCAGTATCGTATGGGGATTATTCTGGGGGTAGTCTCTTCTGGATTATGTGCTTTGTTTACCATCATGAATAAAAGGGTAGGAGCCAATCACAGTTCGATGACCATGTTGTTTTATGAGATGATCGGAGGTTTTGTTTGTATGAGCCTTATTCTTCCGTTTTATCTTCATTTTATACCGGCAGAGTCGCTGATGCCTGGTATACCCGATTGGGTATACCTCTTTCTGCTATCTACCGTATGTACTATAGGTTTATATCTTTTACAAATACAGGCACTGAAGCATATCTCGGCTTTTACGGTCAATCTCAGCTATAATCTCGAACCCATATACAGCATAATTCTTGCTATAATTATATTCGGAGAAGCCAAGGAACTAACTGTCACTTTCTTCATCGGATTGGGAATAATAATGCTTTCCGTCCTATTACAGATGCTTGATGTTTCGCGCCAAAGAACAGATAAAAAGCTTAGTCCTTCCGAAACATAAAAGATAAAATTCCTTTCATTAGATCATTTCTTTGATTTTCCTCTTCTATCACTTCAAAAGGAAACCCTAAGACACAAGTCTTGTAGTTTGTCCGTGAAGCGATTCCCGCGCTGAGGTTGTTTTCGGGGTATCTGAAAATAGTATAGCTGTTATCTCCTGACGGTTCGATTGCATCGGCCGATTCTACACCATATGAGTCTGTATTTGGACTATTATAAAATTCCAATTCGCCTTTGTATATAGAAAAAGGAGATGCAACACTATTTACATTTCCGGTAGTAGATGCTCTGCCTGCCTGCCATTTATACTTTAATATATTAGAAGCAAAATCGATATCTTCCCTTAAAGGGTTTCCGTTATACCAAAGATCCGAACCTACAAATGCCCCACTAACCAGAATATTACCCCCTTGTTTACAGTACTTTGTTATTTTGGACTGTAGTTCAGCCGGAAATGTCTTGAAATCAGGAGTAAAGTAACCTCTGCCTATATAAGTCTGTTTTTGTTTACCGAGAATAAGGTCTACAACCGGATAGTTGTTCAACTTTACTTGCTCGTTAACTACGGCATCGCGGCCGGCAGAAACAAAAGAATATCCTGCTTTTGCGATCGCTTTGCCATGTAAATAAGGGTAATCGAATGTATTGCCTGCAACTACGGTTGTTTCGAAATCGGCATTACTTCCCCCGAAACCGGGAGTATCATTACCCATATAAGGCATATCTCTGCGGAATTCGTACTGGCTGCCTGTATAATTATATTGAGTTTTATCGGGGACACCATGGTCTATGCCGTCAAGAAATCCTGCAATACTGTCTTGCATCGTAAAGCTTGCCGGAGCCGATATGCGATCAAATCCATTAACTACAAGAACAGTACCTTTATCGTTCGATTTTCGGCAAACCGATAATATCTCTGATGGAAAACTTTCACCACCGTCATTTACTGCCGCGACTTTAAAACTGTATATCTTATCTTTTTGTATCTCTATCTGCGCATTACTGTAAGGTACAATTTCCCCATTATCAAAGTCACCATTGTCAATGCGCATATAAACAACATACTTAGTCGGTGTTGCAGTTGGTTCTGTAGTGTCAAGAGTCGGAATCCAGTTTAAACGAACCTGAGTGTCGGTTACAAAATCTAAACTGAAGCTTTTTACGGGGAGGGGCTGCACTACATAATCGTAGCCATATTGATGTGCGACAAATTTGAGGATCCCTTTGTATATAGATCTGCTGACCGTAAATTGAAACTGAGGATCGAGCCCGTAACGCATATCGGCGAAGTTCTGGTGCGATAATAATTCGAGCAACATAGTGGGAACTTCAGGTACACGGGCTTCGCTGTAAGAACGATTCCATATAGGACGGCGAGTCCAATTGGGCTCATAATTCAGACGAATATCGCTTATTATTTCATCTGTAATCATATCTGTTAGATGACGAGAAGCAAGACGGGGTTTTCCGTTTTCGAATTTTTCATCATTAATATGTGTCATACAGATACCTAAAGTACCGATTATAGAATCGTTGGGAGTAGTACCGGCATCGGAGTGGAACGCCATCGCCAGATCAATAGGAATATTTAATCCATCTTTTTCGGGGAGTACACTGGAACCCCCTGCAATATAGTTGACCCAAAAGCCACGGCTTTGAAAATCGTCCGAATAGTCATTCTCTCCTGCTGTGCGGCTGTAAACGGTATCGGGAACACCTGCCCACTGTAACCAATATCGGGCTCCTTCCGTATATCGGGGATAGTTGCTTGTTGTAGGTTGATAATTGATTTTATTTGTTTCCTTAGGTAGTGGCGACCGGGCAATATTTCCCATGCCCCCGCCTATTTTAACAGCATCGGCAGTAAGTACCCGTCCCGATTTTTGACTTTTGTTCGACAGTACTACTTTGCAATTGTCATTACTGCCTTCTTCGAAGCTGAAGAACCCTAAAAATATCCAGGTGCCCCCACCCATCGTCTGGTTTATTTTGAATTCAGTTTCTCCCCCGAGGTGATATACTGTATATAAAGCATCATCCGTACTGTTTTCCAAGGTCTGATAGGAGATGTATACCCCGTATTTACCGGTTTCGGGTATATTGGGTATCCATTCGCAAAAACTCTCTTTACCTTTCGATATCGTAGTTGTTTGTCTGAACGTACCTGTCTTAAACGGGTTCTCTCCATCCTGATAAGTCCCCTTTAAGTTGGCAAACCCCGGAGTTTCTCCCTCAACCCATTTTTCTTTGCCTTTTTTCTCTTTATAGGTCGATTGGCTTCTGTTGTGGTCGTTGTCGATAATAATTTCCCGCAATTGTGTGTCACGTTCGCGGGGAAGCAAAACATTTGCACCCGCGTTTTCAAGCATAGGTACGAGGTAGGGTAGCACATAACTCTGTGTGTAGAGATCTTCTACAGTCTGGAATATACGGGCACGTTGCCATTGCCATCTGCCCAGTTTTTGCTCATAATACCATCCATGGCTTTGCCACAGGGCTAGGTGGTGTCCTTGTAAACCTTTGTCAGCATCAAAAGGGCGCGATGTGTTTGTGATCAAAGGTTTGCTTAGCCGGTTTGTGAAGCGGTCGTTGAGGCTCGATGGTATATACTCTTCTATTTTGTATTTATCGCTGTAAATTGCAACAGAATAGTTTTTGTATTCTTTGGGCAAGCGTTTTTTTACTTGTGCATAAATCTCGTTAACATTCTTTTTTCTGAAAGGGATGTAGGACAGTTCTACGCCGGCATAGAGATTAATTGTCTTTTTGGCAATTATAACCGAATCGATAGCGATTGCTTTTCCGGCTACTTCCTGCCGTGCTACAGAGGTCAGGTATTTGCTGATATCGGCTGTGACTGCTTTAGGTAGGTTTTGAGCATCAAGTTTGTGAAAAGAGAAGCATGCGGCCAATATAAATAGTAATACCGTAGGTCTGTTTATTATCTTAGAGAAACTCATTCTTTGCTGAAATTTTAATTTAATGAAAAACAATGCAAACATAAAGAACACTTAAAGGTTTATTTATGTTTTGCCCAATAGTGTGAGCAAGTACATTTCGCTCTGATGTTTTTTATCAGCTAAGCTCCGATTATGAATCAATAATATCATATTTTTATATAAATTTTCTTTTTGTACAGAATATTTCCCACAAACCAGGTAATAGTTACAAACAACAAAGCATAAAGAAGCGAACTTAAGTAATCACCGAATGCAGGTTGCAGTATCTGGTTATATATGAATCCATGTAAACTGATCGTTTCACCGTTATACACGAAAGTAATGTTGTCTATAACAATTGATAATACCCCTGCCAAAACATAGATAAAAAGCGGATTTACTCCGAATGACTCGAAGAATACACTCCATTTTTTATAGCCTTTGATGTCAATAATCCAGATAAGAAGGGCAAGGAAGTTGGAAGCAAGACCACAGGTTGCCAATACAAATGTAGGTGACCATATCTTCTTGTTGATAGGGCATCCGTAACTTAGGAGTAAACCTGCAAAAGTAAGTATCGTGCCTGTAATGAATAGTCGGGTTATCCTTGTTGGGTTATCCTTAACCTCCATGAGTATCTTTCCGCATAAAAAACCGACTAATACATGGCATGTTGCCGGAATAGTGCTTAGTAGTCCTTCTGGGTCAATAGCTACACCTGCATCTTTGTATAGATGGTTAACCCCCAATACGGCTCTGTCTACGACCGAGATTATATTGTTTTCACTAAATTCGAAACCGTTGCCAAAAAGCAGCAGTAAGAAATAGGCTGATAGGGTAACTACAATTATGTAAGGAATATATTTATGTTTAACAAAGATTGCAATAAGTGATGTGATACCATAGGTGATTGCCAAACGTTGCATGACACCTAAAATGCGTATGTGTTCAAAGTTGGTAATAGATTGGAAAAGGCGGTCGAAAAAACCTAAACCATCTTCGGATAAAGCTCTGAAGGTTCCGACAGAAAGCCCAAACCATGCCAAGCCCAATCCTATAAGAAAGATGACTACCGTACGTTTTATTATCTTCTGAACAGTTGCTTTGCTATACTCAAAATTAAACTTTCGCAGCGATATGTAAGTAGAGATCCCCATGATAAACATGAAGAAGGGAAATATAAGATCGGTAGGAGTCAGTCCGTTCCATTCGGCATGTCGTAATGGAGCGTAAACCGATCCCCACGATCCGGGGTTGTTTACCAGTATCATTCCGGCGATGGTTATTCCACGTAGTATATCAAGAGAAAGTAGTCGGTTAGATGTTGTTTGCTGAGTCATGGTAAATTATATTTTAAGCATCCCATAAAATTAGTCTTTCTTGTTGGTTTAACATAGATAAGCAAAAGAAAATATTTCAGCCTGTGGCTTCAAGCTCTTGTAAAAGTCACAGGGTTGAAAAGTGACAACCCGGTTGCAAAAAAGTGACAAATATATCTATCATCTGATTTATACGTGTCCACTTTTGTAATTTTTTTTATGGGTTGATTATCAGTGAGTAAATGCTGAAAAGGTGACAAAAGTGACAAAAGTGACATTTTTCTGCTGCTTTTTTTATTCTTTCTTTTTTAACAGGTTCTTTATCTGTTTGATAGATAAATTTTTGTTGCTGTTTATACCATGGCTTAACAATAAGTGACTATTGTACTAGTATAAGTGCTTAATATCAGCACCTACATAATAATGTAATAATATTTTGTCATACGAATACCCTTTTTCTCCCATTACAGCTGCCCCTATCTGGCACAAACCTACACCATGTCCCCAACCGGCACCAATAAGTGTAAACTGTTTACCCTCTCTTTCGACATAAAAGGCAGAGCTATACAAGTGTGAATTCGACAAAATACGGCGTATTTCGAGCTCTTTGCCTATTATGAGCGTTTTTTTAGAGCCGACAATCTTCAGTTTTATCAATCTCCCCGATGTGCCACGTTGTATTGGAATAAGTTCTTGGATTACTCCGAAATCAATACTTGAACGTCTTAATATAAGTGCTGATAATTCCTCTTGGGTATATGTTACTTTCCATCTGTAAAAATCCATCGTTTCCTGATCGTAATTGTTGAGAACCTGGCTCAAGATTTTTTTATCCTGTGTATTACAGAATGCTGTCGGGCGGGTTTTTATCCATTTCAAAGATTCGGCTTCTATTGTTAAGTCGGGTAGGTCATTTGGATTCACATCATCTCTCAACTTCACTAAGTACGGGAATTTAATATCTTCCCAGCAGTTCTGGAATTCTTCAACAGCACCTCCGCAGCATTTCGAAAAGCGGGCATCACAAATCTTACCTTCAGAGGTCAGTACTTGCCCACGTGTTTCGGCAATAGCTTGTTTGACAGTTTCTATATTGGTTGATGCTCTGGTTATTCCCTGATAGCGTTGGCAATGATCGTCTGCACATACGTCAAAATGAATGTGATCTTCTCGGTCATACCATCTGACAAATTCGTTTTCGGTTTCTTGAAATGCCGAATAATCGGTTTTGTCGGCTATTATCTCTTTGTTTTTCTCAATTTGAGCCAGAAGCCAGCTTCGCGATATTACCGCATGTGCCTTTAATAATTCAAGCGATGCGGTTGCACTCATTTCCGAAGAGATTACACTGGTCAGGTAATCTTCAACTTTGATGAGGTTAATGGCTGTTATTTGATCGTCTTCAATAATTAATTTTAAGTCCCCTTCAAATTCTTGATCTTCTTTTCGCTCCCAATGAAAATTAATCCCGATGATTACATCTTTTATTATGAACGATGCATTTTCTGTTGTGGATTTAAATAGCAGCTGATCGTAAAGTGCTCCGTTCCATAGTATTTTTCCATCCTGATAAGATGCCGTGTTTTCATCCTTTACTTCATTTTCAAGGTATTTATAATCAGATTGAAAGCTGAATGTGATGGTTTTACCCGATAAAATACCAACACTTACATAGGGTTCTGTTGACATATATTATTTGTTTTAGATTTTGGCTTGGTTCTTTGAAGCGGAATGGTCTTATTTAATAAGTAAATGAACATATTAAAAAGGTATAACTGTCTATTGTTATTTCGTTTACTAAGGAAATAGTAGCTTTACTGACTTAATTTAACATCACTAAAGGTAATGAACTATTTTATATTATCTAATATGTTATTTAGCATCTTAAGTTAATAGTGCATATGTCCGATTATTTATTTCCGTTCTTTTATTTGTGTGTTCATGTTTTAATGTGTTGTTATTTAATTTATTATATTGTTTAGGTCTGTGTTCTTATTTTAAAAAAGCTACTGTTTTTGAATTCGAAATTTAGGTTTTGGTTATTTATATTTAGATAATTTAACCTTAGGGGCTTTGCTTGTTGTATCGATAGAAGGTAGCGTTGTTACTCTACTGTTCCATAAAAAGAAATACCTTGCTTGTTGGTTAGTATTGCATTCAAAGTGGCATATCCACTTGGGCTGATTTTTAATAATAGAGAGATGCCTTCATTTTCTCTATTAGTTATATCCTTCGGTACTATCTTTATTTCATATGTGCCATTTTCCTTTTTCTCTTGATTGTAAAGAAAATTGGTACTAGTGAAGTCTATACTAATATCTTTGGGGTTTATTGGTGCAACATACGAACGCCCGTAATAAGGCAGATTGGCAATAATTGTATCTTTACTCACTTTCAAATAATAATTGTAGTTCAGATTAATGGATCTACCCGACATCGGTTGGGCACTTCTTGCATCGAATGTGAAATTGCGGCTTTCTATCTTACCAGCATATTCTTTTGCTTTTATTTGTTGCTCAGGACTTAATTCTTTTGTTTTACATCCGATAAGTGATATTATCAGAAATAGGCTGATTATTCCAAATATATTTTTCATATCTGTATCCTTTTTTTATTAAACAGATATTCGTAATAGTTAGTTCATACACAGGTTATTTTAAGTATAGCCGGATTGGTCGGTTTGAGTGGTTGCCGGATTATATAGCCAGTTAATAAACTATTTTGGGCAGAAATACCAACAATCCTGCAATTATAGATGATATGGTACAAACTAATACCGCAGCGGCAGAGAGGTCTTTCACTTTTTTGATTAACCTATGGTATTTGGGAGAAACAAAGTCCGAAAGATTCTCGATTGCTGAATTGATGATTTCCATTGAAATAACCAGCCCTATTGCAAGGCATATCAGAATCCACTCCATGATGGAAATATGGAATATAAAACCGCATGCTATAACAATAACTGATACGATAAGATGTATCCGTGCATTATGCTCTTCTGTGAATACAATCTTTAATCCGCTTAGTGCGTATTTGAAGCTCTTAACTTGTCGTTTTATAGAAAATTTACGGTATGATCTCTCATTCATTGTTAAGCAGGTTTAAGTTTATAGAATAATCTAGTAAATATGAACTTATTGCATTTTACGAGAAAATATCAAATGTATAAGTAAAAGTATTATGACAAATACTCCTCCCGTAAGTACTACTCCATTCCAGCCCATATATTCCCAGGCTTTCCCTCCTACAAAAGTTCCGAATGACCCTCCTATAAAGTAACTGGTCATATAAACGGTGTTTAATCTGTTTGTGGCATCAGGATTGGTTGAGAATACTATAGTTTGGTTGCTGACATGTATTGACTGTAATCCGACATCCAGAACGAAGATACCTATTATAAGGCCTGCATAAGTAAATCCCCAAATGCCGAACACGCCCCATGATAATATCATCAAAACAGCTGCACAAGTTATCAAAGTGTTTTTGTTGACCCGGTCGGCAATCCGACCTACCATAGCTGCAGCCAAAGCTCCACCAATACCTACGGCACCTAGTTCTCCCGCAATATCACTGCCTGCAAAAAAAGGAGGTCTTTCGAGGTGAAAGGTGAGCGTAGTCCAGAAAGCCAGGAAAGAGCCTAGTGCTAAAGCTCCTCTCACTGATGCCAGACGCAAACTTGGTACAGCTTTTATGTAATGTACAATAGATTTCATAAGTCCCCAATAGCTCCCGGTAAAAGTCGGTTTTATATCAGGGAGTAAGAAGAATATTAATACCCATAAAACAAATATAATTCCTGCTGCTATATAATACACTTCCCTCCATCCGAGGTATTCACCTAATATTCCACTAAATATTCGTGAGGCTAGAATTCCTATTAATAAGCCTGTCATAACCATTCCTACGTTTTTCCCTTTTTCTTTCGGGTCTGATAGCTGTGCAGCTAAAGGGACAAACATTTGAGGTACAACGGAGCTTAGCCCGATAAAAAAACTGGAAACAATCATTGATGTGATATTCTGACTGAAAGCAAATGCCAGAAGTGATGCTATAATAAGTATAAAATCTATTATTATGATTTTTCTTTTTCTGAACATGTCGCCTAACGGTACAAGAAGGAATAGCCCTGCTGCATATCCGATCTGAGTAACCATTGCTACATTATTTGCCGAAGCTTCTGTGATATTTAACTCTCTTGCTATTTTTCCTAATAAAGGTTGATTGTAGTAGTTGTTGGCAACAACTAATCCGGCTCCTATTGTCATGAGCCACAGTGTGGTTTGGGTTAATTTTGCTGGTTGAGTATTAGAGTGTATATCTTTCATTTATTGTGATTTTTTTATGCTTCTATTGCTTCGCAGATAGACCTTTTCTAAACAAAGTTATTATTTTTCCTTCTAAAATTTCATTTTTTAAATAATAATACTACCTTTGCACTCGCTTTGAAAGAAAAGCAAATAGGTAGATTCTGTAGCTCAGTTGGTAGAGCACATCACTTTTAATGATGGGGTCCTGGGTTCGAGCCCCAGCAGGATCACAAGCAAATGATGCAAAAAGAAGTAAAACCTTGATTTTCAGTAGAAAGTCAAGGTTTTTTCTTTTGTCGAAATAGGCAGAAAAGGGCAATTTACGACAGTATATACATGCCCAAATCGTGGACAAGCAAGCGTGCGAAAAATGGTCCACGATTATGAGTATTAGTCATTATTTGTCAGCAACTTACCTCATGGCTACTTGATGGTTTAAACGTAATTTTAACCACCAAAAAAGTAGTAAAATGAAACAAAAATCTTTCCATGTTTTATTCTTTCTCAAAAAGAATAAAATCAAAGCAAACGGAGAAGCTCCAATCTCAATGAGAATCACTGTAGATAAGCGGTTCTGCGAAATGTTTATCCGAAGAAGTACGCTTGTCGAGAATTGGGATCAGACCAAAGGGAAACTTAAAACCAAAGACAAGCTATCTACCGAAATCAACATGTATATTGATACAGTCAGAGCTAAAATCCAGAATATCCACAGACAATTAGAAGCAGACAATATTGAAATATCGGCAAAAGAGATCTGTAACCGCTTTTGCGGTGTTGAAGAGAAACACAAAACCCTTATAGAAGTTTTTGAAGAACACAATAAAGAAATCAAACAACTGCAAGGCAAAGGGTATGCTCAAAAAACAATTGTTCGCTTTGAAGGTACAGTAAGATATTTACAGGAGTTCTTAAAAAAGGAGTATAAAAAGTCTAATATCAATCTCAAAGATATTGATCTACCTTTCATTCAGAAATTCGACATCTTTCTAAAGACAGAAAAGAACTGTGCTCAAAATACAGCTATCACCCGATTGAAACAAGTAAAGAAGATTATGCGTATAGCGTATTCTAATGATTGGATTCAGAAAGATCCATTCACAACATACCGATTTAAATTTGAGGAAACCAATGTAGAGTTCTTGACTCAAGAAGAATTGAACTCCATTATTCAAAAGGAGTTTACGATTGAAAGACTAAGCACAGTCAAAGATATTTTTCTCTTCCAATGTTTCAGCGGATTGGCATTCTCGGATATTGAGCAACTAAAGCCTGAACATTTGGTTAAGGATAACAACGGCTCATTATGGATTCGTAAGAATAGGCAAAAGACCAATAATATGTGTAATATACCTCTGATCACAGCAGCAAAGATGTTGATAGACAAATATGCAGATCATCCAACTTGCATAAAGAACGGAGTTCTATTTCCTGTTCCGAGCAATCAGCGTATGAATAATTATCTGAAGGAAATTGCCGATTCATGCGGAATTACAAAGAAGCTTAGCACGCATGTTGCCCGACATACAGCGGCGACCATTGTGTTTTTAGCGAATAAAGTATCGTTGGAAAATGTAGCTAAAATATTGGGGCATTCCAACATTCGCACGACTCAACATTATGCGAAAGTATTGGATAGTTCTATTATGAGGGATATTCAAGAGGTAGATAAGAAGTTTTCGTTGTAGTTTCTTTCATCTGAACACAAATGTATAATCAGAGAATAATATAGCAAGGTCAAGCCCTTCGGGTTTACACAAAGAATCTTCCTTTTTTCAAAAGTGTATTCTTTGGCAAAACCTTGCTTTTATTATTCTCTTTTTAAATGGGTGGTTTATCAGTTGAAAAGAAAAAATAATATTCAGGTGGAATTGTAAAATCTATTTATTCGCAGCCTTTATCGGCAAACTACCGCAGGATATCTCAAAAATAAATCTTGCATTCAACATTCCTATACATTTACAAATTAAAAACAAATAATTATGAAAGCCAAAATCATTATATCAATCACATTACTTCTTATATCTATATCTGCTTATTCTCAATGGATACCCGATAAACTAACAACTTCTCCATTTTTGATCGAGAGCGATAGTAATAAAATCACTATCAATGCAGATATTGTAGGATTCTTAAAAAATAATGAGTATTTCAGTCCAATTGTGAAAGGCGAAACTTTTCCTGGAATTCGTATTCGCCCTACAGTTGCCTATCAACTCGGAACAAATATAAAAGCCGAACTTGGAATGACAAGTTTGTATTACTCGGGAGACCAGCAAAAAGATGGAACATATTTGTTTAACGGTGTATTCGCAAGGTTACAATATGCCATCAAACCTAACTTCAACCTTGTATTCGGAAATTACTATGATGGAGTTAACCATCGTTTAATTGAGCCGCTTTACAGATGGGAAAATCAATTGATCAATAAACCCGAGAGTGGATTACAACTAATATATGAAGATCAGAAGTATTTTGCCGATGTATGGCTCAATTGGCAACGGTTTATACAAAAAGGAGATTCAGTTCCCGAAGTTCTGACATTCGGAGTATCTTCTTCAATGAGGCTTACCAAATCTGATAATCCTCTAAAAATATCAATCCCTCTCCAATTAGTCATTCATCATCAAGGAGGGCAGATAGATGTTTCAGAAGAGAAGATGATTGTATCAGGTAACCTTGCAACAGGTATTTGTTCAGAATATTCTATTAATCACAAGCTGATCAAATCTATAGGAGCAAACATCTATCTTGTTGGATATTACGACAAGTTACCAGATAATAGCATTCGTCCTTATGACAAAGGATGGGGAATATATCCGACATTATCAATAGATGCTTCTCCTTTTAAAGCTATGGTTGGTTATTGGCATGCAAAGAAGTTCTATTCGTTTGAAGGAGAGCCTTTATTCGCCTCATTCAACACAGATTATCCCAATAATGTATTGACAAACAAAAGTATGATTACATTCAAAGCTTCGTATTCGCAACAATTGCATAAAATGTTTTCTGTTGGAATACAAGCTGAAACATATAGCGATCTGAATAGAGGTAAAACCGATTACAGTTTTGGAGTATATTTAAGATTTAGTGGAACACTATTCTCCAAATAATAATTCGTAAGTTTATATCGAACAAATAGATAGGATGAAAAAAGAGCATAATATATGGAGTAATTTTTTGATGAATTCTGATTATCAGATTCACAGGCATATTATTTTCATAACATTACTCTTTCTAATAGTATTACCCATGTATATGACTGCTTATGGAGAGGCAATCAGTATTTTAGAATACCTCTTCATAAGTAGTCTTTCTCTGTTATTCTATTATCTATTGATCTGTTTTAGCCTCAAAAAACTAATACCCAAACTACTACAAATAGATAGAATTGGAAAATATATCTTATACTTATTTGGTATCACTTTACTAATGACTATATTTCAAATAATATCGTCTTATATTATTGAAGAACAATTTGATATAGTTCACGATGTTTATAATTCAAGATTCGAATATTTATTGTATTTACTTGTACTATATTTTCTCAACTGCTTTTTCCTGATGGGATTTTTCATTACGGTTTTACTAAGAAGATGGGTTTTCGATAATCAGCATATTAGCCAACTACAAAAAGAACGTTTATCTTCGGAATTACAGGAATTAAAAAATAAAATACGCCCCGACTTTCTATTCAATATGCTGAATAAAGCAAATGTTTTGGCAAAGACAGATTCGGAAAAAGCTTCTGAAATATTATTAAAACTAAGCCATGTACTTCGTTATCAACTGTATGATAGTAAAAGAGAACATGTGATGCTTAGTTCTGAAATAATATTCATGAAAGATTATTTGTATTTGGAAAAAATGCGTTCTGATAATTTCCTATTTACAATTGCAGAGATAGGAAATGTAAAGAGCGTTTCTATTCCTGCTCTACTATTTGTCCCTATTATAGAAACCGCAACAAGATATATTGCAATAAACGGAAATGGCAATAGCTCAATTATAGAGATTGAAATAAGATTGGATAATAATATACTCCATTTTATATGTCATGTTTCTAAATTAAATGAGACAAACCCATTTTCAACCGAGCGGGAACTGCTATTTAAGCAAATAGAGTTAATATATGGCAAAAACTCTTCAATACTAGTAAGTAGCTCAGAATTAACCTACATAACACATATCAGAATATCTCTATGAAAGAATACGAGATAAATAGTTTGACTAAGTTTTTGATAACTGACAGATACCGATTGTATCGGCATTTGTTATTTCTACTTATTGCCGAATTATTTGCTTTACAAAATACATTTCATGGATTCAGTGGAATTGGTTGTTTTTACGCTAATATTATCAATATGCTATTTTTTACAGGAATTATATATTTGAATATATATATCCTCGTTCCGAAACTATTATATAAGAATAAGTATTCTCTATACATATTGTGTATCTCATTTGTGGTATTGGTTGGACTTTTCTTTCTTTCCATAATTCAAGGTTTCTTATACCAAAACTACGGAGTCGCTAGCGAGAATACTGATAATCCTTATTCTTTTCTTCATATCATAACTGCAATCATATTTATAGTCTTCATTATCATAGGAAGTTCTACTATTGTTTTGTTTCAGCAATGGATATTACATGGAGAACAAATAAGTGAACTGGAAATTGCTACTATGCAGTCGGAACTTAATCAGCTAAAAAACCAGATAAATCCACATTTTCTATTTAATATGCTGAATAATGCCAATGAGCTTGTACGAATAGATCCCGAAGAAGCCTCTGTCGTATTGTCAAATCTAAACGATTTATTGCGTTATCAGTTAAACGATAGCACACAAGAGAGAGTAAGCCTAAGTGCAGATATTCATTTTCTGACCGATTATCTTAATCTGGAAAAGATAAGAAGGGATAACTTCAATTTCACTATTTCGAAAGAAGGAGATATAAATAATGTGCTTATCCCTCCTTTAATTTTTATAACATTTGTAGAGAACGCTGTGAAACACAATGTATATGGAGAGGGTGAAGGTTCTTTTGTTTGTCTCGATTTCAAGGTTTATGAAAATAAACTTCATTTTGTTTGTCAAAATGGTAAATCTAGGAATGTGGAGAGAGGTAAAGTTGGAGGACTCGGTTTGTCAAATATAAAGCGACGATTAAATTTGCTTTATGGAGAAAGTTATAGTCTGAAAATAGAAGATATTGAACGAACTTATAAAATATGCTTAACTTTAAGCCTATGAAATGTATTATTGTAGATGACGAACCTCTTGCACGGAATGCCATACAACGACATATTGCAGATATGCCTGTATTGACTTTAATAGGACAGTTTAGCAATACAGCTAACGCAGGGCAGTTTTTACAAGAAAACGATGTTGATTTAATATTTTTGGATATTGAAATGCCCGGAGTTAATGGTATTGACTTTGCGAGAACTATTTCACAAAATACATTGGTTGTTTTTACGACAGCTTATCCTCAGTATGCCCTTGATAGTTATGAAGTAGATGCCGTCGATTATTTGGTTAAGCCAATTGAAGCAGAACGATTCAAAAAAGCAGTAAAGAAAGCTACCTCATATCATTCATTATTACAAGAAAATAAACAAGAGATAATCGAAAATATAGAGAGTGAGTATATTTTCGTAAGGTCAGATAAACGCTTTTCCAAAGTCTATTTTAGAGAGATTCTTTTTATTGAGGGACTTAAAGATTATGTAATTATTCAAACCTCTAATAGACGGATCATTACCCGAATGTATTTAAAAATTATACATGAACAACTTCCTAAATACTTCTTTCGAGTGAATAAGTCATATATAGTGAATATTGAACTGATAGATTCCTATGATAATAATGACTTATATATTGGCTCTTATGAAATAACAATTGGCAACACATACAGAGACCCTCTTTTCAGCGTTCTACATAACAGAAGTCTCTAAGTAATATTTTGTTTTTTTAACAATATCTATGAATTGGCAGAACTTATAATGTCAATCAGGCTGTTTTGTCTCATTATTTGGATGAGCATTAATTTATTTTGTAAGTTTATTATCAATCAATTACTACTCATTAACCCTACTTCATAATATATAAACGTATACTATTTCTAAAATCATTCAATGAGAAATTCAAGGTTGTTTATGACCTAATTTATATAAACTAAAATGAATGATTATGTACAATTTTCCTAAAATGAGTTTTTTCAATCTATTGACTGAATGCTCGCTTGTAACAAACGATGAAATGAAACATGCTTATGAAGACTTTGTAAAAGAACTAGTAACCTTAAATCAATCCGAAGCAGATTATCAGACTGTTTTTCGGTCATTGAACCTGACTCGCATAGAGTTTCTAATATTACAATCACAAATTTTATGCGAGCAGGGGGGAAAATGTACTTGAAAAACTTTATTGCCAGAAAGCTATTGCTGTTGTTGATTCTGAATTAGTCCTATTAGAAAATAGATTCTCTCATCCCGAGCGATTTACAAAAGAACAAGTATTTAAGTCTGATCTGCATATAGTCCCTAAGTCAAAAGACTTGGGGATTGTTGGTTTATCAGAGATAGTTGAAAGTCTCTATTTAAGCCAAAAAGTATTGAACAACGAGGGTAAACCAGCAAGTAGGACTCAGATTGGAAATAAATTTGAATTGATGTTTAATGTTTCTTTTGGAGACATTTCGGATAAGACCAGTGAAATATATAAACGAAAACCATTCAATCGAACTAAAGCCCTTGATTTCCTTCGCAATATGGTAATCCGTAACGATAAAGAAGCAAGATGAAAAATAATGAATTTGTAACACGCTATATACAAACATGTTACAAACAACTATTAGAGGGGTAGGTAACTATCCCTCTATTTTATTGTCTGCAATTGTCCGAGCTTTGCTTTACCAATCGATTGGAATTAATCAGAATATTAATTTCAAAACAAAGAATTATGTATTTAGACAATGAGGACTTTATTCAATGGATGGAGAAGCTCAACAAAAAGCTCACAACAATAGGTAGCGATCTAAAAGCAATGATGGCTACAGGAGAAGCATTCGCCAATGAAGATAAATTGTTGGATAACCAAGACCTCGCTTTTCTTCTTAAGGTATCCTATCGGACTCTCCAAAGATATCGGGATAGCGGACAACTTCGCTATTTCTTAGTTAGGCGAAAGACCTTTTATCGTATGGCAGATGTCAAAGATTTTATTCAATCCTATGCCTCTAAAAAAGAGATTGTGATGTTCAATAAGGGTATAGAAGATGGCAAAGTAGTGAAATGATTCTGCATTTATTGATCTAAGCAGAATAGAGCAAAATGGTGAGGGCTGCGTTTAGTCTATCACCCTCCCTAAAGACTCCGTATTTAGCTAAAAACACCTTCGCTCAACCGCTCAGATTGTTTTGCTAAATTGAGCAAGAGGGAACTGGACTATCGTCCTGTTCTCCTCTTGCCCTGCGGGGCAAAGCCTTTGGCTTTAGTGCTTTAAGAATAAGCACTGTTATAACACTTGCTATAATTCGAATTGATAGACAATTCTATCCCAGCAAGTTAGATATATCAATAACTATAAAATAGTTATAACAATGGAAAAACAGAATAGGAAAACCATATTTACCACCATCGCCATAGATAAAGAAACAGATAGAATTATCGAAAAACTCTGTAAACGTTATTCGCTGAAAAAAGGGGAAATTACAAAGCTCGCTTTTCAGTATCTGGATAAGGCAAATATCAATCCGAGCGAAGTACCTGAATCGACAAAAGCAGAATTGAGGAAGATCAATAAACGGCAAGACGACCTGATTCGTTTTATTCGTCACTACGAAGAAGAACAGCTCAATCCTATGATTCGGACAAGTAATTCAATCGCTGTAAAATTTGATTCAATCGCCAAAACAATATCCGAAAAATTGGATTCAGAAATAGCTAATTCAAAAGATACGCTTGTAAATGTATTGAGGAAGTTAGATGAACAGTTCGGTAAAGTAGCGGAGGTTATAACCAATCATTCCAAAGTCATCAATAGCCTCTCCCAAGTACAGCAGAGAGATAACAAGAAACTGCTAAAACTCATTTCCCTTTATTCGGAACTATCAGCCTGCGGAGTGATGGACGGCAAGCGAAAAGAGAATCTAAGAAACGATATTATCGACCTGATAGATGAGGAGTAAGCCATGAATATAGATTTCCCACCACCATCCAAAGGCACATACAACAATGCAGGAAGTAGCAGAAGGCTATGCAATTACCTCGAACATGAGGATATGGAACGAATGGAGCAGGGAATCTATACGGAAGGCTTTTTCAATCTGACCGAAGATAATCTTTACAAATCACAAGTGGTCAAAGATATTGATAATAACAAAGCTCAGCTATTAAAAACAGATGCTAAGTTTTACGCTATCCATGTTAGCCCATCGGCTAAAGAGCTCAAAGCGATGGGAACAACGGAACAGGAACAAGCCGAATCCATGCGAAGATACATTCGCGAAGTCGTTATTCCTGAATATGCTAAGAACTTCAACAAAGGATTATCGGCAGAGGATATTAAATTCTATGGAAAGATTCACTTTAACCGAGATAGATCAGAGAATAACGAAAATAATATGCACTGTCATTTGATTATAAGTAGAAAAGATCAAGCCAATAAAATTAAACTTTCTCCATTAACAAACCATCGCAATAGTAAGAAAGGAGCTATCAAAGGAGGGTTTGATAGAACTAATCTATTCCAAAAAGCCGAAAAAGGTTTCGATGTTCTATTCAACTATGACCGTCCTTTGGGCGAAAGCTTTGAATATTATAATACTATGAAGAATGGTAATATATCTGAACAGATAGGCTTACAAGAAAAGATGCTTACCCGTGAAGCAGAAAACAAGCAAGTAGGTTTAGACGCAGATGTGCAGATAGGCAAGGATAAATCTTTAAATGCAGATATGAATATTGATTCATTGGCTGATTTAGGATTAATTTCTGCTTTGGGTATATTTTCACCTGAAATTTATGGAGAAGATATAGAGGAGTTGAAAAAGGAGGAGGAAATAAAGAGAAAGAAAAGGAATAGAGGAATGAGAAGATAGAAAATATCTCAATTGTCTGAAAAACAAGTTTTAAAATTTCGCCGAATACTTTTTATTCGTATTTTTATGATTTAAAAGACATGATTGAGATAGAAATAGAATAATAACTTATCTAATATCCCTATGAAAAGAGAAAGTGTTTTAACTGATAGTGATAAAGATTCTATAGAAATAGTTAAGTTCATTTTTCATATAATAATTGAAAAAGAACAAAAGCCTATTTATTTGAAAGAAGTAAATTTAAATGCAGAACAAATAGATTTCTTTAAAAACAGGCTTATTGCGGTTGCCCAAGGTATTCGGTATATATTTCCAGATAAACCTAATTCTGCAACATATAATTATTGTAAGAACATTGTAGATGATAATTCAACTTTCTTAAAGCTATCAAAAAAGATAACAGCATCATTCAAAGAGCACCATAAAGGTAATACTGCAGATGGAGTCTTTATAGTTTCTTTAGTGAAAATAAAAAACAGTCCATCGTTTATATTTCTTCTCAAAATAGATAATCGGTTAGTCTATCAATATAAAATTAATAACGACAGAGCAACTTTAAATAAAATAAGGGACACTTTTGTGGAGGATGCAAAGGCTATACAAAAAATGGCTCTCATATCCTTATCTGACGAATATGTATGGGAAGCTTTAGCCTTTGATCGGAATGGTGGCGACTCAATAAAGAAATATTTTAGAGACTTTCTAGGAGTTGTAGAGAAAGATGATATATTTGAGCTTACAAAAAAATCACTTGGGGCTGCTGCACGTTGGGCTAATCAGAATAAAGAACTATTGAATAACACAGATGTAGCCTCAAATTATAGACAAAGAGCTATTAACTATCTCACAAGTCATACTGTATTTGATTCAGATCAATTTATAAATACCGTAATTTATGATGAAGATCTAGAACGAAAAAATCGGGCAATGACGTCATTCAAGAAATTCTTAGATGAACTAGGAATATATGGGCAGATCTATAAAATTAGTCAAAAAGCACTAACTAAGAATACTGTAAAACATACAACAAAAACAGCAGAAGGTCTGACATTAACTTGGACTGGAGATCCTGCTAGGGTCAATCTTACGTTGCCAAAAGAACGTGGAGATGATGGAATGTATCATATCCTAATAACAACAAATACTATAGAAGAACAATCTGTTTGATATGTTTCAAAATATATTTAAGCAAATAGATAAGATTATTTCTAATGATGGTATATTCTCTGAAGTGTGGGGAAATCTAACAATAGATATTGACCATTATACCAATCTACAAGATGATGTTCAAGATTTACATGGGTATTTAGAAGCTTACAGCGAACTTCTGATTCCCCAAGTAAGTGTTGATTCAAATTTTATTGATCTTGATGAAATTAATGATTATCTAGGCTGCCATTTTGTAATTGTTATTAATAAATCTAATTTAAAAACAATAGAAGATCATAACATTCAATTTTTTTATTGTTTGAACTCTTTTGAAGATTGGATAAAAAGATTGTCTCCGTTTAGAAAATTGCTGTATTCAAAAATCAAGATTATAGTAAATGATCTCGGAATCTCATGTGGAGGTCCAAAGCTTCTCATTACAGAGGATCCAAATGATTTATTTGATTCTTTTGATGATTTATTACCTAATGAGTCTATATTCATGAGCCATGTTTTAATACCAAATGGCGGAAATATAACACTCAATATTCATGAATATTTGATCACATTTATAAACAAGAGGAGAAGTAAACCTAAAACGACATATTATGATTCTTGTCTGATCTATTCTTGTGCTACATTATGTGGTGCCTTTGTTAATGAATTAGATGGTACATTCGTCACTTTACAAGGGGTAAAAAGAATAAGAGTGCCTCTATATAATGATAGAACGAAAGTTGATCTGAAGTTATCTTTATTATTAAAAGAAATTGTTGAATGGATATATCAAGATCAAGATAATGCTAAAATTGACATTCGTCGTAAACTATTTCTTGATAGAGTTACTTTAGATATTGATTATGAACAACCATTGCTAAATGGATTATCCCTAATTGCACAAAATGCCTTCGAACAAGCAAAAGAAAGATATAGTTTTGTTATGCTTGAAAGACGAGATGCGTATGCAAAAGAATTGACAACCCTTCTAAAAGATATAAAACAACAATCAGAATTATATACTTCAAAGATTCGTTCTTTTTTGGGGAATCTCACTAGAGATGTTCTTGCTGGTATTCTTTTAGTCGGATTTACTCTTTTTACAAAATTTAAAGAAATAGAAACATTATCTAAATATGACAATCTTATAAATATAATATTTAAAGGTCTAGCAGTCTATTTTATTGCTTCCGCCTTAATGCAAATGATAACAGATATATCTGATGTCATTTTATCTAAAAGAGAACTTAACCATTGGTGTAAATGTACAAGCGAAACAATACCTAAAAAAGAATTAGACATTCATATAAAAAAATCTTTGACCCCTAGACTTTGGGTCGCATCTATAATTTACGTACTTCTAATATCTTTATATACTTCAGTTGCTTACATCGCCTGGAATTTTCCTGAAATTTGGGCTCAAATTTTTAAATAATATGACAATAAATAATTATGATATTCGGATTGATTCTTTAGCAGTCCATTGGGTTGGTAACAAAAATAGTGATGATGGTATTATTCTATCTAAATCGGAAATTGAACTCTCAGAAGAAATATCTTCTCTCCTGCTAAAATATTTTATCTCTCCAATTAAACATGATGAATTATATGAGTTCACGCATAATTCTAGCATAACATTAAATGAAGTATATAGTTATATCTCTAAAATATTTGAAAATCCAGAATGTTTTCATGAGCAATCAATTCTTCTTGCTAAATATTTATATGAGAATTCTGAACATCCTAATATAAAAGCTGGAGAATTTTATGTAGCATATTTCAACAATTGCGATGTAGATGATGAGAGTATTGATGCTATTGGCATCTTTAAGTCTGAAAATAAGGATACTTTTTTAGAAATACAATCGGCTAATAATTCTTTCTCAATCAATAGTGGACAAGGCATAAATATTAAAAAGTTAGATAAGGGCTGCATAATCTATAATACAAGTAAAGATACTGGATATGTCGTATCTGTAGTGGACAATACAAATAAAGGAGTTGATGCTAAATATTGGATTAAGGATTTTCTTCATTTAGATCCAATAAAAGATGCTTACCATAACACTCAAGGAGTACTGTCACTTTGTAAAAACTTTGTAAAAACTGAAATGGTACAATATCCTAAGGCTGATCAAGTCAATTTTATAAATAAATCAATTCAGTTTTTTAAAGAAAATGAGAATTTTGACTTAGGTCAATTTGCAAATAAAGTAATAGAGCAACCTGAGATAGTTAAAAGTTTTAATCAATACAAGACCTCATTTGAAGAAAATAATGATATTGAGATAGCTAATTACTTTGCTATCTCAAATAATGCAGTAAAAAAACAAATTAGAACACTAAAAAATGTAATCAGATTAGATAAGAACTTTGATATTCACATACATGGAAGCCGAGATTTAATAGAACAAGGTATTGACGAAAAAGGTAAATATTACAAAGTATATTATAAAGAAGAATCATAATAATATGACACCCGAAACCAATCGCATAGAATACAAACAACAACTGACTGATGATTTAGAAAAAGAAGCTGTTGCTTTTCTAAATTATCAAGAAGGTGGAGTTATTTATATTGGAATAGACAAAAATGGCAAAGCTGTCGGAGTCAGTGACACTGATGGTGATATGCTAAAAATAAAAGATCGCTTAAAGAATAATATCATGCCGTCTTGTATGGGGCTGTTTGATGTCGCAACAGAAAATATTGATTCGAAAGATATTATCAAAATTACTTTTGCCAGCGGTACAGAAAAACCTTACTATATCAAGAAACTTGGAATGTCAGAGAAAGGAACATTCATTCGTATTGGGACAGCAGCCGAGCCAATGCCTATCAGAATGATTGAATCTCTGTTTGCTAAACGGACACGGAACTCTATTGGTAAAATCAAATCTCCTAATCAGAATCTTACGTTTGAACAACTAAAGATATATTATGAAGGAGCGAACAAAACGCTAAATCAGCAATTCGCATCCAATTTGGAATTACTCACGGAGGATGGTAAATATAATTATGTTGCTTATTTATTAGCTGATACTAATGGCACATCAATAAAGGTTGCTAAGTATGATGGACTTGATAGAGTTGATTTAAAAGAGAATAACGAATATGGTTATTGTTCATTAGTTAAGGCGACAAAACAAGTTCTTGATAAGATTGATATAGAAAATAAAACTTTAGCTAAAATTACACCTAAAGAACGAGAAGAAAAAAGGCTGTGGAATCCTGTTGCATTGCGTGAAGCAATAATTAATGCAATGGTTCATAATGATTATACCTCAGAAGTTCCACCCAAGTTTGAATTTTTTGATGATAGAATCGAAATTACTTCGTTCGGAAGTTTACCCCAAGGTATGACTGAAAGTGAGTTCTTTGAAGGCTATTCTGTTCCTCGCAACAAAGAGCTGATGCGAGTGTTTAGAGACTTAGATTTAGTAGAACATTTGGGCTCTGGAGTTCCTCGTATTTTGAGAACTTATGGCAAAGAGTGTTTTAGATTTACCGAGAATTTCTTGCGAATGACTTTTCCTGCATCTGAGCAAGTTACCCAGCAAGTTACCCAGCAAGTTACCCAGCAAGTTACCCAGCAAGTTACCCAGCAAGTCAAAGACCTTATAAAAATATTAGATAAAGAAATGAATCGTCAAGAGATACAAGAAAAATTAAACCTATCTGACAGAGAAAATTTCCGTTCAAATTATCTAAAACCTGCATTAGATCTTGGTTTTGTTGAAATGACTATACCAGATAAACCCAATAGTAGTTTGCAAAGATATCGCTTAACAATATTAGGAAAACAACTGCAAGAAAAGCTTTGATTTTGCCAACTAATAAAAGTATGATCTTCTATCTACTATATACCCCTTAGGGTATAAAATGACATTTAGAGCTACTGATTATCCCTTAAAGGGTATAATTGAATTGCATATAAATTAGAAAGACAGAAATTGAATTTTCAAAACAATTTCCTACCTTTACAGTACCACCACAAGAAGTTGTGAAGTAAGCAGAAAAATAGTGAAATACAATCGTAGCCTTAGTCAAGGACTACTTTTTAGACATCATGCAAACTGGCTCGTATAGACGAGTTGAAGATATATGACCCGTCCCAGCGGGATCACGAGATGCGACTGACTGTCAGAAATGGCAGTCAGTTTTTTTATTTTCTCTCTGTATCTCGCATTATCGCTAAGGATTGTATTTACAAACTCGTTGATTTTCGTGGTTTGATATTGATTTTTCTGATATTGCAGTTTTTCGGGAAATATCAAACCAATCATATTATATTTAGTCTCAATATCCATTACTGCAAAGAACTTGTTAAGGTTTGATAACAGATTCAACCCAAAATCTAATTTACTGTCAAAGTTGGTATCTATGGATAGTATTTGTTCTTGTTCAAACTTCAACTCTCGTATTTGTTTTTCTATACGTTCTTTCATTGAATGATAATCACTATCGTTAGTCTTACCTTCAAGCCACTTATCTTGTAATGTGATAAGTTTAGTTCCAAGAGTGTCTATTTCTGGTGTTATGGACTTTGCTTTGTTTTTAAACCCACCTTTACGTTCCCGTGATACATCTTTCAATATTTCTATATATAAATCTGCAACCTCTTGCTTGGGCTTAAATGTATATAATAGCTTTGTAAACTCGTTATGTGCTTTATCTGCTCTAAATGAAGTATGACCTGGTTCGCCACAATAGTAATAGTAATAAACACCTCCATTTCCTTTTGATGGACCACCCGTCAATTTTCGATTGCAAACAGGACATCTAAGAAAGTCTCTGAGATATAAGTCATCTCGTTTCTTACTATACTTAGGATTGGTTTTCACTACCCGACCATCAAGAACATCTTGCACTTTATAGAAGGTGGCTTCATCTATCAATGCTTCATGCAAACCATCTTTCCAATATTCAGGTGTACCCTCATGTTCAGGCACTCTTACTTTTCCTATATAAACTTTGTTCCTAAGTATTCTTTGACACGTTGATACACTTTCTTTTATTTTCAGTTGTTCTCTTACTTGTTTTACTGATTTTGTCCCTGTAGCAACTTCTTTAAATAACATTTTTATTTCTTCTGCCCTTTCATTTGGTTGCAACACTGCATTCTCCAATGAATCACGACCATTTGTATAACCAATTGGGCTTGAACCCATATAACACCCAAGCTGAGCAGCTTTAACCATTCCACCTTTTACTCGTTGTGAGATTCTTTTGTTCTCAATCTCAGGAAAAGCAAGGTAGGTAGCAAGAATAGCCAAATTTTCAGGAATATTTAAATCTAATGGTTGCTCCATACATTCCACATCAACGCCTAATGATGCTAAAGACCTTATCTCAGTTAAAGCAAACTCTAAATTCCTTGAAAACCTATCCCATTTTACAAACAATAAAGCGTCAATATTCTTATGATTGGCTTTTATATATTGCTTCATTTCCTGATATTTTTTCCTCTTGGTAAAAGTTTTTGCTGAGTAATCTTCTTCAAAGTGTTTCACATTATTGTAATTCTTGAAGCCACAATATTTTTCTAACTGCTCTTTTTGAAAAATCAAGCTATACCCTGTATCAGCTTGTTCTTTGGTAGAAACCCTTGTATATAATATAACATTCTTATTTTTCATAACTTATTAAATTTTTCTCTCTTATTTTTAATTCTATATCGGCTAATTGATATAATTTTTTTCTTATTTCTTCTATTTGCTCTTTTGTAAATTTGTTTTTTCCTTTATTTAAAACTTTTTTACATACTTCTAAACTTAACATTCATAAAGATTTTACACCTTTATTTTTATACTTGTATTCGCCACAAGTAAGCGTCTGGAATCATCATAGACATAGCATCTCAAAGTACGCTCTTAAACAATCTACATTCTTGGATAAATCCCTTATATATCATTACATAAATTTTTCTTCTAATCATTATTTTCACATTACCAATACCTAATACAAATCAAAAAAAACAGCAATACAAATCTATCCCCAATGTTTCCATTGAGGGCAGATTATTCATAATGCTGTTTTTTTGATTATATTAACAAATATACTTTTTTTATTTTTCATTCCCAAATGGATTTTCAGATTTTGAAGAAAAATTTTTCTGGAATTTTTTTGAAGTGAGATACACACAAGATAATGTACTCGATTTTAGGGGGTATCGTTTTCTTATCTTTTAGTCAGATGGATACGTAGGTAGGGGGTGGGATATGGGATACCTACCCCACTGTTAAATTATAGCTTTTACTTTTCGTAATGTATTTATGGAAGTACCTGTTATTTTTTGAATATTTCTTAGACTATATCCTTTTCTCAGCAACTTTATGTCTTCTGTGTATTGGATTTTCATAGTTGCATCATCTTTGCGAAACCCTTCTTTCCTACCAACAGAGCCACCGTTAACTAAATGATTCTTATATCCACTCTCTACTCGTTCTCTGATAGTCTTTCTTTCCATCCTTGAGACCTCTGAGAGTATTGTAATGAGAAACTGAGACATCGGATTAATTTCTTTATCTGACGTTAATGTTTCAATGTTATAGTTCTGGATATATAATGAAATCTTGTTTTGATTCAGTAATTCAATCGCTTGTAGTGTTTGCAAAGTATCACGACCCAAACGGCTTAATTCAGTAACCAACACCTTATCTATATCATTGGTATTAACAAACTCTATCAAATCCATTAATGCAGGGCGTTCTGTATTCTTTTTAGCACCGCTAACTTGTTCAGCAAACACTTTTATTATCTTATAGCTGTTTTGGCTCGCAAAGACTGTTAAATCATTAATCTGTCGTTGATAATCTTGTGTCCCATTTGAACTACTTACCCTTGCATATATTACTACTCGTTTCATTATATTATCATTTATGATTACTACTCAAAAGTAATTATAATTAATATATTTACCAAGCAAAAGGAGTAGTTATTTTTATTATATTTACTATTTTATGGTATATTTGTAGGATGAAAGATAAGGAATCACAACAAAGACAGGTTATCCATGTCCATGTCCTGGATACGGATGAGCATTACTACTTTGGGTCAATACAAGCGATATATGATGTTCTTAATAAAGAGCAGGTAGGAATAGCAGCACAGACCTTATATAATCGTGGATTAAATGAAAAGTATATGAATGATAAGGTAGTAATCCGTAAAGGTATATTGCAACAAAAGAAGCACACAAAGAAATAGTATTATTCAACGTCCACAATATCAACTAATTTAACGTTCAAACCTTGACTTATTTTTAGCAATGTGCCAATCGTAGGATTGGTTCTACCTTTCTCAATTCTTATTAAATTATTGTATTCAATATCAAGGTTAACAGATAATTCCATTAAGGTTAAATTTTTACTTTCTCTTAATTCCCTGATTTTCAATCCAATTCTCCTTATTACAACTTCTTTACTCATAAAATTCTATCATAAATGATTGGCTGTAAAGGAAAATGTTTACTTTTGCATCATTACAATCATATATGATTGTTTAAGGAGTGAGCTGAAAATCCTTATTAAAGAGTAAGCTTAAATAAATTTAATATATGAAGAAAGTCTTCTTATCAACTCTAATGTTGATAACAACATTTTGCTTATCTGCCCAAAAAGGCAAAAATTCCCTTCAATTAAATGGTGGGTATGGTTCAAAAATTGAAACTATTGGAGGGGGTGTTCAGTTTAATCTGTCAATGTCTAAAAAGATGGAGTTTGCACCATCAATTAATCAATTTGCAAAAAAAGATGGGATAAGCGTCAAAGAGGTTAATCTTGATTTGCACTATCTAATACCAATAGGGGAAAAGGTGAAAGTTTATCCTTTATTTGGATTCTCTCTCGCTGAATGGAATGAAACTTCAGCAGGGGTAAATTATGGAGTTGGTGCGAGATACCTCTTAACTGATAAATTCGATTTGGGTTTGCAGTACAAAAAAAATGCTGTATCAAATGGGCAAAGTCAACATGTATCATTTCTGACAATTGGATACAAACTTTAATAATCAAATATTA
The DNA here is from genome assembly GCF_934668725.1 of uncultured Dysgonomonas sp. Lineage (GTDB taxonomy): Bacteria > Bacteroidota > Bacteroidia > Bacteroidales > Dysgonomonadaceae > Dysgonomonas_A. The sequence continues at coordinate 114,107 of NZ_CAKUOF010000006.1, forward strand.
GAAATTTATGAAAAAGAACTATCTTAATTTTTTCTCGGTCTTATTAATCTTATGTTGTGTTAGCTTTGGTTTTTCGGCATGTAGCAGTGATGAAGATGATGACAAACAGGAAGACAACAAATCTCTTATTGTTGGTAAATGGAAAATGGAATCTTCATCCGAGGGAATTGACGAAGATGAAAAAAACTGGATATTCAACATTAAATCCGATGGGACTTACAACAATGGTGATGGTGATGAGTATGATGATTTAGGTACTTGGTCAATTAATGACAAGACATTCAATTATAAGTCTACAATTTGGGGGCTTAGTTTTTCGGCTGAAATCATTGAGCTTACTAAAACTCATTTTACTGCTAAGGTTAAGAATCCAATGTCATCGGGCTATATAACCAATACTTACAAAAGGTTATAAATCAATTTAACCTTAAAGATTAAAATGACGCAAATAAGAATGTATCAATAAGTCTATTTATAGATTATATTGATACATTCTTATTTTCATACAAAAAATTGGATTTTCAAACATGGGATAATGTGTATTCTCCTAAATTGGGATAAACAGCCATTTTCAAAGGTTTAAAAACTGCTCATACCATAGTGGTCAAAACATATCGGTTCTTGACTCATTTTGGGGCTATTTTAGGGAATATTTTGCCAATATCTGAGCAATCCTTCGCTTATTTTCTTTCGATAAGATGAAGGTAAGGTCTTCCCGAAATTCGGATTCTTCTGTCCTTTCAGCGATTCACTAATTTTCTGCTTATGTTCTGGTGAAAGCGTTCTACTTGTTCTCATATCTATATTAATTGGTTTATATATTTATTGATGTTATTATTTATTCTATCTATAAATAGTTCTTGTTTATATTTTTCATATTTATATTCATTATAAGAATCAATATTATTAATTAATCTCTTTAGATTGGTGTATTGAGTAGCAGATATTGGAGTCGGGAGGGTAGGTTGTAATATACCCTGCGATGGTACAATTTCAAGAGTTGGTAAGAGGTGTATTTTCTCTCGTTTTCTCTTGCTTGCACCATTCTTATATATGACAATAATTCTGTCTAAATATTCTGAAAACATATTGTATTGGAATTGGGGGTTGGCAACATCATCGAATGATATAAGTCTTTTGTGTTTTTTCATATACCTTCGTATTTCCTCATAGGTAAGCCTAATTTCAATACGATATAATTTTGTGAATTTAGGATTATGGTCTTTGTGATAATTATTGATATATTCTTTTCCCGATTGTTTGATTTCTTCTGTCTTGTTATAACATGAAAGCTCATAAGTACGCTTCTTGTTTTTGATGAGAATAGACCTTATTTTAAAAGAATTATTTAAAGAACCGTGATTGCAGAAAACAATCTCTTTGATGACCTTATTGCGGTTTTGAATCGTACTATTGAATAGTTTGACTGAATTGTCCTTATCCCGTAAATTTTGCCTTAAGACTTTTTCTATATCGTAATCATAGCAATCTATCGCAATATCAATTTTATTGAAGTTGCTAACAGCCAAATTCAGGTCTTCTAATACATTTGGAATATGTTTCAGGGTGTTATTATAGAATGTTTCATTGAATACTGTAAAGCGTATAAGGTTGTCAAATATTGCTCCATGCATTTTAAAGTCTACACTGCCAATTTTCTTGTCGTTGTAAATAACGTTGAATGAATGCTTAAATCTTTTGTTTGGGTCTTGAAAGCGGATTAGTTTTGTTCGGTTGAATTGGAACTCGGTTTCAAAGTAATAGTTTGGGTTATCTTCTACTGCATAGTTGAAGTTATCTTGAACAGTAGACACGCAGGAAAAGACTAGTTTGTCTAATTGGATGATTGCTTTAGGTTGTGGTTTCTTTTTCTCATTTCTCATAAATTTATATTATTAATACTCTTATTTTTAGAAGTACACTATGGTACAGTCTATTCTTTATCTAATAAATAGTATTATTTACGAGAAAATAAAGGTTTAGTATAATATTTTATTAAAATAAAGAAACATGCTTAAGGCATGTTCCAATTATATAATGAGAAATTTATAGTAGTTGCGTGCGGTGATCCGCACGCTTATAAAAATAATATCAAAAATATAGTTTTATAAAAAAGAAGAAGTATAAATCACTAGATTTACTTTATTGTTGGAATTGAATACATATAATCTACTTTAATGATGATTGTCCAACATTATATAAATTAACAATAACGTCTTTTAATGCAAATAGTGCAAAGAAGACAAAATAAAGCAATGAGAATAAGCCCACGCCATTTATAGCATCGGCGTAATTACACAAAATGTTAAGCGAAATAATCATCTTAATAACTATAGAGAACACTAAAGAACCAATTAAAAAAATAACTGTAGCAGCAAATGTTGAATTCAAATTAATTAATAAATTCAACCCACCTTTTTTTTCTTTTATTTTGCTTGCTATATTACTCCAATAGAATGATATCAGAATTACATAGCCTGCCACAACTAACCCCAATATACTAGGAAGAATACTTAGAGATATATCCACTGCTGTTTGAAGTATTATCAAAGTAGATGAACATATACAGTAAATAGCCATACTTAATCCTAAAGATATTAAGGACGGGAAGATGGAATCTTTGAGAAAATCATATACTGAGTAGCCTGAAAATATAGATTCCCATCCAAAACCAACATTGATATCATTTATATTTTCAGACATATATAAAATTTTTAATTTTCATCTTGTCTCCAAATAGACATTATTTTACTATAGATAATATTTCCTAAAGTTTCTAAATTGTATTTTATATTTTCGCGGCGAGGATATTCTTCAGTATTAAATATTTCAGTTCTACCGCCTTCTCTTTCTATTAATCTAGCTTCAATTTCACCGTTACTTTCTGATATTTTGACAATTGAAGCAGGAAGACTATCTTCCTCAAATGATAAAACACCCCCTTTACCTGTTTTCAAATCAATATCAACTTCATTTGCCCCCGAATTAGTAAGCTTCTCATCGAAGACTTTCTCAAAATCTACCGTGTGGTCTTTATTACTATAAGACAATTTTGCTTTCAAAGAGGTCACAGCGAATGCATTTTTTAAAACATCTAAGATACTACTAGTTTTTTCTATATAAACAAAAAGCTCTTTATTCGGTTCGTTATTTTCTCTTAATAAACGTTCTCCTGCAACCTCAATAAATTTTTTCACTTTGTTTATTGATAGCCCTCCACTCATGAATATAGCTAATCTATGAGCTTCAGGAACAAAATAAAAATAAGAACTTTTGCCATTTGCACCAACACCATCATCATTAAATGGTCTTTCAATGCTTTCTTTTGTTCCTATATTAATATATCCATCAGGGTCTAAGCTCGTATATTCCATTAATAGACCTTTATATATTCTACTATTATCCTCCATTGGGGCAAATCTGAATAGAGAAATGTATCTGTCTTGTGCAGTCCTTACGGCATAATCCTTCTTCAATAAATCGTTGAAAAAGTTAATATAACCCTCTTTTTCTCCTACTGGAAGTATCTTCACGTTAATAAATAGAAGAGTAGCATTTTTCATTCTTAGATGTTCTGGTTTACGATTTTCTCTTTTAGCCATAGATATAGATTTTTAAATTGTACAATTTCATAAAGATAGAAAATATTCATTTTAAAATATATAAGGTAACCAATTAAAAATAAGCAATTAGTCTATGTATTCTTTCAATTGATATAATTTGTTCAAATCCTCTATAAATTGGTTCGAGAACAGTTGCAAGAGGTTCACAAAACAAGAAAGAAATTTCTCCTAAAAAATTAAGAAAAATCCCTCTAAACAACAGTTTAGAGGGATTTTTTTATTTACTAGCGGACACCTTTGAGGCCCAAAAACCAAATTAATCCCCAATTATACTCTATTTGTTAACCGCTTTATTAGGAAAAAAGCGGCAAGAAGTCATATGATACATCTCACTAAGGGTAAATCCTAATTTTGACTAAAACCTCTTGGACTATAAATAATCGAATATAACGAAATATAATAATTTAGTAAAATTAAAAACTAGTTTCAATCATTTAGGGACTCTCTTTGAGAACAATATATCTGGTTTGTCGTTTTAGTAAGAGTAATCAATTATAGGATAAAGCCAAAAATGAACATATATAAATATTATTCCATACTAGTACTATTGCTTATGGCACTATCCATAAATGCGGCAAATGATAAAACAACTATTTATAATGCCTTTATAACGGGAAATATGGCAGAGTGGAAAACCACTATAATAGATATTGAATCCCGTAAATTAACTTCTGCCGCCAATAAACTCGAACTTGTAAACTATTATTATGGATACATTGGTTATAGTCTTGGGGTGAAAAATAAAAAAGAAGCAGCAAAATATGTCGATAAAATGGAGACGATCTTAGATGAACTTACAAAATCTAATCCTAAGCTTGCTGATGTGTATGCCTATAAGGCGGCTTTGGTTGGATTTAAGATCGGGTTATCTCCTTACAAAGCTCCTTTTATTGGAAAATCGAGTGGAGAGAATGCTAAAAAAGCACTCACCATAGATCCTAATAATATTCAAGGGAATATAGAACAGGCTAATGTTTTATACTATTCTCCAGCAGCCTTTGGCGGTGATAAAACAAAGGCAAAGGAATACTATAAGAAAGCTGTATCTCTTTTCGAAGATAATCCGGCATCGCTACCTCAAAATTGGCTTTACTTGAGCCTTCTCACTAAAATAGCTCAGATACAAGAAGACGAAAAAGACTTCAAAGGAGCAAAACAAACTTATGATAAAATATTATCCATAGAGCCTAACTATACTTTTGTTAAGAATGAGTTATTACCCGATTTGAAGAAAAAGATGTAAGTTCAGATATTATTGTTTAATAAAGACATCCCGATCTTTCCATATTAAAGACTTTCGTTTGCGATGTAATAAAGCAATACACATAATTTTCAAAAAGATAAAATGCTGAGGCAGCATATAGAGAATATTATCTGAGATGGATTGTTTACTTGCTTTTGATACAAATATCCTTATCAGAATGATGGAACATATATATATTGCCGATGCATATATCCCTAACGAGAAGTAGAGTAATAAGGGGACAAAAGTAGTGAAGGTGGCAAATAATAACCCTGTTACAATGCTTCCTCCGAAAAAATCGAAGATGTTTTTAGAAAATCCATCAATAGATTCATCCAAAGTATTATACATTCTGCATTGTATATCTTCGTTGCCAAGAATAGTACTTACACGCATTCTGCTTTTCTTATAATATCTGCAAATGGCAATGTCTTCCACCTTATTTGTTTTATGAATCGAGTGTGGTACTAGCTGTTTATAAGCTTGTGCCTCGAAAAACATAAATTGACCATTGGCAGCCGAAAAAGAAGTCCAGCTCGACCAGCGAATCAATATCAGAGGTAACAAGCTCAATAATATCCAGTTCATCAGAGGAATAGAGAGCAGTGTTTCTTTATTACTGATAATTTGCTTGGGGAAGATAGACAATAGCTTTAGCTTTTGTTTCTTCATCAAATAAACCGACTGCTCTATTAGTTGATGCTTTACCCTTACATCTGCATCTAAAAATAAAAAATACTCTCCTGTGGCTTTTAAAGCTAGATTGTGGCAGGCAAAATTTTTCCCTAGCCATCCTTTTTCTAATTCCACTCCCTCTATAAGTGTTATATTAGGGTTATTATGCATTGACTGTCTTACAATATTTGCAGTATTGTCGGTCGAGCAATCATTGTATACGATTACCTCATAATTAGGATAAGATAGACTCTCAATATCAGCCAACAATTTGCCGATATTTGCCTCTTCGTTTCGGGCAGGTATTAAGATGGATACTTTAGGATGACTTTCAATATGGGTGTCCTGCGGAAGATATACATTTGTCAACAGATTAACCACAGACACAAGTAGCCTGATGAATCCTAAAAACAATATGGCATATCCTATATATATCATTTATCAGTCTGGTTTTTGATGCATTCGTGTGCAAAATGGGTAAAGTCTTGCTGAATAGTTTCGATGTCTATTGTGTCCCCCGCATTGTATGGGGTGAAGTAGATATTCAGTGAAGGCTTCTTATAAGAGAAGTAATCTATTAAATTTACATTAAAAACGATTTGTACTTCGCCGTTCAGTTTCTTTAAAATATATTCCAGTCCTTTCTCAAAAACAAAATCGTGTGTATACAGTGTCTGTATTTCTCCCTGAGGAAAAATCAGCATTACATTTTCTTTGTGCTTTAATAAATCAGTTGTATATGCTAAACTTTCGACTATATCCCGACTGTTCTTTCGGATCGAAAAAGCTCCACCTTTATTAAGGATCATAAATTTGCGGAGCTGCTCTTCGAGCATCATTACATACAGTTTTCGCTTGAAAACTCTTTTGTTAAGCCATAATTGTATAAAACCATCCCACCACGAGAAATGATTTGCGATTAAAAGAATAGGCTTCCTGTTATCTTCAAAATCGCCTATTACTGTGATTTTCCTAAAATACCTCTTGAGTTGTATTTTTGCGTATAAATCAAAGAACAGTACTCCCAGATATGTTTTATTGGCTTTTATCATTGGATGAACAGTAAGCTGAAAATACTGATGATAGTGAAAAATAACATTTGAATCCAAAACAAGGCTCCCGCGGATTTATTATCGACCGGAATCTTAAATAAGACCAACAAACTGTGATAAAATAATGCGGCTACAAACCAGGTTACAAAATTTTCGACAGGCGGATAGAATGTCTTGAAATGCCACATTTGCATCGGAGGTGCTGCCAATTCTAAGATTAAATCATAACAAATCATTAGCGAAGCTCCCCCTACTATTCTGAGATATGGGTTATTTGTAAAACGAGAAATAATAGACTGAGAGGCATACACGAGAAATACCCAATTGAGTCCGATAATCAAAGGAGTATTCCACAGTTTCAATCCCAAGCTTACGTCGTATTGATATTCACCAAACAAAATGCCCGAATTGACACCTGCCACTTCGAGAAAGAAAGAACTCAAAGCAATGAAAGCAAATACTAAGACAGTAGATTTATTCCACTCTTTATGAAGGAAAAGTATACAGCCAATAACCAATATAAGTGTAAGAGCAGTTATGCTAAAAAATAACTCCCGAGTGTAAGGTATTATAAATAGTAACAAGCCAACAAAATAAAAACGTAAAAAGGTTTTGGGTAACTCTTCTTCCGAAATCATTTTCTGTAAGACTTTATTTTCCATGCCTATCATTTTAGTTATCAGTAATCAGCAAACAAGGCTTGTCTGCTAGTAAACTTGTAATTGTCAAATTATAGTTGCAGCGGGTATTTCTTTGCATACTATTTCGGAGCTGGCAACACAAAGCGGAATACCACCCCCCGGATGCACGCTTCCTTCTACAAAGTATAGATTTTTTATGCTGCCAAGCACATTGGGATGCCGTAAAAAAGCGGAGAACATCGAGTTGGATGCTGTTCCATATAAAGCACCACCATAACTGAGAGTATTTCTCTCTATTGTCAGTGGCGACCCGATACGTTCAAACTCTATATATTCTTCAATATTGGTATTTAAAGCCTTATTTATTTTTGTTATAATATTTTTCCGTGCATCGCTAATCAACTCATCCCAGTTCTGACCACAATCGGCAGGTACATTAATCATTACAAACCAATTTTCGGAACCTTTTGGAGCATCGGATGGTACAACCTTCGAACTTATAAATATATATACTGTAGGGTCGTCAATAATAGTTTTACTCTTGAAAATATGAGTAAACTCATCTTTATATTGATCGCTAAAGAGAATATTATGCACATCGAGATTGCTAAATTCTTTTTTAATACCCCAATAAAATATCATAGCCGACGATGAAGGTACGGCATTGTTCAATCGCTTCTTCAATGGATGATTCAGCATATTATTTGCCAGATATTTAGCGTCAACGTCCGATACAATCGTGTCGTATGAATGTATCTGGTCGTTTACCCGAATACCTGTTGCTTTTTTATTTTCAACGATAATCTCTGTAACTAAACTATTGAATCTGAATTCTACACCTTTCTTTATTGCCAGATCATAAAGACTTTGCACTATGGCATACATTCCCTTTTTGGGGAAGAAAGCCCCAATATTGTTTTCCAGATGGGCAATCATATTCAGCGTGGCAGGTGCCTTATACGGATCAGAACCATTATAGGTTGCATATCGGTCGAACAGTTGCACCAGCCTTTTGTCGTTAAACGATTTTTGGTTTGCCTCGTGCATTGTTTTGGTAAAATTCAGCTTATGTAATTTGAATACTATATTCCTGAAAGGTGGCGTATTGAAATTCGATAATTTATGAAAATCGTTAAATAGAAAAACGGGGGCACTTATTGTATATAATTCCTCCGATTCTATTAAACGTTTTTCTATATGTTCGTATTTTTCAATTGTTTTTGATTCAATTTCCGCCTTTAGCTTTTTTTTATCGTGGTAGAAATTGAACTCCATACCATCGGGAAAGAAATACTTGCAATTATTCTCCAGTAGCTCATAAGGCAAATAATTCTTCAGATTTTCACCGCTTTCAGCAAAAAGGTCTTCAAGCAGATGCGGTAAGGTAAACAACGAGGGGCCTGTGTCGAAACGATAGCCATGCTCTTTTATTTCTGACATCTTACCTCCGGCAGTTGTATTTTTTTCATATACCACTACTTTATACCCTTTATTTGCCAAGCGAATAGCCGAACATAACCCTCCAATACCCGATCCTATGATTGCTATATTCATAACAAATGCCTTTCTATATATTCGTAATATCCCTCTATAATAATCTTAAACCAAGCAGTGTAACCATCGGGATTTATTGCTATATCTTCTCTGATATCATTCAGATACATATACTTAAAATCATTTACTTCATCCGTATTTATAGAGGGTAAATCATCCGTAAACCCAATAAAAACATGATCTATTTCATGTTCAGTCAACTCATTGTCAAAAGGAGCTTTATATTGAAATTTAAATAAAAACTTCAGTTCTGCATCCATTCCCATCTCCTCCTTGAGTCTCCTGTGAGCCCCATCTTCGGGTGTCTCATCCTGATAAGGATGGCTGCAACAGGTATTCGTCCACTTGCCCGGCGTATGGTATTTCCCGATTGCACGCTGTTGCAATAACAATTGTTTTTGCGAATTAAATATAAGTACCGAAAATGCACGATGCAACACTCCTTTCTGATGTGCTTCAAGTTTCGGCATATATCCAATCGTTTCGTCTTTTTCATTGACAAGAATTACCATATTGTTAGTTTAATTTAGTCGTTATATATGCTCTGCAAAGCAGAAATAGTTTCTGATGATTAGGTACACTGATCCGTTTTTTCATTAATTCGTCAGGGTTTGTTTTTTCAATCATCTCTGTTAACTTGAGATAATACAGATAAGCGGTATACACTCCTAGTTTCGATTCATTTGGCAATCTTTTTATACCTATCATCGCCTGTTCGTAATCTTTGTATATATCTTGTAGTATTATATCTTTTGTCTTTTTATTCAACGGTTGATTTTTCAGTATGGGAAAATATGTTCTGCTCAGCTCCTCGGTATCATGCTGTAAATCTCTCAGGAAATTTATTTTTTGAAAAGCTGCCCCCAATCGCATAGCATAAGGTTTAAACTCATCGTAATGCTCTTTATTGCCTTTTACAAAAACTTTAAGGCACATTAATCCCACAACTTCTGCCGAACCATAGATGTATTCGTTAATTTCCTGTTCATTAAATTTCTTCTTCTTCAAATCACTTCGCATACTTTTCAGGAAAGATTGTATCAGTTCATCTTCTATCGAATAAGCCTTTACTGTTTGCTGAAACGAATTAAGTATCGGGTTTAAACTGATTCCATGCCTTAACGCCTCGTAGTAACACTTTTCGTAATTATCGAGTAAAAACTCCTTATCATGCTCATGAAAGGTATCTACTATTTCGTCGGCAAATCTTACAAATCCATATATGCTATATATAGCATCTCTTATGGACTCATCCAAACAACGGACTCCTATGGCAAAAGAGGTACTGTATTGCTTGGTTACCATTTTACTGGTCTCAAACGAGATCTGATTAAATAGTTTTTCCATAACCTGTTTTCTTTATATAAGAGTTTGCTAATTCTGAAACAATTTTACCGGAAATAATCGCCGGAGGTACTCCCGGACCGGGAACAGTCAACTGTCCTGTATAAAATAAGTTCTTTATTTTTCTATTTTGCATTTTGGGTTTTAAGAAAGCGGTTTGCGATAATATATTTGACAAACCGTAAGCATTGCCTTTATAAGCATTATAATCACTCACAAAGTCACTGGTTGTAAAGCTCTCATAGAAAATAATAGATTCTTTGACTGATTGATTAGTCAGCCTTTCGAGGCGTTCTATTATTTGATTAAAATAATGGATTCTGATTTCTTCCGAGTCTTTCAGACCGGGAGCGATAGGGATTAAAAAGATGGCAGCCTCTTTTCCTTCAGGTGCAACAGTGGCATCTGTGATACTTGGAAAGCTGGCATAAAATAACGGATCGTCGGGCCATGCAGCTTTGTCGTATATTTGCGAAGCATGTATCTCAAAATTGGAGTCGAAAAATAATGTGTGATGAGATACATTTGCCAGTTTTTTATCAAGAGCCACATAATACATAAGGGCAGACGGTGCAAATACACGCTGTTTCCAATATTCTTGACTATAATTGCGATACTTGTTTTCGATCAGTTTTTCGGTATGCTGATAGTCGGCTCCCGATATGACTAAATCTGCCGGATAAGATACCCCATTCACGGTAACTCCTGTGGTTAAACCATTCTCTATATTGATTTTTTCTACAGGACTATTCGTTTTTATGGTTACGCCATAGCTTTCAGCCAAAAGCTTCATGGCTTTTACCAGTTCGAACATTCCTCCCTGTATGTGCCACGTACCCAATACCATATCGGCATGATTCATAAAACAATAAAAAGCCGGTGTTTTATCGGGTTTAGCTCCCAAAAAAAGTACGGGAAACTCTAAGAGTTGCCTGAGCTTATGACTCTTCACTCCTTTTCTGATCTTACTGCTGATACTTTGCACGAATTGGAAAACACGCATAGCTGTAGCAGGCATAATCAATTCAAATATGCTTTTTCCTGGCTTATAAACAACTTTGTTGATGGCTACATCATAATTGAAGTGAGCCTCTTTTAAATATTTTTCTAAAAATTCACTGCTGCCGGCTTCCTCCTTTTCAAACAGGTGATATATTTTATTCAAATCTGCCGAAACAAATAAAGAATCGTTTTCTCCAAAGTAAACTTCATAGCCCGGATCTAGTCTTATCAGTTTATAGTAATCGGATGTTTTTTTATTAAAATCAGCGAAGAAAGAATCGAATATATCGGGCATCCAATAGAATGTAGGCCCCATGTCGAAAGTAAAACCATTTGCTTTCAACTGCCTGGCTCTGCCTCCGATTATTTCATTTTTTTCTAAAACTGTAACATGATGTCCTTCTTTGCCTAAATAACAAGCGGCAGAAAGGCTTGAAAACCCAGAGCCAATAATTATAATTCTTTTCATATTTATGATTTACTCCGGATAATTAATAGTGTTATACTTACCTGAAAACAGCACTGTAATCAAAATTAGTCTGTGCGAATCGTATTTTTAGTGTCGTTTATATAACAATAAAAGTTATTATTTGTTTTGTCTTTGATAAACTATACAGTTATTTCTATCAACAATAAATCGATCAACTATTTCGGAGATATACAAGCGTGAAAAAATAGTTAGAAAGTGATAATATTCATCAATAAATAGAATATTGTTTCGCTAATAAATGGAGGCAAACAAAGAACTGTTGATCTGCTTTAAATTTCGTTTTAGCCATGCCCTCAAAACCTCCTTTTAAGTTAAATACTTACTCTAAATTTATTTAATAGTTATATATTTGTCGTTAAGCCGATTTATATACCATCTATGAAGAGATATTTGTTTTTGATATTCTTATTTTTGCAATTCTGTAATATATACCCTGCCATCGAGAAGGATACCATTTCTCAACATTTAAACAAGCTATTGGATAATAAAGAGATGTATATGCAGGTAAAAGAGCAGAAAATATCAGAGATGAAAAAAATGCTCGATACTCCTAATATTTCAGACATACAACGTTATGATATTAATGTACAATTATACGATCAGTACAAAACTTACATATCCGATTCAGCTATACATTTTGTTAAAGAGAACCTACAGATAGCATATGACCTGAATGATGCTTCTTTGATTAACCAATCGAAACTAGCCCTAGCATCTCTATACACTATTGCCGGTATGTATATTGAATCTCTGGACCTATTGAAAAGTATAGATCGAGGAAAGATAGATGAAAAATTACTTGTTAACTACTTCGATACATATAAATTACTATATAGCTCTTATTCTTCAAATAACTTATATACAAATATTTACTCCGAAAAGAGTAATCTCTACCGTGATTCACTTCTTAATGTGCTTGATACAACATCCAATCATTATAAAATTGTATTATCAGAAAAACTGCTGGATCATAATAAATTAGAACAATCAAAACAGATTTTGCAGAATCTCTTTAATAAATCAAAGTCGGAAGATCACGAAAGAGCAGTACTAGCCTATGCACTGGCCAATGTATATAAAAAAGAAGGCAATCTCGAAATGCAAAAGTCATATTACACAATTTCGGCTATATGTGATATAAAGAATGCGATAAAAGAGAATGCCTCATTACAAGCTTTAGCTAGTGTTTTATATGAAGCGGGAGATATTGAAAATGCTTATAGATGTATCAAGTCTTCGATGGAGGATGCTATGTTTTGTAATGCACGATTGAGAACTTTCGAAATATCCAAAATATTCCCGATTATAGATACTGCTTATCAGGAAAAAGTAGTTAAACAAAAAGAAGGATTGCAATTTTTCCTTATCTTAGTCAGTATTTTATCTCTGTTTTTAATCGCTTCATTAATATATGTTTATTTACAAATGAAGCGAGTAGCCCGTATCAGAAAAGAACTGTATCGCACAAATATAAAACTGAACGAGTTAAATTCTGATTTACAGGAAAATAACATTCAGTTAAGCAATCTGAATATCGAATTGTCCGAAGCAAATCGCATCAAAGAGACTTATATAGGACATTTTCTCGATTTGTGTTCTATGTATATCAGCAAACTCGAAAAATATCAGAATACCCTGAATAAAAAAGCCGTAGAGAGAAAACTGGATGAGCTTTACAAAATGCTAAAGTCTCATGATATGATAGATAATGAGCTGAAAGAACTTTATGATAATTTCGACAATATATTTTTACACCTTTATCCAAACTTCGTCGAAGATTTCAACTCGCTGCTTCTCGAAGAGGAACGATTTACCTTGAAATCGAATGAACTGTTGAATACCGAACTACGCATATTTGCTCTTATACGCCTTGGTATTGTGGACAGTTCAAAGATTGCATCATTTCTCCATTATTCAGCAAATACAATTTATAATTATCGTACAAGGGTAAGAAACAAAGCAGCTGTACCTCGTGACGAATTTGAATTCTTAGTTAGTAAAATAGGAGTTAAATCCACTAGAAATACCTGATATCAGGATATACGATCTACTTTTTCAGTCCTCTTGATATAGGGTAAGTTTCTTATAAAGAAATATATAGATGTGAAATACATCTATATTCTTACTATATCTTCTTTTTCGTCGTTTATACTCTCCTTATTTTTGTGAATATTAGTTTAGAAGTCATTCCAAATGTTAACCTTCGAAACTATTACTTTATTCTAAACCTAATTTTAAAATAAATACCATGATGAATGTAAAACCTTTTACGTGCTTACATAAAATATGTATCATATTTATGTGTATGCTGTTTAGCATGAATATCCTGGCTCAGGATCAGAAAAAAGTCACAGGAGTAATAACCGATCTAAAGGGTGAACCTATTATAGGAGCTTCGGTAGTTGCAAAAGGTACTACAACAGCTACAATTAGCGATATTGATGGTACTTTCTCATTGGATGTTAGCAACAATCCTGTACTCACAATTTCTTATATCGGCTACATAAGCCAGGAAGTACCCACTTTAGGAAAGTCTGATTTAAAGATTATACTAAAAGAGGATTCTAAAATATTAGATGAAATTGTAGTTGTAGGTTATGGAGTAATGAGAAAAACTGACCTGACAGGATCAGTCTCTTCCATTTCTGCTAAAACAATAAAAGACAAACCTGTAGCCAATATTGGAGAAGCATTACAGGGACGGGCTTCGGGTGTGCAGGTTATATCATCCGGAAAACCTGGCGATAACGTGTCTTTTCGTATACGGGGTATCAGTACCATCAACAACAGTGAGCCTTTATTGGTAATTGACAATGTTCCTACCGATATGCCGCTCAATGCCTTGAATATGGAAGATGTAGAATCTGTTGATGTCTTGAAAGATGCATCAGCAACAGCAATATACGGTTCACGTGGAGCAAATGGTGTCGTGATTGTTACTACGAAAAGAGGAAAATCGGGTGATGGCTCTATTTCTCTAAGTGCCAATTGGGGAATACAGGAAGCAACTAATATGCCCAAGATGCTTGATGCCAGTCAATTTGCATCACTTCACAACGAAATGATCAAGAATTATAACAATCCAAATTATGTACAAAGACCCGATTTCGCCGATCCTACAGCTTTAGGGACGGGAACGAACTGGCTTGATGAACTTTTCCGTAAAGCGATTATGCAAAATTACACCCTTTCGTATTCGGGAGGTAACGACAAAAGTAATTATTATGTATCGGGAGGAGTATTCGATCAGGAAGGTATTATTCTGAATACTTCTTACCGACGTTATACCTTTCAATTCAATAGCGAATCGAAGGTTCGTTCTTGGCTAAAATTCGGGAATAATGTGACACTAAGCCATGATGTGAAGAAACAAGGATCGTACAGTGTTCGCGATGCTATGGCTGCTCTACCCACTCAACCGGTATTTAACGAAGACGGATCGTTTTCAGGCCCGGGAGAACCAGCCTATCAATACGGAGATATAAGAAATCCGATAGGTAGTGCCACATTAAACAAGGAACAAACAAAAGGCTACAATGTATTGGCCAATGCTTTTGCCGAAATAAAAATAAAGGACAACCTTACTTTCAAAACCTTGGGAGGTATTGACTTCAAATTCTGGGATAAACGGAATTTCTATCCTAAGTACAATTGGAAACCAATTCCTCAACCACAGTCAAATCTTTATGAGGAGTCAAATAAGAGTATGACTTATCTTTGGGATAATACCTTAACCTACATGGAAACATTCAACGAAAAACATCACTTGAATGTGATGATCGGTTCCAGTGCTCAAAACAATGTGTATAACAATATGAGTGCAAGTGTTCAGAATTTCCTGACCGATAATAACAATCAACTCAACAATGGATTAACGGATCCTACTGTAGGAGGTACTAAAAACGATTGGGCAATACTATCATTCATTGGTCGTGCCAACTATAACTTTGCAGATAAATACTTACTGACGGCGACTATCCGCCGCGATGGCTCATCTCGCTTTTCGAAAGAAAATCGTTGGGGAACATTCCCTTCGTTCTCGGCAGCCTGGCGATTATCGGAAGAATCGTTTTATAACAGAAATAAATGGGTAAGTGATATCAAACTGAGGGTCGGATACGGAGAAACAGGTAACCAAGCCGGGATAGATAATTATGCTTACTTTACACGCTTGAAAACAGGTCAATATGTATTTAACGGAACACCTGTTTCTACGCTATATCCTAAAGTAATGCCCAATCCGAATGTAAGATGGGAAACTGTAAAACAACTGAATGCGGGAGTGGATTTATCGTTATTGAATCAACGCATTAATGTTGTTATAGATGCTTATCTCAAAAACACTTCCGATATGCTGGTGCCAATGTCTGTGCCTATTACGACAGGATATTCGGATATAGATGTACCAAGTATAAATGCCGGAAAGGTAAGAAACAAAGGTGTAGAGCTTACAGTCTCTTCTTTCAACCTGAGAGGTGCTATCGAATGGAATACCGACTTCAATATATCTTATAATAAAAATGAAGTCATCAGTATGAATGATGGAGTTCCTCTATTTGTCGGAAATGATATTAACATGACCAAAGTACAGGTAAACTCCGAAGGTCATCCCATCGGTTCATTCTATGGTTATGTAACCAATGGTATCTTTCAGAATCAGCAGGAAGTTGACAGATATGCTATTCAAGTGCCGGGAGGAACAGCACCGGGAGATATCCGCTTCAGGGATTTAGACAATAATGGGGTAATAAACGCCGATGATCGTACTTATATCGGTAATCCTTCGCCAGAATGGACATTCTCGATGAATAATACTTTTGCTTATAAAGAATTCGATTTGCAGATTTTCTTGCAAGGTGTTGCCGGTAACGATATATACAACGCAAACAGAATATGGCAGGAAAGTATGTCTATTCCACAAAATCAGACAACTAAGGTATTAGACAGATGGACGGGTGAAGGTACCAGCAACAGTGTGCCACGTGCTATATATAGTGACCCCAATCAAAATGTGCGTCATTCAAATAGGTTTATAGAAGACGGTTCGTACCTGAGGGTGAAAAATTTGACTTTGGGTTATACACTGCCTAAATCAATTTCTCAAAAAGCGTATCTCAGCATGGCTCGCTTTTATATCTCCTGTCAAAACTTACTTACCCTTACCAAATATTCGGGATTCGATCCGGAAGTAAATGTTAGTGGTGTCGATTTAAGTACCTATCCCGTTACTCGTACATTAAGTATGGGAGTTAATGTTAAATTCTAATTCAAAAAAACGTTGATTATGAAAAAGATACTATATATAGGCTTATTAGCTATTTCGACTCTATTCGTTTCGTGTTCCGATTTTTTGGACAAAGAGTCGTTCGAAGATCCGAGTGCAGAAGCTATAAATGACGAAGCATCTGCCATTGCTTTAGTGAATGGAGCTTACCAGCCTCTACAGCGTCCTAAACTCTATAATATGAGAATCTGGTCACTTGATATAGTTGCCGGAAATAGCGAAGTTGGTGCCGGAGGAGGAACCGATGGTATAGAAACTATTACTCTTGCCAATTTTGTGACAACAACAGACAATGCTGCCGCACTCGATATATGGAGAGGACCCAATCCCGGTATTCTTTATTGCAATACGGTTCTCGAAAATATTCCAAAAACAAATATCAGCGAATCATTAAAAAACAGGTGTATTGGTGAAGCTAAATTCCTTCGTGCACACTATTTCTTCATACTAGTACGACTGTTTGGCGATGTGCCGATGGCAGTAACCACACTAAAACCCGGCGATGATTTATTCCCGTCACGCACCAATAAAATGACCATCTATAATGATGTTATTATCCCCGATCTGAAAGAAGCCATCAATTTATTGCCTGTAAGAGAAGAATATAAAGGCAGTGACATTGGCCGTGCATCCAAAGGAGCGGCAGCCGGAATGTTAGCCAAAGTATATCTGACATTGGGCATGTATAAGGAATGTTTAGACATGTGTAATCTTGTCGAAAGTTTGGGATATACCCTTAATCCCGATTACAGCGATTGCTTTGGTGGTGAACTGAGAAATAAAAATACAGCAGAATCATTATTTGAGGTTCAATATTATGGATTGACCAAAGCCGGTTTTTGGGACGATGATAATCAGGCTTCTTGGTTAAGTACTTATATGGGACCACGCAATACCGGCTGGGTAGGCGGAGCCTATGGCTGGAACCAACCGACAGAAGAATTTGTGAGCCAATATGAAGAAAACGATTTGCGGAAAGATAAAACCATTCTATATGAAGGAGGTCCTGCATTCGATGGAAAACAGTATAAGAAATCAATGTCTAACACTGGCTACAATGTCCGCAAGTTTTTAGTACCTCTATCTGTGTCTCCCGATTATAATACAAACTCAGCCAGCGTAATAGTTTTACGTTATGCAGATGTATTATTGATGAAAGCGGAAGCTTTGAACGAACTTGGCAGAACAAAGGATGCGGAAGAACCGCTATATCAGGTGAGAAAAAGAGCAGGATTGACTAAACGCACAGATGTGGAAGGGTTGAACCAAGATCAGATGCGTGAGAAAATCATCAAGGAACGCCGCATTGAGTTGGCATTTGAAGGGCATCGTTGGTTCGATATGATTCGCATTAACAATGGACAATATGCCTTGAATTTCTTACACTCTATCGGTAAAGTTAATGCGACAAGCAAACATTTGTTACTACCTATTCCTCAAAAAGAAAGGGATGCTAATCCGAACTTGTCTCAAAACCCAGGTTATTAATCAAAAAAATGCACCTATTATGAAATCATATAAAATATTAAGTTTATTGAGTCTGCTTTTTCTATTCTTCCTTTCGTGCACCGATGAGGATAGTATAGAATATAACAAAGGGAATCAGCCATTAGAAGTAAAGGCTTCGGCTGATAATATAGAATTGGATGCTGCAAATCCCGAAACGAATGCCCTGACCATTTCATGGACATCAGGTTCTAATCAAGGGACTAACAGTGCTATTTCTTACACATTCCAAATGGATGTGCAGGGTAATAATTTCGAGAAGGGACTTACACTCGATTTGGGGCAGAATATATATCAAAAGGAGTATAAAAATGAAGAACTGAATGATTTACTCATATCATGGGGAATAGCACCAGAATCAGAAGTGTTGCTGGATGTACGTGTAAAAGCTACCATAGCATCCGATGCCGTTGAGCCGGCTATATCGAACATTCAAACCATCAAGATAAAAACACATAAGCCTATAACTAAAACTCTTTATTTGATAGGCGATGCTACTCCAAATGGATGGAATGCCGACAATGCAACGGAATTATCTGCTATAAGGAATACTCCGAAAGGTTTTACATGGATAGGAAGATTAAATCCGGGGAAGTTTAAGTTCATAACAACTCTTGGCAAATTTGCACCTTCATATAATAAAGGAGATGATAATACCAAACTGTATTTACGTGAGAATGGAGAAGATCCGTATGACAAACAATTTGAGGTTACCGAAGGGGGAAATTATAAAATAACTCTCAACCTTATATCGTTGGCTATCTATATAGAAAAAACCGAAGGTGCTGAGTTTACTGAATTATGGTTTGTAGGAAATGCAACAGGATGGAATTTTAAATCGATGACGGTAGATCCGTTAGATCCGTTTATATTCCATTACAATGAAAATCTTTCAGAAGGAGGCGAATTTAAAATAGGAACAGTTGCCGGTAGTTGGGATGCTGTTTTCTTCCGTCCGGAAACCAATGGGGCAGGAGTCGAATCTTCCAAAGCGGTTAAATGGGCAGGAGATCCTGATAATAAATGGAATATCCCCGGAGGAGTTTATAAAATAGCATTGGATACCCGCGAAATGAAAATCAATATTGTTCCGTTTACCCCCTATTCAATGATTTATCTGGTAGGAGATGCTTCGGCTAATGGATGGGACATAGGTAATGCTACTGCTATGAGTACAGGGGATACTCTTTATAAATTCAAATGGTCTGGTTCGTTAAATACGGGTGAATTGAAATTCACCTGTGATAAACAAAGCGATTGGAACGGAGCTTGGTTTACAGCTGTCCAGGCAGATATGCCGGCAAACGGGCAAGTGCAACAAACCGTATTTACAGCTAAAGGAGCCGGACTCGATTATAAATGGAAAATAACACAAGCCGGTAGTTATACAATTGAGCTGGATCAGTTGAAAGAGACTGTGATAATCAAGAAAAATTAATTAGTAAAAAAACAGTGATGCCACATACTATGGCATCACTGTAAAATATAAATAGCATGAAGAATATATATAACTTTTTAGCAGTAGCCTTATGCAGCTTGTTTGTCGTGTCGTGCGATGATTACTACGATACCAAGAACGATCCTATAACCTACGGCGAGACCTATTTAAGTATCGACCTGAATACAGATAAAGCTGTCTATAAACCCGGTGAAACAGTCCATTTCTCAATGAAAGATAACCACGGAAATAACCTGAAAGTGCGATATTCCTATCTGGGTGAAGTACTCAAAGAAGAAAGCTTGTCAGGTAAATCATGGACATGGGTAACACCATCCGAAGATTTCAAAGGTTATCTGCTAGATATATACGAATCAAAAGAAGAGAAAGAGATTATACACCAAAGTATCAGTATCGATGTCTCTTCCGACTGGAAGAAGTTTCCTCGATATGGTTTCCTTTCGGGATATGGAAAATTGACAGATAATCAAATAGAGAAAAATATCGAAGTCTTAAACCGCTATCGTATCAATGGCATACAATTTTACGATTGGATGCACGACCACCAACGTCCATTGGCTGGAACAGTCGACAATCCGGCTGCTTCGTGGAACGACCTGATAGGACGTACCAATTACCTTTCTACAGTAAAAGGATATATCAGTGCCGCTCATAATAGAGGGATGAAAGCAACGTTTTACAATTTGGCTTTCGGAGCGTTAAATAATGCGGCGGCAGATGGAGTAAAAGAAGAATGGTATCTTTTCAAAGATGCGGATCATAAAGAGAAAGACAATCACCACCTTGATGCTCCTTTCCGTAGTAGTATTTATCTTACGAACCCTGCCAATATTGAGTGGCAAAACTATTTGATACAACGAAATAAAGATGTGTACAGTGTATTTGACTTTGATGGTTATCATATCGATCAATTGGGCGACAGAGGTACTGTTTATGATTACAATGGCAATGTGGTAAAACTTTCGAATACCTATAAATCGTTTATCACGGCCATGAAACAGGCTAACCCTACAAAAAGTCTGGTAATGAATGCCGTTAATCAATACGGACAAGAAGAGAGTATTGCCAAATCGGATGTTGATTTCTTATATACAGAAGTTTGGGATCCTAATAAATCGTTTGAGCAACTGGTTCAGATCATACAGGATAATGATGCGTACAGTAATAATACGAAACGTACTGTTTTGGCAGCTTACATGAATTATGACAAGTCAAATAGTGCCGGCTTTGTAAATGCTCCGGGGGTGTTATTGGCTAATGCTGTGATTTTTTCATTCGGAGCTTCTCACCTCGAATTAGGAGAGCATTATCTGGCGAACGAATATTTCCCGAACTCCAACTTACAAATGAAAACGGAGCTGAAAAATTCGATGTTAACTTACTATGACTTCCTGGTTGCTTATCAGAATATCTTGCGTGACGGTGGTACTTTCACCTCTTACAATCTGCAATGCACCAATTCTAAGATGACATTAAACAACTGGCCTGCACAACAAGGCAATGTAGCTGTGGTTGGCAAACGGTTTAGTGATAAAGATGTACTGCACCTTATCAACTTTACCAACGCCAATACTATGGAATGGAGAGATAAGAACGGAACTCAGGCAGAGCCGATTCTCATAGCTGATGCTGAGTTGAAACTGCTCGTGGCAAAGCCTGTCAAAAACATTTGGGTTGCATCACCGGATACTCATAAAGGAGTTGCACAGAAAATGAGGTTTAGCCAAACAGGAAATGAGGTTGTATTTAACTTACCATCCCTGAAATATTGGGATATGATTGTTGTAGAATACCAATAAAAACAAAATAAATGAATAAAATCAAATATATAGTATTGCTAACCCTGCTAATTCCATTTAGCCTTTTAGCTTCTGCCAATAAGAATATACAAGAATGCGTTTCTTATACAAAAAATGGTAATCAGATACTATTTAATACTAAAGACGGGGCAAAATTATCACTTACCATAAACAGCGGTTCGGTTATAAAAATATGGTTCGATCCAACAGGAAAGCTCATACGTAAAAACGAATCATTTGCGGTTGTGAACGAAAACCTCGAAGAGGTAGGCAAAATAAATGTAGACGAGCAAGCAGCTTGTTACGAAATATATACATCGAAGTTGCGTATCAGGCTGAATAAAAATCCAATGCAACTTCAAATCTTCGATAAATGGCAAAAACTTATTTTTAGCGATTTCAAAGAGATGGGACATGTGTCTGACTCTACATCAAAGAAGGCTTATAAAGTATTGAGAAAAGATGAACAATTCTTTGGACTCGGAGAAAAAACAGGACCTCTGAATCGTCGTGGTCGCGAGTATAAAATGTGGAATAGCGACAAACCTTGCTACAGCACATCAGAAGATCCGCTTTATAAAAGCATCCCTTTCTTTATGAGTAGCTATCGTTATGGTATCTTCTTGGATAATACATATAAAACAGAGTTTAAATTTGGAACAGAATCGGATGAATACTATTCGTTTGAAGCACCCGATGGCGAATTTATCTATTATTTTATTTTCGGGAAAGACTATAAAGAAATTCAGGAACAATATATTACATTGACCGGAAAACCGATTATGCCTCCCAAATGGGCACTGGGATTTTCGCAATGTCGCGGGCTTTATACCAAAGAAGCACAAGCATTAGAGATAGCTGCCGAATTTCGTAAACGCCAGATACCGTGTGATATTATTTATCAGGATATTGGTTGGACTCAAGGGCTTCAGGATTTTAACTGGCGAAAAGGTAATTACACGAATCCTAAAGCTATGCTCGAAACTTTGAATAAACAAGGTTTTAAAATGATTTTATCGCAAGACCCTGTTGTTTCGCAAGCCACAAAAGAACAATGGGAGGAAGCTGACAGATTGGGTTATTTCGTAAAAGATATACGCACAGGAAAATCGTATGATATGCCTTGGCCTTGGGGAGGTAATTGTGGTGTAGTTGATTTCACACTACCCGAAGTTGCCGACTGGTGGGGACAACTCCAACAAAAACCATTAGATGATGGAGCCAGAGGTTTCTGGACTGACATGGGAGAGCCTGCATGGAGTAACGAAGAAGACCTTGACCGCCTAAATATGAAACATCACTTAGGTATGCACGCCGAAATACATAATGTATACGGATTAACATGGGACAAGGTGGTAAAAGAGCAATTTGAAAAACGCAATCCCAATAAGCGGGTATTTCAAATGACACGTGCTGCTTATGCCGGACTTCAACGCTATACATTCGGTTGGACCGGCGACAGTGGAAATGGCAATGACGTACTCGAAGGATGGGGACAAATGGCGAATCAGGTGGCTATGGGTATTTCTGCCGGTTTAGGGGGGATTCCTTTCTGGACTACCGATATATCAGGATACTGTGGTGACATAACCGATTATCCGGCTATGGCCGAGTTGTATACCCGATGGATGCAGTTCGGGGTATTTAATCCGTTGAGTCGTGCCCATCACGAAGGTGATAATGCAGCGGAACCTTGGATGTTTGAAGAAGTAGCAGAACAAAACAGTAAAGCTGCTATCGAGCTGAAATATCAACTATTCCCTTATCTCTATACCTATGCCCGTAAGGCACACGATACAGGATTACCAATTACAAGGGGCTTGTTTATGGAGTATCCTAATGATGAGGAAGCAACTAAAATAAACGATCAGTTTCTTTTCGGAGAAGAATTATTAGTAGCTCCTGTATTAAAAAAAGGAGAGCGTGTGAAGCGTGTCTATTTACCCGAGGGAGAATGGATCGATTTTAATGATAAACAAACCGTTTATCTTGGAGGGCAAACCATAGCATATAAAGCTCCGTTGAATGTGATCCCTATTTTCGTAAAGAAAGGATCTATTATCCCTCAAATGCCAATCATGCAATATATTCATGAGAAAAAAGATTATCCTTTGTTTGTCGATATTTTCCCTAATTACACAGGCGAAAGTACCGGTTTCGAATTGTATGAAGACGAAGGTGAAAATCTGGATTATCTGAAAGATATCTTTTCGAAAACCAGATTTACCTGTTCTACTCTGGATGATGGATATTCAACTGAGATTGTATCTACAGATAATGGCTTCAAACAATCGGACAAAAGAAACATCATTTTAAAGTATCATCTCGAAGCTAAGCCCAAGAGTATATTTGTAAACGACAAAGCCGTTAAGAATGTAAAAGCCGATCATATTCTGAAAAATACAGAAACCGATTTTAAATCTACACAATGGGCCTGGGATGAGGTAAGCAAAGAATGTTGGGTGAAAATTCCCGATGAAAGAGTAACCGTTAGAATATCTGTAAATCAAAACTAAATTATAAGAAAATAATGAAGAAACTATTTTTACTGTTGTGTATTTCTGTCATAACAAATTACATGGTGGCACAAGAATTAAAATCGCCCGATGGCAATTTGTCCATGATCTTCTCGGCTCAGGAAGGTGGAATACCAACATATAAGCTTATCTACAAAGGTAAGGATGTTATCAAACCCAGCAGATTGGGGCTCGAGCTGAAAGATGAAAATCCGACAGCTGAATTTGGAACAGAAATGGGAATGAAAGGGAAAAGCAATAATCCGAAGACTTCTCTATATGATAAATTCAGCGTAACAGATACTCAAACATCAACTTTTGACGAAACCTGGAAACCTGTTTGGGGTGAAGTAAACGAAATTCGCAATCATTACAATGAATTGGCAGTTACCCTAAATCAGTCGGGAACCAATCGCCAGATTGTTATACGTTTTCGTCTCTTTAACGATGGCCTTGGCTTTCGCTATGAATTTCCACAGCAAGCTGATCTGAACTATTTCGTTATAAAAGAAGAAAAATCTCAGTTTGCTATGCCGGGCGATATTAAAGCATACTGGATACCGGGCGATTATGATACACAAGAGTATGATTATGTTATTTCTAATCTGTCGGAAATAAAAGGATTGTTTAAAAATGCTGTTACAGATAATGCTTCGCAGAAACAATTTTCGGAAACAGGTGTTCAAACCCCTTTAATGCTAAAATCGAACGATGGTATTTACATCAATATCCACGAGGCTGCACTGGTTGACTATTCGGCTTTGTCTTTGAATATGGATGAAAACAATTTTACATTCGAATCGTGGTTAACTCCTGATGCAAGAGGCGACAAAGGCTATATGCAAACACCCTGTCATTCGCCTTGGCGAACAATTGTGGTAAGTGACGATGCACGTGATATTCTGGCTTCGAAATTGATTTTGAATCTGAACGAACCTTCTAAAATTGAAGATACATCATGGATTAAACCTGTAAAATATATGGGTGTATGGTGGGAGATGATTACAGGCAAAAGCTCGTGGGCATATGCCGATTTACCCAGTGTACAACTAGGTGTTACCGATTATTCGAAAACCAAACCAAATGGTAAACATGGAGCGAATAATGAAAATGTAAAAAAGTATATCGATTTTGCTTCGAAGCATGGTTTCGATCAGGTGTTGGTAGAAGGTTGGAATATAGGATGGGAAGATTGGTTCGGCAAAACCAAAGATTATGTTTTTGATTTTGTTACTCCCTATCCTGACTTTGATGTTACCATGTTGCGAGATTATGCAAAAAGTAAAAATGTAAAATTACAGATGCACCACGAAACATCGGGTTCCGTTCGTAATTACGAACGTCATCTCGATCATGCTTATCAATTTATGGTTGATAACAACTACAACTCTGTAAAGAGTGGTTATGTAGGTGACATGATACCTCGTGGCGAACATCATTACGGACAATGGCTTAACAACCATTATTTATACGCAATAAAAAAGGCTGCCGACTATAAAATAATGGTTAATGCTCACGAAGCTGTTCATCCTACCGGATTGCACCGCACTTATCCGAATCTGTTGGCACAGGAATCTGCCAGAGGAACAGAATATCAGGCATTCGGTGGAAGTAAGGCGTATCATACTACTATATTGCCTTTCACCCGTTTAATGGGAGGTCCTATGGATTATACACCGGGCATTTTTGAAATGGATATCAATACAATTAATCCGGATAATCATTCGCATGTAAATGCTACATTAGCAAATCAACTGGCACTTTATGTAACGATGTATAGCCCCTTGCAAATGGCGGCCGATTTCCCTGAACATTACGAGCGTTTTATGGATGCTTTTCAGTTTATAAAAGATGTAGCTATAGATTGGGACAACAGTAAATACCTCGAAGCGGAGCCGGGCGAATATATTACGGTGGCTCGTAAAGCAAAAGGAACAAACAATTGGTTTGTAGGTAATGTTGCAGGAGAGAAGGGGTATACTTCGAATATTAATTTCGATTTCTTAGATCCTGACAAAACTTATATTGCAACTATATATGCTGATGCAAAAGATGCACACTATAAAACCAATCCACAGGCTTATACTATTCGTAAAGCGGTTGTAACCAATAAGTCTAAATTGACCCAACCGTCAGCTCCGGGTGGAGGTTATGCTATCAGCATCTTCGAAGTGACTGATAAGGCTCAAATCAAAGGCTTGAAGAAACTTTAAGATATAAGTTGATTTCACAAGATAATTACTTGAAATATTGATAAATAAAAAAAAGAGGATCTGTTTTAATAGATCCTCTTTTACTTTAGAGATTAAACAGAGCTATCTCTGCTTTTCTTCTCTCTGATTACCTCTTTTACCATACGGTGAAACTGCCTTTCGCGTTCTCTCCTCTCGTATGTGGTTTCATTAAAATGCATGGCTTCCCGCTTTAGTTTCAGATACGAATTGTATGTACCTATATCCAGATCACCCGAAGCAATTGCATTCAGCACTGCACAACCGGGTTCGCTCGTATGCGTACAATCATGAAACTTACATTTCCCCATTAACTGATCTATATCGAGCGTTTCGGCAATCGTATCATCCGAATCTACAGCGAGTCCAAACTCACGTACACCGGGAGTATCCAACAAAATACCTCCCGATTCGAGTAAGAAAATCTCACGTCTGGTAGATGTATGTTTACCCTTACCCGTCGATGTGCTGATAGCTGAAGTTTCAAGTAACTGGTCGTCACACAACCTATTTATCAACGAACTTTTGCCAACACCCGATGAACCGATAAAAATAAAAGTCTCAGCAGGATTGATAATTTTTCGTAAACGGTCAATACTCTCTTTATCATAAATACTGGTAACAAAGACTTCCGTCTTTTCTCCTATCTTGCCAAGCGATTGTTTCAGTTTTCCAATATCAGCACCCAAATCGGCTTTTGTAAGAATAAGAACGGGAACAATACCCGAATCGATTACCTGTATTAAGAACCGCTCCGTTCTTCGGACATTAAAATTGGCATCGCAGCTTTGAACGATAAACGCTTTGTCGATATTAGCCGCAAAATGCTGAATACTTGTCTTTGTCCCACTTCTTTTGCGGGATAAAGCATTCGTTCGAGGTAAAATATCAATAATAATCCCCAACTCACCAAAACGTTGAAAGACCACCCAGTCACCTGTAATCGGATATTCATGCGGTTCTTTTGTATAAAGGATATTTCCTGTCAGTTCGCAAGATAATATACCTTCGGAAGTTGCTACATCGTATCGTGTTTTATGTGTCGATATGATTCTACCGTGTTCGAGTTCATTATATGATAGATCGTTTTTTAGTTGTTGCCATTGGTTGTTCCAACCATAAGAGCATAGATTTGCCATTGTCAAATATCTATTTGATTTAAAAATATAGAAATTAAAAAATAAATAATGGTTCGGAAAAGCTGTATAGTGTAGTGCTAATAGTATGTAATCCCGGATAGAACTATCCAAGACCAATTACCTGTATGTAAATAAAATTACAAGCTTTTCCTTATCAGGCAATCATCAACAGACGATATGTAGATATAGTTGATTTCATTCGGGAGTAAAGATAAGAAGATTTTCCCAAATATAACTTATTATAACAAAGAGGACAGAATAAGCTATCTCAAGCTTATTCTGTCCTCTTTGTTTTATATGAATAGTATTATTTTGCGATTATAGTTGTATTAACAGCTTTGAGCCAAGGAGATGTAAATCTTATCTTTATCTCCCCCTGTTGACCTGTAGCTTGAATATACGCCAGAATTTTTCCATGAAACACGCGGTGTTTATTATCTGTATAATCACTCATATCTTCATTATTGCTGGCTTCTAATCCTAAAAGTTTAGCAGGACCCTGTATCTGGCAGGTAACCTCATTGTCCGAAAACATAACAGGAATTCCATTCTCGTCCACTACTTGTACAACAATCTGAGCCAGGCCTTTATCTTTACTGATTTCTGTCTCGGATTGAGTAATAGTCAAAGCATATGGTTGTTTAGATGATTGTATAGCGTAACGTGATATTTCATTGTTATTTTTATCAAGTCCTATTACTTCCAGCTTTCCATCTCTATAAGGTATGTCCCAATAGATGATGCCTGTATTATCATCATATTCCTGTACTTTTCCTACTTCATTTCCGTTCAATACTAATTTTGCTTTAGCAGCATTGGTGTAACAAACTACACGTATAGATTGTCCCTCATCGTAGTTCCATATAGGCCATGCGTCCATAGATGGTACTTTTTCCTCATAGTTCTGCCCTTCGTTATCAGCATCTAACTGCGACCAAACGTCTTTCATCTGGCTTTTGCTGCCTCTTCCGGGTGTTGGATAAGTTCCCAGATACGCCATTGGTTTATCAGACCAAAGCGATTGGCGGAAATATCCCCTCGGTTTAATAAAACCACCAAAATCTAATAGTCCTGAATAGAATCCTCTGGATGGCCATCGCCCTGATTCTCCCAGATAGTCGATTCCTGTCCACAAGAATTGACCGAATATATGATCATTGTCTCTCACCGCTTTCCAAGCCTCCAGATCATGACGGTTTTCACTTCCATAAAGGACTCTTTTGGGATATTTCTCGTGATCTAAAATATATCTGCTTTCCGTATAATTATATCCTGCAATATCCAATGCTCCGGGATATTCGGTCTCGTTCGACATGGCTACACCGGCAAGTCCGGCTGTTGTAGGTCGAGATTTATCGTATTTTTTCACCACAGCAACCAAGCGTTTTGCAATATCACCTAAACGCATAGCATCGGGAGCATCTTTTTTGTATCCCCCAAATTGTGCTTGTGTAAACCCTGTGTTCTTACCACCATCCAAAACAGGATGAGAATAAGGATCATTCGGATAGTCTACTTCATTGCCAATACTCCATGCGAAAATTGAGATATGATTACGATCACGTCGAACCAGATCTGCCAAATCTTTTTCGCCCCATTCTTCAAAAAAGTCAAATGAACCTTGATATCCGGGTGTGCCAACATTCCAACCTTCGAGCCATTTACGTTTAGGGAATTCCCATTCGTCGTAAGCTTCGTTAAGAACCAATATACCCAGTTCGTCACATAATGCATATAAATCGGGAGCTTGCGGATTATGGCTTGTTCGTACAGCATTTACACCGATTGATTTTAATGTTTGCAATCTTCTTTTCCACACATCATGTGGTACGGCTGCACCTAATACTCCTGCATCGTGATGGATACACACTCCTTTAACTTTCATCCATTCTCCGTTAAGGGCAAAACCTTTGTTCGAATCGAAAGTATAATTACGAATACCTGTGGTTGTAATTGTCTGGTCTATTACTTTACCCTTGTTCGATACAGTTGTTTTAAGTTGATATAGATGTGGATTGTTTAAATCCCAGATTTGAGGATTGTTTACTTTTAATTCTGTTTCTATTTTGTTATTCCCCGCAGTCATTTGTAATTTTTTAGCGTCTTTTGCGACAACTTTTCCGTCAAACAACAGCTCATTGGTTATTAAAAGATCGGCTGCTTTTACATCCGAATTATCTATTTCGACTTCTACAGATAAAGTCGCCTGTTTTTTGGTAACAGATTTAGTATAAACATATACCCCCCATTGTGCTATATGTATGGGATTAGCATATACCAACCAAACATTACGATAAATCCCCGATCCGGTATACCAACGTGAATCTGCCGATTGACTGTGGTCAACACGCACAGCGATTACGTTCTCCTGTCCATATTTAATATAGGGTGTCACGTCATACATGAAGGAGATATATCCATTAGGACGTTTCCCTAATAACTGTCCATTAATGAATACTTGGCTGCGATTGTACACTCCTTCGAAATACAAATAGACTTTTTCTCCTTGTTTCTCCTTGGGGATGTCTAATGTTTTTCTATACCACCCGATGCCTCCCGGCAAGTAACCTGTGGCACTGGCTAGTGTTGGACTAAGTTGTTCTTTTACACTCCAGTCGTGGGGAAGGTCAACCGATTGCCATCTTTTATCATCAAGAGATGTATTTTGTCCATCTTTGATATCATTTAATGTAAACTTCCAACCGTCATTTATATTTTCCGGTTGACCAAAAGAAACCTGCCCGAATATCGAAAGAGAGAGGTAACTAAATAGTACTGCTAAAAATAGTTTTTTAATTTCCATAGTATGTTATTATATTAAGTAACAGAAAATATTTAATGTCGTATTTTTTCAAGTTATAACTATCTATTGTTGTTATATCAGGATCGACAATAAACGGGTCTGAGACCTTACTTTATCTTTAGCAGCAAAAATAGAGTGAATATAATTACGATACGGGATACATATCGTGCATGTTAGGTGAGCATATTCATCACGTATTCAATAAATGAAAGAATTTAATGATTTATTTGAATTGCAAGTCTGTATCTTATGATGGTAGTTCTCTATTTTCACCATTCAATATCTTTTTTATATATTCGGATGGAGCCATACCGAATTCGTCCTTAAAACATTGCCTGAAATAAGTAACGCTGTTTATACCCACCATATAAGATATTTCAGATATAGTGTATTTGCCGCTTAATAATAGTTTTTCGGCATTACTGATTCTGATTTTTCTTATAAATTCGTTTACGGAAATATTAGATAACGCTTTTATTTTACGGTAAAGCGTAGAGTGGCTCATATTCATCTTTTCGGCAATAAAAGAGACATCAATTTTATCGGAATCAATATTCTGCTCGATTATCGATCTTACTTTTTCAATAAATTCGTTATCGATCTCGTTTAGAGAATCTATTATGGTTGCACTCTTTTTTATCGTGTTTCTACTTATCAATTCGGCAAGTTTTTTTCTCGTATCCAGAAGATTTATCATACGGCTTTGTAATAAACCTGCGCTGAATGGTTTTGTTATATACGAATCGACTCCAATATTATATCCTAATGTCTTGTCTTGGATAGAATCTTTTGCCGTTAACAGAATAATAGGAATGTGGCTTGTTCTTATATCAGCTTTTAATAATCTACTCATTTCAAAACCATCCATTTCTGGCATCATTACATCACTTATAATAATATCCGGTATGTGTTTATAAGCTTCTTCCAAACCGATTTTACCATTAGTCGCCGTATATACAAGGTATTGTTCTGATAAAGAGTCTTTAATATATTTTTTGATATCTTCATTATCTTCAACAACCAATATGATTTGTTTATTATCTGTATTATTGGCAGACTCATTTTCGATACCTGTTGTACTATCCTGTAAAGTTGTATCCAGATGTGTTGCATTTGGATAAGTATTATCGGAATTAATTCTGAAGCGGAACGATGTACCCTTCTTCAGTTCACTATCCACAAATATTTCGCCTTGATGTATGGATACTAAATTATAAACCAAAGCTAACCCAATACCGGTTCCCGAAATCTGTTTGTTATCATTAGTCTGGTAGTATCGGTCAAATATTTTTGTTATTGCATCCGAAGGAATTCCTCTTCCCGTATCGCGAACTTCGATCTCGGTAAAGGTTGTTCCGTCTTCTTCAGTCTCTCTTAAAATAAGCTTGATTTCTCCGCTTGAAGTAAACTTAAATGCATTTGAGAGAAGATTTTCTAAGATGGTTGTTATTATATCCGGATCAAAGTATAGATTCCGGATTTTATTTTCGACAACGACCTCAAATGTCACCGAATTTCTGATATTTAATTCTTTATACTTTAACCCTACCTCTTGAATCAATGGCAAAATATCACCATAATATACCGAGAGCTTTTTATTCTGCGTTTCCGTTTTCCGGAACTCCAATATCTGATTTATAAGGTTTAAGAGACGTGCGGCACTTTTGTAAATGATTGATATTCTGGATGCATGTTTCTCAGATAAGCTCGAATCATTCAAAAGATCTTCCAAAGGACCTAAAATTAAAGTCAGAGGCGTTCGCAGTTCATGGGTTATATTGGTGAAGAAACGCAGCCTTTCGTTGTTTAGTTCCTGCTCTTGTACATGGTTTCTCTTTTCTAGAATAAGCGAATTCTCGAGATTCAGCTTTCGTTTATAGAACTTTAAAATGAAATATAGAATGGCAAGAATAATAATGAAATAAACACACTTAGCCCACCAAGTTAACCAAAAAGGAGGATTTATCACAATTTTCAGAGTGGTTATATTATCTGACCATTCCTGATTTTTAAGCCTCGATTTAATAAGAAGCTGGTAGGTTCCGGGTGGAATATTACGAAAGGTTATGGAGTTATTTCCTTGTATATTATACCACAGATTATCTAAACCTTTGAGCATATAAGTATAGTCAACCGACTGGGTAAGGGAATAATCCAAAACATTAAAAGTGATTGTAAATGTGTTTTGATTGTACTTTAATTCTATATTCGGATTGACAGGCACATCAATTTCATTATTCGACCATTTTATCTGATCGTTATAGATTTTGAAACTTGTAATTACAGTTGGAGGAAGGCTTATCTGAGAGGGGATCGATGAGGGTTCGAAATAACAAACTCCGTTTTGTGAGCCGAAGTATATTCTTCCCTTAGAATCTTTGGTAACCGACCCGCTCATAAAGTCGCCCAAAGGTACCCCGTCATGGTGATTGTAATTGTAGAATTTTCCCTCTTCGGATATATACCTGCTGATAATTCCTCCGTTAGAACTAATCCATATATTGCCTTTGTAGTCTTCGGAGATTGCTCTTATATGTGTATTTAAAAGTCCGCTCTTCTCGTTAAATGTTATATAAGTAGTATCACTTGGACTATTGAAACAGACGAGACCGTCTCCGGTACCCACCCACATTCTTTCTTTTGTATCTTTATAAATATACTCTATTGTATTCGATGGAAAGTGTTTATAAGTAGTATAGGTTCTGACGAGTTTTAAATCGTTATCGAGAATAGCTAACCCCTCACCGAAAGAGCCAACCCAAATTTGCCCGTTATTATCTTTTGAAACTGCACGAACCAGATTATTGGGTAATCCTGAATTTTCGGAACTGTATAACTGACTCTGGTTTGTTTCTATATTGTAACGGAATAAGCCGTTTGCACAGCCTATCCACATATTCTTGTCGTTGTCTTCGTAGAAACATCTTACATCGGCATTTTTTCCTTCGATCAAAAGATGCTCAAAAGTTTTGCTTGCCGCATTAAAGAGATTAATTCCCCCTCTGAATGTCCCGAACCATAGATTATTATTGGAGGCTCTTGTTGCAGCTAAAATTGCATTATCCGATATTTTAGTTTTTTCCTGGTCTACAATGGCAACTTTTTTGCCGTTTTCAAAAATATTTATTCCGCCACCATCTGTTCCAACCCATACGTTATCATCTTTATCCGTACAAATACCCCATGCAATAGGATTGTTCAATGTATTATCCAAATTGGGTATCGGAGAATATACCCATGTTTTAAAGAAAGGAGGGCGATGACTTATAAAATTAACTCCTCCGCCATATGTCGCAATCCATATATTATTAAAGGAGTCCTGAAAAACACTTCTGACAGTCGAATTAGAAAGTCCGCGATTATCATCACTGTATATAATATTCTCAAATGAAACATTTTCAGGAGAAAGAAACATACTCTGCCGGAAATCAAGAATACTGATACCTCCTTTTTCTGTTCCTATCCAGAGCCTGCCATCATCCAGTTGGTTTATGGTGAATATATAATTTGAGATGAGGGAAGATTTGCTTCTCGGGTCATGCTTGAACACGATAAAAGACTCTTTCTCGGGATTATATAAGGCAAGCCCGTTGTTGGTTCCGATCCAGACATTGTCATTCTTATCAACAAAGATAGCTCTGACTTCATTCCCCGGAAGACTTTCCCGATCATTGGGATCATATTTAAAATTCTTTATTTTTTTATCTTTTAAAGAGAGTATACTTAATCCCGAATTGACATGACCAATATATAAGAATCCTTTGTTATCTTCATTTACAGTCCATACATTATCATTGACCATTCCGGCAATAGTAGAGCTATTGTAATGAATAATTGTTTTGTCTTTTTTATTAAAGTATTCCACTCCCCTGTAATAAGTAGACAACCAAAGATTCTTATCCCGAGAGTTCGTTATATCCGTAATATCATTGGTTATAATACCCGAAGGATTGTCGCGATTGTGCTTATAATGAACAAATGTTTCGGTATTGCAATCGAACATATTCAATCCTTCACGCTGGGTAGCCACCCACACTACATTATCATATTTATCGGCATATACTTTATTCAGTTCGTTGCCACTGATTGAGTTTAATCCGTCTGCATTATTTTTCTTATAGACTTTAAATTTATTACCATCGAATCTATTGAGTCCCGACTCTGTTGCAAACCATAGAAAGCCTTTCTTATCCTGAGTAATGCTTACTACATAGTTACTCGAAATACCCTGTTCGATATCAAGTTTTTTGATAGTGTAGTGTTGAGCTTTTGCAGGGAAAAATATGCAAGAGAGGATAAAGATCAAATAAGGAAGCGATTTCATGGATCAGGCTGATTTATTAAAGGTAATATTCAATGAAACATTAAGAAAGCATAACTGTCTACCGCTATTTTACTAACTCAATGCGATGGGTGATTTGGCTAACTTAAAGAGTAAAATCAAAAATAATAATAATTCACGCAAATAGAGATGTAAATCTGTCATTGACCGATTCGAGCTTTATTAATGAACAATCTGTATCCCCTGCCTGAGGCCTTACATCTATATATTTGCCTATTGCTTATAAAGCCTTAAAAACCATAAATAAATTTAAAATCTAATTTCATGAAAGCAAAGAACTTCTTTTACTTCTTGCTGATCCTTTTTTTTCTGAACGGATGTAGCGATGATGACAATGATTATGTAGATGTTGACGGATTGGCACCGACCATTGCATTGAATTCGTCAAACATAAAAACTGAACCCGGACGTGAGCTTATAATCAAAGCCAAGATTGAAGATAAGGATGGGTTGCGTTCGGTACAACTTAAAAATGCAGCTTTTAACCTTAATAAAGTGATCGATCTTACCTTGGATAGTATTGTCTACTCTTTTGATCTCAATTATAAATATAAGATTGCAAAAGATATCGAAGGCGATAATTTTCCGATAGAAATTATCGCAACAGATCGGGGGGGACGTGTATTCCAAGAAAAGATAATGGTAACAATGGATGGCGATTTTACAAATCCTGTATTTAAAGTTGTACCGGATCAAGCACTAACAGTACTTATTAAAACACAAACGCGTTTGAATGTTAAGTTTACTGTGGAAGACGATAAAGCATTAGGTATCGTCAAAATTGAGATTCCCGAAATATCTTACTCTAAAGAAATAACAACATTTACGAATTCAGGGAAGACTCTCGAATTTAACGAGCCTATTACATTGCCTTCGAATGCGGCAACTTACAATCTCTCAATAACTGCTGTAGATAAAGCCGGACTAGAGACAAAAAAGAACAGTACAATTACTGTTTCCGAAATGCCCGATTTTGCAAAAATGTATCTGGCGGATGTCACAGATGCAGCACAATTGAACAGTGATGTGTTTGGAATTCCTATGCTTGTAGAGCGTACCGGTGCATACACTTACAAGGCACGCTATTATTCGGAAGCTGCAGGAACAAAGGTTCGCTTCATTCCTCAAAAAACCGACTTTAGCCCTATTTGTTTTGGTATAGACCCCAACGACAATAAGGTATTAACAGATGATCCGGATATTTCCCTTCCTATTGTGCTTCCTGCAAAAGGTTATTATGAAATAAACTTTAATATAAAGACCGGAGTATATACTTTTGCATCCTATATTCCGACAGATGCTCCTATTGCAATCGGTAGTCCGATGATGCTAAACTCTGCCGACCCTGCCGCAGGCTCTATACCTTTACGAATTGGACTTGTAGGTGGTGGAATACCTGATGCTGGTAACTGGAATACAGCCGAACCTCTTATACTTAATCAAAATAGTGAAAATAAATATCTGTTTTCTGTTGAAATGAATTTGACTGCCGGTTCTGAAATTGAATTTATCATACAAACGCAGCATTCGTGGGGCTGGTGGCCCGAACCTTACTGGCGTTGGGACAGAGGAGAAGATCCTGAATTGAATGTTGCTAATGGAGGAGAGAATCCCGCAAAATGGCAAATAAAGAAATCAGGTAAATATATATTCAAATTCGATAGTCATTTGAAACGTTCTAAGTTCTATCCGATTGACTAAGGTCTCAGACCTTTTATTGTCCACACAAGTATAAGTACGACTGTTAGTTATAGTTTGTAAATGTGACATTAAATACAATCAACAGCTTAATACCTAATATTATAAATAAAATACTCATGAAAAAATATTTAATTTTTCTATTGTTGACTTTGCCTATATGCCTCTTGGCTCAGAACAAAGCAACTCTTACCGGAAAAGTAACTTCGGCTACCGACAAAGAACCTCTAATCGGAGTAACAGTTGTCGAAAAAGGAACAACTAATGGAACGGTAACAGACTTGGATGGAAATTATAGCTTACCTAATGTCTCTGACAATAGTACGATTGTATTTTCTATGATTGGTCTGGCTACCCAGGAAATAAAAAAGAATCAAAGTAATGTGATAAATGTCATCATGAAAGATGACACAAAATTACTCGATGATGTAGTCGTAATTGGTTACGGAGTTGTAAAGAAGAGCGATTTAACGAGTTCTATTACAACCGTAAAAGGCGACGACCTGAAAAGTATGACCACCGGAAATGCTCTGTTCTCAATGCAAGGAAAAGCAAACGGAGTACAAATTACAGCGGCAGGTGATCCCGGAGCCGTACCCCGTGTTATTATCCGGGGGGTAACCAGTATAAATGGTTCAGATCCGCTATATGTGGTTGACGGAGTTCCGATTTCCGGAAATATAAACTTTTTAAATCAAGATGACATTGAGAGTATCGAGGTTTTAAAAGACGCTTCCTCGTCTGCTATATATGGAACACGTGGTTCAAACGGGGTTATTATGGTTACTACAAAAAAAGGAACTGCAGGAAAAACAAGATTCCAGTTTAATGCATCTGCCGGCTTCCAAACTTTGACTAAGCCAAGTTTAGCAAACGCTTCAGTATACGAGAAAGTATTTAAAGAGCGCTATACAAATGATGGAAACACACCGGTGTGGAATACTCCTGCAGATAGTAATATAAGTACCGATTGGTGGGATCAAACAATTAATAAGTTCAGCTATACACAATCGTATAACCTAAGTTTTCAAGGAGGAGATTCGAAGTTTACTTATAGTGGTAGCTTGGGTTATTTTCGTCAAAACTCGCAATATGATGTGGGCTATTGGGAGCGTATCACAGGGCGTTTAAACACCGAGTATAAATTTAATAATATAGTAAAAGCCGGTGTTGACTTTGCTCCGCGTTATGAGAATTGGGACGATACTCCCGACTTATTCAGTGCAGTTATGCGTATGGATCCTACAACACCTGTACTCAGGGCGAAAGAAGATTGGACATCCAATCCTTTGGACAATTTTGCACGTTCTTACAATAATCAGGTATGGAATCCTGTGGCAAGTGTGGCCCGTATGAATAAACATACCAATGAATATGGGCTGATAACCAATCCATATATTAGTCTTGAGCCTATAAAAGGCTTAATTGCTCGTACTCAGTTTAGTATAAATGCTCATTTTAGAATGAGTGACAACTTTTCCCCCAAATTTTTTATCGATAATCTTGAAAAAGCTGATCTGAACAAGATAGAAAGAAAGGCTAATAACTGGGTAGACTGGAACTGGACAAATACTCTGAATTACATGAAAACTTTCAACGAGAAGCATAACCTGAATCTTATGGCGGGGTTCACGATGGAGCAGTTTGCCGAATATAACCTGATGGCTTCTCGCGAAGGAGTACCCAGTAATTATTCAGACCTGCAATATATAAATGCAGGTACATTGAATCCTCAAAATGGAGGAACCAATATCTATAAATCGCTTATGTCGTATCTGGGTCGTGTGATGTATAACTACGATAACCGTTACTATGTTACCGCATCTGTGCGTGTCGATGGTTCGTCTATGTTTCCCGAAGGAAATAAATATGCAACCTTCCCCGCTGTATCTGTGGCTTGGAGACTTTCGGAAGAAGGGTTTATGAAAGAGCAAAGTTTTATTTCGAACCTTAAAATACGTGCCGGATGGGGAAAAGTTGGAAATCAAGCCATCGACCCGAATGCCTATTTAAACCTGATTGGTGGAGCCGATTATGTATTCGGACCCAATGGAGACCGCTACGTTGGTACAGCGGTTAGTAGTATTGGTAATAAACTGTTGAAATGGGAGACAGTTGAAGATTATAACCTAGGTGTTGATGTAAGTATACTTAATAATCGCTTAGATATAACAGCTGATGTATTCCGAAAGAAATCTTCAGACATGTTGATGAAGAAGCAAAATCTATCCATATTAGGTTATCCGATGTGGGCAGGAGAAATGTGGACGAATATAGGAGCCATGAAGGCTCAGGGATGGGAATTTTCTGTCAATTGGAAAGATAGAGTTAATAAGTTCAATTATGAGGTAGGCTTGAATCTGTCCGGAGTAAAAAACACTGCCGAAACACTTGTTGCTAATACCCCGATCTTGCGAGGAGGATTTTTCAATGATTATATTATAAAAAATGAAGAAGGCGGAGAAATCAGCCGGTTCTATGGATATGTAGCAGATGGAATATTCCAAAATCAGACAGAAATAAACAGCCATACCAGTAACAACGGAACCCTGCTACAACCTGATGCTGTCCCCGGAGATATCCGCTTCAAAGACTTAAACAATGACGGTGTATTGGATGATAAAGACAAAAAATATATCGGAAAGGCATTTCCCGATTTAATGGTTGGATTAAACCTACGATTGTCTTATAAAGATTTCGATTTAATATCGAATTTCTACGGAACTATAGGTAATGATATCTACAACAGTGCCATGGGTGGATTCTATGCAGGTACCGAAGGTCAGAATGTATACTCCGATGCTTATGACAAAGCGTGGAGAGGTGAAGGTACCAGTAATTTTTACCCTCGTTTATCAGTAAATGATAAAAATCTGAATTTCCGTCGTGTATCGTCCTTTTTTGTTGAAGACGGTTCTTATTTCCGATGCAGACTGTTGCAATTGGGGTATACTTTACCTAGAGATATCACCAAAGGCGTTGGTATACGCCTATCAGCCTCAGCTCAAAACTTGTTCACTATAACTAATTACTCGGGAATGGATCCGGAACGGGCAGCTATGGGTAATGTTTTGGAGTCGGGTATCGACAATCTGGGATATCCCAACCCCCGTACATTTTTAATCGGTGTTAATGTTAACTTTTAATCGACAGAGAAAATGAAAAAGATATTTAAAATATTTCTAGGCAGTGCATTTATACTATTATTAAATAGTTGCTCCGATTTTCTGGATCGTCCTGTATTGGGAACCGAAAATTTGGATACCTATTTTCAGAATGAAGAAGAATGTTTGAAACAAGTAGCAGGATGTTATCAGTCGATCTTTTGGGACGATTGGTGGCAGGTATCTGTTTTCTATATTGGAGCTGATATGGCAACAGATGATATGTGGATGGGAAATACTACTCAATCGCAAAGTGATTGGATACGAATGTCTCATTACGGTAATCCCAAGCAAGATGGCCCGCTTTCAAATTATTGGCAATATCGCTACAAAGGTATCTTGAGATGCAATATTGTTATAGCAAAAGTACCCGATGCACCCATTGCTAATGAAAATCTAAGGAAAAGAATGATTGCAGAAGCTAAATTTCTACGTGCATTTCAATACTTCGAATTAGTAAAGAACTTTGGCGGAGTACCGGTTATACTTGAAATGAAATTACCTGAACAAATTTTGGGAATTACCCGTAAATCGACAGAAGAAACCTATGCTCAGATTGAACAGGACTTAAAAGATGCTATTAACGATCTTCCCAAAAGAAGCGAATATTCATCGGTAGATTTGGGACGTGCAACAAAAGGAGCAGCAATGGGTTACTTAGGTAAGATATATCTCTATCAAGGTAAATTTGCAGAGGCAGAAAAAGTCCTTAAAGACTTGATCGATTCGAATGAATATGATCTGTGTACTAATTTTAAAGATGTATGGTCTATTGAGAATAACAACAGTATCGAATCGCTATTCGAAGTGCAATATAGTTCCGATATAAGTTACAACCTGGGAGGACGACTTCCTGTATTTACAGGATCTCGCGATGACACAGGCTGGTCATGGGGATTGCCTACCAGTAACTTAGAAAAAGCATTTATTGATGCGGGAGATACTGAACGACTTAAATGGACAATTGTAAAGAATGGCGATGATGTTCCCGGAGACGATACCCCCGAAGCTAAAAACTATTTGATAACACCCGATAAGCATAAATCTGCACGTATCAACAGAAAGTTTTATATTCCTCATAATTTACGTCCTACACCTTATGATGCAAACCATAATAATCTGAATCATAGACTTCTTCGTTATGCAGACATTTT
The DNA here is from genome assembly GCF_934668725.1 of uncultured Dysgonomonas sp. Lineage (GTDB taxonomy): Bacteria > Bacteroidota > Bacteroidia > Bacteroidales > Dysgonomonadaceae > Dysgonomonas_A. Next base: position 154,826 of record NZ_CAKUOF010000006.1, read on the forward strand.
GCTTATGTATGCAGAGGCAGCTAATGAAAACGGAAACGATTCCGAAGCTCGCAAGGCTTTGAAAAGAGTACGCGACCGTGTAGGTTTATCGGATGTTACATCTTCAGGAAAAACTCTACGGGATGCAATCAGATTGGAGAGAAGATTAGAACTGGCACTCGAACACCAACGTTTATACGATCTTCGTCGTTGGAATGATGATAATGGCAAAAAAGCATTGTGCAATATCATGGGGGAAAACGGAAGTTTTGTCCGTTATAACTTGTACGAATCTACAGATCAGTATGAGATTACCAATCAGAAAGAAAACAGTAATAAAGGGATAACTTTCCGCGAAGACAGGGATTTACTTTTCCCTATTCCAAATACGGAAGTTCTACTTTCAGGAGGTAGTATTGAACAGAATCCTAATTTTTAATTAAAAATCTTGTTTTTTGGAAATAAGTGCAAGAAAATATTTAAAAAGTATAACTATCTATCGCTGTTTTGCTTACCAAAGCAATAAATAGTTCTGCGAACTTAGTGTATCCTTGATTCTTTGGTTTTCAGAGGGTACACTATTGTTTTATTCATAAAGTAACAAAATAAGATTATGAAAAAGATAAAATTAATGTCATGTATGTGGTTTGCCATAGCATTGTTTGCATGTAATGATGATCCGATATACACAATTGCACCGGATACAAGTACGCCATCTGAGGGAACAGAGAATGTGGAGATAGATATCAGTAAGACCTATCAAACAATAGAAAGTTTTGCTGCATCTGACTGCTGGTTTGCCAATTACATCGGAGAATATTGGACTAATAGTGAAAAGGAAGAAATAGCAAAACTCCTATTTTCAAGCAATATAAAAAATGGACAACCCGAAGGTATCGGATTATCAGGCTGGCGTTTCAACTTAGGTGGTGGTACTGCACAACAGGGAGCAGCCAGTGGAATCGCTGATGTCGAGAAAAGAGCCGAATCTTTTATGGATCCGGTTACCGGATCCTTAGATTGGAGCAAACAGGCAGGACAACAATATTTTATTGACAAAGCGAAAAGTTATGGATGTTCACAATTTGTGATGTTCAGCAACACGCCTCCCGTATATATGACTCAAAATGGAAAAGGCTATTCTCAGATGGGTGCTTACTCGAATCTGAAGCCTGACTCATACGATGATTTTGCAGACTATATTACGTCTGCCGTCAAATATTTTAAAGAGAATAAAGCAATCGATTTTGCGTATATCAGTCCTGTAAATGAACCTCAGTATAATTGGGATGAACCCAATCAAGAGGGATCGGGTTGGCAAAATAGTGAAATCAAAAAGATTGCTATGGAACTTGATAAGTCGCTAGAATCAAAAAAACTCACCTCCAAAATATTAGTTGCCGAGTCTGCTGCATGGAATTATATTTATGAGAGTGCCAACGATGCAGGCAGAAATAATGTAATCTCAAATCTATTTAATAGTACATCATCTAATTATATCGGAAACCTCAAACATATAGCACCCGTAATCGCAGGACACAGTTATTGGTTAGACGGCGATTGGGCAACCCTCTTAAGTACAAGAAAAAATGTAGCATCAAGTGCCGACGCTGCGGGACTAAAAGTATATCAGACAGAATGGAGTATGTTGGGAGACGGATATAGCAGCAGCGAATTTGTTGGTTTTGATAATGCATCATACATGGATATAGCCTTATACATGTCGAAGGTTATACACTGCGATTTAGCTTATGCCAATGTTGCTTCTTGGTCGTATTGGACTGCCCTTTCTCCGGAACGCTGGAGCCATAAAAACAGATTTTTACTTATTAAAGTGACCCCTGCGGGTGGCGATTATGGCGATTTTAAACAGAGTGGAACACATGTGGCAACTAAAACTCTTTGGGTATTGGGAAATTACAGTTTGTTTATACGCCCTGAATACAAACGTATTGATTTAGGAATGGCTAATACTTCTAAAGATTTATTCGGGAGTGCATATATCTCACCCAATAAAAAAGAAATTGTAGCGGTTTATACCAATCTGTCAACCAAGCAATATGATGCCAAAGCCAATATTAAAAATGTGGAGATTGAATTGATTAAGACTTATACAACAAATCAGAGTCAGGACTTAGCCGAAAATACAATTTCAGATGCACAAGCATCTATTTTAATAAACCCTAATTCGGTAGTGACTGTCGTTTATAAATTGAAATAAATAATAATGAATAAATTAAAAATAGTATTCTTGGTTTTAGCTCTGGTATTTTTAGCTCTATCAGGCTATAGCCAAGAATATAAATCGGGACCCGAAGAAAAAGACTATGTAGCGTATCTGTTCGCCTACTTTAAAGGAAACAACGTAGAAGAAGAGGCTGTTTGTTATGCAATAAGTAATGATGGATACAACTATCTGAGCTTAAATAATAACAATCCGGTTATAGATTCCAAACAAATCAGTTCGACAGGGGGAGTACGCGATCCGCATATTCTTCGTGGCGAAGACGGTAGAACTTTCTACATGGTACTTACTGATATGACTTCCTCCAAAGGCTGGGATTCGAATCGGGCTATGATACTCCTTAAATCGACCGATTTGGTAAACTGGACATCAAGTATTATCAATATCCAACAAAAATATACGGGTCAGGAAGGCTTGAAACGTGTATGGGCACCGCAAACGATATACGATCCGGCAGTGAAAAAATATATGGTTTATTGGTCTATGAAGCACGATGATGGAGTGGACATTATTTATTATGCTTATGCTAACAAAGACTTTACGGACTTAGAAGGTGAACCTCAGATTCTGTTTTCACCTCAAAACAAGAAATCGTGTATTGATGGCGATATAATCAATAAAAACGGTATTTTTCATCTATTCTATAAAACCGAGGGACATGGCAATGGCATCCGTTTGGCTATGACCGATTCTCTTGCTTCAAACAAATGGATAGAGCAACCCGGATACAAGCAACAAACAAGCGATGCAGTAGAAGGTTCAAGTGTTTTCAAACGAATCAATAGCGATACCTATATATTGATGTATGATGTGTATATGAAAGGTAAATACCAATTCTGTGAAAGTAAAGATCTGGATGTATTTAAAGTGATAGATCATGATATATCGATGAATTTTCATCCGCGTCATGGGTCGATAATCCCAATTACTCGTCTTGAATTGAAGGTTTTGACCGACAAATGGGGAATTCCTGAAGGTTTTGAAATGCCATCAACTGCCAATAATCCTGTACTCGAAGGATATTATGCCGACCCTGATATTTTATATTCGGAGAAAACAAAAAGGTATTATATATATCCGACAAGTGATGGTTTTACAGGTTGGAGTGGTTATTACTTTAAAACATTCTCATCTGATAATCTCAAAGATTGGAAAGATGAAGGTGTAATTCTCGATCTGAAAAAAGATGTATCGTGGGCAGATCGTAATGCATGGGCACCCTGCATTATTGAAAAGAAGGTAAAAGGTAACTATAAATATTACTATTATTTTAGTGCCGCTCAAAAAATAGGGGTGGCTGTGGCTGATAATCCTACAGGTCCGTTTGTAGATTCGGGAAAAGCCCTTATCGATTTTAAACCCGAAGGTGTAAAAGACGGACAGGAAATAGACCCCGAAGTATTTGCCGATCCTAAAACAGGTAAGAGTTATCTCTATTGGGGCAATGGCTATATGGCGGTTGCGGAACTGAATGAGGATATGGTATCTATAAAAAAGAATACTATAAAAGTGATGACTCCCGACAAAACATTTCGGGAAGCCATAACTGTTTTTTATCGAAACGGTATCTATTATTTCTTATGGTCGGAAGATGATACCCGAAGTGAAAATTATCGGGTGAGATATGCAACTTCAACCTCTCCCACAGGAGTTCTGACTATTCCTGAAAACAATTTGATTCTGGCTAAAGACCCTTCGAAAGGAATCTATGGAACAGGGCATAACTCGGTTTTGCAAATACCCGGAAAGGATGAATGGCGTATTGTTTATCATCGTTTCAGTCGCCCAAACAGTATAAGAATGGGAGATGCAGCCGGATATCACAGGGAAGTTTGCATCGATACAATGGAATTTAATTCGGATGGAAGTATAAAACCTATAACTCCGACATTATAATCTTATATAATCGCCTTTTATCCTAATAAAAGGCGATTACTAATTGTATATAGAGTTTCTAATCTTATCACTATCAAGACAGACTTAACATCACCTCAAGCAAATTATGACACCCAAAGAACTATTGACTTTTTAAGTAATTCATCATTAAATTTCTACTACCCAATATTGTTCTTTCAATATATATAAAGTCCAACATACTGCCAAATAAGTATGACCGGATGACATTTCATTGGAAAATACTTATTTACCACAACTTTATATCCTGAGAGTATTATTTTTTTAATAGTTTTGTAAAAAGACCAAATCAAGGTTCAACAACTGTTTATTGTTTAGGTAAACGATAATAGTAATATTAGCCTAATAATCAAATAGGTTTAAAACCTTACTTTATACCGGAATAAAAATGAAAAAACTATTACTTATAGGAATAGCAACATTTTGGCTGCTGTCTCCTCTTGAGATGAATTCACAAAACAATAAGCCAGCAACCTTATCTATGAGCGGCAATCCTGTATTCGAAGGTTGGTATGCCGATCCCGAAGGTATAATTTATGGGGATACTTATTGGATTTATCCTACATGGAGTGATCTATATGAGAAACAGACATTTTTCGACTGCTTTTCGTCCAAGGATCTTGTAAACTGGACAAAACACAATAGCATTCTCGATACTACTGCGGTAAAATGGGCAAAGATAGCAATGTGGGCACCCTCTGTTATAAGTAAAAATAATAAGTACTATTTGTTTTTTGGAGCCAATGATGTACATCCGGGAGAAATCGGAGGAATCGGTGTCGCAATTAGTGACCGCCCGGAAGGGCCTTACAAGGATTTAATCGGAAAACCGTTAATCAATGAAAATGTAAACGGAGCACAACCTATCGACCAGTTTGTTTTTAAAGATGATGACAATACTTATTACATGTATTATGGCGGATGGGGACATTGTAATATGGTTAAACTTAATGACGATTTCACGGCTTTGGTCCCTTTCGATGACGGAGAGCTTTATAAAGAAGTAACCCCACAAAACTATACCGAAGGTCCTTTTATGTTTAAAAAGAATGGCAAATATTACTTCATGTGGAGTGAAGGGGGATGGGGAGGGCCCGATTATTCGGTGGCTTATGCGATAGCCGATTCTCCTTTCGGGCCATTTAATCGTATCGGGAAGATATTGGAAGAGGATGCCACTGTGGCAACAAGTGCAGGACATCACTCCATTATGCATGTACCCAATTCAGAAGACTATTATATCGTTTATCACCGCCGTCCGTTGGGAGATAATGCGCGTGATCATCGTGTGACTTGCATTGATAAAATGACCTTTGATGAGGATGGATTTATTAATCCCGTGAAGATAACTTTTGATGGTGTCGCAGCTCGTACGATAAACAGATGAATAACTATGCCCAAAATAGACAAAGATACTTTTACTCAGGCAGTATATGATATTGTGAGAACTATCCCTCATGGACGAGCGACCAGCTACGGAGCTATAGCTAAGGCTGTAGGGTATTATAATATGTCCAGATTGGTAGGACGAGTGATGAGTGAATGTAATTCGTCAGTAACAAATATCCCTGCTCATAGAGTTGTGAACAGTCAGGGAATACTATCAGGGAAAGATGCTTTTGGTGATTCGTCCGAAATGCAGGAGTTATTAGAAGCTGAAGGAGTTATCGTGTCGAATAATAAAATTAAAAACTGGAAAACAGTGTTTTGGAATCCTCTTGACGAGATAAATATTTAAGATATCCGATTCTATATTAACATATCTAACTGCACTTACAGTTGCTATTCAAAATAACATCATATCTTTGTAACACTTTATATAATCTTTTATGTTTACTACTAATATGTATCTGGTGTTGTAAATAGTTTGTATTAATCAATACTTGCTATCCTCTCATTTATCGGACAGTTTTTAACTGTTCAGTATTATTTTCATATTTTTTCAAAATTACATTATATATCTGTATACAAAACGGGTATTGATGTTTGCGTACTGCTAATTTTAAAGATTAGATTAGACTATAATATGATTAAATTAAGCAAAAAACAATCAGTTCATTATCAGACAAGAAACAGATGGTATAGTCGGCTTTTGCCAAATACCTCGAAAAATTAAAACTAGAAGAAATGATTATAGAAACAACCAGACTACGAATTGTTCCACTAACAGTGGAGCAATTCGCCCTTTTGCTATGCGGTGTTGATAAGATGGAATCCGAACTGGGCTTAAGTCCATCTAATGAATGCCTTGATGAGGATACGCAACAGGCAATGAAAAGACAATATCAGAAAGCATTAAATAACATTGAAAATTATCATTGGTTGGCAAACAGGCAGATTATTCTAAAGGCAGAAAACAAAGCCATAGGAAGTGCTAATTTCAAGAATTCACCACTAGAGAACAAAGATATTGAAATCGGATATGGCATAAATCCAGATTACGAAAATCAGGGATATATGACAGAGGCAGTACAAGCCTTGTGTCAATGGGCAATAAATCAACCCGATGTTGAATCTATAATTGCTGAAACCGATAGAGAGAATTACGCCTCTCAGAGAGTATTGCAAAAATGCGGAATGGCAAAATTTCAGGAATCGGATATTGGCTTCTGGTGGAAGTTAGAAAAGTAATAAGATAAGATAGAAGAGAGGTATAACCCTCTCTTCTATCTAAATTATTCTACACTTCCAAGCTTATATTTATGAACCAAGGAATTGATCTGATCTTTTACTTTGTCTTTCAGAATATCGGGCTGTATGATATCGGCAATATCCGCAAAAGACAAATACCATCGGGCAAAATGCTCTATATTGAATATCCTGAAATGAATATCAGTATACTCACCATTGACCTCTTCTTTCAACCAGCCGTGATAATACTTATAATCGTTTATTACTATTAAGTCTGTACTTTTTACACGGATAATCACTTCATAAATATGCTCTTGCAATCTGTACTTCTCGATATACTGAGGCAATGACAGGTGTTGTTGAGAGAAAGCCTCATCCTTTAAACTGAAACTACTGATCTTGTCGATACGGAAACTACGATAGTCGTTTCTCACCTTACAAAATGCGATGAGATACCAATTGATCTGACTATAAAAACAGCCTATCGGCTCTATGTCTCTTTCGGATTCTTTTTGATTGGTCGAATAGCAGATGTGCATTACCTTTTGCTCCGAGATACTTTTCAGTATACACTGAGTGATAGCTGTGGGAAGCTCTCGTCCTGTATCGCTTTTTCCAAGAATACCTATATTATTTTCTATATCAGACAAGTAGTCTTTTTCAACATACCGAAGTACTGCCTTTATTTTATTCATCCCCGATTTATAGGACTGAACATTCTGCAAATCGCTCATCTTTTCGATAAACTTCTCTGCCGTCAGAAAGGCAATAGCTTCTTCACGTGTAAACATTAGCGGAGGCAGTTTATAGCCATCAACCAAAGAGTAACCTACACCTACATTCCCGATAATAGGAATGCCTGCTTCCTCAAGTGTTCGTATATCCCGATAAACGGTACGCAAAGAAATGTCGAACCTATCGGCTATTTGCTGAGCCGTAATTACAGATCGCGATTGCAGTTGCACCAGTATAGAAGATATTCGCTCGAGTCGGTTCATCTTAGAATCAATTGATAAAAGGTGTAAAGATATAAAAAGAATGTGCCGACCTGTTACCGTCAACACATTCTTAGTCTATCATATTAGTTACGCTTTGGCATTTGCATGATACTCCAGTTTATACCGAATCTATCGGTCAAATTACCATAATTGGGCGAAAACGGTTTGGCTCCCAAAGGTTCGATAATCTCGGCTCCGACTGCCAGTTTATCAAAGGTTTCTTTCACATTCTGATCGTCAAAGAAAACGATGTCCAGATGGATATTATTACCAACGATAAACTTCTCACCGGGTAAAATGTCCGAAACATTAAAGCAATTATTACCAAAATCCAATCGGGCATTTTCTATACGATTCTTCGAATTATCATCCAATTGATCGGCTGAGGTATCACCTTTTCCGTCTCCGTAACGGATCATGTTTTCGATTTTCCCGTTAAATACTTCTTTATAAAAATTGAGGGCTGCTTCTGCTTGTCCGTCAAATGTAATGTAGGCTTTTACTAACATAATTTTACTTGTTTTATTGCTGTAAATACTTGAAAGTATTGAAAAGGTATCAGACCTTACTTTCGTTATCATCAGCAAAAGTACAAGCAGCAAGTGACAGCCTTATGTCAGTAGGAAAAAAGAACTTTCTATTGAATAGATAAAATAAATCTGTAGCCGTTATTTCAAAGATGCCATATCTATTACATATCTGAACTGTACTTTTCCATCCAGCACATTCTTATAAGCCTCATTTATTTGTTGGATGGGTATAACTTCCACCTTCGGATAAATGTTATTTTTGATGGAATAATCGAGCATTTCCTGAGTCTCGGGAATACCTCCGATAAGAGAATAATATATTTTCCGTCTTCCCCACAATGCATTTGTACTTAACGATGGTACCTGATCTCTCGGAGGCACACCCAAAAGCACCATAGTTCCATCGACTTTAAGCATTGCCATATAAGGTTCTAATTTAAAAGAGAAAGGGATAGTACTGATAAGCAAATTGAATGAATTATTCAACCCTTGCATCTCAGTCTCATTCTTGGTATTGACATATTTGACTGCACCCATATCCAAAGCTGCCTGACGTTTGTCTTCTGTTATATCAAAAACAGTAACCTCAGCACCCATTGCAATGGCATATTGTACAGCCATGTGTCCTAACCCTCCGAATCCGGCAACAGCTACTTTATCGCCCTTTTTTACATGATTGTACCTCAAAGGCGAATAGGTCGTTATACCCGCACAAAGAAGCGGAGCTACTTGATCTAATGGGGCATTGTCGGGCACTTTCAAGGCAAATGATTCCTTAACAACTATATTATTTGAATATCCCCCTTTGGTATATCCATTTCCTTCGCTGCTGCCATAGGTATAAGTGGCACCTTTGGCACAATATTGCTCTTCTCCTGCTTTGCAGTATTCACATTCTCCACACGAATTTACCATACAGCCCACTCCGGTGATATCTCCTACTTTGAATTTATGTACATCTTTTCCGACTTGAGCAACTCGTCCCACAATCTCATGTCCCGGAACACAAGGATAGGGAGTACCTCCCCAATCTCCTTTCACCGTATGTATGTCGGAATGGCAAATACCTGAATACAAAACATCTATCAGGATATCATTATCTCCAACTGCACGACGCTCAAATTCGTAGGGAACAAGATCACTTTTGGCGTCCATGCCTGCATAACCTTTGGTATGAACATGTCCGGCATGTGAACCACCGGTTTGTGCATGGCTATAAAAGCCTAATAAGGTTAAGATAAAAACCGCAAGAAAGTTTAAGGCTGATTTTTTCATAGGTAATTATGTAAAAGAAAATATTTAAAGACTATAACTATTTATCTCTGTTTCGCTTACCAAAGTAACAAATAGTTCTGAGAACTTTATTTCAGTAAACATGTATAGTATCTGTTTATATGATCGGCAAGTAACTAAAAACCCTATAAAAAAGAGGGACAATATATAATTTCGTATTTACGCCTCACTGATTTTGAATATCAATAAACATGTAACCTTGTCTATTTCATTGTACAACAATTCTTGTTTTTCGGGCACATCTTCCGAATAAGTAAATCCCTCATCCTCCATCTTGTCGGATAATAGTAAAGATTCGTGTTCTTTACATAACTTCCTGATCTTGTCTATGTCCTTAGTAAAAGACACATTCATATTGGAATTATTGAGTAAAGTAATAATTGTTTCCAGTTTGTTATGGCAGATATCCGATACATTTTTTATTATAAGAAAATCTTTCGGGCGTAGTACTTGCTCGCTTTGTACGATAAGATTCATCCTGCGATACAGTGCCTGCAATTCTTCAATACGCTTTTCTACAAGATCTTTCTTATCTCTTTTAATCTGCAATTTCCGATCCAATACTTCGGGAATATAAACAGCCAAAAAGACGGTGACAACTAAAGCTCCCACATCTACTAAATTAATAGTTTCAGCAAGTGGTATATTATAATAATGGTGAAAAGCAATACCTATAATAGCCCCGATAATAATCAACGAGATGTACAGGAAATACTTTAATAATCTATCAGAATCTTTCATTGGTAATATATTATGTTAATAATTAAATAGAATTCTCAGAAGATATTTACAATAAACAAATGTTTGTAGCCAATGGTTCTCTATCTATATAAATCTACAATTTAAGAAAGGTGACATTGTATACAATCAGTGATACAAAATAGTTACAAAATTCCCAATTACTGTACACCTTTGTTATTTTGTCAAGATATTGAAAAACAGTGACTAATATTTAAAAAGGTGACAAAAGTGACAAAAGTGACACTTTTTAATCTGTTTTTTTATTCTCCTATTTTAAACGCTATAAATAAAAGAGTTATCCCTCTTTATAGATAAAATTGAAGACAAACCGATTTTTACTCTAATTACCCAAACGAACATCTATAAGGAGAGTCTCTTTGGGATTTAAATACAACTCAAAAAGCAGAATAAAACGAAAACAAATAATATTTATGTTATTTACTCAATAACAGTTAAATAGACTCAAAATACAAAACATTTCTTTTATTAAATCGGTTTAAATAAAAGATGACCCAAAGTATCAGCTTTTTTTATTGATAACCGGTATAGCTACAATAGCAGGTTACAAGTAAAAAATGCATCATTAAACTTTACTGTTTACCAAATAGATTACTCTTATGGAAAAAAAGATTCAAAAAGCACCGGATTATCTTAAAGATCCACATCTGAGTGTTGAAACAAAAGAATATTTAAAGGTATTAAATGGAGGTGGTCCTGCAGTCGAAAGCTTATCAAAGGAGGATGCCCGTAATGTCCTTGTTACAGTTCAAGCAAGCGTAAAAGTAGATGTTTCGGGTATCGAAGAATCCGAAAAAACAATAACATATAATTCTCATAATCTTAAACTTACAGTTGTTCGCCCTAAGGGTATAAAAGAAAAACTGCCTGTCTTTATCTTCACTCATGGTGGAGGATGGATATTGGGAGATTATCCGACCCATAAACGCATGGTTCGCGATTTGGTTGTTGAATCGGGATACGCTGCTGTTTTTGTAAACTATACACCATCACCCGAAGCAAAATATCCCCAAGCTCTTCACGAGATCTATGCAGCAACTAAATGGGTCTCCGAACATGGAAATGAAATAAATGTAGATGGCAAACGCCTTGCTTTAGTAGGAAACAGTGTCGGTGGAAACATGTCTATTGCAATCGGTTTGATGGCTAAAAAGAATAAAGGCCCTGAAATTAAAGTCCAGATTTTATTATGGCCAGTGGCAGACACCAATTTTGATACAGAATCATACCGGATGTATGGAGAACAGCGTTTCTTGACTACCCCTCTTATGAAATGGATGTTTGACCAGTATACCACCGATCCGAAACAGCGTAAAGAAATATATTTGGCTCCTTTGCAAGCTACTCTTGATGAATTGAAGGGTTTGCCTCCTACCGTCATTCAAGTGGCAGAAAACGATATTCTAAGGGATGAAGCGGAGGCTCTCGGACGTAAGTTAGATGAAGCGGGAGTGGATGTAACCACAGTTCGTTACAATGGTGTAATTCATGACTTTGGTCTATTGAATGGATTTGCAACCATACCTCAAACCCGCTCTCTATTCACATATACGGCAGCAGTTTTAAAACATTATCTGAAATAAGACACCGAACCTTCTGTTGGCAGTTGATGAGGTGATCCCAACATATTGCGAAAATCTTAATTTTAAAATAATATAGTTATGAAAAAAGTAATTCTGGGAGTAGGAATAGGCATTGGACTAATTTACCTGGCTCGAAAAATGTATAATGACGGACATCTTGATTGTTGTTGTGATGAAGTTGATAAATTTCTTAGTAAGTCCAGGAGGAATTTAAGAAACATGGCTGATGTCGCAAAAAACGAAGCCGAATACATTAAAGAACGTGTAGAGGATACTTTAGGAAAGAAGTGACTCAACTAAGATGTTTAATTAAAGAACGAGGGTAATCAATTGATTACCCTCGTTCTTAGTTATATAAATCCCGATTATTACTTAATCCATAAATCTACGAAATGCTCTTTACGGTCATCTGCCATAACAAAAGTATCTTTGCTATCCAGTCCTTTGCCATCAAGAACCAGACGAGGCAAAGATGAATCTTTTATTCTGAGTATAGTAATATGATATACTGTCTCTTTGTAACGATAATGAATTTTGTAACTATCCCATTTTAGCGGCAGTAGCGGTGTTAATTGTAATTTATCGCCCATAAGATTCACCCCTAACAGCGTTTCCACCAAGAGACGATACATCCAGGCCGCAGAACCGGTATACCATGTCCAGCCACCCCTTCCGAGATGCCCTTCGGCTGCATATACATCGGCAGCTATAACATACGGTTCTACTTTATAAACGGCAGCCCGATCTGCTGTATCCGCATGATTGATCGGATTAAGCAATCCGAAAAGCTCCCATGCCTTTTCGGTTTCACCCATAAGGGCAAAAGCCAGCACTGTCCATATTGCACCATGTGTGTATTGACCTCCGTTTTCACGTACTCCGGGAATATACCCTTTGATGTAACCCGGATTAAGTTCCGATTTATTAAAAGGAGCGGTAAACAACTGAATCAGCTTATCTTCACGGCGGACAAGTTGTTTTTCTACTTGCTCCATACCCATTAATGAACGTTCAGGGTCTCCAGCACCACTAATTATTGACCAGCTTTGAGGGAGCGAGTCAATGTGACATTCATCATTCACTTTCGATCCGAGCGGGGTTCCATCATCAAAATAAGCACGGCGGTACCATTCTCCGTCCCACGCATTTACTTTTATATTATTGCGTAATTTTTCGGCTTCTGCCAAGCAATAATCGGCAAAAATATCATCACTCCTGAGTTTAGCTATTTTAGAGAATTTGATTAATACATCATATAGGAAGAATCCGAGCCAAACACTTTCGCCCCGACCTTTTTCTCCTATCAGATTCATTCCGTCATTCCAATCACCACACCCAATAAGAGGTAGCCCATGGATGCCGAATTTCAATCCGTATTTAATACTTCTTACACAGTGCTCGTATAATGTAGCCGATTCGGGAGAACGTCCCGGTAAATCGTAGTACGATTCTTCATCAGCACGTAGTAATCTACCCTCAATAAATGACACCTTTTCATCGAGAATGCCTGTGTCTCCAACAGCATTTACGTATCTGCAAGTAACATAAGGCAGCCAGAGATAATCGTCCGAGAAGTGAGTTCTCACCCCACGTCCCATGGGTGGATGCCACCAGTGTTGCACATCCCCTTCAACAAACTGCCTGCTGGCAGCCCTTAAAATCTGTTTACGGGTGATAGACGGTTCGGCGTGTACCAGTGCCATTACATCCTGTAGCTGGTCACGGAAACCATACGCTCCTCCCGATTGATAGTATCCTGAACGGGCCCATATACGGCTACTTAATGTTTGATACAAAAGCCATCCGTTTGCCATCATATTGACAGAAGCATCAGGAGTGTCCACATTGATCGTTCCCAGTGTTCGGGTCCAATAACTCCAAACACCTTTTAGAGCCTCTTTAGCTGCTCCGGTTTGACGGAAACGCAGCACAAGGTCTCGCATTTCTTCTTTATTGTGAGCAAATCCCAGACGAAAGCGCGTTTCGCGCTCTTGCCCATCAGCCAAATCAAAAACAACTTGCATAGCTCCGCAAGGATCGAGTCCTGCACCTACTTTACCCGAAAGACGGCTACGTTTCATGGCAGCAGGTTTCGTTAAACTTCCGTTTTGACCTATAAATTCGGCTCTGTCACCTGTTAAGGTTCGGGACTCTCCTACATCCATAAAAGCAATTTTCCCGGCAAAACCTATATTATAGAAGTTTCGGGCGAATAATACCCCTGTACGTACATCTATTTCCGTTTGAACATGCAACAGACTTTTTTGACGTAGATCTGCCAAAACCCACTCATAATATCCGGTTACCGATAATCTGCGAGGTCTTCCCGAAGTGTTTTTCAGCTTCAATACTCCAAACTTGATCGGTGCATCCATTGCCACATATACTGTAAATTCAGAATCTATTCCGTTTTCACTATGCTCGAATATCGTATAACCAAATCCATGCCTTACGACATAGGGCGTTGCACCTTTAGCGGGTAATGGCGTAGGAGACCAATATTCACCGGTCTGTTCGTCCCGTATATAAAAAGCCTCGCCCGAGCTGTCTTTTATAGGATCGTTATTCCAAGGCGTTATGCGGAACTCATGAGCATTTTCTGCCCAAGTATATGCACTTCCACTCTCCGAAACAACAGTCCCGAAATACTGGTTGGCGATTACATTACTCCAAGGGGCAGGTGTATTCTGACCGGCTCCAAGAGTAATAACATACTCGCGTCCATCGGGGGTAAACCCTCCTAAGCCATTTTCAAAAATAAGATCTCTTTTAGTTAAAGGTTTATCGGTTTTTGATGTTACAGAGTGCGTCGGCTGTAAAACCGATACTTGTAATTCTGAAATAGTAAGGTTTTGGATTTGTTTAGCTAAGGTTCCTAATTCGTCACATAAAACGATACGTGCTGCGGCTTGTAGCAAGAGTAGATCTTCACGCGGTACCTGTTCGATACGACGTACAAAGATACCTCCGGCTTTTTCCAACAGAGGAGCCTCAATACCCGAAGATATCAGATTCACGATTTCATCGTGTACCGACTGGCGGTATACCGACACATCTTCATTTAATATAAGAAGTTCGACAGACAAACCTTTCATTCTCCAGTATGCATGTGCCAATACCAACTGACGTACAAGATCCATTCCCGAAACATCACTTATCCGTAATAATACCAATGGCGTATCTCCGGAAATGCTGTAACTCCAAAGTCCATCCTGCCCCCTTCTATTGTTTTTCAATATGGGTTGAGAGGCTCTTCTTTGAGCATTTGCATATACTAAAGATCCGGCAAGTTTGTTGTATAGCTGAGCTTCCGTTTCCTCAATACCGAGTTGATTAAGAACAACCTGGCTATGAGTCCAAGCCAGTTCGAATGCACGCTCACTCATACGGTAATTTTGGTACTTCTCAGTTAAGGCAACGGCAACTTCACGGGTTTCGGCCATTCCTAAAATAACGGATACAGTGACCGTTTTTCCCGCAGGTATTGTAACTGTACGGCGCAATGAAATAGAAGGATCAAGAACCGAACCGCTGCTATTGGAAAGTGCTCCTGCGTTTTCCATTGCTAAAGGGCGGAGAAGGGTATTTCCCCGACCGACAAACTTGGAACGATCTGTTTCGTAAGACACATCTTCTTTCTGACCGCTTGAAACAAGCATCAAGTGGAACAAATGAGGGGGTGTTTCATTTTGAGAGCGAGCTCTCCTTGTACAAAGTATTGCCGATAGTTCGGGTAAAAATTCAGTTTGAACAAACAAATTACTAAAGGCCGGATGTGCTTCATCTGCCGATTGAGGGGCAATAACCACTTCGCTATACGTAGTTAGTTCTATTGTACGAGTTGTTTGAGAACGATTTATTAATCTAATACGTCTCAACTCCACATCGTCTTCGGGCGAAACACAGATTGTTGTATGTGCCTCCAAATCTGAATATTGTTGACGGAACTCTGCATAAGCCTGAGTGAAAATCGCCTCATCTTTTTTGCCTTTATGTAAAGTGGGCTGATGTGTACTGGACCAAAAGTCACCTGTATTACTATCTCTGAGGTAAACAAACATTCCCAGATTGTCGCTGGTAGCATCTTCACGCCAACGGTTTACAGCAATATTTTGCCAGCGGCTATATCCGCTTCCGCTATTGCTGATCATCACATGGTAACGGCCGTTTGACAATAAGTTGACCTCGGGAGCTATCGTAGTATCGGTGAACACGCGAACTACCTCTGAACTGTCTGCAAGAAGAGGATGCAAACCTTTTATTTCAAATTCCGAATCATCGGATATAGCAGTCTCCGATATATTATGGGGTATACGTTCCTGCAATAGCAGCTCCGATGCTTTAAGCATGGGTACTCCCATAAAGCGTCTTTGCATAGGGTTATCTTTCATCAAATTGACAAGTGATAAAAGGCTCATTCCCTGGTGATGTACCATGAAAGAGTGGATATTTACACTCTTCTGATCAGGACGCAGATGTAAAGGGGTGTAATCAATTGCTTCATAATACCCGTAGGCTCCCTCATGTCTTGCTTCACTCAGACGCTGCATATTTTCACATGCTTTTTGGGGAGAGACCATTAATGCCATAACCGTTGCATAAGGTGTAATAACTAGGTCTTCTGACAAGCCCCGCTTCAATCCCAGACTAGGAATGCCAAATGCTTTATACTGATAATTCTGAGAAGTATCGGTACGGTTATATCCCGACTCTGAAATACCCCAAGGTACTCCAAGTGTTTTAGCATATTCAATTTGTGCTTTTACCGCTACTTTATAGGTCTGATCGAGCAATGTATGTTCAAAATTCGGCATCACTAAAAGAGGCATTAGGTATTCGAACATCGAGCCACTCCACGACAATAATACAGGCTTCCCATGTGATACAACCAGTAAACGACTCAAAGAAAACCAATGTTCTTGCGGAACCTGCCCTTGAGCAATAGCCACATAGCTGCACAACCTTGCTTCGGAAGCCAGCATGTCGTATGAAGAGTTATCCATACGCTGCTCTGTAACATTATATCCGATAACGAAAAGCTTCTTGGATGTGTTGTACAGAAAAGCAAAGTCCATTTGTGCAAACGACTCACTCTGCTTTTTCAATGTCCGTATTATCTGTAGTCTTTTCGAAGCATGGTTTGCTGCCGTATGCAAGCTCGATAACCAAGCATTGAGATAGGGTATTACATGCTCTTTGGCTGATGGTTTCTTCAGGTTGGAGAGCCTCATCAATGTAATTTCGATCAAGGGGCAAATGGTTTCATCCAACTCCGCAGTCTCACGAAGTGTAAGCCCGTTGTCAAGTATATTTAGTTGGGAAATTACCTCATCCAGATTTCCGTCTAAGCCTTCATGAGCTGAAAGCTGACCAATATGCAGCCAAGGAGCCAGATACAATACTTCTTCGATATGATCTTCGATATTATTTTTTAATGTTTGTATCCAAGACTGTACTTCTTCGTTGTCATGAGCCAAAGAGGTTGATAGATTCTCGGTTTGCTGTTTTGCCGATTGTAACAATGCGAAGGCTTCATGCAATGTCTGAGGGCTTGAATCCAGATCTTTTTCAAGTTCATTTATGGCTGCGTTTTTAACTGTATAGCGTTTCATCACGCGTACCGTATCCAATAATCCGTTAAAAATCACAGGGGTATATATAGGAGCATTTTTAAGTTCATTAAGCCCTCCGCTTAATGTCAGTAAATGACCGGCCAGATTTCCGCTATCCACACTTGATACATATAGTGGTGGTAACGGCTCTAACGTACGGGTATCATACCAATTGTATAAATGTCCACGGAATTTTTTCAATTCTCCCATTGTTGTAAACGTGAGTTGTGTACGTTCCAACATTTTTCCGGCAGATAAATATCCCAGATCATACGCCGACAGATTAGCTAACAGCGAGAGACCAATATTGGTAGGTGAGGTTCGTGAAGCTATAACAGGTACAGGTACTTCCTGAAAATTATCAGGAGCCAGCCAGTTTTCTTTGGCATTAACAAATGTTTCGAAGTAATGCCATGTTTTACGGGCAATTCGGTGCAACAGTAAGGTTTGTTCGGTTGTAAAGTCGGGCTTATGTTGCTTAAACGGACGGCTGATAAGCCAAGCAATACCCGGCGCTAATGTCCATGCAAGCCAAACAGGAAATGAGTACAATAGAATTACAGGGTCGAAAAAAGCTAATAACCCGGCACAAACGATAGAAAATGCAGGGGAAAACCACATCGCACGATAAAAACTTGAGGGGGAATTACCGGCTGTTTGCTCGGCATCTATAGATGTCTTCCATTTCAACAAGTGCCTGTGAGTAACTATCAAACGCCATAAGGTTGCAATAATAGCATCCATATTCAGGTATGCTTCGTATGGTAATAATACCAAAGAGAATAATACTTGTTTAAATTGACGCCAGCTTTTCCGAAAGGCTTCTTCGAGATGCATACTCCACGACTGATCTTCGGATTTATAGAGTATATTGGTGGAGAGTGATAATAAAACGGGCAAGAATGCAATAATTCCCACCAGTAAAGGCATTAACCATATACTTTGTGGAAACAAGATGTAAAAAAGCACCAGGAACAGAAGAAAAGCCGGAGGGAGTAAACTCCGGCGAAGATTGTCCATCATTTTCCATACGCCCAGTCTGGATATGGGGTTTCTTGCCCATTTCTTATTGAAGGTAGGAACCCGGGGCAATAACCATTGAATAATTTGCCAATCGCCACGAACCCAACGGTGCCGGCGAATAGCATCTATATTGTAACCGGGAGGATAGGCTTCATATAATTCCACATCACTGATAAGTGCCGAGCGCACATAAATAGACTCTAATAAGTCGTGGCTTAGAATCTTGTTTTCAGGCAGCCTGTCGGCTAATACTTGTTCAAATGCATCTACATCATAAATACCTTTTCCGACAAACGATCCTTCGCGAAATACATCCTGATATACATCGGAGGTTGCACGTGTATATGGGTCTACACCGGGATCACCCGAAACTAAACGTGTAAATATAGAACGTTGGCTGCTAACCAGATTTATGGATACCCGTGGTTGAAGAATACCGTAACCATTAACTACAATATTTCGTTTTGGATCTATTATCGGACGATTCAGCGGATGAGCCATCGCTCCTACCAACTGATAAGCACTATCTCCCGGAAGTTGTGTGTCGGTATCAAGGGTTATTACATACTTTATGGATGATGTAATAGATATATCACCTTCAATTAACGAAAAAGCATCCTCTGCCTTTCCTCTGAGAAAAGCATTAAACTCCATTAGTTTTCCTCGTTTACGCTCATAGCCCATCCAGCAATTTTCTCCCGGATTCCAACGCCTCGGACGATGAAATAAATAGAAAATAGTACTATCACCTGATGGATATTTTCTATTTAGAGCTTCAATACCGCTTCTGGCTCTTTCCAGTATAATACTGTCCGACTCGGTAACCTCAAGTGAAGCATCCGGGAAGTCGGTAAGAAGAGCAAAATGAAGCTGTTGATCTCTATTCGACAAATAATGTAACTCCAGATTATCTATTAGTTTGTCTACTGTATCGGGACATGAAATAATAGTAGGAATAACTACCATTGTACGGTATTCGGACGGAATGCCTTCCGAGAAATCGAGACGAGGTAATATTTTAGGTTTCACGAGTATTGTAGCGAGCCAGTTAATTAAATCGACCCCCAATTGACTTACACACAATAGAAATATAGCCGATAAAAGGATAGCTTTCCAATTATCAAATGATATTCCTCTGGTTTCCAGAATACCCATAAGTGCTCCGCCTCCTATGAAAGTGAGAAGTATGATGCCTCCTCCGTAAGAGATCAGCGGGTAGCTATGAATACCTCTTCCGAGAACGGTATTGAGGGGTTCTTTTACTTTAAGAGCTTTGTTCACAATACTCTGCCCATCGCCAACCAAATAATAACCGACATGGCTATGTAGTGAGTTTTTTTGCTGCCCTTGAGCTTTTTGTGCCAGATTTACAACTTCTTGTGCAACCTCAAACTCCGAAAACGGGCAATATTTTGCAAGTGTCTCTATTCTATGGCGGTAATGATCGCGAGTTGTAAAGTCCATCTGTCCATAAATATGGGCAGGATCTTCACGAAGGGTTATTTCAACAAGACTCAGAGCTTCGACAAAAACTTTCCAGTCGGTAACAGCCAATGAGCGAAGGCTGCCTATGCTATGGCTTACTGACAACTGATTGGCTGCCTGAGCTTGGCTTTCTTGATGGATCAATTCTTCGATTGATAGCCCTTCTTCCGACAATCGTTGCTCCAGCCACCTTCGAGCAATGTGCAACATTGGATTCTGGGACGATAATCGTTGGCAAAATTCGGAAACAAATGCACTTGACAGTGGAATATTCGATTTTGCCATATCTGAAACTACTTCGATAAGCCTCGATGGTCTTTTCTTAGCCATTAACTGTAGTTTATCAACCCATGCGTTTGCAATATCCCGATGAGACTGGTTCTCCTGTAGACGGTTAACAATACGTTGCAGGTTCTCGATAAGAGCCAGCCTAAGCATAATCGGAATTGCCCACAATTCTCCTAATTTTAATGGTGATTCTGTTTGATATGCTTCTATAAATGCTTGAAGCGATTCTTTATCTATTTGTGCATCTACATGAGATAGTAGCTCCAGAATAATGCTGTATACACGGGGTATCCTTTTGGCAGTGCCTGTTACTAGACAGGGTAACTCCTGACTGTATTTCTTAGGAAAATGTCTGCGTGCCAACTGTATATGCTCCTCAATCAGGTAAAAATTATCCACTAACCATTTGGTGGCAGGAGTTATATTGTCCGGCTTCTTGAGAATAAGAGTTGCCTTATTAAAGTCGCGCAATACTTTATCATTATAATTAAGACGCTCAAGCAAAAAATTGTCTTTTCTTCCACTTGTCAGTTTTTCTTCCGAAGCCAGCCTCTTCGCATGTTGAATGAGTTGTTCAATAGTAAATAACTCATCCCGCAAAGGCTGTTCTTCTGTTTTTTTATGCAAATACCTTAATTTATCCATATCTGTTAAAGTTACGTTGCCAGCCAAGTAAGTATAATAATACAACGACTGGCTGTATGTTACATAATTCACAGGAACTGTATATTTACTGCATATATTCGTGCTGTATATGAGTAATAGTGCATCCTGTTACCTTTTTTCCCGGTTAGATAAATGTCCAATACTGCTTAATGCAGTTCAAATGCCGTTTCGCAGATAGTTAGTAGGTTGTAAGATATAAGGTGTTTCGGTCTTTTTTGAATAATAGAGGTTTACATCCATCAAGAGTTTACTCTATTTTTCCCACCATCTTTTTAGGATCGATCCACTCGTCAAATTCTTCCGGAGTAACATAGCCTAACTGAATGGCAGCTTGTTTCAAAGTCGTATTATCCTGATAAGCTTTTTGAGCAATAGCTGCCGACTTATAATATCCTATTTTTGAGTTTAAGGCAGTTACAAGCATCAAAGAATTATCCAGATTTCGTTTGATCGTATCCATAACCGGCTCTATACCAACAGCACAATAATCATTAAAACTCACACATCCCTCACCTATTAAGCGGGCACTGTGCAGAAAATTATAAATAATCATTGGCTTAAATACGTTAAGCTCAAAATGGCCTGTAGCACCACCTACAGTTATCGCAACATCATTACCCATAACTTGTGCAGCTATCATTGTTAAAGCTTCGCACTGAGTGGGGTTTACTTTACCCGGCATAATAGACGATCCCGGTTCATTCTCCGGAATATGGATTTCTCCAATACCCGATCGGGGTCCCGAACTAAGCATACGTATATCATTTGCGATCTTCATTAAGCTAACTGCCACGGTTTTCAATGCTCCATGAGTTTCAACAATCGCATCATGAGTGGCCAAAGCTTCGAACTTATTGGGTGCAGTAATAAATGGAAGTCCCGTTAATTCGGCAATTTTTGCAGCAACATTTTCCGAATAATTCTCAGGAGTATTAATCCCTGTTCCTACAGCGGTTCCGCCTAATGCTAATTCGGCTAAATGGGGTAACGCATTCTTTATTGCTTTAACCCCATGATCGAGTTGGGCTACATATCCGCTAAGTTCTTGCCCCAGAGTAAGAGGGGTTGCATCCATAAAGTGGGTACGACCAATTTTTACCACCGACATATATTGTTTACTCTTCTCGGAAAGTGTATTACGAAGTTTTTCAATTCCGGGAATTGTTTTTTCTATCAACATTTTGTAGGCAGCAATATGCATTGCCGTTGGAAACGTATCGTTAGATGATTGTGATTTGTTTATATCATCGTTAGGCAACAACACTTTTTCCTTATCGGTAAGTTTTCCGCCATTTAAAACATGCCCCCTATTAGCAATTACTTCGTTTACATTCATATTGGACTGTGTTCCGCTACCTGTTTGCCATACTACCAGCGGAAATGAATTATCAAGTTTACCTTCTAATATTTCATCACAAACTTTTGAGATCAGATTGCATTTTTCAGCAGGTAATATACCTGCTTCTTTATTGGTTATTGCCGCTGCTTTTTTCAGAAAAGCAAAAGCATGAATAACTTCTTTCGGCATACGATTTATATCTTCTGCAATCTTAAAATTGTCGATACTGCGTTGTGTTTGGGCTCCGTAATATGCATCTGCCGGAACTCTTACTTCACCTAAAGTATCTTTTTCGATTCTATAGTTCATATATCTTAATTTTAGAATTAATACTCAAGTGCTGTTGATAGTATTAGACTCGTCTTTCACCCGTCGATATTGTTATATTATGCATAATTAGAAAGTGCCCTTTTTCAAGGATAAGAGTAATTTGCTCTCATGCTTAAAAAAAGGTATAACAATAGGGAATATGAAGTATGTATTATATAAACAATAAGAAGTCTGTATTGTTTATCCGGACTACACCTTTAAAGGTATATATGAAATTAAAAATAAAGTATTTATTCTGTTTTATGGAAATACGGGCTATCTTTGACGAGAAGTAATCAAATGTTAACATTACTCACCAATCACTTAACTATAAGCTGTTAATATGTATCCGGCTCTTATCAACCATATTTGTAATTACATCGAACTGGATGAAGATCAAATCCAGATCATCTATAAATATTTCCGGCGATTAAATCTCAAAAACAAAGAGTATTTATTAGAAGAGGGGCAAATCTGTAAATCTTATTTTTTTATAGAAAAGGGCTGTGCAAGGATGTTCTTCTATACGGATAAAGGGGCAGAACAGATAACCCAATTTGCATTGGAAAATTGGTGGATCACGGACTATTTCAGCTTCACAGATCAAAACGTTTCCGAATATAACATACAAGTGATCGAGAAATCGGAAATACTGGTAATCGATCATCGTTCATTCGATAAATTACTTGAAGAATTGCCCGCTTTAGAACGGTATTTCCGGATAATTATGCAACGAGCAGTTGCCGCTTCGCAGCTAAGAATTAAACTTCTTTACGATTTATCTAAAGAGGAACTTTATTTGCATTTCAGCTCTTATTTCCCGGAGTTTGTGCAGCGAGTACCTCAATACATGCTTGCTTCTTATTTAGGGCTTACTCCTGAATACTTGAGTGAGATTCGAAAAAAGAATATTAGCTTCTGATTTCTTAAACCAGCTTAATTTTTCCCGAATTCTTTATCTATAATTTTGTATCAGAAAATTAAGATCTCAAACCTATCTATTGCTTTAGTAAGCATAATAGCAAGAGTCAGTTATAATTAAAGATAAACAGTAGAATTATGGATAAACCAATGCTATCCGAAAAGTTTTTTGATGTAATCAATCATGAAGGAGTTGTATCGATTGTTTCTTGGGGAATTGATGAACCGCACATTGCCAATACTTGGAATTCTTATATTGTAGTTACAGAAGACGGTCGAATTTTAATCCCGGCATATGGTCTGCGTAAAACTCAAAAAAATATAGAGGCAGAAGCAAACCACAAAGTAAAACTCGCACTCGGTACTCGCGAAGTTCTGGGTTATAAGGATTATCAAGGTACAGGATTTGTAATTACAGGAACGGGCACATACCTCAGCGAAGGAGCCGATTATGATATGATGAAAGAGAAATTTTCGTTTCTAACAAGGGTATTAGAAGTGACAGTTATATCAGCAAAACAAACACTTTAAAAAATAATGATCCTTATTATACAGATTAAGAGATTATCCCGATTGGGGTAATCTCTCTTTTATTTAACAGCCTCTCTTCCGTACACATTTTATAGAAGCTGGACTCTCGTTTTATTTGATTATTAATTACATTTGTAGTATTAGCTTAAAGTCACAGACCTTTTATTGCTTTAACAGGATAATCCATCCGATTGTTATTCCTTAAAATAGACAAAGCCATATTCTCTTATAACCTAATGAACTCTAAAAATGAAAAAAGGAAGTATTCTTGTTGTGGATGATAATAAAAATGTACTGAGTGCATTGCGTATCTTGTTGGATGGCTATTTCGAGAACGTCTATTTATTGTCCACGCCAAACATGCTTATTTCCATGCTGAGGGAAAAGAATCCCGATATTGTTCTGTTAGATATGAATTATTCAGCCGGAATAAATTCGGGTAACGAAGGGTTATACTGGTTATCTGAGGTAAAGAAGATTGACCCCGAATTACCTGTTGTCCTTTTTACAGCGTATGCAGATATCGAATTAGCGGTAAAAGCGTTAAAAGAAGGAGCTTCCGACTTCGTTGTTAAGCCTTGGGATAATACAAAACTGTTGGCTACATTACAAGCCGCTTTTTCGTTACGACAATCACGCAAAGAGGTGAAGAAACTCAGAGAGAAGCAAAACGTATTAAATTCTGAATTGAATAAAGAAGAAGATGTTTGCTGGGGAAAATCGGAAGTGATGCAAAACCTTTTAAATATTATGAAAAAGGTTGCAAGTACTGATGCTAATGTTTTGATAACGGGAGAAAATGGAACGGGAAAAGAACTTATCGCAAAAAAGATACATCATCTTTCGCTACGAGCCAACGAAACTCTGGTAAGTGTAGACATGGGAGCAGTAACCGAGAGCTTGTTTGAAAGTGAATTGTTCGGACATACCAAAGGGTCGTTTACAGATGCTAAAACCGATAGAGCAGGAAAATTTGAAGCTGCCGACAAAGGCTCTCTTTTTCTCGATGAAATCGGCAATCTAAGTTATACTCTACAAGCTAAGTTGTTGACCGCATTACAGTCAAGATACATAATAAGAGTGGGAAGTAATACACCCATTCCGGTGGATATAAGGCTTATTTGTGCCACAAACCGAAATCTATTTAAAGCCGTTCAGGACGGAGAGTTTCGTGAAGACCTTCTATACCGTATTGATACCATACAGATAGAAGTTCCCCCTTTGCGTGAACGACGTGAGGATATATTGCAACTAGCCAATTTTTTCCTCAATAAATTCACAAAGAAATACAACAAAAAAGCATTAACGATAAGCGATAAAGCCGCTGCAAAATTAGAAAGCTATTCATGGCCGGGTAATGTCCGTGAATTACAGCATGCCATAGAAAAAGCTGTGATATTAAGCGATGGAACCGAGTTGCAACCAACGGACTTTTATATGCGTCCGATGGAAAACAAAGCAGCCGTAATAGAGTCGATGAATCTCGAAGAAATGGAGAAAATCTTAATAGAAAAAGCCCTTACAAAGTACGATAAAAATATATCGGCAATTGCCGCCGAATTGGGCATAACAAGACCTACTTTATATAGTAAAATGAAAAAGTACGGATTATAAGATCTCTTAATATCAGCCTTTAGAAAATATGTTTAAATCTATCGAATACAAACTTATTATTTTTGTTTTGTTACTGATTTTATCAGTAGCCCTAACCACTTATCTGATAACTCAGAAAGAATATGTATACATTGGAGTATCTGTTCTGCTTATACTGTATTCTTTGAAAAGTTTATATAGCCATTATAAGAAGTTCAATCAGAATATCCTTTTTTTGCTGAATGCATTAGATAACGGAGATTATTCGTTCCATTTTACCGAAGCCAAAACCTCGAAAAGAGAAAAGGAACTGAACCAAATGATGAACAGGATCAAGGATATATTAACAAGGGCACGAAAAGAGGTCATAGAAAATGAAAAATTCCTGAGTCTTATTATCGAAAGTGTTTCGACGGGTATTATAATACTTGATCCTAATAACAATGTACATGCCACCAATCATGCCACCAATCAATTACTGGGGCTGCCTGTGTTTACACATCTTAACCAGCTCAAATCTATTGATGAATCGTTACCCGACTTATTTAAAAATTTAGGGATAAAAGATAATGCCCAAATAAAAATAGCTAACGAGCGCGAAGAAATCCAGATAAGCCTGCATGTTTCCAAAATTACATTGAAGAAAGGCACGATGAAGGTTATCACACTCAATAATATCGGCAACGAACTCGAAGCTAAAGAAATGGAGTCGTGGATACGGTTGATCCGTGTAATGACTCACGAAATAATGAATTCGATAGCACCGATTACTTCTTTAACCGAAACTTTACTCTTTTCTTATAAAATGCAATCGGCCGAAGCACCCGATGATTCACTCAGAAGAAATACGGTAGACGCACTTGAAACTATCAGTTCTACAGCTAAAGGGCTGATTACATTTGTTGATTCTTACCGTAAATTTACAGGAGTTCCAACCCCTCAGTTCCGTAAATTCGAATTGGTTCCCTTGCTCGAAAAAGTATTACATCTCGAATCATCCAATATGGAGGAAAAAGGCATTGAATCAAGCATTATTTATACGAATAAACATATTGAGCTAAATGCCGATGAGGGACAAATCACTCAGATATTAGTCAATATAATAAAGAATGCAGTCGAAGCTATAAATAATTCTAAAGGAAAGATTGAAATAAGAGTATCGGAGTCTGAAAACAAAGTTTCTATCGATATCTACAATAATGGAGACCCCATTCCATCGGAAATTGCAGCCCATATATTTATTCCGTTTTTTACCACAAAAGATTATGGAACAGGTATCGGACTTAGTGTATCACGCTATATCATGCGATTGCATGGAGGAAATCTAAAGCATCATACATCCAATGAGTGGACTGTTTTCAGTCTTATTTTTAATATCTAATTAGAACAAAATATGAGTAAAAAATTAATCTTAAATTTGTGTTTTCTATTATCTACGATAGCAGTTATTACAGCTCAAAGCTCTATTGGCAGTAATTATATGCTAAAAGAAAATATACCTTACATCAGTAATTCAGAAAAAGATACTTATAAAGTAGAGCGTTGTAAATTGGACATTTACTATCCGGTTGATAAGAAAAACTTTTCTACAGTTATCTGGTTTCATGGAGGTGGACTCGAAGGTGGAGAAAAAGGCATCCCCGACCAATTGAAAAATAAAGGTATAGCAGTGGTAGCAGTCAATTACCGCTTAAGTCCCAGAGCTAAGAATCCTGCATATATCGAAGATGCTGCTGAATCTGTAGCATGGGTTTTCAACAATATTGCGTCCTTTGGAGGTAA
The DNA here is from genome assembly GCF_934668725.1 of uncultured Dysgonomonas sp. Lineage (GTDB taxonomy): Bacteria > Bacteroidota > Bacteroidia > Bacteroidales > Dysgonomonadaceae > Dysgonomonas_A. The sequence goes on from NZ_CAKUOF010000006.1 coordinate 182,307, forward strand.
TCCTGATGATATTTATATTGCGGGACATTCGGCAGGAGGGTATTTGGCTCTTATGGTCGGACTCGATAAAAGTTATTTGAACAAGTATAATATAGATGCCAACAGAATAAAAGGGTTAATACCTATCAGCGGACAAACAAATACGCATTATACAATAAAAAAAGAGCGGGGGCTTCCTTTCGAAATACCTTATATCGATAATTACGCACCATTGACCCATGCCCGAAAAGATATTCCACCAACACTTCTTATAACAGGAGACAAAAGACTTGAACTACCTGCACGTTATGAAGAAAACGCACATTTAGATGCAATTCTAAGAACATTAGGCAACAAGGAAATCACCTTGTATGAATTACAAGGGTTCGATCATGGAGCAGTGTATGCACCTGGTTGTTATCTGATTATAGACTGGATAAAAAAACATAGCAATAGTAAAGAATAAAAAGGAGTGGAAAAAATTCCGCTCCTTTTTATACAGAAGTGATTTTCAAAGTAAAGATTGTAAATTTTAAATCAGAATTGATCTATTTTTTTATTAGCTGTTTTTTACTGAATTGACCGGATTTATCTTTGCCGCTTTCCAACTTTGAAAACTAACAGCAACCAGAGATAGCAGAGCAACAAAAATACTTGCAGCAATATACATCCACCAGCCAAGACTTGCCTTATATGCAAAATTTTCCAGCCATTTATCTATTATAAACCAAGCTATAGGTATAGCAATACAAACAGAGAGTAGGACCCATTTTAGTAGACTTAAATTAAGCATTTCGATAATTTCCCAATTGGTAGCTCCGTTTACTTTCCTTATCCCGATTTCTTTTGTGCGTGATTTTATCATAAATGCCATAAAGACGATCAATCCGAGAATCGTTATTATTAAGCATAATACCGAAAAGAATTTAATGGCTTTTCCGGCATTCAATTCATTCTTGTATACAACATTGTAGCTGTCACTAAGAAATTTGTAATTGAGAGGGTAATCGGGATTTACTTTTTTCCAAACCGAATTCAGGGTTTGCATAGCCTGATTCTCCTGTCCCGGCACGAATTTGATCATAAAACAATTCATAAACATATTGCGTTGAAGTATGATCATTGGAACAGCATCTTCATAAACATTAGTGTAAGTAAAATCTTCTACAACTCCCGATATTACCGCCGATTGGGTATAATCGAGCATACCATGCTCTATCTTTATTTCTTTACCGATTGCCTCTTCGGGTGAAGAAAATCCAAACACTTGCAAAGCTTTTTTATTAACAACAACATTTTCTTTTAGATTCGAAAATACATTTTCATCCATTCGTTTGAAAACAAGCTCTTCCTCTTCTTTTAGAGTCATATTCAGAGGAGGAAAAATCTCTCCGGCAACTAATCTGATCCCATAAAAAGAGAAGAAATCCTCACCAACTACCAATACAGGCAGATGTATTTGCTCTTTTCCGTCTATAGATGCACCAACCATATCTCTTACTGCTGAACCGGGTAATTGCATCGCTCCTGTTACCGATTCTATTTCGGGATGATTAAGTAATTCGTCTCTTAATGAAGAATAGTTACTGATCACTTCTGCAGGCTGTTCTTCGAGAACAGCAATATTACTTTCATTGCCCCCGATTTGAGTATTTTTAATCAAAGTGATCTGATTATTTATGCCTATAGTTACAATAATGATAAAAATAACGATACTATATTGTATGACAAGCATATACTTTACATTGGAAAAAGAAAAACGTGTCATCCGTAAATCAATACGATCATTAAAGAAGAATGTAGATGATATATTCAATAAAACAGGTAATAAGGAAACAAAAAGAGTGCAGAATAGAAAAAGCAGGCTCAGTATTACCTCCTCACTAATAGCAATAGCTTCAAAAGAAATCGAAAAATAATCGGCAACAAATACAGATATCAATTTACCGATCAATATTCCTGTAATAGCCAACCAAAGTACTACCTGAAATTCATCTTTAGCGACTAGTAACGATGATGCTCCATTAAGCCTCAATAATTGATAATACCTTTTATTATAAGAAAAAATAACAGTCCCGTTGAGCCATAAATTAAACATCACAATGATGAAAAGTAGTGCATTAGCTCCAATAATAAGGTAGATATAATAAATATTTCCGTTGGGCTCCATTTCCCTCAAAACATGGCTATGCAAATGTATATCGGTCATAGGCATGAGACTTACTTTAGCACTTGGTCTCTGCGGATTATCCTTCAGAAAGATTTCGGTTATTTTTTGCTCCAACTGCGAATAATTCTGTCCCTTTGCGATTAATAGATAAGCATAAAAGAACGAATTGTCGAAGTCTGTTTCACGAACAATAATATCTGTATGAAAATGCGTGTTATCAGGCAAATCTTTAAAGACCCCATTTATTGAACACGTCATATCGGGAAATTTACGCCCACTCAATTCGACCTTTGATCCGATGATATCCGTTGTTCCGAATAATTGATTTGCCAGTTTTTCACTGATTACAACACTATTCGGAGATGCGAACACCGTTTTAGCATCTCCTTTCAGTAAAGGAATATCAAGTATCTGAAAAAGGTTTTCGCTCGAAAAGTATAAGTCGCTTATTACCTGCTTCGTTCCATTGAGTTTTAATATTGCCGGACTTACTTTCGACAATTTCAGTCCATCCTCAATTTCGGACACACTTTCCAGTATTTGATTAAAGTTAGATCCATACATACGTCCATCAGCTTGCTGTCCGTCATAGCTTACAACCATACGGGCGATACGATCTGAATTGGAATAAAACCGGTCATAACTTAATTCTCTTTTCACATAAGTGTACGAAACAAGTATACAGGCAAACATCAGAGCCAAACCTAATAAGTTGACAATCCGAAGGTTTTTACTTTTCAGAAAACGTCTTATTACAAACGGGATATTATTATACATACGATGTCTTTTACTCGCTTTTTAATGAGTCTACAGGATTCGCACGTGCCGCCTTTAAACTCTGCCAACTTACCGAAAGAAGCGATAGTAACAATACTATCAGACCGCCAGCTACAAATACCCACCAGCTAAGCTCTATTTTGTAAGCAAATCCTTCAAGCCAACGGTCCATGGCATAATAAGCAATTGGACAGGCAAATACAAAAGCTATGAATACTCTGACGAAAGAATCGAAATTGAGCATTCTTAAAATTTCACCCTCTGTAGCTCCGTTTACTTTTCGGATACCAATCTCTTTTTCTTTTTGTCGAATCAAGTAAAGTGACATGGCAAAAACTCCCATCACCATAATAACAATAGTCAGTACAGTAAATGCAGATATTATTTGCGAAGTCTTTTTCTCTTTTTCGTATGCTTGTTGTACTGCATCATCGACGAATCGGGATTCAAAGTATTCTCCCCCGGAGTACTTCGAGTATGTATCTTTTATCTTATCTACTGTTTCATTTAAATCTGCTCCTTTGGCTATCTTTACAACAATATTCCAAGGGATATGCCCGTGAGGAAGATTCCTTATTCGCATCAAACTGATAGGCTCTCTAAGCGATTTGAAGTTAAAATCACTAACAATTCCGGCAATTTGATTATAATTATTATGTCCAAAATTTGCACGAAACGAAACCGAATCGGGATGTAAGGCATTAAACGCAAACTGATTTACCCAATAGGTATCATTGGTTGGCTCAATGCCTGTAGGAAATATCTTGATTCCAAATATTTTAAAAAACTCAGGATCAACAACTAATTCCTGAAAGCTAAACTGTACTCCGTCTACTTCAAAAGAGTTATTATTACTTCCAGTGACGGGAGTTCCTCTAGAATAAGAGACTAGCTCAACACCCGGTATTGACATTAACTTATCTTTAAATCCGTCTAGCTTGGCACTGTCCAGAACATTATCCATAACCAAAATTCCATCACGGTTAAACCCTTGATCATAATTCACTAAAAAGTCAGACTGTTGTTTAATAAAAAAACTACATATAAGCAGGGTGATTGCAACAACATACTGGAATATGATAAGTCCCTTGGAGTATTTTGCTTTTACTTTCCGTGCAAAAGTACCTTTTACTATTTCTAAAGGATTGAAGCCGGAAATAATTATTGCGGGTATAAAACCTGCTACTATAGAAATAAACAATACAAAAATAAAAACAACAAAGATTAGCGAGGGACTAAACTGGCTTGATAGATTTAAATGTGTATTTAGGAGATTATTAAAAAATGGCTCTATCAGAAATGCCATAAAGAGCCCCAGAATAAAAGTGAAAGAAGTCATTAAAAATGACTCTGTCAACAATTGCAGAACTATTTGTCTCCGGCTACAACCCAGCAGCTTCTTCATGGCGGCTTCCTTCCCTCTGAAGCCTGCCTGAGCAACAGTCATGTTAATATAATTAAGCAAAGCAATAACCAATATAAGTATAACAATACCCGTATATACAGTAATAAGTATCTTGTTGTTAGTTCTAATAGGTGAGTATGATTGGTCTATTTTGAAGTAAGCATCTTCGAGAGGTATAAATTTAAGATCTTCAGTAAAACCGTTTTTATAGAACCAAAATTCTTTCTTGAAAAGCTCTAACAGCATAGATGTTTTAGCAGGGAGATCACTCCCTTCTTTTTCAAGAAAATACATAGTAAAGCCAAAATTATCAGCAGTGTTCAATATCCAATCTCCACCCCAAATGTTTGTAATTGACCTGTAATTGACGATAAAATCAACTTTAGGTATCTGTGTATTTTGAGGTATATCTTCCATTATACCGGTAATAGTATGCTCTGTATTATTAATACTAATACGAGCCCCTAACGGGTTTTTACCTGCAAACATTTTATTGGCAAATGATTTGGTTACCACCACAGACTTTAATGGGGACAACACCTGAGAAGGATTACCCTCAATAAGTTTGAACGAGAAAATATCGAAAAAGCTTGGATCTGCAAATAGTGCATCTGCTTTTATTTTAGGTTGTCCTTGTTCTCCCAAAATTACCGGAGTATAATGTATGCGGGTATAGGATTCTACCTCAGGGCACTTATCCTTTACAAAATCGGCAACCGGATTCCCAAAAGAAGATGCTGTATCGTGTGCCAGAAGAAATATGCGGTCTTTCTTCTTATGGAAACTATCTACCGATAATTCTTGCTTCACATATATACCCAGCAGTATCACAAATGTAAGTGATACTGAAAAACCGACAATCGACACCAACGTATATAACTTATTCCTGAACAGAAATTTCTGATATACTTTTAAATCTGATATTCTCATTCTCGCATTTGTTTAAATTTTCTATAAAATGAGGAGAAGCTTTATCTAACTAATAATCACTTTGCACATGAAAAAATATAAATTCGACTTCTCCTTCGTAACTTGATATGGAAACAAAAATTATTCGTTTTTAATAGATTCAACAGGATTGGCTCTTGCAGCCTTCCAACTTTGCACAGTAACAATTATCACTGTTATAAATAAAACTAGCAACCCACTAAGCACAAATACCCACCAATATATTGGAGTTTTATAAGCAAACCGTTCCAACCACTTAAATATTCCGTAGTAAACAAGTGGAGTAGCTATGGCAAAACAAATAAGTGTAATCCTTATATATGATTGATTCAGCATAACCAGTATTTCGTTGATAGTGGCTCCATGAACTTTACGGATTCCGATTTCTTTACGTTTCGAGTTTGTTTCGAAAATAACAAGTCCAAATACTCCTACGATAGAAATAACTATTGCTAATATGCAAAATGCAGTAATCATCTGACGCAAGTTTTCCTCTTTATGATACAATTGATTAAAGACGGTATCATAAAATTCTATTTTGAAAGGATAAGAAGGATCTATACTTGCAACCACTTCACGTATATGATTTGTTGCAGCGACCGGGTCACTACCTGCCTGCAAACGTATGTAAGAAACAGGAAGGGGGTAACTCTGACTCATTATGAATCCAATATTATCATCGCCGGATCGAAGAGAAGTAATCTTAACATTATCAACAATCCCAATTATCACATTGGGTTTTGTCCTGAAAGACTCTAACGAACTACCAACTTCGATGTTATATCTCTCTTTAGCTTGCTTATTAAAGAAAAATGTATTCCTATCCTCTCTATTATCTTCTTTATGAGGCTCTTTTCCTTCCAGAACAGGAATACCCAAGACTTCGAAAAAATTCCAAGACACAGGCAACATAAAAAAACTGATCATCTCTTCATTATACTTAGCACCCGTAGTTGCATAGTGGTCTTGCGCTCCCAGCTTCTGATATGAAAACGCAACGTCCTCTATTTCAGGGAAATTTTTCAGTCGATTAGTATATTCTTCATGATGCATCCTATATAGATCTGAGTTCAATTCTACAATTGCAATTTGTTCTTTATCGAAGCCGAGAGAGAAATCGCGCATATATTTATTTTGTAACCAGATAAAAGAGGCGGCTATAATCAATCCAATTGATATTACAAATTGAAATCCGATTAAAATAGCTCTTAGTTTTTTACCCAACGGAGATAGTCCGAAATTACCCTTCAATACCATAACCGCAGGAAAAGAGGTCATATAAAGTACCGGATAGATGCTTACCAAGCAACCTATAGCAAGAGATATAACTCCACATAATTCAACTAAAGGCAAATTCTCACTTATATTCAGATTCGCTTCAATAAAAGGAAGTCCTCCTATATGATGTATTACTAAAACATACAAAACTCCTAGTGCAAAAGCCAGACTGGTTATTGTAATAGTTTCGACAAAAAATGTACCTCTCAGTAGTGCCGTCGAACATCCTAAAACCTTTTGAACGTTAATGCTCCTGATTCGCAGAGGAGCTAAGGAAGCATTAAAGTTCATGAAATTAATAGCCGCAATTGCTATAATAAGAATAGCTATGGCTACAATCAGGTTAGTAGTTTCTTCATTCCCGCTTTTAGTAATATTACCATCTTGAGTCTCATTTAGAAAATAAATATCGGTCAAAGGTGTTAAAGCCATACCCTCTTTTATATCATTATAACCTTCTACATTTATTTTCGAGAAGTCGAAATTCGTATTAAAGTTTTCGCAAACAGTCTGTACCGAACTTTTATCATCAAGAAGCAGGTAGCATAAATAGTTACTCGAATACCAATTCGACATGTCATAATTATCATCTATTGCGGTAAAGATTACATTCTTTATTTGTGTATTCTCTGGAACATCTTTATAGACTGCACCAATAACAAAATTAAGGCGGTCTTTACTCCATATCGGTTCTTCGGAATGTAGCGATTTGCCTACAGCCGATTCCTCTCCAAACAATGTACGAGCCAGACTCTGTGGTATAATAACACTTTCGGGTTTCTTGAGGCAATCTTTTTCCCCTTCTATAACTATGAAGTCAAAAACATCAGTTATAGAGGGGCTACAAGTCATAAACTCATGCCGAAAGCCATTTTTTCCATCTTCCTTATTTACCGAAAAGTAAATTTTCCCTATATAAGGATTCAATAGAGTCCCGTCTTTAATATGGGGTGAAGAGTGAATAACATCTTCAATAAAAGGACGAGACAGTATAATTGAAAATTCACCATTATCAGGAAGTGTTACCCGAAATACCTTGTCGGATGTAGAGTAACACTTGTCGAAATTACGTTCGTAATTTACCTGCATCAGAATAATAATGAAAGCAGCAAAAGCAACACTCAAACCGAGAATATTAAAAATTGTAGCAAGCCGAAAATGTTTTAGAGTGTTGATTAAGTTTTTTATTATTGTTTTCATTATTATAGATTTCATTATTAATTAGATAGACTTTTCCTCGCTATAATTTACATTTTGCTTTCTACCTCTGTGATAATCTGCCCGTCAAACAAGTTTATTGTGCGGTGAGCAAATGAAGCATCATGCTGAGAGTGTGTTACCATAACTATTGTAGCACCTTCCTGATTAAGCTCAGTAAGCAGATCCATCACATCTTTTCCGTTTTTAGAATCCAGGTTACCCGTAGGCTCATCGGCAAGAATCAACTTCGGATTTGCAATTACCGCACGAGCAATAGCCACACGCTGTTGTTGACCTCCCGATAACTGGTTGGGAAAGTGATTGGCTCTATGGCTGATGCTCATTTTTCGAAGAGTTTCCTCTACACGCTTTTTACGATCCGATGCTTTTACCTTTAGATAAGTTAGAGGTAACTCTACATTTTCAAAAACGGTCATCTCTTCTATCAGATTGAAACTTTGAAATACAAATCCGATATTTCCTTTACGAGATTGAGTACGTTCTTTTTCTTTCAGGTTACCTACTTCTTTACCATCAAGGAGATATTGCCCCGAAGTAGGATTATCTAATAAACCGAGAATATTCAGCAAAGTAGATTTTCCACACCCCGATGGTCCCATAATAGCAATAAATTCGCCCTGGGTAACATGCATCGAAATACCATTTAATGCAACTGTTTCTACTTCTTCTGTACGAAATACCTTCTTTAAATCTTTAATCTGTATCATAATTTTTAAATTTAAATTGTTTCTTTATAACTAAATGACTAAATACGTTTGAGGAAAAAATCAGAGTTTTAATCTCTCTTAAGAGTTTCTACCGGATTTTGATTTGCAGTATGTAAGCAGTTCAGCATTACGACAGACAACACTATTATCAAAACCACAGTTCCGCATAAAATGAATAAAAGTGGCGATAGAGCAGCTTTTTCGGAAAAATCTTCCATCCATTTAGCTGCGGCAATAGCTGCAGCCAATCCTCCGCAAACAACAGCAGGAATAGTAATCCACATATTATCCTTTAGAAAGAGCCTCAGAATATCCATCAAAGTAGCTCCGTTAACTTTACGTATGGCAATCTCGGACTTACGGCGATTTACTTCGTTATTGGTATAACCAATCAAACCGATGAGAGTTATTACCAAAGTAACAATCCCCCCTATGGTTATGGCATTCATAAAACGTCGCGAATTGCTATATAATTTTATCATACTGTCTTTGTATAAGGGAAGCGTAATGTCTTTATCGGGAAATGCCCTTTTAAATACATCATATACACTCTGAATATTGTCCGGAGTTAATTCCTTAAGCTTTATCATAATGACTTCGGATGGTTCATTTGAATAAAAAATAACAGAAGGGCGCGTGTCTTCACTGCTGATAGAACCTAACCGGATGTCGGAATAAACCCCTATAATACGAGAGCCTCCACTCCGTTGTTGATGTTCCGATATAAGTATTTCTTTTCCTATAACTCCATCCTGCCAGTTTGCCATCTCAGATATTTTGTCCGCAAATTTTTGGCTTATTACAATATCGGTACCCGAGGACGATTCTTTGTCAAATCCTTTACCCTGAACTATAGGTATTTCCATTAACGAAAGGTAGTTTTCATCGGCACTGTACAAGTCGGCAATATTGAAGAATTCTTTATCGTTATTGGGCAGCGATACATTGTTTCCGGAGGCAAATTCGAATGGTAAACAATCGGCTGTAGCAATGGTTTCGATCTGGGGCAGAGTACGCAGTTCATCTATAACTTTTTGCTTTTCGTTTTTACTTACTCCTCTTGTGCTATAGTAGAGCAACTTGTCATAACGATATCCGGGGTTATCATTAACCATTACATCATATTGCCTGGCAACTATGACCAGCAACGTCACAAGAAAAGCTGTGGTTACTAATTGAAAAAACAAAAGAGCTATTTTCCAGCCGCGTTTGGTCATTGTCAAACTACGAAAGACCGATGACACGGGTATACGTGAAAATAAATAAGATGGAACAAGTCCTATAATCAATAAAATAATAAGACAGATACCTGCAATAATGATACTGGTTTGAAGTGAAAACAAGGAATAAACCGAAGCTGATAGAATTTCCTCCGCGGTACTTCTGCAACAGAAAATAAGAAATAAGGCAATTATTAATGAAATGATCAAATGCAGAGATGTTTCTAAGAATATTAGCTTCGATATATCTTTTTGATCGGCACCATAACACTTGTATATTGCTATAGTTTTACCCTTATTTACTAATGTTGATATCAGAATTAATATATAATTCATTATTGAAGTAAATATCAGGGCAAAAGCAATGGCCGACAACAAAAGAGTCATACGCTTAGCTTCAGGTGTATCACTATGTAATTTAGTGAGTGGCGATAAAGTATATGAAAGCTCAACCCCTGCTTTCATTAAATCTTCCATCGGCTGATTACGCTCTTGCATCTTCCGGATAGGGGAAGCTAAGCCGGCAAGATCAGTTCCGGGCACTAGTTTTACATATCCAAGATAACGGTCGTTCCCCACCCAATTTTGAGAGCCATCCCACATGAAATTTGTTATGGACGCCATTGATATTACAATATCATACCTCATATGGGCATTTTCGGGTACGTCTTTAAAAACGCCACCGATTGTAATTATACGTCCGGGATAATTATCAAGTTGGATAGATTGTCCTATAACATTATTGCCCATTTTTTCGGCAATAGATTCTGATACCAATGCATACATAGGTCTGGATAGTATCTCCTTTGCATCTCCAACAACCATCGGACGAGGCAATACATCAAACAGACAGCTGTCTGCCATAATAAATATACCCGTGTAACGTTTTTTATCGGGAGTGAAAAATGAAGCGTCCCATCCCATGTATGTCAGTCGTGTAGCCACTTCTACTCCGGGCACTTCGGCTTTCATTCCCGGAGCTATGCCGCCGCTTACCTGTCCGTATGCTTTAAGCTCCTGGTCTCCTATTATTGCGTTTGACTGAATTTGATAGATACGTTCTTTATCAGGATAGAAATCGTCGTAGCTTAATTCAAAGAATACTTTGGATATTATGATTAACCCCACAGCCAACCCTGTCCCTAAAGACAATATTTTGATTATATTATTTTCTTTCTTTTTGAATAAAGAGCGGAATATTAATTTAAAGCTATTCATAGTGATTTTTTACATTAGCATTTTTAACTTCAGACTCTATTATTTCTTTCGCATTAAAAGAAAGATTACTGTATCCCATCGCATTTATAGTTGCTTTTTGGGCTAACAGGTTCTGGGATTGTAATGTACTTCCTGCACCTACAGCACAATCATAGAATTTAGTTTCTCCTTCGATTTTGAAATTACTTCCTGCGCCAATATTAACTGAAAGGTAATCTGAATTTATTTTCAGTGTCCCAAAAGATGATGCTGTAACTAAAGTCAAAGAATCAGCTATTATTGGACTGGTCATTTCTAATTGACAATTGTGCAAACTCAAATAATCCAACTTATCGGCATATATTGTAATCTCATTCTTAGGTACTTGTCCCGTTTGATCCAAAACTCTAATTTCGAGAATACCATCTTCAATTACTCTTTTTATTCCAACTGAATCATCAAGGTGAATAGAAGGAGTTTCAGATGGTATAAGGTTTACTTTAAACCCTGATAAACTGAGCTGTGTAAAGCTGCTCTGTGCTTGAGTCATGATGAAACTGAGAATAATCAGAATCAGTGTAAATATATTTCTCATAATCTTTGAATTGAAGGTTATTATTCATTTTTAATTGCATCTACCGGGTTTATCGTAGCTGCTTTCCAGCTCTGCCAGCTTACTGTTATAGCTGATATTATCAAAACAAGCATACCGGCACTTAAGAACAACCACCAAGGTATAGGTGCTTTATAGGCAAACTGATCGAGCCACTGTTGTATAATGTAGTAAGCAATAGGTATAGCTATCATATAAGAAATAATCAACTGCAGTAAAAGATTTCGGTTGAGTAGAACAATAATTTCCTCAACTGTAGATCCGTTTACTTTACGTATGGCAATTTCTCTTTGTTTATATCGTGTATTGAATGAGACCAACCCATATACACCCATAATTGCAATAACAACAGTGATTATACCGAACAGACCAATCAGTTTTGCCATATTATTCTCATTCTTATATAAGTCATTTAAACGGGAATTAAGAAAGGTTAGCTTAAACTCTTCGTCACTGAATTTTTTCCAAGTTTGCTCAATATATTTTATATCCTCTGGAAGGTTCTCTCCCGACACTTTTATGAACATATAATTGAGCATATCTTTTCCATTTAAAATAACAAATGCCATAGGGCGAATCGGATTTCGTAACGACTCGAAATTGAAGTCATTGACTATACCTACAATTGTACCCTCATCAAAGCATTCAAAATCTTTACCAATTATAGAACTATCCAATTCATATTTTTTCATAAATTCGCTATTAAACACAATTTGCTCTAATCCCGATGGATTTTCTTCTGAAAAATTGTTTCCTTCGATAATTTTAATTCCAAAGAATTTTAAGAAATTAGGCGCAACAGGCCAAGATGAAAAATTAACTTGTTTACCATCCAAATTACGTGTCCACGTCATACCAACATATCCGGGGATAAATTGTGATGCTGTATAATCTATAACATGGCTATTGCGACCCAATTCCTTACCAAATGTATTATAGTCTGTTTTAAGCCCGTGAATTGGTAAAAAAGCAATATTTTCTTTTTCGATCCCTAAATCATAATTCTGCATATAGTTTTGCTGTATCTTAATAAAGCCCGAAATAATTATTAAGACAATGGCAACTATAAACTGTATGGTAATCAGTATATTTCTTATTTTATTACCTTTTGCCGACAAACTGAACGAACCTTTTAGTGCCGTATCCATCTTAAAAGAGGTTGCATATATAGCAGGGTATAAGTTTACCAAAAAAGTAATCAACAGAAGTAATAGCCCAATAGTTAATATCATCCATATATTAACGGATAGCTCTATGTCTGCCTGAAAGAATTCGGCTAATCTCGATTCGCTAAAAATCTGGATGTATATCAGGGCTAGAATGAATGAAATCAGAGCAAGAAAAGTTCCTTCCAAAGCCAATCCCAGTCTTAGGAAACTATTATTAATACCCAATATTTTATGAGTATTTAATGTCTTGATACGTGAGGGTACCATAGCCATCGAAATATTCAATAAATTGATAAATGCTATTACTAAAATAAGAATACCGATAGCAAGCAATGATAAAGTTGTATTTATATTGCCATCGCGTAAATATTCAACATATAGATGTAAGTCATAAAAAGGAATCAGTTGAAGTTCGATTTTGTTATCGGGCTGCTCTTCCATAAATTTAATGAAGTCTTCTCCCAGAAACTCCTTACTATTTAGCTTCTCTTGCAGAGAAGCGGCAGTATTGGGTTCCAACTCAAGATACATAAAGTAATTGCTATTCTCTCTGCTATTATCCGGTTGATAAGTGTAACATGCATTTACTATAGTACTATTTTTAGGAAAATCCTTATAAACGGCTGCTATAGTATATTCTTTCTTTGAGAAATGTCCGAAAACGATTTTTCCTACTGCATTTTCTGTCCCGAATAGTTTTATAGCTGTTTTTGCCGGAATCAATAATCTACCATCTGAAACTAGAGCATCCGCTGCATTTCCATGCAAAATATGCGGAGTAAACACATCTAAAAAACCGGGAGAGGCAGATCGAATAGGCACTTCAAACATTTGCAGATTACCATCCTCTGTTTTTACATCAATTTGAGGTGCAATACTTCCTTCCAAAGATACGGTAGTGTAACTTTTTACTTCCGGAAATTTTGCTGCCATATCTTTAGCATTCGGAATACTGATCCAAGGAGACCGAGCCTTCTCTGTCGATTTGTAATAACTAAAGAAGTATGTGTTATCAGCTTTCTCAAAAGATCTATTGTATGTAAAATCGTAATACACCTGTATCGCAATCACTATAAAAACTGCAAATGAGACAGATAAACCTAAGATGTTTATTATAGTCGACATTTTGTAATATTTCAACAAGTGTTTGATATTTCTCAGCATGAAGTTCATAATAGTAGTATTTTTATTTTAAGATTAATTCTTGTACATCCCCATAAGTGTCATAAGAAGATGTAATCACTTTCTCTCCTGCTTCCAGTCCACTTATTACTTCATAATAATTAGGATTCTGGCGTCCTATAGTTATTTTTCTTCTGATAGCTTTGCTGCCATCGGCTGTAACAACAAATATCCATTGCCCGCCTGTCGCCTGATAGAATGCTCCTCTTGGAATTAGTATGGCATCAACCGGTTGTCCCAATTGGAGATTGATATAATAGGTTTGCCCTGCTCTGATATTATCGGGACGTTCGCCTTCGAATATAAAATCGGTTTTGAATTGTTTTTCCCTCACTTCAGGATATACTTTACGAACACGCAATGCAAAGTTTTTATCCTGACGTTCGAAAGTGGCGTCTAACCCGGTTCTCACCCTATCAATGTAATGCTCATCAATCAATGCTTCTACTTTGTAATCCGACAAAACACTGATTTGACCTACACGCCCGCCTGTTGCAACCGTTTGTCCGATCTCTACATCCAATAATCCCAATTGCCCGTCAACAGGAGCTTTTACATTGAGGTTATCAACACGTTGTCGCACAAGCATAAGATTCCGGCGAATATTAGATAAACTTTCTTCCATCTGATCGACTTGAATACCTCGGTATATAGAGTCTTGTTTTTGACGTTCAATGACAAGATTTCGACCATTTACTGCATACTGGTAATCTTCCTGTGCTTGAAGGTATTCTTCTTTTGAGGTTAAGTTTTCGGAATATAATTGTTTGTATTGCTGATATTTCCTTCTTTTTCGTTCAACGTCCATATCCAATTGGAGCTTCTCCTTTTTTAAATTGAGCTTCTCCTGTTCCATTGCCACTTGCGTATTTCGGAGGAAGTTTTGCTTTTCGGCCAGTTGGGCTTCACTATCCAGAATATTAAGGTTCAACATAGGATTGGTCAGTTGTACAATTACTTCTCCTGCACGAACTTCAGAGCCTTCTTCAATTAGTTTTTGGGCTACCATTCCCCCCTCAATAGCACTCAGCTGAATGGTATTAATAGGTTGTACCTGCCCACTGATGCGCACATAATCATTAAACTGCCCACTCGTTACAGATTGGATACTAAGTTTTTGCTTATCGACATTCAATTTAGAAGCATGATTGCCAAAGATCAACCAACATACTGCTGCCAGTAAAATTACTCCTCCAATTACATAGGGAATATGCTTTTTTTTTAGTCCTTTTTTCTTTTCTATAATTATATCCATGTGTAGGTAAGGTTTAATATCTATTATTTTGTTTTTATAACTGTAAATACCTTGAACTTTATTTGTTCATTAAATAGGCTTTATCTGGCGGAAACAAAAGGTTCTCCTTTATAATAAAGAACCAGTTTGTGCTTTAATTGGAATTTAAGCATAGAGTTTAATTCTTCAGCTCTGGCTAAGAGTAGGCGGTTAGCACTTGTATGAAGTTCGAGAGCACTAATGAGTCCTTCCGAAAATTTTCGCTCATTCACTTTTTGTGCTATTTCCATTGCTTCGGTTTGTTTTTTTGCCTGATAATACTCATCTACTTGCCCGTTCATATCAGCAACAGCCTGTTCTATTTCACTGTATAATACCCGTAATGTTTCTTCACGTTGAGTCTCGGCTATAACAACCTGAGCCTTACCACGTCTCATCTCGGCTGTACGAGAAAAACCGTTGAAAATAGGTATCCTAAGGGAAAAGCCTACATATCGCCCCATCTTATTTTTGAATTGATAATCGAATGACGAGTATTCGCTTCCGTCCATATATCGGGAGAAATTTGTAGAATATCCACCTTCTACTGCTATTGACGGAAACAATCCACCTTTAGCTGCTTTATAAGCCAATTGCTGCGCTTCTACAGTTGTTTCGGCGACTAACGCCTGAGGAAGGAATGTTTTGGCCTGTTCGAAGATGGTATAAGCCGACTCTTCTGATTTGGCAATTAATATCAACGGATCAGAGTCATCTATGTCGAAAGTTTGATCAATCGGATAATTCATTTTTTCTTTAAGCAGTATAACTCCGATAGCTAAGATGTTTTTCTGACGTGTCAGATTATAAGTATTAGCAGCTTCTTGAGCTGTCATTTCTGCTACCTCGGGAAATCCTTTAACGCCTAACTCCATCATTCTTTGCACCTGCTTTAAGTTAGCCGTACTTTCGGCAAGTTCCTGTTCGGCAAGTTTAACCCTTTCCATATTATATAAAACATTATAAAAAGCTTCCATAATTTCGAAGGCGATCATATCTTCGGCATATTCAAGCTGATGCTTTCCCATAAGTTTATTCACTTTCTGCATTTTTAACCTGTTTATATTTCCCAACCCATCAAAAAGAGTTAAGGATGAATATAGATTATAATTATTGCTGAAAGAGTTTACATTTGTATAAGTATTTGTTTCAGAGTCAAGCCCACGACCAAAATTAAATGATGCCGAAGTACTTGCATTAACCGAGGGTAACAACTGCCCTATTGCTTCCAAATAATTTTGATGATAAATACTGTTTTGTGCTTCTTGTTTATTTCTTCTCGGACTATGCTTTATTCCATATTCCATGCACTCCACAAGAGTCCATTTTTTTTCCTGAGAATAAGTGGTCATACTTATTAGAATAAAGAGTATAGCAGCTAAGTATTTCATAATTATATTTACAGTTTTACTTATTTATAAACCAATTTCATGCCAAAACAGGTAAGGTACTGATGATGTATCATTTACCTGTTTTCATGCTTTTTTATCTGTAAAATAATTTTACACACGTTGTTTAATTTCTTTATTGCTTTTTAATGAAAAAGGAAAGATTGACTGGATAAATGTAACTTTATAAGTTTATTCCTCTTGTCGAAACATTTCTTAGGAACGAAGTGCTAATTTGTATTTCCTATAGGTGTAGACATAAGTGTATATTCTCTTTTACTGATTGCATAAGAGAGAGTCTATAAAATCCATAAAGGGTTCTTATTAGTATCGGAATTGCAGTGTTAAAGTAAATGTATTGTCTTTTAAGTCATTCTCAAAACCAAGAAGATTGGTTGATGTCTCATTTTTAATTATTTCATAATAAGCTTGTAGTTCGACGTTTTTATAAGCATGCCAAATAGCACCAAATCCCACCGTACTGTATTTGATGTCAGCCCTGTTAGTACCTTTCAAACCTATATTATTGCCTGATACTTTTATATTCGGATCGTACCAGTCGTATTTAAGCAGGGCTTCGAAAGGTAACTTTCCAATATCCTGAATAAGAAAGATATATCCGCCTGAGAAGTTTCGCAGATAAGTATCATGAGATGGTCGTACAGAAGACTGAGGGCTTACTGTGCTATTTTCAGAGCCGGGTTGTTGACCAAATATATATTCGGCTCTTATTTGTGTTCCGCCAAATGGGTTTGCCCAATTAGTTTGTAGATCAAATCCAAGATATTCGCGCCGGGCAAAGCGTCCTAAGTTTTGAGGGTTCGAGTTTAAGACAAAACCTCCATTTTGCATTCTGTACACATTTTGTGTCCCTTGATATACGCTACCCAGATAATAGGAAGTTCCGACTGTAAGGGAAGCATTTTTACCAATTTTGGGAGATGCGGTTAAATGTCCGATAAAATCCCTTCGATTATCACTTTCCATAGATATTCCATTTCCGGCAACTAAGGCTGTTTCCAATGAAAATATATCCAGTGGCGAACCATCCTTTGCTCTAAATTGAATACTTGCTCCTAAATCACGTTCGCCCGGAAACAAAGTAGTAATTATTCTCGAACGTTCGGGAGACTCTCTGCGTGAAGATGAATATCCGATTTCGTGCCCGAAAGGCCGGAAGAAAAGTCCTGCCTGAATAAAGCTGGTTTTAAACCAAGGATCTTTTATTTTCAAATAAGCATCTCTGGCAGCAACACCTCTTTCAGTGATATCAATTTGAAATACTACAGAGGCTAAGCCTTCTTCGTAAGTCGTTTTTATACGCCCTCTTCGGATTCCTATGCGATTGAAACTTTTATTAGGATTTTCATTGGATCCACCTATTCGTATATTAGCATCCTTCTGAGCCGATATGAACTGAGGTTGAAAGTACCCACTCAACTTGATATTATTGAGCCGATTAACGATCCGTTCCAGATTCTCTACTCTATGCTTAAGTTGTTCATTATCATTGATACTATCTTTTTGTGCAAAAAGATAACTCGAAAGTGCCAAGCACAGGACAATGAGGAGAATGCGTTTGGTAATCTTCATATGATAACAAATAACAAGGCAACTTATTTTCCAGTATTAAATCTCTAAGCTACATTATTTTTCAATACAATTAGAAATCTTAACACTTCAATAGAGAATATTGTTTTCCAAAAGGGCTGAAACATATTAGAAAACTTCTCCAAATTAAAGTAATCATAAGAATTCGTTCAAAGAAGGATATAAAATATCGCTGTTTATAACATAGCTGCCATGATCATGCCCTTTCATAATTTTTAATTCTGCATCAGGCATTGTATCTGCAATATTTTGGAAGCTATCTTCATTATATAAATCATCCTCTGCTCCAATCACCAGAGTGGGAGTATTTATTTCTTTCAAATTATCTAATTCGATATTTGGCTGCTCCAACATCATTTTAAACAAGGGGTCTTGTGTTTTTTCATATTCTTCAACAATCGAATTATATATGTCAAGTTTAAAATCGGAAGGTTTTAGATTAACACCTAGTAATACCATTTTCTTAAAAATCTGAGGATATTTCAGGGTAAGCAATAAACTAATAATTGCTCCATCACTGAAACCTATTACCGATACATGCTTCAATTCCAGTTTTTCAATAAATTGATGAATATCTTCAGCCATAGTTTCGTAGCTGAAATCTTCGGTTCTTGTACTGCTTCCATGGTTTCGGCTGTCAATAGCATAAACCGTAAATTGTTTTTTTAACTTACTTATCAGTTTATCGAATATTTGCAAGTCCTCTCCGTTGCCATGCAATAAAATAAGTGGCTCTCCCTGCCCTTCCTGAATGTAGTTAAGGGTAATATTATTGACGTTTATTTTCATCTGTTTTATGAATACTTTCGTTTGTTTATGTGAATGAGTCAATTATATAGTTTACATGTTATTGACTAGGTATGCAATTCGAATATAATTATATTTGTAAGAATAATGACTAGTTTAATGGGAAATTTATCACCAAACGAAATATTTACGCTTGCAGCCGATATTGTATTGAACACTTCTCAATCGGTTTTCCTGACCGGCAAAGCAGGGACAGGAAAAACAACGTTTTTGCATTATATCCGTGAGCATGCCGATAAAAATGTAATCGTAGCCGCCCCAACAGGTGTTGCGGCAATAAATGCGGGGGGCGTGACTCTGCATTCTTTGTTACAGTTACCCTTTGAGCCGTTTATTCCCAATTTAGAAGGTAAAAAGAAGCTTGAATTTCATTTCAAATTACGTAAATCGAAGATCGAAATGTTACGAGAGCTTGATCTGCTCGTCATCGATGAAGTCAGTATGCTTAGAGCAGATATGCTCGATGCTATAGATTATTTATTGAAACGTTATCGCAATAATCAACAATTATTTGGCGGTGTGCAAATTCTCTTCATAGGAGATATGTATCAACTTCCACCGGTGGTACAACAGCATGAGTGGGATCAAATGAAAGAGTATTATCCGTCCCCATTCTTTTTTCATGCTCAGGCACTGCAAAATAATATGCCTTTGTATATAGAATTAAAGACCATTTACAGGCAAAGCGATCAGGATTTTATCGATATTCTCAATCGTATTCGCAATAGTTGCACAACGTCTGCCGACTTAAAGATACTTAATGAACGTTACAACCCCTCTTTTGAATTAACGGAGGAAAACAGATACATTGTTCTTTGTACCCATAATTACAAAGCTGATAAGATAAATAATGACGAGCTGGCTCGTCTGGCTACAAAAACAGTATCTTTCTCGGGTAAGATAAGTGGCGATTTTGCAGAAAATTCTTTGCCTACCGATTTTAATCTTTCATTAAAGGTTGGAGCACAGGTTATGTTTGTAAAAAACGATGCCGGAGAAAAACGTCGTTATTACAATGGAAAATTGGCTGTCGTTAGTTTCTTATCAGATAAAAAGATAATCGTCCGGTTCGAAGATGGTCATGAAATGGAGTTGGAGGAAGAAACATGGCACAATGTCCGCTATTCGTTAAACGAAGACTCCGGTGATATTGAAGAAGAGGAACTTGGAGCATTTACCCAATATCCTATAAGATTGGCTTGGGCTATTACTATACACAAAAGTCAGGGGTTAACTTTCGACCGCGTTGTAATTGATGCAGGACAAGCTTTTGCTGCAGGTCAGGTGTATGTGGCACTTAGCCGCTGTACTTCTCTGGATGGAATAGTGCTGTTTTCGCGTATTACGGCAGACAGTATTCGTACTGATGAGGGTGCTATAGCATTTAGTCGCAACGAATTAAAACTAGACTACCTGCAAAAAATATTAAAACAGGAAAAACCTTATTATTGTGACGAACGATTAAAAAAGGCTTTCGACTGGTCACCTGTAGTACGTAGTTTGCGTTCGTTCTATGAATTAGTATCAAGTAAGACTATTCCTAATAAAGAAGAAGTTCAAAGGCTAGTTTCTCAATTATATTGTAAAGCGGAAGAGCAAGAAAGGATAGCCCTGAATTTTAGAAAAGAGCTTCATTCGATGCTCTATGTCGCTAATCCAGATATTAATTTAATAAAAGACAGAGTAAATAAGGCTGTAATATATTTTCATAAAGATCTGCAACAAAACATTATTTCACCAATAGATAATCACATAGATAGTTTAAAGAATGCTTCTAAAGTAAAAGCGTATTTGAAGACAATACGTGAAATCTATACTACTTTACTGTCTTTCCTATCAAAGCTGGAGCATGTACGCTATGGAAATATCAACCTCACTGAGGATATTATTTTTGAAAAAATAACCATTCAAAAAACAGAAGAAGTACAAGTTCTCGAGAAAAAAGAAAAAGCTCAAAAGGGAGATAGCCAACGTATTACTCTTTCCTTGTTTAATGAAGGAAAATCAATAAAAGAAATTGTTTCTGAACGTAATTTATCTACAACAACAATCGAAGGGCACTTATCGGGTTTTATCCTTACAGGAGATTTGTCTGTTGATAAATTAATCTCTAAAGACAAGCAGGATTATCTTATACCACGATTAAAGGAGATAGCATTTAACACTCCTTTATCGAGTATCAAAGAGAACTTACCAAAAGAATATAGCTATCTGGATATTAAATCAATAATCAATCATCTGAGATGGTTGAAAAGCTCTTCTGAATAAAACCGGAAAGGAGTTGGGTGGGATGATAATGGGTTGCTAAAAATTTATTCTTTTATGATTGAATACATTTTCATATCTATAACAGCACCATTCTTTACTGCATTTTTTCTTAAAGTGCCTTCACATTTAAAGCCGCATTTTTCAAGTATACGGCACGAGCCTGTATTATGGGCAAATGGTTCTGCAAAAATCCTGATAATATCGGTATTCTGAAAGATATAATCACATATTTGTTTTACCGCACTTGTTCCAATCCCTTTGCCCCAGTACGGTTCTGCAATATAATAACCTAATTCGGCTGTTTTTGAATGTATATTTGTCTGGCGGAATATGCCTATACTGCCGACTGCCTTGTCTTCAATAGTTATTGCAAAAGCATAGACCATTTCGTCGTCTGCAGTGAGCATTGTAGTTATGTATTCTTTGGCATCTTCGGGTGTATAAGGAAAAGGTATACCATCTCTTAAATTATCAAGAATCTTCTTGTTATTTAGAGCTTGTGAAAGATCATCTGTATCCTCTATTTTCCACCGGCGTATTTTACAATCCATTTTATTTTCTATTTATCTAGTCTCGCTAAGATAAATATTTTATTAGTATGAATCGGCAGTAGTAATATGAAAAAAGCCTCTCATTTCTGAGAGGCTTTTTTACCTAGTGATCCTGCTGGGGCTCGAACCCAGGACCCCATCATTAAAAGTGATGTGCTCTACCAACTGAGCTACAGAATCTACCTATTTGCTTTTCTTTCAAAGCGAGTGCAAAGGTAGTATAATAAATTATATATCCAATAGTATATTGTAAATTTTTGCTAGAATTATCACTGCCTCATATGCATTCTGAGGTTTTACATAGGGCGAGGAGGTCTTCCACCACCTCCCGGAGGACCGAACCTTGGCCCTTGATCATTGTTCATATCACTCATTTTAGCACCACCCTTGAATATTTGGAAGCGATATATAAAGCTAAACATAAAATAACTTTCTAAAACATTAGTTCTGGTTTCACTTATCGATTCTGTTGAGAAAGTTTGAGATATATTCGTTTTCTGATGTAAAATATCGTAGATACTGAGTTTAAGTGTGCCGTTTTTAGCCTTGAAAATTTGTTTTGATACAGAAGCATTCCATAACCATTCATTCAATTCAAAGCCTTGAGTTGTTCCCGCATTTGCCGAATAATTGAGGTCTGTATCTATTACAAAGTTATTTGGTAAATATAATGTTGAAGTAAAGGTTCCTCCATAGTTGTAGACTGTACGGTCTTGAAGGTTCCCTAAGCTGTTATTTGTTGTTGTGTATCTAATATTACCTCGAAGTCCAAAATCAACTAAATCAGATCTGTATTGCAGTCCTAAACTTTCTGCAAGATTTATGTTGTTTGCAGTATTTCTTAGTGTATCTATGTAGGCGTTATTACGTGCATAGCTGGCAAAAGACATCGAGTTTATTGAAAACTTTTTATTTTTCAGAGGTCTGTTCATTATCATCCGTAGATTTGTGCTCCAATTACCATTTATATTGTCAAAAGTGCGTTCTTGCCTTCCTCCGGATAGCGTTGTTGTTCGCGAGACAATGTCATTTGACGCAAAATCAAAGCCACCAAATACCATAATTGCACTAGCTTTCTCCGGATTAAATTTTTGATAGCGTATTCTGAACCTATTACTAAAGGTTGGTTTCAGGTTTGGATTACCATAACTTATATTTAAAGGGTCTGATTCGTCTCTTACACTTGATAATTGGGTGGTTGTTGGCTGAGTAGTTGACCCTGAGTAGTCGATACGGAGATTATGTCTTTTATCCCAAAGATAATTAAATTGGGCTACAGGTGCATAATTGAGAACATTGTTGGATATCTCGGAACTCTCTTTAGGCGTAATAATCCAGTTATTCATTCTGGAAGGTTGCAGCATAACTCCAATCGTATAATTATATTTTGCTCTTACTGATTTAAAATTGATTCCTATCTCCTGATTTATGAAGTCATTTTTCAGATTCTTTGTCGCTGTGGAGTCAACGATTGTATAGTTGCCGAAGCCGTCGTTTCTGAATGTATTTTGATCTGCAACAGAATAATTCTTCCTAAAGCTATAATTGAACTGTATAAAATTATTTCGACCAATAGGCTCTACATATGATAAGTAAGCTCTCCAGTTATGCCCATTGTTTTTTTGATTGGTATGTATATCAATGATTGAGATAGAGTCGGGCTTTAGATCTTCCCTTGTGGCTTTTTTTGACCAACTTTCGATGTCATTATCCAGATTATTGAAACCTCCTGATAAACTTAAGCTAACTACTCGTCCTTTTTTACCTAATTTACGGCTTATCTCCAGTCTGGCATTTGCAGATCGGGTTTCACCTTCCGAAAAATAGGTAGAGTTACCCCAGTTGATACTATCATTTATATCTTCATAAGAACTAAGGAATTCACTAACGTTGGAAATCCTGTTTTTGCCATATTGCAAATTAGGTGAAAATATGACTTTTGTTAATGAGTCGGGAGTCCACTCGAAACGAAAATCTACTCCATAGTTATCACTTTTGTTTTCTCCTTTATTAGTTGTGTTTTGAAATAAATTCCCTTTAGGATTATTAGGCGTGAATCGTTCTACATGTTTTGAAGTGATTACATCATTCTCTGTTCTTCCGGCACGGGCGTTACCACCCCATTTTAATTTTTCGGAAGGAGTCATGGAGAAGTTAAAACCACCGCTTGTTGATTTTGTAATTCCATTTCCTCCACCGAAGTTTATACCGCCGGGGCGAAAACTTCGAAATGAATTTCCTGCATTATCCGTAAATCCTTCGTTATTAGTGTTGTTTGATCCCCCCATCAATGTAAACTGATTGTCGTTGTGCATATAGTTGGCTATGCCACTCACTCCGTATCTGTCGTTGCTGCCTAATCCGGCAGTTGTACTTCCATAGAGGCCTTGTTTCATATTCTTTTTGATGGTTAGATTTATAACCGTTTCATCGTCTCCGTCATCAAAGCCGGTCATTTGAGCCATATCCGATTTTCGGTCTAAAACCTGAAGTTTATCGACCATTGCTGCCGGAAGGTTTTTAGAGGCAACCTTCGGGTCGCTACTGAAGAATTCTTTACCATCTACCAATATTTTTTTAATTTCTTTGCCATTTACTGTTATTTTTCCTTCGGAGTCAACTTCAGCTCCGGGCATCTTTTTCACTAGATCTTCAACAACTGCACTGGGCTGTACTTTGTACGAATCGGCATTATATTCTATAGTATCTCCTTTTATGGCAATTTCGGCAGCTTTGGCAGTTACAACCGCCTCGCTCAGCATAATTCCATCGGGGCTCAGTAATATATTATCCATTACAACCGATTTTCGGCTTGCGTCTACATTGGTAAAGTTTTCTTTGTAACCTAGATAAGATACGCTAACAATATATTTTCCCGGATTTACCGTAATTAAGAACTTTCCCGCATCATCGGTTGCCAGCCCCGTTACATACGTGCTGTCTTTTTCTTTTAGAATTCTGACGCTGGCTTGCTCAATTGGGCTGTTATCGGCTTTATCTAAGACTGTCCCTGTGATTCTTATGTTATTTTGTGCAACAAGAGGTGATAGGATACATATTGCCATAGCAAATGCGAGCAGAAGTTTTTTCATTTATCCAAAAAGTATTATTGTTGAGAGATTTTAAATACTATGTATGATAAGACAATTGTTGATAAGAAAGGTTTAATCGATAATCATCTTTTTTTATATTTTTTTGTAGATTATTCTCAATATCATCATATTTACGAATTATTAATTTTTTAGAATCTTCTAAAAGTTTATTTATTAGCTAAATTTGGAGATTAAACTAATGCTGCATTGTTTAAAGTTGGAATGTCTATTTGCTCTCTCGTTGTTTTTCATAAACGAATGAGGACTGCACACTCTATAATTTTGTGGTTATTTACAATTAAATATTATTTATGAAGAAGATGATTGGAGGGGCAATGTTAATGGCATTGTGTTTTTCCTGTTCCCGGCAACAATATGTTGCTACAAGTATACAAGCTCAACGATATCCGATTGTCGCGGCAGACTATTCTTCTGCTAATAACGAGATGCAGTCTCTTGTGGATCACTATAAGGTGAAGCTTGATAATGAGATGAATCAGGTAATAGGCGTGTCGACTCAGGATATGACCTATGGGCGTCCTGAAAGTTTGTTGACAAATCTCACCTCTGATGTGATGGAGGCATATGGTAATAAGTATACCGATAACGCTTGTGATTTAGCTTGTATGAATGTACATGGCCACCGAGCAAACCTGTCGAAGGGGAATATTACGATTGGTAATATTTTTGAAATATATTCATTTGAGAATACTTTAGTTCTGATTAAACTAAAGGGAAGTGACCTTTTAGATGCTTTTGAGTCTTATGCAAAAATGGGGGGAGCAGGTATATCTTCTACTGTTAAATTGATTATAAAGGATGGAAAGTTGGAAAGTGCAACTGTAAAAGGTTTGCCTGTTGATAAAGATAAAGTTTATACAATTATTACACTTGATTATCTGGCTGACGGTAATGACGGACTGGACGCTTTTAAGAATTCGATTGAGGTTATAGAACCCGGATTGACACTTCGGGACGCTATGATGCAATATGTGAAAGAGCAAACAGCAAAGGGAAACGAAATATCATCGGTATTGGATGGTCGAATTACTGTAGAGAAATAAGATTGTAAACCTCTTGATTGTTAATACAAAGTTTGAATTACTGGAAAAGATAAAGATTTAAGATGAAATTAAGAAATATATTACTATTCTCTTTTTTATTTATAGGGTTGATGGTAGGAGCTCAAAAGAAGATTGTGATTTTAGGTACAAATGATACTCACAGTCGTATAGAACCTATTCCCGAAAATGATAGAAATTATGGAGGTATGGGGGGCGTTGTCGCCCGCGAAGTTTTTATTGATGGGATAAGAAAACAAGACCAGAACGTTCTTTTATTTGATTCTGGAGATTTTGTTCAGGGCACACCTTATTTTAATCTTTTTCATGGACGAGTTGAAGCTCAGGCCATGAACCTAATGAAATATGATGCAGGAACATTGGGTAACCATGAGTTTGATTA
Source organism: uncultured Dysgonomonas sp. (assembly GCF_934668725.1). Classification (GTDB taxonomy): domain Bacteria; phylum Bacteroidota; class Bacteroidia; order Bacteroidales; family Dysgonomonadaceae; genus Dysgonomonas_A. Next base: position 208,627 of record NZ_CAKUOF010000006.1, read on the forward strand.
CGGTCTGGATACGCTGAAAATGATTGTAAAAAAGCTAAACTTTCCTATATTAAATTGTAATTACGATTTTTCGGAGACAGTGCTTAAGGATGATATAAAACCTTATGTTATATTGAAGCGATTTGGTCTGAAAATAGGAGTCTTAGGAGTTGGTGTAGACCCGGAAGGGTTGATCCAAAAAAATAAATATGAAGGAATGGTGTTTAAGCCGGCCATAAGCAGTGTAAACTTTTATGCTAAAATTCTCAAGGATTCTAAAAAATGCGACTTGGTCGTTTGCTTGTCACACTTGGGATACAATGATGATATAAAGTTGGCGGAGCAGTCTAAAAATGTAGATATTATTATTGGAGGACATTCGCATACTTATATGGAAAAACCCGATATGCGTACAAATCTGGATGGAAAAGAGGTTTTGATCTTCCAAACAGGAAAGAGTGGGGCGTATGTAAATAAAATTGAGGTAGAATTAGATAAAATCAAGAAATAATGAGGAAAGGGATCATTTTTAGTTTTGTGGCATGTATGTTTCTTTCGGTTTTTTCTTCTTTTTCAAAAGACCGTATAGAACCTTTGATGATGAAAAATGCAGACAAGCTGAAAATGCGACAATGGGTTGACTCTGTTTATAACCAGATGTCATTAGATGAACGCATCGGGCAGTTGATTATTATTCATGTAAATGGAGATAATGGTGCAGCCAATCGTCAGAAATTGGTCAGTTTAGTTAAAGACCAGCATGTCGGAGGTGTTTTGTTTTCAAAAGGAACACCTGAGAATCAGGCAAGGCTGACTAATTTAGCTCAAGAGAATGCCCGTGTGCCATTGCTCATGACTTTTGATGGGGAATGGGGTTTGTCGATGCGTTTGGATAATACGACCCGTTTCCCTAAAAATATGATGCTGGGTGCTGTCAAAAATGATTCTCTTATTTATTATTATGGAAGAGAGGTTGCCCGTCAATGCCGATTGACAGGTATACAGGTTAATTTTGCACCTGATATAGACGTGAATAGTAACCCGTCTAACCCGGTGATTGGAATACGTTCTTTTGGTGAAGATCCGAAGCGTGTAGCTAAACTGGGTGTAGCTTATGCCCGTGGGCTTGAAGCCGGAAAAGTATTGGCTGTAGCTAAACATTTCCCCGGTCATGGTGATACTTCTACTGATTCTCATAAGGTACTTCCCTTGATAGAGCATGACAGAGAACGATTGGATGATGTGGAATTGGTGCCTTTCAAAAAATATATTGATGCAGGCTTAGCAGGTATAATGACCGGACACTTAAATATCCCTGCTTTAGATAATACAGGTGTTCCAAGCTCATTGTCAAAAACTATTGTGACAGATTTGTTGCAGAACGAATTGGGTTTTGGTGGTCTTATATTTACCGATGGGCTTGCGATGAAGGGTGTATCTGTAGAAAAAGATATGAGTGTAAGAGCTATCCTCGCTGGTAATGACCTATTACTGGGACCTGTAAATGCAAAGAATGAATATGAGGCTTTAAAGACGGCTGTGGCCGATGGTATACTGAGCGATTCACTGATAAATGTGAGATGCCGTAAGATACTTGAATATAAATATATATTAGGATTAAATAAATTAAAACCGGTTGATGTTGATAATCTTTCAGCTCGGTTAAATATACCTTATGCAGAATGGCTTTGTCGGAAATTGAACGAAGAAGCAATCACCTTGTTGAAAAATGAAGACAAGATTGTTCCTTTAAAATCTTTGGATAAAAAGAAGATTGCTGCAATCTCTTTAGGTGCACCGCATAACAGCCCCTTTCAGATGACATTGAAGTTATACGGTGATGTTACCTGCTTTAATGCTATGAGTATTGCCGAATTGAAGAAACTGCAACCTGAGTTGAGCCAGTATAATACCATATTGGTTTCGGTTCATTCTAACAGAGTCTTTTCTAGTAACGATATACAAAGTATAGTAGAAGGTAAAAACAGTGTGATAACATTCTTTACATCTCCTTATAGTATGTCTCGATTCAATGCTGTAATAAAAAATACGGATGCTGTTGTTTTAGCTTACGAAAATACGCCGTTTGCTCAGGAATATGCAGCCCAAGCAATTTTTGGAGGAACTAATATATCCGGGAAATTACCTGTGACTGTAAGAGGACTGTATGATATCGGAGATGGTTTGGAAACCGAGAAGACAAGACTGGCATATAATTTACCTGAGGAGGTTGGTATAAAATCGTCGGATTTAGATCAAATACAAGAAATAGTAAAAGAGGGTATTGCTGAGCAAGCTTTTCCGGGTTGTCAGGTCTTGATAGCTAAAGATGGAGTAGTTATTTATAATAAATCATTCGGATCGTTTGAATATAACCAAGCTCAAGCGGTGACAAATGACGATTTGTATGACCTGGCTTCGATGTCCAAGGCTTCAGGAACTATTCCTGCAATAATGAAATTGTATGATGAGAAAAAAATAACCCTTCAATCTCCATTGAGTAAATATGTTCCACAATTAAGAAACACCGATAAAGAGAATTTGACGATTCGGCAAGCATTGTTTCATGAAACAGGGCTACCTGCTATTATCCAGTATTATATGCCTGCTATAGATACTGATAGTTATGAAGGAAGATTGATTAGCTATAAGCAATTGGATTCTTATCCGGCTCTTATCGATAATGGTGCTTGGGCAAGAACAGACTTTAAGTATAAGTCAACCTTGATTTCGGATGTGCCTAAACCCGGTTTTTCAAAAAGGGTTTCAGAGAACTTATATATTAGTGATAGTTATCAAGATACAATTCTGAACCGTATTGCAGAAAGTAAGTTAAGACCTAATAAATCCTATCTTTATAGTTGTTTAAATTTTATGCTTCTCAAAGAAGTGGTCGAACGAGTGAGTGATAGTGATCTGAATACATTCCTGCAAAAGAATTTTTATCGTAAGTTGGGAGCAGTAACAACTACATATAACCCATTGACGAAGTTTGATAAGAATATGATTGTACCTACTGAACAGGACGACTTTCTCAGAAAACAGTTGTTGCAAGGTTATGTACATGATGAGGGTGCTGCTTTTTTAGGAGGAATATCGGGTAATGCCGGATTATTTTCTAATGCGAATGATTTGGCTAAGCTTTATCAAATGTGGCTCAATTTGGGAACTTATGGTGGTGAAAAATATTTAAGCAAGGAAACGGTTCGTTTGTTTACAACAGCAAAAAGTGCCAACAGTAGGAGAGGGTTAGGCTTCGATAAACCCGATCCCCGGAATAACCGTTCTAGTCCAACGGCTCCACAAGCTCCGATAAGTGTGTATGGACATACGGGTTTTACCGGAACTTGTTTTTGGATAGATCCAGACAATAATATGATCTATATCTTCTTGTCTAACAGGGTGAACCCCTCTCGTACGCACAAAAAACTGATGACTTTGAACATTCGTCCGCGTATACAATCGGTAATATATAATGCAATGAATAAGTAAAAAAAGTGCGGTAGCACTTGCAGATATAGAAAATTGTTTTACCTTTGCACACGCAATGCGATAATGGTACCATAGCTCAGTTGGTAGAGCAACGGACTGAAAATCCGTGTGTCCCTGGTTCGATTCCTGGTGGTACCACTTTTTTAAAAGTCAAATATCTAAAATACAGATGTTTGACTTTTTTATTTTGAAAATAGTGCAAGGAGTGTGCAGTAATTGAGAATTTGTTATTTATGTATATTATACTTAGCCTATTTCTCAAAAAATGTATACGGAGAACAAGGATGCTTATAAGCGATCTTTTATCTAATATGAAAAATGGTATTTAAGGAGGTTTTTTATAAGAGTAAAAGGGTGCTAATTATTTTGCTCGGTCACATAGACAATTAAAACGGACAATTTTTCTATATTCATTTATATAATCACTGAGAGGCTGTATTCAAGATACTGACTGACGATAAGTAGTGTTCGGTGTTTAATGTATCGTTTATTAGATTATTAGCTGTAGTGATGTTTACTTCAACAAAGATTATATATGCTTCAATGAAAATAGTAAATTAAAATAAATAATAATGGATCAGAGTACCAAGACAGCATGGGTTATTTTGAGTATGACTCTTATTTTTCTAACTTTATTATATATGTTTTTTCATTATCTACGAAAAGATTCTGAGAGAAAAATTGCAAATAATCTAGGATACTCAATAGGTGTACTCAAAAATATAACTACTGCAGGAACACCTATGAGTATAGAGGTGTATTTTGATTTTGAAGCCAATAGTAGAACTTATAACGGAATGAAAGATAGCGGAAAGACGATAGGATATAAAGCGGCTGTCATAGGAAATCAATATTTAATGATCTACGATACACTAAACCCTGAAAATTGCCAGATACTATTTGACTATCCTATAAAGGATAGCTCCGATTTTATTCGTTATTTGGAAGAGTTTAAAACTAAGCCATTGGATATGAATAGATATTTTTAAATGCAAAAAATGCATCGAAAAAGATTGACAAAGTATAATTATATCTAAGAATATATATAAGCCGTAGGGAAATCTACGGTTTATACTTTTCTTGAGATGGTGGTCTGGAGAAGGGAGCAATGAAATATTTCTGTAATGGTACTCTATTCAGTAAATCGACGAATAACAGCTTTTATCTACAATGGAAATCAGGTGAAAATGATAACTCAACGGGATGATACGACGGAATTGGAGAGTTATTATATAAGATACACAGTCAATTTAATTGGTAATGCGATTGCTGGAAATGTAAACTCTTGGGGATAAGGATTCTCATATTTCGGTGTTGGCGGAGCAGATGGTATAGCAACCATATATGTTGGTCCTATTGTTTGAGGAGCTATTGTAGCTGGAAGAAACTATATTGTTCAACAATCTTTTGATATAAGATTCAATAATATTTCGTGGAATGAAGTCGGTAATAGAGCCTTTATGGGGGGAATTACAGACCTTGTATCTTGCTGGTGTTGCTCCTTTTTTGAGGGTACTTTAATTCAGCTTTTAGCGGTATTGCCTCTCTTGTTATAAGACAAGGTTTAATACGAGGATCTTTGGGTAAGATAAAGGAGGCTCAGATAGACCTTTAAGGGAAAAGGATATTTGGAATAAACTTGATAGAAGATATTAATTTATGGAAGAGGATAAAAGAAAATCATTACTTTTTTTTATAGGTCTATTTGCTATAATAGGTCTATTAGCATTGATGATTATCTGGGGTAGGAAGTCTGTAGGCCAGCAAATCGAGAGAAATACTGGCTATGCTATCGGTACTTATCAATATATGTCGGGATTACCAACTAAAGGAGGAACATACCTTTTTATCTCTTTTGATGCTAAAAATAAGAGGTTTGAGAATATTACCATAAAAGGTAAGTTGACAAGCAATACAAAAGCACTAAAAGGAGATCTTTTCTTAGTGATCTACGATACACTGAACCCTGAAAATTGCCAGATACTATTTGACTATCCTATAAAGGATAGCTCCGATTTTATTCGTTATTTGGAAGAGTTTAAAACTAAGCCATTGGATATGAGTAGATATTTTTAAATGCAAACAATGTATTGAGAAATATTGGCAAAGTATAATTATATCTAAGAATATGTATAAGCCGTAGGGAAATCTACGGCTTATACTTTTTTTGAGATGGTGGTCTCTGAAGAAGGGAGCAATGAAATAATTTCTGAAATGGTGCTCTAAGGGTTTTCGCAGAAGTGCTATTGCTTTTAATAATACGCCCAGATTTACTGACGCCTGTTAAAACAGAACCGTTAGGTTTTCAATTAGCAAATTTGCCTTAATCATTGAGAAATCCGAATCTATCCAATGCTGAATTCGTTCAAATAGTAGGTGAGAAAGCAACAATGAATTTACAGAAAAAGAAAAACGGTGCAGAGCAGTTGGCTTTTAAATTAGCCGCTAAGCATAATATTGAATTAGTTTCAGTCATGCCGAGTGCTATGATTGGTAGTGTTATCGAAGATCGGTTAAGTAATTCTTGTATGATTTTACGTTCGGTTTTAAACAACGAACTTTCGGTAGAAACAAATGTGTCCCTAAACTGGATAGATGTAAAAGATGTGGCTCATGGGTGTTATTTAGCAGCAAAGAAAGGGCGTAGTGGTGAGCGTTATATCCTGGCAAATGAAAAATGTCTTTCTATTACCGAAACTATTTCTATCGCAAATAATCTTATTCCACAATTAAAGTTGAAAAAGCCTGTTCGTGTTCCTAAATTTGTGCTTTACTCTGTAGCTTGGTTTATGGAGATGAGGGCAAAAATATCAGGAAACACTCCCGTTTTAACGCCTAAAGAAGTTGGTATGTTTTGGGGATTGATTCAGGACTTTGATATCTCGAAAGCTAGAATCGAGCTCGGATTTAATCCTAAACCCGGAAAAGTGGCTTTAGAGAATGCCTTAGTTTATATGTGGAATAATAAGGAACGGTTTCTAAATTAAAGGTATATCACTCTTTTTGAGGTGGTATGGGTACCTGCTCCGTAAGCATTACTTTTCCACTTTTATCATAATAGGAGCAGTGCATGTCTTTTATATCAACTGTCCATTTTTCAACTCCCGAAGCAGCCGAATGTTTACAAAAGGTCATATAATTGGTCTGTCCCTGCTGATGAATCGTTAAAGCGTGTTGTAGTCTTTCTGTATCGCTTTTTTCGGCGATATGGAGTGTCGCATATTTAGGATCAGAAGTAATCTGAAAGTTATTTTTTCCGGAATACACCGTATGGCCGTTATTCACGTAAATAGTATAGCTGGTTACTCCTAAATCTTTTAAATCTTGTATATAACGAGGGAAGTCAGCTCCACTTTTTACTTTGGCATGTATCTCTTCTATTGCATGAATTGTAAACATAATCTTTTCTATTTAGGTTGTCCGTTTTAACTGGTTTACTAAATGAATATTATATCAGTAATTTACTATTAATATAACATTCGGTAGATTATCTTTGTTTTTGAATGGGAGACTTCTATATAAGTATATCCGTTAATTAAAACTAATGTCTTGAATAGAGGAGGACGAGCCTAAGGTTTCTCAACCTCTTGATCGTTTGGTAGGTCTGAATTGCTTATTTCCGGAGTATCGGATACTAATAATTCGAGTTCTTTTTCTTTTATGAGCAAGATGCCTTTAACAAATTCTTTGTCGATGTTTATTTTATTCAAAGCTTCTTCTGCAGCTTTTTGCTGCGATTCTTTTTTTGAATAGCCACGACCTGTTCCCGACTCTAAATCGTAGATATCAACAGCTGTATAGAATATTGGATTGTTGTTATTATCCGTAAATGACTCTATGAGCCTGAATTCGATTGGAATTTTATTTTTCTGGCTCCATTCGATTAAGCGTGATTTGAAATTAACCTCTTGCTGGGCAACGGTATCAATATTCAAATGTTCGACAATGAGTCTTTCATAGACGAATTTTTTTGCAATGCGGTATCCTTGATCTAGATAAATAGCTCCGATTAGGGCTTCGAGAGCATTGCCATACATGTGTGTTTTATGATTACCTGTTTTTGCAGAAGATTTGATTAAGCGGTCAAGGCCTAAATCGAGAGCTAATTTGTTTAGAGTCTCGCGTTGTACGATCTTTGACCTCATATTGGTGAGGAAGCCTTCTTTCTTGTATTCGAATTCTTTAAAAACAATATCTGCCACTATTGCATCCAGAATGGCATCTCCTAGAAACTCTAGCCGCTCATTGTTGATCCATCTTCCGTCTTTGAGTTTTATGGATGATGATTTATGCAACAATGCTTGTTCATACAATGTTATATTGTACGGGTAAAAATTTAGTATCTTATAAAATGAAACATAAGGCTCTTTCCCTTTTTTAGGAAGAAGCCTTATATTTCGATATAGTTTCTTAAGCACTTACTTATTAAACTTCTTTACGATTACACATGCATTGTGTCCGCCAAAACCAAATGTGTTTGATAAGGCAGCTCTGACTTCTCTTTTTTGAGCTTTATTAAACGTCAGATTCAATTTGTAATCGATTTCTGGATCTTCATCACCTTCAGTGAAATTGATCGTTGGAGGTACAATGTCGTTTTGTACAGAAAGTACACAGAACAAAGACTCCATTGCTCCGGCAGCACCCAGAAGGTGTCCGGTCATCGATTTGGTTGAACTGATATTCAGTTTATAAGCCGCGTCGCCAAATACATCTTTGATAGCTTTGATTTCCGAAGGGTCTCCTACTGGTGTAGATGTTCCATGAACATTTACGTAATCGATCTCTTCGGGTTTCATTTTTGCATCTTCTAGAGCTGCTCTCATTACTATCTTTGCTCCAAGTCCTTCAGGGTGAGATGATGTTAGATGATAAGCATCAGCAGACATTCCTCCTCCTACAACTTCTGCATATATTTTAGCTCCTCGAGCCAATGCGTGTTCTAACTCTTCGAAAACAAGACAAGCTGATCCTTCTCCCATTACAAATCCATCACGGCTGGCGCTAAATGGACGTGATGCAGTTTGAGGAGAATCGTTTCTTGTCGACAGTGCAGTCATAGCATTAAATCCACCAACAGCTGATTCGCTGATAGTAGCTTCTGCGCCACCAACTATCATTACATTTGCTTTACCTAAGCGAATAATGTCGAAAGACGAAATTGCACTATGGGTAGATGATGCACAAGCCGAAACTGTACCGAAGTTAGGTCCGCGAAGACCATGTCTCATTGATATATGACCTGATGCAATATCTGCGATCATTTTAGGTATAAAAAACGGGTTGAATTTAGGTCCCATTTCCTTGTTTTGGTAATAGTATCCTACTTCTTCCTCAAATGTTTTTATACCACCGATTCCGGCAGACATAATTACACCAATTTTGTCACAATCTTCAGTTTCGAACTTAAGTCCAGAATCAGCGATTGCTTCTTCTGATGCAGCGATAGCCAACTGCGTATATCTGTCGCACTTGCGTGCTTCTTTTCTGTCAAGATATTTCGTTACGTCAAAATCTTTCACTTCACAGGCAAACTGTGTTTTGAATTTCGACGCATCAAACTGAGTAATGGGTCCAGCTCCACTAACTCCGTTGATTGCATTGTTCCATGTGGTTTGCACATCGTTGCCCAGCGGTGTTACTGCACCTAAACCCGTTACTACTACTCTTTTTAATTCCATAAATTGTTTGTGGAAATTTTTATTTTGCGTTAGCTTCAATATAAGAAACTGCGTCTCCTACTGTCGAAATTTTTTCAGCTTGATCATCTGGAATAGAAATACCGAATTCTTTTTCGAATTCCATGATAAGTTCTACTGTATCAAGTGAGTCAGCTCCTAGATCGTTTGTAAAACTAGCAGCATTTGTAACTTCTGTTTCTTCAACACCTAATTTATCAACGATAATTGCTTTAACTCTTGATGCTACGTCAGACATAACTTTTTGATTTTAATGAATAATTAAATTTTATTTCTAATTTTGTCGATGCAAAGTAAGCGTATTTTATTAATACGAAACAAATATTTTGCATAGAAAATTCGTTAAAACTGCACATTTCTTGTTTTTGTGTGCAAAGTCAACTAAAAGCTGTTTATGGTCAATATAGCTATTTTTGCTTCCGGGTCAGGCTCTAACGCTGAGAATATTAGCAATTATTTTAAAGATAAAGACGGTGTGTCTATAAGGCTGATTATATCGAATAAAGCAGATGCTTTTGTGCATAAAAGAGCCGAGGTTTTAGGTATAAAATCGGTAACATTTTCTAAAGACAGCTTTGAAAATAGTGATTTGGTACTTGATTGCTTAAAAGAAAATAAGATTGATTTTATCGTATTGGCAGGTTTTTTATTGAAAGTTCCTCAGAATCTGATCGATGCTTATCCTCAACGAATAATAAATATTCATCCGGCTTTGCTTCCTAAGTTTGGTGGAAAGGGTATGTATGGAGATAATGTTCATAAGGCGGTTGTTGCAGCCCGAGAAACTGAATCGGGAATAACAATTCATTATATTAATGAGAATTACGATGAAGGAGCTATCATTTTTCAAGCCAGATGTGATGTATTGCCCGATGATACCTATCAGGATGTTGCCGAAAAAGTTCATCAATTGGAATATCTTCATTTTCCTCCTGTAATCAACTCTGTAATAGCTGAATTAAGTAAAGAGTGAAAAATATTGGTGTATTTTATAGATTGTAACAATCTATATTTGTTATACTTGCCAAAGCAATAAAAAGGTCTGTGACCTTTATAATCTCAAAATAGAAAAAGAGCAAAAGTGAATCACTTTTTGCTCTTTTTTTATTACTATAGAGTATATTTTTTAATTATCGTACTTTACCTCGTACCACACTTCTCCGTTTGGATTTCCCGATACAGTATTTCTGGTACGTACCTCTTTATTAATTATTTCTTTCTTTCTAAGTCTGTTTACTTCTATTTTATCTACTTCTTTTCCGTTGATGAAATAAGTAGGTTCATTTCCGAATTCCGAAGTTTCTTCATCTATTACTGTGGCTGTGTTTATACTGGTATTGTCAGTATTATTGGAGTAGGACGGACTCGTTGCAGGTTTCTTTCTTAAGGAAGCACGACCTGCTCCTCCCGATAATCGCGATGACATAGAACCAGCACTTGTCGTTTGTGCTTGTTCTTTTCTTAGATCTTCCAATAAGGCTTCTACCGCAAGTGCGGCTTCTTCCATTGTTTTGTATTGAGATGTATATTTGTTTTTGTTAAATACCGATGACTTTTTGGGCGTTGACTTTGTTTGACCGGTTTTGTTTGCCTCTGTTTTGGGTTGAGTATTGTTTGTAATTGCCTTTGGTATATTATCAGTCTGCTCTTCGCTTCCAAATGTTATTGGAGAGTTTTTAATCGTTGAGGATTTTATTCCTGTTTCAGTATTTGCTTCAACTTTATTATTGTTGTTGACAGGCTCTCTGTTGCTTAAAATTTCTGTTGGTTTTAATGCTTCTTTTCTTATAATACCGGCTCTTGCAGGAGCTTTTTCTTTATTGTTAGTTTCGGTTTTAGTGGCTTCTGCGGATGAAGTGACCCGTTTACTCAAGGGTCTCTCGATTGGGGTTTCTTGAGTATTTTGGTTATCCTCCTTTATTAGATAACTACCCTCATCTTCTTTTATTTTCGTGTTTTGGGGGGCAGATGCGGTATTGTCTGTTGTATCTGATTGATTTTCTTCTTCTTTCTGAATAGTTGAATTTCCTTGTGTTTGGTAAACAACCAGACCATCATCGTTTATGTAAAATGTATTTAGTGATTTGAACTGATTTTCAAGACGTTTTTTTTCATTCTCGTCAATTTTAGTACTGCGAGAATCCCTGTTGGGGCTTTGTGCGAAAGCATATGATGCTATGAAAAGCAGAACTATTGTTACTGAGAGTTTCATCTTATTATTCATTTCTGTTAAAAGAACATTTGTTTTGATCCATCTAACCGGATTATTTCTTAAAGTATGCTTCAAAAAAACGATACGCTTTACGTGTTCTTAGAGCCTGCAAATTTAACACAAATCTTTGAGATAAAAAATAGAAAATTGTTAACCACGTGAAAATGTGTCAATTTCGTCTTTGCTTATACCATACTTGACTTGAGTTGATTATATTTTGCCAAAGTATGTACGCTCCTGGTCCGATTGATGCAATTGGGTTCAAATAGGTTTGTGTCATCCAGATGGAAAGTATAGTGTTTTTCTGTCCTAATCCCTGTCCTCCGGCAATGGTATCGCTGTATCGTCGTCCTAATAACCGCCCGACATAAAACTGCACGATGCAAATGCCTAATGTTAATACAGCAATTATAAGAGATGTTTTAACATGGTTACTGCCCTCTACCAAGAGAAAATTAACAGTCCGTGCAGTTACTATCATTAAAGCTATATTCCATAAATAAAATGAATAAGATTGCGAAGTTTTTATCTTATTGTGAGTTTTTGGTGATATTTTACTTAAAAGAATAGCCAAGAAGAACGGAAGTAATAATAGTAGAAATACCCGTAGTGTAATTTCTTGTAGCTCTTCCCAAAAAGAAAAGCCCGAATGATCTCCTATAAGAGTAAATAGTAATGGTGCTACTATGGCGACAGTTAAGTTACTAAGCAGGCTGAATGCGGTCAGGCTGGCGGTATTGCCTCCCAGCATACCTGTAATGACTACTGCTGAGGTTGCAGTAGGAGCTAATATACAGATCATTGCACTTTGAGCAATAATAGGATCTATGCCACGTATAGCGAGATACGCTCCAATACTACCCAATAGTTGAATTATTAAAAGCCATAAGTGTAGGATCGAAAACCTAACTGATTTGACGGATATGTTGGTATATGTAATGAGCAGCATGAAAAAGATGAGATAAGGGGTCAAAAATGATAACTCCGATAGATAGGAGTAAAACAAGGCTCCTGTAATCATAGATATGGGCATCATGTATGATTTGATCTTTTTCAACTGTTTCTGTTTGTTTTAATTCTATACAAAGATAAGTTTAAATCTTTCTCTTAGGTGAAAGAATATGTTTAATGATATACTTTGAAAATTTATCAGCTTATCGCTGTTTCTTTTAACAAAGTAATAAATAGATCTGCGAACTTAAATAGAAAAATGCCCGACAGAGTTGTTCGGGCATTAGCGATATTTAATGAGTTCGTTAATCTTATTTATAAGAGAACCATTTGATAAGCTCTTTGATAGTTGGCTTTTTTCCGTACATAAGGATTCCTACACGATAAATTTTTGCCGCAAACTTAACCACAAAGAAAATGCTTGCATATAAAATGACTATGGATAAGATTTTTTCCCATAAAGGAATTTCGAAAGGTATGCGTACCATCATTACGATGGGAGATGTCAGAGGTATCATCGAGCACCAGAAGGCTAACGGTCCGTCAGGATTTTGAAGACTGTATATACCTACGTAAAAGGCAAACATGAATATAAGTGTTATAGGCATAACAAACTGCTGTGTATCTTGTGCGTTATCCACTGCTGCACCGAACATGGCAAAAAGAGATGCATAAATAAGGTATCCTCCAATGAAAAGAAGTAAGAAATAGACAATGATTTCGATCCAGTTTATGGAGAACAACATTTGTATATTGCCTAATTGAGAAGAGATACTTTGAATATCGGCAGCCGGGAATAGTGAGTTTTTCACTCCCAGAATAATGGCAAAAATTCCAAACCAGATGAATAGCTGAGTGATGCCTGTAAGTCCTATTCCAATGATCTTGCCCATCATTAAATCGAAAGGACGTACCGATGAAATCATAACTTCGACAATTCGATTGCTTTTTTCTTCAACGACTCCCTGCATAACCATTGTGCCATACATGAGTATAAACAGATACATGATAAAAGTGAAAATACCTCCGATAGCTGCTGCAATATCGGTAGATGTTTCTTTCTCCGACCCATCGTCACTCCATCTCAGTGTTGTTATTTTTATATTTCCCGAGCTTTCAATAACATGACGTATATCAACCATTACTTGGGTATCTATATCTGCCTTTTGTGCCAGAAGATTTATTTTGTCTGATTTTACAATCTCCGAAAGTGTATTATTGATATAACCTTGTAGGTCTAAAGGCACTTGTTTTTCGGAAACAAAAGTCGCAGCAGCAGAGTTGTCTGTTAAGTCGCCGGTTATTTCGAGTATTCCAAATAAGTCTTTTCCTACTTTCGTTTTTAAATTATCGTCCTGACTATTGCTTATTATTTCGAATGTATAATGATCGAATGATTTTAGGTGTGAAGCATATCTTCCGGTATTATCAATTACAGCGATACGTTTCGTCTCAGAATCTTTGATGTTTGATAATAACAGCGGGACAAATACTAATGCAATCATAAGAAGTGGCATCAATATGGTAAGTACCACAAATGACTTCTTTTTTATTCGTGAAAGATATTCTCTCTTGATTATAATACTTAATGCTTTCATTGTGCTGTAACTGTTTGAATAAATATTTCGTTCATAGATGGCAGTTCTTCTTCAAAAGAGAGTACTTCGTATTTATTGGTGATTTCCCTAAGAATTTCGGAGTTACTTGATTGTCCGGATTTCTTGATTCTTACTTTGGAGGTTTCCGAATTGGATTCTTTAGATTCCAACGAAAATAATCCGGAAGGTAGTTCAAAGTCGTTTCCGCTTACAGTGACGGTAAAAACGTGTTTTTTGTATTTGTTTCGAATCTCTGTTACATTTCCTTGTAATACGACTTGCGATTTATTAATGAGTGTAATCTCGTCGCAAAGGGCTTCGACCGACTCCATATTATGAGTTGAGAGAATAATTGTTTTTCCTTTTTCTTTCAATTCGAGTATTTCCTTCTTTAATAGTTCGGCATTAACCGGGTCGAATCCGCTGAAAGGTTCGTCCAGTATTAATAAATCAGGATTGTGAATCACTGTAGTTATGAACTGTATTTTTTGTTGCATACCCTTCGATAGCTCTTCGACCTTTTTGTCTTTCCATGAGGTGATGTTAAATTTCTCAAACCACTCATCGATTCTTTGGTTGGCTTCGTGTTTTTTTAAGCCTTTAAGTTCGGCTAAGAATAAAGCATGCTCTTTTACTTTCATCTTTTTGTATAGGCCTCTCTCCTCAGGAAGATAGCCTATATTGTATATGTCTGAAGGAAGGGATGCTCTGCCATTGAGGAAAACTTCACCGCTGTCGGGTGCTGTAATCCGATTTATGATCCGTATCAGAGTTGTTTTTCCGGCTCCGTTAGGACCCAGTAAGCCATAGATCTTACCCTTGGGTACTTGTATACTTACATCATTAAGAGCCCTATGATTTGCATATTGCTTAATTATATTTCTGGCTTCTAGGTATATCATATTTTAGTATAGTTATTGTTTCTATATTATTAGTGGGAGATGGTGCGAAAAAGTCACATCGTTATTAATCTTTTTAATATTGATTTGTTGTTTAAACTGTCAGATTACGAAATTAATTTATTATTCCAGATTATAAAGTATAAATTTGCGAGACTAACATATTATTTATGGGTACATTTTTAGTATTATTGTGATAAAATAATTGAATTTCAATCGTTTATGGATATTCTTACGCATGCGCTATCGGGAATTGCTATAGCAACTGTAGTTGCCAATTATAATAAAACATCTATTCTCCAAAAAGCAAAAATTATTTTGGCGGGAGCTGTTGGCGGAGCATTGCCCGATATTGATGCTGTAAGCATGTGGTCGAAATTCGATCAGACTTTGGGAGCTTTCTTTCACCTGTCGCACTCGGGGCGTTTTATTTATAGCAGTAAGTTCTGGTATTCACACCATGCTTTTTTTCACTCATTGATTGGAAGTCTGATTTTCACTATTTTGTTTTTAGTATTGGTCTGCATAATTAGAAACAGAAAAGAGAATAAGAGCTTGGTGGCATTCGTGAAAAATTATTCGACTTATCTTATAGCTTTTGTTTTGGGCTATTGGGCGCACCTTGCCGGAGATCTGCCTACTCCAGCATCGGTTTGGGGAGGTATTGGATTTTTTTGGCCTTCCGAAAATTATATTGGGGGCTATGGTAAAATCTGGTGGTGGAACAATTATGATATCTTTCTGTTGATACTGTCTTGTATCATTATAAATATAACTTTGCCGGCAATATCAAAGTATATTGCGGCAAGGGCTCGAATTTTTACTTTGTCCGTTGCATGTACTACACTTTTTCTTATTCTGATACAGGTTAATACACGATATTACGACTATTCTTATGAAGGTAACAGTTCTAATTATTCCCTAATGGAAAAGAGATCGAAAGAAGAGCAAAAAAGGATTTTAGGAAATAGATTATATCTTTACATGGATAAACTAGACCGTAGTCTTAAAATTAATTTTTAAGACCTGAAACTTTAACTAACCGGAAAATGGAGCTAAATATAAAACCCAAAGAAGCTACAGCCATAATCAATTCAGTTATTGGAGGGATTGTTCCCTAAATTGGAGTGCAGCAATCACAGTAGAAGGCTATGGGCAATGTAAAAGAAGGGCATAGTTTGGTGCAAAGTAATAATGCATCTTTTCCGGATCGGTTACAATCATGTATGCTTAATACTTTGCCTTTGTCGCGAAATCAGATGATACTTTCTTTGAATGTTGCCAATACACAGCAAATATTAGAAGCTCAGCATTACCTGTCTAAATTTATTAACAAAGTCATTAGACGGAGTAGTAAGGCACTGCGTAAGTCGGGTTCGCAAATAGCAAGAGAAAATGAGCGTGAAATTATAAATTTATCAACCCTTCAACATTTAAACAAAGACTTGTTGGCGACAGTCTACGATGTGTTAGAAGTACAACAGGAGGCTCGCTACCTCAGAGGGCAAGCCGAAACAAGTTTACTCATGGTGGAAAAAGAACTGGCTCAGCTTGTTGGTGAATAAACTAAATAGCCTTAATGAGGTCCTATTGCACATTTGTTGTTTTATGCTCTTTGGGTAACTTCTTTTAACCTTCCATAATGCAAGAGAAGGTTAAAAAAACAAGTTAGATATATTTCTATTTTTTTAAAGCTTAACTATGGATATAGAAACAGAAGGTTTTGAGTAGACCGCATCTACAGTAAGACTGGTAAGTGGATCTCCCTGTAAGGTTGCTCCAGAACGAGTCCTATAGAATGAATAGCGAAGCAAATCGCCTTGTGCTAAAAATGTAATTGCAGTAGGAAGAATTGCCGGAGTACTTTGTCCCGAAGACCAGTCGATTGTGAATATAGGCCTATAACCCACTACTGTAAACCAACCATTCCCATTATTACTACTTTTTTCTAGGTACATATTTATAAATATCTTACTACCATTTGTATTTGTTCCAAATATGTAATTAATCAAAGAATTTATCTGATATATTCCGCTTTCAGCAATCCGTAGGAAGCCGTTTTGTACGGTTACACCCAAGTTGTTTATTACGATATCATTTTCATCTAATGCAATTGATTGACTAAATCCGTCGTTAAAAACTGTGAGTCGACCGGGGGTCGAAGAGCTATTGAGTATCTGTCTAGTAGTCTGAATAGCAGTAATAGGACTGGAGGCTTGGGTTGCAATTGATCGTACAACATACCCATCAGGGTCGACAAATAATGGTTTGAGATCAGCATTGCTGCCGCTCTTCGGAGATGTGTTTTTGACAATTAAATCTCCTTCGATGTGTAAGGCGGCTTGAGGGCTTTCTGTGTTGACTCCGACTTGGGCGTATGAAAGTCCCAAGGAGAAAGAAAAAATAAATAGTAAAGTCTTTTTAATCATAAATGATGTTAAAAAAAATAAATAGTTTGACAAATAATAAATCAAACAACAGCATGTAATTATTTAGGTAGTGTTGTTGTCTAAGCTATAATGGATTCTGGGGACCGTTGTTTACAAATTCGAGAAAAAGGCACTACTTAGACTCCATAACTAAGTCATATCGGATGTAAGCATACGAATACAAGATAGTCCCCCCGGAAAAAATATTTGCGGGCATTTATTTATTTTAAATAGCTATTGCTAGATAAAAATGGACAGAATTTAATTAAGCTTTTGTCGTTTTAATTTCGTAATATACTGA
>NZ_CAKUOF010000007.1 GCF_934668725.1 uncultured Dysgonomonas sp.
TACAATCCATTGATATTGTAGGATTTATCTCTTTTTTATCACCTTTTGGCTTTAATCTCCGCGGAGAGAGAGGGAACTTTGCCCTCCAATATTTATATTGTATATCAATTGGTTAGACCATCGATATTTTTTGAACCACCAAATAACCCACGCTTATTATTCACTGTTTTGCAATGAGTTACACCAAAAGCAAAGATACAGTTTATTTATATATTAGCCCGAAAAATGGATAAATATTTTATTGGGAGTATACCAAAGTCCAATTTTCAAATATATCTACATTTTACTCGAATTACATATCTTCCAGAGAAAGGCCTTGCAACTGAACTTTATATTTTGACAACTCTTTCTTTATCGAATCAACCTTTACCTGAAGAAGGTTTAAATCGATTTTCTTCGGATTACGTTTTACTTCGGCAACAATAGCTGTTTTATCTAAATCATTCAGTGCTATCAAATCAATTTCATTCAATCCTTTATTGTCCCAATAGCTACCAATCAAGGTAACCCTCTCCTCCTCTACCGTTTTTGCCTGGAAATATTTCTCCAAGATCAGTCCGCTATATTGCTCGTAATTCTTATCAATATACTCTCGAAGCAATTCGTTCTTTCCCATTTCAATTAATGATTGGTTCGGGAAAATAAACCTGAACCAAAAACGAAGATAATTATCATTCAGGCTCCAACGGTTTTTACGGCTCTCCGGTTTCGAAAACATTGGTTTATTTCTTATAATAAGAGAATATTCTTTCTCAAGATTTACCAGATAGGCGCCTGTATTTTTTTCGATAATAGAATCAATTTCACTTTGGGTAGTCTTTCCGGAAGCGATTAACTGCATAATGGAAAAGTATGTACCATACTCCTTTCCAAACTCAGAGACCAGTAAATCTTTACCTTCACCAAGAAAGGGTGAGTCCGGACTTGTGACCATATCCAGCATCTTATCTTTCGTAAACGCTCCGGCTTCCATTAATAAATCAAGATATTTAGGGACTCCTCCGGTAAGCATATACAAGCACAGAAGATCCTCTGCAGTGTATTTAGGATTATAATCATTTAATATCTCCTTGATGACACTTACAGCAAAAGGTTTCAATATCATTTTTGATGTTAGGCGACCAAATAAAGGCTCTTTTCTATTCTCAAAAATCTTCATCATCATTGAATAGATAGAACCAGAAGCTATAAAGTTGATTTTAGCCTTGTCTTTATATTGATCCCAGAGATTCTGTATATCGCTGAATATAGATGAATTTATATTATCAAATTCTTGAAATTCATCAATTATCAGCGTATAATGTTCTTTTGTGGCAAAAATAAGCAATTGCTCAAAGAGGTCTTTAAATTGGGTAATATTTCCGAATATCTGTATCCCCAAAGCCCTTGTTGCATCTTTTTGAAACTGTTCACAAAGAAGTTGTTCACTTTTTCGGGAAACAAATAGATATAGATATTTTTGATCTTTTACAGATTCGAGGAGAAGGGATGTTTTACCGATACGGCGACGTCCCACCATAACAGTAAAGCACGAACTTTTTTGAGATTGCTTGAGTGTCCGGGCTAAAACCTCTAATTCCTGTATTCTATTATAAAATTTCATTCCAAACCATTATTTAACAGCTATTATCTTAATAACCATTACAAAAATAGAATATTTTATTTAATTACCCTCTGATCAACAGAACTATTTTAATAGAGGTAAAGCTATCTGTTACACAAGTACTCTTTATTATACAAAACACCGTGGATAAATCAATCTACATTTCTCCGATCTGCAATCAGCGACCAGCTTGTTTTCGGTAGCTATCGAGGTAACGGATTGGTAATGCAAATACTTCAATATTTTGCTGGAGTTCATTTACCTGATGATGCAGAGAAGAGGAAACTACTTACTTACCCATTTTTACATTACACTTGCTTCAATCCGGCGACTTCTTTTTTTCCATGGATTATAACATCAAAGCAGACACCTTTTTGACACACTTATGTTAACAAAAAGTGTACCTATTGAAAGTATTTCGAAAATACTTGGACATACTCATATCTTAGTTATTCAAATTTACACTAAAACATTTCATAATAAAGAGTATCTGATTAATAGAACCTTAACTATATTATTTTTGTTTAACTAGTTTATCATAATATTCTTGATCGAATATGGAATTTAAATCAATTCTATCTAGTTTATCATTAGGGAAAGATGTGCGGATGTAAAAATAATCACTTTGATTTTCCTGCTCAAAGCCTAAATTTAAAAAATAATTATAGAGTTTAAAAGACGAATATTCCATATCCTGATCCATGCTATAATACTCCATTCTTGCAGATTTTTCGAATAACTCAAGTTGCAAGGGAAAAACTTTGGTCATGACTAGACCAACCGTATCATAAAAGCGCCCTATAATGTCCTTTATTATAAATTTACCATAACCATATCCTCTGTATTCTGGATATAACATTACACGATCCAGATATAGCACATTAAAAGTTGATGAGTTTGTCAAAAACTCTTCATATTTATCATTAAAATCATTTTTTTCTTCGTTTAAAAGTAAATGCCCAACATCTCGGGCTTCACCACAGCTGGTAAATAATGCATATATGGAATAATTCTCTCTAATCATATATTCCAATAAGAATTGGTAAACGACAGCCTTGCCAATTAACACTTCAGCAGGCTTTTCCAGTTGATGGTTATCCAACATATTACACCCATAGATATCGATCATAAATTTATTTATAAATCTATGATCTTCTATTTCTCCAGTTTCCGATTCAAAAGAGAATTTCATTTTCAAAAATCTGATATCAATTGGGTTCATCGTATTATCTAATTTTAAGGATTAAATATCAAATATAAAAATATTTCTTCATATACATAACGTGAAGCAATCTTTGTCTCACAAAAAAAATGCTAATCATAAAGATCATGAGATAAAATGTTATATTCAAAGAAAGGAGTGCTAGTCTTCCGACTAAGGGGAGTTAGCTAAGATCATAGCAATAATAACACTCAGCCCGAAGACTAGACATCCGGCTAAGACACAAAGTTGAAAAGTCTGACAAATCACGCCAGCCCCCGACAAACCATGCCAATTCACTGATTTTCTTTTGTTTAATAAAATAAGATTATATTTTCGTTGGTGTATTTAAATTTTTCAATAAAACTTATTCCAATATGATGGATTTATCAGTTACGCAAAATTTTGACGATGAGACTCTAGATTGTTTCGAAAGTTTCTTGAATCAAATCAGTTCATTATGTGATAGGCATAGTGACAAGTTGTTAAATGAATGGCTGGATGCACAAGATGTATGTAACATCCTTGATATCCAACCAAGAACCCTCCAGACTTACCGTAAAAATGGTAAAATTGGCTTCTCACAGATTGACCGCAAGATTTATTATAAACCTTGTGATGTCAAGAAGATATTAAATTCAAAGATTTCTAACTCTAAAAACTAGAAATTATGTCAGAACTAATAAAACTCAACAACAAAGTTGCAAACTTGCATTTACTACTTGAAAATGTCAAATCTAAGATTGAAAAGACATTCGGCAATTACACTCCACTATTCAATGGAGAAAGATATTTAACGGATCATCAATTGTCTGAAAAGTTGAATATTAGCCGCAGAACTCTACAAACTTATAGGGATAAAGGGATATTACCTTATATTCTTCTAAGTGGCAAAGCCTTATACAAAGAGTCTGATGTCGAAAATTTGCTGGAAAAGAATTATTTGAAAGCTTGGAAAGAAGACTAATCTGATCTTTGTTTCAGCATAAAACTAGAGAAAAAGAGTTGTATATATAATGATACAACTCTTTTTCATTTTTAATATTGACATTAGTATTCAAACATTTTATATACCAACAATTCCAATTAGCATTTAAATATTACAAAAGAGTGTAAAAAATTTATATACAATAACATAATAGTAAGTTATAAAGAACAATTTTGCTATATCTCAAACCTACGACAAGTATCGGACTAGGTAGGAAGAGATTCTATTGGCGAGAACTCTATTTATTATCAAATTTTAAAAGACAAACAGAACGATCTTATATTCATATATTTTCTGCAATATGATAGAGCTAAAGCATGTACTCAAAGAGCGTTTATCTAAGTTCATCTATATTGTGAATATAAAAAAGAAGAAAAAATTAATATATTTGCTCATCCACAAGTCATTTATCATATTTATTTACACATAAAATATTAGTCCAAGCCTATACATTCATTTATGAATAATATAAAGCGATTACCGCCAAAACAGGAAACAGTAAAGATGCTATTGCTTAGATCAGGAAATCAATGCTACTTTCCTGATTGTTGTCATCCTATATTTAATGATAAGGACGACCTTATTGCAGAATGTTGCCATATAGAAGCAGCAATGCCTGGAGGAGAGCGTTTTAATCCACATCAAAGCGAAGAGGATAGAAGGTCAATTGAAAATTTACTTTTTCTTTGCCATGAACACCATATTGAAACTGATAATGAGAATATATATACAGTTGAGAAATTAAAAGAAATAAAATTAAATCATGAAAATCAATTTTGTGAAAAGCCAATACATATAAACCCCAATTATGTGCAGCAAGTAATCTCAAAAATGCAACAGCTGTCTCATGCTATTTTTGAAACAGAAGAAACTGCCAAACAAATTCTAAGTATATTAACCCCATCTTCTATCTTTAATATTAAGGAGTTATCTCATTTTTTTAAGTATACAGAACAAATCGAAAACTACATTCCAAGAAAACTTCTTTATGACAATAGAGACGATATAATTGTGTACAGTTATTATGCAATTTTAACTTTGTCCAAAAAGAAACCCTTAAGAGCGTTAATTATAGCAGACGGAGGAGAAGGAAAAACTGTTTATATGTCATATTTAGGTAATGATTCTATAAAACATAACACTTATCCTGTTTTTGTTAGTTTGAAAGACTATATTCCACAATCGCAACCGCTACAAACATATATTGAAGGCCAACATCCCGATTTGAGAAAAGTTAATAAAGATCATTATAACCACCTCTGTTTTTTCTTGGACGGTTTTGATGAAATTGGAGATAATGGAAATGCTGTTAAACAAATAAATCATTTTTGCAGTTCAAATTCTGAAGCTAATATCATTTTGTCAAGCAGACGCAATAGTTATACAAATGAGTTTCCAAATTTTCAAAAATATACTCTGGCAGATTTAGATAATCAAGATATCAAAGAATATATAAAGAAATATTCCGGACATGACATTAATACTGATAAGTTCTTCACTCAAGTATATCTCAATGGTTTTTCAAATATACTATACAATCCATTTTATCTTAATATATTAATTGACAGCTATGTCAAACATGGGTATTCTTTGCAAAATATAAGCAAAAAAGATTTGATTCATGACCTTCTTGAGAAAAGGATAGAACTAGATAAGAATCATAGTCCATATTTGCAAATAGACAAACCAAGCCATAAAAGAAAAATTGAACGATATGCCAAAAGGCTTGCTTTTAGTATGGCCTTGATGGCGAAGCGAAGTTTATCAGAAAAAGAACTAGCTTCAATTATAGAAGATGATTTTGACCTTGTTATACAAGCTTTACCAATAAGAAAAGGAAATGTTATTGAAAATATTATTCATTGGGAATTTGAGCACAATATTTTCTTAGAGCATTTTGCGGCTTTAGTACTAGAAGAACTTCCATTTGAAAAAGTAGTAGAATATACGACCTCTCTAAACAAAGTAAAAACTGAATGGAGAGATATTATCATACACTTGTTAGGAATAGTAGATAAATCAGAGGACATATTCCCTGCACTTACAAGCTGGTTATTTGATAATGATATTGATATATTTTATAAAATTGAGAGAGAACAAATAGACCAATCTAAACGAGAAGATATTTTTTATAAAATATTTTCATGGTATAAAGAAAAGTGCCTTTGGATAGATTCATTTAAGGTAAATATTCAGGATCTGGCATCTTTCGGTGAAACTAGGAATAGTATTTACTATATATTTGACGAAATATGCAATGATAATAATTATCAACAAATAAGGGTTAATGCAGCCAAGATATTTGAAAAATTTAAATTGGAGGAGCTTAGGCATGAAGAAAAACAAATATTATGTGAAAAATATTTAGAAATAGTAAAATCTATTTCACCACAACAAGATTATTTACTTGAACAACTTATAGATGCATTTCCGTCTAAAGATTTAAGGCTCCTTAACGAATTAATTTTCACATTTAAAGACACCGAGTTTGTTCGTACCAGAACCAGTCTATTCCATGTAATCAGAGATAATGAACTTGAAGATAAATATGTAGATTTCTTTCTTGATGCTTATTCTAAAAGCGATATGCTCCCTGATGGTGCTCATTATGGTTTTTATGAAGAGAATATCAATCAGGCTTTATGCAATGTTAAAGAGTCAAATTCTTATATTAAGATATTTAGTTACCTTCAGAAAGACTATAATCTAGAGTATTTCATCCAACATAAACAGGATGTGTTTAATACTATTATCTCAAATGGAGTCAAATATTTCAATAATATTGTTTTTGAAAGTTTTTATTGTCTATTTAAAGTATTCTTGAGAGATTTCCATGATAATAAAGACTATTTTATTCCATTTTTTGAGAAGACACAAACCAGAGAGAAAGCATTTCGAAAATCGATAGAAGAAATTCAAACAGAAAACCAAGACTATAAATATATTCAAGTTACTGCTATCTCATGGTTACTAAAGGATGAATATTTACCAATATTATTTGATTCAACACTTGATGAAGGATGTTTTATAAGTCTTTATTATAACCTGGGTAGTGAACCATCATTGGCTAGTAAAGTAAGAACTTACCTAGTGAATAGATTCCAATTTGTTGAGCAACACCCAATTGATTGGCACAAGATATATGAACAACGCCATAAAGAAGAATTTGACATTCTTTTTGATAAAGCACGATTCTGTCGGGAGTGTTTAGAAGTTTTCAATCATTTCGAATCCGATGTAATAGATAAAGAACAGCTTATTAATTCGGCATTAAGAAAGAGTGACTTTTATATAAATAATTCTGTTCGATCCTTTTTAAGATCTTTTGGAAAAGAAGATATCCTTTTCAAAGAAAAAGTATCAAAATGGCTGAATGTAGAAACAATACCTCTAGATAAGTATTTGAATAAAAGAATATATTTTTCTCTCCAACATTCAAAAGATATAGAAGAAAAGCTATCAAAAGAACAAAGAGAACATATTGTAAACTGGTATAATCAAATCCTGCCTAAAATTGATTTTAGAAATGCCTGTAAAGTGCAGAAAGATGGTTTTGGAACGTTTAATGATATTGCTTATGATGTGATATTCTATATGCAAAAACTAAATCTATCATGTCCTGATGAAATTCTTTGTGATATGCTTCATTTGCTTTCAATTCATCCCTATAAAATCGATTTTCAATTTATTGTGGACAAAGTAAAAGATAAAAAGCTTCTGAATGAAAAGATTATTCAAAATGTAAGAGAATTTTATCTTACCATGTATAGTGATGTGTTATATCCGCATATAGAGTATGCGCTTAAGCACAAGTTAGAAGATATTTATCCTATTTTAATATCTATGTTACAGAACAAAGAATGGAACGATATTAATAAGAAAAGCTATATCATAGATAAATGGATAGAAAACGATTTAGATGATAGTTTATTAGTATCAGCGATGCCATTTCTATCTCAATATTTGCAAATAGACTTAACTCGTAATTTATATAATAAAAAGCAAATTGTTTTAACCAAGAATTTTATTGATAAAATAATTGCAAGTCCAGAAGATAAAAAAAATTGGTTAATGGCTATAAGTGTTTCGATTACGATGAAAGACTTGAAAAGTCTTCGACTGGGGATTGATTGGTTAAGGAATAATTTAGACAAACAATATACTTTTATTGAAACCCAGACATCTTACACTTTCCCTTCTAATTTATCTCTTCATTTTGATGGACTAGAAGCTTTGCCTTATTTATTTGAACTACTTGAGCTAAGCTATGAAATAAAAGGATATCAACCTAATTATGAATCAATAAGAAATAGATGCTATGAAAATATCAAAGAGATAGGTTTAGTGTCTGAGGATTTCTTCAAACGAACAACAACTATCTATGAGCAGTATATCGAAGATAAAAAGCATATATTCAAAAGTAATGTTGCATCATTAAATTATCATCTTGAAGATCTGAAATCAAAATTTTGGAACGATTCCTACAAGCCATATTCCTTTAAGCGAGCTTGTCTAATTAACAAAGAAATATTTAATGATTATATAAACTGAAAAACTTCATTTATTCCAGAAACTTATTGACAAATATGGAAATAATATAAATATCTTAACTTGGTTGAAATCTTTTTAATGACTATACTAATCATTATGGAGGGCACACCTTTATGGTATTTTTTTGATTATAATTTCTTAAATTCACTTTTATAAGAAGTGAATATTGTTTTTATTTTATTGAGGGTGATTTAGCTTGTTCACTATTTTGTACTAATTCGTTTATGATATCGGTATTTTTATCAGAGTACATTAAATAAATATGAGCAAATTCATTATAAATATTCGTCGCAAAAATACCAGTATCATCAGACCCTACAACCACTTTTTGGTTATTCGGCATATTTGATGGATCAATCCAAGATTTTAAATGATGTTCTTTATAATTATTATATATTCCAATTCGCACATTACTCGTTGGTAATATTTCTATTATGATGCCTTGTTCTTTTATGTATTTACTTAATTTAAGTTGAACTTCTCTAAGAATCTCTAAATCTATCATTTCAAAATCAACAAGTATTTTTTCGTTTTCTCTTTTGTTATTATGATTTCGAAAATAGTATTCTACCAACATTTTTTGGGTATTAGTTAACTTTGTTTTTTTTATCAAGTAGTATTCCTCTTGTAAATCAAGTAAAATGCTTGATACAGAATCTGCAAAAAACAAAGTTGGATCCCATCTTCTAAATTTCCATGCAATTATTAGGTCATTAATACTTGGTCTAATTTTGGGATATAGATAGCGAGATAATTTATTTATTTGTTTTTTTATCATTTCCAATTGTTTCCCTGATTTTAATTTAAGAAAATCATAAATGAATAATAGATTATCTAACCACTCACTTCTACTAATATAAACACTATCTCCAATTCGTTCCTTCCATAAGCGAGGACAAACACCTAATGCTGTAGCATGACCAAGTCTATCACCATCCTTCATCTCCAAAAAATCCATCGCTTCAAAAATGGCTCGTAGCCCACTAATAATATGAATAAAATCCTCTCCTACATGATATGTATAGTTTGTAACTGCATTCTGTGCTCGTAATAATCTAAAAATTTGTGCAAATACTTCAGGTGGTGTATCAAATTCACTCGATGAGGCATCAATTGAAACTAGTTTGTTGAAATTATTTGCTAAATCTTCAGTTTCATAAGCATTATCACCTTTCAATTTCAAAATTTTTCTAGCTTGTGCTAATAAGTCTGTTCTTAACTTTTCATGAAAATACCCATCATCAATATCAACTTTTCTCTTTATAAAATGACAAATCAGACGTAATTCTTGATTTTTATTAGATTCCTCTTTCTTAAATTCAAACCAACCCTTCCTAATATCGTTTATTAACCTTTTATTCTCTTTAATACCTTCCTTAGGAGCAAAGCGACCTTCAATTATTTTGAAATTACTTCCTTCTTCATTCCCTTTTAACTGAAAAAAACGACTAGCATAGTTCTTTTCATACCCTTGCCTAAAACTATTTTCATTTATTTTTTGAAACTGTTGAAAACCATTTTGATGTAATTGATGAACTACAAATCTATTCAGAGTTCCTAAAATTAATAAATAATGATGCAAAGCCCTTAGTAAATTATCTCGTTCCTCAATATCTACTTCTCCTATTATAGTATATAACTTTACATACATTCGTAATTCAGAATTTAATGTCGTATTATTTCTATCAATACTTTGATAGGGATGGATAACAGGATCTAAATACACAACATACTGATCTCTGATAGTGGGAGTTGAAGGATAACATAAGATAGCTTCACTTTTAGTAAGATATTGCTTTATTAAATAATACCTGAGTGCTCTTGCTCTACTTAATAATTCTGCTAAATGATTAGAATTTCTTATAATTAATTCTTGCTCAATCTGTTCTCGTACTAGTTTTTTTCTCTCTAACGATTTATCAAAAGCATTTATAAGTAATTCCGGTCTTAAAAGAATATCCTGCCACAATACATCTACTTCTGTAGAACCATTCAAGTGAATATGTAAATCATTAAAACCATGCTCATGCTCTTTTATATCCTCTAACTCTTTAATATATGGAGGTAATAGCGCTGTATTCTGAATATAATCAACATTAATATTATTATTTGACGCAAAGGCAGCAACAAGTACTAAAGGAGGACAAAAGGTTATTAATTCTTGCCATTTAGAAAACATATTTGATTTTACATACAATGAGTTGTTCCGATATTCAAGAAACTCAGAACTCAACTGCGGTAATCCTTTTAGAAAAAGCTCTTCTAAACTATTTAATTCGTATGAATCTAAAGCTAGTCTTAGTTGATTGTCAGTAATATGATAGTTAATCTTTCGCTCATTTAAGACTAACCTTCTCTCAATTGACTCCCAACTAACAGGAGTCTCCTTTTCATATTCATCAAGAGTGAGTGAGTCCATAAGAAATTGACGTAAACAATAACCTACCATAATGTATTATTTTTCATCTTCTCAAACAATCCATTTTTCATATCGTTATGCACCCTTCTGTTCTTAAAACAAGTTCGGATTGCAGAATCAACATCTTCAATATTAACTATATCTTTGGATATTCCTATGCTTAATAGATAATCGACTAACAAGTCAGCATCATTCTGGGTATCTCTTACAACTCTATTCATTTGTTTAAAGTCACTACTTCTGAAGTTTTGTTTAATTTTAGATAATTCCTCGAAAATATTAAAATTAGTCTCGATTTTTAATGCCTCAAGAAGCGAAGGATTCAAATATGCTTTGATTATTGGACAAGATAACATGAAATCAAACAAAGGATGATCCTGTTTATTAAGTTTATAATTTACCTCAAAAAAACTATCTTCAGAAGTAGGATTAGTCAACCTTAGTTTAGCATTTCCTACATTTTCCATAAGTTCTTCAACTAAAACGGCATTGAGAAAAACAACTAAGTATCTATGCAATTGTTCAGAAATACAAGTTGTTGCTGAAATTCTAGCAAATGCAAAATTCGTCCTGACCATAATGCGACCAATTAGGTATGGAGGTATTTTGATATGTTTATTTTTAGTCCATTCAATTATCTCAGTTATAAAACTATCAATAATATCAGGATCTGTATCTTTAAAATCTGCTTCCTCTGAATCAGATGAGTTAATAAAAGTCACATTTTCATCTTCCTCTATTTGAAAACGCTGATTACTATTTGTAAACACTGGGTATTGCCTAAATTGCCCAATTCTTACAAACTCATTTCTTATTTCCAATTTATCTTGAGCGATTAAATCTCCAATAGCAGCTAAAATGTTAAAGAAAGAATAAAAGGTAGTATTATTTCCATGTATATCTTGAGCTCCAAATGCAGGGAGTAGTGCTAGAATTTTTTCGACTGGTTTTGAATCATCGAATAATTCATCAATTCGAGTATCACCCTCACCTGTTGTTTTTCTCAGTCTGAGTTGTAAAGTTTTGATACTAATCAATCCTTCATTTTTAGGTGTAAATTTACCAATATGTGAAGCAATATATGCTCCTTGTAACGAAGATATTTTTTTCAATCCATAATCATATAAACTTTTACTATGATAAATGAAATCTATAATATTCGGTTCGTTTATGACCTTATCAAACTCCCATTGCTCAGCTTTAGCCACAATATTTGACACTCGAATAATGTGGTCAAATATTTCAAAAGGAGATTTGTACATTCTTTCAGTCAAAACTCCTCCCAAAGCGGTTACTGCTCCATTGAATGTAGGATTGCTAAGTTTAGGAAATAGCTGACTAGCTTCATCTAGTATTTTATTGTCTGTTAAGAATCTTAATAAGAATATATTGGTAGCTCCATATCCATTTACAAATTCCCAAACATCCACGTTAGATGTTCTTAATTCACTATGAAATATACTGCATATATCTTTACTTAAATTAAACAAGGACTCATCTTCATCCCCTAAATTTTTAGAGAAGGCGTTCAATAGAGAAATTTGAGTGCGTATAGGTAAACTCAAAAAATAACTAGCATAACTCATTTGAGTATTATTAGCATTAATATTCCAGGCTTTTGCTAAACTATTTCTGTAAACATCATTAATTGAAGCTGAGTCACCTTTTTTATACTCAACTACAATATCACTGTTTTTATTTTGCAACTTGGAGCCAATTGTAGATAATACAATTCTAAGTTCCGGTTTTAACAATTTTAGTAAGTATTGGCTCTCTAATTTTTCCACTAATTGCGGATATTCATTGCTGTAAATTATTCTATTTATCTCCCCTTTGTCATATTCATTTTTTAATAATGTTTTACCAAAATTCTTCCATTGTTTTTTTCTTACTAAAAAGGAATATAAATCCAGATCTCCACTTAAGGCAGTTATGATTTGCGGTGAAGTAATATATTTTCTTAACACTTCTAAAACAGGCCAACCTTTAGCAAAATCTGTATCTACATCATCAAATGTGATGATAAAACACTTTTTAGTTAATATTTTAAGAGAATAAGAGATGTATTGATGAAAATAAATCTCTAAATTATTTGCTCCATCTACTCTCCTTAAGCCATCCATCATTACATAAGTAGTGTCATTCCAGTCACTCGGGTCAAGACCTCCATTTATACCATCAAGCATAGGAAGGCCCGCTGCTAATTTTTTCAAGGTTTTCTCCCAATTAGAGTAAGGTTCTGAAGTAAGACCCAAAGCTCCCTTATCAATCTCATCATCAATCAATGATTTTATTCTAGCGACTACATTTAGGAATACATGCCCCTTTTCTTCTATTAATGTTGGGTCTATTATTTCAAGGAACACATAATCTTTCTTTAGCTCATCTGTAGACTCAATATCTTTTTTTAATGACATCAAAAAAGAAGTTTTTCCACTCCCCCTACTTCCAGATAGTGTAATAGTGTTGTGTACTCTTCGGAAGTTTACTTTGTTGGTAGGATCATAACTTTCACCATTTTCCTTTAAAGTTTTTAAAATATTCAAAACCTGCTTATATTCAAGATTATGTAACATACGTTCAGGTTCAAAACTATTAGTTTGATTGTCTGTATTAGGTCTTATAGTTATCTGAGTCATGGCGTTATATTTTAGATGCTAACAAACTTACATAAAAAGTATGATTCATAAGCGCGTCGAATAAAAATAAGACCACCTCCTTTGCAAAATTTTATCTTTAGGGTACACTTAAAAAAAACAGAATTATGGAAAGAGTATGTGGTCTTGATGCTCATAAAGATAATATCATTAGGAAAGTTTCTCACTTTCTTTAGGTCATCTATCTGCATTCCCATATTATCAATGCTTCCATAGAATAAAACCGTATGCTCACTAGTTTTATTTGGGTGCATGTTTTTTATTGCTGGTTTATGCATTTAATCAAATACAAGTCGGATGCTTATTTTATCTTTTATGCAATTGGCTAATGTTGTCTTTTCAACACTGTAACTTTCTGATATAGAAAAGAATTTCATTTATTGAATTAAGTTAGTATTTCATTATAAGGAATGTTTTACTATAGTAGCAAATAGGTATTTTACAATCTCTTTAAGTTTTTCATTAACCGTGCAAATGTCTCTGTATTCTTTTTCCAATATCAAAACTCTTATGGCATATAATGTTTGTTTTTTTTGAACATTCACTTTCAAAGACCGTGAATATTTTCTATTTTAACAATAGTTGATCAACCTTTTATTTAAGATGACAAAATTTAATTACCTAAAAATATACAAACGCTGAATAATGGAAGATGGCTATAAAATATTATGTAAAGAAATAAATGAATAATAAGCTTTTTTTCAAATGATTACATTTGTTTATCTGCATAGATAATATACTTTTCATAATACGTATTATGGAAAACTTTCCATAACACATAATTTAACTGGTTATCTATCACTTTTATTAGAACCTAGTTCCCTTTTGGTACAACGGGAATTTCTTCACCTATATTATACTTCAAAACTAAGGTATTTAGTATATCTTATTCATAATAAACATATTTAATATGCATTTTCCGTAAATCATCTTTACTTATTTTGTAAATATGTACTTGAGATGAAAAGCGGTGACTATTGGCCGAGCTGGATTGTGCAAAAGAAAGAAGATATTGCAGCAAGAAAATACAGAATATAATAAAGCGAATTGTATTCATATAAACATAAGAGAGATAAGGTACTTCTATTACAAATCTACATATTAATAATGAAATTCTGATTCTGAATTTTATGATATTGTCGGTTTCTAATAAAGTTTTTTATCTATGTTTGTTGGGCTGTTATGAAATATAATATAAGACTTAACTATTACAACAACTTATAATAAAAAGTGATCGATGAAGTACTCGTTCCTAATATACTTGAAAAATAAAACATCTCTAAAGTTCGAATACAGGAGAGATGTTTCAGCAGTTATTCGTACCGACAACGGATATCACATCACATTTAATAATGGAAGAAGCTATAGTTACGGAGCTGATAAAGTTAAGTACTATCCGTTTATATCAACATGCGAAAATGTTCGCATATACGAGAATGGAAAATTGAATGAGAAATATGATACAGTTGATAATTACGGTCATTATTTGATTTTTCGCAATGGAGATAACAATTCTTATCCTATTGAAAAAAGTTCTGATATTGAAATTTGTAATATTAAAAAAAACACCGATCAAGCGAAATCGATTATCGATTATTTTAAAGAAATACTGAAAAAATCAGGAGGAGTATCATTTGACATACCGGCAGAGGAGGCAGAAAACAAGAATCCAAATCAAATAAGTTCCGAAATATTGCTCAAGGCTCTTGAGGGTATCGATTTATTCGAATCAAGGTCTGCGTTATCCAAGTATATTAATGGAACTAATCCTGCTATTGCCACATCTAAGGAAACCCTCATCTACCCTTTCGGATGCAACGAAAGTCAGAAACTGGCAGTTGAGACGACTCTAAGAAATAGCATAAGTATTGTGGAAGGTCCTCCGGGAACTGGAAAAACACAAACAATTTTAAATATAATAGCCAATCTTATTGTACAGAATAAAACTGTTGCAATTGTTTCTAACAACAACTCTGCGGTCTTCAATGTACGGGAGAAGTTAGAGAAATATGGCTATGGGATGGTTGTTGCATCACTTGGGAACAAAGAGAATAAAACTTCATTCTTTGACAGTATTGAAGAACAAACAGTCGATCCGAATTTTAAAATTTCGGAAGAGCGATTAAAAAGAGTAAAGAATGAGATTGAGGAATTAGACTCCATACTAACTAAATGTTTTCAGTACCGAAATAAATTAGCCACTTTAAAAACGGAGCTATCAGATGCTGAAATAGAATTTAACCATATAAAAGCAGAGCAGCCACTCAATCTGGAGGTAAAAGCTATGCTTGACAAGAAATTCTGTCGTAAATGGAATTATAGCAAAATTTTGAGTTTAAAAGATTTGTTATCATGTATAGAATTTAAAGGAAGACTGTCTCTCAAAAATACGTTGCGATTATTTTTTCATTATGGCTTATTTGACCTTAAGAGTATCAGTCTTTATAGTGAAAAATTGCCCATCTATGCAAATCATAAATTCTATGAACTATATATAACAAAAATAGAAAACGAAATACTGGACGTTGAAAACTGGTTAGCTTCTAATAATGAAGAATCTAACCTTAAACATTTTATTGACACATCAAAAGAGGTATTCAATGGTGAATTATTTAAAAAGTATAATCGTTTAGATAAAGCCGAATTTAATGCCAAAGATTATCGTAAGCAGTTTAATGATTTTGCAAAGCGTTATCCGGTAATACTAAGTTCTACGCTCTCGCTGCACACAAGTATCCCTAACGGATATCTTTTCGATTATCTGATTATAGATGAATCTTCACAGGTAGATATAATAAAGGCTGCCGTATGTTTTTCGTGTTGTCGAAATGTGATTGTTGTCGGTGATAGTCTGCAACTAACTCATATTGTAGATAAACAGAGCCAAGAGGCTGCAGAGCAATTTCAAGTGGAGTACAACATTTCTCCTGCATATGATTATGTAAAACAGAATATTCTGAATTCGTTGAAAAGTCTGTATGGGGACAATCTAAAATCAGTTTTACTGAAAGAACACTACAGATGCCATCCTACTATTATTGGATTTTGCAATAAGAAATACTACAATAATAATTTGGTTGTTATGACTGAAGGAAGTAATCATCCGTTCAGAATTATAGAAACAAATATATCCGGAGAAAGAGATAATTATAATCAAAGACAGATAGATGAAACGGATTCTTATATACGAGAAAACTTTTCAATGAATTATACGGAAGTCGGAGTTATTGCTCCCTATAGAAAGCATGCCGATATGCTGCAAAAGCGACTACCTAATGGTGCGGAAGCCGATACGATACATAAATTTCAGGGGCGTGAGAAAGATGTGATTATATTCAATACGGTCAGAAGCAAAATCGGGGAATTTATAGATAATCCGAACCTTATTAACGTAGCTGTATCAAGAGCCGTTAAAGAATTTATTGTCGTAAAACCTGAATCAATGGAGCTTCCTCACGGAACAAATATCGGTGATATGATACGCTATATATGTTATACCACCAACCCCAATGAAACGATTGTTAAAGGTCGTATCTGTTCCGTTTTTGACCTTTTATATAAAGAATACAACAAGGCCTTCACTTCGTTTCTTTCATCCAACAAGAATATAAAAGGGTCTGCCGCAGAGATTATTATTGATAAACTTTTGAATGAAAATATACTTAAAAACATTGTTCAATTTTCATCAATTGATATGGTCCGAGAATATCGGCTTAGAGACCTTGTCCGGGATTTTCAATCATTTTCTGAAGATGAAATCCAGTTCATAAGGAACAATTCAAGAATCGACTTTCTACTCTATAACAAAATGGACAAGACCCCTGTTTTAGCTATTGAGGTAGACGGTGTTTCATTCCATGATAATAAGTTACAACAGGAAAGGGACAATAAGAAAGATCACATTTTAGAAATTATCGGACTTCCATTACTTAGGTTATCAACCGACGGGCATAATGAGGAAGCAAGAATTATTGAACAATTAAATACGGCAATGGCTATGTATTAATATAAATGGAGAATGGAAAATTCAAGATTGTCGGATATTCCTACGAACAGTCTAATTCTGAGAGTTGAAGCATAAAATAATATGCAATAGTTAATTAGCGATTAAATCACAGAAGGTTAACAATTAATTATGGGATTAAAACAGCCTCTAAGTTTAAACAGTTAATCATTAAAGATATAATTTAATCTTTTACAGTTTTACCTATAACCTAAAAATTTGATACATTTACATCTTAGTTGTAAATGATTAATATGTCATAACCCACTTGATATTAATGATGAATATCGATTATTACATACATTCTTTTACTCATTTGAGGAGAGCGCCTAATAATGGAGGTGCACCTCACAAACCAGTACTTTTACTTAGCATTATTGATGCGATAGAAAAGGGATACGTCTTTGATGAACGTATTTATATCACAGCTGAGCTTATTACTTTATTCAAAAGTAACTGGAATATCTGGGTTAGGACCTCACATATTATGAACTTTACTCTTCCATTCTATCATCTATCCAACGAGCCATTTTGGAAATTGATTGTGAAACCAGGAGTGAATATTCCATTAACAAATAAAAATTCTATCAGATCATTCCAAGCTCTTATTCAGTCTGTTGATTATGCTGAAATAGATAGAGACCTATTCTTTTACTTAAACCGAAGCATAGATAGGGAAATCCTACGCAAAACACTTATTGATAAATATTTCTCGAACATTGAACCTTCAAGAATTAGTAATACAGACTATCTAGATCTAATTGCAGAACAAATACTTCGGGAATCTGCTGTTCAATACAAAAAGAAGATTAAACAACTTCAGGAAACTGAAAACGATGAAAATTTTGAAGAAGAAATCTACATCCGGAATAATGTTTTTAAGCAGAAAATCCCTCAAATATACGATTACACTTGTTGTATTACAGGATTAAGAGTTAGCTCTGCTTATGGTCACTCACTTATTGATGCTTGCCATATTATGCCTTTTTCAGTCGGACATGATGATACAATTGGAAATGGAATTGCTCTTTGTCCCAATTTTCATCGTGCTTTTGATAGAGGCTTAATAACAATCAACAGTAATTATCAAGTTATTGTTTCAAAGGAATTCACAGAAAACAATTCTCAATACTCCATTGGGCAGTTTCACAATAAAAAACTTATACTTCCTCAAAACAATTTATTTCATCCTAGAAAGGAAGTTCTCCAATGGCATCAGGAGAATGTATTTGAAAAGAATTTATAATACCACTTTATACCAATACCTTGTATTTATCTTATCACCCTTTGCGATGAGAATCCCTCTATCAACCGCTTCTTTTAAGTCTTTACTGGCAGCAGACCCTGATATATTATAATAAGCCCGGTAGTCTTTGCGAGAGAATGGTTCTTTAATCGTTCCTCGTAGCAGTTCAACACGGCCCGATTTAGAATTAGACAGTTCGTAGTAATATTTAATACAGTCATCCAGTAAAATATCAATTACAGACAAAAAGAACTCATATCTTAGTGGATCTTTAAGAAGAAAAGTCTGAGAAAATACATAATCAAAACCATTTATACTCTTCTGCTTTGTTAAATAGTTACTATAAGCTAGGTTTAATATAATTCCGTATTCCTTATAAAAGCGATTGATTAACCATCCTTCAATAAAATAATCTGAAGTTAGATTATTACACTCGTTACAAAAGTCAGCAATAGAATAAAGAAAAAATCGTGACGAGAAATCGTTTATTGATATAATCTGCTCCAATCTCCAGACAGGTATTTCCTCAAAATATCCGTTCCTGTTATATTTTTCTGTATATGAGTTAATATCCAGTTTCTTATTTATTAAATGAGTAGCATGAAATTCAATTATAGGAAGAATAGACTTTACATTCTCTTGTCGTATGGAATCTCCTGATATTAGTGAATCAAGAATAACTTTATCCGGATAGATTATATTTTTCTCTTTAAGAATTCTTTGAATGTTTTTTATGATACAAGCCTTATCAAAGTCAATATGCCTGTTTGCTCCCCTAATTTCTTTTAGCCTACCTACTTTTTCAGAAATTGAGACAACCAAAGAAATCATCTTGTCAGTAATCTTATATTCAAGGATCATAAGCTAATTATTCTATTATTCATTATAGTATCAAATATAATATTTTTATGATAAAAATTGATTTTACAAGTATATATACTATAATTAATATTATTTTTTGAATTCATAAATATATGACTTTCAATTATTACACTATATATAATACTATATTTTGTTTTTGAATATTGACCCAAAAAGGACATATACTATAAATTACATTATATTTTATTGCTTCTTATTACGTTCATATCTAATAAATCATTAATAGTAAAAAAACAAAAACGAGAGAGACGTTTGTCATGTCTTTAGGGGTGACAAATCACGCTAGCACCTGACAAATCACGCCAATTATCTGATTTTCTTTTGTTTAATAAAATAAGATTATATTTTCGTTGATGTTTTTAATTTCTAACGAAAAATTATTCTTATATGACGGATTTATTATTTCCCTCCCAAATTAACGAAGAGACTTTAGATTGTTTCGAAAGCTTCATGAATCAAATCAGTTTATTATGCGATAGGCATAATGACAAGTCATCAAATGAATGGCTAGATGCACAGGATGTATGCGACATCTTGAATATCGGCCCAAGAACCCTCCAAACCTACCGAAAAAATGGTAAAATTGGCTTCTCAATGATTGACCGCAAGATTTTTTATAAGCCTTGTGATGTCGAGAAAATATTAAAGTACAAAAGTTCTAATTCTAAAACGTTAAAACATGCCTGAATTAAAAACATCTAACAAAAAGATTACAGACTTACATGTATTGATCGAAAATGTCAAATCAAAGATTGAAAAGACATTTAGCAATTACAGACCACTATTCAACGGTGAACGATATTTAACAGATCATCAATTGTCCGAAAAGTTGAATATCAGTCGCAGGACTTTACAAACTTACAGGGATAAAGAGTTATTGCCTTATATCCTTCTGAGTGGAAAGGTCTTATACAAAGAGTCTGATGTCGAAAACTTGCTGGAAAAGAATTATT
Organism: uncultured Dysgonomonas sp.; assembly: GCF_934668725.1. GTDB lineage: Bacteria > Bacteroidota > Bacteroidia > Bacteroidales > Dysgonomonadaceae > Dysgonomonas_A. The sequence continues at coordinate 20,504 of NZ_CAKUOF010000007.1, forward strand.
TGAAAGCATGGAAAGAGTGCTAGCTTGTTCCTCTCTGTAGTATAGAAGTGTAAGAAAAGAGTTGTATATCAGTGATACAGCTCTTTTTTGTTGTCTTATGAAGCAACAATTTCATCTCGGGATAGGCCTGTATAGTATATAATCTGTTCTATTGAAAATTTATCTTCCTTCATTTTCCGTGCTGTATCTAACAACTGCAAATAGATATCATAGCCTTTCTTCATACGCTTTGATAACTCATCAGTATTTATCAAACCACGCTCAAAGCCTCTCATCTCATCCCCTATCTTCTGCTTCGTAATCTGAGCATAGATCTGCGTCGTGGTAATGTTGGTGTGTCCCAGCATTCCTGAGATAGATTCTATACTTACTCCGTAGCTTAAAGCCAAAGTGGCAAAGGAATGCCGAGCAACGTGAAATGTTAAATTTTTACGGATATCACAGACTTCTGCAATTTCCTTCAGATATTCATTAGTCTTCTGATTCGTATATGTGCTAAATATTAAATCTGCATTTTTTGTGTTTTGATATTTTCCAATCAGTTGTATCGGAATAGGTAACAACGGGATATAGGACATAACGTCAGTTTTCTTTCTTTTGATGAATATCCAGGAACTACCGTCATTCATTTTTTGAATATTATCTTTTCGCAAATGGCAAATCTCTGCAAATGACAGGCCGGTGTAGCAAGAAAATATGAATAAGTCTCTAATCAAAATTAAGCGGGGTGTTTTAAACTGTTTCTGACGTATACTGTCTATTTCCAGTTTGGTCAAAAAAACAGGTTGCTTTTTATCAAACTGGTATGTATAGAATACGAAAGGGTTGGAACTAATCACCTGCATTTTTTGCGCATAGATAAAAATAGCCTCCAGCTTCTGCATGAATTTTTGAGTAGTATCATTCGAACAGTTATGTTCTTCTCGAAGGTACAGATAAAATTCTTCTAGAAATCGCAGATTAACCTTACCTATAGGAATATCTGTGACTTTATATCTATCCTCAATAAAATTTTGTAAACGTCGCCAAGTTAATTCATATCTGTAATAAGTTTCTTTTGTTAAATTTTTTCCTATTCTGGATTTTAAATGTTTCAAATGATTTTGAAATTGATGACCTAATAGATCATGGTCTTCGGGTGTTAAGTATGCATTCTTGACCATCTGCGGAAAAATCCGATCATACTTACCTGACAATTCCCTATAATGGTTATACAGTTCCATGCGAATAGTAGTCAAATGGTCATTAATTTGAAGAGCCGCAGTTGTACGCCCGGAAGCTTTACCATTTTTTTGGTTCCAAAGATGAGGAAGGATTTCTTGTTGTGTACTAAACTGAAGATATTCTCCATCTATTGTTATGCGCACCATTATTGTGCAATATCCATTCTGTTTGACTTCATTTTTCTTGATAAAAAACAAAATACTGAATGTGTTTTTCATGCTTTATGCTGTATTTCATATGAATAACTAAAAAATCATACCTGAAGATTTTCAATTTCCTAAGTATGATTTCGGTCTATTTAGCTTAAGTATATAAGATATAACAACATGTAATTAGGTAATTTACATTTTCAAGGCTTTATTTTTTATCAATATTACAGCTATTAGCTTAATTTACTATGACTTAAAAAAATAAAAGCAAAATGATCTTAATTCGTCATTTTGCTGTATTTTAGTTCGGGAGAATAACGGATTCGAACCGTTGAGTCCCTAAAAAACATGTTAACTTATAGATTATTTTGCTTTGACATGCCCCGTTTTACATGAAGATTAGGACAAAGAAAGCAGTAATACAAAGATAGGTTCTGTTCCAGAAAAGAACAAACATTTCTACATCTTTTTCTGATATTTAATATATTAGAAACATCTCATTATTCATATCCATTTTATAGGTATTATGCTATGCATATTTTTTTTAACAGATAAAATATCTATTAGAATAACTGACGTCAATCTACAGATATAGTTATTTTATATAATTCTTGATTATAATATTACCGATAGTATTATATCATTTATTATTCTTATCTCTGAAAAGATTGGACAATTGAAAGAGATTAGACAGGCGAATAAGTATATAAACTTTGACAAAGCTTGCCTGATAAAGAATATTCAAAATATTTTTAAAGAAAAAGACATTGCTTGTCCTCATAAAGTCATTGCAGCTTTATTCGAATCTGATGAAATGGTTCAGTCTCCTGATACGAATGAAGATATTGAAGGTATAAAGTTTATTAGTCTTAATAAGAATATTAAAAACACTAAATATCTGGGATTTGATCCTTTCATAAAGATGTATGATGAGAGTAAAATACTTCAATTTAACCTGAAGTCAAGGGCAAAAAGAAAAGATACTTTATTCACTTTATATCAGATTTTTAGATGTTATCAATCTAATATTGGAGCATTATTTATAATTTCTTAAACTTCTTACTTTCATGTTTCTTGTCATAAATGACCCGAAAACTTCTTTATAGGTTAGTTAGTCTAATATTTTAGGGATCCAGTAGCTCTATTAATCAAATTTTCTTGCGAATGTTTGTTTATTTGTCAGAATTTAATTTGATTGATTATCATAAATATCCCATATGATCTCCCACAAATATCCCTTAAAATTTCCTATCTTTGAAAGCTATTAAAACTACCTGGCATCATGAATCGAATAAAGGAAGTTCTCAACGAAAAAGGAATAAAGCAAACATGGCTTGCAGAAAAGCTTGGTAAAAGCTTCAAGATGGTTAATGCTTATACTTGTAACCGGAGTCAACCTAGTTTAGAAACACTTTACCTGATTGCAGAATTATTGCAAGTAAATGTTAAGGATTTAATAGTTGAAAAAGGAGAGGAAATAACAGATTAAATTATGCAGAAATCAAAAATAACACTTTCTCAGTTAGAAACATTTCTTCTAAAAGCATGTGATATACTGAGGGGGAAAATGGAGGCGTCCGAATATAAGGAATATATATTCGGAATGCTTTTTTTGAAACGTCTATCAGATGTTTTCAATGAGAATCGTAAATCTTTGAAGAACAAATTTTCATATTTACCTGAAGAAACTTTAAATAATTTATTAGAAGACAAAACAATATATGGGGATACTTTTTTTGTACCAAAGAAAGCACGATGGTATGATAGCTGGCGTGACGAAAATGACAAGCTGCACCCTGCATTACAAGACTTAAAAAAAAATGTTGGAGCTGAATTAAATACAGCTTTGCGAAACATAGAAAGAGTAAACGATTCCCTTAGTGGAGTTCTATCAACTATTGACTTTACAGCTAAAAAGGGAAAGACCAGCGTCAGCGATCAGAAGTGGATTGATCTAATCAACCATTTCAATTCAATGCCTCCACTTTTGAATGAAAATTTTGAATTCCCAGACCTTTTAGGTGCGGCTTATGAGTATCTCATTAAATACTTTGCCGACAGTTCAGGAAAAAAAGGAGGACAATTTTACACTCCAAACCAAGTAGTACGCTTATTGGTTCAATTAATTGATCCAGAACAACGTATGTCAATATATGACCCAACCGCGGGGTCAGGAGGTATGCTAATTCAATCGCTTCAATATGTAGAGGAACAAGGAGTGCATAAAACTCAGCTTCCTACATTATTCGGCCAGGAAAACGATGGCACCACATGGGTTATGTGTAAAATGAATATGATTTTGCATAATATACCTCAAGCTATGATTGAGAATGGTGACACGTTGGAATACCCTATCTTGAGAGAAGAAGGACGAAGAAACAACTGGATGGAATTTGACAGGGTTATTGCAAATCCGCCATTTTCGCAAAACTATTCCCTAACAACAATGAAAGATAAGCGTCGTTTTAGCTTCGGTTTTGCTCCTGAAACAGGAAAGAAAGGCGACTATATGTTTCTACAGCATATGATCGCCAGCTTGAACAAAAAAGGAAAATTGGCAACCGTAATGCCACATGGTATATTATTCCGAGGCGGTGCAGAAAAAGATATTCGCGAAAAAATAATTAACAGCAATCTGATTGAAGCTATAATCGGACTACCGCAGAGCCTATTCTATGGAACAAGTATTCCGGCTTGTGTGATAGTGATTAACAAGAACAAACCTGCCGAAATGGAAGGTAAAATTCTATTTATAAATGCCGAAGCTGAATATGGTTCTGGTAAAGTGCAGAATTATTTACGACCTGAAGATATTGAAAAAATCACTTACGTATACCGAAACAAATATCCTATTGACAAATATTCAAAGCTGGTAGATGTTGAAGATTTAAATGATTTTGATTTGAATATCCGACGCTATGTGGATAACACTCCTCCGCCTGAACCTCACGATGTACACGCCCATTTGGTGGGGGGAATTCCTTTATCGGAGATTGAGGCTCAATTATCTCAGGCCTACAAGCTGGGATTTAATCCTTATCCGCTTTTCACAATGAAGGATGAGAAATACCAATACTTTCATAAGAATATAACGCAAAAGCAAGATATACGCACTTACATAGATAACGATGTTGAGTTAAACCGTAAGGTTACCGAGATATATGAAATACTGCTTGACTGGTGGGCTGAAGCAAAAGAAGACTTTGCCAAAATAGCCTCGCATGAGCTGAAAATATTTGATGTTCGGTCTCAATTGCTGAATTCTATTAAAGGAAAGCTTATCCCGTGCGGTACACTCGACCAACATCAATGTGCAGGCGTATTTGTTAACTGGTGGACGAATATCCGCTACGACCTCAGAACTATTAACAGCCTTGGATGGTTTGCCGGATTAATACCGGACGAAATGATTATTGAGAAGTATTTTCAAAAAGAGATTGATGAAATTGAAGATATAAAGCAAAAAATAAGCGAGAAGGAAAATCGCATGGCTGAGATTATCGAAGCCGAAAACAATGAAGATTATTCGGATGATGATACTGAGAATGACGAAGCATCAGAGAATGAGGAAGAGAAAAAATCGAACAGCATTAAGGACATTCGCAAAAGATGGACTGAGCGAATTGAAGATTTAAAGCTATATCCATCCAAAAAAGAAGAATGGGAACAGCTGGAGGCGTTGCTGAAAGAGACGAAACAACTTGAGGCTGATATAAAGAAGCTGAAAAGTAAAAGAGTGGAGTTTGAAAAAATTCTTCGCGACAAAATAGAAATCAAGCGATTCGGGGCAGATGAATTAAAGGCATCTATTCGCGAACAAAAGAAAATAATAGAAAAAGAAAAGCAGGAGTTGGAACAGCTGCCTGTGCCCGAAAAGAAGAACGAGAAAACAGCACACAGCAAAAAAATAAATGAGAGAACAAAGCTATTGGATGAAGCCAATAAACGCCTGAAAGCGATTGATAAGCTGAGCGATGAAATTGGCGGCATGATGTCGGAAGAGGAATGCAAGGAACTGATATTGCTTAAGCATTACCGATTGGTAAACAACGAGCTTACACGCTACATACAGGCAGAAAAAAGAGAACTGATTTCTCGTTTCGAGAACCTATGGGATAAGTATGCGGTTTCGCTGGAAGCCATTGAAAAAGCCAATAGCGATGTTGAAAAAACTTTGCAAGAGTTTCTAACCGAATTAAAATATTTGGCATAATGGAAGGTTGGCAATCATATATATTTTCAGAAGTTGCTCCTTTTACAAAGGGAATTTCATATAAAAGTGATGATTACGGAGAGGAAACTGATAATGTATTTATAACCCTAAAATGTGTACAGAAAAATGGAGGATTCTCTTTTGAGGGTATAAAATACTACAAAGGTTTAGTCCCTACAGATTCTAATCTTTGTGAAGGAGATTTGCTTTTTGCAAATACTGATTTGACAAGGGATGGAGATATTGTAGGATGCCCTATTTTTTTACCAAATATAGAAACACAGAAAGCAATAACTCTTTCAATGGATTTGTCTAAATTAATGGTAAAACAGGATTTTGTAGACAAGAAGTTCCTGTACTATTTAATGATGACTCACTCGATAAGGCAATTCATGAAAGGTAATGCTCATGGTTCGACAGTATTACATCTAAAAACAGAAAAAGTAAAGTCATTAAATATTGAAATTCCCGAATCTCTTAAGGAGCAACAAAAAATAGCATCTATTTTATCAACCTTAGATAAGAATATTGAACTGACAGAGCAGCTTATTGCCAAGCAAAAGAATATAAAAACGGGTTTAATGCACGATTTGTTAAGCTATGGCATTGACGAAAAAGGGCAAATACGTTCACCTCAAAGCCATAGCTTTGTTGAGAAAAATGGAATTGTTGTACCGGATGAATGGGAATGTAAACCCATCTCAGAGGTTATAAACATAATAAATGGAGGAACGCCAAGTACATCAAATCCGTTATTTTGGGATGGAGATATATTTTGGCTATCTGTTGATGATTTTAATAAGGGAAAAAGATTTGTCTATAAAGCTCAAAAGACTATCACAACATTAGGATTGCAAAAGTCATCAACCAACATTTTGAAAGAAGGGGAAATTATAATTTCAGCAAGGGGAACTGTTGGTGTTGTTGCACAAATTGGTGCTAATATGACTTTTAATCAATCTTGTTATGGTATTTCCCTAAAGTCGGAAGAAATATACTCTAATGATTATATTTACTATTTTCTTTATTTCTATTTTAAGGAAAGTAATGTTATTACAGCAGGCAGTACCTTTGATACCATAAAGAAAAGTACTTTCGATGAAATTTTTATATCCTTCTCTAAGGATAAACAAGAGCAAGTAAAAATAATTTCATTACTTACAGAACAAGATCAGATTATTTCTGAACAAGAAATAAAATTGGAGAAATTGAAATCGATCAAAAAGGGATTGATGGAAGATTTATTAACAGGAAAAGTACGGGTAAACTATTAATATACAGGAAATATGGCGTATACGAAAGATTTTATTAGGCAGAACGAAAAAAACACGGTAGAAGAACCGTTTTTGCAACAGCTGGAAGCCATGCGTTTGCTCAATAAGGATAACGATGCTTATTGGAAAGTAATGCGTTTAGGAAAAGATCAACAAGCTGAAGATACGGGACGTGCCTATTTTGACGAGGTCATCATGATGGATCGCCTCATCGAGGCTCTGAAAACGATAAACAAAGACTTAACCCAACTGCAAATAGAGGAAGTAGTCAAAGAGATAAACAATCTTCATGCCCACGACCTCATTGGCAACAATCGTGCTGTACTTGATCTGCTGCTAAACGGAACACCTGTATATTCCGAAGAAGAAAAAATGAACATTACGGTTCGCTATATTGATTTCGATACGCCCGAAAACAATAGCTTTATAGCCGTTTCTCAAATGAAATTCCAACTGCCGGGAACTGACAGGCATATTTACCCCGATATTGTTTGCTTTATCAACGGTCTGCCATTGGTGGTTATTGAGTGTAAATCACCTAAAGTACAAGACCCGATAGGCGAAGCCATTATTCAACTCATGCGCTATTCGGGGCAAGATGATGATCTTGGCGAGGGTAATAAACTTCTGTTTGCATACAATCAGTTTACCATAGCTACCTGTAGAAATAAGGCAAAATTCGGTACCATTACCACGCACAGCGAAAAACATTACTACCGTTGGACTGACCCTTATCCGTTGACTATTGACAAGCTGATTAACTATACAGCCGACAAGCAAAAAGAGTATTTTGTTACAGAGCAAGGAGAAGAAACGGAGCAAGCTGCTTTGAGAACAGCACCCAACGACCAACAGCGTATGGTGCAAGGGATGCTTTATCCGCAAAATTTATTGAATCTGATAAAGACATTCAGCATATTTACTACTACCAAAAAAGGAGATACCATAAAGGTAGTAGGTCGATATCAACAATACCGTGCTGTATTCAAAGCCATTGAACGTATACGAACAGGCAAAAACCCAAAAGATAAAGGAGGAATTGTTTGGCATACGCAGGGAAGCGGTAAATCGCTTACTATGGTATTCCTAATTCGTGAGCTATGGAGCTATCCCGAATTGGCTGACTATAAATTTGTTTTAGTTACAGACCGCACACAGCTCGATGGACAATTAACTCGCGAAGCGGTTAATACCGATTTTACGGTTACCCATCCGGGAAACGTAGAAAGTGTAAAAACGGCGTTGAAGAATGCTAATTTCGGCATTGCTTCCATCATGATTCAAAAGTTTCAGATCAATGAAAATGAAATCATTTTCCCGGAGCTAAATAAAAGCGACCGTTTCATTATCCTTACGGACGAAGCACACCGTTCGCAATATAAAACACTGAAAGCAAATCTTGATAAAGCTTTGCCTAATGCTGTTAATATAGGCTTTACCGGTACACCTCTTGATAAAACTGAATCTACTTTTGGCGACTATATTGATAAATACTCTATGCGTCAGTCAATAGATGACGGTGTTACCTTAGAGATTATTTATGAAGGACGAATCACAAAAAGTAAAATAACCAATAAAGCAGAAGCAGATCAGGCTTTTCTGGATATTTTTCATGAAGAAGAGGCTAATGAAATGCTTCGGGCATTAGGTTATGCCAGCCGAAAAGCATATCAAGAGACCCAAAGTGTAATTAATGCCAAAGCTAAAGATATGCTGAAGCATTATTTAGATGAAATTTTCCCGAATGGTTTTAAGGCTCAGGTTGTAACTTGTAGCAAAGAAGCAGCGCACAGATACAAAGAAGCTTTTGATCGTGAAATAGCAGAGGCTCATGAAAGATACAGCAAAAACAATCCGAATGAAATTGATTTAGGATGGTTGAAAAAACTAAAAGCTGAAGTAATCATATCATCCGGTACTCAAAATGACCCGGAACACCTGCAAAAATATACCAATCCCAAAAATCACGAACAGGCTATTGATAGCTTTTTGATGGAATATGGTAAAACAAAGGATGGTATTAACGGAGATGTTGGGATATTGATTGTTGTTGAAATGCTTACTGTTGGATTTGATGCTCCAATTGAACAAGTTATGTATTTGGACAGGGTTACAACAATGCATAATCTATTGCAAACTGTGACTAGGGTGAATCGAGTAGATCAGCCAAGTAAAAGGGTTGGTTTTCTTATAGATTATGTGGGTGTAGGCGATCACTTAAAAGAGGCATTAGAGTATTATGATGACAAAGAAAAAAGCGAACTCTTAGCTTGTTTCAAAGATATTAATCAATTGGCAAACGATTTAGAAGAAGCAAAGAAAGCCATTGAAAAAATATTTAAGGATAATCAAATATCCGATTTAGAAGATTATGATGCTATCTTCAACTTGTTTTATGATGAAGATATCCGATTCCAGTTTATTGAAGCATATAAGGCTTATACAAGGGCTTTAAATGATATTTTTCCACGAAAAGAAGCTCTTGATTATTTATCGGATTACTATCGTTATTCGGAAATAAATGTTCAGGCAGGATTACATACTCGCGACAAGCGTATGACACTTCGTAATATCCCTAAAAAAATCAGGGCTATTACTGATAAATATTTGGAGACTGAAGGAGTATATACGAAGGTTGAGCCAATTTCAATAACAAGCAGTGAATTTGTTAAGAACTTGGATAAACACAAGAGTAATAAAACAAAATCTGCTGAGATTGAACATGCTATCCGTCATTATATCAACATTAATATTAATGAAGATCAGGAATTATTCCAATCTTTTTCTGAGGAATTGGAGCGGATATTACAAGAGTTTGCCAACCGTTGGGATATTATACTGCAAAAACTTACAGAGTTACGAAAACGAATCGTTAATAGAGATCAGGAACCTACTTACGGTCTTGATAGAAGAAGGCACATGCCTTACTTCCGAATCTTGAAACGAGAAATATTCGGTAAAGAATACCAACTTACGGAAGACGATATAAGTAAGTTGGTTGGTCTAACAAAAGAAATATGCGAAAAAATTGAGTTAGAGAGTTCCGCAACAGGTTTCTGGAGGAATCCGTCATCCTTATCTGCTTTAAAGGGGGAAATTTTACAAATACTTTTGTCGAAAGAACACGGGCTTTACAACATAGATGGAGGTATTCCTAAATACAATGCAATTATTAGTCGAATAGTAGAACAAGCAAGACCTCATTAAAGATGTTTGAGTACACAGTCATACGCAGTAATAGAAAAACCTTGTCTGTAATCATTGAGCGAGACAAGCGAGTCATTGTACGTGCTCCTGAAGATTTATCTGAGGATAGGATTACATTTGAACTGCAAAAAAGACAACGATTAATTGAAAAGAAAATAAACTCTGATCAAAAATTCAAGAATGATTATCCTCCAAAAGAATTTGAATCAGGGGAACAGTTTCTTTATCAAGGTAAATATTATACACTGGAAATCAATTTTACACATCAACAAAGTATTTATTTCGGAAATACTATCAAGATAACAGCTATAAATAAAGCAAATGCAAAAAGCATTCTTCTTAACTGGTATAAACAAAAAGCCATTGAAATATTAACTCCTCGCATTTCATTTTTTGCAGAACATATCGGTGTAAAACGAAAAAAAATAAATATTACAGATGCTAAATATACATGGGGAACTTGCACACCTTCTGGAACCTTAAATTTTAACTGGCGGCTGATAAAAGCTCCCCTTGAAGTAGTTGATTACATTGTTATACACGAACTCTCGCATTTGCGAGAATCAAATCATTCTCCAGAGTTTTGGAATATTGTTGCAGTACAAATGCCTAATTATGAAGAATCTAAAGATTGGTTAAAAGAATATGGAAACTTGTTAGATGAAGATTTTTAAAAAGAAAAGGGACTACATATTTATTTGTCTATAATAAGCTTAATGAAATCGGATAAAGTCAATCAAACTTCATATTATCCTGTGCTTTCTCCATATCTCTCATTATACTGCTATCAAGAATTTGAGCATAATGACGCGTCATCTTGGTATCCGAATGCCCCAACATTTTAGCAACATTCTCTATGGATACACCATTTGCAAGCATCAGGGTCGCAAATGTGTGCCGGGCTGTGTGCGTCGAGACTTGCTTATTGATTCCGCACAAATCAGTAATCTCCTTGATGTAAGCATTCATCTTCTGATTACATAACACAGGTAGCAAAACATTCTTCTCCTGACATCGAGGATGGCTCTTGTATTTATCGATTATTTTTAGAGGAATTTCCAGCAAAGGAATATTACACATATTTTTTGTTTTCTGCCGTTGTTTTCGAATCCATTTATTTCCATTGGTATCAATAGAAATATGATCGTGTGTCAATTGTTTGACATCCGAAAATGCCAGACCACTGAAACAACAAAACAGGAACACATCCCGGACTTGTGACAAGCGCTCAATAGTGAATTCCTTATTATATATTTTTTCAATTTCATGCTTTTCCAGAAAGTCTCGTTCAACGGTTTGCAATGAGAATTTGATATCTATAAACGGATCTTTTTTAAGCCATTCCTTCTGAATTGCAATCCTCGTAATCTTTTTAAAGTTTTTCAGATATTTTGTTGTAGAATTATGATTACACTTTCGAACTGTTTTCAAATACAATTCATAATCCTCAATGAATTGTCTATTCATTTCATCGAGATAGATATCATCCTTTTTATAAGTCTGCTGTATGAATTCTTGAGTATGTTTAAAACTGGTTTCATAACGTTCAACTGTTGCCGGTGACATATCTATACCGGAAAGTTTATGACACTTCTCATTGTGTTCACGAAAAACTTCAAGCAAAGTATGCCGCTCCGGTTTATCTTTTCCTAAAAACCGATTAATTACCGCCTCAGCAGTAATACGTTCAGTATCATCTTGTTCGAAGTCACGGTGAATCCGAATAAATTTCGCACGAATTGAATCAAGGTACATATTCAACTCTTTCGCAAGGAGAGAACGTTCGTACGCCTTCCCCTTAGCCGAATCCCATAGTTTTGGATTGATTGTTTTCTTGGCAGTTGTGTCTCCTCTGATTCCATCTACAGTGACTCGAATAACTATCGCAGCTTCGCCATGTTTGTTAAGTCTTGTACGACGAATATAAAATGCTACGCTGAAAGTGGATCTTTTTTGTGCCATTTTTGAATGTTTTTATTGGTTACAAAGTTATAGTATCTGGGTGAAACTAAAACTATGCAAAACATTGAATAACAGTGGAAAAGAAACCGATCTGTGGGCAATTTTAGAAACTATTTTTTACCCACCAGATAACCCACAAATATACTTCTGTATTATGCACTTTTCTTCTTTCGACAAAAAAGAAAAATCGCTGTAAGTGTGCAACTTACAGCGATTCAACTTCTTTTTCTATGTTACTTGGCGGAGAGAGAGGGATTCGAACCCCCGGTACCTCACAGTACAACGGTTTTCAAGACCGCCGCAATCGACCACTCTGCCATCTCTCCAGTGCTTAGTTATAGAGGACTTTTCCTCAAAAGCGTTGCAAAGATATGCACTTTTTTCTAATTGCAAAACATTTACACCAGTTTTATTTACATGAAGGTTATTTTTTACAGATATTGGTGAAATTACACCACTCACAAGGCTTTCCGGTAGTCGTTTGAGTAAATTGTTTGTCTATGGAGAATATTTCTTCTAAACATGCATCAAAGTATTCTTTAAAATTTTCTCTAAGCTCTGAAAAATCTGTTATATTTTTTTTATCGGTTCGTGATGAACGCTGCTCTACACTCGGGCTAAAATCTGAATCAAATAGATTACGTAAATAATATATTCCTGGCTCTAAAATGGCATTAGAGTATTCCAACATATATAAATGCGCATACATAAACACTTGCATTACTGCTTTTGGTCTATCCTTTGCATCTTTATCAAATAAATGACTCATATCTGTAAAAGAAAGAGTTCCCTTTCCTGTTTTATAGTCTATAATACGAGTACGTCCATCGATCTCGTCAACACGATCTATAAAACCTTTAAGAGATACTACTCTTCCCGAAGCTAAAGGATAATCAACCATAATCTTCTTTTCTGATTCTATATAAATAAAGGGGGTTAGCTTTGAATCTGTAGCTAAAACTTTCCTGACATATCGCTTAATAACCTCAGCTGTCAGAAAATTCTGCCCGGTAAGCCTCTTTAGCTTACCTGATTTAAAATAATTTTCAGAAAAAGATCTTTCTATAGTCTCCGAAAGCAACTTGTCGTCTTTTGATATTTTATGCAATAAATCGGCAGTTATCATTTTACCTTGAAAGGGCTGATATAACCATTCTACCACTGAGTGAAATATGCTACCAAAAGTACTGGCTTCAATAGTTTCATTAATCTCATCCTCTTCCTGCATACGTTCCACGACTGAAAAATAAAATTGTAAAGGACAATCTAAATACATATTTATAGCACTTGCCGATAGGCTACGCTCTCCGGTCAGAAAAGTACTAAGTTTACCTATAATCTGAGGTGTTTTAGGAATTGAGATAGATATACTTTCATTTGACGAAACTTCATAAATAGCTAAACGCTCTCGTATATCAAACATATCGGAATACAAATGCTTCAGTTGATAAAAATAGCGGCTAACTTCCCCCCCCTGCAACCCTTCTGTTCGAGTATCATAAAGGAGGTAAATCCGCTTAGCCCGATTAATAAGGCGGTAGAAATGATAAGCAAAAATACTATCCTGATGTTCATAAGTAGGCAGGCCAAAACCTTTTCGAAGATTATAAGGAATAAAAGAGTTAGCCCCCTTCTTTAAAGGAAATATACCTTCATTCATAGATAACATAATGAGATTGTCAAAATCCAAAGCTCGTGTTTCGAGTACCCCCATAACCTGCAGCCCAGACAAAGGCTCTCCACTAAAAGGCACTGTTATTCCAACAATCAATTTTTTCAGAAGCTTAAAGTAAGTATCAACAGACATTTCTGCATCTACACTCTTCAAAGCATCTTCCATTTTATTGATCGTTTTGTAATATTCAATAATAAACTCACACTCCATATCAACGGAACGGGTACTAGTCTCATCCTCTTTTCTTTCTAGCCGAGATAAAGACAAAGATCTTTCCAGAAGTGATAATATATCTCTTAAGTAAGGTGCTGCATCAGCCCAATGTGCCAATGGCTTAAAAACAAGACTAAGCAATGGATGTGTGCTTAGATCGGCAACAGACACCAATACCTTATTATATTGAATAATCTCGGTTCTCAAGCGCACCGCCTCATCACCTACAACACTCGCAATATAACGATGATTTAGAATCGACAATACAAATCGATAATAATATCCGGCAGCACCACTTACAATGCGTATATTACGTTGCAATTCGAATATATGATCCATTAATCCGGCAATAGACGAATTTACAAGGCCATATCCCATCGTTACATTAATCTTATCGATCTCTTTAGGAATAGAATATAAGGTGGGAAGCAATAAATTTTCGTCAGGAAGCACGAGTGCCGTCTTTAATGCTTTATCCGAAGACGTTATTCGCTCCTCATCGATTAATTTCTCCAATATTGTATGCACATATTTAGCCTGACCAATCACTGAAGGGATACCTATAACCTCCAAAACAGGTTTCTCAATCTCCAAAGCTTCAGCCGCCAATGACAACTGAGATGGAAATAACATTTTATTCTTATCTATAAAAAAAGATGCTTTGTTATCAGGATCTTTGACCAGAGAGGAAGAATAATCCCAATAAAAATCTGCAATTCCCCTACCCTGTAAGTATTTTAAAAGTTCTTCTTCCGACTTGCTATGTCCGTTTAATCCAACAAAAACAATACGCTCGAAAGGAAGAGTTATATCCTCTTTAGCTTGAGCTCTTTCTGCAACTTCTCTAAAAATCATTCCTTCATATGCAAGCCCTCTCGATCGTAGTTCGCTTCTTAGAGATGTATACAAAGCAAATAAAACCTGCCACATCTCAAGAAATTCTTTTTTACGATCATTCTCTCCTACAGGTATAAAACTTGACCAGAAACGACGTATTGCAATAATCTGATCTTCGGTAAGATAACTAAACCCTGCATCAATTTCCTTTAAATCTTGAATATTAGAAAACAACTGATGTGCATCTACTAAATATTTATCTACATCATCAAAATCGTTCAGCAACATTTCTCCCCAAAACAAAAATTCATCAAAAGTTTCGAGTGAGCCGCTTACCCGCTTATAAATATCATATAGCATAAATAACTGCTCGATACGATCAGCAGAATTCAATCTGCTCAATCGGCCAAACAGGTCAGTAACGGTTAATATCTCAGGCGAAAATATTGGTTTACGTGCAATTTCAGATAAGTATTTCTGAAAAAATAATCCTGCACGACGATTGGGAAACACAAACGTAAAATTACTTACTTCTTGTCCATAGTGTTTATAATAAGCCTGAGCAACATTATAGAGAAAAGGAGTCATATATTGAAGGTTTTGAACAAAGATACATCCTTTATCAACACAATTAAACAAAAAACCTGCCTTATAGATATCTAAAGGCAGGAAATATTTTATTTAAAGAGTAGAACCCTATTTAGTTACAAAAACAACATTCATATAGCTATCATAATTGGCCTTACTAAGAACGGTATAATTCATAACTCCACTCGGGCTTATACTGTTTATGCGAATTATACTTGGATCATGGTATGTTACGTAGTAGTACAAGCTGGCTGGTGACGTATAATGAGGAATTATAGCCGGTGCACCAGTACTTGCATATCCGGGAGATGCATACTGGTTTCTATAAATCTGGAATAAATCAATATTGGTAGTTACACCTACTGTTGTTGTAGGAATATTTATAGAAGGCATATAGAAGAAGTAGTTCCCAAAATCGGTCAAACACGTCCATAACGGACTTGCCTCTGTTCCTATATTCTGTGATATACAATTCAGATCGGAATCATAGACCAAAAGGCTTTGTGCCGGACTGCTGATTGCCAACTTCTGAGAAGTAGTTAAACTTGGCATTAAGAAGCCTTTACTTGTCGATGTTATATCTAAAACCGAACTTGGATCGGGATTTTCATTATAAATTCCAATCTGGGAATAACATGTCATACTCATGATAAGCAAAACACATATATTAAATATTTTCTTGAATAAAGCAGTCATATCAATAAACTCTTTAGAGTAATTATTTTAAGGATTTCGTATCCGAATTCAACAAATTAGTTCTGATCATTCGATTTGTTTTCACTGAACATTCCACAATATCAGCAACTACTGTTATGGTTTCCAATGCAGTTCCGTTTGCCCGACGAGGAGTTATAACTACTGTATAAGCTCCTCCATTTGCATAAGTATGCAGCTGGTTATAATCGGTAACACCATTTGTAACCGGTTGCCCAATTACAGTATTTCCATCTCCGAAGTCCCAATCGAGCGTAGCAGTTAATCCCGCAGCATCATCTATCTGAATCGAGATTGATGCCGGATGACCTGCACAACTAAACGCTGCAACGTCAGGCTCATACCTAAACCAAGAAGCTGCGAATGAGGGTAATCCAATCCTTGAAACTCCATCTTGTCCTAAAAAGAGATTAGGGAGTTCGTATATCTTAAGATCACTAGGCGTATTTGGGTTTGTTACTACATAAAGATAGTCTGTATTATAAGCTGTCACATAAATACGTCCATCGGATGCCAATTGGAGTCCATTGACCTCTACCCCAAACTGAAATAATTGTCTAGGTGCGGCACTAGTATTGACACTTGGCCAATTCAATATAGTTTCGAGTTCATAAACAAAGAGTTTTTCCCGTCCACCAACATATAAATATTGCATCGATGGTGAAAATTCGATACCGTAAGGTTCATCAAAATCAGGAGATGATTCTGGAAGATAAGTCATGTATTTCAAATTACTGAATTGACCTGTCGCCGGATCAAAATCTCCAAATATAACCTTATCTATATCGTCTGCCCAAGCAAAATGTTTTCCATCAGCCGTAAACTTAATATACCCACCAGAAGAGGACGGAATTACAGACACAGACGGCATTGCTGTGACAACAGGGTTATTTATCTGAGGACCTGAACTTGTAACCAACCAAGCATTAAGATATACCGGAGTGCCTCTTCCGGGAGCTACTACCCAATAGTCCGTTCCATTAGCATGAAGTATGGATGTCACGCTTTCCCCCGTGATACCTGAAGCTCCTGTAAACGATATGTTCTTTTGAGTTGAGACCACGTCTCCCCGCCCACTCCTTAAAGACATATCTACGACAGAATAAGCAGGTGCACTATTTGCTAAACCTGCATATATTGAAACGGCAATATATTTATTCTGCTGTCCCGGATAAGGTAATACGATACCCGACTGTGCTGAAGAATTATTTCCTAAAAGCCCTGTTCCATTAGGCATAATGGTATTTGTCCTATCCCACACAGTAGATCCATCCGAATAAAAAAGCAATACACCTTCATCAGTAGATAAAGTAAAGCACCCTTCGTCAGTGTAGATATCTGAAGGGATAACTGTGGGTAACCCAGTTAGAATAACGTCTCCTCCGGTAGTTCCGCCTACAGGAGTTCCTATTGCATTTCGTGTGGTATTCCATGTAAGGCCGGCATACTGTCCAAATAACCAGTTATTGGCCTCCTTTTGAGCAAATACTATACTTCCCGAAAGTAGCATAACTAAAAATAAGCAATATTTCACTTTCATATATTAACAAATTTTAGTTATTTAACAACAAAGACCACGTTCATAAACGAATTATAACCTGCTGCTTGTATTACATTGTAAGTCATAACACCACTAGCGCTTATATTGGTAATATTCAAAACTGCAGTATCGTATTGGGTGACATAGTAATACAAATCGGTTGCCGATGGAAAATAAGGTAAACTTGCCGGAGCTCCCGTACTTACAGCACTGGGGTTTCCAAATTGTTTTTTATACTCATCATACAAATCAAGAGTCTGATTAGATACAACAGTAGAGGCATCTACTGCTACTGATGGCATATAAAATGTTTTTGTATGAGTCTCTAAGGCCATTAAACAAACCCATAGAGGACTAGCCGGAGTTCCTGCATTTTGAGAGATACATTTCCGGTCGGTGTCATATACCAATAAACCTACAGCGGGATTAACTATCGCATTCTTCTGAATGGTGGTCATACGCGGTAATAATACACCTTGATTATTGCCGGGACTTTGGACGTCTAAAGCGGAACTAGCATGAGGAGTTATTGTATTTATTCCGACCTGAGAGTACAAAGGCGAAATGAATAATAGCATCAAAACTATTATATAAAAGGATCTTTTACCTAAAATCATCTTTATTACTGTTAATGTTGTTGTTATGTTGTTGTTATCGTCGTTCTTATTTATTTTTCCCTCAATATTGTATAAACAATCTTTTAATCTGATGATCTAATGAGACAAGTAGTTATTGTAAATTTAAGTATACTATTTCCAGATTTATTTTGCACAAAAGTAATATTAATTATATTTCCCATACTGACACAATAGAACACAGATTATCATAAAAAAAATTAAAAACAATGCTGTAAAATAAAAACTAAATAACAAACCGGCTAAAACACCCTTTAAAAGCCGTATTTGATTATATAACAAAAGACTAACAAATAAAGTTCGAGATTTTAGCCCACGTTATATCGATGATTTATAGAAATTCCTTATGAGCTTTACACCCAATAAAAAAATACAGCTATTAAGAACCAAGTCTTAATAGCTGCAATGTATAAATCTAAGGACTAAAGCTTCAACACCAATAAACCTTAATATATAAATCTAAAATTAGGCTTAATCACAAACCCAAGACGAAAACGCTGATGGTACCGGTCAAAATCCAATAAACCCTCTCCATATCCATCATAGTACTCGAAAAATAAGTATTGGTTTTCATCTTGAAACAAACGGTAGGCAAAATTCACTGTAATATTAGCATTTAAAACAGCTCCTCCTCGTTTGTTTATAATCAGGCTAGCATTAAATTTTTGCTTCTGGTTATAACTTATTGCCGAAGTCGCCCATCCCCTATATCTTACGATATTGCGGTTATTTTCTCCATCAACAATAGGTACCCACAGTTTAGTAAAATAAGACCAGTGAGGATTAATTTTAAACTGTCCTTGGAAGCTAACTTTATTCCAACTACGGGATGCATCTCCATCTTTACCGTTTGACTCATGCTCCATCTGAAAAGCAATTTCCCCCAAATACCTATTTTTGTATATCAAAGGCTTAGCCAAACCAACAGTCGGGTTAAAATTTATATCCCTGAAAGGAAACGACTCCTGAAAAACATCCCAAAATGCCAATTGAGTATATGTAAGGAATAAGTAAGTTCTGAATGGGAGTATACTATTAGTTAAACGTTGAGAAACACTAATCTGAAATTTTGCATCCGAATTATAACGGTTGGGGTTACGAAACAACTCGGTTCCAAGAACAATATAGTTGTCCTTATATATTCCAAATGAAGGAGAATCATCGAATACCTTAATCAAACTATCTGCAATAAACTCAGGATCGGGTTTAAATACAGAACTTAAAACCTGATCGGCTTTTTGATTAAAACGTGACTGGGCTGTAGAATCGGGAGCAAACAAGCCTTTACATTTATGCTGTTTGTATTCGCGGGGTTCAGTATGATCTCGCGGCTCTTGCGCCGGCAAGATTTCGATATTAGTAAAAATAAGCAAAAACGACAAAAGAGCTATTTTGCTAGCTTTATTCATGTTATACATTTGAACTTTCAATAAAATAAGTAAACGGATAATGCTGTAAGGCAATATCATATAAATAAAAGACGGTAATCTAATTTTTAATCAGTTCTTTCAAAACCTCATAAGCGATAGGACAAGTTTGCGTATTTCTAACAGTCAGTTTATATATCTGGCTAAATTTCTTTCTATCAGTATGAGGATATTCCCTACATGCTTTAGGTCGAGCTTCGTAAATTGAGCAATAATTATCTGGCATAAGAAAAGGGCAAGGCATAGACCGGAACACATAATCTCCATCCTCATCTATCTTTAAATAACTAGCTACTACATCCGAAGGTTTCATTCGAAGAGCTTTTGCCATACGATCAATATCTTTATCATAAATAGCAGGACCTAATGAACGGCAACAGTTTGCACACTGCAAACAATCGATCTCTGACGAAAAACGATTATGCAGGTCATGTACGACTGTATCCATCTTATCAAGCCTCTTCTTATTCTTCTTAAAATATAGTAAGAACTCAGGCGTATCCTTTTCTGCCAAAACCGACAGATTCTTATACTTATCAAATTTGTCGGTCATCGGGACGGGTTAATTCTCCAGCCAAGGGTACTCGCATTCTTACGATTATCTCTTCACGTGAGTATTTATGACCTAACAAATGCATCAATTTTGTTACAGTAGCTTCGACCGTTGCATCATATCCGCTGATAACACCAGCCTTCAAAAGTTCGTGTCCGGTTTCATATCGCTGCATTTCGACGCATCCCATCTCGCACTGGGTTATATTCACAATAATTATACCTCGTTTTACTGCATCTAGCAATGCTTCTATAAACCAGTCATAGCGGGGAGCATTACCCGAACCATACGTTTCCAAAACTACAGCCCTTACTCCTTTTGCATTCAAGATAGCTTCTACAACCGACCTCGTTATACCCGGAAACATTTTCAATACAACAATGTTTTTATCCATTAGATAATGAAAAACCACCTTCTTCTCATAATTAGGTGTTAAGATCTTATCTCTGTCATAACGAATATGTATTCCAGATTTACCCAGTCCAGGATAATTATATGATTTAAATGCATTAAAATTATCTGCATTTATCTTTGTAGACCGATTCCCCCTGATCAAATTGGTTTGGAAGAAAATACAAACCTCAGGCACTATAGGATAACCGATAGAATCTTTTGACGCCGCTATTTCCATTGCAGTTATTAGATTTTCCTTTGCATCTGTTCTCAATTTACCGATTGGCAATTGAGCTCCGGTAAGGACAATTGGCTTTTGCAAATTTTGAATCATAAAGCTAAGCGCAGATGCGGTATAAGCCATCGTATCTGTACCATGCAGTATAACGAAACCATCATGATCCGCATAATTATCCTCAATAATATGCACTAGTTTTTGCCAGTGAGAAGGGCATACATCCGACGAATCGATAGGAGGATCAAATACGATCGTATCAATATGATATTTGAACCTCTGCAACTCGGGCATATGACTTGTCAAATGTGCAAAATCAAATACTTCGAGAACACCTGTGACATTATTCTCTACCATACCGATAGTACCTCCGGTATAAATCAATAGTATATTGGCATTTGTATCTATCATTTTGCCTTATGGATTGGGGTATACAAAAATACAACTTTTGATAATAAAACAGGTTGCTTTTATACTAAAAAGTATTTAATCAAATGTCCTACCCATTATACACTAATATTTGCTTAAAACAAAAACCGCATATTATTCATAATTAATACGCGGTTCTTGTTTTTCGATATATGAACACAATACTACATTATTCCTTTTTCTCTAAGCTTTTGCTGCCATTTCCAAGCTGATGCCATTGTATCTTCGATACTTTCTTTTGCAGTCCACCCCAATACCTTATTCGCTTTGGATGGTTCTGCCCATATTTTAACTATATCCCCAACCCGACGACCAACTATTTTATAGTTTACTTTCACGCCTGATACTTTCTCGAAAATATGGATAAGCTCTAATACAGACACTCCGTTTCCCGTACCTAAATTAAAGATCTCTACTTTTTCAGGAGACTTATCTTGCAACATTCTATCCATTGCAACAACATGAGCTTTAGCTAAATCTACAACATTGATAAAGTCACGTACACATGACCCGTCAGGAGTATCATAATCATCTCCAAACACACTCAACTCCTTACGTATTCCCATCGCTGTTTGGGTAATAAAAGGTACGAGGTTTTGAGGCACACCATTTGGTAATTCGCCTAATTCGGCAGTGGGATGCGCACCTACGGGATTAAAGTAACGCAAAATTATACTTTTGATATTAGCTCCTGAGGTAACAAAATCCTGAATAATTTCTTCGTTAATTTGTTTCGTATTTCCATAAGGAGACGCAGCCGGTTTAATCGGAGCTGTTTCATCAATAGGATTTATATCCGGCTCACCATAAACTGTACATGAGGAAGAGAACACAATCCCTTTCACATTAAATTCGGGCATCAACTCCAAAATATTAATTAATGATACCAAGTTATTTTTATAATATAATAAAGGTTTCTGTACCGATTCGCCTACAGCTTTACTCGCTGCAAAATGGATTACACCACTGATTGGAGAATACTTTGTAAATACTTTACGTAATGCCACCTCATCATTACAGTCTATTTTCTCAAAAGCGGGGCGGATTCCTGTTATACGCTCAATTCCATCAATACTATCAGCAGTAGAATTAGACAAATCATCAACAACAATCACCTCATAACCTGCATTTTGTAACTCAACAACGGTATGAGAACCTATATATCCGGTTCCTCCTGTTACTAAAATCTTTTTTTTCATAGCAATATTATATGTTTTCGTTAATTCAATTTCATTTGTATATGTGGTATATTATCTTCTAAATATGTATCGGAGGTCTGTACAAACCCATGGCTCTCATAAAATTTCTTCAGATACAATTGCCCAGATATAGTTATCCGGGTCTCATTCAATAAGGATGCTTGAAGCTCTATTGCCTTGTCCATTAACTGATGCCCATAACCAGATTTTCGAAAATCGGCAGCAACAACAACCCTACCAATAGATGCTTCCATAAAATAGTCACCCGGTTTAAACAACCGACAGTAAGCTACTAGCTTTTTGCCCAAATACCCCTGTAAATGCAGAGCTTTCTGATCTTTATTATCCGGGTCTAAATAAGGACATTCTTGTTCCACAACAAATATATCGGCACGTAAGTAAAGCAAGTTATACAACTTATGAATATCTAATTCGTCAAAATAATCTATATGCCATGTGATTTTATCTGTCATTCTTACTTCATACTTATTTTAGTATTTCAAGTCTACTGTTGTTTAATGTACTTGTATCGCAAAAATACAGTTTTTTTTACTCTCTCAGAAATATAATTGAACTGATATATGCTTCATTCAAAAAAACGTATCTTTGCTATCATTAGTATAAAACAATGTCTGAAAAAAAAAATCAATATACACTTTGTAAAAATGAGAGGCTCTATGCCGAAAAAAGAATTGAATCTCTTTTTGCCGGTGGCAATTCCTTTATAGCTTATCCCCTGAGAGTTGTTTATACTGCTCGTGAGCATAATTTGGAAAACGAATTGCCAACTGTATCAATTTTGACGAGTGTATCAAAAAAGCGTTTCAAGCGGGCTGTAAAAAGGAACAGGGTCAAGCGATTAATAAGGGAAGCTTATCGCTTAAACAAGAAAGAACTGATTGAGTTTGCGATACAGTCAGGCAAGTCCGTTGATATTGCTTTTCTTTATTTAAAAAGCGAATTACCAACTTATTCAGAAATAGAGAAAGCGATATTAAAGGCTATAGGCACATTGAGTGGAAATAATCAAACAGAAACCAAAAGTGAAACCAATCCGTAAAATAGTATCCTACATAGTACTTATACCGATATATTTTTATCGATATTGTATTTCACCTCTCAAGCCCCCCACTTGCCGTTACGCCCCTACTTGTTCTGAGTATGCAGTACTTGCCGTAAAGAAGTATGGACCTGTAAAAGGAACATGGCTTGCCATAAAAAGAATATCGCGTTGCCACCCATGGGGAGGTCATGGATTCGACCCGGTTCCTTAATATTCAAAATATCCACAAGCATATCATACTTTAAAAATAATAGATATCTACCCCATTACATCCGGCGAAACGCATTAGCAACGACTGCATATAATTAACTGCTTCAGGTAACTTTTCTTTCCCGTCATACCCGTTAATTATAGCCAGAAAGTTAGTTGTCCCCAAATCTATTTTAGTCCGTTCATTATCACTGGTAGGAGTACCTATACCACCCGAAAAATCGCGATATACCGGCAAGCCTTCAATATTTAACATACCCCGACCTATCGCTTCGTAAGGTTCATCAGCCCCTCCAACTCCTAAAATCAGTCTGTCGCCATCTATCTTATCCGCATCAAATCCTCCTATAGAATAACCTGTACGGACAGAAACCAAATTCACCAGATCAACTAACGTATCAATCTGATAAAGAGCTAGATTACGCAACAAACGACGTCCTAAAGCTTCAGCAGACGGACGATAGCGGTTAGGATCCTTACCTAATTGCTTATAAGCATTACGAGTAGCTTCTATCGCTGGTATATTCTTAATATCTTCAATCCGATAAGTAATTTTATATTCTCTAATACACGAGTTTATTTCATCCCAAAGATCTGGATTGTAGCTTGCGTTTATTACTCTAGCCATTATGGCTACACCTGCAAAATTGGGACAATGAGATTTTATTTCTTCCGAAATTTCAATTTTAAGCATATAAATAGGTAAAAGAATAAAACTAAATGAACATTGTAAGCAACAAAACACAAACTAAGCTTTTAGCGAGGCTACCCAGCTACATCATAAAACAACTAATATAGTAGTTTTTCAACAACACGCAGTGCCCATAAAACTACTTTATAAAAAAAATGATATTTATTTGGTAGAGTCTGAAAGTTTTGGCTAACTTGCAAAGCTAAGAATTCTTTATTGTTTTATGGACTTATACGACATACATACGCATGACACTCCCTCTCCAAATCCGGATGATGAGGAGGGTCTGAGGCAAAACATCACCCATATTGTAAATGTATATCCTCTTGGTTTTGAATACGCTAAAGACAACGAAAACTGCCCTTGGTTTTCTTGCGGAGTACATCCTTGGTACTCGGAGGATGCAGAACCCCAACTTAAATTTTTAAAAGAAATTGCAGGTGATCCCCGTATCGTAGCAATCGGAGAAGCTGGACTAGATAAGCTGAAAGGTCCCGAATTACATATTCAGCAAACTTTATTTGAACAACAAGTTCAACTATCCGAACAACTGCAAAAACCCTTGATTATTCATTGTGTTAAGGCATGGGACGAACTATTGCATATAAAAAAAACGTACAAACCCCGCCAACCCTGGATTATTCATGGGTACAAAGGAAAAATAGAACTGGCAAAACAGCTATTGTCTCACGGATTCTACTTTTCGGTTAATGACCGTTTTAATGATGATGCTATCCGGACAATACCTTTAGACAAGTTATTTTGTGAAACAGATACTACCGAGATATCAATTGAAGATATATACAGTGAAGTGGCAAATACATTGCAAATACCGATAGAGATACTGGCTTCACAAATTGAGGAAAATATAAAAAAAATATTTCCGTTACTCATATTACAAACAAATTAAAGATAATTGTAATTCGATTATAATAAAGAAGTATTACCACAAAACAGGTGATACTTTTTTATTTATTACAACCAACAAAATAACTACTTTTACAACCGGAAATTAAAACAGATGAAAACGGATAATCTTGTAGAAATAAAAAATGCGGTTCCCCGTATCAATACATTAGCATTCTCACAACCTATCAACTGGGCTGTAAAAGACAATCAACATTGGGCTATTATCGGGCCGAATGGAGGAGGTAAAACTTTACTGATAGATATTCTATTGGGAAAGCACGCGTTAAGATCCGGAGAAATAATCAGTAAGGATAATATCAGTATCAACTCCATTGTAAAGTGTGTTGCCTTTCGTGATATTTATAGCCTTGCCGACATACAAAACAGCTATTATCAACAACGTTGGAATGCAGGAGACGAGCATGATGTACCCATCGTAAGGGACTTATTCTCGAAAGCAGAACGAGAATGGGGCGAGATGCTTATAGCTGCATTTAAAATTGAAGATCTTGTTGAAAAACCAATCAATCTACTATCAAGTGGTGAACTCAGAAAAACCTTGATTGTAAGATCACTGCTAACAAAGCCTCGTATTTTGATTTTAGATAATCCATTTATCGGGTTAGATACTAAATCAAGAGAGGTGCTTAATGAAGTTCTATCAAAATTATCCAGACTCGAAAATCTTCAGATTATATTAATACTTTCACATCCAAAGGACTTATCTGCAATTATTACACATATTCTGCCCATAAAAGACAAAAACTTATTACCGATAATAAGCCGCAAAGAGTTTTTGGAAGATATAAGCTTGCAAAAGAATCTGTTTAATACAGAAAATAAAGCTGATATTTCAGCCCTCCTTAATAGCTCTACAGAGCAATTTTTATTCGATAATGCTCTCTTATTTAAGAATATACATATACGATATGGAACACGTACTATATTAAAGGAGCTTAATTGGCAGGTAAAGAGAGGAGAAAAATGGGCTTTATTAGGTGAAAATGGATCTGGAAAATCTACATTACTCAGTTTAGTTTCGGGGGATAACCCTCAAGCATATGCAAATGATATAACTCTGTTCGACCGAAAAAGAGGCTCAGGCGAAAGTATTTGGGATATAAAAAAGCATATCGGATATATTTCACCCGAAATGCACCTTTATTATCTAAAAAATGTACGCTGTATTGATGTTGTAGGTTCAGGATTCTTCGACACCATAGGTCTTTATAAGAAGTGTAGTGAAGAGCAGGAAATTGTAGCATTGGAATGGATGAAAGTTTTTGGTATAGAAAATATTAAAGACACATCATTTCTCAATATTTCAACAGGAGAACAACGTTTGGTATTATTAGCACGTGTTTTTGTAAAAAATCCCGATTTACTAATTCTCGACGAACCTTTACACGGTTTGGATACTGCTAACAAATACCGTATTAAAAAAATTATAGAAGATTTTTGCACCAACGACAAAGCTTTGATATATGTAACTCATTACGAAGATGAGATACCGGAAGTAGTAACCCAACGATTGATACTAACTAAACAAAATTAAGACAGTAATCAGTATTAATAAAAACAGGACTATAAAGTATTAAACAATTATATCAATTAAAAAAAGCAATAAGCTCAAACCAATGAAAAAAATAAAAATTTCAATCTTATTATTATTTCTTGCCAGCGTATTTTCGGCAAACGCTCAAAGTGTTATTGGCAAATGGAAAACCTTTGATGATGCAACAGGCGATGCCAAATCTATTGTAGAAATAACCGAAAAGGACGGTAAAATTTATGGAAAAGTAATAGAAATACTTAATCCGGCAAAGAAAAATGCAAAATGCAACAATTGCCCGGATTCGGATAAAGACAAACCGGTTTTAGGATTATATGTCATTAAAGGATTGTTCAAAGACGGAAAAGAATACTCTAACGGAAAAATCCTAGATCCAAACTCAGGGAAACTATACAAATGTACTGTTTCTCTTGATGGCAATGACAAATTAAAAGTGAGAGGCTATGTCGGCATTTCGGCTTTTGGACGTAATCAAATATGGACAAGGGTAAAATAACACCTATAAGGTCACAGAGTTTTGTTATTCGGGTAAATACCAATATCACAAAAGGTCTGTGACCTTAACTATAATTTAGAAATAAACGCTTCTACTATTTCTGTTTTTTTATGTAAGTTTGTGGCGATGAAAAGAATCGCTTTTACCCTTATATATATATGTACATTTGTGCTTGCAATTCAGGCACAAGAACCTCGTTTCATTTTCGATAACGACAGTGCTTTTGCAGCGGCAACCACCCCTAAGGCTGATCGGCAGATAATGAATAAAGCTACACTAAAACTCGATTCTTTAAATAAGATTCCACCGGCAGTGCCTTCATGGAGAATCAACCCTCTTTTGGGCGAACGTATTCCTGTACCAATGGATACGATGCTATATGACTTTCAGAGGGAAAGCCTTGTTGAAGGAAAAGGACTTGCAATTGGCTATTTGGGCAATTGGGGATCACCTGCACACTCTAAAATCTTCTTCGAAAAAGACGATCCGTCTCTATTCCAGTTTTTGGAACCTTATAAATTTTATTATAAAACTCCAGGGAACCAACGCTTTCTAAGCACCAAACAACCCTACTCCAATATTATGTACCAATCGGGAGGAAGTAGGCAAAGCAAAGAAGAAAGATTTACAGGAGAAATGTCAATAAGCTTCAATAAAAGTTTGACTGTTGGTTTCGATATTGACTATGTTTATTCACGAGGTTTTTATCGATATAATTCTGACAAACAAATAAGTTACGATTTCTACACATCCTACATCAGCGATAAATATCAGATGCATGCCTTTGTTGCCAACAACAATTATACACATTCTGAGGACGGAGGTGTAAATTTAAAAAATCCTGATTCAGAACCGCTGGGTAAAGGAATTTCCGATACATGGAACTATTTACGAGGCAAACATCTTTATATTACAAACAAATATAACCTCGGTTACGAAAAAGAGGATACTCAAAAATTCATCCCCGTTGCCAGTATTATTATGACCAACAACTATACTGATCAACGCCGTCGGTTTTATAGTAAAGACATAGCAGGCTTAGATAATTTTTATAATTTCACAGATAGCGAAGGGCAACCTGTTAATGACCAAATGGCTTACTACTCCTTTAAGAACACTTTGGGGATATCTCTGAATGAAGGTTTTAGAGACTGGGTAAAATTCGGATTAACAGCTTACATACAACAAGATAACAGATTATACCGTAAGCCAATGGAACAATTAATGTGGCTGGCTACCACTGATCAAAAAGAGTCATCTACATTTATCGGAGGAATCTTAGCCAAAGAAAAAGGAGAAGTCTTAAAATACAATCTTGGTGCAGAATTTGGAGTCTTAGGATACGATCAAGGTGCATTTAAACTCAACGCAGATATTAGCACAACTATCAACATAAAAGGTCAAAAAGCCATAGTTAAAGCAAATGGATATATTAAAAACTTGATACCTCAATATTTTCAAAAGTATTTTACATCCAAATATTATAACTGGAATGAAGAAAACAATTTAAAAAACACTTTTCGTGTATATACCGGAGGAGAAATATACATACCTCATACAGAAACACGAATAAGCGGAGGTGTAGAAAATTTAACAGACTATATTTATATACAACGCAATCAAAACGAATCATCTTCAGGAATAAAACCTCAACAAGGCAACACACAGATCGTTTCAATACGCCTAGACCAAAAGTTGCATTATGGAATTCTACATTGGGACAATCAAGTAGCTTTTCAGCAAAGTACAAAAGAAGAAGTTGTTCCTGTTCCCACGTTCAGTATATATACCAACCTCTATATAAAAACCTCATTGGCTAAAGTATTAACGATGCAATTGGGCGTAGATGCACTTTATCAAACAAAATACTATGCGCAAGGTTACGACCCGGCTTTAGGTCAATTTATAAATCAAACTGATGTTCAGGTAGGTAATTTTCCTTTTTCGACAGCATATGCCAACCTTCATCTAAAGAAAACCCGATTCTTCCTGATGATGTACAACATTGCTCAAAACTATGGCAATTCAAACTATTACACAGTGCCAACCTACCCTGTGAATCCTATGATTTTCAAATTCGGTCTTTCGTGGAACTTCACAAATTGATCGGCTCACGAAACTTTTATTTCCATGGTGGGCATTAAACATTTGAAATTACTTAATACAATTTGCTTATAAATCGGAGCTATGAAAAGTAAAAAACGATTCGGAATAATTTCAATAGTCATAATAGCCCTAATAGGTATTATAGTCTATGTTGCAGTACAGTTTAATAAAACTTCTGTCAATCGAGACTTTCCCGAAATAGAGAAAAAAGGTGTATTACATATTGTGACCGACTTAAATCCAATTGGATATTTCGTTTCATCCGATACTATTGCCGGATACAACTATGAGCTTCTTCAGGCATTGCAAACTTATACCAACATTCCTTTTCAGATATCCGTTGAAAACAGCCTTGAGAAAAGTTTTGAGGGGCTTGAAACCGGCAAATATGACCTTGTAGCTCGCAATATCCCCATAAATTCGAACCTACGAAGCGAATATAGTTTCACTGAAGCCATACTCAACAACCGTTTGATATTAGTTCAACGAAAAGCTGAATTTAATAATGGTGTTGCCCCTATCCGAAACCATCTGGACTTAGCTCATAAAACGTTACATGTACCAAACGACTCTCCAAGCATATTACGCTTGCAGAATCTATCACATGAGATTGGAGATTCGATATTTATTATTGAAAATGATACTTATCAAGCAAATCAACTTGCATATATGGTTGCCGCCGGAGAAATTGATTATACTGTATGTGATGTAAAAACAGCTGAAAGCCTTTCGGCTAAGATTCCCGAACTGGATATTAAAACAGATATTGGTTTTACCCACTTCGAGGGTTGGGCTGTAAGAGCTAATTCACCTCTTCTATTAGATTCCTTAAATACGTGGATCAAGAAAATCAAAAAAACACAAAAATATCAGAATATATTAAAGAAATATTACAAATAAAAATGTCTTATTATTTTATTATTTAATGAATTTAAAACAGTAACCGGGTTCATACAATTCTCATTTTCATCTCAAATCAGTGAAAAATCAGTAAAACTGAGGTGTCTTTTTCTCTTCAAACAATAATAATGCCATTTATTTGGGTGTAATTATGATGAAATTTGATTAAAAATGCAAACTTGACTTTGCAATAAGATAAAAAAAAATTACCTTCGTAGACTTAATGGTAAGATTGTGGAATCCTTTTTCAGAACACATAAATATTTAGTAGAGCACTTAGGCAGCACCGTCGAAAGGCGTCTTATGGACGAAGTTAATTGGAACGATCGTCTAATTGCTGTTAAGGGGACACGAGGAGTAGGTAAAACCACATTTTTGTTGCAATATGCTGCAAAATTCAGTGATTTGGATGGACGAGATTGTCTGTATATCAATATGAACAATTTTTCGTTTACCTGTCGTACAATATATGATTTTGCCGAAGAATTTTGTTTCAAAGGGGGAAAAACCCTCCTTATTGACCAAGTATTTAAATATCCCAATTGGGCCAGTGAATTAAGATCTTGCTACGAGAAATTTCCTGAGCTTAAAATAATATTCACTTGCTCGACTGTTATGCAATTGGATGAAAATCCAGAAATTGCATCTATTGTACGTCATTACAATTTGAGAGGCTTTTCTTTTCGAGAATTCTTAAATATCATTACAGACAGTAAACTTGAACCAGTTTCACTACCGGATATTATTAATAATCATACAGAAATAGCTGCGGAAATATGCTCAAAGGTAAAACCCTTAGCCTATTTCAGAGATTATATTCATCATGGCTATTATCCTTTCTTTTTAGAAAAGCGGAACTTTTCGGAAAATTTGCTCAAGACCATCAATATGATGCTTGAGATAGATGTTCTATCTATAAAACAAATAGAACAATCGTATCTTCCTAAACTTCGAAAATTACTTTATTTGCTTTCATTAGCAGCACCGGGGAAACCTAATATTAGCCAACTTAGCGTTGATTGCGAAATATCACGAGCTACAGTTACTAATTATTTGGATTATCTTAAAAGTGCCCGCTTAATAAACCTGCTATATCGAGAAGGCGAAGAATTTCCCAAGAAACCCGATTTGGTATACATGCATAATACCAATCTTATATTTGCCATGAAACCGGGAGTAGCTAATGACCAGACATTGAGAGAAACTTTTTTCTATAATCAATTACATCATAATAACTCAAAATTAAAGAAAGGAAGTAAAGCTGGGATTTTCCTTGTAGAAGACGAAAATGAAAATTATATTTTCAAAGTAGATAACTTAAAAACCAAAGGGAACAAAAAAACGGATATATACAATACTGCCGAAATGATGGAAGTGGGCGAAGGTAATACAATTCCATTATGGCTTTTTGGATTTCTGTATTAAGCCTCAAAGAAATATTATATTCTAAAAAGGCTTACATGTTCAGTATAATATAAAAATAAATAATATCAGTCAAATCAAATTCAGGATTTAAGCATAAGACCACTGATTAATAAAAATAATCCATTCTCTTTTACGCTTAATCCTTGTATTTAAAACGGTTCGATAAACAACTAAATAATCAACTATTACAGAGTATGGCAAAAGAGAAAAAATTTTTAACCTGTGATGGTAATCAAGCTGCAGCTCACATATCTTATATGTTCAGCGAAGTAGCATCGATCTATCCAATCACACCATCATCAACAATGGCAGAGTATGTTGATGAATGGGCTGCTGCCGGACGAAAAAACATTTTCGGCGAAATACTTAAAGTACAGGAAATGCAATCTGAGGCCGGTGCTGCAGGTGCCCTTCACGGATCACTTCAGGCTGGTGCAATGACTACGACATACACCGCATCACAAGGTCTATTGCTGATGATACCTAACATGTACAAAATAGCCGGGGAGCTTCTTCCCTGCGTAGTTCATGTTTCAGCTCGTGCATTAGCTGCACAGGCTTTATCTATTTTCGGAGACCATCAAGACGTAATGGCTGCTCGCCAAACTGGTTTTGCAATGTTCTTCTCAGGATCTGTTCAAGAAGTAATGGACCTTTCTGCTGTACCTCATTTGGCTACAATAGAATCTCGCATACCTTTCATGAATATATTTGATGGATTCCGTACATCTCACGAAATTCAAAAAGTAGAATTAATGAACCAAGAAGACCTTATCCCTCTTATCGATCAAGAAGGGCTTAAGGGATTCCGTGACAGAGCATTGAACCCAGAAAGCCCTGTAACACGCGGTACTGCTCAAAATGACGATATTTACTTCCAATCTCGTGAAGCATCTAATCCATTCTATGATAAAGTACCCGGTATCGTTGAAAAATATCTGGAAGAAATCTATAAAATAACAGGTCGTAAATATGGCTTATTTGATTATTATGGAGCGGAAGATGCAGACAGAGTAATCATTGCAATGGGATCTGTAACAGAGGCTATTAAAGAAACAGTTGATTTCTTGAATGCTAAAGGCGAAAAAGTAGGTCTTATATCTGTTCACTTATATCGTCCATTTAAAGCAGAAGCATTTATGGCTCTAGTACCTAAAACAGCGAAAAGAATTGCTGTTCTTGACCGTACTAAAGAACCCGGTGCTCTTGGGCAACCTCTTTACCTTGATGTTAAAGACTGTTTCTATGGAAAAGAAGATGCTCCAACTATCGTAGGAGGTATCTATGGTCTTTCTTCTAAAGACACTACTCCATCGCAAATCATGTCAGTATACGAAAACCTGGCTATGAAACTGCCTAAAAACGATTTCACAATTGGTATCGTAGATGATGTTACATTCAAATCATTACCTCTGAAAGAAGAAATCTCAGTTGATGATAACAACTATGAAGCCAAATTCTACGGATTAGGTTCTGATGGTACTGTTGGTGCAAATAAAAACTCGGTAAAAATCATTGGAGAGAACACCGACAAATATTGCCAGGCGTATTTTGCTTACGATTCTAAAAAATCGGGTGGATTTACTGCATCCCATCTTCGTTTTGGGGACAAACCTATCCGCTCTACCTATTTGGTAAATACTCCAAACTTTGTAGCATGCCATGTACCTGCTTACCTGCATCTTTATGATGTAACTAAAGGATTAAAAAAGAATGGTACCTTCCTGCTTAACTCTGTATGGAGCAAAGAAGAAGTAGGTAATTATCTTCCGGACAACGTGAAGAAGTATTTAGCTGTCAACAACATCAATTTCTATATTATTAATGCAACAAAAATTGCAACTGAAATAGGTCTTGGTGGACGTACAAATACAATTCTTCAATCTGCATTCTTCAAAATATCAGGTGTAGTACCTTACGATTTGGCTGTAGAGCAAATGAAGAAATTCATTGTTAAATCTTACGGACGTAAGGGAGAAGATGTAATTAAAAAGAACTATGCTGCCGTTGACCGCGGTATCGAGATAGAAAAAGTAGATGTTCCTGCAGAATGGGCTAATATTACTCTTGGAGCTCAAGCGACAGAAGACGATGCTCCTGATTTCATCAAGAATGTAGTTCGCCCGGTAAATGCTCAACGTGGATATGATCTACCTGTATCAGCATTTAAAGGTCGCGAAGATGGTACTTGGGACAATGGAACTACCGAATACGAAAAACGTGGTGTAGCAGCATTTGTTCCTGTATGGCATATGGATAACTGTATACAATGTAACCAATGTGCTTACGTTTGTCCTCACGCAACAATACGTCCTTTCGTATTAGATGCTAATGAGCAAACACATGCTCCTGAAAGTGCATCTTTACTTAAAGCACAAGGTAAACAATTCGATGGCATGGGCTTCCGTATTCAAGTAGATGTTTTAGACTGTCTTGGTTGTGGAAACTGTGTTGACGTTTGCCCTGGTAAAAAAGGACAAAGTGCTCTTGAAATGGTTGAAATCGGAACTCAATATCCGGAGCAAAACAATTGGGACTTTATGGTGAAAAACGTTACCAGCAAGGCTCATTTGGTAGATATCAAACAAAATGTGAAGAACTCACAATTTGCAACTCCACTGTTTGAGTTTTCAGGTGCATGTTCGGGTTGTGGAGAAACTCCATATATTAAACTTGTAACTCAATTGTATGGTGACAGAATGTTGATCGCAAATGCTACAGGTTGTACATCAATCTATGGTGGATCGGCTCCTTCTACTCCATATCGCAAAAATGAAGAAGGTAAAGGACCGGCTTGGGCTAACTCTTTATTCGAAGACAATGCCGAGTTTGGACTAGGTTATGCCTTAGCCAATATCACTATGCGTGACAGAATTGAAAGACTGATGAAGCAAGCTATTTCAATGCCTGAAACTTCAGAAGAAACAAAAACTGTATTCCAAGCATGGATCGATAATAAACAAGAGGCAGAAAAAACAAAAGAGTTACATCCTCAGATTCTGGCTATTATTGAAGCCGGTGCTGATAAATGTGATATCTGCAAAGAACTTCTATCTTTGAAACAATATATCATCAAACGTTCTATCTGGATCTTCGGTGGTGACGGATGGGCTTATGATATAGGTTTTGGTGGACTTGACCACGTATTGGCTTCAGGTGAAGACGTAAACATTTTGGTTCTGGATACTGAGGTTTACTCAAATACAGGAGGACAATCTTCGAAATCTACTCCGGTTGCTGCTGTAGCTAAATTTGCTGCTGCGGGTAAAAAAATCCGTAAGAAAGACCTTGGTATGATTGCAACTACTTACGGTTATGTATATGTAGCCCAGGTAGCAATGGGAGCAAATCAAATGCAATGTTTGAAAGCATTCAGAGAAGCTGAAGAATACAAAGGACCATCTTTGATTATCGCTTATTCTCCATGTATCAGCCACGGACTACGTAAAGGTATGGGACAAGCTCAGGATGAAGAAAAAGCAGCTGTAGAGTGTGGATACTGGCACTTGTGGCGTTACAACCCAATGTTAGAAGAAGAAGGAAAAAACCCATTCACAATGGATAGTAAAGATCCAGACTGGAGCAAGTTCCAAGCATTCCTTGGTGATGAGGTACGTTATACTTCTCTTCAAAAGTCGAATCCGACAGAAGCTACCAGCCTATACGAAGCAGCTCAAAACAATGCTATGTGGCGTTGGAAAAGCTACAAACGTTTGGCTGCCGAAACATTCGATAGTTTCAATGAAACTAAAAATCTTCCGGAGCAACAATAAAAAGATTCGATCATATATATTAATAAAAAAGGGTATTCCAATTGGAATACCCTTTTTTATTAGGTGTAAATTTATCCACTGAGAAAATATTCCACTAATTACACATTAAATATGTAAAAAAATCCCCATAAACTATTAAATTTAGCGTATATTTGCATATCATGAACAACACTAATTATCACAAACAATAACCTTATATGCTATTATTTATCTATACTCTACAATATACAATAGCCAGCCTATAACACATTGTCTCTCGGAGTTTTCGAGTATGAATATTAAGACTCTTGGAATTAGAAATTTCAGGCAATAGAAATACAACTAACTAAATATTACACAACACACATGTGTATTTTTTTATTCACAAATTCAAAACAGCAAAATGAAGAAAACATTATTGTTTTTAAATTGCCTGCTACTATTATTAGCAGGTTGTAGTCAAAATGAACTGGATCAAGACTATGTATCCGGTAGTAGAAACTCTCAATCGAACAAGATTCGCTGGTATGGAACCAAGCTATCCGAAGGTATTCAAACCCGAGGTGTTGCCGATGGCACAAAACGCTGGAATCAGGATGCAGGGGTTTACATTAAATTTATCAACTCTCCTGCAGACCAAACTATCATCGAGAAGGTAAAACAAACAGCAGCCGAATGGGAAGAGTATGCGGGTATTAAATTCCATTTCGTTGAACAAGACAAAAGGGCGGATGTACGTATCGCTTTCGACTGGAATAACAACGATTGGCTTACTTGGTCTTATACTGGTAGTGATGCCAAATTCATAGCAGATCAAAACCAGCCCACGGCTGTTTTTGGAGGTATAGAGTATTTGGATGAGACGGAGTTTAAAGGAGATGTACTTCGCTTATTCGGGCAAATACTAGGTCTGGAATATGAGCAACGTCACCAAGAATGGAGTAAAAACGGCTACTGGAAGGATGCTTCTCAATTACAGGCTTATTGGGAAGATCAATTCGAAGGTTACAATATGGATTGGAGCCAGATACGTCAATACGTATTTGAACCTCTGACAGAAGCAACTGCCAATCAGTTACTAGAAACAAAGGAGATTGATGAACTTTCGGTAATGGCATGGCCGTATTACAACCGTAAGCAAACAACTAAGCTACTGGCAAACTATGAATTGTCGGAAGGAGACAAAACCTTTATTGCACGCTTATACCCTAAAACGGCTGTTACACTGCCTACTATCCAAGAAGCTTGGGTTGATGCCGGTTATTTCACTTGGACTGACGCTACTAAAACTGCATTAAAAATTACAAAACTTGGAGCAGAGCAAGAATATTTACCAGATGTACGAGATGGTGAGCAATTGACTAGTGCCAACTCTATGTTTGCAAATTACAGAAATGGTCTCTTAGGCAATAATATTAACCTAAAAGATGTTCCTAAATTTAACAGCTCCAATATTACAGATTTTAGCTATATGTTTCTTAATTGCTATTTTTTAACCTCTGTTCCCAAATTAGATACTTCTAAAGGGACGAATTTCGAATATATGTTTGGTGGTTGTATATCTTTAGAAACTATTCCTTATATAGATACATCTAAGGGTACAAATTTTGCCTATATGTTTACATCTTGTATAAAACTAACCAATATTCCCACTTTAGATACATCTAACGGAGTTGGAACTGCTTTTTACTTTATGTTCGAAGATTGTCTATCTTTAACGACTATTCCCCTTTTGAACACCTCAAAAGCAAATGGATTTTGGGGAATGTTTAAAGGTTGTGAATCCTTAACCTCTGTACCGCTACTAGATACTTCTGAAGGCACTACTTTTGCCGGCATGTTTTACAATTGTAAAACTATCAAATATATTCCACTCTTAGATACATCTAAAAACACTATATTTAGAAATATGTTCTATAATTGCAG
Source organism: uncultured Dysgonomonas sp. (assembly GCF_934668725.1). Classification (GTDB taxonomy): domain Bacteria; phylum Bacteroidota; class Bacteroidia; order Bacteroidales; family Dysgonomonadaceae; genus Dysgonomonas_A. Next base: position 58,022 of record NZ_CAKUOF010000007.1, read on the forward strand.
TTCTTTGGTCACTATTCCTTTACTAAACACCTCAAAAGGCGAAGATTTTAGTGGGATGTTTATAAATTGTTCATCATTAACAAGTAAACCTCAACTAGATTTATCAAATGCAACTAATGTACATCAGATGTATGGAGGAACTCCATGGGGATAAATAATTATTACTAATAGCAAATTTAAAGCGTGAAGTCTTACTTCACGCTTTAAATTTTTATTTGATTACTTCACAAGATAAATTAATGCGCTTATACCAACACTTAATACTCCCACAAATAATAGATATAAACAAAAGAAAGAGCAGCTATATTTAATACCTGCTCTTTCTTTTTAATTATAAGTTACTATTCTTAAATAGAACTTTTACGTCTTCTTAGGAATAAAACCGATCCATAGATCAATCCTGCTATTACAATAGGCAATACAGCATCTCCTACCGGAGAACCAACGAAGCCACCGCCTCCCCATTCGGGGTTTCCATTACCAGGTCCCAGATCACCATCAGTACCATCACCGGGAACACGTAGCGAAGGCGCTTCTGCCTGCACTTCATTTACTGCTATATTATCTTTATAGTAAGAATCAGAAGGCAATAAATCCTGAGCCTGCACAATGCTACTTGCACTAAATAGTATTCCAAATATTATAAAACTTAAAAACTTTCTCATTTTACCAAAAATTTAGCAGCATATGATTTATTACCTACAACTTTCACGATATAAGCTCCCGGAGAGAATGGTTGAGTAATTTCTACAGTCGTATCATTCACCTTAGCCTGAGCTGCCATTCTTCCTTGTATATCGTATACCGATATTACACTTCCAAAATCAACATCATCAAAACCTGTAACAGTTAGTGTTCCATTTAAGTAATAAGATGTTATAGATTTAGATTCCGAACCATTATCACCATCTTCAATACCCGAAGTATCAAATATAAATCTTAGAGAAAATCTATCAACAGCATCAGTCGCCTTAGAGGTAGTTGTATAAGTCTTACCACCAAATAAATCAAATTCTTTATTTGTTAGTTTATCTTTTAGCATTATACCTTTTACTCTATTAGCTGTTTCAAGACGTCCTGCTGTTATACTTATATTCTGAGCCGTAAGACTTGGAGTAACATATAATGTAACCGTTTCGCTTGTCGCAGACTGAGGCACACCCAATATATTAGATTCCAGAGCTACACCTGCATCACTCTTAGTATAAACTGTACTCATATTAGTCTGAGTAACAGCCCCTTCTTCGGTAGTAGTACGTGTTGTTGTCTGGTCGGAAGCAATTAGAGTAACTAATTTCTTAGTCCCTTCATAGTCAGGATTGGTCATAATATCCTGAGGTGTTCTGATAACAATAGCTGTTCTATCTGAAGTTTTAATTTTTTCATCTCTAATCTCAAATAAAAAGTCATCAACTAATTTATTCGGTTTAGAGGTTGATCTTAAGAAAAGAGCATTCTGAGTAATCGCTCTCGCTGATAAAGGTATTCTAAGAGTCTTACCCCCAATCCCACCATTAGGAGAATATAAAACAAACATTTGTAGTGGCGCAAGTATATTCTGAGCACTACCGGTTCCTGTGTCATAAGGATTACTTGCCGTTGCTCCCTCAGTTTTCATAACTCGATACTTAGCATTAACCATGACCCACTTATTACCCGGGCCGATACCACCCGGATTTAAAATATCGTAAGAACCAGATCCTACTGACGAAGGATCTAAAATCCACACTTTATTAGTAAAGTCACGAGGTGTTACTGTAGCATTTGCAACAATAACTCCCCCCCATTGTGTTACTGGCGATGCAGATGAAGTCATAAAATCACTAAGATCAAGAGGCACCATATATGGGTTTGCATAATAATTATATCCTTGAGAAATAGCAAGACCTGATATATTTGAATAAGTAATAAACTCATTCCCATAAACAGCATTAAAGATAGCACTTGAACCATTGGGTGCAGCCACAGTCGAACTGCTTACTACAGGATGCCCCCCCCAACCATTAGCACGGTAAACATTGTTCTTACTATTGAAAAATGGCCCAAAACGACTGAATTCATATTTCTCTTGTATACGCTCTGAGAACGAAGGTCTTTCATTTAATGGAACAGCCTGATATATAGGATGTAAATCATACTCATAATTAGCCGGATTAGTTCCTCTTAAATCTATGCCAATAACAAAACCTTCTCCCGCTTTTAATGTACGTTGCGGATCAGTCATCGTGTTACCGGGAGTTCCACCGATTATACTTTCATTTTTAGGTATCATCAGGAAATTCCAGAAAAAGTAATCGGATTTCATTTCAAAAAAAGGACTACCCATACCTATAAGGCTACGACCGTATCTCTCATCTATTTTGCCCCCGGTACCTCCTACATTATAGTCATTGGGATTGTCCAATTGCAGATTTACCTGCACTGCTCCAAAATTATTGTGAAAATCCGGATCGTTTGATCCTCCTGACTCCGCAAATACTGGGGTATTATTCGGAGCAAGAATACCGTAGGCAGTGCCTGCTGTTATCATAAAATGCGATAGCATAGTAGAATTGGCTGCATCATGCATAGATCCGGTAATACCCGTAAAATCTGTAGCAATAGCTCTTCTTGAATCAAGAATCAGTCGTCCTTTCATTAAATACATGCTGGATGCTTCTGCCGCCAGTTCAGGAACAAGAGTTACATGTTTATTATTATCAATTTCTAAAATTGGAAATTTTATATAATTCTGCCCCTTCAAATACTGTCCATAATTAAGTCCGTATGTCAGCCCTGAAGCCAATTTGATAGACTGTGCAGTTGTTCCCCTAAAAACAAAACGGGATCTATCACTAGCATTGTAATTAAACACATTAGTATTAGCAGGGGTGCCACCGTTTAAATCATGAATAAAATCTCCGGTAAGAACCGTTCTTGAGTTATCTAACGTAATATTACATGCTGCAGTAGCATCATGACCGGCTATGAAATCGCCGTTAATATACAAGGTTGTGTTAGTAACATCCGTAGATTTAACTGACATAACTCCTTTATTATATAAAAAAGCAGTCTGAGCCACCAATGCAAACGGCGCAAATCCAATTCCTACAAGCAAGAGTAGTTTTATTTTCATATCTTATTTTGTTCTGTTTAATCCTTTTTAGTCTCAACCATCTCATTACCAGCCAGTCCAAAAAGCCAAAATCCAATAACATTTGGCGGGTCAGAGATTATAACATTTAAAACAAATCCTAGAGAGTTCCGTATTTAAACGCCAAAGGTAATCATTTAGTTTAGTTTTAAAACACTCTCTTTATTCTCCTTCTTCTTATTTAAATAAATTTAACAAAAACACAAGATCATAAAACACTCTAATTATTCGATAGATAGCCCCTATTAGCAATAGAAATAAGAGTCCATTACCCGGCAATAAAAACAGAACGGGAGAAGAATGTTAAATAAAAAACAGAGAGATTAAAGAGTATTTTATTACAAAAAGAAGAGAAATAAGTATCAACCCAGTAAAATCAAACCACACCATTTAAGATAACAACTATTAAAAAATGCTATAGATCCTTTACTCAAGAGATTTTCGTCTATTCATTTGTTATTATTTCACGGCATAAAAATGTTAACATTTACCTGAAGATCCATATATATATAATCTATATACTTTTTTCTTTATATTTGTAATATCCAGAATAAATACTGTAGTAAATAAACAATGATTGAAAATACTCTCCTCAAACAACTCATTTTACAACATTCGGTATATAATAATAAAATATACGACAACACTTCTATTTCAAGAGACTTAAAGATAGAGAGTGAAACGGCTGTTGGCTTTATAAAAGCATATTCCAAAGAATTCGATGTTGATATTTCCTCTTTTAACTTCACGAAATACTTTCCTCTAGACAATAAAGATGCGAACAAAAAAAATCCCTTCGATTTAACTGTCGGAGATTTAATACGAGGCATAAGAGTTGGTGAATTAAATGATAATGTAATAACATTTGAAGAAAACGACCCCAATTTACCTCCAAAACTAACTGCTAGAAAGATAATATTTGGAATAATACTGGTTCTTGCCGTAACTGCAATATTAAGTATTATAGCTAATTGGCTATAATTAATTTAGTGCAATAAATATCTGTAACTTTTGATTTCAGCATAAAATATGTACTTTTGGATATCAAATCCAGAATTATGCTGTATACATTTTCCGACATACTGAACAAAATTAATGATGAGGTAAACTCTCTTAAGTTTGAGGGTAACCCCAAATCTCTATTTGAACCGATAGATTACATCCTCGAACTAGGAGGTAAACGTGTTCGTCCCGTACTGGCTGTAATGGCATATAACTTATACAAGGACGACATCGAGAAGTCAATCCCTATTGCTTTGGGTATCGAAATTTTTCATAATTTCACCTTACTTCACGACGATTTAATGGATCGAGCAGACAAGCGCCGTGGCAAACCAACCGTGCATATTAAGTGGGATGATAATACTGCAGTTTTATCAGGTGATGCGATGCTAATAGAATCCTATAAAGAAATTGCCAAAACCGATCAAGCACATTTAAAGGAAGTCTTGTCTTTATTTTCAACTACAGCAACCGAAATTTGCTGCGGGCAGCAATTAGATATGGAGTTTGAGAAACGTTTAGATGTATCTATCGCTGAATACCTCGAGATGATACGCCTAAAAACGGCAGTCCTACTAGGATGTGCCTTAAAATGCGGCGCTATTGCCGCAGGAGCAGGAGCAGAAGATGCCGAGGCTCTATATAATTTCGGGATCAATATAGGTTTGGCATTCCAACTGATGGATGATTTACTGGATGTATATGGAGATCCGGCCACCTTCGGAAAACGGATCGGAGGAGATATCCTTTGTAATAAAAAAACTTTTTTACAAATCACAGCCCTTCAACACGAAGAAAGCAAAATTAAGTTACTGGACTGGATAAACAAAACCGATTTTGAGGAAACAGAAAAGATCAAGGCTGTTACGGAAATATATAATGAACTGAACTTAAAGGAGACATCGGCCGACATCATTCATGCTTATTACGAAAAAGGAATTTCATATCTCGATTTAGTAAGTGTTGATTACACGAAAAAAAAGGAGCTAAGAGAGTTAGCCGAAAACTTATTAACTCGTAATTCATAAGAAATAAATCCGATAAAAGCTAAATGACTATCATAGATACGCATTCACATGCATACGACGAAAGCTTTGAAAATGACATACACGATGTTATATCCAGAGCAAAACAAGCAGGTATAATAAACATATTGCTCCCCAATGTAGATATAGAATCTATAAAGGCATTAAATCAACTAGCTGAAAAATATCCGCAGTATTGCTTACCTATGATGGGATTACATCCAACAAGTGTGACCTCAAACTGGGAGTTGGATTTAACTAAAATTAAAGAACAATTTTTGACACATAAGTATATTGCTGTAGGCGAAATAGGAATAGACTTATATTGGGACAAATCTTTGGAAAAGGAACAGAAAGCTGCTTTTGAAGAACAACTAAGATGGAGTATTGAATTTGACCTGCCTGTATCTATTCATTGTAGAAATGCAATCAGTGAATCTGTTGAATGTATAAAGAATATAGGTGCATCCAGATTAAGAGGCGTTTTCCACAGCTTCGGAGGGAATGCTGAAGAACTACAAAGTGTACTGGCACTTCAAAATTTCTATTTGGGTATAAACGGAACAGTAACATACAAAAATTCTACATTGCCACAAGTTTTAACAGCAACAGACCTCTCTCGACTGATTATAGAGACAGATGCTCCCTATCTTCCGCCTGTACCTTACAGAGGAAAAAGAAACGAGCCATCCTACACTACTTATATTATAAATAAATTAGCTGAGATATATGAGCTTAACCCCGAAAAAGTTGGTGAAGTAACAACCTCCAATGCAAAAAGCCTCTTTTCGATAGATTAACAAAGTTAGAGCTATTATTTTGCATAAATATCAATCTAACTTTTTGCATACCTTATTGCTATACAAGAAATATATTTTATCTTTGTCGCCAATATAAGGAATACATTTTATGGAGAGGTGGCCGAGTGGACGATGGCGCTTGCTTGGAAAGCAAGTATACGGGTAACTGTATCGGGGGTTCGAATCCCTTCTTCTCCGCTTAAAGACCAGACACTTGCAGATAATGAAGTGTCTTTTTTTGGCATGCACTAAATGAGATGAAAGGTCCAACTAAATAGTAAAACCCATCAGTAGTCTGATTCAGACTTACGCTAATGAGCTTTTTCTCTTGCTCTGACAAACGCAATTATAGCTCTGAAAATTATTAAATATCTTCATTCACATATATAAAATGGAATATCGTTTAAATAAATACATCAGTGCATCAGGGTATTGTTCTCGAAGAGAAGCTGATAAATACATAGAAAGTGGGAATGTCACCATCAATGGTAAAAGAGCCACAATAGGCTCGCGTGTATTGCCCGGACAAAAAGTAAAAGTGAACGGCGAATTAATTGAAAACAAGATAGAACCTGTATATATTGCTTTCAATAAACCCGTAGGAGTTGTAAGCTCGACCAATCCGTTGGAACGCGATAATATTATCGATTTTATAAGACATGAGCAACGTATATTTCCTATCGGTCGATTAGATAAAGACTCACAAGGATTGATATTGTTGACTAATGACGGAGATATCGTCAATAAGATATTACGTGCAGGTAATAATCACAAAAAAGACTATATAGTAACTGTAAACAGACCCATAACATCCGATTTTCTTACTCGCATGTCACAAGGTGTGCCTATTTTAGACCGGGTTACACGCAGGTGCGAAATTGAAAAGATAAATCCCTATACATTCAAAATATCGCTCATACAAGGCCTTAACCGACAAATAAGACGCATGTGCGAATATTTCAATTATGATGTACTCAAGCTCGAACGCATTCAGATAATGAATATCAAGCTTGATAAATTAGGACAAGGAAACTGGCGCAACCTCACCGCTTCGGAAATGGAAGGCTTATTCGATATGCTCGAAGCTTCGGAGAAAACCAATAAGGGAAAAACACCCTCAAACAGCAACAAATCTTTTAACAGGGCTTTAGAAGAGTATGATATAAAAACAAACTACCGAAAAGCCAGCTTAAATGCCAAAAAAGCGGGTAAAGTAAATTCCGAAAAACCGAAAAAGAATTCGGTAGCACAAGAAAATACTGAGGAAAAACCTAAACCCAGAACCAAAGGAAAGCCTTCGAGTGGATTAAGGGTTGGAAAACAAAAAATGGCAGCAAACAAACCCAAGCCTAAGTCTAAATCTGATACTAAAGGAAAAGAAGGCAGAAAAGGCAGAGCTACAAAATAAGATACAAAAAACTTCATACTATTCACACATTGGAGAAACAAGTATTTAGTATAGTATGATTCAATCATAATTATATCTCAGGAAGACTCATTAGATTAGAAAAAGTCTGCCTGAGGTTATCACCAAAAGACACTAAAAAATATTATCAGAAAGAAAAATTGACTGGAATCTCTTTTTTAGTTATTTTTACAATTCGGACAGTAATTCCTGAATATCATAAGTCCGTTTTATAGTTTTGAGGGACTCATAAACAAAACATATAAAACCAAACAATATGGTAATAAAAACGTTACAATAGTTAATTATTTTCCATACAATGAAAAAAGGACGTATAACGATCAAAGACATTGCCAAGAATCTGAATATTTCCGCGTCGACTGTTTCCAGAGCTCTTAACAACAATCCGGATATCAGTCCCGAAACCAGAAAACTAGTACAAGACTATGCAAATGAACACAAGTACAAGCCAAACTCTCTTGCTCTAAGCCTTCGAAACAATCATTCAAACATTATAGGGGTAATCGTTCCCGAACTTGCCAATCATTTCTTCTCATCTGTATTGTCGGGGATGGAGACTATTGCAGAGGATCATGATTACCATGTAATTGTATGCCAATCAGCAGAGGATTACACAAAAGAAATACGCAATGTACAGACATTGATAGAAGCACGTGTATGCGGGATGCTTATTTCTCAATCGAAAACAACTATCAAATACGACCATTTTAAAGAATTAATAGATAACAATATACCTGTAGTTTTTTTCGACCGGATTTGTACTGGTATCGATTCTGGCAAAGTCGTAGTCGACGATTATTCGGGAACACTTCATGCTGTAGACTATATGATTCGAACCGGATGCAAACAGATTGCATTCTTTGGAGCACCTCCTCATCTTGAGATATCAAAAAACAGGAAAAACGGTTATCTCGATGCTTTAAGGAAACATCATTTTCCTATTGATGAAGATCTTATCCGAATAGCGGATAACAAGCAGCTCGGATACGAAAGAGCTATGGAGCTTCTTCAGTCCCAAAAGAGGCCGGATGCTTTTATGGCAATGAATGATTATACAGCTTCAGGGATTCTACTTGCAGCTAAAACCCTAAAACTAAGAGTACCGGAAGATGTTTCAATCTGTGGATTTTCCAATTCCAATATTTCTCAGGATACTGATCCTATGCTTACAACAGTAGACCAACATCCCCAAAAAGTAGGAGAAGAGGCTATGAATCTGATTTTAGAGAAAGTCAAAAACCCGGAAAGTAATGAGAAAAAGAACAAGATAGTAAAAACCAGCTTGGTAATAAGAGAAACTACACGTCTCTTACCTGATAGTTCGAAGCAATCTTAAGCTACTGTTTTCTATCGCCAAAGTATAATATAGAGTGAACTTCTATTATTTAAGTTCTAATAAGAAATTGTTAACATCGCCAAAAAATACCGAAATTAATACTTTATGCTGAATAAACCCACTCTCTCCTATCGACAAATCTGGAATATAAATTTCGGTTTTTTGGGTACACAGATTTGTTTTACCCTTGTTATGACCAACACTAGCCGAATACTATCGGCATTGGGTGCAGACACCAACGAATTGGCGTTTCTATGGCTGGCAGCTCCTTTAGCCGGACTTTTTATGCAGCCTTTGATTGGTCATTTCAGTGACAGAACGTGGACTAAGCTGGGGCGAAGAATACCGTATATACTTATTGGGCTTGTAGTTTCGGCAATTATGATGTTCCTTATGCCCAATTCATACATTATATCTCGTATCATGCCTCCTGTACTGGCAGGAGTATCTATATTGTTCCTTATGCAAAGTGCCTTCAATGTCAGTATGCAGCCCTACCGTTCACTCGTTGGAGATATGGTAAACAACAAACAGAGTAATCTTGGATATTCGGTACAAACAATTGTATCTAATCTGGGGGCTATTGTAGGTTCGTGCCTACCCTTTTTACTTGCTTATATAGGTTTCAGCAATCAGGCATCGGCAGGAGGAATAGCTCCATCGGTATCATGGGCGTTTTATATTGGTATCGGATTTCTGATAGTAACAACTTTATGGACTTGCTTCACAGTCAAAGAATACCCTCCTCAACAGTTTGCTGAGTATAACAAAAGTGAAGCTACGCATAAAAATACAACCGATGCTGCTTCTACAGACAATAAAAAAGCCATAATAACAATACTTCAACTATCTATTGTACAACTATTCGCGTGGTTCGCTTTTTATTACATCTGGGTGTATGCTACCGATGGTATTGCCAGCACAATATGGAATACCAGTGATCCTTTGAGTGAAGAATACAATGATGCCGGTAACTGGTTTGGAATATTAACGGGGGTATATAGTATTATTGCTGCTATATTTTCAATATTTTTAGCCAGAGTTACGGATAAATTCGGAAGAAAAAATTTCTATGCATTTTCTCTTGTATTAGGGGGTATTGGCATGCTGTCGATGTTTTTTATTCACGATCAATATCTCATCTTATTACCTATGCTTTTTATAGGTATTGCTTGGGCTATGATACTCACCATGCCTTTTTCGATACTTGCCAATGTAGTGCCTGCCAACAAAATGGGATTGTACATGGGTCTTCTTAATATCACGATAGTAATTCCTCAAATAGCAGGTGGTTTATTCGGAAATTTCCTCTTCACGAATGTTGCAGGAGGCAGACCTTTCGCTATGTTCCTTGTATCGGGAGTTTCGCTTCTTATCGGTGCTGTTTCTGTTATATTTATAAATGATCCGGTGAAGGAGAAATAGAATATATAATACTATTAACCACTTTACTAACACAAATACTATGACAGACGAAGAAGCCCAAATGTTATTTGATGACGGAATGCTATATTATAAGCACTCTTTATTTAATGGAGCCATTGAAATATGGGAGAAGATATATAAGGAAAATAATATATATTACGAGGCTCGTTACTATATAGGATTAGCATATGCTTACTTAGATCCTTGTAACTACCAAATATCAATTAATATATGGAGAAAAATACCCAAGGAAGCAACTATTTATTCTGAAGCACAGTGGAATATTGGTGTAGCATACATTCAATTAGATGATGTAGGTAAAGCGGTAGAGTCATTTGCTAATACGGAAAATGATATATTTGATATGCTACAAGTGTTACACAATCCACCTAAACGAGAGATAGCGAAGAAAGTTATATTTAAGATATTAGACAAAAAAACGCATAATTCCTTTAATAATATTGTAATAGGCAAAACAGACGAAGAGCGTAACTCTTACAAAGAAATATTTATACAATCTTTAGAAATCATAAGTCTCCTTTATGTACATGTACACAAAAAAATAGATGGAAATATTATTATACTAGAACCAAATGTTGCTCACTATACACGAAAATGGGTCGCAGAACAAATTTTATTCACAAAGTCAAAGCTCAGACTTAGTAATGCAATAGGAAGCAATGATCCTAAAGAAGGTAAAACTCTCCTGGATTTTTTAGAAATAGACAGCCAAACCCAACTTCGAACTCCCTATCAAGCATTTATCAGTTGTTTTACATTTAATACTGAAAGTTTAAACCAATTCCGTTTATACGGCAAAGAAGATAAAAAAGAAGCTACAGGTGTTAGTATTCTACTTAAACATACCCTTTTTAATGACAGGGCTAAAATAGTATTTTCTCATGAAGAGAATAAACTGTCTTTATATAGGTGTATTTATATTGACCCTAAAACTAAAAAAATAATATCAATAGGTCATAAAGAGGAGTATAGTTTCTATAGAGATTGGATAATAGGCAATAACAAAGATTATAAAGAAAAAATAATTAATAATTATAAAGAAAGCATTAATAAAACACTCGGAGAAATTCGTTGTAACATGGATGAATTAAATAAACTTATAACTAATAATCCTAAGTTAGATAGCGCTATAGTAGCCGAACTATTACTGCCCTTACGCTATTTAACCAAACATGTTGCATTTAAAGAAGAGCAAGAGTGTCGCATATTTGATATTGAAAATTTAGAGACATCTAAAAAGATATTTCAGAGAAACCCTACTTCTTTTTCAGAAATGTATCTGGAATATAATGAAGATCTAACTCAACACATAGAGAAAGTTATTTTTGCCCCTATGACGCCTGATCTTGAACAATTTCATGCCTTCTCAAAATACAAAGGTTACAATTTTCCTTGCGAACGTTGCGATCATCCCTTTTCAATGAAAACAACATAAAAATCTCCGTAATAAGCACAAGTACTTATTACGGAGATATGTAATATAATAGAATTAGAAAGCTTACTGAGTTACATATTTCAGATACTCTTGAGTATTTAATTTCAATCTATTTTCTAAATCATCGGAAAATACGCCATAGAAAGCATGGAAAGAGTGATATTTTGCATTCACAAAATTTACTGTAGCCTCAATAGGGCTTAACAACTGAGATAACGGGAAAAGATTTTTGCCTCCCAGTTGATAGGCTTCTTCGGGACTTCCTGCCGAAACTGCTGCACCGATTTCTTTCCCTACTAATTTGTCACCATTAGGACCATAAGCCCAACCATAGGACAGCACGTCATCAAACCATTTTTTCATCAACGGGGTCATATTTAACCACTGAACAGGAAATTGGAATATAATACGGTCGTACTCACTTACCAACTTTTGCTCTGCTTCAACATCAATATTCCAATCAGGATAAGTTTCGTATATATTATGGATTTTCACTTCTGCATGGTTTTCTTTCAATGCATTTATCCATGATTTGCTTACTAGAGATTGCTCAAAATTTGGGTGAGCCAAAATAACTATCGTTTTCATTTTTCAATATTTTAGTCTACATTTGTATTATTAGTAACTTTTGGATACCAAAGAAAGTATATTTGTTTTGAACTCACAAGAAGGCTCGAAAACGTTAGATAGTTACTAATAGGTTACCAATGCTATAAAAGAACAAGTTATGAATGAAGAAAAAATAAAAAAATTTGAAGATCACAGCCATTGTCCTGTAAGATTGGTAATGTCGCGGTTCGGCGATAAATGGTCTATTTTAGTTCTCACCCTACTGGGGGATGAGGATATATTACGTTTCAACGAGATGAGAAAATACCTGAAAGATATTTCTCAAAAAATGCTTACTGTCACATTAAGGTCTTTAGAGGCTGATGGATTGATAAAAAGAACCATTTATCCGGAAATTCCACCACGTGTAGAATATCAATTGACGGACTTGGGAAAAAGCTTGCTCCCGTTCATAACTCAAATGCTCGAATGGGCAAGCAATAATATGGAGTCTATTATAGAAAATAGAAAAATATATGAGAAAACAACATAAAAAATATCCCCGAATAAGACCTTTACTTATTCGGGGATTTTTTTTATAGTCAAAATTTACGGCTTATTACAGTTTTTTCAATACTTTAGTCTGCAATTTATCTGTTACAGGATAAAGGCTGATAGCATAGCCTCCTCCGGGTGCTAAATGTTGAGATAACTTGGACTTATTAGTTACCACCACTTTGCGTATATCGTAAGCTTGTGGATTTGTTTTGTAATGTGCATCTTTTGCATCACCATATATAGTTGCAATATATTCTGTATTCGGATCAAGGAAATCGAATGAGATGTTAGATGTATAACCGTTTTCGCCACATACACTACCGATAAACCAATTGTCGGTTCCTTTTGCTTTACGAGCTACAGTTACATGATCTCCCGGCTCTGCTTCAAGATATTTACTGTCATCCCAATCTAAAGCTACATCTTTGATAAATTGAAAAGCATCTATAAATTTCTCATAAGTCTCCGGAAAATCTGCTGCCATTTGCAATGGGCTGTACATAGTTACATACAATGCTAATTGATTGGCAATAGTAGTATTTACATGCGATTTATTATCGGGATTTATTTTTTCTATATCCATTTCGAAAATACCGGGAGTATAATCCATCGGACCACCAATCAGACGTGTAAATGGAAGCACTGTTGTATGATTTGGCTTACTGCCACCAAATGCTTGATATTCTGTTCCACGAGCCGACTCATTTCCGATAAGGTTAGGCCATGTACGGCCCACTCCTGTAGGGCGTACTGCTTCGTGAGCATTTACCATAATCTTATAGTCAGCTGCTTTCTCGATTGCATATTGGTAATGGTTTACAAGCCATTGGCTATAGTGATTTTCGCCACGAGGTAGAATATTTCCTACATATCCGCTTTTCACAGCATCGTAGCCATTATCTTTCATAAATTTATAGGCTTCATCCATATGACGCTCATAGTTACGAACAGAGGCTGATGTTTCGTGGTGCATAATCATTTTTACACCTTTACTTTTTGCATATTCACGGATAGCTACTACATCGAAGTCCGGATATGGAGTTACAAAATCAAATACATAATCTTTTGAATTGCCAAACCAATCTTCCCATCCTTCGTTCCATCCTTCTACTAAAACTCCATCAAAACCATGCTTAGCAGCAAAATCGATATATTTTTTCACATTTTCGGTAGTAGCACCATGCTTACCGTTAGGTTTTACTTTCGAATAATCGGTTATCCCCAATTGTACTGTTGGTAATTCGTCGGTATATGCCCATGTGCTTTTACCTGTAATCATTTCCCACCAAACACCTACATATTTCACTGGTTTAATCCAAGATGTATCTTCTATCTTATTAGGCTCATTTAAGTTTAATGTAATATGTGAAGCTAAAATATCACGAGCATCGTCACTTACAATAACTGTACGCCAAGGCGATTGGCTCGGTGCTTGCATATAACCTTTATCACCCTTAGCATCAGGAGTCAACCAAGCTTCAAAAATCATATTTTTGTCGTCCAGATTTAAGTGCATACAAGCATAATCGATCAAAGCTGCTTCGTGAAGATTGATGTATAAACCATCGGCAGTTTTCATCATCAAGGCTGTTTGCACTCCTGTATTAGAGAATGATGTTTGAGAAACGTTAGCAGTCACTGATTTTTCCATTAAACCTCTGATTTCAGAGAGTTTAGAAGTAGTATAATCATACTCTTGAGTATCATAGTCTCCGGGAATCCAATATGCTGTGTGGTCTCCGGCCATTGCAAACTGAGTCTTTTCTTCTTTGATTACAAAGTAAGTAAGATTCTTTTGCTCGGGAAATTCATATCTGAAACCTAATCCATCATTAAACAAACGGAAACGAATTACTATGGTTCTGTCTGTAGCTTTCTGATTTAGCGTTACAGCTAGTTCATTGTAATTATCTCGAATTTCTTTCACTTCTCCCCAAACAGGTTTCCATGTTTCATCAACAGTTGCTGTTTCAGTATTAACTACTGAAAAACCACTGTACAGGTTTCCTTCTCCATTTGTTTCTTTAACCGAAAAATCATCGAAATTATTAAGTGTTTTTTGTGCCTTAAGCTCAAATCCCAACTTACTGGGCTTAATAACATCTTTACCCTTATAAGTCAGGCTATAAGTAGGCTCTCCATTATTCTGAAGCCAGAACTTTAATTCCAAATTTCCATTCGGAGACTTCAACTCTTGTGCTATTACCCAATGACTGGCAATACACAAACACACCAAAATGATTAATTTTCTCATGGTATATTTCTTTTCATTTTAAGAATAAGGTCATAGACCTTTTTGATTTATTATTATGAGTGATTACTTTATTCCAAGTATTTCAAATTCTTCTATTAGTTTGAAGAATAAAAGCTAAACGACAGTTATCACCAATCAGTTCCATATAGGATATTCACTGTTAATTAAGATTTGCGCTTTCTCTTATACAAAGTAAAGATATTAGTATTGCATAATTGGGATAAAACAAATACAAAAATGTAATACTTGGCTGCAAACGTTTGCAAATACTGTAATTTTCAGTAACCCGAAGCCTACCTCTTCTTTCAAACAACCTATCTCTTAAACACCATCGGACGATAGCCGGTAAAAACGGAGGCAATATTTTCGATTTCCAAACAAATTAAATTATCTGATACCTAAAGAAGGGAAAGCATATGAAACCATATACTCCCCCTTCTTGCCATGAAAAAAAAGAACTACTCTCGATTGATTATTTTACACTGATTGCAAGTCCTCCTCCGGGTGCTAACCTTTGTTTTAGTTTGGTTTTGCTGGTTACTGGAATACTTTTGATGGTATAACTTTGAGGATTCTTTTCCCAATCTGCATCTTTTCCATCAGCATATACTGTTGCTGTATATTTAACGCCTTCAGGCAAGAAACTGAAATCGATTAATGCTTCACGTGCATTTTCGTCAGTCACTCCACCGATAAACCATTCATTTTTACCTTTAGCTTTACGGGCAATAGTTACGTACTCTCCCGGCTCAGCTTCAAGAATATAGGTATTATCCCAATCTACGGCTACATCTTTGATGAATTGAAATGCATCGGGGAAACGTTCATAGTTTTCAGGTAGATCGGCTGCCATTTGCAATGGACTGTACATAGTTACATAAAGTGCCAACTGTTTAACCAACGTGGTACGCACTCTGTTATGATTATCGGGACTGTAATACGTGAAATCGGTTTGGAATATACCGGGTGTATAATCCATAGGGCCGCCCATCATACGTGTAAATGGAAGAATGGTTGTATGCTCGGGAGGCAATCCACCCATAGATTCAAACTCTGTTCCGCGTGCCGACTCTTGAGCCAACCAGTTAGGATAGGTACGATACAGTCCTGTTGGACGTACTGCTTCATGCGAGTTTACCATTATCTTATAATCTGCTGCCAGTTTCGCTGTATTGATGTAGTGATTTACCATCGATTGTCCATCGTGATGCTCTCCCTTGGGTCTGATCCTGCTTACATAACCTGTTTTTACAGCATTGTAACCATTGTCTTTCATAAATTGGAAGGCATCCTTCTGGTGACGTTCGTAATTAGCCACAGAACCTCCTGTTTCGTGATGCATCATTACTTTTACACCTTTTGAAGCAGCATAGCGTTGCAATTCTTTTACATCGAAATCAGGATACGGGGTTACAAAGTCAAACAGGTATTCTCTTACCGGATTAATCCAGTCTTCCCAACCGATATTCCATCCTTCAACTAATACCTGGTCGAACCC
The DNA here is from genome assembly GCF_934668725.1 of uncultured Dysgonomonas sp. Lineage (GTDB taxonomy): Bacteria > Bacteroidota > Bacteroidia > Bacteroidales > Dysgonomonadaceae > Dysgonomonas_A. The sequence continues at coordinate 74,484 of NZ_CAKUOF010000007.1, forward strand.
GTTTGCTGCTGCAAAATCAATATATTTCTTCACATTTTCGGTATTGGCAGCATGTCTTCCGTTGGGAGTGAGTTTAGAAAAATCAGTTACACCCAATTTGATATTAGTATCGTCCGAATAAGCCCATGAACCTCTACCTGTAAACATTTGCCACCATACACCGATATATTTTGTAGGTTTTATCCAAGAAACATCTTCGTAAGTACATGGTTCATTCAGATTTACAATCATTCTCGAAGCTAATATATTACGTGCATCGTCACTTACAATAATGGTACGCCAAGGTGTTTGTGCAGGAGTATTCATATCTCCTTTATTGCCATAAACGTCAGGAACAAGGTGTGCACTGAATCCCAATTTCTTATCATCTACATTCAGTTGCATAGCAGGGTAATCTACCAAGGCGGCTTCATGAATATTGATGTATAATCCATTGTCTGATTTCATCATCAATGGCGTTTGTACAGCCAATGTTTTAATCGGTGATTGATCTAATACGTGATGGGTAGCCTCTTTCATCGCTCCGGCTATACCTGTAATTTTAGTTGTAGTATAGGCGTATTCATTCGTATCATAGTCTCCGGGAATCCAGAAAGTTTTATTGTCTCCTGCCATATTAAACTCAGTCAACTCTTCTTTTATGACAAAAGTAAACAGGTCCTTTTGTTTTGGAAATTCGTACCTGAATCCTAAACCATCATCAAATAATCTGAATCTGATATCTATGGATCTATTATCCTGAGTCAGATTTACCAGCATTTCATTATAGTTGGTTCGAATCTCACTTTGTTCGCCCCAAACAGGTTTCCAGGTTGTGTCTTCCGACGAATATTTTACATCTTCAATTTTGAAATCTTTATCAAGTTGTCCTGTACCCGAAGCGATGGAGAATCCAAGCTTGCTATCTTTGATGACATCTTTATTTTTATAAGTCAGATTATAGGTAGGAACGCCTTGACCGGTCAACTGAAAATTCAGTACCAAATTTCCATCGGGCGACTTTAGCTCCTGAGCTTGTATAATTCCACAGAGGAAGCACAAGCCTGCAAGTAAAAGGGATTTTTTAAACATATCTATTATTTTTGATTTTAAGGTCTGCGACCTTGCTTATTTATTTGTATTTCATGGCAAGGTCGAACGACCTCTTATTCTTATTACAAAAAAAGCTTATTTAACTCTGATTTACAGTGATGGATAGTGTCTAATTAACGATAAAAGGTTGCAAACGTTTGCAACCTTTTATCTGTATGAAGTAAGTATCTATTCTCGAAGCTTCTTTTCCTCAATTATAACTGTAATATAAATCAAGGAAGCCTTAAGACTTTATTTCTTTATAAACTTTTGAGAAATATCTTTACCGTCTAATTTCAGTTTCACAATATAGATACCTTTTGACAACGATGTTGTTTCAATAGATTGAGTATTTGACCTTTTCAGTAGAGCAACTCCCGATAAATCATAAAGAGTTATCGATTTTGCAACACCATTAGTATATTCAATACGATCATCAAGTATTGTTAAAGATTCATTATCTGCATACATGTCTTCAATTGATGCAACGCTTCCTTTATCTATGTAAAACTTATACTCACCCGGAGCTAATGTTACCGAATAACTTGTTGAAGGCATAGTCACAGCTACTCCAGTCAAGGCATCGTACCATTCGCCACTGCGAGGCAAGGTTACGGCAGCTGTAGCACTCACCACATCGAAATTACCTACAACAAAAGCATTGACATTCGTTCCCTTCCAAAGGATGTATTTTTGCTTTCCTTCTAAGGAGTAATTTATATCTGTCGATTCGAATACTTTGTTCTCGGTTTTCAGGTTGATTAGTTTCGAATAAACTGAATATAGGTCTTTACGTTCTTTATTTTCATAATAATCCCATCTGATTGGCTTTTCGGCAACACGGCAATCGTTCGAGATTGTAGTACCATCGCTACAGGTATTTATCGAATAATCATAGCCTAATTCTCCAAATTGCCAGATCATCTTAGGCCCGGGCAAAGTCAAATAAAATGCTGCGGCAAGTTCGGCACGCTTCAACGCCGTAGCCTCATTTTTAATATTATATGCACCCGAAGCATTTCCGTACGCTTTGGCTTTAAACATGGTACGTTCTTCGTCGTGACTCTCCATATAAGCTACCAGATTTGGTTTTGTCCAACCTCTTTTTGAATATATAGCCCACGATAAATCCGATTTATTATTCTCGGTATATCCCATTACCGCCTCACAATAGTTATTATTGATATTTCCCCAAAGCATAATATCGGCATCGGAAAGTACTTTTTCTTCCGAATTATCAGCCAAATGTTCCATTATTACAATCGCCTTGGGATTACGTTTATAAATTTCGCTACTCATTCGTTTTAGAATATCTATACGCGATTGGTCGTATGCCCAACCATCGCCTGCCTTGTTGGTAAAACCTTTTGTGAAGTCGAAGCGGAAACCATCTACCTGATATTCTTTCATCCAGTAACTATTTATACTATCTACTAGAGCTTTGGTTTGATCTGATTCATGATTAAAGTCGTATCCCCAACTGTAAGCACTATTGGGTGATTGGATGTTGTACCACGGATTATCGGCCGAAGGGCGATTGTTGGCATTATCCCAATACATCCTCACGAATGGAGATTGCCCGTAAGAATGATTCAGTACCATATCGATTATAACGGCTATTCCTCTATTGTGACATTCGTCAACAAAAGCTTTGAAAGCGTCTTTTGTTCCGTAATATTTATCTACTGCAAAATAAAATGATGGGTTATATCCCCAACTGTTATTTCCTTCAAACTCGTTAATTGGTAGTAGTTCTATTGCATTTACACCCAAAGATTGAAGGTAATCTAGCTTTTTCATAGTAGACTCGAAGCTATGTTCTGTGGTAAAATCGCGTATCAACAGTTCATAGATAACCAATTTATCTTTTTCGGCAGGTGTAAAGTTCTTTGTTTTCCAATTATATGGAGTTTGCCCGGTTTGAAGAACCGAAACTATACCTTCGGTTTTTCCTGTTGGATAAGGCTTCAGGTTAGGGTATACTGTTGAAGGAATGTAAGAATCATTCCAAGGATCAAGGACTTTGTCGGTATAAGGGTCTGCCACTTTCAATGTTCCATCTATTAAGTACTGAAATCCGTACTCTTTCCCTTTTTCTAAGTTTGAAACGGTTAACCACCAGAAATCTCCTGCTTTATTGAACATATAAGCATTATTGATTTTCCAGTTATTAAAATCGCCTAGCAGATATACATTAGTCTTCTTTGGTGCATATAATACTATTGTGGCTGTATTATCGTCTATATAATTGACTCCTGACCTTACATTTGACGGTAAAGGCAAGTTTACCTGATCCTTCTTTACATTTACATAGATACTGTCTCTTACTAGAGAAGGGCTTAGACCTGCTTCAGCTATCAACCAGAAAGATCCTTCTGTCGAAAATTTATAGGTGTATGATAAAGTTGTTGAATTATCTACTTTCGTTAATTGAGTATCATTCAGATAAAGTTTTAAAGTCGTTATTTGCGAGCTTTTAGCCTTTATGGCTAAAGAAGTATTCTTATCCAGTAACTGCTCTGTCTGAGGTGTCTCAAGAGTTACCAGTAATCCTTTTTCGTGTACATCTACTAATATGTCTTTTCCATTATCCTTCCCTTCTTTTGAGCCGTCAGCACTACGAAAGACAAAGGCTAATTTCAGCATTTTTTCGCCTGCGGGAACACCATAATATACACGGGCTCCTGATGGCATTGTCAATTTCCACTTGTTATTCCCAATAGAGGTTAATTTGTATTTTGCACTGTTATCTAACCAATTCGGTGCATATTTCCAATCGGAGCTGGAAGTGCTTTTATCAGTAATAACCCCAGTATGTGCATATACATCACCTGCATAATTATTGAGTGCAGTAGATGATGCATCGAATATCACTTCTGCTGCAACATCGTCTGTAAGAAAAGTAGGGTTTGTAGTTATAATCTGTGCTTGTATCCACAGAGGAACCCAGAGTAAAAACAAAAGAATCTTAGTTTTTGTCATGGTATTTTTTTTATAAACATATAAATTAAATATCGAAAAGTAAGAACCTAAGCCCTTACTTTTCAATATTTAAACTCTTTTTTCTTATTTTAGAATAAATCTATTCAATAGTACCCGTTCCTGCATTAAAGTTGAGAGTTACTTTTTTACCTGCTCCAACATTAACACGTTCCTGGTCATTTCCATTTCCTCTATATTCTATTTTTCCATTAAGAATAATAAATTCCATTTTCCACCAATCGGCAGTAGTAGCACTCGAGGTGGCATACATTCTCAATTCTCCGGCGGCAGTAGTAGTTATAGACATTGTTTTACCGTCAGCATCTACTGTAAATGGATATTTACCTGAATCCCAACCTCCGAAAGCATCTCCCATACCGTATACTTTGGCAGGTTCGATAGTAATTTTTCCCGCTTTCTGATCAATAAATACGCTATAGAAGCCATCTGCCGGAACAAAAGCATTTCCATCCTTTACAGTAAACCCTTGGTTTGTCTCTAATTCTGCAAAATCTTTCTCCCAAACTCTTTTCGGAGCCCATTTAAATCCATTGGCCGCAGTGAAATAACGAACACACCAGAATGAAGTAGGAACACCATTCACTGGTGTCATTTTGGCAACACCCGAAGAATTCCAATCCCAGCCTCCAAAATCGGCACCAATCATAAATAATGTAGGATCTTCTTTAACAAAATATGTTGTAATAGTTGATTTTACGACATTCGAAGGGACAGATACAGGAGTTATAGACGATCCTAAATTAGCAACTACTCTAAATTCCAAAGTCTTAGTAACAACGTCTGTCAATGTATCTTTCATTGAGGCATATAACTCATATACTTTTTTGTTCATCTCTTCTTGGGTAATCGCAGCTTTAGTTTTACTTGTTACCGATGTCAAGACTATTACATTCTTAAAATTATTGCCTTCTTCTGCCATTTCGATGTTATAAACAATAGCAGTGTTTACGCCAAAATCAGTGGCAGACCACCTTATTGTATCCAATACTTTACTTTTATCCTTTTCGGAGAGCTCATATTTCTCTGCAAGTGGGCTCAATTTACTAGGCGTTACATCTTGGGGGTTGAATGATACCTTCTCCAAATCGCTTTCACACGAAGACAATGCTAGTATTGAGAGGATTATTAACGATATATATTTATATACTTTCATAATATCTTATTGTTTTTGTTTTCAATAACCAGGGTTTTGTTTCAAGTTTTGATTTACAGCCATATCCGAAACCGGAATTGGACATACATTTCGTGTCTCGCTAACAGCTACACCGCTAGCTACTCCCCCTTTAAATGCCCACAAGTATCCACTACCGGTATATAATCCATAACGGATAAGGTCTGTACGGCGAGTACCTTCCCAATACAACTCACGAGCACGTTCGTCCAAGATAAACTCTTTAGTCATTTGGCTGTCGCTTATTGAATGTACATCATTACCATATCCTCTTTTTCTCAGTGCATTAATATAAGATAATGCAGTAGCTCTGCTTCCTCCTTGTCCTCCGCGAACAACTGATTCAGCATACATAAGATACACATCCCCTAAACGAAATAAAGGAAAATCGGTATCTGGTCTTCTGTTATTAGAACCCGGAGCTCCGGTAGATGTTACATTTTTAAACTTATATACAGACCAACCTTCTTGAAGAAATGTATTGATTGGAGTTGTAGAGATATTGATAGACCTGTTATCCGAAAAGAAGATTCCACGTTTATCTAAAATTGTATTAGCTGTTTTGTTATTAGGATCGGCAAACTCAAATTTGTTTACTAGATTTTGTGTAGAGCGGTTTCCACCCCATGCTTCAACAAGACCGTCTCTGTCTTCTCTAACATCTTCCTGAGCACGTGAACTGGCAATCAGATAAGTCATTCCACCATAAGTTTCAGTACCAACTCCCGAGAATACAATCGGAAAAATAATTTCAGAACCTGCTGCAGTATTGTTATCTGCTTTGAATATGTTAGAATAATCAGATGCCAACGCATATCCTGTAGAAGGAGACAAAATTCTGTTACAAGCTGCTATACATTCTGTATACATAGCTTTGCCTGTATATACTTCAGCATTCAGATACATACGTGCCAACAAAGCATCTACAGCACCTTTATCTGCTCGTCCATAAGTACCTTTTCTTGCATCGGGAAGCGAGGCATATATGTCATTCAATTCTGTCTCAATCCATGCAAACAGATCGCTTCTGGTTAAAGGGGCAGGAGCTTTAGAATAGTTATTTTCTGTAATAAATGGAGGTATTGCATAAATATCCATCAGTGTGTAATATGCCAATGCTCGATTAAAACGAGCCTCTGCTCTTACTTGCACCGGATTTGCTTCAGCTGCAATATTAGTAGTTCTCAACAAAAATTCATTTGATAAGGCTACTATGTACATACATCTCTGATAAACTCCTTCAAGTGATTCATTTTGAATATCAGACCATAAGATACCGTTAATTTCAGGTACCCAAGCATCATCTTTCCATGCATTTTTACATTCGTCAGTAGTAATAACTTGTATATTCCACCAAGAACGAAGTAGCTGGGCATTTCCCGGATCTAAACCAAGAATATCGCTGGACCCGATTCCGTCTTGTCCACTAATAGCCCAAACAGAATAGATTTTCAATAAGCCTTTTTCAACATTGGCCGGGTCTTGATACACTTGATCCGGAGTCTGAGCACGAGGATCAAGAGGGGTAACGTTCAAATCATCAAAACAAGAGGTGAAGAACAATACCGTAAATAATAGTAATATATATTTTGTTTTCATATAGCTGACTGATTAAAAATTAAGATTTAAACCTAAAGTATATGTTCTCGGACGAGGCCACATACCTTTATCCACACCATTATTTTCTGGATCCAAGCCTGTATATTTAGTTATAGTAAATACATTTTGCACCGAAAAGCTTATACGTCCCGATAGTCTTTCTGTAAACAGTTGTCTGAAACTGTATCCTGCAGTCACATTATCCATGCGAAGGAATGATGCATTTTCAAGGAAGTGATCAGAGAATGCTTGGGCGGCTGAGTTTGCCAACGTAAATCCTGTATCGTACACACCTCTGTATTTATTAGATAATGACCCTGATGTATAAGATGGTTGTATAGTCGAATTATTAGCAGCAAATGCATTGAATACATAGTTGCCAAAGTTAGCTCTCATATTAAACCCTAAATCGAAATCTTTGTATTTAAAGTTAGTAGTAAAGCCCATAAATACATCCGGATTTGGATCTTTATTAGTCATATAGCGATCCGCTTCAGTGATTTCTCCATCGCCATTTCTATCAACAAAAGCATTTTGAACCGGCATTCCATTTTCATCATATACTTGCTGATACAAAAAGAATGTATAAGGTGCATATCCTACCATATGTTTTTGAGTATAAGCACTTGTTCCATAACCTGGGTCTCCCGTATTCTGACCCGGATAGTTCGGATTGTGCCCTACAGTAAGATTTGTTATTTTACTGTCACTAAAGGTTACATTGTAGCCTAAAGTAAGCGTCATATCTCTATTGTCAATAGGTATTGCGGTCAAGTTAATTTCAAGCCCTTTATTTTCCATATTTCCAACGTTAGCATAAGCTCTATTGGCAAAGTTGGTACCAGCTGCTATATTCACTTCATTCAGCAAATCCTTCGTTTTCTTTTTATACACTTCGACTGTACCAAAAAGACGTCCTTTCAGAAATCCAAAGTCTAAAGCTAAGTTGGTTGTAGCAGTTTCTTCCCATTTTAATTCTGGAATAAAAGCATTGGGTTTAAGCAAGAAAGATCCTAAATAAGTGCTGTTTGGGTTTCGGCTAAGTTCGTATGATGGTATATAACCATAATTTCTACTGAACCCTTGTTGTCCTGTAACTCCATATCCCATTCTAAGTTTAAGATCTGAGAATAAGTTTTGATTTTTCATAAAACTTTCCTCTGTCACTCTCCATGCAAGTGCTACTGATGGGAATACACCATATCGGTTTGCCTCTGCAAAGCGAGACGATCCATCTCTACGGATTGTTGCCGTCAATAGATAACGATCCATAAACGTATAATTAAGACGACCAAATAACGATATCAAATAACTTTCTCCGGGAACAGTAAAAGTATCTACAGCTTGATATTGTCCTGCTTCTTGATTGTACATCCATGCTTTTGGATCAAGATTCTTAAAGATATCTTCGGTTGAGTTAGAGAAACCTTTGCTGAAGTTTGATTCATAAAAATGTTGGTATGAATACCCTCCCATCACATTGATATTACTCTTAATAGACTCAAAAAGTTTGTTGTAATCTAAATAAAAGTCTAATAGTTGGTTACGACGCAGTTTATCTTCAATTGTATATCCACCTACATCGGGGAAATTAGAGTCTTTTGCAGCTCTGAATGAATTAGGTTTTACATTGTTTTTATATTCTTCACTGCTAGTAACATCATATCCCATATTCAGGTTAGCTCGCAATTCGGGAAGGAAATGCATCTTATAGTCCAACTGAATATTTCCTAAACTACGTTTCACATTACTATGATTGTCTACATCATATAACATGCCTAAAGGGTTTATAGCAGCCAATGAATTGTATGCACCGGTCTCTGCTATAGTATGATTCCAAAAGCCATTAAATCTGTCAGTTCCATTATATACAGGTTTTGTAGGATCATAAAAAGCAGCTGCACCTACAGCACCGCCATCTGCAAACCTGTTATTATTAATAATACCTTTTACATTAATATCTACACTCAAGTGATCATTTAAGAATTTAGGGCTTAAGTTTACACCTCCGGTATAACGCTCGAAACTTGATGTTTTTAACGTTCCTTTTTCATTATTGTAACCAACTGATACTCTAAATGGCAGAAAACCTGCCTTACCTGCAACATTTACGTTTTGATCATGTCCAAAACCTGTCTGAAAAATCAGATCTTGCCAGTTTGTTCTTTGCATCGGATAGCTGTTTAAGCTCTTCATTATATTAGCCTCATTAGGTAATCCCTGGCTGTATGTAGAAATCACACGATAAAATTCATCAGGACTCATTGTATTGATTCTTTGGTAGGGATGGTTTAAACTATAAGTACTAGAATATCCAACTTTAATACCTTTCTGAGTTCCTTTTTTTGTAGTGATAATGACTACACCATTAGATCCACGAGAACCATAGATAGCCGCAGCCGAGGCATCTTTCAATACCGAAAAAGTTTCAATATCGTTTGGATTGAGCGCAGCCAATGGGTTAGGAGAACCCGGTGTTGCATCTTCGGAAATAGGAATACCATCTATAACATAAAGAGGATCGTTATTCGCATTAAGAGATGCTCCACCACGAATACGAATAGTAGGACCTGCACCAGGGCCACCATCTCCGGGTAATACAAATAAACCGGGAACCTTTCCTTGTATCAGCTGATCGGCAGAGGTAATAGCTCCTCTGTTTACTTCGTCTGCTCTAATTGCAGTAACCGATCCCGTCAGGTCATTCTTTTTAACGGCACCATAACCAATTACAACTACTTCGCTCAATAACTCAGCATCGTCTTTTAGTACTATGTTGATATTTTTTTGATTACCAACAGCAACCTCCTGGGGTTTATATCCTATATAAGAAATAACAAGAGTGTTGCCTGCCGAAGCGTTGATCTGGAAATTACCATCAAGATCCGTTACTGTACCCGTAGTCGTTCCTTTTACAACGACACTAGCTCCAATAATAGATTCGCCTTGTGAATCTTTTACATTTCCATTGATAGTTCCTGAGGAACCTCCTTGGGCATACATTGGTGCCAGAGATAATATTCCCATCAAACAAATGAGGAATATTGACACACAACTTTTTCTAACCTTTTTTTTCATGTGCAAATTATTAAGATTAACATTAATATGTTATTAATTTCATGGATAAAACTTGTTTGGTTTTTTTAACAAGCCTAAATCATACTACAAATATGATATGTCGAGTTTGTATTTTATAATTAGATAACAATAAAACAAGCTTTTTGTTATGCAAACGTTTGCACAAACAACCAATAAAAATCGACAATCAACTGATTACTAATAAAAAATAGAAATTGGCCCATTTCACTTTTTTTAAGTCTTTAATAAAATTATCAATAATACACATTTATTAGACAAGGCTTCAACCCTACTGAATTTAACAGATATAAAGACTCTTCTTTTTATTTTTCGCAGAATTTTGGCTAGATTTGTTATCAACAATTGATCTGCTTTTATTGGAGATATTGCACTGCTTTATATTAAATAATGCAATAAATAATTGAAACAAAATCAATCTAAATAATAAATTCATGAAGAGAATAAGCATTTACTTGTTTCTTACATTTCTTTGTATCTGTGGTATAAAAGCCAACGATTCAAAAAGCCCTGTTGATTATGTCAACCCTTTAGTGGGAACACAATCGAAGCATTCACTTTCCAATGGCAATACTTATCCGGCAATAGCTATGCCTTGGGGGATGAATTTCTGGATGCCTCAGACAGGTAAAATGGGTGATGGCTGGTCATATAGCTACGATGCCGATAAAATAAGAGGATTTAAACAAACCCATCAGCCAAGTCCTTGGATCAACGATTATGGTCAGTTTTCGATAATGCCTACTACAGGAAAACCCATATTTAACGAAAACGAAAGAGCAAGCTGGTTTTCTCATAAAGCGGAAGTTGTCAACCCTTATTATTATCGGGTTTATCTGGCCGACTATGATGTAGTCACTGAATTTACACCTACCGAACGCGCTGTATTATTCCGGTTTACATTTCCCGAAAGTCAAAATTCATTTGTGACAATAGATGCATTCGACAAAGGATCTTATGTAAAAGTAATACCTGAAGAAAATAAAATTATAGGATATACAACCAAAAACAGTGGTGGAGTTCCGGACAATTTTAAAAATTATTTTGTTGTAATATTCGACAAACCATTTACATATGTATCAGCAGTAGCCGATAACAAAATTCTAGAAAAACAAACTGAAGCTAAAGCCGATCATTCGGGAGCAATTATCGGATTCTCTACTAAAAAAGGAGAGAAAGTACATGCCAGAATTGCATCATCATTTATTAGTCCTGAACAAGCAGAACTTAATTTAAAAGAGCTTGGGAACGATGATTTTGAGGTAGTAAAAGCAAATGGAAAGAAAACTTGGAATGAGGTTTTAGGCAAAATAGATGTAGAGGATAATAATATAGATAATCTACGCACTTTTTATTCTTGTTTATACCGTTCTCTTCTTTTCCCTCGCAAGTTTCATGAAGTAGATACTAATGGAAAAATCATACATTATAGCCCTTATAACGGACAAGTTCTTCCGGGGTATATGTTTACCGATACAGGATTTTGGGATACATTCCGTAGTTTATTTCCTTTTTTAAATTTAATGTATCCTTCTATCAACACACAAATGCAAGAAGGATTAGTTAATACTTATAAAGAAAGCGGTTTCCTTCCCGAATGGGCAAGCCCCGGACACAGAGATTGCATGGTCGGAAATAACTCGGCTTCTGTAGTAGCTGATGCTTATCTAAAAGGTTTGCGAGGATATGATATTGAGACTTTATACAAAGCCCTTCTCCATGGGACAGAGAATGTACACCCGAATGTTGGCTCAACAGGAAGGCTTGGTCATGAATATTATAACAAACTAGGATACATTCCTTACAATGTAGGAATCAACGAAAGTGCTGCACGTACTCTTGAATATGCTTATAACGACTGGACTATTTACAAACTGGGGAAAGAATTGAATCGCCCGAAAAAAGAAATAGAGGTTTTTGCTAAAAGAGCCATGAATTATAAGAATCTTTTTGACCATGAAACTAAACTGATGAGAGGCAGAAACGAAGACGGAACCTTCCAATCACCGTTTAATCCATTGAAATGGGGAGATGCTTTTACCGAAGGAAATAGCTGGCATTACACTTGGTCGGTATTTCATGATCCTCAGGGGCTAATCAATTTGATGGGAGGAAAAAAAGAATTCAATACAATGATGGACTCTGTATTTACTATGCCTCCTCTTTTCGATGACAGCTATTATGGAACAGTAATTCATGAAATACGTGAAATGCAAATAATGAACATGGGGCAGTATGCTCATGGTAACCAGCCTATACAACACATGGTATATTTGTATAATTATTCGGGAGAACCTTGGAAAACCCAATACTGGGCTCGCGAAATTATGGATAAGCTTTATTCTGCAACTCCCGACGGATATTGTGGAGATGAAGATAATGGACAGACCTCTGCATGGTATGTATTTTCTGCTTTAGGATTTTATACTGTATGCCCGGGAACAGATGAGTATATTTTAGGTTCTCCTCTATTTAAGAAGGTCACATTACATCTAGAAAACGGCAAACAAGTAATTATAAATGCTCCTAATAATAGCAAAGACAATATATATATATCAAGCATGACTGTAAACGGACAGCCTTATAGTAAAAACTACCTGACACATGGACAATTACTCAATGGTGCTGTAATAGATTATAAAATGTCTTCGACTCCCAATAAAGAAAGGGGTACTAAAGAAAGCGACTTCCCCTATTCTTTTTCAATAGATGAAAAGCACTAAATAGTAAAATAACAAATAAAAACTCCCTTCGGTATTAAAATCCGGAGGGAGTTTTTTTATTTAAGTTAAACTACTATCCATCGTACGATCAATTTACATTCGCACCCAAGTCCCTTATATAAGTTACTTCAACCAACACCTTCGAGACCAACACATCTCTTATTTCGGGAAGCAAATAGGGTATTTCACGAGCATAAAAGTCAGTATCATCACGTTTTATAACAAGTATATTGTTATATACAACAAAATCGTATATCAGCGTCTTTGAAACATTATCTACATCTGTATAGTTTATAGTCAGCTTATTTCCATCAATGGTATATGTCCCATCTATTTCTACTCGGTCAAAATCTCTTATAACTCTAATTTTACCGCCTACAGTAAAAATAAAGCTGATATATTCGGGGGCACGATTCCTGATATGTGAATCTATAGTTTGATTTGCATACACATTATTAGATTCAACCTGATAAGGAGTCGAATATCCGAAATCCCACCTTCCAATAATGCTTGTATTCACTGTTGAATCGTTATTACTGGAACAAGATACTAGCAAGTATGCTGTCAATAATATATAAAGCAGATTTTTCATTTCAATAAGTTTTGTTTGTAAATGTAAGAAAAAATCTAATTAAGAAGATTGTCAACAATCACATATAAATCATTCTGTTTCAAAAGATTTATTTCCCGATCTACGATGAATATAATCTAACTTTCCCTGAAATACATCTGCTATTTTAAAGGCTCTTGACTTTGCCTCATTGGCAATATCTCCGACAAAAAGGTTATCCACTGTTTCTACAAAAAGAGACAACCACCGGTCGAAATGTTCTTTCTCTATTGGTAATTTTGCATGTGGAGGAAATGGATGTCCATTATAGGTTCGCTCATTCAATAAGATACTTTGCCAGAAAGTGTACAATTTTTCTAAATGTTCAGGCCAATGGTTTTGTATCTTATCATTAAATATAGGCCCTATCAGATCGTCTTTTCTCACCTTGGCATAAAACGTATTGACCATTTTCTCTATATCATCTATATTCTCAATATCTTTTATCACTCTCATCTTTTAATAAATCTATTTACAAAATTGGTATTATCTTTTTCAAAGATACTAAAAAGGAAGCAGCAGCGTATTCGATTTCATTATCACCTGATAAAGCTGACAAAAAAGAGAATAATAATATTAAAGATAATTAAAAAATAAAGGAAAAGTTTAAGATAAAAAGTAGGAACAGAAGAATCCCTATAATAAACAGAAAGAAAGCCATTTTTTTCTGTCCATGCTTATAAGCCATATAAGCAACAATCAAAAAGAAAATAGCAATTCCGAAAGATATTCCTGATTTTTGAAATTCAATGAAAGTCATGCTTTTTTGGTAAATGTAGTAATAAAAGTATTAATAAAAAATAAGCCTGGTCGCATTATCTGAAGAGTAAGCTGTGATTAAGGTTAATAGCAAAGTAATGGCAGCAATTATAAAAAATTTATAAGCAGCTTTTCTATTATCTGCTAAAAATGAAACACCACCAATAATCATGGCTACAGCGAAAATAACAGCAAATACCCAACTTATGCCCATGTAAAAACCAAAACTATAATGCATAATATCTAATATAAAACTATAACTTAAAATTTCCACATAAAAAAGCTCTGTCTATCAAAAGATAAACAGAGCTTATTATTGTTGTCCCACCAGGATTCGAACCTAGACAGGCAGTACCAAAAACTGCAGTGCTACCATTACACCATGGGACAAACACATTTGCTTTTCAAAAGCGATACAAAAGTAAGTATTCGGTTTGATATATGCAAGCCCTAATCCTAACTTTTTTTATTTTGCAATCAGTAAATAGTAGTTTTTCTTTCCTTTTTGAGCCAAAATATATTTACCGTCAATAAGATACGAATGATCAATAATTTCATCAGAATTTTCCAATTTATTCTTATTTATCATAACTCCTCCCGCTTGCACCATCTTACGCATCTCTCCCTTCGAAGGAAAAACAGCTGTTACCTGCGTCAGTAAATCGATTACGGGGATTCCATCTTCTAATTCCACTTTACTTACTTCAAATTGAGGAACACCTTCAAAAACCTGCAATAAAGTTTCTTCATCCAATGTTTTCAAAGTGTCGGCAGTAGAACTCCCAAACAATATACCCGAAGCATTTACTGCGGCATCATAATCTTCTCTGGAGTGAACCATTACTGTTAATTCCTCAGCAAGCTTCTTTTGCAAAGGACGAAGGTGAGGGGCTTCCTGCTGAGCAATAACCAAAGCATCAATCTCCTCTTTCGATAAGGACGTAAATATTTTTATATATCGTGCAGCATCCTCGTCGCTGACATTCATCCAAAATTGATAGAACTTATACGGAGAGGTGTAACGGCGATCCAGCCAAACATTTCCAGATTCGGTTTTTCCGAATTTGGTTCCATCTGCTTTTGTAATCAAAGGACATACCAAAGCAAAAGCTTCACCTCCGGTTTTGCGACGGATCAACTCTGTACCGGTAGTTATATTTCCCCACTGATCCGATCCCCCCATCTGGATACGACACCCCAATTCATTATATAAGTGTAAATAATCATATCCCTGTAATAATTGATATGAAAATTCGGTAAATGACATCCCTTCCGAAGATTCACCATTTAATCTTTTCTTTACCGAGTCTTTCGCCATCATATAGTTTACTGTAATATGCTTACCTATATCGCGAATAAAATCAAGAAAAGTAAAATCTTTCATCCAATCATAATTGTTTACCAACAAAGCTTTATTAGGTTTATCCGATTCAAAATCCAAGAATTTTGCCAATTGCTTTTTGATACTCTCCTGATTGTGGCGTAATGTTTCTTCGTCAAGTAAATTTCTCTCTTGCGATTTCATAGATGGATCACCAATCATACCTGTCGCTCCGCCTATCAAAGCAATAGGACGGTGCCCTGCACGCTGAAAGTGTTTCAAAATCATCACTCCTACAAGGTGACCAATATGCAATGAATCGGCAGTAGGATCGATCCCAAGGTATCCCGAGGTCAATTCTTTTTGTAGCTGTTCTTCTGTACCCGGCATAATTTCTTGAATCATACCACGCCATCTTAATTCTTCAACAAAGTTCATCTATATATATTTATTGTTTTTCACAAAAGTACGACTTCTTTTTGATTCTAAAAAAGTATGTGCTGATAAAACAAAAGCAACCTACATGCAGCTACAATGTTTACAAAAGGATTCTCATTCTAAAAATATTTTCTATATTTGCATCTGTAGAATAACTATTTACAAAAAGAATGACATCTAATTTAACAAACATATCAATCCACAAGAATCTAAATTTTAACAATTTAGACTTGGAGATGTGCGTTGAAATATTAGAGAGAGAGAGAGAGAGAGAGAGAGAGAGAGAGAGAGAGAGAGAGTAACTAAAAACAAGCAGGTTAGTAATAAAAATATTTCAGGCGGATTATTCCGTCTTTTTTTATTTGCGTGTCTCAAACACACAAAGCTATCATATCAACAATATTTCCCCAATAAATATATTAATAGTTGTTTTGGTATACACCTTCAAGTAACTGATTTGTTTTTTGTTGTCGTTCTAAATCAGCAAGAAGAAGGCATTCACCCATTGTACAACTATGCACGGCAGGGGCATGTAGTGATTACATGCTACTGCCTTTTATTTCTAAGTCACACTAAATACATAATAACAACAATGAAAAAAATCGTTTTACTGATAATGGGACTATACTTTATCGGACTAATACAAGCACAAGTGGGAATAAACACTCAATCCCCGCAAGGAGTGTTGCACATTGACCCTCATAGAGATACAAATGGTAGCCTGAATATGAGTGATGATGTTACTGTTAATAAGTACGGCAACATTGGTATTGGAACTACAAATCCGCAAAGAAAGCTGGAAATAATCAGCTCAACTCCGGGAGCAATCCGGATAGCAGATACAAGCGAGGGGGTTACAAAAGTACTCACCAGCAGTTCAAACGGTTCAGCTACGTGGGTAAATATAATAGGCAGTTGGAATGCTTCGCTTACCGGAGGAAACCTACCCTACACGACAACAACAGCCTCACGAAAAATCAACTTCACCGGTGGAACTATATCTAACCCCGGTGTTGGTAGCATCAACGTAACTAACGGCAGTATAACAGTGCCCTACACAGGAGCTTATAGACTCACCCTATTTGGCACATCACTAATGAACAGAACCAGCGGATATTTTATAGCCGGATACTATAGTGTAAGAAAAAATAGCAGCAGCATTTGGGGACCTCACTCACTGGGGCACACACAAATATCATCATCACCCTACGTCAGCTACTACTCATTTACATACTTGTCTCAAAACGATGTATTAGATGTTTACAGTATAGAAAATTCACCCGGCTATGCAAATGCTGTATCAAACCTAACCCTCTTTGTTGAATTTGTAAAATAAAAAATCATGAATAAAATAATTCTTACATACATTTCACTACTAATGTGCACTATATGCATGGCTCAAATAGGAATCAATACCGAAAATCCGAAAACACTTCTTCACATAGACGGGGCCTCAACCCCTGCTACAGCTAACCCACCGACAGGCAACATTACCGCGGCTCAGGCCGCAGATGATATAGTGGTTACAAATCAGGGAAGTGTAGGAATAGGAACCATAATCCCCACAACAAAACTGGATATTATCAGCCAATCGGCAGGAGGGGCAATAAGAATAGCAGACACTACGGAGGGAGTAGGCAAAATGCTCGTATCAGATGCAAACAGAGTAGGTACTTGGGGTTCGGTTATAGGGTCATGGTTTGCCATACTCAACGGTAGCTGGCCTATAACTTATCAGACATCGACCACAATTCGCCAATTAACCAACTTCACCACAAGTGTAATCTCAAATGCTTTACAAGGAAGCATAAATAGCAGTACGGGAACTATTCAGGTTCCGTACTCGGGAAGATACAGGGTTACTATAACCGGGCACTGGGGAACAAACAGAGTAGGTAACAATCCTTACCTCGTTGCTCCTCATTTATATGTAAATGGAACTTCGGCATGGAATGGAGGTATTATAGGATACAGTAACAATTGGGGAATAAGTCCAACCTTTGTTTCTATTTTAACTTTTACTGCAGGGAGCAATATTACGGTATGGACTGACGAAACCAGCACGAGCAATGCAAATATGGTAGATCAATGTTCTCTAATTCTCGAATTTATTCAATAAATAACATATGAGTAAATCAAATAAAATAGGCTACCCCATTCTGGAGCAGCCTATTTCTTATTTTATCTAAAAGATCCTTATTCCGAAACTACTTCGAAAGGAATTTCTACCGACACTTCTTTATGAAGTTTAAGCAGAGCTTTATAAGAACCAACTTCTTTTACAGCTTCTTTAATAACGATTACCTTACGGTCAACATTATAGCCTTTCTTTTCTAGGGCTTCAGCTATTTGAATATTAGTAACAGATCCGAAAATTGTTCCTGTTGAACTTGTTTTTGCACCTACCGATAGAGTAACGCCTTCAAGTTTAGCAGCAAGGTCTTGCGCATCTTGTTTGATTTTCTCTAATTTATGAGCACGTTGTTTCAAGTTTTCAGCCAACATCTTTTTTGCAGATTCTGTAGCTATCACAGCTTTTCCCTGTGGCAAAAGGTAGTTACGTCCATAACCATCCTTTACAGTTATTACATCGTCTTTGTAACCAAGATTGGCAACGTCTTCTTTTAATATAACTTGCATATCTTTTTCCTCCTTTTTTTAATTATTTCATCATATCAGTAACGTAAGGAAGCAATGCCAAGTGACGAGATCTCTTAACAGCTTGCGCTATACGACGTTGAAACTTCAACGATGTTCCAGTAATACGACGAGGCAAAATTTTACCTTGTTCATTTAAGAATTTTTTCAAGAATTCTGGATCTTTGTAATCGATATACTTGATACCATTCTTTTTGAAACGGCAATATTTTTTCTTCTTCACATCCACTGAAGGGGGAGTCAAATATCTGATTTCTGATTGTTGTGCCATGATTAATTTTCTTTTTTAGTTGTTGATCTAAGATTTCTTCTTTTTTCAGCATACTGATGAGCATACTTGTCCTGACGGAAAGTTAAGAAACGAATAACTTTTTCGTCGCGACGAAATTGTAGTTCTAACTTAGCAATTACCGAAGGATCTGCATCAAACTCAACAAATGCGTAAAATCCTGTAGATTTTTTTTGAATAGGATAAGCTAATTTCTTTAGCCCCCAATTCTCCTCACTAACAATCGTAGCACCTTCATCAGTCAGAATGCCTTTGAATTTTTCTACCGCTTCCTTCATCTGAACATCAGACAAAACGGGAGTCAAAATGAAAACGGTTTCGTAATGATTCATAAATAATTTAATATAAACTTGTTAAACAATAAAGTTTTTCGAGCCGCAAAGGTAAGATAATATGATCTAAAAACAAAATATGAAGTTAAATATTTCATCTAATCTAAAGATATTATACCTTTGCGAAACATCTGGACAATAATTAAAGGGAGAAACAAAGACATGAATCAGGAGAACGAAAATAGCGAATTAATAGAATTGGAGTATATTTTCCCAATCATAAATGGAAAGGTATCAATGGCTATTAACAGAAAAATGTACCGCAATTTCCGGAAACACGGTTTAGATATTACACCGGAACAATGGACAGTTCTTTCATTCTTATGGCGCCAGGATGGTGTTTCGCAACAAACATTGTGCGATGCAACATTCAAAGACAAACCCAGTATGACCCGCCTAGTCGACAACCTCACCAAATTAGAATTGGTAGAACGCAGATCAACCCCGGCAGACAGGAGATCAAACCAAATATATTTAACGGAAAAAGGGCTAAGCATTAAAGAAAAGGCAAATGAAGCTGTTAATGAAACTATGCAATATGCTTTTGCCGGGATAGACAAGGAAGGCCTCAACCAAGTTCGCTCAATGTTAAAGATCGTCTTCAATAACATACAAGAAACACTCTAAAGTACAGAAATTAGAGATATTAAACAACAATAGGCTAGAATATAAAATAAGCCGGAGATGATCAATTATCTCCGGCTTATCTTATATATCTAAATGACAAAGCACAACATTTTATCCCTGTTTCGCTTGGCAAATAATAAACAATTCTTCGAATCTACTATAAACCAGCTGATTATTAAAAAAACCGGAAACTTATTTATAGCTATCAAGCACTTTAAGTACTTCATCTTTGCTGTATACACCAACAAGCCTTTGTACCTCTTTACCGTCTTTATAGATAATCATCGTGGGAATTGTAGGCACATTTTTAGTTCTGACGAAAGCTTTATAATCATCAACATTCAACTTCCCTACCTTAACATCTGTTTCTTCAGCAATTTGCTTTAAAACAGGTTCCATTTTACGACAAGGACCACACCAAACAGCCCAATAGTCTACAAGCACCAATCCTTTAGACACCTCCTGTTCATATGACTTGGCAGTAAGCGTAATTATCTTTCCGGAATTATCACTTTTATTCTGAGCAAAAACAATAGCAGACAACGAGAGTAAAATTGTTAAAAAAAAACTTTTTTTCATTTGAATAAATTGATATTTTTTTGATTAAAAAGAGTCACATTGATTACTCAAGTGTGACTCTCATTATATTTATTTATAAAGGTAGTATAAATAGCAACAGGTATACTTATTCTCTGTCTTGAAATTTATAATCCTTCAACATTTCCTGTAATCTTTTACGAGCAAAGAAGATACGACTTTTAACAGTACCAATAGGTAAAGATAGAGTCTGAGCTATTTCTTCATACTTATACCCTGAAACATGCATAGTAAAAGGAACTTTATATTCATCAGAAAAACTGTTAATAGACTTTGTTATCTCAGCAATAGTATATGCTCCTTCGGGTGTATCAAAACCTGAATCTTGTGGCAAATTAAGGTGATAAAGATTTTCTGTTTGATCTACAACTGTTTGTGTACGAACTATACGCCTATAGTTATTCACAAAGATATTGTGCATAATTGTAAATACCCATCCTTTGAAATTTACGTTTTCGTAATATTTCTCTTTATTATCTAATGCACGAAGTGTTGTTTCTTGTAGTAAATCTTTTGCCTCTTCTCTGTTTGTAGTCAAGGTCAGAGCAAAATTCATCATATTGTTTTGAAGTGCAATCAATTTGCCTTCGAAGCCGTTTGCGTTGTTTTCTTCTTTTTTCATAACCGTATGTTTTCTAGTGTTAAAAGATCACCCCGTATACCTATAAGTAAAATATTTGGATAATCCTATAACACAAATATACATTTTTTTTGGACACAAGAAAACAAAATAAAGTTTTTTTCATTCAACAAAAGTTAATCGTTTTAATTTAAAAACATAAAACACTAACTAACAAACACATAAATAGTGACACAATAATAAAACAACAAAGACTATAAGACATAAATCTCATCTATAAAAAAATAACCAGAATAGAAATTAATCATGAAAATTTGACAAAATGACAGTCTTACACAAGATGGCATCTTTTTTGATTTAACTTACATTAGAATTAAAACATAATATAAACTATAACAACATGGAAGAAAAAAAAGGTCATATTGGGGTAACCACAGACAATATATTCCCCATTATTAAAAAGTTCTTATACAGCGATCACGAAATTTTCTTGAGAGAATTGGTTTCTAATGCAGTAGATGCAACACAAAAATTAAAAACCCTATCATCTCTGGGCGAATTTAAAGGTGAACTTGGAGATATCTCGGTAAGAGTGTCACTGGATAAAGAAAAAGGCACAATAACTATATCGGATCGCGGTATAGGTATGACTGAAGAGGAGATCAACAAATATATCAACCAGATTGCCCTTTCATCGGCAAATGAGTTTCTCGACAAATACAAAAATGATGCTAATGCAATCATAGGACACTTCGGACTCGGATTTTATTCAGCCTTCATGGTCTCAAAACAAGTTGAGATAATCACATTATCCCATAAAGAAGGCTCAGAAGCTGTAAAATGGAGTTGCGACGGTACTCCCGAATTTACGCTAAGCAAAGCAGATAAAACCGAAAGAGGTACAGACATTATATTATATATAGATGACGAAAACAAAAATTTCCTTGAAAAAGGTGAAATAGACAAGCTTCTCAAAAAATACTGCCGTTTCCTGCCTATTCCTATCGTATTTGGCAAGAAAACAGAATGGAAAGATGGAAAATCTGTAGAAACAGAAGAGGATAACGTAATTAATGACACTACTCCTTTATGGACACGCAAGCCTGCAGACCTGAAAGACGAAGATTATAAGAAATTCTATCAGGACTTATATCCATTTACCGATGAGCCATTGTTCTGGATTCACTTAAATGTTGATTATCCATTTAAATTGACAGGTATTCTTTACTTTCCTACATTGAAAAGCAATGTAGACCCACATAAGAACAAAATTCAGCTATACTCCAATCAGGTATTCATTACCGATTCGGTAGAAGGTATAGTTCCCGAATTCCTTACTTTGATGCATGGCGTTATTGATTCTCCGGACATTCCATTGAATGTTTCGAGATCTTATCTGCAAAGTGATCATAATGTGAAGAAGATATCTTCGCACATCACTAAAAAAGTCGCAGATCGTCTGGAAGATATTTTCAAGAATGACCGCCCTCAGTTTGAAGAAAAATGGGATAACCTCAAAATATTCATTGAATACGGTATGCTTACCGATGAAAAGTTCTATGACCGTGCTCAAAAATTCTGTTTACTAAAGAATACTGATGGTAAAATATTCACATTCGAAGAATACAAAACCTTGATAGCCGGTAACCAAACCGACAAAGAAGATACAGTGATATATCTGTATACAAACAACAAAGACGAACAGTATTCATATATTAATGCCGCTAAAGATCATGGGTATGATGTTCTCCTACTCGACGGGCAATTGGATGTACATTTAGCCGGAATGCTCGAAAGCAAATTTGAAAAAAGCCGCTTTGTTCGTGTAGACAGTGACATTGTAGATAATCTGATAAAAAAAGAAGATGTTGCGGATGCAAACCTAACAGATAAACAAAAAGAAGAATTGAACGAAACCTTCAAATCTCAATTGCCTAAGATCGACAAAACTGAGTTCTCATTCGATTACAAAGCTTTGAATGAACACGTTCAACCTATTCAGATTACACAAAACGAGTACACTCGCCGTATGAAAGAAATGGCTGCCATGCAAACAGGAATGTCATTCTACGGAGAAATGCCCGATAATTTTACAATGGTTATCAACACCAACCACCCATTGGTAAAACAAATCATTACTGATGTAGATGGTAAAGATGCGGAAGCTGCAAGCAAATATGCTTCGGAAACCCCCGTTATCAAACAATTGGTTGATCTGGCATTATTATCAAACAATATGTTGAAGGGCGAGAGTTTGAGTAATTTCATCAAACGCAGCACCGAACTGATCTCAGGAAAATAAAGGTCTTTTCTTACCTACATATAATTATATAGGATACTCCATATATAATGAATAGCTGATCGGAATCCGATCAGCTATTTTTTTATTCCGATTCACCCTATTATCTCAAAAAACTAAAAAAACAGAGTATATATCTTAATCAATATAAAAATTGACAAACAGAGAATCATCCTATATACATTTTATTAACTTTGTATTTCTTACAAAATTCAGATAGATAAAATATATGAAAAAAGGGATATTAGTTCTGCTATTTATATTGTCGTTATTTTCAGGAAAGATCCTGGCCGATGGGCCTGTATCGTGGAAAATGAGTATAGCAGACAAAGGCAACGGCGAAATAGAGTTGGTAGCCAACGCAACTATCGCTGCAGGATGGCATTTGTACGACACACAAATACCCGATGGCGGACCATTTCCAACATCAATATCTATTGATGAAGTTAAAGGAGCTGTTGCTGTGGGAACATTTCACGCAGTAAACTCTAAACTTCACAAAGATTTTGACAAAGTCTTCGAAATGGAAATAGGGTATTATGAAAAAACAGCCACTTTTGTTCAAAAGTTCAAAATAACCGACAAGAGCAAATTTGTACTGAAAGGAGATGTCCGGGCACAAGCTTGTAATGACAGAGAGTGCACCCCTCCTATTCCTATTGATTTCAGTTTTACTTCGGGTAATCTCCCTGCAACTGTAATAGTAAGCACGGGTGCTGCAACAGATCAAACAAATGACCCGCAAACTACTGCTGACACAGCTACTCTAGCCAATAATGACAGTATATCTCAGGCACAAACAACAGAAATTCAAGATGCTAATCTTTGGACTCCTGTCATAGAAGAGGTTAAAGCCTTTGGTGCGGCAGGGGATACATCCAACAGATCACTTCTTTATATTTTCGGTGCAGGATTTATTGGAGGGCTTATTGCCTTAATGACTCCTTGTGTATGGCCTATGATACCTATGACTGTTAGTTTCTTCTTGAAAAGAAATAAAAAGAACAGAGGCAAAGCCATTAAAGATGCCATTATATATGGTCTGTCTATTATTGTAATATATGTACTCTTAGGATTATTGGTTACAGCTATATTCGGAGCAAGTGCATTGAATGATTTATCTACCAGTGCATTATTTAACCTGATATTCTTCGGCCTACTGGTATTTTTTGCAATTTCTTTCTTAGGAGCATTTGAGCTCGTACTACCTGCTTCTTGGACAAATAAGATAGACAGCAAAGCAGATTCAACCACCGGAATTATCAGCATATTCTTCATGGCATTTACACTTGCTCTGGTATCATTTTCTTGTACCGGTCCAATTATCGGAACTTTACTTGTAGATGCAGCCAGTTCGGGCGACATCATAGCTCCGGCGGTAGGTATGTTTGCATTTGCATTCGCATTATCAATACCTTTTGCCTTATTTGCGATATTCCCTTCGTTATTAGAAAGTATGCCGAAATCGGGAGGATGGCTCAATTCGGTAAAAGTAGTGCTAGGATTCCTGGAACTGGCATTAGCACTTAAATTCTTATCGGTTGCAGACCTTGCCTATAAATGGGGAATTCTCGACCGTGAGGTATTCTTAGTTCTATGGATTGTAATTTTCACGCTATTAGGACTATATCTTTTAGGTAAACTGAAGTTTGCTCACGACAGCGATCTTAAATACATATCTGTACCCCGCCTATTTATGGCAATTATATCACTTGCCTTTGCCATATATCTTGTTCCGGGACTTTGGGGAGCACCGCTGAAAACTGTAAGTGCATTTGCTCCACCTCACTTTACTCAAGATTTCAATTTATATGAAGGTACCGTACATGCCAAGTTTGACGATTATGAAGCAGGTATGGAGTATGCCAAGAAAAACAACAAACCGGTAATGATTGACTTCTCGGGCTTCGGTTGTGTAAACTGCCGTAAAATGGAAGCTTCGGTATGGACTGACCCTCGTGTAAAATATATACTGGAAAACGATTATGTATTGATTACACTGATGGTGGATGACAAAGAGAAGCTACCCGAAGTGATAGAGGTTGAAGAAAATGGCAAAATGACCAAATTAAAAACTATCGGTGATAAATGGAGCTATTTGCAACGCCATAAATTCGGGACCAATTCGCAACCTTACTATGTGTTGCTTGACAATGCAGGTAATCCCATCGGTCCATCTTATGCATACGATGAGAATGTAGATAAGTATCTGAAATTCTTGAAAACAGGAATCGATAATTATAAAAAATAAGTCACACTTTTCGAAAATAGCAGATTACAGAAAGTCTGCTATTTTCTTTCATATATCATAGCACAATGAATACAAGAGAACAAAAAATGGAAGCCTTTGGACGTTTGCTCGACATCATGGATGATTTGCGCGTAAAATGCCCGTGGGATGTAAAACAAACAAACGAAAGTCTACGAACAAACACCATAGAGGAGACTTACGAACTATGCGAAGCTATTATAAAAGACGATAATCAGGAGATAAAAAAAGAGCTGGGAGATGTACTTCTGCACATTGTCTTCTACTCAAAAATAGGAGAAGAAAAAGGTGAGTTTGATGTTGCCGATGTATGTAATTCGCTTTGTGACAAACTTATCTACCGCCACCCTCATGTATTTGGAGATGATGCCGCAAAAACGGCAGGCGAGGTAGAACAGTCGTGGGAGCAATTGAAACTAAAAGAAAAGGGAGGAAACAAAACTGTACTCGAAGGCGTACCCGCATCTTTGCCATCTATCGCCAAAGCACACCGAATACAGGACAAAGCCCGCAATGCAGGCTTCGACTGGGAAGAAAAGGAAGATGTATGGACTAAAGTAAAGGAAGAAATAAACGAGCTGGAAACTGAGATAAGTTCTATGGATACCGATAAGATGGAAGCCGAATTCGGAGACTTATTTTTCAGCCTGATAAATGCAGCACGTTTATATAAAGTAAATCCCGACAATGCCTTAGAGCGTACCAATCAAAAATTTATACATAGATTCAACCATATTGAGCAGGAAACAAAGAAACGAGGAAAAAGCCTGAAAGAAATGACTCTTGAGGAGATGGACATTCTCTGGAATGAGGCTAAGAATATTGTATTATAAGATTTTCCATTTAAAATAAAAACCATGCCTATCGTATCCATTATAGTAGCAATAGACCAAAAGAATGCTATCGGCAAAGACAATCAACTGCTTTGCCATTTGCCCAACGACCTGAAATATTTCAAAAATGTTACACAAGGTCACACCGTGATTATGGGGAGAAAGACTTACGAATCTTTACCCAACGGGGCATTACCCAACCGCAGAAATATTGTATTAAGCAGAAATAAGGATTTGAGACTTGAAAGATGCGAGATGGCAGATTCTTTAGAAAATGCGATTGCGTTATGCAAAGACGAGTCGGAGGTTTTTATTATCGGAGGAGCGACAGTATATGGTAAAGCTGTCGAATTTGCCGATAAATTATATATTACCTATATTCACCACACATTCGAAGGGACAGATGCATTCTTCCCTCAAATAGATACCAATAAATGGGTGGAAGTTTCCAAAACCGAAAACGATGCAGACGAAAAAAACAGATATACTCACACGTTTGTAGTATATAATAGAAAATAAGAATTACGGGATTAGTATATTTATGCTAATCCCGTTTCTGTATTATTGAAGTTTTACAATCTTACCCGTCTTACTACTCTCAATAGCAGCTTCCAGAATTTCGACTACTGTAAGATTGTTTTCGGGAGACGAAAGATCATCCGGTTTAACGGAAATATCTCCATTTACAACAGCCTTCAAATAAAGAAAAGTATCATTGTATGGAGCAGCCATCTCGGGAACCTCCAACCGGGTCTCTTTGTCATCCCTGTGGATTCGCATCGAAGTTTTATCATCCTGATATATATAGTTTTTATCCCCATATATATGCATATCTTTACGAGAGATAGGCCAATTCCAAGATGCCATAGCAATTACAGTCACTTTGGGGTATTCGATTACAATGGTTGCATCATCATCAACTTTGGGATAAATGGCAGGCTTCTGTTGTTTCAATACAGCGTATACCGATAAAGGTTTCTGCCCTTTCATAATCCATGTACTGATATTCGCTCCGTAACATCCGAAATCTATAACTGCCCCTCCCCCATTCAATACAGGATCGGTCAACCAGTCTGTAAATTCCGGGCCACAGCCTATTTCGATAGGACCACCATGTCCGTCATAAATATTAATTCTCGATAAATTTCCCACAAAACCATCCTGTATCATATCATACGCTTTATGTATGGTCGGATACCATGTTGTTTCGTAATTAGTCAAAAGAAAAATATTGTTTTCCTTTGCCAGATCAAGCATTCGCTTAGCATCCTTGACATTGGTTGACAATGGTTTTTCGACCATCACATGAACACCGTACTTTGCACAGGCTTCCACCACTCTCAAGTGATCGTAAATACTCTCGTAAACAATCACGGCCTGAGGTTTGGTTTTTGCAAGCATTTCATCCAGGTCCTCAAAAAACAGGTCACTTGCTACTTTTTCTTTCAGCGCTTTATTATTCCATAATGCCGTATTTTTTTCGGCAATTCCAACCACTTCAAAATCACCACGGTCGAGCCTGCTTATAACCTCCCACAGGTGTGCATGAGACAATCCTACAATCCCCAAACGTAAGGGTTCATTATTAGATGCCGATTTATCTTGCTGTGCATATAATACAGCACAAAAGAGAGACATTAGAAAGATTAATCCGATGTGTTTGATTTTCATATTAGTTTTAAGTTATCTGATTGTGAATGATTATTAGAGCCCTATAGCCAAAAGTCAAAGGTCTCAATTCTTTATTTATATAATAAGAAGATACAGGGTTTCTTGTTCATATCCGGCAATCGTTTAGTCCACTCTTTAATGGAGAGAGTCTTTATATATTCGTCTTCGCACGTGATATTCATAGCAATACATAGTTTAGTAGAAGGCGTACAATTTTTAATAAGATCTTCAACCAGTTTATGATTTCTGTAAGGAGTTTCTATAAACAGCTGAGTTTGATTCTCATTGTATATACGTTGCTCGAGTTGCTTAATCTTCTTGAGACGCTCGCCTGCATCAATGGGCAAATATCCATGAAAAGCAAAGCTCTGTCCGTTGAAGCCCGAACCCATTAATGACATCAATATCGAAGAAGGACCAACCAAAGGAACTACTTTAATGCTCTTGCGTTGAGCAATAGCAACAATATCTGCTCCGGGATCTGCAATGGCAGGACATCCGGCTTCCGAAATCACACCTACAGAATAGCCATTGGCAATGGGTTGAAGGTAACTTTCTATCTGTTCAGGATTTGTATGCTTGTTCAATTCATAAAAGGTAAGCTCATCGATATTTATCGAAGAATCGGTCTTTTTCAGGAAACGTCGTGCCGAACGTATATTTTCAACAATAAAATATTTGATAGAAAGAATCTGCCCCCTATTGTAATCAGGTAAAACCTGCTCAATGGAAGTTTCACCCAATGGGACGGGAATAAGTATAAGTGATGCTTGCATTTTCTGAGATTGATATTTAAACAAAAATAAAGCTTTTTCTTGGTTGATACAAAACATACACATTTTCCTGTTCGCGAACTCCCTTTTCTTTCGGGAAAAGATTATAACTTCGTTGTGTAAAACAAAAATAATATATATACTGTTTTTATGAAGATTGGCGATCTTATATATAGCTTTAATAATGAACGAAAATCTATAATCGGGCTGAGTTATTTATCTATTACATATAAGTAAAGGAGCAAGAATAAATAAGAGAAAATATAAATCGCGAAAAAGTGTCACTTTTGTCACCTTTGTCACCTTTTAAAGAATAAAAACCTGAATTACAAACACTTAAAAACTCAACAAAAGTGACACTTATAAACTATAAACCGTCTACTTTTGTTTACTTTATTGCAACTTTTGTCACTCTATTGTATAACTTTTTAAGTTACTGATTGTCGTAAATAATGTATATCGTTTTATAGTCTCGGACAATAATTAATAAAATATGGAACCGTCTCCTAAACCTAAATTGTGGACTTTAAGTTATCTGAACGTTTGTATAGCGAATTTTCTGATGGCATGCTCTTTTAATCTGTTGATGCCTTCCATTCCTCTATATATCACCGAATATCTGGGTGTTCCGCAGACAAAAACAGGAATTGTGCTTGCGTCGTATGCCATTGCAATTCTGATGATCAGACCTTTTTCGGGCTACCTTGTCGACCTGTATTCGCGAAAGAAAATACTGCTGATTAGCTTTATCTGCTACGTTGCCATATTCTTCGGGTATTTTTATGCTGTCACCATCTTTGTATTTGTAATCGTTAGATTCTTTCATGGCATTACCTGGGGATTGTCAACTGTCTCGTCAAGTACACTTGCCATCGATTTAGTGCCATCAGAACGAAGGGCGGAAGGGATAGGATACTTTGGCACTTTCATGAATGTAGCCATGGCTATAGGCCCTTTTATTGCGATTCACATCTATCAGAACTATAGTTTTCAGATTTTACTCTATTGTGCCATCTTTATGGGAATACTTGGAATCGTAGCTGCATCATTTATTAAAGCACCCGAACGTCCAAAACTGGATCGGGAGAAGGTATCTTTTGACCGGTTCTTTTTACTCCCTGCCTGGCCCATATTTCTAAACCAATTGCTTCCCAGTTTCGCGTGGGGCACTATCGGGCCGTTCGTGGCTCAGTATGGAAAACAAATAAACATACCTAATGCAGGTATATTTTTCTTATTTTGGGCCGGAGGTATCATTGTCTCCCGCATCTTTTCGGGTCGCATGGTAGATAAAGGATACATCCATTTAGTAAATACTTCTGCAATGGCAATTGTTGCCACCGCATTTTTAGGCTTTGCTTTAATCCATAATATTGTTGCTTTTTGTGTATCGGGTCTGTTCATCGGAATAGGCTTTGGAATGATGTTTCCGGCACTCCAAACACTCTATATCAACATGGCTGAAAACAATCAACGGGGAACAGCTAATTCTACATATCTAGTAGGCTTCGATTTAGGTTTAGCTCTAGGTATGTTAGTGGGTGGTTATATATCCGGAATATACTCTTTTGAGATACTTTTCATGGTTGCATCCGGACTTTGTTTTTTTAGCATTCTTGTTTATCAAACAATTTCCAAAAGACTGTTTGAGAGAAAGAGAATCAGATAAAACATCTGATTATAAGAAACATAAAAAACAAAACATAGGAATACAAACCAGACATATATAAATCTATAATAATTAAAAAGATTTAAATAATATAGTAAAATAGATATCTATAATTTAATTTACAAATACCCAATAATAAAAGTCTAGAAACGACTCAAAAAAGCAGTATCAAGAAGAGATAAATACCAGACTAATTCTAGCTAAAAGACCACTCCAACATATACAAATTAACGCATAAAAACGCCCCCGTTTACACTGAGATTTATCAAGCTAAAAGCATGTAAAAACAGACAAAACTCGCCTGATTTTATCTCTCTGAGAATCGAGTATTCGTATAAAGAAAAGAAAGACACTCGAAAAAAGAGAATAAGAAAAGATAGCAATTTCGAGTTTCCGATACACTTTAGACAACTAAAAAAGGAGATCGAATTGACCTCCTTTTTAAATATATCAATATATGGCAGATTAAATATCTACAACAAATTTTCTCAAATCCTCGTTTAATAAAGCAGGAGGTACCGAGCCTTTCACCTCGTCGATAATTATACCTAAAACCCGTTCTCGTAGGAATTCTTTGCGCGTAACTAGACTAATCTCACGAACAGGTGATATTCCTTTAAGCGGACGGATATTTTGCTTTTGTCGTTCATTAAGCTGTTCAATAGCCATCTCCGGAATAATGGTTAAACCACTGTTGTTATCCACAATATTTATCAATGTACTGATACTTCCTGCTTCGTAAGTAAATAGCGAATGCGAGCTTTTACGTTTACGCAGGTTACAAATACGCAATATCTGACTACGGAAACAGTGAACTTCTTCAAGCAACCATAAACGATTAATATTTAAATCATCCTCCTCGAGTTCTTTTTTGGCATACAAAGAAGTTTCACGAGGTGACACATAAGCATAGAATCGTTCGTAATAGATAGGATGCTCTTTAATCTTATCATTCTTCAATGGTGTAGCCAGAATAGCTCCATCTAATGAGCCATTAAGGAGGGCATCAATAATTTGTCCCGTTGTAGTCTCTTCAATAAAGAGTTCTATATCGTATCCGTTTTCTTCGTGTCTAAGCATTAGTTTAGGAAGAAGGTAAGGAGCAATAGTAGGAATGATTCCTAACTTAAAGACACCTTTTACAATTCCTTTTTCCTCTTGTATTATTTCTTTCACCTGCTTTACTTGTGACACTATAACACGAGCCTGATTTATTATCTGAGTCCCGATAGGTGTCGGTTGCACAGGCAACTGACTACGGTCGAAGATCTTCACCCCCAACTCGTCTTCAAGTTTCTGTATCATCATACTCAATGTGGGTTGCGTCACAAAGGATGCCTCGGCAGCTTTTGCAAAATGACGATGATTGTCAACCGCAATAATGTATTCCAACTGTTGTATGTTCATATGCGATAAAATAAATGACCATTATTAGCTAATGGATATTATCAATTTAAAGGCAGCAAATATTACTGCAATATTTTTTAGTCATAACATATTCGGTCTATCTACCTAAGCAATAAAAAAGTCTGAGACCTTAATATTCTCTTTCGCCAAAAATAGATGTCCCTACTCTGATTATAGTTGATCCTTCTTCAATGGCAATCTTATAGTCGTGCGACATTCCCATAGATATCTCACTGAAGCAAGAATCGTCCTTAAAATATGTTTGCTTAAGCTCGTCAAAAAATGTCTTTAGAGATCTGAATTCCTGTCGAATCTGACTTTCATCATCCGTATTGGTTGCCATCCCCATTACACCGGTGATTTGGATATTATTCAGTTCTCTCCAGTTTTCATTTTCCAGTAAAAGCCTGCACTCTTCAAAAGTAAAGCCATACTTATTGTCTTCTTTAGCAATATAAATTTCAAGCAAAC
The DNA here is from genome assembly GCF_934668725.1 of uncultured Dysgonomonas sp. GTDB lineage: Bacteria > Bacteroidota > Bacteroidia > Bacteroidales > Dysgonomonadaceae > Dysgonomonas_A. Next base: position 106,750 of record NZ_CAKUOF010000007.1, read on the forward strand.
AATTTATTTTACGATTGACTTTAGATGCATATTTATCAATTTCCGATAATACTTTCCAGCTGTCAATACTTTGAATTGTATGGATATAAGGCACTACGGTTTTTATCTTATTCGTTTGCAAATGTCCTATCAAATGCCATTCGATATCCGTCGGCAAAGTCTCTTGTTTACTATCAAGTTCTTGCACTCTGCTCTCTCCAAAAATCCGTTGTCCTGCCGCGTAAGCTTCCTCTAAAGCTTCTTTGGGATGAAACTTAGATACCGCCACTAATTTTACGCCTTCGGGCAATAAAGATTTTACAGCATCCAGGTTTGCACTTATACTCATAGCTACTCTTCTTTCAGATATTCTATTTTCGTTTTTTCTGCTGTTTCATAGGGAAAAACATCCATAAGCATTGTTTCATTAATTGATGCAATCACATAATCAGCCATGGTACCTTCCATTCCCTTTTCAATCACAGCCAGAGCTTCTTTAAGATCGCATGCCTGAGCTAACATACTCACAGCAGTCTTCTTTTCAGTTCCGCTCTTTTCATCCAGTGTGATAAAATATATCTTAGTCTTAAAATAGCGATCGCCATTTTCGTTAAAAAATAATTCGGCTAGTTTAGCGCGCTTGATATCAGCGATTGTAAAATCTCCTGATATAAATGGCTTCAACTCTTCTATTATACGAGCTTCGGCTTCTGTAAATGACAAAGCATCCACTAAATAAGGTTCGGTTACTTTTTTCAGCGTTCCGTTTTCCATCGTTTTATCGTAGGAAACTTTGCATTCAAACCAGTTATGCATAGGGTAATTTATTTATAATTAATCAGTTTTAGGTGTCAGCCCCATTATTATTCAACAAGCGCAAGTCTATCTAACAACTCCCCTCTGTAACCAAAGAAATAAGCGCCAAATAAGACTTCCACAATTAAAAGCTCTTTATGAAAACTATTTTAGACATAAAGAGCTCTATTTAGAAAACAAAAGTAACAATTATTTAAATAAGTTGAACCTCAATTATAAATAAAATTTATCGACCATCTGCAATTTTTAATAAGTATTCTAAAATGCAGACTACTATATTTTAAAATTATAACTTATTATAGTTGTTCCACTTATAAAAGCAGGAGAAAAGTCCATAGCTTTATAATTTCCTCGCACCATCTTTGATTACAACATCATAAACTTTAGGTTTGATCTTGAATTTTTGTTCGTAGCTCTCGGTTGCACGCTTGATAAAACCATCATGTAACTCATCTTTCACAAGATTAATAGTACAACCTCCGAAACCTCCACCCATAACACGAGAGCCGGTTACACCGCACTGACGGGCAACATCATTTAAGAAATCCAATTCAGGACAACTCACTTCATATTTACGACTTAAGCCGATATGAGTTTCGTACATTTTTTTGCCTACGGTCTCATAGTCGCCTTTCTTAAGTGCTTCACAAGCATCCAACAGGCGTTGAATTTCCTCGATCACAAATTCCGCACGGATATAATCTTCTGCACTTACCTCGTTAGCTACTTCTTTCAACATATCCAATGTAGCATCTCTCAAAAATTCGACTTCGGGATGATATTTACGGATATATGAAGCTGCATTTTCACACGACTCTCTACGCTTGTTGTAAGCTGAAGATGCCAGTTCATGCTCCACGCATGTATTGATCAAAACCAATCGGTATCCTTTAGGATTGAAAGGTACATATTCGTATTCTAATGATCGACAATCTAAACGGATAAGCGATCCTTCTTTTCCAAAGCAAGATGCAAACTGATCCATGATACCACATTTCACTCCTACATAGTTATGCTCGGTAGCTTGTCCTATTTTAGCGAGTTCGAAACGGTCGAAACCTAAGTTATACATATCATTCAAGGCAAATCCAAAACAACTTTCGAGTGCTGCCGAAGAAGACATTCCTGCGCCTAGCGGTACATCTCCTGCAAACACAACATCAAAGCCCTGTATCTTGGCTCCTCTCTTGATCATTTCGAGACACACTCCATAAATATATTTACCCCATTGTTTGATTGGAATATCATCTAGCCCAAATTCGTCCATCTCTTCAAGATCTAATGCATAAGCTCTTACTCTGTCAGCTGTACCATTTGGTTTTATTATACAATACATAGCTTTATCTATAGCACCCGGCAATACGAATCCACCGTTATAATCGGTATGTTCACCAATCAAGTTAATACGTCCGGGAGCAGTGTACACGACACCACCTTCGCCAAATAATGACTGAAATTTTTCTTTGATTGCAGCAGTTTTCATGGTTTTGGAATATTTTTTATATGGTTAATTATAATTATTTTTCGTATATAGATTACAGTAAATTATTTCATAGCATACTATTAAATTCGGATAAATAGCAAGTCGAGATGTTGACTTAATCAGTATTCACGGCTTCGAATTTATAGGTGGTGTAAAATTAACATTTATTTCTTTACTGAATAACCTTTTTTGAACAAATGGAAACTTTTTCATTCTTTTAACTATGAAATGAGTAGTTCTCCTATATAGAGTGGTAATTTAAGATTGTGATTCGTATCTTTAAATATAGATTCTCAATCCTAAGAATACTATTTTACAACAGTTAATACCACTGTTTACTAGAAATCATCTACACAAATTCATACCTTTGTATCTAAATTTAGATTAGTATTTGATCTCATGGAGAAACTCCGACCAATCATGTTTGCCGGAACAGGTAGCGATGTTGGCAAAAGCGTTATTGCAGCCGCTTTTTGTCGCATATTTTTGCAAGATGGCTACCATCCCGCCCCTTTTAAAGCTCAAAATATGGCTCTCAACTCTTTCGCAACCCCCGAAGGGCTGGAAATAGGACGGGCACAAGCCGTACAGGCAGAAGCAGCAGGTATTCCCTGCCATACGGATATGAACCCTTTGCTACTGAAACCGACTACCGATAAAGTAGCTCAAGTAGTATTAAACGGAAAACCATATGGCAACCAAAGTGCTTACCAGTACTTTAAGAAAGAAGGGCGTGATGTTCTTCGAAATGCAGTAAATAATGCATTCAATCGTCTAGAAAAGCGTTTCAATCCTATCGTAATGGAAGGTGCCGGAAGTGTATCAGAAATAAATCTACGCGAAACCGATATTGTAAACCTTCCAATGGCTATACATGCAGGAGCTGATGTTATTCTGGTGGCAGATATCGATCGTGGCGGAGTATTTGCCAGTGTGTACGGCTCCATAATGCTTATGACGGAAGAAGAACGAAAGCATACCAAAGGCATTCTTATCAACAAATTCAGAGGCGACATGAGGCTCTTTGAATCGGGTGTAAAGATAATAGAAGACCTTTGTGGGATTCCCGTTATTGGTGTTGTGCCTTATTATAAAGATATTTACATTGAAGAAGAGGATTCTGTAATGCTCCAGACCAAGAATTTACAGGCATCACACGACAAAGTAAATATTGCGGTTATATTGCTCAGACACCTGTCCAATTTCACCGATTTCAATATACTTGAACGCGATCCTCGTGTTCATTTATATTACACTAATAATACAGATGAAATTGAGAAAGCCGATATAATACTTATTCCCGGAAGTAAAAGTACACTTTCGGATCTCTACGAATTACGACGCAATGGTGTTGCCCAAAGTATCATCAAAGCCCATAAAGATGGAGCCACAGTGATGGGTATTTGCGGAGGCTACCAAATGATGGGACAAGAAGTATGTGACCCATTGCATGTAGAAGGATCAATAGAGCGATTACCGGGATTAGGGCTTCTGCCGATCTCTACGGAAATGCAAGGCGAAAAGGTGACACAACAAGTTCAATTTTCGTTTCTTGATTCTGAGTCGTCATGCGAAGGTTACGAAATACACATGGGTACAACAATTCCAGTTGAAGGTGCTAAGGAAAGTCCCCTCAATCGTTTGACCGACGGGACTACCGATGGCTTTTACCTTAACCGAAAATGCTTCGGTACATACATTCACGGTATCTTAGATAACGGAGTATTTATTGATTTCTTACTCGAACCTTATGCTGAGAAATTATCAAGTAAACCTTTCGATTTTAAAGCATACAAAGAAGAACAGTATAACAAATTGGCCGACCATGTACGCAAAAATGTAAATATGGATCTGGTGTATAAAATATTGACGACCTGAGATGATAACAGGACATGGCGATGACGCCTATCAATTCGACCACAAGATTGTAAGTAATTTCAGCTCCAATGTATACAATAAGTTTGATCTGAAAGACCTGAAAGAGTATCTGTGGACAAATATTTCCTCAATACATTCTTATCCTGAACCCGATGCACTTACATTGAGAAAGTTCATCGGGCAAAAACTGGGAATCTCAAAGGGCGAAATAGGCGTTACAAACGGAGCTACAGAGGCAATATACCTCATTGCCCAAGCCTTTAGAGGGAGTAAAACAGCGGTACTGATCCCGACATTCAGAGAATATGAGGATGCTTGCGAGATACATGACCATAATCTCTACGATATTGACTCACTAGAAGATATTCAACCCGACACACAATTGGTATGGTTGTGTAACCCTAATAACCCGACAGGCGAAATATATGACAAAGAATACCTGGAAAGAATAATATCAAACAATCCGAACACTTGTTTTGTTATAGATCAATCGTATGCAGCATTTACTAACCATATTATTTGGAGTGCTTCGCAAGCGTTGAAATTCAACAATGTCGTTTTGCTTCATTCTTTAACTAAATGCTATGCAATTCCCGGATTACGCTTGGGCTATATTACTGCTCAAAAAAATAAGATAGACAAGATTAAACATTACAGTATGCCTTGGTCCGTGAATCAATTGGCTCAGTTAGCCGGTTTATATTTATTGGACAATGCATTGTATGATTTCTCTGATTACTTACAAGAGTCTCAACGTGTACAAAAGCAATTGGCGGAAGTATCGGGAGTCAAAGTACATACTTCGGGAATGCACTTCTTTCTTTGCCAATTAGAAATAGGCAAAGCTGCCGATCTCAAAAAGTATCTAGTAGAAAAGTACTGCTTTCTAATTCGAGATGCTGCTAATTTCAGAGGACTAAACGAAAGTTACTTTCGCATTGCAGTGCAAGAAGAATCAAATAATAACCTACTAGTAAAAGCGATCAAAGAATGGATTAGGTCTCAGACCTCTCTATTGATTGGGTAGTATAAAAAACAAAGACTGTTATGACTTTAGAATATACCAATAGTAGTATTCTTTTACTGATAATACCTCTTGTTATTGGATGGATTGCAGATCGGTTGTTTGGAGACCCGTCATCACTCCCTCATCCGATTGTAGCCTTTGGTAAAATAATAGCAAGGGGAGAAAAATTATTAAATAAAGGTACATCCAGAATATTCAAAGGGGCAGCCTTTTCTATATTTCTGATTGCTGGATGTTTTCTTCTTTTCTTCTACCTGAATAAAGGCCTGATCTCTATAAATCCATATTTAGCGATAGGATTCAATGCCATAATGGTATTCTTCTGTCTGGCAGGAAAAACTCTTGCAGATGAGGTAAGAGACGTTTTCATCGCAACCGACAAATCGACAGAAGACGGACGCAAACAGGTCGCACGAATTGTAGGACGAGATACATCTCAATTATCGCCCCAGCAAATACGGACGGCTGCACTCGAAACTTTATCCGAGAATCTGAGCGATGGAGTTATAGCACCACTCTTCTGGTACCTACTATTAGGAGTACCGGGTATGGCCGCTTATAAAATGATCAATACACTGGATTCAATGATCGGTTATAAAAATGAACGGTACAAAGATTTTGGATGTTGGGCAGCACATATAGATGATATTGCCAATTATATTCCTGCCCGATTAACCGCTTTATTAATGCTTATTGTCAGCAGTAGGCTGTCTTTACTATCTTTCATTTCTAAATATGGGTCACAACATGCCAGTCCAAACTCAGGATATCCCGAATCAGCTTTAGCCGGTATCCTCAATTGCAGGTTTGGAGGTCCCAACCATTATTTTGGTCAATTAGTGGATAAACCCTATATAGGAACTACAGACAGAGCTATTACTACTGAAGATATGCAGGTAGCAGTCAACATAAATCAACGAACAGAAATACTTATGATTTTAATAATCATTGTATTGAGTATTACTAATATATTTCCTTTACTTAATTAAATTGATCATGAAAATATATACTAAAGGTGGCGATAAAGGCAAAACAGGCATACATGGAGGTCAACGAGTAGATAAAGATGATATTCGTATCGAAGCTAACGGAACTATTGATGAATTAAATTCGATAATCGGTGTAGTACGGGCATACCTTCCACGAGAACACGAATTTCAGTCTGTATTATTCAAGATCCAAACCGAATTAATGGTGGTTATGTCTCATGTGGCAACCCCTTCCGAAATGCGGGAAAAGAATCCGAATAAGCTTCCCGAAGATCTAGCTAAGTTCTGTGAAGAATGTATGGATAGTATGACTGACAGAATGGGCGAAAGTAAGACCTTCGTTTTACCGGGAGGAACACTCGCTTCTGCTCATCTACAATTGGCAAGAACCATTGCAAGAAGAAGCGAACGCCGTTTATGGACGTTGAATAAACAAGATGAAGTTCCGGCAAATATACTGCAATTTATAAACCGCCTGTCTGATCTGTTCTTCACAATGGCTCGATTCGATATGTTTCAAGAAGGAACGGATGAAGAACGTTGGCACGACTTTTTATACAAACGTAAAAAGAATGATGACTAAATGGCAAAAGAAATTATACTAATTACAGGAGGACAACGATCGGGGAAAAGTAACTACGCCCAACAAACAGCTCTATCCCTATCTGAGAACCCGGTCTATCTGGCAACTTCGCGAATTTGGGACGAAGAACACCAAAAGCGTATCGAACGCCACAAAGCAGACAGAGGCACTGAATGGACTAATATAGAAGAAGAGAAACAGTTAAGCAACCATCGGCTTGAAAACAGGGTTGTATTGGTAGATTGCGTTACTTTATGGGCTACAAACTTTTTCTTTGACAACAATTCGGATGTAGATTTATCTCTAGCTATGATAAAGGACGAATTTGATAAGTTGATTCAGCAAGAAGCTCAATTTATTTTCGTTAGTAATGAAATTGGATTAGGAGGAACATCTGAAAATAAAGCACAAAGGTTATTTATGGATCTGCAAGGATGGATAAATCAGTATATTGCATCCAAAGCCAATAAGGTATATCTGATGGTTTCGGGAATACCTATTCAAGTTAAGTAATATGTACAAATAAAAAGAGCTGCCTTTACAGACAGCTCTTTTTTATCTCTTATTATATAGCATATTTTAATTTCTCTTTGTAAACACCCAAGCATCGTTTAATTTAGGATTGCTCTTCTTAAATGAAGCCAAGTATTTTTCAGCTTGAGCTTTATCTTCAAAAGAGGCTACATATATTCTATTACGGTCTCCTGAATTAACGATATTAGCATCTTTATACCCTTGTGATTTAAAGGTCTTAAGAGCTTTTTGTGCTTCTGATTTGCTGCCAGCACTACCTATTATTACAAAGAATTTTGGTTCAACAGCCTTCTTCACGGTAGAAGTTTCTGCAACAGTAGTAGCTTTCGCAACCTTTGCTGGTTCTGCTTTTTGAGTAATAGCAGGAGCTATTTTTTCTATTTTAGGTTCTTCTTTCTTTATTTCAACTTCTACTATTGGATCTTCTACCTCAGTAGAGTACATTAACTCTTCTGTTGCAGTAATATCTAATGAGTTATCCATCGGAACACTTCCAACAGAATTTGAATGGCTAGCGGAAGCCGAAATCAAGTCTGTAAAGAATCCTGATTTTTGTACATTATTATTCTCGTCCTCAGAGATAGGAGTAGAAGTTACAAAAAAGACCAGAATAGCCGCTGCAGTTGCAGCAACTCCGGCAAATACTCTTTTATAAATCGAGCGTCTATTATTGACAATAGATACTTTCTGTATTTCCTGAATATCAACCAATCTTCTAATATCCAACACCGACAATCCGAATGTCTCGGAATGATAGGCTGAGATATTATTATTAGGCTCAAAGCTCAAACGACCATCTGTTTCTTGTGACAATTTGCCCAACAATCCTAATTGTATGGGTTGTCTTAAAGCAAGGATCGTATTCAACCTCTTCACCACATCTCCAATACGTTTGCAAGCAATATCATATGATATAGAATATGCATTCATATATGACTCCGCCAACAAACCATCGTTATACTTAAGATCGGGGTTAAAACCAACGATAACCTTTGGTGGTGTAATAGAACCATCGGCAGCTATTTTAGCCACTTCACGATTCAATACAAAACCTCCAAAATCCGGTATAATCACACAGTCATGCTTCTGTATCAGGTAATCTATATGCGATGTAAATTCTTTCATATTACAAATATAAGAGATAGTATTTAAGGAATCATTCTTTTAAGTTATCAAAATCAGATAGAATTTTTTTATATCTGGTAATCTATTGAATACCAATCACCGCCTATTTTTCTGAGATTTTATGGTTGCAAAAAACACAAATAATGCTACATAACATATAAATATAGGCTGTTACAAATTAAAATAATTGTTAACATTGCATATCCAATCCTTGAATCTAATACTATTTCTTTTTTAGAACCTCTCTAAAAAGGCTATCATACTGAAATATTATCGACTTCCATGAATAATTATTGATAATTTGTGCTTTATTGTTCTCTATAAAAATCTGTCTTTTATCATCACCTAAAGAATTGACATTACAAATTATAGAGGCAACATCTTTATCCTTAACAAAGTATAGAGTATTATTGTTCAGCACCAACTTGTTAAACTTATTATCATGTGAAGCAATCAACGCTTGAGAGGCCATTGCTTCTAATAATGAAGGATTAGTCCCACCCACAGAATGTCCATGAAAATACAATGTGCAATAATAGCGAAGACTATCCAAGATCTCTTTCTTATACACTGCACCCAGAAAATGAATATTAGTATTCCGATATTTTGTCTGAAGAAATCTCCCATACTTTGTATCTGTATTACCAATTACCAAAAATGGACGGGAATCATTCGACAAGACGTATCCATCAAGAATCATTTCGATATTATTCTCAGGTTCTAAACGGGCAATCAATAAAAAATAGTTATTAGCTGTCACATTATAGGGAGATAGCAACTCCTCATCAAAGTGCTCAACTATATCAGCACCATAAGCAACACAAAACGACTCTGCATTAAACACTTCCTTATAATACTCTTGGATTGCTGGATTATCGGAAACTAAATAATCCGATTTACGAACAGCTATTTTCTCCAGTTTTTTTATTAGTTGACGAGTAAAATAATTCCACTTGCTTCTTTTCCATTCTATTCCATCCATATTGGTAATTACGATGGGCGAATTTTTCTTTAGCAAATAATAAGAGGGTGCATTACTATGGTAGCCGGCTTCGTATATAATATCAAAATCCTGTTTCAATGCATCCTTCATACACAAGTAGTCATATACAAAATTAGCGGCAGCACCTATTTGCTTCTCTGGACTATATATCTTCCTGATGGTAACACCTCTGAACTCGGGTTGATCGTACTCATGAAAATGCACGTTATATACTGTAACAGAATGCCCAAGTTTGACCAGCCCGACAGATAAATATTCTGCAAACTGTTCAAATCCCCCATAACTATTGGGGATACCTCTGGTTCCTAGTATAGCTATTTTCATTTATTAATCAACTCTTTATATATCGACAGCAAACTATTTATATACTTATCTTCTGAAAATTCAGTAAGACTTTGCTGTCCATTTTCTACCATACAAACATATTCTTCATCCGATAATAATATTGCTTCTGAAATATTATTCACTAAACTTTCGACATTACCTGATTCGAATAGAAAACCATTTTCGCGGTGATTTACAATTTCTGGAATAGCACCTATATCTGAAGCTATAACAGGTGTACCCTGTGATATACTTTCTGCACATGACAAAGCAAAAGTCTCATAACTTAAAGAAGGTACAATCGTGAATAAAGCATTATTTATAATTGTCTTTAATTCTTCATTTCTTTTAAATCCTAACAATTCTACATTTGTAGAAATATTAGAAAAAGGAAAGTCTCCAACACCCACTACTTTTAATTCTACATTAGGTAATTGCTTCATAGCTGATAATAATGTTTGAATTCCCTTCTCACGAGACAATCGCCCGAAATAAAGTAAATAATTACCTTTATTTATACTCTTTAAAGAATATATTTTAACAGGATTATAAATCACAACAGATTTATCTGCTATATCTTTATTAAAAGCTAAATGCTTTTGATAGACAAAATTACTCGGACAAACAAATTCATCGACATACTTTTCTGTTTTATAAAACAGTCGCCTATAAAACATTTCCATTGTTAAAAGAGTACTCTCAATAAAGCTACCTTTGGCACATCGAGTAAACATACAATGGAAATAATTCCCGTCAATACACTTCTCACAAATATGCTGATTTTTATCCAGTAATAAGTAAGAGGGGCAAATTTGACGATATTCATGCAAAGTCATTACGACAGGAATTTTATGCTTTTTTAAAACAGGTAATATCGAATTCGAAAAACTATTATGATATAAATGGATGTGTGCAATGTCTGGCTTTTCTTTTTCGATAACAGATTCTAAAACTTTAACCGCAGATCGGTTATAAAAGAAAGAAGGCAAGCTCTTCATCTTTTTTATTAATGAAGTATTACGATCAGGGTACATGATTGTATAAGTCGGTTCATAAACAACTTCACATTCATTTGTTGATAAAAGTATTACTTCGTGTCCATAATCCTTAAGTAAACGGATTGTATCCAACAAAACAGTTTCCGTTCCTCCTTTAAGTGATGGATACTTATTAATTTGAAGTACTTTCATTTGTTTTTTATAATCTTAGAAAACAAATCTATCCAACGTGGCATAATATTCTCCGGAAAAAAACGCTGTACGCTTCTCCTTGCATTTTGCCCCATTTGTTTCCTTAATTGCTCATCCTCAATCAGAAGTATTACCCTCTCAGATAGTTGATCTACATTTTTAGCTTCTACCAAAAAACCGTTCTCTTTATCCTTGATGATTTCTGATAATCCCTCCGAACAATTAAAGGCAATACAAGGTAATCCGCAAGCCATAGCTTCCGGGAGAACCAAGCCGAATGCTTCGGTTATTGAAGGCATTACATATAATGAGCTATTAAGATATTCTTGTGAAATATTTTTCACCGGAGAATATATTCGGATATTATCCTCTAATCCTAAATCTGAAATTTGTTTTTGTAAGCTTTCAATCTCATCACCATTACCAAAAATTACTAATTCCCAAGCGGGATGCTTTTTAGAAACTAATCGCCACGCATCAATCAAATATGAAAACCCTTTTTCTTTACTCAAACGACCTACACTTATTACTCTCTTTTGAGTATAATCAGTTGTGGAATCGGGAGGACAAAAAGGCAATGGGTTAGGGATACTTACAATACGATTATTAAGCCCTTCGCAAAGTCTTTTTTCACTGTCTGAAAGAACTACCAAAGCATCATAATATTTGAGGAATCGTTTTCTACGAAAATCAGTTACCAATGTAAAAAGTTTCGATAACAAAGGTTGATTATTCAAACTCACTTCTACTTTTTTATGGTCTTTAGATAAATGGCTCTCTATTATTTTTCGGCTACCATCTTTTATATTACAAAGAATAGAAACCTCATGCGTACCGGTTGAGAAAACAATATCGGCTTGTATTTTTTTTAGAATTTGCTCTAAACTGAATCTATGTTTTCTTCTTTTCTCTATCTGATTTTTGATTCTTTCGAATAAGGGTAATCCTCTTAATTCTCTATAATTTATATCTAAATCAAAGAAGTGTATCCTGGATGAAAAATCAAAAAAATTCTCTCTCTCTCCCCTATCAGTCGTAATTATGGTCACATCATAACCCATAACATCAGCAAAATAGTTAGCCTTACAACAGATGCTGCGTTCCATTCCTCCCGCTTGAGATGAGTCGATGATACAGTATACAATTTTCATTTACTGAACAGATTTTTCCAAGTCAATATATTTTGATTCCGGATCAAATAATTCATCATCACCATAACGATAACGGTATAATAACACCCAGAAAATATTATTGCCGATTATCACACTGAATAATAACAACGACTCCATCAATCCATAAACCAAAAAACTAACGAAAACTGCTATCAGAATAAAATTTTGCTGCTTCACCATATTCTTTACCGCAAAAACCCATAGCCAGATAAAATAGGCAAAGACTAAGACTCCAGCTTCAAATAACAAATGCAGATAAGAGTTATCCACAATAATATAATCGAAAGCTGTTGTTCCCCAAAGATATTGCAAAGGCGTCAAGCTATCCAATAAGTCTTTGTATAGAGTAAGCCGCTTACTCAACAGGATATTTAATACAGGATAATCATTTACATTTATGGCAAAGTAAATTGTCAACGCTGCAAATACAACAGGTAACACATATAGTACATACCGTGAATAACCTATTCTATAATCCCCTGTAAACTTCGACCGCAAACTAAAATAACATAAGACCAGAATAAAACTTACTACAGCAAAAATAAAACTACGAGAATCAGTCTCAATATATAAATAAACGGATATTAAAAGCAAGAAGCCTAAAAGTATCCATATAAAATTACGGTATTTTGAAATGTAGCAATACAACAACAAAGAGATAAACAACCCCCAATAATAAAGAGTGGCAGCATTGGGATGTCCATATCCAAAATCGTAACGTATACGTATTGTTGTAATAGCTTCTGCCTGAATCATCCGTCCTGTTCCCACAAACAAAAGCATCAGCAAAGCCGTACCTCCCAATATAATTATATTGTACCGTAAATAGGTTTTAAGATCAAGAGTTGATATACATTGCATCAAGATAATAGGAGTCAAAACATTCTGTTTATAGGGTGTAAATTGGGCAAGAGAAATTATGACTAATATTCCAAGCCAATACAGATACTCCCTACGCATGGCTGTATAATCGAACGACAGAAGGAAAAAAAAGAAAGTAAGAATAGTCAATATCTCTTGCCTTTCACCCAACACAACCGTAAATAAGAATCTGAGATTGAGAATCAATAACAGAATAAATATGCTGGGTCTCCTTATTTTTTGCAAGATCTCACTCATCCCTAATTTATCTTCTTTTACTTACATCCTGAATATTTCAGATTATTTTGTTCTGTTTGTATTCGAACCATATCCATAACCATAAGCGGCTTTAGTGGTTGTACCATTTATTACGATGGATAATTTCTTCAATTTCTGTTCTTCAACAATTGACTCTGCCAGTTTCAGATACGATTTGTTGGTATAATTTGCTCTAAAAAGATATACTGTTGTATCTGAGATCCGATCAAGACAGAAGGTATCCGAAACCATACCCACCGGTGCTGTATCCACTATTATATAATCAAAATTATCACGCAGATAACCAAACATCTCTTCCAAGCGGTCGTTCAATAACAATTCAGAAGGGTTAGGAGGAATAGGGCCTGCAGGAATTACGTACACATTGGGATGTAAATCGGGACGATGTATTATAATTTCCTCGGGTTTCATATCGTCAGAAGCCAGATACAAGGTCATTCCGTCTTTTCTGTTTATGCTTAAATATTCAGTCAGTTTCGGGTTACGAATATCCAGCCCGACCAATACCACTTTTTTATTTTTAATCAATGAAAACGATAATGCCAAGTTGACTGTAAAGAAAGATTTACCCTCACCACTCACACTTGATGTAACCAAGATTACCTTATCTTCTTTTTTCATCAGGAATTGAAGATTAGTTCTCACCAATCTGAACAACTCGGCAGTAGAAGTACTTACCCCTTCTGCGACAGCAACATTTCCGGCATTTTTATCGAGACAGATTTCACCCAAGACAGGTACGGATGTAGCATCTTCTAATTCGTCCTTCGAAGCTATCTTAGTCTTAAATATATCCAGCAGATAAATAATCAGAATAGGAATCATTATCGCAAAAAGCAAAGCGATGCCCAATGTTATCATTTTACGGGGTGCAACAGGTTTCCAAATATTATATGCACCATCAATCACCTTTGCTTTAGCTGTAGTTGAAGCCAACGTTAATTGAGTTTCTTCCATCTTTGTTAGCAAAAAGATATAGAGGTCTGATTTTACTTTTCGCTGACGTTCTATCTCTAGATACTCACGTTCCTGTCTGGGCATTTCTGATAAACGCGATTGCATTTCGCCTTCTAAACCTGCCCAATCTTTCTTACGAATACTAATATCTTTACGTGCATTACGGATGCTGGTTTCTACGTTTTTCCGTAACAATCCAATTTGTTCATTCATCGTCACAACAGCCGGGTTTTTATCTGTGCTGCTCTGCAACAAATGGTTTCTCTCTAGCAATGCTGAATTATAAGCCCTGATTGCTTCTAGCGTATGACCCGAAACAGCCGCATTAGCCGGAATCAGTTCGTATTTATTTTTCGGCTCAGAAATAAACTTTTCCAACATATCAGCTATACTCAACTGAATATCAATCTCTGTATTCTTTTCCTGTAAATCATTATATTTCTCAATAAATACAGTAGATTCTGCTGTTATGTCTGTTATATTATTTTGTTTTTTGAAGTTCTCCAGATATTTTTCCAATCCGTTCAGTTCAGAAGCTAAAAGGTCAATACGTTCTTTTATAAAATCCGCTGTATTCTCGGCTTCTCTATTCTTATCCGCTTTTGCATCAATATTGTATAATTCGACCAGCTTATTCAGTATATTTTTACCCCGCTCCCTATTCACGTCTCTGACACTGAGGCTTATTATATCAGAACTATTACCTGCTGCACCGATCATAATTCTATTTCTGAATTTTTCGGCGGCATAATCTAGGCCTGACAAAAATATTTCTATTGTATAATCTTCTTTTCCAATAGACTTGCCTGAATAGTTTAAAGAAAAACTACCATATGGAGTCTTTATTTCAGCAGGCAAAGAATCAAATTGAACCTCTCCAACTTTATGTCCATCAATTTCGGTTTTTACTTCAACCGAATTGTCTTTTACCTTTACTGTAAAACTTATCGGCATCGACAAAGTATCCATCACTTCCCTATCAACAGTTATAACAAGAGGCGAAGTATTATACATAGACTTATCAAATGGAAACTTCTTGAGGTCGTAAGTAGTATATAAGCCCAACTCATAAATCATATCCCGCATATGTGACTGAGAAGACATTACTGCAGCCTCATCGTCAATATTATCTGAGTCGGCCAAACCACCCAAGCCAAAACTTCGAACAAGCGATGAGGCTATCTTTGCTCCTTCAGCTTCCGTTCTTAGTTTAACATTCGATACAATTAAATAAGTAGGGTCTACTGTCTTCAGGTAAGCAATAGCTATGAAGAGACAAACGATACCTGACAACAGAAACCATTTCCAGTATCGTGTATATTTTAGGATTACATCCCCTACATTTACAAATTCCGATTTCTTTTTTCCACTCATAAAAAAAGTATTATACCCTATTTATTAGACACTGCTATGATTAGCGATATGGTGGCTATAATACTTGTTATAGCCGTACTTATCAGTGTCAGATTAAATTGTTTCTGTTGACTCATTTGTGAGTCTTTCTGATGTTCTTTATTAGACTCTACATAAATAATGTCATTTTGTTGCAAATAAAAGTGTTTCGAAGAAAACACATTCTTACTATTGGTCAAATCGAAACGTATAAATTCTTTTTTATCTCCATTTTCTCGAATCAACAAAACATTATCACGCCTTCCATAAAGAGTCAAATCACGGGCATTTGCTATTGCGTCTAATATGGATACCCGTTGACCAGTAAAATAAAAAGGTCCGGGTGCATTAACCGAGCCAAGGACCGACACTCTAAAATTCAATATCTGTATGTTAACAATAGGGTCTTTTACATAATCCTCCAATCGTGTCTGCAACAAATTAACTGCCTCCTCTACAGACAGTCCTGCCAATCTGATCTTTCCTAAAGTCGGGAAGTTTATTTCACCCTCGCTATCAACTAAATAAGAAGGTAATGAGTTTTGAGTTAAATTGCCGGGAGACAGAGCCGCTGCAGTTGGTAAATTAAATGGAGTTACTGCTTGTGGGTTTACAGATGAGACGACTATACCTAATTGATCATCAGGTTTTATTCGTATTTCTTGTACAGAGTCGGACAAAGCAACTTCTTTTTGCAGATATGCATCCAGATCCTGAAAGTACGAGAAGTTTTTAGTTGTTCCACATGAACTACAAAGAATGATTACTCCAATAAACAGTAGAAAATGATATCTCTTCATTTATTATTTTTTTATACTTATAACACTCACCTAAAAAGTAAACACTTAAAAGAGTCTTAATTATAACGTCTATAGTATAGAGAAATTATACTATGAATGACAAAGATACTTTTTTAATGAAAAGTTATTCTTTTAATCAACATAAAAGTGTTTTTTATAAAAACAAAAAGCCCTTCGAATAATATATCCAAAGGGCTCATTTTTATCACAGTACGATTTTCTTACAAATCTAAAGGTAAGAAACCTACATTGTTTATCAATTCGGTGTCTACCATAATACGCCCACAATATTCACATACCAGGATTTTCTTACCTAGCTTGATATCCATTTGTTTTTGTGGTGGTATTTTATTGAAACAGCCTCCACAAGCACCACGCTCGATAGAAACAATTGCCAATCCATTACGTGCACTCTTACGGATACGCTTAAACGCCTGAAGAAGACGAGGTTCAACTTCTGTTTCGATAGCTTTTATCTCATCTCTCAAAACCTCTTCTTGTTGTTTTGTTTCTGAAACAATCTCATCCAATTCTTCTTTCTTTTGTGCCAGGTCAGCAGAACGCTCTGTAAGGAATGTATGGCTTGTTTCGATTTGCTCTTTCAAACTCTTTACATTTTGCGTAAATTCTTTGATACGCTTTTCAGCTAATTCGATTTCTAATGTTTCGAACTCTATTTCTTTACTCAAGTGGTCGTATTCACGATTGTTACGTACATTATCAAGTTGTTCTTTATACTTCTCAATCTTCAATGTACAATCCTGAATTTTTTGTTTTTGTTGGCTAACTGCTGCTTCAAATTCTTTAAGATCCGATTCGTATTTACCAACACGGGTTTTAAGACCAGCAATTTCGTCATCTAAGTCTGCCACCTCCAAAGGTAACTCACCGCGAAGAATCTTAATTTTATCTACTTCTGATAATTTTTCTTGCAAATTATAAAGCGTTCTTAGCTTATCTTCTACTGCAACTTCTTTTTCAGCCGATTTCTTTGCCATTTTTATTTTGTTTTTAATTACAACTTACACATTATTTAGAATAAAAAAATGCAGTAAACAAAAGCTTTCAATAGGCTTTTTTATTTACTACATTGCACTATTTCAGTGGGAGTACATCACCACATCCATACACAGAATTGATATGTATTCGTTACAATTCGAGTACAAAGATACTACATTTTCACTATATATCAACTGTTACTTACAGATATTTCACAGGATTAACATCAAACTGTGAGAGGTTTAATTCAACTTCAGGATGTTTTGCAGAAATCAAATCATAAAAAATATCTTTGGTACAAACCTCCGACTCATAATGACCTACAGTAGCCAACAGTATCTTATTCTCCACATCATAAAAATCGTTATACTTAGCTTCACCTGTTATAAAAATATCAGCTCCGTAACCAATCGCCTGAGGAATAAGAAAAGCTCCGCTTCCTCCACACAAAGCTACCTCATGAATCATAGTTCCTCGATAGGTGGAGTGTTGAATGCTCGACAAATGCAAGGTATCTTTTAAATAATACAGGAAATCTTCTTCTTCCATCGGGTCGGGCAGAGTTCCCACAATACCACTACCGGCTTGCGCCCATGTATTTTCTAACTTATAAAAATCATAAGCTGGTTCTTCATAAGGATGTATTGCCAGTAAAGCATTTAATACTTCTTTTTGCTTAAAGGCCGGAAGTATTACCTCTATACGAATCTCGGTCTCACGATGCAACTCACCTTTTTCTCCTAAAAAGGGATTTGAGTTTTCTCCTCCCCTATAGGTTCCTTCGCCTGTGATATTATAACTACATGCATCGTAATTGCCAATATTTCCTGCTCCTGCATTAAACAATACTGTACGCACACTTTCAGCATAATCGACCGGAACAAATGTTACCAGTTTTATTAAACTACTTTTTTGTGGTGCAAGAATCTTAACCTGCTGTAAATCGAGTATTTTAGCTAATTGATAATTGACTCCGCCAACAGCATTGTCTAAATTAGTATGTGCAGCATATACAACAATATCATGTTTACAAGCTTTTATCATGCAACGCTCTACATAATTTTTACCTGTCAAAGATTTAAAACTACGAAAAGCCAGAGGGTGATGTGATATAACGAGATTACATCCCAAACGGATAGCCTCATCCATTACATCTTCGGTAACATCTATACATAAAAGCACAGCTTTTACTTCGTGGCTCACGTCACCAATCTGTACGCCACAATTATCGAAACTCTCCTGCAAAGGCAGGGGAGCCAGATGCTCTATTGTTTGTAGTATTTCTTTTATTTTCATGATAATCGTCTTTTAGAAAAATTTTATTCTTTAGACAAAGATGCTTTAAGTTCTTTCATCTCTTGCTCCAAAGCCTTATTCTTCGCATCTTGTTGAATTACATATAATGTCAACTCTTCGATCTTTTGTAACAACTTGGCTTGCATTTCGGCTACCTTGATTCCTTCTTCCAGCACTTGCTTTTCGGAAGGAACATCAGGGAGATGTTTATGCTCTTCGATATGAGCTTTAACTTCCTCTAAAGGCAGTAGCTTGTACTCTTTATCAAACACAAAATCTGACCATTTTGTTGCTTCAACTTTTACTTCATTGGCAAATACTGTTCCGTTAGCATAAAAATTAGCTCCTTTAATATTACCGTTTACATCTAATTTCTGTGTCGGGGTAGCAGTTCCGACTCCAACATTGCCAGCACTATTAATCCCCATACGATACTGACCTGCTGTAAAAAATTTGATACCGCCATAACCTGCTTGCCATAAAGTATTACCTCCTGAGTTCCAAGGATCAGCCATCCATCCTAAAGCATAATGTCCCATACTACGTCCTTCATAAACAAATACATCTGACAACTGCACCCTAATTTGGCCCTCTGATGGAAATATTAAATTATTTGCTTTTATATTTCCATTAACCTCTAACTTTTGCGTAGGGTTTTCTATCCCAATACCAACATTGCCGGCTCCATTAATACTCATACGAAACTGACCTTCAGTAAAAAACTTGATTCCAGCATAACCACTTTGCCATAAAGTACTTGAATTGACACTCCAAGGGTCAGGCATCCATGCTAGAGCATAATGTCCGAGACTCAACCCTTTATAGCTCAAGTTGTCTGATAAATTCACAGACAATTGATATCCTCCAGGCAAAACTATATTTTTCGACCTAATATCTCCATTTACATCCAATTTGAAAGCAGGAGCCGTCGTTCCAATACCGACATTTTGCGTTGTACTTATAATATTACCATTTGAAGTCCATTGACTAAAAACAGGAGTGCACATTAAACAAATAGAGACCGACAGCAGGGTTCTTTTCATATCAAATTATAATCTAAATCTAAATTATTTTACAAGAAATTATACAAGAAAAACACAGTTGCCTCAAAAGCGTTTTTAGGAGCATCTTTAATCTCCATGGTAACTTTCATTTCAGCTTTTATTGTACCTCGCAGATTTACAACAGATAAAAGTTTCACACGAATCCTCACTTCACTATCAACAACAACAGCCTGACCGAACTTAAGCTTATCCATACCATAATTGATCATCATCTTAAGGTTACGAACCTCAATAATTTGAGACCATAAGTGTGGAAGCAACGATAAAGTCAGATAACCGTGAGCAATTGTATTATGAAATGTACTTTCACTCTTAGCTCTTTCGACATCAACATGTATCCATTGATGATCTAATGTTGCATCAGCAAATAAATTAATCCTGTCTTGTGTAATTTTCAAATAATCGGAAACACCGATTTCTTTACCAACATATTGCTCAAACTCCTCAAATGAGTTAATAATTACTTTGTCCATATTCTTTTTAATCATTTATATAATAGTAGATACTTCCATGAAAAATGCCCCTATTAAAAGATTTACATTTTCAGTTCCGATATCTGTAAATTTCGTCTGTGATAAACAAAGATACTTATTTTACTCAAATTTTATATATAGTAATCAGAGATACAACAACCCATGTATCATTTAATTCACAATTGAGATCAAAAAAACTTTATTATCTTTGTGCATCTCATCAGATTGAAGTAAAAATATTACAAAAGAATACACCATAATTGAATTATGTTTGAAAATTTAAGTGACAGATTAGACCGCTCGTTTAAGCTATTAAAAGGGGAAGGCAAAATAACGGAAATCAATGTTGCCGAAACATTAAAAGATGTACGCAGGGCTTTGCTTGATGCCGACGTTAACTTTAAGACCGCAAAACAATTTACTGAAACTGTAAAGGAAAAGGCTTTAGGACAAAATGTACTTACCGCAGTTAAGCCAAGCCAGTTGATGGTAAAAATAGTCCATGATGAACTAGCTCAGCTAATGGGTGGTACATCGGTAGATATAAGTGCAGATGGTAATCCCACCATCATACTTATGGCCGGACTGCAAGGGTCGGGAAAAACAACTTTCTCCGGAAAACTTGCCAATCTTCTTAAAACAAAAAAAGGAAAAAAACCTCTGTTGGTAGCAGATGACATATACCGTCCCGCAGCGATAGAGCAGCTTAGAATATTGGGAACCCAAATAGACGTACCAGTATATTCTGAAGACGGAAATAAAAACCCTGTTGAAATTGCTCAAAACGCAATCAAACAAGCTAAAGCAAACGGCAACGATGTCGTTATTATAGACACGGCAGGTCGTTTAGCCATTGATGAGGCAATGATGAATGAAATCGCAGCCATCAAAACAGCGGTTAAACCTCACGAAATTTTGTTCGTTGTAGACTCTATGACAGGACAGGATGCCGTAAATACTGCTAAAGAATTTAACGATAGATTAAATTTTGACGGGGTTATCCTTACCAAATTAGACGGAGACACACGTGGTGGAGCTGCTCTTTCTATACGCTCGGTAGTGAACAAACCAATCAAGTTTGTAGGTATGGGCGAAAAGATGGATGCATTGGATATCTTCCACCCCGAACGTATGGCTGACCGTATATTGGGAATGGGTGATATCGTTTCTCTGGTAGAACGTGCCCAAGAACAATACGATGAAGAAGAAGCCCGTCGACTTCAAAAGAAAATTGCAAAAAACCAATTTGACTTCAACGATTTCTTATCTCAAATACACCAAATCAAAAAAATGGGTAACCTGAAGGATTTGGCCGCTATGATTCCCGGTGTTGGAAAAGCGATGAAAGATATAGATATTGACGATAATGCCTTCAAAAGTATCGAAGCAATTATCTACTCGATGAGTCCAAAAGAAAGAGTAAGTCCTGAAATCCTCAACGGAAGCCGTCGCCAACGTATTGCGAAAGGAAGCGGGACATCTATCCAAGAAGTAAACAAGCTCATCAAGCAGTTTGACGAAACTCGCAAAATGATGAAAATGATGACTCAAATGAAAGGTGCAGGCAAGTTAATGTCGAAGATGCCCGGAATGAGAAGATAAAATAAGTTGAGAAGAGGAGTCATTGTGCTCCTCTTTTTCATATAAATAGATTCAAATAAATATTTTTCTTAGAGGTGAGTTTTCAAATAAGTAATCTTGTTCGTATTAATCCAAGATAACTCACGGATAACAATAAAAGGTCAGAGATCTTATTTCTCAATTAAATACAATATCTATGCAACTGATTGATGGAAAAGCTATAGCCGCCCAAATAAAAAAAGAAATTGCCGAAGAAGTAAGTATAATAAAAGCAAAAGGAGGAAAAACACCTCATCTTGCGGCAGTTCTTGTCGGGCACGACGGTGGTAGCGAAACTTACGTATCAAACAAAGTCCGTACTTGCGAAGAAGTTGGTTTTAAATCAACCCTTATCAGATATGAAAACGATGTAACTGAAGAAGAAATACTAGCCTGTGTCGAGAAATTAAATAACGATGCAGACATAGACGGATTCATTGTTCAATTACCCTTACCCAAACATATTTCGGAAGAAAAAGTAATCGAGGCGATTGATTATCGTAAAGATGTAGACGGCTTCCACCCAATTAATGTAGGTCGTATGTCAATAGGACTTCCCTGCTTTGTATCTGCCACCCCTGCAGGTATTGTTGAATTACTAAAACGCTACGAAATACCTACTCAGGGTAAAAATTGCGTAGTAGTAGGGAGGAGCAATATTGTTGGAAAGCCTGTTGCCTCACTAATGATGCAGAAAGGATATCCGGGAGATGCAACTGTTACAGTATGTCACAGTCGCACTCCTAACATCAAAGAAATATGTCTCAGTGCCGACATTATAATAGCAGCACTGGGAGTTCCTGAATTTTTGAAAGGAGATATGGTAAAAGAAGGGGTAACGGTTATTGATGTAGGAACCACAAGAGTACCCTCAACCGAAACCAAATCGGGCTTTAAACTAAAGGGCGATGTTGCCTTTGATGAGGTTGCCGCCAAAGCTGCATTCATAACACCTGTGCCGGGAGGTGTCGGACCTATGACAATTATATCGTTAATGAAGAATACTCTTCTTGCAGGAAAGAAAGAAATCTATAAGTAAGAGTGTCACTATAACATTGTCGAAAGATGCAAATTTACATTTGCATCTTTTTTCGTTTTATATTGATTTTATATGTTGTAAAACATGAAGTTGGTACAAAAAAGAAGAGGTTGTCATCACGACAACCTACTCCTCAATTATTAACCTTAAATCTAATACTATGAAAAACACGGTGCAAATATAGATATGAATTATGAATTTCAAAACTAAATAGAGTAAATTCTACATAAAAAAATCATAATTTAACTTTGATTAGGAAAGAATGCGTTAATTAACACATCTAGTTTTAAAATTACATATATTTCATTAATGGAAAATAATTTAAGACTTCAACGCTTTTTATTATTAAAAAAAATCATTCCTAGTTATTATTCATTCTCTGAAAATACTGTAATGAAGTATCATTGTATACCCGTTTAAAACGAGTTATCTAAAAGCTTTCTACCTATTGGTTTATATATTATCTTTGCACTTTCAAATAAAGGTCAAAAAAACGATCAATTGCTATTAGTTGATCCACCATATTTAATTGATATGCAACAAAATCAGTATTTATGACCAGACAGAAAGTAGACATCATTATATGAGCGAATTAGAAAAAGAAATAAAAAGACGACGCACATTTGCGATTATCAGTCACCCTGATGCCGGAAAAACAACGCTGACCGAAAAACTACTATTATTCGGAGGTGCAATACACGTTGCAGGAGCTGTAAAATCGAATAAAATAAAAAAGACTGCAACCTCCGACTGGATGGAGATCGAAAAACAACGTGGTATCTCGGTAGCAACATCTGTTATGGGCTTCGAATATGACGGGTATAAAATAAATATTCTAGACACCCCCGGTCACCAAGATTTTGCCGAGGATACCTATCGCACGCTTACAGCAGTAGACAGTGTAATTATTGCTGTTGACGTAGCCAAAGGAGTGGAAGCACAAACACGCAAGCTTATGGAGGTTTGCCGGATGCGTAATACTCCGGTAATGATATTTATAAACAAGATGGATAGAGACGGTAAAGATCCGTTTGATCTTCTTGACGAATTGGAGGAAGAACTTAAAATTAAAGTTCGTCCACTTAGCTGGCCCATAGATAGCGGACAGCAATTTAAAGGTGTATATAATATATTTCAACAGAAATTAGACTTATACACTCCAAGTAAGCAAACAGTAACTGAGTCTATTGCATTTAGTGACATCAATAATCCTGAACTGGAAAAACATATAGGTGATCCTCTGGCTAAAAAACTTCGTGAAGATATAGAGCTTATCGAAGGTGTATATCCCGAACTAGATATGGATCGATACTTGAAAGGACAGGTTGCACCTGTATTTTTCGGTTCTGCTCTAAATAACTTTGGAGTGAAAGAATTGCTGGATTGTTTCGTCCAAATAGCTCCATCCCCCCGTCCTATCGAAGCAATAGAAAGAGAAGTGAACCCGAATGAAGAAGCTTTCACCGGATTTATTTTCAAGATACACGCCAATATGGATCCAAACCATCGGTCATGTATCGCTTTCGTTAAAATATGCTCCGGGAAATTTGAACGTAATGTCAATTACAAGCATATGCGATTTAACCGTCAAATGCGTTTTTCATCTCCAACGGCATTTATGGCTCAAAAGAAAGAAACCGTTGATGAGGCTTATGCAGGTGACATAGTCGGTTTACCTGATACCGGTAATTTTAAGATCGGAGATACCCTTACATCGGGAGAAAATCTACATTTCAAAGGGTTGCCAAGCTTCTCGCCCGAGATGTTCAAATACATAGAGAATGCTGATCCAATGAAGACTAAACAACTTCAAAAGGGTATAGATCAGTTGATGGATGAGGGTGTTGCTCAGCTATTCACTAATCAATTCAATGGACGCAAGATTATAGGTACTGTAGGACAGCTTCAATTTGAGGTTATTCAATACCGATTACTTCATGAATATGGAGCACAATGTAAATGGGAAGCCATCAACCTATACAAAGCATGTTGGATTGAAAGTGACGACATAGAGGAAATTGAGAACTTCAAGAAAAGAAAAGCTCAGTATATGGCCAAAGATAAGGAAGGTAGAGACGTATTTCTCGCTGACTCAAACTACGTGCTTATGATGGCTCAACAGGATTTTAAAAATATACGTTTCCATTTTACATCTGAATTTTAAGATTCTGATTCTTCTCTAAGAAATAAATATAAACAATTAGGGGAATCTGCGATGATTCCCCTAATTGTTTAAAGGAAATCTTTTTCACCACTTATTTGTTATATTTACAATAAGATCGCAAATACTATTTGAAGGATCATAATCATAAAAAGTAATTTTATGTCATTTACTCTCGCAAAAATAAATATAGAAGTATGGAGCGATATTGCGTGCCCGTTTTGTTATATCGCCAAGCATCATTTCGAAAAAGCTCTTGAACAATTTGCACATAAAGACAAAGTCGAATTGGAATGGAAAGCCTACCAGCTAAATCCTAATGTGCCTGACGATACACACGGAGAATCTTTAATTGATTCTTTTGTAAGAGAAAAAGGTATGTCTAAGCAGCAAGCCGAAGGTCTATTTGCAAATGTGGTTAACATGGCAAAGCAAACCGGACTTGATTTTCACATGGATAAAGTAGTAGTAGCGAACACAATCAATGCACACCGATTAAGTCACTTTGCCAAAAGCAAAAGCAGAAAAATTCAAAACGATATAGAAGAATTACTTTTCAGGGCATATTTTACAGACGGTAAAAATGTGAATGACAAAGATACTTTAATAAAGATCGGTATAAATGGAGGTTTAGACCAACAAGAGCTCGAAAATCTATTTAACAGCCACGATTTTGCAGATAAGGTGATTTCAGATATTCAGGAAGCCGGAGTATTTGGAATAACGAGTGTACCCTTTTTTGTTTTCAATCGTAAATATGCCATATCCGGAGCTCAACCCGTTAATGCATTTCTTGATATGTTGAATAAAGTCTATAATGACTAGTATTACTCATCGTCCATATATGCAAGTTCGAATAGAAATAGCTAAAAAAATATCGATAAAGTATAAGCATGAGCTTTCCAACAAAGATCTGGAAAGTTTTGCTTCGATACTCGAACGTAAAGAGTTACCGAAAGGAGAGCTTTTTCTTAACGATAGCCAAATAAGCAAATACATACAATATGTTGATAAAGGACTAGTCAGGCAATTTTATTACAAAAACGGACGCGATGTAACCGAACATTTTACTTGTGAAAACAATGTTGCAGTATGTATAGAAAGCTTCTTTCGTCAGGAACCCACACGTCTCTTAATAGAAGCCTTGGAGCCAACTATCTTATATTGTATCCCATATAATAAGATCGAAGTATTAGCTGTAAGAGAACCCGAGATCGGTATATTATACCGTCGCTTCTTAGAAGCAACCTTAATCTTATCGCAGCAAAAAGCCGATTCGTGGCGTTTCGAAAGTGTCCGCGAACGTTACGAACGCTTTATCAAAGAATATCCGCAAGCCGCCAAACGTGCACCCATAGCACATATTGCCTCTTACCTGCTAATGACTCCGGAGTCTTTAAGTCGTGTTCGATCAGGACAATGGTAGTAACACAAACCTTTCTTTTAAGATTTTGGAAATCATTTTTTGATATATATCATTTTTTCTCTCCTTACTATTTTTGATCTTTGACCGTTATTTTTTTTTGCGGTTCGTTAACCATGTCCTAAGTATAAGAATAACAAACCTGAATATCGAAAACCAGTAACCACTTTTATATTTCAACCATGAGTAAAACATATGCTATAGGCATTGATATGGGCAATACCACTACTTCGATAGGTATTGTGGATACACAAGGTAATATTATAAACAAAAGCAGTATTAGTTCTGATTATCAGAATATCACTGAATACATAGACGCAATATACGATCACTTGTCAGTTTTAATCGCACAACAAGGAGAGATTAAAAATATAAAGGGAATAGGCCTAGCTTCATCCGAAGGTAATTACTTCACAGGATGTATAGAGTTCGCTCCGGAGCATAGGTGGAATGGCAATACACCTATTACTCAGATACTGACCAAAAAGCTGCAGATTCCTATTACTTTAACCAATAATGCCAATGCAGCTGCAATGGGTCAAATGGAATACGGAATAGCTCGGGGAATGAACGATTTTATACTTCTATCCCTTGATAACGAAGTTTCCAGAGGAACTGTTGCTAATGGAGAGATAGTATACGGACACAAAATCTTCAGCGGTAAATCGGGACATATAAATATGCATAACGATAGAGGTAGAATTTGTAAATGTGGAAAAAAAGATTGCCTCGAAGCCTATTGCTCTACTGATGGAATGGTATCAACAACTCTCGAATTATTAGCATCGAGCAATGAAGAGAGTATCCTACGCAATATACCACAAAACAAGTTAACATTTGAAAATGTATATGAGGCTTTATTAAAAGAAGATAAGTTAGCTAAAGAAGTGTATCATTTTACTGCTGATTTACTAGGGCAATTATTATCTGACCTAGTTGCATACTCAAGTCCCAAAGCTTTTATTCTTTCTGGAAAAGTTGGTAAATCAAATGAATTTTTCAGACAAGCTATCCAAGAGTCATTTGAAGCAAATGTATTGAAGATATATGCTGGAAAAACAAAAATACTTACTTCAAAAATAGATGACTCAGATGCTGTGATTCTGGGTGCAAGCCTATTGGCTTGGAATCCCAAACTGATAAACGCATAAAGTAGTATTCCATAATATCCGCAAGCCGAGAGAGTCCTGTAAATGAAAATTTCAGGGCTCTCTCTTTTTAGCAAGTATAGAAGAATTATTTAATTATATACTATCCAGAAAATCTTTATAAGCTTGAAGTTGTCTTTCGCTTAAAGAGCTTTTGTCAGCATCTGAACTCTCAGTAAATAAAGTTCTATAGAAATTAGGGTCTATATCGGCTTGCTGTTCCACAAACTCTCTAAAAGTCATGTCTTCCTCCATTTCAGCATATTTTTCTTGTAGTATTTGCAATGCACTTCCTTTAATCATAGCTATAAGTTTTAAGTTATTATTTACCATTTGGCTTATAGTAGAAATATTATTCTAATTCAGGTTAAAATCTTTTGTATTTACCTATCTATGATAAATATAGTTATTTCTTATTAAACAATTTACTCTTCTATATTGTTTCAATCTATAGATCTTATACAGTAAGAATTAGACATTCACCACCTAAAAAAACACTATTATGACTCAAGACAAAGATTACACCCTCAAAGCTGATTTAGATAGTAGATTAGGAGCCCCAATGAAAAAAAGCGAAGGTCTATGCAGCGACAAAAAGAAATCTGAATCAGAACATCTATACGCTTACCGCGAAGATGTAGATATCAGTAATTGTAATGAAAAGACAAAGACTGAAAAATAATAAACAGTTTATATAATATAAATAACCGCTCTTATTTCCAAAACAGAGCGGTTATTTTATTTTGAAAAGAATAATTTTCATGAAAATTTATTGCTTTTCCGTAAGATATTTCCAAAAACGTTTAGGCATATGCTGACGATGTAACTTCGGATTGATTCGCTCTTTTATAGTCATAGACTTGAAATAGCCTTTCCACAATTCTTGGAAAAGTTTTTCATCTTCAGCCATCACTGCATCATCCAACTTACCACTCAGCAAATGCTCATCGTCATTCAATGTTATTTCAATGACAATATGTAAGTCATAATAATAACCATATCTGCGTTTCAAATCATAAACGACCCATTTCTGATCGGAAAAGCGATCTTTCAAATGATTTATTGTTAAAGGTAAAGCATTGTAAATAGGAGATACAGGAGCAAAATAAATCCCGTCAGCCGCTTTTTGGAAACGAATAAATTGAATCAAATAATGCTTTTCTTTTGATACTTTCTTTGCTAATTGATGGATTTGCAATACATCTCCGTCTCCAAAATTCATCTCTATAGAATGGGTATTATCAAATACTTTCCGGATATACCGGAACAATAATTCATCACTTCCCTCCTCTTCGGAAAGCCATACATAATTGAGCATATTACATGCCAATTTAGATAGCTTCTTTTGCAAAGCATCCCATACCCTTGTCGACTTATCATCTTGTGTTATTACAGTGTAACTTTCTTCGAGAAACATAGGAGCAATACTTCCTTCTCCCAGTATTTTATCAGGAAAAGTTTTTCTACTGTATGCATCAAATACAGCAGTAAGTAAACCTTCAAATGTTTTATCGTAGAAAAATACAATCATAATTAATTATAGGCTACAATAACCGACTGAAAATCACATACCCTTAATCAGGAAAAATTATAGAAAGTTGCTGGTCAGTTTCACTTTTTTTCTTTTTGGGTTCTGTCAGTATTTTCCGTAGATATTCGGGCTTCACCTCATTAATGGTATTATGCATTGCCAATTCGTTGCAGGTGATAAAATATTGAGCCTTTTTCATTACTATCCCCATTTTTTTCAACTGATATGCATTTAGCTTTCCATACCTTCTGGAAGTAACGATCAATTTTGCCGATTTTACCCCAATCCCCGGGACACGAAGGATTAAAGCATAATCAGCCTTATTTATATCAACAGGAAACATTTCAGGGTGGCGTAATGCCCACGATAATTTAGGATCTATTTCAAGATCCAGATCAGGATAAGCATCATCTACAATCTCGTCGGCTCTGAATTGATAAAAACGCATCAGCCAATCGGCCTGATACAATCTATTCTCACGCACCAGAGGTGCTTGCTTTAATGCCGGAAGACGATTATCATAACTATTAACAGGAATGAAACCCGAATAGTAGACTCGCTTCATACTAGGACGTTTATATAATTTTGAAGATAAAACTAAAATGTCCTTATCCGTTTCATTAGTAGCCCCTACAATCATTTGTGTACTCTGCCCCGCAGGCACAAAACGTGGAGCCGAGCGGAATTTCTGACGTTCTTCGATACTCTGCACCATACCCTGCTGAATGAACCGCATAGGCTGGAATACACTCAGATGATCTTTCTCCGGAGCAAGCAGCTTCAAATTCGCCTCTGTTGGAATCTCTATATTAACACTCATACGGTCGGCATATAGACCGGCGGTATTCACCAATTCCTGGCTAGCTCCGGGAATACTTTTCATATGAATATATCCATTATAACGATGTACAGTACGGAGTTCTTTTACAACACGCACCATTCGTTCCATGGTATAATCTGGATTATTAATAACTCCTGAGCTAAGAAACAATCCTTCAATATAGTTACGTCGATAAAATTCAATCGTCAGATCAACAAGCTCTTGCACTGTAAAAGTTGCACGTCTGATATCATTGCTTCTACGGTTGATGCAATAAGCACAATCATAAATACAATTATTAGTCAACATTATTTTGAGCAAAGAAACACATCTGCCATCTTCGGTAAAGCTATGGCAAATGCCCATCCCTCCAACAGTATTTCCAATACCACCCGGAATATTTTTACGGACAGTACCGCTCGAAGAGCAAGATACATCGTATTTTGCAGATTCGGCTAATGTTTTTAACTTTTCGAGTACATTTTCATTCATTGCACTACAAAGAAAATTATTTCAAATGAGAGATTAGCTCAAAAAATATTAAAAGCACTCTTATTGTTCAAAACTCATACATCGAACAAATAATCAACCATTTACAAACGATTACAATCTAATCCAATCAAAACCTTTTTTCTATATAAAATGAATGATAAAAAGTTTAAATCTTAAAATTTAAACTTACCCTATATTTTCCTAATCAAAGTTAAATACCTTTCATTTTTTTTACAGATCTTTGCAGCATAACTACGTAAATAAAGATCGAATATTTTCTCATACAGGCAGAGTAACTAGAACGTTAATTAACCGGAACGTAACCAACCGTTCGCATTAACGAAATAGTTATGCTATTCTTTTGTACTAATAAAATGTATAAATTAAATTAATGTATGAAAAAATTTATTCTTTTACTCATTATCCTTTTAACAGGTATAAATTCATTTATATCTGCACAAGTAACAACAGCCTCCCTATCGGGAAAAGTATCAGACGAAACGGATGTTTTGCCAGGTGCTGTAGTAACTGCAACTCATACACCTTCGGGAACTACTTATTATGCTACGACAAACGAAAATGGACGTTTTCTTATTCAGGGAATGAGAACTGGCGGGCCATATACCTTAGAAGTTTCATTACTCGGATTCAATAAGTATGTGCAAACAGGAATTAATTTACGCTTAGGAGAAACTTTCGATGTCCAAATTCATCTCGATCAGGATAACAAAATGTTGAATGAAGTTGTAATTACAGGTGTTTCCCAATTTAATGCCAATAAGACAGGGGCAGCAAGTAACTTTAATAAACAACAGATAGAGAATATGCCAACCGTATCACGTAGTGTTTATGATGTGGCAAAACTAACCCCTCAGGCAGTAGTATCGGGCTCTGGACTTTCTTTTGCTGGAAGTAACAACCGTTATAACAGTTTTCAGATTGATGGTGCTGTTAATAACGATGTTTTCGGACTTGCCTCAAGCGGTACTAATGGGGGGCAATCGGGGGCGAACCCTATTTCTCTTGATGCAATTGAAGAGATCCAAGTAGTAATTGCTCCTTTTGATGTACGCCAAAGCGGATTTACCGGAGGTGGTATCAACGCGATCACAAAATCGGGAACAAATACCGTACACGGATCTCTTTACGGATACTTCAACAATCAGGATCTTGTTGGTAAAACTGCCGGAAAAGATGTTGAAAAAAGAACCAAGTTAACTAACCAATCAGAAAAGACGTATGGATTCACTGTTGGAGGACCTATAGTAAAAGATAAATTATTCATCTTCGCAAATGCTGAAAAGGTTAAGAAAACTTACCCTTCATCTTATAATATAGGGGAAGGTTCTAACATCACTAAAACTGAAGCAGATCAGGTTATTCAAAAATTAACCTCGTTAACAGGTGGATACAATGGTGGCGGATATGGCCAGCAGGATATAAATACTGAAGCAACGAAGTTATTAGCAAGATTAGACTGGAATATCAATAAAGCTCACAAAGCGACTTTTAGATACAGCTATCTGGAGGCTTCTCAGCTTAACTTCTCAAATTCGGCAAATGCTCTTCGCTTAAACGATAACGGATACAATATGAATAATAAAACGAATTCATTTGTAGCTGAATTAAATTCTAGACTATCGCAAGAGTGGTTTAATGAGTTTCGTATCGGCTATACCCGTGTACGTGATTATCGTACATTCTCGGGTCAACCGTTACCGTATGTAAAGATAAATCTGGAGAATTCGCGCAGCATCGAATTGGGTACAGAACGCTATTCGCCTGCCAACTCATTAGATCAGGATGTATGGACTCTAACTAATAATACGACCTGGTACAAAGGAAATCACACCATAACTTTCGGGACTCACAATGAATTATTTAAGATGAAGAATCTTTTCATTCGAGAAAATTTCGGTTCTTACACATATAACTCTATGGAGGATTTCTTATCGGTAGGTACTGCCAACGAAAAAGCTCCTTATGAGTACAACTATTCTTTCTCTCGCGAAGATATCACCGGAAGTAAAAACTGGGCACCATCTTTCAGTGCTGCACAAATAGGCTTATACGCACAAGACGATTGGACTGTAAATGACAGGTTCAACCTGACTTATGGTTTAAGAGTTGACTTACCTATATTCTTCGATAAACCGATAGAAAACAAAGCATTCAATTCTTCGGCAATTGCAAAAGAATACGGAGTGGCAACCAACCAAATGCCTAAAACACAAGTTATGTTCTCGCCTCGCGTAGGCTTCAGATGGAATATCAATGAAGAAAAAACAACTTTACTTCGTGGTGGATTAGGTATTTTCACCGGACGCGTACCTTTTGTTTGGATATCTAACAGTTTCTCTAATACAGGAGTGGAATATAGTCGTACCAGACTACAATCGGCAGATATGGCAGCGGCAATGGCAGACGGGTTCAGATTCCAAATAGACCCGACTAAGCAATATACTCCTTCAAAAACTGTAACGTCAGAAATTGACGTGGTAGATAAAGATTTCAAATTTCCACAAGTATTCCGTGTCAATTTAGCTGTAGACCAAAATTTAGGTGCAGGATTCAGAGCTTCGATAGAGGGATTGTATTCTAAAACGATGAATAATATAATGTACAAAAACTTGGTTGTTGAAGAAAGCGGTAAATTCTTAAATAATGGTGGAGACCAAAGACCTTTATATCAACCGACCATAAATCCTGCAACTAATGCAGCATACACTAAGGAATATACAGGTATTGTTTATCTAACCAATTCGAGTAAGGGATATACGTACAGTATTACAGGAAAATTGGAAAAAGAATTTGATTTCGGATTAAATACAATGGTAGCCTATACTTATGGGCGCTCTAAAGGTATTAACGATGGCACATCTAGTCAGGCTCTTTCTAACTGGCAATATAACGAAAACTGGCAAGGTCCTAATAACCCCGAATTATCTTATTCCGACTTTGATACCCCTCACCGTATTATAGGAACAGTTTCATATAGAAAAGAGTACGGAAAGAACTTTGCCACTACAGTCAGCTTATTTTACAACGGACAATCAGGAGCTAACTATTCAGTTACGTACAAAAATAATATCAATAATGACGGTGCATCAGGAAACGATGTATTATACATCCCTACAGATGCAGAGTTGGCAAATATGAAGTTCAAAGATATTACAGCTAACGGAGCGGTTACCAATTCGGCCGATCAACAACGCACAGCATTAGGCGAATGGATCAACAGTAACAAAGACATCAGAGATAAAAAAGGGCATTACATAGAAAGAAATGGATTGAGGACTCCTTTCGAGCATCATTTTGATCTTCACATTGCACAAGACTTCTTCATCAATGTTTCAGGGAGACGTCATACTTTGCAAGTAAACTTTGACATCTTAAACGTAGGCAACCTGCTGAACCATGCTTGGGGAATATATAACTCTCCGGCATACTCATATTCTCCTATAACTGTATCTAGTGTTAGTGCAGAAGGAGTACCAACATTCCAATTCACAAAACCAGCAGGTGATAAATTATATAATATCTCTGATTACAACTCACGCTGGCGTTCACAAATAGGAGTTAGATATATTTTCTAATAAGAGATATACTCGATACTCAATCAATAAGACAGAAGAATCGAATATTCGATTTTTCTGTCTTATTCTTTAAAGGCAGTTCTTTTCTATTCATTACTTTTGCAAGAACATACCTATTACAGCAGAAAAAGAATTCATCATCGCTTCGAATCAAAATAAATAAATCATGAACAGATTTTTCACATTATTAATTACTCTATTGATTTTAAATTTCAGTTCTAATCTTAACTCTCAGAACAATGATCACTATACAATAATAGTCTCTCTTGATGGTTTCAGATGGGATTATCCCCAAATACACGGAACTCCTAATTTAGATAAAATGGCTCAAAAAGGTGTAAGTGCTGTTATGCGCCCATCCTACCCTGCCTCTACATTCCCTAATCATTATACACTGATTACCGGTCTTGTGCCCGATCATAATGGAATTGTCAACAATGTATTCTGGGATCGAGCAAACCAACGTCAATACAGTATGGGAGATTCTATCACCCGCTACAATCGCGATTATTATAAAGGCGAACCGATCTGGACTACGGCTCAGCGACAAGGAGTAAAAGCGGCCAGTATTTATTGGGTAGGTTCGGATATAGATATCAAAAACTCATACCCGACTTATTACAAAGAATGGACAGATCAACCCCGACTTACTTTCGAACAAAGAGTTGATACAGCTTTAGCCATGCTCAATAAAAAAGAAGATGATCGCCCTCGTCTAATTACTTTATATATGGATGAACCAGATGCTTCAGGACATCATTTTGGACCTACCGGGCAAGAAACCAAATTGATGGTAAACCATATAGATAGTCTTATAGGAAGATTGATTGAGGGTATTGAAAAATTGCCTTTCAGCGATAAAGTGAACCTCATAGTTACAGCCGATCACGGTATGACTTATGTTTCGAGAGAACGATTTATAAATATCAACGATTACCTGAAGCCTTCTTGGTACGACCGAGCGATAGGAAATAATCCGACCTCGATATTTGCAAATAGAGAAAATCAAGACTCTATATACCAAGCTCTGTCTAAAATTGAGCATATAAAAGTATATAGAAAAAATAAGGTTCCTAAAAATCTCAAATACGGAACAAATCCCAATATAGGAGATATTGTAGTTATTCCCGCTTGTGGTTGGCAATTCGGATTTAAACCATCACCTAATATCGGTGCTCATGGATACGATCCTAGTTCCCCTGATATGCAGGTTATCTTTTTTGCTTCCGGCCCCGATTTTAAAGAAAACTATAAAGGAAAAACATTCGACAATACAGCTATATATCCACTTTTAGCACATTTACTGGGTGTACAACCTGCATCTAATGATGGAAATTTCAAGCAGGTAAAGTCTTTTCTTAAAAAGAAATAATACTTCACCCTATATTAACAATATAGATAGAATACTGTAATAATTATTCTGGACTTTTGTGTCAGATGGTTACAATTACTAGTTCCTAGATTGTTTTAGGTTTTCGATACGCAGATTATTTTAAAGATCATAAAATACTACTTTTATTAGAAACAAGTGCCTAGTGATTAGTCGCTTGTTTTTCGTTATATACGTTGCTCTTATCCATATACAATACTTCATATACTTGCAATCAAAAAGTAATTAGAACGTAATCTGAGAAGAGTAATTTTCGGTTGTAAAAAATAAAACATAAATATGGATACAAAACGTTTTGGAGCAATTGATATCGGATCAAATTCCGTACGACTTTTAATTACAGATGTGATTGATTATAAAGGAAAACCATACTTTAAGAAAAATCAACTGATACGCATTCCTTTAAAATTAGGAGAAGACACTTTTTCGACCGGATTTATAGGCGATCAAAAAAAAGAAAAGCTAATGGTACTAATGCAGTCTTTACAAGGGCTTATATCGGTAAATGACGTGGAAGTATGGAGGGCCTGTGCTACTTCGGCGATAAGGGAAGCCGAAAATGCAACAGAAGTACTTAATTATGTGGAAAATAAAACAGGCGTACATATCGAAATTATCGATCCGATAGAAGAAGCACACTATATCAGACTGAATAATATGGATGAATATTTAGATGAAGACAGAGCATATATTTTTACAGATGTAGGTGGTGGTAGTACCGAATTGATTTTATTTTACAAAAACGAACAAATAGCTACAGGATCGTTTCGATTAGGAACGCTAAGAACTTTAACACCGGAACTGGAGCAAAATGAATGGGATGCGATGAAAGATTGGATGGAAGAGAATTGTAAGGATTTCCCTAAAATTTCTTTAATCGGATCGGGCGGTAACATAAACAAGCTCGACTCTTTACTTCGGCGCTGTGGTCGCATCAAGCGTGAAGAACTCATCGCTTACTATCGTAAATTACGCAGTATGAGTTACGAAGAGCGTGTTATCAATCTGAAAGTAAGTCTAGATAGAGCAGAAGTGATTATGCCTGCCATTCATATTTATCTCAAAATAATGAAACTTTCGAGAGCTTTAGTAATAGAGACCCCAATAATAGGTGTAGCAGATGGTATTATAAAGGATTTATACTTAAAAGATGCACAATATCAATCGGCTCTCAATCGGAATAATAGCGTTCTTTACAGTACTAACTCCTGAAAAAGACATTGAATCGTCTGATCTAAATCGGACGAAAAACCCGAATGAGGTCTTGAAGTCTGAATACACGAACTTCTTACAGCTGTCAACCACCTGAATCGTTCCGGAACATCGAATGTGGCAATAACTCCGCCATCCTTCGATCCGGAGCTAATTTTCTCAAAAGCTCTCAGAATAGAGTCGATCTCTTCAATATCTACATCATCCGAAAACATTTTCAGTTTGTTCTCATCGATCTTATAAAGTACTTTAATATACTTAGCTCGTTTCGAGAATAAAATAATACCTACATTAATAAATTCTTCGCGCTCAACCTTGGGTAAAACTCGAATTACAGCATATTCATATAAGTGCTTTTCTTGCATTTTGAGCCTCTTTTACAAAGATTTGAGAATTATTTATCCTTTCAATTAAAAACTGAAGATAAATCTTTTTTATATCACCGGGCGTTTCGCCTTCATTGCCCCACTCCAACCATTCGTCTGGAATGAGATCTACAATCTCAACTATTTTTTCAGATGTCAGTATCTTTTTAAATTCAACATCTACCTCGTCTAATCGGCTGGCATATGTTAATAGTACATGATCTTTAATCTGAGAAAAGGGACTTACCGCATATTTCTCCCAATTGACCCATGAATGATGAAAGTACAGAGTAGCACCATGATCGATAAGCCATAATTCTTTATGCCAGATAAGCATATTGGTATTACGGACAGTACGGTCGACATTAGTCAGGAAAGCATCCATCCAGACAATTTGTGAAGCCAGTTTCGGATCAACGTGCGTAACCACCGGATCGAATGTAAATGCTCCCGAAAGAAAATGCAATCCCAGATTAAGCCCTTTGCTATTCTGAAGCAGGTCTTGAATCTCTTCATCCCCTTCGCTGCGCCCAAAAGCCTCATCCAGATTCACAAAAACAAGTTCGGGGATACTGAAACCCAATAATTGTGCAACCTGCCCACC
This sequence comes from uncultured Dysgonomonas sp., assembly GCF_934668725.1. Taxonomy (GTDB): domain Bacteria; phylum Bacteroidota; class Bacteroidia; order Bacteroidales; family Dysgonomonadaceae; genus Dysgonomonas_A. Next base: position 144,375 of record NZ_CAKUOF010000007.1, read on the forward strand.
TATCAGTTCCGAGATTAAAGCCTTTGTTCCATGCCCTGCCCCCCTGAATTTAACAACGTATTTAAACCCATCATCGGCCTCAGCCAAAGCAGGTAATGAACCTCCTTCTCGCAAAGGAGTAATATATCGTGTAACATTAACCGTCCGTAATTCCATAATTGTAATATTTAACCAGGTCTTAAGTTTTGATTAAACTTCCCTCTTAAATAATGAGTAAAGATACAACAAGTACAACATATCACGCTAATAAGTGTTTATCTAAAAACAAATGATATAATCAAGAAAATAAAAAAGCATAATTATAAAGAAGTAAATTTTATTACATTTACAGTCTTATTACTACGATTAATAAATTAATGAAGAAATTTGATTTTCAGAAAGTTACTAAGATATCGAAAGATATTTTTTCGACAACAAAAGACAAGACTAAGAAATGGGTATCCAATTACATTGCCTATTACAAAAAATCACGCTGGTATAAAAGAATTGCGATCCTCTTTGCGACATTTATCGCAGTTTTCTTTGGCTTCCTCTTTTTAGTTGATATAAATTTTCTTTGGTTATTCGGTAAATCTCCCGGATTATCGGAAGTTAATGCTCCCATACAGAACGTAGCATCGGAATTATACAGTTCTGACGGCAAATTGCTAGGTAAATATTTCAGGGAGAATCGAACTCCGGTTAAGTTCGAGGAAATATCTCCAATACTTAGAGAGTCATTAATCTCAACAGAAGACGAACGTTTTTACCGTCATTTTGGTATCGATATTCAAGGCTTGTTTGCCGCTGTTAAAGATATGTTCAAAGGTAATGCTCGAGGCGCGAGTACTATAACTCAACAGCTTGCAAAGAATATGTTCAAGGTAAGATCACAGTATTCAACAGGCTTACTAGGATATATACCGGGAATAAAAATGGTAATCATGAAATCCAAAGAATGGATTTTAGCTGTAAAGCTGGAAATGTTTTATAGCAAAGATGAGATACTAACCATGTATTTCAATACCGTTGATTTCGGCAGTAATACATACGGTATAAAGACAGCGAGTAAAAGTTATTTCAATACAACACCTCAGGATATAACCATAGAACAGGCAGCCACATTAGTAGGATTACTGAAAGCGACCACCACCTACAACCCCCGTATAAATCCGGAGAATAGCATGGAACGCCGTAATGTGGTACTAAGTAACTTATTAAAGAATAAATACATTACAAAAGTAGAATTCGATTCATTGAAACAAATCCCTATTATTCTGGCTAATAATACGGAAGCAAACACCAATGGTATAGCTCTTTATTTTAAGGATGCTGTTGCCGGATTCTTAAGTGATTGGTGCAAAGAAAATGATATTGACCTGTATGGGGACGGACTGAAAATATATACTACAGTTGACTATCAAATGCAACAGTATGCAGAAGAAGCTGTAGATAAACAGATGCGTATTATACAACGCAACTTCAATAGTCATTGGGGCAATGAGAATCCTTGGCAGGACGAAAATCATAAAGAAATTCCCGGTTTCATCGAAAATATTGCCAAGAAAACATCAGCCTATAAAGATTTGAAACGAAAATTTCCGAATCAACCCGACTCTATTGACTATTATCTGAATAAACCTCACCGCCTCAAAGTATTCGATTATGATACAGGTACACGTGATACTACCATCAGCACCATGGACTCTATCCGATATATGGAGCATTTCATGCATACAGGCTTTGTAGCTATGGAACCTCAAACTGGTTTTGTAAAAGCATGGGTAGGCGACATAAACTTCGGATCGTGGAAGTATGACAAAGTCACTTCTGAACGTCAGCCGGGTTCTACATTTAAATTATTTGTATATGCTGCGGCATTCAATAACGGACTTTCACCATGCGATACCCGAGTTGACCAATATACCGATTGGGATGTAATAGATAAAGGCAAACCAACAAAATGGGTTCCACGCAATGCAGATGCCGTATTTACCGGCGACACCATGTACTTGAAAGCAGCTTTTGCTCGCTCAATAAATACAATTGCCGTACAACTTGCCAAAGAAGTAGGAATAGATGCTGTAATTAAAACAGCATATGCAATGGGTATAAAAACTCCATTGAACGAAACTCCTTCTGTATCATTGGGTGCATCGGATGTTTCCCTATTAGAATTAGTTAACTCATATTGTACTGTTATAAACGATGGTATGACACACGATCCTGTACTGATTACCCGTATAGAAGATCGAAACGGAAAAGTAATTTATAAATACGACCCGAAACAAACACAGGCGATACCTTACGAAACAGCTTTCTTAATGACAGAGATGCTTAGATCGGGACTTTCTGAGCCGGGAGGAACATCTCAAGCGCTATGGGGTTATAATCTCTTTAACTTCGATACCGACTTTGGAGGAAAAACAGGAACTTCTTCTAATCATTCCGATGCTTGGTTTGTAGGTGTAACCCCCAAATTGGTAGCAGGTGCATGGGTAGGAGGCGAACACCGAAGCATCCATTTCAGAACAGGGGCTTTGGGACAAGGCAGCAGAACAGCGCTTCCGATATTCGGTTATTTTATGGAAAAAGTTCTTGCCGATAAAAACTTAACTGCTTACAGAGGGCATTTCCCAAAACCTAAACAACCGATAAGTCGTAATTATCAGTGTCAAACTCCTAAGCGAGTAGAGATAGATTCAACAGCTGTCGATAGTCTAGCCATAGAGGGTGTAGATATTGATAATCTGATATTACCTGTAGAAGAGTAAATTGACAATCCATATAAAATGAAAAAGGTAGAGTTTTATGCTCTACCTTTTTTCGTGTTATATCAATAAATAATCATTGATTATTCTTTAACCACTCCTGACGACGCATATCGGGTAATTGGGTCACTTTGAAGTTCTCAAACTTCGCATTGAAACCATCACCATCGGGACTTGCAGCCATTAAACCAACCATCACAGGGATATTATCCTGAAACGGAGCATTACGTATCATAATATAATTCTTATCATCTAATGAGTAGAAAAACTCCACTGCGTCAAGTCTTCTTACTGCTTTGATCCAAACAAACGAAGGTGTCTTCTCTAATTGAAGAACGCTCCAGTCACTTTTCTTATCGGTAACCACAGCACTTATATTGAATTTATTGTCTACAAATTCAACACCGGCTTTAATCCATCTCTCATTGTCGATACGAAGCATTAAACCCATTTGATCGAATCGGGTTTTATAATTTCCCGTAATTTTCACTTTCACTTCAAATTCTCCACCATAGGTCGCATAATAAAACGGAGCATCGTCTACTGTAAACCCATAATGCGAAACTCTCCAATAATCCGATTTAGGTGTTACCTGCATATTCAGAGTATTATTTTTAATCTCCCATTTCTCCGGTTCATTAAACCACTGCATCTTATCTAAACTTTGAGACAAAACCGATTGACCTGCTAATGCAACTAAGCATCCTAAAAGTGCAATTTTCTTTTTCATGTTTTACGTATTATGTTTATTTATTATACTTTCCTGTATCCAATGTTATGCGATATCGACAGTCCGCATTCTACGATTCGCTGAGCTATCGTTTCTATATCTTTCTTTGGCAAACGCCCCGCAGGACCCGATGTCCATACACAGGCAATAGCATTCTTGGTTTCATCCCAGATAGGAGCCGCAATACAATGTACACCTTCTACCGTTTCATTGATATCTGCTGCATATCCCTTTTGACGAATAATATCAAGTTCTTTTTTCAGTAATTCCTTATCTGTGATTGTGTATTCATTTATAGCTTCAAGCCGCAAATTATCTACTATCTCGTTTTGCTTGCTTTTATCTAAAAAAGCCAATATTACCTTACCAGGTGCTGTTGAATAAAGATTAAATCTCATTCCTTGCTTCAATGTAAATACAAAATCGAGTGATCCTGTTATTTGCTCCAATAGAACAACTTCATCATCAATCAAAGTACCTATCATTACCGACTCACCTAACTCGTCACGTAAAAGTTTCATGTATTCTTTGGAACGTTCAATTATATTACTGCTGTTGAAAGCAGTTACACCAAGAGTCAGTAATTTTCGGGACAAAAAATAACGTGAGCTATCTATCTCCCTCCCTAAATAGCCTATTTCTTGCAGATTAGACACAATCTTATAAAGTGATGACTTTGGGTATTGTAATTGTGTGACAATTTCCTGTAAAGTCAATCCGTAGGGATTTTTTGATAGTAATTCCAATACTTCAAATGATTTTGTAATCATCGAAATTTGCTTTTCCTCTTCACGCATAAAATAGATTTTTCATGTTTCTATATGTGGACAAAACTTCAAACAAACACACATATAAGAACCAGGTTCCTATACATAAACAAATATAGAATTAATTTTATATTTGTCAAATAAGCACGAAGTATTTCTATAAAATTCCAGATACTCAACGCGATAAAAAAAGATGCAAACATCTAATATAGATAATTTTGCATCTTTCTTTTATTTTAAAATACTCTTAGAAATATTTTTTATCCTACTACATTTATTTTGCTTCTACCATTAGCTGATTTTATAACCTGCACACGTGTAGTAATTCGTTCGGTCATTTCTGCAACGTGCGAAATTACCCCAATTTTTCGTCCTTGTGTTTGTAAATTTTCCAAAGCATCCATAGCAATACTTAAAGTATCTATATCTAATGAGCCAAAGCCTTCATCAATAAATAAGGATTCTATTTTCATGCGATTAGACGATAAGGACGACAAACCTAGTGCCAACGACAAAGAAATCAGAAACGATTCTCCGCCCGAAAGAGAATGCACTGTACGAATTTCGCCTAACATATCGTTATCCACCACTTGCAAAGCCAGAGTATCGGGGATACGTTGCAACTTATACCGCTTACTCAATTCCTCGAGATGCTTATTGGCATACACCAATAAAATATCTAGAGTATAACCCTGTGCAATGGCTTTAAATTTGCCTCCGTCGGCAGAACCGAGCAAAACATTGAGCTTTTTCCAGTTTTCACAGAGAGCTGTTTTTTCGTTTAGCTCCTTCTCAAAAGCTTTTATACGCTCTTTCCCTGTATTGTGGGTAGCAAATGCCACCTCAATCTCGGTAAGGCGTTTGTTTGTTACAATTGATTTATTTTCAATCTCGGATAATTGTAGATTTAGAGTTTCTTTATTTTGCCCCTCTTCGGGTTTATCTTTTTCCTCCCAATGTTTAGCTTGTCGGGTATTTCTTTCTTTCAGAGTTGCGTTAAGCGTCAGTTCTTGATTTTTAAGATCTGAAAGAGATGCTTTTTCTTGTACAATCCACTCTCTTGATTTAGTCATCAAGTCATTTAACATTTCAGATGATATCTGATAGTCATTATGATTAATCCAGTCCTGTACCGATTCCTGTAAACTCAATACTTGTTCCGATTCGGTATTTATCTCGCCTTTTATTTGAGATATAAATCCTCCGATCTTGGCGTTATCCGATTCCAGTTTATCTTTTTGAGTTCTCAGCTCCTCATATTTTGAGGAGAATTGTTTCTGTAAAGTTTCAAAAAAGGTTTCAACTTCCTCTACACTTTTCCCATCCAAGAGAGTGCTTCGTTCTTTGATTAATTCCTCCTGAAGCAAGTTGGCATTTTTGAATAGCTCTTCTCTTCGACTAAATTCTTCAACAATAGTTGCCAGATTCTTATTTTCAGAATCTAATTTTAGTGTCGTAGATTCTATATATTTAGTTCCTTTATCCAGACGTTCTTTACTTTGATTCCATTGATTAGCTATCTCCAAAAGTTCCGATTGAAAACTGTTTTGTTCTAGCTTGATTTTCCAATCCGAGATATGTTGCAAATACCCACCCAATTTAGAAACCGCCTCATCATACTGAGACTTGTAGTTTTTAATTAAAGTTTCTAACTGTGTTATTTCCTTTTGTATAACCTCGATCTGCTCTTTATCCGCAGAAATAGCTTCCAACAGAAGTTTTTTTGCTTCCTCTAACTCTTTCTCCTGAAGATTACCATCGTTCTCAGAATCTGCCTTTTTCATCGGATGATGAGTACTTCCACATACAGGGCAGGGTACATTATCTTCTAATTTCAGACGTAAAGCCTGAATCTCACCGGGCAAAAGATTGTTTAGCCTTTCGTATTCTTTTTCCGATTTCTCCAACTTTTCTTTTCGGGTCTTTAGTATGGATAGGTTCGTCTCCAAACTATTAGATGCTTTTACAGATTGTGATTTCGAGACTTGTGCATCATTCAAAAGATTTACAATCAGATCTATTCGTGGTACAATCTCTTTATATGAGTCATGTTTCTCGAACCATTGAGTGAGAGTATTTAAAATTTGCTCGCCTGTTTTCAAATCTTTCTGAAATGCCTGAATCTGGTGTTCCAACTTAGTTTTGAGTTCCGATTGTAGTGCAAATTCTTTCTGTGCTTCAACTACTTTTTCCTTTCCCGACTGAATTTTAATATCCAATTCCTTTGCTTTTGCTATATCAGGCTTAGTGGTTGTATATTTCTGCTCATGCTCCTCTAGAGCCATTTTCGAAGTTGTCAGACTCTGTTCGGCTTGCTTCAGTTGATCCGAAATAACAGCTTGTTCTTTTTCTCTTTCAAAAAGATTTGACTTTTGCAATACCAGGTGTTTCTGCTTATTCGAAAGTTCAATATAAGTATCTCTGATTTCCTGAAAAAGATCAATCTTCGAAATATACTCGTAACGAGGCTTAGCTTCTTCGATAAGGCTATGCACTTTTTTCAATTCATTCTCTGCTTGCAGCACCTCTTGCCTGATCTGTTCATCTTGCTTAATCCATGCCAGCTTTTTATCAATAGCTGACGATTGGCTTTTTAGAGGAATTAAATCTTTATCGAGTGTTATTTTCTCCTGAATCAAAACTTCCAATTTTTCATCAGTCAATAAGCGCACATCTTTAATTCGCTCATTCAGCAGATTCAGAGCCTGTTCGGCTTCCTTCGTCCGTTGATAGATCTGAGATGATATTTTAGAATAGATTTCTGTTCCTGTAAGTTTCTCTAAAAGTTCAGCCTTATCGCTTTGCTTAGCTTTCAGGAAAGTGGCAAAATCGCCCTGAGCCAATAAAACGGCACGGGTAAACTGATCGAAACTCAGTCCGATAAGTTCCACTATTTTAAAAAGAATTTCGGTTTTTGTTCCTTGTTCTTCTACACCTGTAGATAGATTTTCGAGTCGCACTTCTGTCTTTTGCAAAGCACCGTCAGCCCGCCCACGAGCACGGCGCACCATCCACCTCGAACGGTATTTATCGCCACTGAGAGCGATAAAATCAACTTCGGCATATCCCTCTATCGTTCCTCTACGTAAAATATTACGGCTGTCTTTCTGATTAATAGTATTATCCTGTACGTCCTTAATCTGAATATTTTCGCCCGCATTATTGGTACGTGGAGTATCATCAAACAAAGAGAGACAAAGAGCATCCAGAATGGTTGATTTTCCCGCTCCTGTACTTCCAGTTATGGCAAATATTCCAGCTGATTTTAAGGGATCGGATGCAAAGTCTATTTCGAATTCGCCTTCCAGTGATGCCAAATTTTTTCCTCGTATAGCCAGTATTTTCATGATTGTACCTCCCTGATTACCGATTGCAAAAGTTTCGCCATTTCTTCGGGCATCTCATTATCATATCGACTACGAAAAACTTCTTGTGCCATTTCCAAAGGATTAACGGCTTGTAATTCTTCATAAGTCATTATCTGGCTTTCCCGTTCTCTCCGTGTGGTGATGGCGGCAATACGAGTCAAACGAACCGATTTTCCTTTCAATGCCTCTTCTATCTGATGACGCATCGAGGGTTCAGGTTCTGTAATTGCTACTTTTATTTCGAGATAAGGCGATTCCAATGTTATTTCACCATCGGGTAAAAGCTCCAATTCATCCAATACCTCCGATAATGATTTAGGTTGTTTAGGTAAACTAAGCAGTTTCACAGGAGGAATAAATTCTATCCTTTCTATATTTTCGAGTTTCCCATTATTCAATTCCAACAAGTTAACTCCTTGTTTGTAATTCTTTTCAGCAAAAGACATGGGCAACGGGCTACCAGCATAGCGCACATTCTCACGACCCGAAACCCGCTGAGATTTATGCAAGTGTCCCAAAGCGGTATAAACAATATCTTGCATATCAAAAATTTCGGGCGATATACATTCCAAACCACCTATAATAGTCCGTTCCGATCGGTCATTATCGGATAATTCCGATCCTGTCGCCTGCAAGTGTCCCATGGCAATTACAGGATGAGCGGGTTCTTTAACTTTCACTAATTCATCATAGAGTGCAGCATACATAGCTGCCACTCCTTTGCTGTAAGTCTCCGAAGACGGATAATCGCCTTGTCGAAGATAAGGCACAGCAATACACCAAGCCTCGGTAACTCCGCTTTTCTTTAATGGGACTAACAGATTATTATAATCTATTTCACCGTGGGGTGTTCGTTTTACGATTCCTTTAATAGAAACGTTCATCTCTTCCAATAATGGGCTGGGAGCTTCGAGGCGTCCTGCGGAATCGTGATTACCTGCCACAATTACAATTTGCAAATGTGGATTTGCCAGCGAAACCTGATGGAGGAATTTATAGTATATCTTTTGAGATTCAGCCGAAGGGTTGGGGCTATCAAAAACATCACCCGATACCAAAAGAACATCTGCCTGCGTTTGCTTAGCCTGATCTTTGAGCCAGTTTAGAAAGAATATATGCTCTTCTTTGCGGTCGTAACCGAAGAAGTTTTGTCCGATATGCCAGTCTGCCGTATGAAGAAGTTTCATTGCTTTTACCTGTCTATTACATGGTAGTTATTTACCATATACAAAATTAGCAAAATTACGCCCAAACTTTATAATCCTTTCGAAACTAAGTTTGCAGAACTATTTATTGCTTTGGCAAGCAAAACAGCGATAGGTTGTTATGCCTTTAAAGTGTGTCATTAAATATTTTTTTTTACTTATAAGATCCTAGGTATATTTTAGATATGCAGTTCAATTATTTTATATCGATAGTTTCTGTCTTCTGATTTTTCTTTTCCATAATTTTGTCAATATTCGATTGTAAGTTATGTTTGATAATCAAAGCTGTGACTTCGGGATCTAATTTAGAACGATAGACTTTAGACGAATCTAACTCATATGATTTTAACAAATGACTTACTGCCTCCCGTTCTTTTTGCATACGACTGCAAAGAATAGCCAGTAAATACTCGGTGTTACCTGTTGGAGTTAAATTAGTCAACAGATCGTATGCCTTACTGTTATATCCTAAACAAACTAAGCATAAAGCAGCATTGTAATCCGGGTAGTTTGCCAATATCTCTATTGCTTTCCAATACTCTCTATCCTGCAATAAACGGAGCCCTTCTTCGTAGTCTGATCTATATTCAACCTTTACAGTGTCGGAAACTAACCCCGTACGATGCAAATCAATTACAAAATCTACCCTTCTTAATAAAGGATAAATAGAATCCTGAATGATTTTATAATCCGAAGGGAACTGCTTCTTAATATTTTCCTCACATTGATCGGGATACACGGCATTTGTCAACATAGTCTGAATATCTTCCTTATTTACAATATCATCTCTTTTCCTTATCTGAGCCAGTAATGTATTCCAATCTTCACCTTTATTTTTAATTTTAAACAAACTTTCAACATCTGAATCGAGTAAAGCTCCTTTCAAGTAGTTTTTTACAGATAAGGCACGTTTAGATGTCAACTCATAATTATCTTCATAATCTCCCTCCAAAGACGTTGTCACAATCAGAGTAACACTATCAATTGTAAATTCGGGAGAATTGGTATACTTGCGGTATGAGTCCACAAACTTATCCATATTAGCTCTATTATCCTGATAATCGATTTCATAAACCGACATCGCAGATTTAGCTGCTTTATAAGCGGTATAAACCGGTATCCGATCATAAAGGTTTCGGTGCAACTCGGTACGCTTACTTATTAGCGACGCATCTGCCAATTGAGCCAAAGATGCTATAAAATATGAAAGAGTATCGGCTCCTTGCAGCTTATATTCACTTCTATCTATAGCTTGTATTTTACTATCCATAGTAAGACGGATTTTCTTCAATCCCTCGACTACGGGGTATTCTTGTGTGTAATAAAAAACAAAATTACTGCCCGATGGAATTATAGTATCCAAACGAATTTCGGCTTTATTTTCGGTATAAGGAAACTTCACTATCTTTCGGAACATCTCATCTTTTCTTGTTGCTGCAAGCTCATTGAGTACTATCTCATCAAAAAAATATCTGTGCTTAGATATTTCAATAGAATCCTTTAAGGTAAACACGTGATTATTAATATCAGCAATCTGTCGATTTGTTTCATACAATTCCCTGTATTTCTTGGGAACCCGCATCAGCTCCATTTCTTTTTTGAAAGACTCTAAAGAATCTTTATCTCCATGAAAGCTAAAATCATCCAAATACCTCGAAATATGTTTCTTGGTCTTGCGCTCATAATCTTTCATATACTTTACATGCAATCCTGTTGTATCTTTATTCTCCACTAGATTACGTATAGTATGGTCTATGGCTTTACGTGAATAACGGTGATATTGCTCGGTTTTATATCTGATTTTCATCGCCTCCATACGAGCATCCTCTTCCTCCCTTTTAGCTTTCCATTTCTCGTAATCCATCTGCTCTTTCATATCTTTTTTATAGATACTAAAATAATATTCCTGACGTTTTCTTATGTCTCTTGATATATTATCTCTATCCAGATAGATACTGTCATACTGAGATTTATCAACAATTGACTTCAAAAACTTATCATAATCTTCATAATCTTGTTTTTGCTTATCGACAAATCCTCTTCCATTGAGCATTACTTTCTGCAAAGAAACAACCGAATCATTATGCAGAAGTTTTGGACTCAGAACCAAACGCCAATTATCTGATAGAATTTCCTTGGGTACAATAATTTTAAAATCAACATTTATACGCCCATCACGTTCTGCAGTAAAACGCCCTTGAGCTTTCACTTCCACTTCGGGCAAGCGATAGACTGTGCTTGTATCTAATTTGTTTTGACCACTTTTAAGAGCAACCTCTCCATGTATACCACTTGAACCTGAATTTCTAAAAGTAACCCTTTCTGAAGCAATAGAAGACTTGCTTTTATTGTTCATCTGATCATCAGGAAGTACTATATTGGCACGCTTTGTTTGCATAAACAAACTCTGCGTCATAAACTTATGATCTGATGTAGAGCAAGATGATGCAATAAAAAAAACGATTACGACAATAGCTAGCAAGCTCTGAATAGAGATTTTATTTAATAACTTTCTAAAAAGGGTAAATCGGATAAATAAATCGGACAATTTCATTCTATTTGTTTTAAGGTCTATGACCCATTTATTTTTATTAATGTAATATATTATTGTGTTTTTAAACAAGCCATGCTAACTTCTCAGTCGGCATGGCTCTACCTAGGATAAACTCTAAATTACCCTACTCTTCACTACTTGATCTTAGTTTTTGCACAATACCTGTGCTATCTTTATAAACCAACGACTTTTCTATGAATTTATCTGTATAGGCTTAGGTTCTGATTTTGCAGCATCGCTCATTCTACAATTTCCAAAGAAATTGGCTCCGGCTTCTATATCTATACTCACAGCAGTAATATCTCCATCATAGTAAGATGATGATTTGAGCATAATTATATCATGCACAATTATATTGCCATTCACTTTACCCATCAACTCAATACTTTCACTCTCAATATTACCAGTAACACAGCCTGTAGGCCCTACTATTACTTTTCCTTCACAATATATATTACCATCTACAGTCCCATCAATTCGTAAATCATCCTTCGTGTTTATTTCTCCGGAAAGGGTTAAGCCTTGAGAAAGGACACTATATGTACGATCTGCCAGTATTGTCTCTGTCTTTGCTTTTTTATTAAACATTATTCTAAGATTATAATTTCACTTCTTTTTTGATTAACTATATTATTGCTTTGGCAAGCCAAACAGCGATAGTTTGTTATGTCTTCAAAATATATCATTAAATATTTTCTTTTACTTAAAACAGATATCCTACCGAAAGTCCCCATCTACGGTTTTTAGATACTATAACCTGATCTCCGAACTTTATTTCGCTCTTTGTAAATCCATGATCGTAATTGATTAATACCTGAATTTTTTGAGTCAGAGAAGAACCAACCCCTATACTAAATCCGGTATCAAATCGGTCGGCTTTTTTTTTGAAATCCAGTGAATGTGAGGTATCTCCATCCTTTATCCGTCCTGATAAGGCATAGGAGGAATATAGGCCTGCTTGAATATACTGTTTAACTATAAACAAATTAAACTCCTTTCTCACATTCACCGGTACCTCAATAGTGTTAGTTGTAAAGTTGTAGGTAACCCCGCTATTATTTCCGTAATCTTGTTTCAATGCAAAGCCTTGGTTCGAAAATAACAATCCTGCATTTATTTTCCACCCGTCAATCGGTAGATTTAAATTCGATATTGCACCTATATTAAATCCAATGTATCGTTTTGTATCAACTCCATTTAACTCGACTTCAGTATTACTTAAGTTCACACCGGCTCTTACTCCCAATTGTTGAGCATTGGCAGAAAAACAAGAGGATATTATGACTAAAAACAAAAATGCCTTAATTTTCATAACTATAGTTTGTATGTTCAGTATATTCGTTCAGTTCCTTCAATGGATTAATTAATGGAAGAAAACGATCTTTCCAATGTAAGAATCCCTTACAGATTGTACTGCACTTTATAACCATCCGGTTTTCTGATTCCTCAAGAATCGTAAGATGAGGATTCTTCATCCGATTAATCCCCTTCAACAATACAGCAATAAACATCATGTTTCCTATTCTTGAATCTTTTACTTTAAAAATATTATCAACAGAACAAATTGAAAATATATAAAATGCAGAACGTTCATAAGCATACCAACATCCATCTGCTTTATATAAGTAGATTTGATTGTCATTATACTTTTCGTTTCTTAGAATCTGTTGTATACTTTCCATAATACCTCCTCTATTTATAAAATAAAACGACAGCAGCAGGTTTAATTCGGCATTTGTGTCACTGTAAGTGTACGGGTTAAGCTACCGGCTCTTACCGTAATTGTCCCTGTACGTGACGTTGCTCCAATAGATGTAAACGTGCCTGTTAATACTTTTCGATTTCCGGAACCTGTAAGTACTAAATTGTTTAGCCATGCAACATCACTTGTAACAGTTACAGTTGCTGATGTATTAGTGTTCAATACTGTTCCAATAGTAGCTGAGCCACTGCCTCGCATTGTAAAAGGAGCAGAAACTCCTAACTCATGTTTACCATCGGCAATCATATCTACAATATCATTATCATTATCAATAATATCTGTAAAAATATTTGCGGAATAGTCTGCCACCATAGCTTTCTCGATAGAGTCATAACCTGCACCAAATACTTTAGTTATTTGAATAAGATAGCGGTGATTGCGAACAATGTGAATCACTTGCCCTGCATTATTCTTCAGCCAGACTTTATAGTACCCGTCAATCCCTTTATATTTACCTCTTATAATTACAGACAAACCTGTATTATTCAGAATATTTGATCTTTCATACAAGTATAAGTCAGGAGCTGCATTACCTGCTCTATATGACCAAACACCCGTTCCTGAAGTATTTACATAGTCAATATAACCTGATCCTGAGATAAGACTAACAGTTGATGGTGTTGAAGCCGGCACTGTATAAGCCGCAGGGGCAACTCTTGCCATATTAGAACTCTTTAGAATAGTAAAACCTGTAAGAGAAAAATCACTCAGACCATTGTTTGGATTACCTGGAATACATTCAACGGAGACTGCAGCTGCTGTTCTAAGCATATTTACTACTCCCAAAGTCGTATTTGATGTTATACTTGGAGTAGAAGTTCTTCCCCACATAACCAAAGGTAACTGTGGAGACGTTAAAGCGACCAAAGTATTAGTCTTAAGAGAAGGGATAGCAACACTTTCCAGCATATTAGTTGTAACAGAACTGAAATTTATAATATCAGCATCGTTTTCGTTTCTCCCATTAGCTATAATATGAAAAGTGCGCAATGCTGATGTCTCCTTCATTCTAAGACTAAAAGTTTTTATAATTCCGCTTCCTGAGATATTATTGACCTTCACTCTTTCTATAAACTGGTTGTTCTCATTAAACACCAGGAGATCAATACAGCGAACGGAGTTTTCATTATAAGAAGATCTTAAACCAGCTGTTACGAGCTGATTCTCTGGAATCTCCAATGCAAATTGAAGTTCGATATCTCTTTCTTGTATTATATCCGAATCCTCTGACAGACCACACGAAGTGGCTGTCAGTAGGAATAGAATATATATTATTAGTTGTTTCATACCAATTGATTATTTATTATTTACGATTCTTAGATAACCTGACTCCATATTCTTCCTTAGTTTCGCCCGGTAAGTATTCTATATTATTGATTACAGAGCGTAGACTGGCTGGAGCCGGATTTAATGTAAATGTGGCCGTATTTTTCATTTTATCGTACCGTATAGTACCTATTGATTGACTAGTATGATAGTTATTAGGAGCAATAGGAGTTGTTGTATTACTTACATTTAAAGGAACGGAATATGTTTCCTGCATCTGGGTTATACCACCTACATTTTCAAAGTCATATATATTAACAGGTCTCATAGTACCTCCTTTATATAAGACGATGTCTATATTAATCGGGTGTCCTTTAATCCCATTACTCCACCATCTAGCGTATAAGTTGATATTAAAATACCTCGGCAGATCATCATAAATAACAGTAGTTGTTAAATTCGTAAAGTTTACAAAAGCTGTTTCATATCCACTCTGTGTATTATCTCCACCAAACTGCATAACAGTAAAATTTCTGTATATTATTGATGCCTTAGCTCCGCCACCTCCATACGTACCAAAACCAACTCCTTTATCATCCAAATCAGATACTCCGGTTTCCTTAAAGAAAGTTCCCGAATCCATATCCCAACTTCCCGAAGGTCTATTACCTACCCTATATCTAACTACCAAGTAATCGAACTCCGGAAACCTAACGTATTTAGCCGATTGATTTATTTTAATGGTTTTAGTATAGTTTAAGTCATTAACATGAGCTATAGTAATAAAACCTGTACGATCCAATTCATTAGGCTCTGCCGTAGCAGTAAAGTGTAGTTCTCCTCCAATATTAGAAGCCGATGTTATCCAACTAGGCTTAGACTTAACAACCCAACTGGCATCTCCTCCATATGCAGCCAAATCCGACTCTGTAAATGTGCCTCCATCACCGGGTATACCTATTTCTTCTCCTGTTACAGACAATCCTAAGTTACATACCTTGACCTCATCGTACTCCAAAGTATTTTTATTTAAAAATTTATAAGTGGTATTATCATAGGTTGTACCTCTGGTAAATCGCAGTGTTTGATTTCCTGTTCCGTTAGTATAATTACAAGACGCAACAGATACATTTCCATCTATCATCATCCATGAGGAGGTGGTAGGGCTAACTGCCAGTGTAACATCCTTGAATGTCGTGGGTTCGGAAATATAGATTGTTTTTGGATTTAATGTTATAGAACCTGTTGTAATAATCGGAGTCTGATTTACAGTTATAACTTTTGTCAAATTCTTCACCTTGATCTTCAAAGTTGTAGACCGCGGTACAGTATAGTCTGCACCAGCAGCAGTTAATTTTATATTATTGGTAGCATCGAAAGAGGCTGTTAACCAACTCGCACCCGACTCTAGCGAGCAATCACCTGTTTCAGCATTCGTTGCATAATAAAAATTTTTACTTACTCCCATATCAAACACTGTCTCTTTCACCGTAAGATAAGTTTGAGAGATATCCGAAATTATTGTATTTTCATCCCAAGGTAATATATTTAATGTGCCATCAACCAGTTTTGCTGAAGCATCTGTTTCTCCTCCCAAAGAAGAGATGTTTAGTGTTATATCATATATCGTATTACGGTTGATCTTATAACCATTCTCTTGATTGATTAGTACTTTATAATAATTTTCGGTTTTTACTGTGGTATCCCCTTCCTTCTGATAAGGAATTTGAAGTACAACAAAAGTGACATCTTTTTCCACATCATAAGTTGGCCGTAAATTTTCATTGATATAAGCATGAGTTGTCGATTTAGTTGTTCCAACTCCTCTTTCCGAAGGTACTACGGTTTTGAAATCATAAGATATATAATTAGCTGTGGAAGGACTAGTTAAAGCCGAGACAATATTAGAACAATCTGCAACATTTGCCATCTTAACCGATAGATTTTGATTAGCCGGAGCGAGTAAATACTTAACTCCACCAAAAATAAAATCGTTTGTGTTTACAGTCATCTTTACTTTCGCCACATTACGCACCAAAGAAATAGACGCTCTAACATCGGTTATGAAGTTATGGTCTTTCTTAACTCCATGCATCAAAAGAGGCTTATTTCCATCAGGCTGTGCAATTTCTGCTGTAATAGCATCAGTTATTAGAGCCTCTAAACTACTTTCATT
Source organism: uncultured Dysgonomonas sp. (assembly GCF_934668725.1). Taxonomy (GTDB): domain Bacteria; phylum Bacteroidota; class Bacteroidia; order Bacteroidales; family Dysgonomonadaceae; genus Dysgonomonas_A. Next base: position 160,953 of record NZ_CAKUOF010000007.1, read on the forward strand.
AGTAACCGAAGCCAATTTACTTTCGACTATATTACTAACTATATGTATATTTCTTGCTTTATCGAGATCTGCAAGTATTACAGAATTTAATACCATAATCACTTGGTCGCTTACCCATCTGCTCATATCAATATCGGCGGACGCACCTGTATAAGGTACATCTATTCGAATAGAAAATTCTTTATTTCCTGTAGAGCTCTCGAATATAAATAATGAAAGATCTTTAACCAGAGTTTCTTCATCAGTAGCTGTGCTTCTTAACTCAGGTGTATTAACCGAAGGCAATTGCAGAGCAATCTGCACTTTACCGTCAATGGGTTTCGAGTTTCCCAATTCATCCTGCTCCTTCGCGCAAGAAGGGAGAAAGAGTATTATCAGTAAAAAAGTTATTATTTTGATGTATTTATTCTTTATTCTAAAGTACATGAGCTAACGTTTTAGGGTATTAATATTCTTAAACCGGTGATATCATATTGCTCTTTAGAACCGTCTAAACCCGAAATGAAAAGGTTCAACTTAGTAGAAAGAGCAGCTCCTGCGGTTTTACGTCTTACTTGAATATTGACAGGAGAAACTGTTTTTTGTCCGAATGTTACACTTTCCTCGACAAACTCAAAATTTATAGGATCTTCAAGTGTTACCCACCAATTTCGTTCTTGCTTCATATTCATGGCATAAGTAGCGACATACCCCGAGTTGCCCGAAGGAGTCATAGTATACATATCTATATTATTGGAAGAATATACTGTAGACCAATCCCTTACATCAACCTTTACTTCGATCCCTCCTTTTGCAATAAGGCTTACTTCCAGAATTTTATTATCCTGAGGGACAATAGGAATTTCTACCTCATTTATATAACCTGTTCCACCGGCAGTTATAAGTTTTACTCCCACTGAAATCTTGTGAGTACTTATGTCACCAACCGACAACGATTTGTGGGCAGGAATAATAAAATCAATCGTGTCGCTTTGTTGATGTCCTGCAAGAGAAACCGATTCATGAAATGTTACAGCCTTTGTCATGGGAATATTCGTTGTGGTTGGATTGGTTTTATTAGGATACAAACCTCCACTCCACGATAAACTTGTAGGAACATTTATCAATGAAAAAGTATGTCCTCCGCCCAACTTAAATCCAACACCATCTTTCAGGACTAAGCGTACTTTAGCAACATTACGATCTAAAACAGCTGCAGTTTCATGAGACTGATCTTTTACGATTGTCACCCCATTAATTAAAGCTGTACGAATCTCAGGTACATCCGGTAACAGTCCTCCCGAAGGTTGAGTTACCCACATTGGCATATCCGATTTAGCGGATGTAAATTGGGGAGAGATTAAATGAGGACGAATATCCATTTCGTTACAACCAACCAGCACAAAATTCCATTTACCCACAAGCATATCCATTTTAAGATATTCCGGAGTACGTTCTATATTCAATGGCATATGGTTGAAGTAGTCTAGATTGGGAGCCTGTCCGTTAAAAGCATACAGCTCGGAATATTGCCTAATATTTTCCGACACTCCGGAGACTCTCAACTGAATACCATTCCTTACAATTTCATTATCAGCTATAAGCTCTTCGTTACTACAGGACGAGTATCCCAGAAGCAGACACAAAGCCACTGCTGCATATTTTACTTTTGCGTACATGTTTATATTTTTTTATTTCGGAATTAGCCTCATAACCGTTTTACACGATAAACTAGATTCCAATTTTCAATTACCTAATTATATCCAATCCGGACAGTTCTATCTATCAGCCGATCTAAAAAACAATTACTATTTATTGAAAAGTATAGTGTACGTTACACCAAGAGATTTTAGCTTCTTTATCTTTCAGTAAGGACATCGAAGATATTCCTGCATAAGCAAAAGCTCCGGAAAAAGTCTCCTCATTATTTTTTATTCTCAATTTGTCTGCACCATACAATTTCTCCACTTTGGTAAGTCCTTTGACTACAACCAACTTATTTGTATCCCCGTAAGCAAATGTTACCCATTCAGCTTGCTGATTATCATAGACTTTTAAAACTCCTTTTTCGAATCGATACTCATATGTATACCTTTCGGGCATAAAACAGAGTTTTGAATCGTTTACAAAAATCAACATGGAATGCTCAAGATATGAATCTTCGACACCGATATAGTCGACCCATAATTTCTTAGGGTCTAATTCGGATGTTTCCAATTCTACAGCTCCTTTTTTGGAGCCTGCAAACATTTTAAATTCTTTTATCCGGCAATGCCTGAAAGATAGAACCAAGGGTAAAATATTTTTTCTCATATATTTTTCTTATTCTAAAGTTCGATTCAAAAAAGGATATTTATTTAAGAACGTAACAGACTACGGTGATCTGATCGTTTAGTCATCACTTTCATCACTGGTGTCTTTGTCATGGAAGGATAAGACACCGTATGATGAGAAAGTAAGCATTTAGTCATTAATGGTAAAACCTGCATATTTTCCATCTGATGCAATATTTATTTGAGGTGCATTAGCAGGAGTCATCACAGAATCCAGACCAACTACCAGTTTTTTAGCACCTAGTTTATCTTTATCAAAAAGAATAATACCATTTAAGTTTACAGCACTTCTGTTTCCATCACCCCAAATACGCAAGTCATGAAGGTTCGTGAAAACAAAGTCTTTACCCTCAGCAGCTGTTGTTTCGGCAGCTACAGAAGACGAGATAGTTATATCACCACCTGTTGCATTTGTTAATAATGCGCCATCAGAAGCTCTCAATAAAGAGATACGGAAGAAACCCGATACAATATTATTCATACGCCCATGGTCACCTAATGACGTAACAGCAAGCATTGCAGGTTGGTCAACTACTGTACCCAAACAACTCAACAGAGAGCTTTCGAAACCTACATTCGCATCACTGATAGCATTTACTTTATTAAAGTCTACGATTACTGTTTTAGGCAATTCGTATCGGGTATCAGTTAATGTTCTCACATTGAATTTCCCAGTCTTCGATCCATTAGCAATAGTCAAACGAGGAGTTATACCCATGTCAAAGTCAAGAGCATCTGCCGTTCCTTTTCCATAACTGCCATCTATTACAATATCTGAACCTGTTTGATTTACCAAAGATTCTCCATTTGTTTTGAAGATTCCCAATTCGTAAATGATATCTCTTTCTCCTTCAAGACCATCTACGGTATTTACCAATTTCACTACTACTTCCTGATCTTCAATAGTGGCTGTTCCTTTAGGCTTTACCAGGTAACTTTTACTAATATTGGCAAGATGCATCTCAAATAATTTACGCCCTTCCACCAAATTGTTGGCCTTGATCGGAACCTCTACATCTTGTTTGATCATATATTTAGCTGCTCCATCGTTAGAAGGCACAAAAGATAAACTCCCTTTTATCGGAGAATAGTTATTAGCTTCTGTGGCTGTACCTTCCTTTGTAAAATACTCAACAGTTACAGGGACGGGAACTCCCTGATCCGTGGTTGAATATCCGGTTAAAGTCACTGTAAATAAAGCTGTGGTATAACCGTTTACCGGTTTATTTATTCTGACATCCGAAACGTAAACTCCATGCCCGAGTTTAACTAAACGGTTATTCATGTCTTTCAAAAGAACATCTCCATTTGAAGTGAAATTAACATCATTGAATGATTTCTTTGAGTCTTCAACAGCATAACGGTCAAACAATAAATCGCCCATATTAGAAACCATACAAATACGTCCGGAAGAAGTACTTGCTAAGAATATTCCATTAGGACTTAGTTGTGTTTTATTAAAATTACCATCTGTAGATTTTTGATATATCTGGCGTCCGTCTTTTGCTAAACCAATAATTGTTCCTCTAGCTCTATCGTTATCAAAACCTACAATTACAGACTCGCCCGACACAGCATCTATTCCCATACCGGAGATACTTTCCTTCATCACATACTTTTGCAAATCAGTTCCATCATTACGTAATAATGAATAATAGCTTTTGTCACTTCCATTTCCTCCGACAAGGATATTTCCATTATTTGCCAAATACAAATGCTCTAAAGAGGTTAATTGTGAGGCAGGTACAATCCCCTTGTTAAAAACAATGTCTCCTTCTGCTCTTATTTTAAGCACTCTTCCCCCTCCTGAATCACTATTTCCGACGAGAAATACATGTCCATCCTGAGATGTTATCATTTTATTAATATAAAACCCTGCATCCGGTAATACTGTAACAAATAAAGGTTTACCATTACTGTCTAATCGCGTAACAGATGCACCGACTCCATCTTCCGATGTAAAAGCCGCATATACAAATTCGGAAGAACTTCCCAATATATCAAAAGCAACACAAGTACCACTTTCAGTAGCTACATACTTGTATATTATTTTTCCGGCAGCATCTACTTTTCCTACCATCCCGGCTTTAATATTCAAAGGAGTAGGTTCATATCCTCCAAGAATCAAGCTTCCGTCTTTCAGAATCTTACCACAAAATAATTCGCTTCCTTCACTTCCCAGATAAACATCTGTAGATATCTCCCCTTTATTATCTATAATCAATGCTCGACCCGAAATTTGTGCAGACCTTTTACCTTTTGAGTTGACATTCGACTGACCTATGATAAGTACCTTATTATTCCCCGCATAATAAACATTATTAACTGAAATAAACCCTGTAGGCAATGAACGCGAAAATCGGGTATCACCTTCTCTTTTGACCCAAGTCACTGTAGTCTTATTATTGTCAGTACCCACAAGAACAGCTTCACCATCGGCAACAGGACATAAATGTTGATAATCTATATTTTCTCCATATGTCCGGTCAAAAACCACCGGCATATATTGAGCTTTAAGTGTATTTATAGGAAACCCAATCAATAAGGCACAAATTAGCAAACTGCCATATATCTTTTTTCTGCACTTCATAATTATATTCATTTGTTATTTTATTATTGCTTTTATTTCAACACGTCTGGCTTTGCGATTCATCCATATTTTCTGCTCCCAAATAGAAGAATTACCTCTATTATATTGTAATTCTCTTTTATAAAAGGAAGCTACCGGTTCTTGTCCATCATCTTCCATATCTTTCTTTGTAAGGAAAATCTGACCTTTACCTGCAATCTTTGTTTTTACTTTGATTCCTTTGTTCATTAACCATGAATAAACTGATTCTGCTCTTTTCTCCGACAATAAAAGGTTATACCCCTCTCCCCCCATTTCGTCAGCATATCCGTCAATAATCAAAGATTCAACTTGGCTGAAATCCGTATCATCTAGAAAATTTTGCAAAGCTTCGATCGCGGTATAGTTTAATTCCGAATTGTCGAAGTCAAAATACACGGTTAACATTGATTCTGTATAGAATGAGTACTTGGGAAGTTCCTCATGACGAGGTGCATTAAAGTCCCCACCATCCTTAATCAAGCTTATAGCTCCGCTGGAAATGGCATTAGCTTCCGACATCCCATATATTAAACTATTCTTGTTCTTTAGATTATTACGATAGAAATAAAATATATCATCCTGATGTTGGAGTAACCGGTCTGAAACGATATAGCCCCTGTCATTATCGATTCGAAGCATACTAAAATCATTCAATACTGAATTAATCGGATAATCAAAGTGGATTAAACTTCCTTTAGTTACAACACCTTTTTCATAAATAATACCATAAATGTCATATCCTCCAAAGCCAACATGCCCATTAGAGGCAAAAATCAATAAATCATTGTATATGGTAGGGGATATTTCATCACCTTCGGTATTTACCTGTGCCCCAAGGTTCACAGGGTCTCCCCACCTCTGAAGCTCGTTATCCCATTCGGATATATATATATCATAACCTCCATAACCTCCCGGCATATCAGAAGAAAAAAGTAAAAATCTGTCGTTGTCAAAAAGAAAAGGGTGAGCATAGGATGCTTCTTTCTTTTGAGGAAAAGCCAGTTCAAATGAGGACCAACCATTACGTTTACTATTGTAATTTGAATAATACAGTTTCGTTTTAAAAGCATTAATTCCTTTTGACGAGATATCAATTTGCTCACCTTTATCATAGGATAATGATGTTACGATCATACGGCTCATATCTTCTGCAAAAGAAAGAGGTCCATTTTGCAAATCAATAGGAACCATATGTAAAAACTCGCGGGATCTCTTTTTTCTTCCTGCGACAGCATTCAGCGAAAACTCTGAATTTTCATCTAAGGAATAATATTTTGTTCTATGGTAGAATTTCTTATTAGGATCATGAAATTTACTATTGCTGGTAGCATAAAAGTACTCGTTATTCATTTTTCCTACCCAAAATTCAGAAAATGGAGTATTGCCTTTATCCAACCTCTCAACAATAAATTCGGGTGCTCCTACAGGCATAAATCCATCCTCAAAATCAAGTGCATGCACTATATTCAAATAACGCTGATCTTTATTGTAAACATCACGATAGGCATATTTTCTGGCAATTCTAACAGCTTCCATTTTTGCACCCGAATATCTAAGCGCATCCAGATAATTACATATATCGGAAGCATTAAATAAATCTTCATTTAACAGCATTGCCTTTTCATAATGAGGTATTGAAGCTGTATAATTCAATAAATTAAGATACAACCTTGCCGTTTTCAGATGAAGTAATGCATTATAAGTATTACTGGCATTTTGCGTAAGAGCCGATTCATAAAGCTTCATAGCTTGTTCGAACTCCTGCCGGACGAATTTCCGGTCGGCCTTTATTTCTGTTTTGCGGGCTTTATTATCTTGTTTGTTTTGTTGCTTATCTTTTGGATATACATGTAGCGACATTGCAGCTAATAAAGACAAAGTCAAAAAGCCGATTTTCATTTTTCTATTTATCATTATTTTTGATATTATCTGAATATGTTATATACTAGATGCACTCCAAATTTTGTGGGTCCAACGTAAGCTTTTGTTTTTTTTCGTTCTATAGGATAATCAGCATATTCTCCACCTAATTCATACTTGTCATATTGCATATGAGCATAACCTAACCCCAGATTAACTTCTAGCCGAAATCGGCTCGACAAATAAAATTTATATCCGGTCGAAAGTCCGGCCGATAGCCCCCAACCTTTTCTCCGGTAGCTGGTTTTATCATCGTCACTGTTCTTCAATCCTATATTGAAATTACCATACATTGCATAAGGACCGACATAGAATCCATCCCACAAGTCATTGGTATAATAATATTTCGGATTAATATAGTATCTCACATCAATACTCCCGATAAGAGTTCTGAAAACCTCTTCATCCTTTTTAAAAAGATAAGGAGCCCATAATATATCTCCATTAACTGTCAGCTGTTTACCAACAGACCATTCGGCTCCAACATTTGGAGTACCTGTAAGTATTAAAGGGATATTTGTCTTCAAAGCTTGTGCCTGAGACGAGGGGCTATAATATAAACATAGTGCCAGAAAAACTAATATGTGTTGTAGAAAGCGTTTCATCTAATTAATTATATTTATTGATATTCAAATTCATGTTATACCTCAGTACCTCCACCACCGGGAGTATTATCTTTTCCGGCTTCAATTATAGGATTCCAATCAAGCAAATCTTTTAATGTGAGTACTTTTACATCCTTACCATCAATAGTTACCATAATAGTCTCTGCCATATGCAATATTTTAGGTTGATATTTGGCATCTGTAACTTCAACATGAAGAAAATCTATAGGCTGATTATTTGCATCAAAAAATGTCAACTTAAAGTTGATGGGCTCCGAAAGGTTTCCTTCAGCCGAAAGATCAGGAGATGGCAGATAATAATTTTCAAATCCAAATTCGAAATCTAAATAAGGATTTTCATATAATTTAGCAGTCAATAGCATCTTATCATTTGCATTGCTGCGGGAGGAGCGAGTATTGATAGAGTCGGAGATCTGAGACAAGTATTGGCATGTACCAACGCCTGAAGCTAAAATCTCAACTTTCTTTATATTATTAAGTGTCAGTTTCGAATTAAAAACCTCTAAGTTCTTTATTGCAAAACAAATACGTCCCACATATTTATGTTCAAACAATGCTGTATCCGTAACTAATGGACCTGGAATGCGAATAAGTGGTGAAACATATTCCGATAAAATTACAGGAGGTTCTTTATAGTAACCATCCTCTGATTTTTGCAAAGTAAATTTTGCAGTATTATAAGATTGTATTTCGGAAAAATCGACTCCGCTTATATTGGAAAAACAATGAACAGGATGCATTCCCGGTAAAAGTTTGAAATGAAAATTTCCTACCATAGTTCTTGCATTATCCTCAAAAGGGTGTAAAGAATAACGATCCTTTTCCAGATCTGTATTGTAAATGAAGATTCTGACATCATCCACTTTATACGTCTCAGTTCTCCTATTCACATCAGCTTTGGGCACATATACCACATAGTTTGTTTCATCTTCAAAATAATCATAGGTGCAAGACGAGAGTAAACAAAGGCATATCAAAACAGATGACAAACAAAGTCTTGTAGTATATTTATGTATATTATTCATTGCTCTTCACTTTGGTAGAATAAATGTTTTTAAGTTATGTTTTGCGGAGTATTTTTCTGAAACACTCCGCAAAAGGAATAACTTGATACTGAATTTATTTGTATTAAACTTCTTTGTCTGTTTTTTGAATAGTAGTATTCCAGTTTTCAGGAGCACTAACCTTAATGTCTAATCCTCCGACTTCTTTAATTTCGGGCCAAACATCAGTCCCTCTTGACTTTATCGTCAAGTTAACTTCACGTATATTATTTTCCAGAAATACTTCATTAACAATTCCACTCCAGTAAATAGGCTTTGAAGTTGCCAGAGTGGTACCATTATCAAGCTTATAACCTGCAGGTGCTTGCGCGCTAACAATTATAGTAAACTTTCGAGCTTGGTTTGCATCTGCAGAAGGAAGTTTCCCCTCAGCTTTTGTTGCATTTGGCAATACCAAAACTTCTTGCCATAAAGTAAAATCATTATCAAGCACAACGGGGTTAGTATGAGTTGCGGGTAATGGATTGGATGTTCTAAAAGTAGAAGCCCCATTAGCTCCGACAATAACTCTGTTTGCATCTGAAGGCGTAGCATTGATACCTCCTGCAAATGAGCCTAATTTTAAACCAAAACCAACAGGAATTGTTTGAACAGCAATAAGATTGGTAGCATTAGCAAAATCTACTAATTTTCCAGGTTCATTTAAGAAGTCTGCTTTTTTGTTGATTCGAACACGCATAAGCGACACTTCACGTTTTAACAATAAAGGTGTTGCTGTCAAATCATTTGTTCCTCCTGTAGTAATGGTAATACCTGATTGATATGCAACAAAAACCTCAGAAGCCGGAGCATAAGGAACCCTCGCTGCAGGAATAGCGTGACCTGTTGGAAAAGCCGACAGTTTCTTCAAATCCATAACTACATCTGTATTTATTTTCTTTGTACGAACTGTATAATCTCCCAATTCTGTTAACGTTGCCCAATTATCAACAGATGTAGCTACATTATTGGTACTGCTTTTGATATTTGCGACAAGCGCCAAATTGTAAGTACCACTTGGAATATCGAGGAAGTTAAATACCTTATCAGCTTTTGCTGCTGGATCTATTTCATACGAATAGGCAATGGTTCCATCGGTTGCATTATACAAAAACATACGAATTTTATCCACATTATTCCATGAAGTTATAGGAATAGCAGTCGATGATGCTGCAGCTCTTGTAGCTGCTGTTGTTGCGTCTTCGAAATCGACAGCAAATCGAATTGAACCAACACTTCCTTCCGGATTTGTAACTTCGTCATTGCTGCATGACGAGAACATTATCGCAATAGCCGCTACTGCACTAAAAAAAAATTTCTTCATTTTTAAAAACTTTTAATTATAAATAAATTAATGTGTTATAATATACTATAGTTATTTATCTACTGAGTTTGTAACTGCCCTGTTCTATGATCAAAAAAACCAAGTGTTGCATCAGACATCCAACCTTTGGCCGAAGTTTTGAGATTATAAGAAAAAGATACAGATTGTCCATTTCTAGCTTCTATTACTTTATATATATTATAATCTTCTTTAAATGATAGTATCCATGGGCATATTCTCCATTTCCGATAAGCTCTAAATCGCTCGCTTCCATAAATAATAATAGCCGGAAGTTCTTGGTGATAGTTATCTTTGATTAACATGGGAGTAAACGTTAAAGATTGATTAGAACCTACCGATAAACATCTTATATCGAGCTCTAAGTCAATATACATACGTCCGTTTTGTTCGATTAACGAGCTTTCACGGATTTCTATAAACCCTAAATCCAAAGAGGAATTCCATAAAGAAAGTGTATAGATTAATGAACTAACCATAGGTGTGAAATTTACTTCAAATCAATATTATTGAATTCTATCACTTCTTAAGTGACGGAACACCAAACAAAAACATCATTAAATAACAGATATACAGACTAATTATATAAACACATATTATTTATGAAATAATAAAATAACACATTACTCAAACATACTGACATGGTAATGATTCAAAAAAGCAGTTAATGTCCAGCAATAATGTCAAATACTATTAAAATGACCATTAAAAATAAAGACAACAATACTCAAACAATCCAAAACACCTAATAATGACTAAATTATTATATAAAGAGGAACATCTCGCGTGTTATAATTACCAAAGAGAAGAAAAAGCACCGATAGAAGGTTTTAAAATTAAAGCAGCTAATTTAAGAGAAAACGTTGCAGAAGAAAGTAAAATTATATTTGTAATCGACGGTTGCATTAATATATCCTATGGAGAGGTTAACAATCAAATAATTTATCCAAAGCAGATGTTTGTTCTTAGACAGGGGTATAAATATAAAGCTTATGCAGAGGAAGATGCCTTTATTATAATCTTTCGTATTAATTCTCAGATCAATTTTTGTGACCGTTTTTCGATACAACAACTTTATGAAAAAAACACCCAAAAAGAAGATGAGTTTAACTCATTGGAGATTAATGACAGGTTGAGAGGCTTTCTTCATTGGACCTATATTAATATATCAGATGGAATTAAATGTACTCATTTCTTTGATATAAAACGACAAGAACTATTCTTTCTATTAAGGGCATATTACTCTAAAGAGGATTTGGCTCTTCTATTTAGTTCTTTGCTAAATAATGACCAAGTCTTTTCAAAGTTTATTTATGATAATCATTATAAGGTCAAGAATATCCAGCAGTTAGTTGCATTATCAAATTATAGCGTATCTGCTTTTAATAAACGTTTTAAAAAAAGTTTTGGTATATCTCCTTATAAATGGATGAAAGATCAACGGGCTAAACGCATATTTCATGAAATAAATGATTATACAAAAAACTTTAAAGTGATAAGTGAGGAATATGGTTTCTCGTCCCTATCTCAATTTAATGATTTTTGTAAAGTCCATTTTGGACTTACTCCAGGTGAAATAAGAAAAAAAGACTAGTCTTACACATATCTGATATATAGTAACCTAATGAATATAAAACAATATGAAATACTTATGAGACAAAAAAATGCTTTTTTAAATAGATAATATTTAATAAATCCGACTAAAACTTAGATTTTGTGTATAAATGTCAAAATTATGAATTAAACGATCGAAAAATTTAAATTGTATTAGTGTAATTCAAAGTAAGTTTGTGGTCAGTTTATTTTTCGAAAAAGGTCACCTCTATTCCGTCACTTAAGAAGTGATGGATAAATAAAAACGACAAAAACACCTATATACAAAGCACTTAACCCACCCATTGAGTTAATAATAATTTCTATTTCCAGACTTTATCTCAACAAGGGTAAGAATACTAAACCCAAATAGAAAATCCAGATTAAGATGTAAGAACCTTCCTAAAATGAGAAAAGATCTACTGTGTTATATAAATGTTACGATGTTCCATTGCAAAATTATGGGGAGTTTATTGATAAAAACGAATCAAATCATGGAACAAAAAAAACTTTAGGTTTCTCTTTTCGACGAATAGAGGCCCGTTAGTCTCGAAAAGAGGAATAATAAACTAACAAAATTGTATTTTCACACAACAAACACTCTTCAATACAAATTAAAAAGCAATATGAAGAAAAAATGATGTTTTAGAGATAATTTCGAAATAGTATAAAAAATCTACATAACAATACTTCTCTCTGAAAAATTAATTCACCTCTAACACTCTTTTATAAAATAGAATCTATAACTTCTTTTTGCTCATTAAAATACTCAGCTCTATGCACATCACCACTCTGAGAAATAAGTGTTGATGACCTCTTTAATGAATCTAACCAATCTTTATGTACTTTGCAAACCTGATCCTTACGAGAACAAATAGAGCCAAAAGAAAATACACGAAAAATAGACAATTCGAAACCAGCACATTCAAGATAAGTATATGACGATTCAAAATTCATATTAGACAGATAGAACGATACTTCTTTATCTCCATTCCAGAGACCGGAAGCTGCAACTGATTCTAAATGGATTAAAAGCTCAATCAGCTCAACCTTTATCTGCTGAACTTCAGCCTTTGTCAATAAATTGAGCCTCAAAAAGAAATCAACATCCATAGCCAGAGAAATAAATATATTCCGAGCCAAAACAAAAGACGAATTTTCTATAAAACGACTTTCTTCAATAAATGACTTATGAATTTCTGCAACTCTGGAAGGAAAAGAAAATTGTGAAAATTGTGTTGTTTTATCAAATCCCTCCATTTGATAAAGCCATTTATACCAATAAAATTTTGATATCAAATCGTATTGAGTATAAAAAGAAAGTGGAATAACATTATATGCAGAATAACTCTTAGAATTAGAATATAATCGTAATTGACGAAAGGCTTGTATATAATTATTAATAAAACGGCAGTAATCATCCAGCATATCCGACTTCCGTATAAGGTTCAGATCAAAGATTGCCTTATCGTCACTCTTCATTCCGATAATATGATCCAATGAAATATTTAAATCCTTAGAGATAAGAGCCGACTCTTCAATATCAAAAGAAACTGTACCTCTCAAACGACGATAAACGGCTTCTTTACCTAATGATAATAAATCCATCAGATATAAAGCCACATTCGTTCCGGCAGGAAGTGCATTTTTTATGGCATTTACTAAGTTTTCGCTGAATTTCTGATTCATGTTTTCAGATATAGGAAGGAGGGTACAACTTTATAATATATACATTCTGAAAGCTGTTGATACACCTAACAGCTTCAAAATACATTTAAAGTCAATTTTTCTTCTTTTATTTCCCCTTTTATTCTAACGGCACAAAGATATACGAAGTTAACTAATGAAAATCTCTCATTTTGTGGAATTTTAAGAATTGAATGTTCTATTTTCAACACCTCTATTAATAAATGTCTCGAAAAGAGGAATAAAATCATTCATTTGAAATATTATTCTCCTATACATTACATTCGATAAAGCTGATTATGCCTTTTGAAAGACGGATTTCTCAACACGAATTTAATACATCCTCATACAAATCATAAAATAGCATTTAACAACTCTCTTTGTTCGTTAAAGTACTCAGCTCTATGCACATCACCGCTTCTAGAGATAAGTGTGGAAGATCTTTTAAGCGAATTTATCCATTCTTTATGCACTTCACAAACTTCACTTTTTAATGAGTTAATTGAACTATAAGAAAATACTTTAAAAATAGATAATTCGAAATCCCTACATTCCAAATGTATGTAAGATGAATCGAAATCAATATTAGATAAATAAAAAGAAATATCACTATCACCATCTAAACCAAAAGTTCCAGACGCCGCGATTGACTCTAAATTCGAGAGAAGTTCAATTAGCTCTTCTTTTATTTGATGAGCTTCAACTTTAGAAAGAGCATTTAACCTCGAAAAGAGAGCTATATCTTTGGCTAAAGAAATAAATATATTTCGGGATAAAATAAAACAACCGGTATGCAGAAAACGATTTTCACACATAAATTCTTCATGTACATCCAATACATACTGAGGAATAGAAAATTGGGCAAATTTTAAAGGACTTTCAAACCCTCTCATCTGATATACCCATTTATACAGATAAAACTTAGATATCAAGTCATATTGAATATAAAACGTACAAGGAATCGAACTGCAAACCGACTGCCATTTAGAATCGGCATAAGGTTTAATCTTCTTCACTGCCTCTATATAACTTCTCATAGATGCACAATATCCATCCATCAAATTAGCCGTTTCAATGAGGTTTAGATTAAAAATTGCTTTATCTGTAGTTTTCATCCCGACAATCTGATCCAAAGAAATATTAAGATCTTTAGAGATAAGCGCAGACTCTTCTATATTAAAAGATACAGTACCTCTAAGGCGACGATATACAGCCTCCTTTCCTAAGGATAACAAATCCATCAGATATAAAGCCACATTCATTTTTTCCGGAAGTGCACTCTTAATAGCACCCACCAGATTTTCATTCAAATTTTGATTCATTATCAAGTGTTAAGTCTGCTTTAGCCCATTATTTGAGTTTCACATAATTATTATTTATAAAGACAAACTGATCACTTTTACCTTAAATTATTTATAGAAGCCATTATACGAGCATTGGCGCGATCAAGAACAGACCGTTCAAAAGATGCCAGATAGGTATAAGTTGTCTTTTCATTTGCATGTCCTAGTCCTTCACTAATCACCCATAGTGGTAAATTCTCACTTTTTGCGATAGTAGCCCACGAATGTCGGGTAACATGTGTTGTTAGTTTCTTATTTACTTTAGCGAGTAGAGCCAGCTTCTTTAAGCGTAAATTTTGTAAACGAAGTGCACTTTCATATTGTAACCGGATAGATTTAGAGCCATCCTTTATTATAGGAAAAACATAGGGGGTATCTTCTATTTCTAAGGAATAACGATCTATAATTTTCTGCATAGGAGGAGTTACCTTAACTTCAATGAGTTGTCCTGTCTTTTTCCGAAAATAAGCAAGAACTCCTTTCTGTATATTTTCTTTTCTTAAATAAGCCAAATCGACAAAAGGCATACCCCTGGCATAGAAACAAAATAAAAAGATGTCCAAAGCAAAGCGGAGCCCTGAATTAATGGTTTTATCTTCTGGAGTATTTTTATTGTCAATAAAAAACAAATTATTCAAAGAGTTTATCTCTTGTTTATTTAATGCCCTTTTACGAGTAATCTGTACTCCTGTATATACTTGACGAAAAGGATCATCGGGACACAATTCAATACATTTATCACGTACTGCTCTATAATAAAGAGCACGGAGATTACGCATATAGAATGAAATTGTATTCAGACTTTTTCCATCTTCTTTCAAAAAAGATTCATAATTTTTAATCAAACAGGCATTAATATGTTCTAATGATATATCCTTTCCCCCATTATACTTCATCAATGACTTTACCGAGGAGCGATACGCTTTAGCTGTACGATCCTGTCCTACAGATTGTAGCTTAACTGCTTGTTGTTCCATATACACACTCAGCAGATTTTCGGTATCTTTCAATTTATATCCTGCTAACACATCCTCTGCGTTGTATCTCCCCTGTTCTTTTAAACGACAGATAATTTTCACTAAGAGCTCTTTATCTAATTGAATTTTATGATTGACTTCGTGAAGGTATTTTAATCTGGAAGAATCTGCTGTATCAAAATTAATACATCTGTTGAGTTGATCCCATTCATTGGGATAAAGATCGTATGGCATTGTTAGAGTTGCCGATTTCCGCTCGTGAATTACACGTACATACAAACTTCCTTCACAATGCGTACCTTTTGTAGACGCTCTGTAATTGAGAGTAAATGAAGACATATTACTATATATAAGTTATTATTATTTTTGCTCGAACAGGAGGCATTTCGGTCAATACCAAATAAAATACACTTCATAGAAGTTATACTGTCAATTATTTCACTTCAATTATAACAAAGCTAATGTTAAAGCCATTTAAACCAGGAGAGTTAAATAGTTCTTAATGACTTTTACAAGCTTTTTTTGATTGATTTCCCTAAAATGAAAACAGATATTCAGTACCAATAAATAAATGCTTTCCATAATACAAAGTGAGGTGCAAAGATACAATTGAGATTCAATATTATTATACACTTACACATATCAAAAGATTAATTTCAAACCAGAAAAAGATACAATTCTATTTATCAAACAAATAGTAATCAAGAAAAACTTTAAATAATCAAGAAAAGATAAAAAATCATGAGAATATCTTAAATTCAGACTACTATTTTATCATATGAATAGGTTTAACTATTAATATTCAATCAGAACAAAATCTCAGTTCGATATATTATATTTGTAAATATCTAAAAATTAAATATAATACTTAAACTATTATCGATGAAAAAGTACACTTATCTGTTACTCCTTACGGTTCTTTTTACGTCAGTATTACAGGCAGAAGTTAGATTGCCTCATATATTTTCGGATAACATGGTTCTCCAAAGAGACAAAATTCTCAAAATATGGGGATGGGCTGATAAAAACGAAAAAGTACAAGTAGAAATTCTAGGACAGATTAAAAATACTAAAACCGACAAATCGGGCTATTGGTTTGTAAATATTGATCCAATTCCTTACGGAGGACCTTACCAAATGAGAATACAAGGGGTCAACAATACGATAACCTTAAACAATATTCTAATTGGAGATATTTGGTTATGCAGTGGGCAATCTAATATGGAAATGCCTGTGAACGGTTGGGGACAAGTGTATAACTACGAAAAAGAAATAAAGGATGCCGATTACCCTTTAATCAGAGCCTTTAATGTAGAAAAAGCCATGAGTATGACACCTAATTCTGACTTTGGAGGCAAATGGCAGGTTTGTTCACCAGAAACGGTTTCTAGTTTTTCAGCTACAGCTTACTTCTTTGCCCGTAAGTTGAACAAAGAACTCAATATTCCTATCGGTATAATCAATTCATCATGGGGAGGGACGGATATAGAAACATGGATAAGCTCCGATTCATTCCAAAAATTACCCGATAATTTCAAAGAGCGATATGCTGACCTGAAAGGTATAGACCTTACTAAATTTGCACAAGAGAACGAAAATAAAAAGAAAGACTATTTAGCAGCCTTAGCAAATGATCCGGGGATAAAGGAAGAATGGTTTAAACCCTCATACGGAACTACAACTTGGAAAAAAATGCAGATACCACAAGAATGGGGACAAACAGAGCTTGCTTCGATAGACGGTATTGTATGGTTCAAATATAACTTTTCTTTACCTGAAAGTGCCATCGGTAAAACGGCAACAATACATCTGGGTCCTGTGGATGATGACGATGTTTCATGGATTAATGGCACTAAAATAGGTGAAACAGTTGGATATGGTATCCCTCGTATATACGACATAGAGAAAGGCGTGCTGAAAAACGGTATAAATAATTTAACTATAAAGGTTGTAGATCATAGTGGAGGTGGAGGACTTTTTGGTTTACCTGACGATCTGTATATAGAAGTAAACGGTATTAAATATCCTTTAGCCGGAGAATGGGAATATAAACCATCTGTCACCAACAAAGAGTTTGGTTATATTGATTTCTCACCGAATGCTTATCCATCATTACTTTACAACGCAATGATAAACCCTATAACACCTTTATCTATCAAAGGAGCAATATGGTATCAAGGTGAAAATAATGCCAATGCAGCTTATAATTACCGCACACTCTTCCCTACCCTTATCAACGACTGGAGAGGTAAATGGGGATATCAGTTTCCTTTCTACTGGGTACAACTGGCTAATTATATGGCAAAAGACAATCAACCCGAAGATAGTAGATGGGCTGAACTACGTGAGGCTCAAGACATGACTCTTGCGTTAGCCAATACAGGTCAGGCAGTAATTACAGATATTGGTGATGGAGCTGATATCCATCCCCGTAACAAACAGGATGTAGGCTTACGCTTAGCACTAATCGCTCTGAATAAAGATTACGGAAAGAGTGATATCGTTTATTCGGGACCTACGTTCAAAAAAATGGAAATATCAGGAGATAAAGCAATCATCTATTTTGATAACATAGGGAAAGGATTATCTGTAAAAAGCAAATATGGATACATCGAAGGTTTTGCAATTGCGGGAGCTGATAATAAATTTGTATGGGCTAAAGCTTATTTAGATGGCGATAAAGTAATAGTGACAAGTGATCAAATAACTAATCCGGCTGCTGTAAGATATTCATGGTCAAACAATCCTGACGTGAATCTTTTCAATAGCGAAGGGTTACCTGCTGCACCATTCAGAACTGATAAATAAGATAATTTTATTATACATAGAAAAGACCGAGGTATTACATACGTCGGTCTTTTCTATGTATAGATGGAGGTTGTAGCCTTATTTTATTTTCAAACTCCTAGTTTTATCAATCCTTCTCATTACAGCTTTTTCAATTTCTACAATAACAAATACTGCAAAGCCAAGAGTAAACGGATATATCCAATCCTCCAAAGTCAAAGGATTAGTACCAAACACATTATTCATAAATGGCAGATAAGTAATACTTAACTGAAGAATTATCAATAAAGCCGATACCACAAATACAGCTTTATTTGTAAAGAAGTCTTTATTAAATGCAAAACCTCTAATACTACGACTATTGAATAAATGAAACATTTGAGCTATTACAATAGTCTGTAAAGTAATGGTTCTTACAATCTCCTCGCTAACACCGTGAGCCAACAAATTTATAGTCATCCAAAGAGTTCCACCACCAATAAGAACCGATACAAATAATATTCGCCAAATAAAGTATCCACTTAACAAGGGAGTTTGAGGCGAACGCGGAGAACGTTTCATGGCTCCCGGTTCAATTCTCTCAAAAGCTAGTGCCAACGATACAGTTACAGATGTTACCATATTAACCCACAGAATCTGAACAGGAGTTAAAGGCATCAAAGTACCAAATAAGATACTTGCAATTATAAGAAAACTTTCCGCTCCATTGGTTGGCAATATAAAGAGAATTGTCTTTTTCAGATTATCATAAACCCTGCGCCCTTCCTCTACAGCTGCAACTATCGTACTGAAATTATCGTCTGCCAACACCATTTCCGAAGCATCCTTGGTCACCTCTGTACCTTTGATCCCCATGGCAATACCAACATCGGCTTTTTTCAGGGCAGGTGCATCATTCACCCCGTCACCCGTCATAGCACAAATCGTACCTCTGGCTTGTAAAGCCTTTACCAATTTCAATTTATGTTCGGGACTTGTACGAGCGAAAATATCGTATTCCTGAGCGGCAACTTCAAGTTCGGCATCGCTCATCTTCTCAAGGTCTTTTCCTTGTAAAGCTTTAGTACCATCACCAATTCCCATCTCTTTTCCTATAGTTTTTGCTGTATCAACATGGTCTCCTGTAATCATTTTAACGGTAATTCCTGCTTCCGAACACAATCTGATAGCTTCTACTGCTTCTTCACGTGGTGGATCTATAATTCCGGCAAGCCCAAGAAAAACAATACCATTGTGAATGTCGTCATGTTCAATACCAACCACACCTTTATCCACTATTTTATAAGCTGCACCAATAATACGCTGCCCCTTTTGAGCCAGTTCCGTAATTTTACTCTCCCAATAACGGCGATCAAATTTTTGCTCTCCGGCTTTAGATTTTTCTTTTTCAGCCATATCCAAAAGCCTGTCGGGAGCTCCTTTAATATAAATAATATTATGATCTGCATTTTCGACCAAAGTAGCCATATATTTATACTCTGAGTCGAAAGGAATAGTTGACTTCCGTTCAATAGGAATATGATCAACATCAGCTTTTTGATATAAAGTTATTAAAGCACCTTCGGTAGGATCACCCTTCACAAACCAGTGATCCTGTTCATCTTTTCCTAAGGATGCCTCATTACAAATATTAAAACAACTGATAAGTTCTTCCAATATAGGCTCAGAATTAAAATCAACCTTTTTTCCATTGCTTAATACATCTCCTGTTGGAGCATACCCCGTCCCTGTAACTGTAAATTCACCGTCACGTATTTCAACTGTTTTTACGGTCATTTCATTTTTAGTAAGTGTTCCAGTTTTATCTGAACAAATAACAGATACTGCACCTAATGTTTCTACCGACGGGAGTGTACGGACAATTGCATTTCGTCGAGCCATATTCTGAACTCCTATTGCCAAAATAATCGAAAGGATTGCCGGTAAGCCTTCGGGGATGGCTGCTACTGCAAGTCCGATAACCGACATAAGCAATTCGCCTGAATCGTAATGGCGGAAGAAATGCCCAAACAAATAAATTACAAATGCAATGCCTACAATTATTAAAGATACCGATTTTCCAAACTTAGCAGTTTGTTTCAGCAGAGGTGTTGTAATCTCGTCAACCTCAGACATCATTTCATTAATTTTACCGATTTCAGTCTCTTTTCCAATAGCTATAACAATACCCATTCCTGTACCCGCACTAACCGTAGTACTGGAAAAAGCCATATTAATTCTATCCCCCAACATGGTATCAAGAGGTAGAACTCCAACTTTTTTCTCCGAGGGAACAGACTCTCCCGTCAAAGGGGATTCTTCTATTTTTAAATTATCGGCTCTCAACAAACGCAAATCGGCCGGCACTTTATCTCCTGGACTCAACAAAACAATGTCTCCCACTGTCAAGTGAGAAGCATCAATTTCGGTTCTTACTCCGTTTCGTATTACCTGTGCTTTAAGAGACAACATTTTTTTAATGTCTTCTAATGCCTTCTCCGCTTTATTTTCCTGGAAATAACCTATTGAAGCGTTCACAATAGCAACCAGTAAAATAACTGCAGTATCCACATAGTGCCCTAATATGGCAGTAACTATTGCTGCTACAAAAAGTACATATATCAGAATGTCGTTAAAATGCTTCAGAAAGCGGATTAATTTGCTTTCTTTTTTCTTTTCGGGAAGTACATTTTCTCCAAATTGTTGTAGTCGTTGGGTAGCCTCAATATCCGATAATCCGGCAGAGATATCCGACGCCAAGGTCTCTATAACATCAGCACTTTCGATAGAATACCATTCTCTTTTAGTATGAATATAATCTTTCTTCATAAATAGGTTGTTTCAATATGAAACAATAAAAATTAACTATTGTTTATTGTATCTAGATGAAATAAATACAAGAAAAGTATAATTATGCTCTCGACACTTTCCCTCTTGTAGCAAGTCAAACGACAGTGGACTGTTGTCTTTTATAGATTTTTTTCGATTATTTGACAAGATTAATAATACACCCCCCTAGATATATAGAATTGAAATAAGAATGTAAAAAATAAAAACATAATCATAATATTTTATGGTGCTTACAGTGAATAACCTCAAAGAAATTGTACATTTGAGATTAATAAAAAATTACGTTTATGAGAGAGAGTCAAGACTTAAAGTTAGCAGTTCTTATTGATGCCGATAATATACCTTATTCAAATATAAAGGGTATGCTTGATGAAATTGCTAAAATAGGTATACCTACTATAAAAAGAATATACGGAGACTGGACTAAACCAACAGTCTCCGGATGGAAGCAGCCTTTACTGGAACATGCTATAACTCCCATACAGCAATATAGTTACACTACAGGTAAGAACGCAACAGACTCAGCCATGATTATTGATGCCATGGATATACTTCACTCCGATAAGGTAGACGGCTTTTGCCTAGTTTCGAGTGACAGCGATTTTACCAGATTAGCTGTAAGACTACGGGAATCGAGTATGTTGGTTATCGGTATCGGGGAGAAAAAAACTCCAAAACCGTTTATTGTAGCTTGCGACAAATTTATTTACATCGAAATACTCGGAAATTCTGAGGTAGAAACATCCGACACACAACAAGATTCAACATCTTTAAATCAATCTAAAACTGATAAAGATTCCAATATAGAACCTATTAATAAAAAACTGATACAATTACTTAAAAATACCGTTCAGGACTTAGCCGATGATGATGGATGGGCTTTTCTTGGAGATATGGGTAATCTTATTATCAAAAAGAGACCTGATTTTGATCCTCGAAATTATGGCTACCCTAAACTTACACCAATGATAAAGTCTCTGAACAAAATCTTTGATATAGATGTGAGAGTTGCAGATAAAAAACATATCAAACATATATACGTAAAAATTAAGGAATAGTCTAAGTTCAATCTACTTATATAATGAAATATCCTTTCTTGATTTTTCTATTGTTGATTGGCTACGTATCTTTTATCTCTGCCCAAGAAGATACAATAAGAATACGTAGGCAATCCGAATCCATACCCCCTATCTCTGATTCTTTACTGTTAAACAGAGATATGGTTAATATCGAAGCTACGACTAACAGTCTGACTAACATTTTAGAAAGTAGTGTTTTTGAAACTCCACAGAATGAAATGACCCTACATTTAGATGAGGTTACACCAAAGAAGGGATTCTTCAATTCTTCGTATTCAAAATTCATTATCCCTACCACATTAATAACTTATGGTGTATTAACAAGAACTAATAAGTCTTTGAGAAACCTCGATCTCAGTACCAATAATGAGGTCGGAGAGCATATTTCTAAGAAAAATCCTTTTGATAACTATATACAGTTTGCTCCTGCTGCAGCTGTATATGGATTGGATTTCGCAGGTATAAAAGCAAAGCATAATTTCAGAGACAGAACACTCATTATGACAACAGCTTACCTCATAATGGGGGTTACCGTAGCTACAATGAAGACAACAACACATATTGAACGTCCTAATGGTTCTAACGACAATTCTTTTCCTTCGGGACATACTGCAACAGCTTTTGTCGGGGCTCATATCCTTTTTACGGAGTATAAAGACATCTCTCCTTGGATAGGAATTGGAGGATATACAGTAGCAACCGCAACCGCAACAATGCGAATACTAAATAAGAAGCATTGGGTTAGCGACGTAGTTACAGGTGCAGGTATAGGCATATTAAGTGCCGAACTGAGCTATATACTCCTTCCTGTATGGCATAATATATTGGGGATAAAACAAACTGAAAAAAGTCTCGTAATAGTCCCAATAGCCAATCGTGAAAATATGGGAATGGCATTAGCTTATACTTTTTAATTATGCTTTTTTCTATATTTGAAGAATATTTTTAGAGAATAAAATACAATTATGAAAATACATTATACAATTACCTTTTTCTGTCTATTCTTTGGAATCTGTTTATCCGCATGTAATAATACGGATAAACAAGCGTCAACCAGTGTGCAAAAAAAAGAACGGAAGTTTATAATGCCTATAGTACCAGACGAACTAGTAGTTCCATTAGACAGAGCAAATTATCTTGTGATACACTATTGGGACAATTTTGACTTCTCCGATACTGCATATATACATTTGCCAAGCATCACAGAACAAGCCATGGCCGATTATATTGAGATTTTACCTCATGCTAATAAAGATACAGCCTCTAATTCAATAAAAAACACATTAATAAAGGCTGAGATAAATAATGATATGCGTAGCTATTTTCTGGATATATATAATAAATATCTTTATGATCCGAATTCTCCTTTACGAAACGAAGAGTTCTATATCCCTGTATTAAGCTATATCCTAGAATCCGAAAAAACGAATGAGACAGATAAAGAGCGTGCTGATTTTAAACTGAAAATGTTATTGAAAAACAGAATTGGTGAAAAGGCTACTAATTTCACATATACCTTAGCCTCGGGAAAGACCGGTACTCTATATGATATAAAGAGTGAGTATACAATTGTGCTATTCTACAATCCCGATTGTCATGCTTGTGCTGAGCTGATAAAGGCAATAAAGGGTTCAAATATTATTAATGAAAAGTTAGAGAACAAATCTATTACGATACTATCATTTTATCCGGATGCCGATTTAGAAATTTGGAAAAAACATCTGAACGACATTCCCTGTTTATGGATAAACGGATATGATAAAAATCAAATTGTTCAAAATAAAAGGCTCTACGATTTAAAAGCAATACCCACACTCTATTTACTTGATTCAAATAAACAGATTATATTAAAGGATGTAGATTTTTATGTTCTTCAAAAATGGTTATCTGAAAATAAACCAATAATTATTTCCCGTTAAAACTAATTATACAAAAGCTCTCGAATCTGTTGTCAGCCCCATTAGTAGCTTTACTATTCGAGCCAGAATATAGCTCAGCTGAAGGGCAATCCAACTCACCCCATCTCATAAATAATTGTTTATCTGATTATTATTCACTATATTCACAAAAAACCAGCTTGAGAAAGTTGTTTTATTTATTTACTTATATATAAATAGTGTGAATATGGAAACTAAAAAAAAGACATCCCTCAAAAGTAAAGAAGGGGCAATTAATCGTTCCGAACGTGTCAGAGCAAATGACCTTGTAAGTCAGATGTTGGAAGAGCACAAGAAAAGAATAGGTGATGTTGTTTGTGTAGTGGTTGACAGTAGAACATCAATTGAACTACCTGCCAGTTTAACCCCAGAAGAGAGAAATGAGCATGTGAAGAATTATATAAAAAATATGGGGCTAAGGCAAACCAAATAGCTTCTATGTAGAAAAACAAATGGTATTTTTTCGATCAATACTGATGTCTAACTAATAATTTAATATTTAAAATAAAAGGCTGCCATTTATTTAGCAGCCTTTTATTTTAAATATTGTAGTACAAAAACTTATTTAGACTTTACTGTTGTATTTACAATAGTTGCAGGAGGGAAACTGGCAAACATCTTAGAGACATATTTTGTGATCTTTTCATCAGCATTGCGTCCGAAGTTTTTGTCAATATCTCGGTTACCTGCTGCATGCCATACCAGATTATTAGTACGAGCATCAATCAAGTCAATCAACAATGAACCCTTATGATAAATATCAACATTATGCTGAGTACGTGCAACGCTTGACCCGGTCATCATCATAGGACCACCCCACATGTAAGGACGATGAAAACCTCCCATGCCCATGCCGCCCATACCCATACCCATACCGGTAGTCATAGTGGTGCTAGAATGTGATTCTCTTGATTCAACAAAAGCAAGACAGTTTACCCATAAATCGGGAGTTGCGGATTCTGTTAATCCTCGTTCGACAAGTGCTGCTTTTATAGCTTCATAGATACGATTTCTATTTAATTGGCTAATAGTTTGAGCTTCAGCATCCAACTTATAAATTCCAAATGTTTTATACTTCGAAAAATCAACGCTACGGTCGTAGTCCGTTGACACAGTCAATGACGATTTACACGAAGCAAACATCAATGCGCTAAATAATACCAGCGAAAAAAGTCTTAAAGTTCTCATAATTTTATAATTTAATTTCTATGTGTAAATGCTAGCTAAGTTTTCGTACTATCTTAACAAGAAATAACACTATATTGTTTTATAGTTTTCACTTTTCGAGTCAATTAAGCTAAATAATCCATTTTACATCACACTTTATAACATTATTTATAAAAACATGTTCACAAGGTTTCTGATGGTAGATACAAAAAAAAGTGCTTATAGTTTTTTCAACTATAAGCACTTTTTTTAGAAGTAGTCTTTCTAATGTTTTATATACAAGTAAAAGAATACAAGACCAACTCAGGCATTTTTTATCTTTTCGAGATCAAATTTTCTCATCTCCATAAATACACTCATTATTTTTTCGGCTTTAACCGGATCTTTCATTAATTCAGAAAGTATAGATGGTACTATTTGCCAGGAAAGTCCATATTTATCCTTAAGCCATCCACAATAGCTTTCTTCTCCACCGTCACCGGTAAGTTTATCCCAGTAATAGTCTATTTCTTGTTGACTATCACAAAATACCTGTAACGATATTGATTCATTGAATTGAAAAGCTGAACCTCCGTTTAATGCTGTTAGAGACTGCCCGTTTATTTCAAATTCGATGGTCAATACTGTCCCCTCTTTCTGATGATGAATATCAAATCCTTCTTTGCCATAATAACCTACTCCTTCAATTTTTGAATCTCTAAAAATCGAAGTATAAAATTTTACAGCTTCTTCGGCTTGATTATCAAACCAAAGACATGGTCTAATTTTTTTTTCATCTTTTCGGTAATTGATGCTCTACATATTTTTGAAAATTATCCAGAATAGCTTGCCAACCTTGTTGTTGCATTTCTATGGGATGAATATCTTCAACTTCAAAAGATTCTATAATTTGAACTTTATGATCTACATTCATAAAAATTATTCTAACCCTGCGACCGTCTTCAAGCGTATAGTTTATCTCTTGTCGATCAATTATATCACCATAAGTACCTCCAAAGTCAAACCCGACAGAACCTTTTTTAGCTTCAATTCTATAGGTAAACTTCCCTCCTTTTCTCAAATCATTACTTACGTCGGGTGTATGCCAATCTTCAGAAGCATTATTCCATTTAATTATATCAGCAGGAGTGATCCAACATTTCCAAACAACATCCATCGCTGCATCAATCAGCACTTCTACCGTAACGATATCTCTATGTTTTACCATTCTGAAAACATTTTAAATATTATGGAAGCATCCTCTACATTGTTATTTCAGCGAATGTATTCCTATACAATTTCCTTCAGTATCCAAGACTAATGATATAAAACCATATTCGCCAATCGAAAACTTGGGTTTCAGGATTTTTCCTCCGGCGACCTCTACCCTCTTTTGTTCTATTTCACAATCGTAAGAAGAAAAATATACTATTGTACTATTTCCGCCAGGCTCCATACCCTCCATCTTAACCAATGCCCCGGAAGAGTTAGGGGCATCTTCGTCCATTTCAAAAACGACCATCTTTATATCCGAATTATCAGGAGCTGGTATCTCATACAGTTCACGCTCAAACACTTTTTCGTAAAACTTTTTTGCACGTTCCAAATCACTAACATAAATTTCGAACCAGCCTACAGGATTTGTTATCTTTTTCATACGATTACTTGTTATCAGTATTCTGTTCTACATTAATCATCCAGTTTATTCCAAACCGATCAGTAAACATTCCAAAATAAGCATTCCAGAAAGTATCGCCCATAGGCACACCTACAGTACCATCCTTTGATAGTGCTCCAAATACTCTATCGGCTTCTTCTTTTGTTTCAATCTGAAGAGATAAAGAAATATTATTCCCGATAACCAGATCAGGGCCTCCACAGCTCCCCTCCATATTATCACTTCCAAAAAGCATAAAATCATTATTTATAGGCAGAGCCACATGCATAATTCTATTAGCATATTCCGGAGATATTGCAGGTTGTCCTTCCAATGGAGGCATATCCGCAAAACGTCCGATATAAGTAAATTCTTTTCCAAATACAGATTTATAGAAGTTGAATGCCTCTTCACAATTACCCTCAAAAGTCAGGTATGGTTGAATTGCTGTTACCATAATTTTTATTTTTAAAATTGATAAATAATTAAGTAAATAAAATATTGATTTATAATCTGCTTAAACTTATCTAATCAGATACAAATATTTGTAATTTATATAGTTATGAGCAAATTGATTCTACCCAAAATAGAATATTAAGAAACCTGAATACTTATTTCTCGAGAAAATCTTTTAACCATTTCCCCAATATTTCGTTCCAGCCTTTAATATAATTTTCTTTTGTGAATCCATCTCCTGCATCGGAGAAATTTTCCACTCCTTCGTGAATCAGTGTCACCTTTGTACCTTTCCCCACAGGTTCTAATACCCACGTTAAAACGGATCGCCCTTTACTATGTCCCGGATGTGTCCACGTATGTCGAAGCTTTTTATTGGGAATAACTTCCAATATTTCAAAATGATGGTGATATAAATTTCCACCATCTTCCACGTCAAAATCAAAAGTCTTTCCTTCTTCGGCAATAAAACCTTTGATATCGAAGTACCACTCTTCCATTTTCTCCTTATCCGTTAGAGCCTCCCATACTTTTGCAACAGGAGCTGCATAGATTTGTTCTATTATAATCGGTAAATTATCCATAATCCTAAATTTATTTATTTTAAAAATATTTTCCCCAATCAGTTGAGATTAACGCATCAAAGCGTCCCTCTGCTTTATCAAGTATATCAATTACACGCTTTTACAGTTTATAAAAACATTATTAAATACCCCTCATTATTTATATAACATATATACAGATATAAAAGTATAATGGGAAATGACTTTTTTTAGTTATATTTTTTTATTATCCGATTAAACCTTTTCACATAAAACTTGTCTAACGTTATGCATTAGTTATATGCATATTCGTAACATATTATATTTCAGAATCTCATCCCATGAATAAAAAAGCTAAGATAGCACTCATAATTGCAATTGTTTTGATAATTACAGGTATGGCTTTTTATCCGAGTATAAAAAGAATGCTACCTCTCAAGGATAAAGAAGTATCACAAAAACCTAACATAGACACAAGAGGACAAAGCTCTCTTAATGTAAATGCCATGGTGCTTAAATTTCAGAACCTGGATGATATCTTCAAAACAAAAGGAGTATTAATACCCGATGAAGAAGTCAATTTATCTTTTGAAACCTCAGGAAAAATTACGTCTATTTTTTTTAAGGAAGGGAGCTCTGTTAAAAAGGGCGATTTGCTTGCTAAAGTAAATGATGCACCATTACAGGCTGAACTAAAAAAGCTAGAAGCTCAAAAACCATTAGCTGAAGATCGTGTTTTTCGTCAGAAATCTTTATTGGCAAAGGATGCTGTCAGTCAAGAGGCATACGAGTCAGTAAATACAGAGTTGGGAAAGTTAAATGCTGATATTGAATTAGTCAAAGCTAAAATAGCACAGACTGAATTAAGAGCTCCTTTTACCGGTATTATCGGACTACGTCTCGTCAGTGAGGGTGCTTATGCTACATCAACTACCATTATATCAAAACTGACTAAGATAACACCGCTTAAGATTGAATTTTCAGTTAATGAACGGCAAGCAAACGATATTAAACCGGGGACGATTCTTTCTTTTACCTTAGATAATGATTTAAATAAATACCAAGCTACAATATATGCTATTGAATCGAATCTCGATAAGCAAACTTTGACTTTAAAAGCCCGTGCTATCTATCAGAATGCCGGCGGAAAGCTAAAGCCCGGCCATTCTGCTAATATCGAAATAAAATTACAAGAGATAAAAAATACGCTGGTCATACCCAGCATTTCTACCGTTGCCGAAATGGGACGTGATATCGCTTACATTTACAAAGACGGAAGAGCTCATCAGGTAGAGATAAAAAAGGGCATGAGAACAGCCTCTTCGATACAAATACTCGACGGGCTTGCTTTAGGAGATACTTTATTGACAAGTGGAGTAATGCAATTACGAGACGGTATGCCGGTTACTCTTGACAATATAAATTAAGGTCGCCGAACTTTTTTTATTATTCCAATCAAGCATAACAATAACTGTCACAACATTAAAAAAACGTTCTATTACTTAAGTTTATCAACTTATGACTATTTCAGAATTAAGTATACGACGCCCCGTGCTATCCACCGTATTTGTACTGATTATATTCCTTTTAGGTATGATTGGTTATACTTACCTTGGAGTTCGTGAATATCCCAATATAGACAACCCTATTATCACGGTTAGTGTATCTTATCCGGGAGCAAATGCCGAAATCATAGAAAGCCAGATAACCGAGCCATTGGAGCAAAACATCAATGGTATTCCCGGTATCCGTTCACTTGTCAGTAGCAGTAGCCAAGGCTCTAGCAACATTACTGTTGAATTTGAGTTGAGTGTCGACCTTGAAACGGCCGCCAATGATGTGCGCGACAAAGTATCAAGGGCACAAAGATATTTACCTCGCGACTGCGACCCTCCGACTGTATCGAAAGCTGATGCTGATGCAAATCCGATTATCCAGATTACTGTTCAAAGTGCCAAACGGTCGTTATTGGAACTAAGCGAAATCGCCGAACTTACCATAAAAGAACGTTTACAAACTATACCGAATGTTAGTGCTGTCGAAATATGGGGACAACATCGTTACTCAATGCGTTTATGGCTCGACCCGGTAAAAATGGCTGCCTATGGTATTACTCCTATGGATGTAAAGAGTGCTATTGACAAAGAAAATGTAGAGCTACCATCGGGAAGTATAGAGGGCGACAAGATAGAACTCTCTATCCGTACACTTGGATTGATGGAGACTCCCGAAGAGTTCAACAGTCTGGTTGTAAAAGAAGATAACTACAATGTTGTTCGTTTTGGGAATATCGGAAATGCCGAATTGGGAACCGAAAACCCAAGGAATATTATGAAAAAGAACGGCATCCCAATGGTGAGTGTCGTTATAATACCTCAACCCGGAGCTAATCAAATAGAGATCTCGGATGAAACAATGATCCGGCTGGAACAAATGCAAAAAGATTTACCCGATGATGTACAGTTAGGTATTGCTTTTGATAACACCAAGTTTATTCGAACTTCTATTTATGAAGTGGAAGAAACTATCTACATAGCATTCCTGTTGGTAGTACTTATTATATTCCTTTTCCTACGCGATTGGCGTGTTACGCTAGTGCCTTGTGTGGTGATTCCTATTTCATTGATTGGAGCTTTCTTCGTTATGTACGTTGCCGGATATTCTATCAATGTATTATCAATGCTAGCCGTAGTATTGGCGGTAGGACTCGTTGTAGACGATGCTATTGTCGTCACGGAGAATATCTATCTGAAAATTGAAGAGGGAATGTCTCCCTTAGAGGCAGGTATAGAAGGTTCAAAAGAAATACTTTTTGCTGTAATCTCAACCACCATAACTTTAGTTGCCGTATTCTTCCCTATCGTATTTCTCGAAGGTATGACAGGACGTTTATTCCGTGAATTCAGTATGGTTATAGCCGGTTCGGTTCTTATATCTTCGTTCGTAGCATTAACCTTCACACCTATGCTGGCGACCAAGCTTCTAAAAAGAAACGATAAACCCGGATGGTTTTACCGAGTTACCGACCCTTTTTTCAAAGGATTGAATTCAGTATACAGTAAAGGACTACATTACTTTCTTACACACAAGCTACTTGTATGGCCTATTATAATAGTGACATTTATCGGAATCGTATTTCTTGCTAAAAATATACCATCGGAAATGGCACCTTTGGAAGATCGGTCGCAGATATCGATACGGGTAAGTGGTCCTGAAGGTGCAACCTATGAATTTTACAGAGATTATATCGAAAAAGTATCTCAAACGGTAGATTCCATAGCACCCGAAAGACTTTCGAATATAATGCGTGTTAGAAGCGGAGGAGGAAATATAACAGTTGTATTACCGAATATACAAGATAGAGAAAGAAGTCAAATGCAAATAGCCAACGCTCTTTCGCCTGTACTTCGTAAAGAAACAGAAGCCAGAGCCTTTGTGCAGCAACAATCGACTTTTGGAGGCAGACGTACCAGTATGCCTATTCAATATGTTTTACAAGCGCCTAATATTGCTAAACTGGAAGAGTTCATTCCTCAATTTATGCAAAAGGTAAACGAGAGTCCTTTATTCCAGATGGCGGACGTAAACTTCAAATTTACAAAACCCGAAACCCGTATTAAGATAGATCGTGATAAGGCTGCCTTACTAGGTGTAAGCACGCGAGATATCGGGCAAACGCTACAATATGCTTTGAGTGGTCAGCGTATGGGCTACTTCTATATGAATGGTAAACAGTATCAGATACTAGGCGAAATAAACCGTCAACAACGCAACACTCCATTAGATCTAAAATCTATCTACCTCAAGAATCTAAATGGGGATATGATTCAATTAGATAATCTTGTTGAGTTGGAGGAAAGTGTAGCCCCACCTCAACTATATCGTTACAACCGTTTTAACTCGGCTACCGTATCTGCAGGACTGGCTCCGGGAGTTACTATCGGCGAAGGTTTGAATGAAATGGATCGTATTGCAAAGACAACTTTAGATGAGAGTTTTCGTACAGCGTTGGCAGGAGACTCCAAAGATTTCAGGGAAAGTTCATCGAGTTTGATGTTTGCCTTTTTATTGGCTATTGTACTTATTTTCTTAATATTGGCAGCCCAGTTCGAAAGTTTCAAAGATCCTTTGGTTATTATGCTTACCGTTCCGCTAGCTATTGCGGGTGCATTACTATTTATGTATATCTGGGGAATAACGATGAATATATTCAGTCAGATAGGTATTATTATGCTTATCGGGTTGGTAGCTAAAAACGGTATTCTTATAGTTGAATTTGCTAATCAGCGTCAGGAAACAGGTATGAGCAGACTCGAAGCTATTCAAGGGGCATCGGTACAACGCCTCCGTCCTATCTTAATGACCAGTTTTGCAACCATACTGGGTTTATTACCCCTAGTATTGGCAACTGCGGAAGGTTCGAACGGACGGATTGCCATGGGTATTGCCGTAATCGGGGGGATGACTATATCCACATTTCTCACAGTATTTATTGTACCGGTAATGTATTTGTATATATCTACCGACAGAGAAAAAAAGGCTCAAAAAAAAGAACAAAAAGAACAGAAATCGTAAGATCTCGATAAAATTCAATTTGCAATATCATGAAAAAACATCATATTATTATATTTTTACTGGCACTTCCTTATTTTATTTCAGCACAAAATAGGATTGATCTGAAACGCTGTATCGAAATTGGACTTGAGCGTAATTACGAAATAAGAATAACCAGAAATGATGAACAGGTAGCCGATAATAATCGGACTATCGGTAATGCGGGATATTTGCCATATTTGAATTTGAACAGCGGATATTCGGGAACAATCAATAATACCGAACAACGTTTAACATCAGGTGATATAACCAAAAACAACGGAGTGCATAATCAGGCATTAAATGCGGGAATTAATCTGGATTGGACTGTTTTTGACGGCTTCAATATTCAAGCTAATTACGGCCGCTTAAAAGAACTTCAACAGATCGGAGAACTGAATACTCGTCTTGCAATCGAAAATTTTGTACTGAATATATCGAATGAGTATTATAATTATATCCAACAAAAGATAAGGTTGAATAACCTTAAGTATGCAGTTAAATTGTCAAAAGAAAGATTGAGGATAGTAGAAGCTCGCTATAGTATTGGTGCAGGATCGCGTCTCGAATTACAACAAGCAAAGGTAGACTTCAATGCAGATAGTTCTATGCTTATCAAACAAAACGAAGTCATATTTACTTCACGTGTACAGATCAATCAACTAATGGCGATAGATAACGTGGAAGAACCGCTATACATAACAGATTCAATCATAGAATTTAATTCGCTACTAAACAGGGATGATATCTGGCAAAACCTCCAAGTTTCGAATGTGTTTCTTCAATTATATAAAAGAGACAAAAATATCAGCGTCCTCGACCTGAAAGCCATTCAAAGTCAATACTTCCCCTATTTGAAAGTAAATGCAGGGTACGGGTTTACTCAAAACATGTATGAAA
Organism: uncultured Dysgonomonas sp.; assembly: GCF_934668725.1. GTDB lineage: Bacteria > Bacteroidota > Bacteroidia > Bacteroidales > Dysgonomonadaceae > Dysgonomonas_A. The sequence goes on from NZ_CAKUOF010000007.1 coordinate 194,332, forward strand.
TAGGTTCTGTTGATCGTCAAAAAAATATGGGATTCAACTATGGTCTTACCATAGGGTTTAATATTTTTGATGGTTTTAACCGGGAACGAAAGCGGAAAAATGCGAAAATAGAGGTTCAAACGAAAGAACTTCAATATCAACAAGTAGAATTGTCTCTGAGAACAGATTTGTCGAAAATGTGGATGGCTTATCAGAACAATATGGAATTAACGAATCTTGAAAAAGAGAATCTTCAAACAGCTCATGACAATTATGATATTGCTCTTGAACGTTATAAATTAGGCGATCTTTCAGGAATCGAATTACGGGAGGCTCAAAACAGCTTGCTTGAAGCTGAAGATCGACTTGTTCAGGCTCAATACAATACGAAGCTTTGTGAAATATCGCTGATTCAAATCAGTGGAAATATATTATCATACATATATTAATACAATAAAACTTCTTATGGTATCATTCTCGTATATATCTGAGTAAACATTCGGCATTCATTTCATCAAGACCTCTTCTAGTGATGTAAGCAAGCACCTCACTTATTGTTGCAGAAGCTTTCGCTACAGCCGACACCAAATCCTTACCTTTAGTTAATTGAGAAGCAAAGATTGCAGTAAAAAGATCTCCGGTTCCTACAGCATCAATATCTATATTTTGAGAATAGATTCGTTCCGTATCTTCTCCCCGTATAATAATTGTTTCGATCTGTCCCTCGGGAGTATCTTCCAGATGGCAGCCTGTGGCAACAATAGTCTTTTTACTCAATATTGGGTTTGATTTTACTAAATCAATTATTCCAGCAATCGTATTAACCTTATGTTTAAGGATATATTCGAGCTCAAACTGATTAGGTGTCAGTATATCACAATAAGGTATTAAAGTTGAAATTAATTGTCCGGCTACCGTATCAGGCACATAAAGACCTGTACTGATATCACCCATCACTGGATCGCAGATATATAATTTATGAGGGAATGTTTTCTTTATTCGTTGTATAAATTCAGATGACGAAAGTAAAATATCTTCTGAGCCAATATAGCCTGTAACCACACAAGAAGTAGTATCCAGAACATCAATAGCTTCGATTCCGGCAATCAGATCATCAAATAAATCTTTCGAAACAGCTTTTCCATGAATGGGTCTGTGTCCCGTATGTGCAGATAAATAAACTGTCGGAAAAGAAATTACATCCAACCCATGCAATTGTATAGCCAGTTCTGCAATATTATTTCCGACATATCCATATACTACTTTACTTTGAATTGACAGTATCTTATCTTTCATCTTTTAATCTATCTGGTTCCATTAAGTTCGCAAAACTATTGATTGCTTTGGCAAGCAAAACAGCAATAGGTTGTTATGCTTTTGAAATCTGTCAGTAAATATTTTCTTTTACTTATATATTATAAATGTACAAAAAAAGAATTAAGTTGCCTCTCATTCTAATTGAAAATGCTTTTAGCTTGCTTAATCATAGCTAAAAGCATTTTTCCGTACTAATTCTTTCTTGAAAACATCAAGTCTTTACGACACTTTTACCGGAATACAAAATTATACTGTTGAAGAAATTTATACCTTTACTTCTTATTTATTTGAATTGATATGAGAAAAATTTTACTTACATATGCCGTTAAGGATGAATTCACTCCTATTACACTTAAAGGTTGTGAAATAATTTATATACTTACCGGTATTGGAAAAGCTAAATCCGCGATGAAACTAACCGAGGCTATTTACAAGGAAAAGCCCGATCTAGTAATAAATATGGGAACAGCAGGAACTCTAAATCATAATATAGGAGATATATTTACTTGCCAGCGGTTTATCGATCGTGATTTCCATTCAGTAAATCTTCCGGGTGTTGAATATGAGATCGATTTTACTTCGTTCGTGAATAAGAGTGAAATCGTTGGAAACTTACTAGTAAACAGTAACCAAGGAACATGCAATACGGGAGATAGTTTTGTTACAGAAGCTGAGTCGGTATATGGAGATGTAGTAGACATGGAAGCATTTGCACAAGCCATTGTTTGTAAAGAGTATAATATTCCGTTTATTGCTGTTAAATATGTTACAGATCTCATAGGGCAAAACTCCGTAAAACATTGGGAGGATAAACTAGCCGATGCCCGTAAAGAACTGAGTGAATGGTTCCTTGATAAGTAACAAAGAATAAAAAACATTAACGATCAACACTAGCCATCCAATATAACAACAACTTTGCTCACAAGGCGCGTTAATTTATAATTTAGCTCTTACCTTTAGTCTATCAAAGCAACATATTAATAAGCGATATATAAAACACAACATTATTGTGATCTGCAATATCCAATGTGAAATTTTAGATTATGCTCTACAAAATCACAAAACAGGTAGGGAAAAACTGGCTCGCCCCTTCTGTAATAATACCTACATATATGAAATAGCCAAAATAAAATTACTACAACTTCACACATATGTTTATTTATGGAGCCTATCAGTATATTACTATCAAAGGTTTTGAAGACTCGTCACCAACAAAATCGGCTTTAGCTCCTCTTGTTGATCACCTCAGAACACAAATTTGAAATGAACTTATTAGAGTTAAGTGCGTTATAATACTCTAAAAAACACGTCTATGAAAAACAAAATAGTACAAGCCAATTTATGCCTTATCGGAGCTAAGGTTATTTCAGGACTGAATACCAATGCTTTAAAATACTTGCTCCCACTATGGATATTACCACTAAGTGCAGTTAGTCTCAGGTGTATTTTTGGTACAATTGTTTTCTGGATACTCAGTTTTCTTTTCCCAAAAGATAAATTATCAACAAAAGACAAAATTCTGCTTTTATTATTAGGTGCGACCTTCATTTATGGTTATTTATTTTTCTTTCAGATAGGTCTCAGTAAAACAACCCCTGTTTCAAGTTCTATTTTTGCATCTATCCAGCCTATCTGGGTATTCATTATTGCCGCATTGTTTTTCCATGAAAAAATATCTTTCATGAAAGTGATAGGTATTATTATCGGTTTTAGCGGTGCGCTTTTATGTATTCTCACACAGCAAAGCAGCGATTTGGCAAGCGATGCTTGGACGGGAAATATTCTATGCTTACTCAGCTCACTTGCTTATGCAATTTACCTGACAGCCGAAAAAATATTTCTCAGTAAGAATATACAGGTAATAAGTATTTTGAAATATACCTTTACAGGAGCAGCCATATCAAGCCTAATTGCAACCGGAATTGAAGGTTTTCACGCACCTGTCCTGTCTATTCCTATCGATTGGATGCCATTTTCTATTCTTCTTTTCGTACTGATCTTTCCCACTATACTTGGCTATATACTTATGCCAATGGGGCTTAAATACTTAAAAACAACTGTAGTTTCAATATATGGATATTTATCGTTGATTATAGTCGTTGTTGTTTCACTTATTCTTGGTCAAGACCGCTTTAGCTGGATACAATTATCAGCAGTATTGCTTATCTGTGGAAGTATTTACTTTGTAGAAATTGCCGAAAAAAAATAAATCGACAAGTCGAGATGAACGCTAAGGGAATAGGTCGAATAACATCTGCACTTTTAGGAGATTTTTTTATTAATTCGTCTTTGGTCTTTCCATCTATAATGAATGCTTCATTTAACCCAGTCCTTACTCCATAATTAATTGTTATATTCCAGTCTTTTAGAGGTGTACCTATTCTCTCTACTTTCGATTTAATGCCCTGTTCCATCGGACTAAGTACCCCCCAACCATCAGAAGAAAACTTATTTGGCATCAGATTTTGTTCAGTGAATTCGCTCATTAAAAACATTAAATATCAATCTATAGAATTAGGCCTATATTATCTAATAATATTTGTATAAAGCTATTCTCTAATCTATTTTTGTATATAAAAATAGTATACTTTAAATCTAACATTATGATATACGGATATATTCGAGTAAGTTCTGATAAACAAACAACAGAAAATCAACGTTTTGAAATAGAAAATTTTTCCAAACTGAAAGAATATCCTATAGATGAATGGATTGAAGAAACAATTAGTGCAACAAAAAAACTATCCGATAGAAAGTTTGGCGGTCTGTTAGATCATATGATAAAAGGAGATATTCTAACAGTAACTGAACTTTCTAGGCTTGGAAGAAACCTTATGCAAGTAATTGGTATCCTGCATACTTGTATGTAAAAAGATATTATGGTATTTACTATCAAGGAAAATTATGAACTTGGTAATAACATAAACTCTAAAGTGCTAGCTTTTGCTTTTGGATTATCCGCAGAAATAGAACGAACATTAATATCTTAACGTACCAAAAAGGCTTTAGCTAGAAAAAGAGCAGAGGGCGTTGTATTAGGAAGACCTGTTGGTCGTAAATCAAAAATGGTGAAGTTGAGAGATAAAGAGGACATAATAACGAATTTACTAAGCAAAAATATATCGCAAAGTGCTATTGGTAGAATATTGGGAGTACACATAGATTGATCGTTGGTACTTTTATCAAAGAAAACAACCTATGAATCCCACTCGTATCATTAAATTGACTTAAACCTCACTAGTGATCAAATGTCTATGTAATTAGCCAATCAGTGATTGGCTTTTTGTCGTTGATATATTGGACAATTATTTTACAATTTGACAGACATTATCTGTTGAATTTTTAAGTTTAAAAATCTATTTAGAAATATCTACCCTTCGATAAACAAATTTATTTTTCTTGCTATTTCCTCTCCATCAGGAAGTAGTTCCTGATAAGAGTCAGGCAATTAAGATGTTAAACTATAAGTTGCTATACCAATTGGCTAATTAGAATCTTTAAGAGCGTACTCCACGATGGTACGCTTTTTCAATTTACATATAATTATACCAATAGCTGGGTTCTCGTGAGGTAGTTTTACTGTATCATTCAATACATTTAAATAGAATTCCATCTCTCCTTTATATTCGGGAAGAAACTTGCCAATTTTCAATTCTACGGCTACCATTGCTTGTAGTTTACGATGATAAAGAAGCAAATCTACAAAACACTCATTACCCTCTATTTCAATACGATATTAATTTCCTACAAATGTAAAATCAGTTCCAAATTCGACAAGAAATGAACGAATGTTTTTTATCAGGGCTTGTTCCAATTCTGCCTCTGAATGTTCTTCGCCTAAATTGAGGAAATCAAATGTGTAATCATCTTTAATAGCTAAAAATGCTTGATTTCTAATAGTCTCAGGTAGCGTAGTGTCAAAATTCGTTTGACCGATCAGATACTTCTCATAGTTTTTAGCCTCTATCTTGTTTGTCAATATATCTTTAGTCCATCCGAACTTTTTCGTTGTAAGTATATAAAATCGACGTTCTTGTTCATCCTTACATTTAGTCATTATCACTAAATGTTTGCTCCAACTAATGGTTGCAGAAATTCATTTCCTTGATATTCAGTATGAAACTGCTGCACACACCAAATGTTTTGAGATCCAAAACCTTGAATTCCAGCGAATTAAAGGTTTTGCAAATCTTTTGATAAGGTTTCTACGACAGCCTTACCCCATCCAAGCTGTTGTTGCTTGTCTGTAATGCGTTTCCCAATATCCCAATAGAGACTAATCATTTCTTTATTGACTGCCTTCATGGCTTCATATTGAGCAGATCGGATACTTTCTTTAATTTCTAAAAGAAACTGGCTATAGTCGTTTTGTTGGATTATACTCATATTTTAAGATTTAACACCAATTATACTTATATTTTATTGTTGATTAATAACTATTAGAGAGAATTCTTAAAGTCGGACAGCTTCTAATTCTATGAAATTAGAACACTCAGTAGTTTCTCTTATTTCTTTAAGTTATTTCTCAAAGCTTTCAACCGATCAGCTGCCTGGAAATTATCGACTTTTATGTACCGCATAAAAGCGGCAGGACTTTTGTGTCCTGATATTTTCATCAATTCTTCGGCAGGAAAACCTGACAGATACATATTTGTGCAGAATGAACGGCTACAAGTATGTGAAGAAATCAGTTCATATTTTTTACTCACTTCCGTTATTCGGCTATTTCCTTTCTTTCGAACAATTTCCACTTTTTGATTAAGCTTTATTTTTTGCCCAAGCTCCTTTACACGTTCATTAAACCTGTATCCTGCAACTTTAGGAAGCTCGTAGTTATACTTTTAGAGAATATCTGGCACATAGTCTATCATGGGAATAACGACAGCTTTATGCACCTTACGTTACTTTATATTGATATTGCCATTTATATGGTCAATATGTTCTGAACTCAAGGTCGATAAATCACTATATCGTAAACCAGTATAGCAGCCGACTACAAATATATCTCGTGTCTCTTCCAGCTCTTTGTCTTCTGATAAATCTATTTTATATATTTCAGCAAGTTCCTTTTCATTCAAATAGATGGCATCGGTTTCTTCTTCAACAACTTCGAATGATTTTAAATCAATATTAGGTATGACTCCTTTCGTGATTTGATAATTGACAAACCCTTTCAAAAGTTTAACCACTTTTCCTGCCGAATTGGTTACTAGTCCGATTGAGCCATCAGGCTTGACGGCTTTATAGAAAAGATAATCCATAAATTCGTTGTAAAATTTAAGATTAAGATTTCGAAAAGTGACGGGTTGAGAAGAATGTTCTTTAAAGTTAGTCAGATGCTTTCGCAAAATATTATAGCCCTTTACTTGATCTTTGGATACATGGGGAGCTTTCTCTTCAATGTAAATTACCAAAGCCTTAAACAAATCCACTCTATTGGAACGTTGCTCATATTCTCTATTCTTCTCTAATTCGAGTAAAATGTAATCTATTGTTGGGTCAATGGCATTGTCCGCAGCATAACTAAGGATTTCTCCAAGTTTAGATGTTATTTTCGTGAGTACAAGGTCAATCTCTTCAAATTCGGGAGAAGCACGCTTAATCCATTTTCTTTTTGCACCCCAATGTTCAGGTTTAATATTATAGCCAGTAGCTATCAGAGTTCATTTAGTCCGATCATAGTTATAACGAACATATAGAGGTGCTGTTCCATCATTGGATACATAATTCGGTTTAATATAAGGATAGAGGGTAGCCATACCGCAAGTAAGATTTACAAATCGACGAAAAACCCTGAAAGTCAGTAGAATTCAGGACTTTTTTGTTTTCAGACCCTAGCAAAATTTAGATACAACTAAGTTATATAGATTATTTGAACCAACTTAATGGATATACTATATTAATCAGAATATAGATTCCTTCATACTTTTCTCTCATCTTTGAGTTGAGCGCATGCAATACCATTATATCAAGACTAAGTGCTTTGTTTTTCGCCATCCATATTACGGTTAGTTTACTTATATATAGATGTTTATTGAGAAAATAATCAGATTATTTAAAATGTGAAAGGCTATGAAAACGAATATAGAAAAGCCCCGTTATTAAATCAAACAGGGGCTTCTCAGCTAAAATTCAGTTTAAAAATTAAATTGTATCACACTTTGAATACAGTTGGCAGAGGCTTTTTCGCCTCCAATGTTTACTCTGTTTCCCCATAAGTATTCAAGCCCCAATTGAAAATCGCTACCGATATTGTAAAAAATATTTCCAACTGCATATTGTCCGTAGCGGTATTGAGTATTGCCTGCTACTCCCGATTCAGGGAATACCTTTGCTTGGCTGTAACCGAGAGAGGTAAAGAGTGATTGAGTTAAATTAAACTTAACTTGTGCAAACCAGCCCAATGCTTCTTGTGGATTCATCTTTCCCTCCTTTATAGGGTCTTTGACCAGTGAAAGCCCGTTTCCCGACAAGTCATTAATATATTGGGCAATCCCTTTTCCATATGTTACCTGTCCGTAAAACTCAACAAGAGGGTTTACGAGAATGTTACTGCTTAGCTGAACGCCATATCCCGTAGCCGTTTCTGTTTTATTGCTAATTAGATCACGGTAATTGATATTGCGCATCACTCCGGCAACCCTAAGATGGCTTGCTGCACCTTTTCCCCAGTTGTATTGTATATAGGCAGGAACATCGGGGATACGTTGGGTTGTTTCTGCGGTTTTTAAAGGATCATAAGTGCCTGTTGTCTGAGGAAGTTCGGCTGCAATTGCAAAAGAAAATTTCTTGGTCAGGTTATGAGAATAGCTTATTTGTGTAGTCCTCATTTCTGCGGCACCATTAGGACCTTGAAAGTCAACAGTGGGAGGAACAGCAGCTAAATCGTTGAAAGTACTCCAGGTACGTCCTATGGTGAATCCTAAGAAGGAAATATACGCATCATCAAGAATAAAAGAATTGTTGTTTCCTGTAAAACTTCCTGAGACATAAGCATGAAATTTTCCTATCTGGGAGTTGTTACCCAACAATTTGAAGAACAGGGTGGATTTTGATGGGTCCATCCTAAAATTATTTTTGGTTAATGGATCTGTAGGAACCGGAATGCTATAAGGAATGAACCCGAACGAATTAGTCGGACTTCCTGCAAAATCGTATGCAGTACGTACCCTAACAAAACCTCCTACACCAAAAGCTATTTTTCTCTGCTGATCATACAGCAGGAAGCGTGGAGCTTTCGGGTCATGGAAGTGTCTACTTGCAGTGGAATGAAAATCTTCGACAATTTCTATTCCGGGTGTTTTGGTACTGATTAATTTTAATGTAATATTATCCAGATCGTTTTGATCTTGTGCCTGAATATTCGATTGAAAAAAAGTCGCAAAAATGATGATTGAAAGAATTAGCTTTTTCATTGGATTTGTTTTTGAGTTTGCTTTTTTCTTAACATTACATTGTTATATATTGTTCAATTATTTGAAGAAGATATAATTTTATTATATCCTCGATATTTAAATCTTATAATTGGATGGAAAGATCTCTTAGATAGCATTGATGAACAGCGATGGGATGTAATTCGGATAATGCTGTCGTATTCTTGTTTGGGATTGGTCGTTCATAGTTATATTCAATGCAGTTTTTGAGGAGCAATGGAAAAAGAAAATTTATATTTCTTCTCTATCTTTGGATTTACCTTATATGAAAGTAAATATTTTAAGTTTTGTAATAGCTGTATCTTGGTGTTTATAATTGTATTACACAATACCATATTCTGGTTTGTTTGAAATATGCACGTGATATAAAATAGGGTAGCAGATAATATACATATTATTGATTTGATGTTGGGGGTAATCTTGTTCATAAATAAAAAAGAGCGAGTAGAAATATCAAGAAAAGTCTCTATTGGCCAATGGTTTAATACAAACGAAAGTAATAATTTAAACGACGGTAAAAAAGTGTCACTTTTGTAATGTTTGTCATTTTTTATTTTGCTTTCTTCTGTAAATCAGTAGATTTTTCTTTTTTCGAAGATGCACAAATTAGTCCCTTTTGTCTCTTTTTTTGATTGAATGTATTTTTTTGTAATCTTTTATGCTATAATAAAAAAGAATAACTTTGAGGACATAATGAATAAAGTAAGTTATCAATCTATTTAACGAATGAAATACAAATCGATTATGGCAATTGCTTTGAGTGCCGGAATGTTAGCTTGTGGCTCGGGGCAGGACAAAGCCAAAGAGACCAATAACGCCCCTTTGATAGGAAAATCCGATATTAAAATAGCTGATGGTATAATGACTCCCGAGGCTTTATATAGTTTTGGACGTGTGAGTGATGTGCAGGTATCTCCTGACAATACAAAGGTTTTATATGGCGTTACTTATGTGAGTATAGAACAGAATAAAACCAATCGTGAATTATTTACCATGAATATCGATGGTACAGATAATAAGCAGATAACAAAGACTCCGAAGAGTGAGAATAATGCTGTTTGGGTAAAAGGTGGTTCTAAGATTGCATTTTTGACCAGCGAAAGCGGATCATCTCAAATTTGGGAAATGAATCCGGATGGAACAGACCGTACCCAAATAAGTGAAGTGGATGGTGGTGTGAATGGATTCAGTTATTCACCGGATGGGAAGCAGATACTTTATATTAAGAATGTAAAATTTGGTGAGCGTGCTGCTGATAAGTATCCGGATTTACCTAAGGCTTCGGGGCGTATTATTGATGACCTGATGTATAAACATTGGGATGTCTGGGTTGAAGAAGTTCCTCACCCGTTTGTTGCCGATTTTGATGGTCAGAAATTGTCAAATGATATTGATTTGCTGGATAGTGAACCTTATGAGTCTCCTATGCTTCCTTCAGGCGGTATCGAACAATTGGCTTGGAGTCCCGACAGTAAAACTGTAGCTTATACTTGCCGAAAGAAAAAGGGTATGGCATATGCTTTATCAACTAATTCGGATATTTATTTCTACAATATCGAAACAAAGCAAACCCGTAATATTACCGAGGGTATGATGGGGTATGATATAAATCCGTTGTTCTCGCCCGATGGTAAGTATATTGCGTGGCAAAGTATGGAGCGTGATGGGTACGAGTCGGATAAAAACCGTCTGTTTGTTATGGATTTGTCTTCAGCAGAAAAAACATACATAACTGAAAATTTTGATTATAATACTGACTTTGCTGTTTGGAATAAAGATAATCAGAGTATATATATTGTAGCTTGTGTTGAGGCTAAGACTCAGATATATCAGGCTAATATTAATACAAAAGAAATAAAAGCTCTTACAGAGGGAGTTCACGACTACGAATCGTTTGCAGTTGCGGGAGATAAGTTGATCGCAGTGCGTCATTCGATGTCTCAGCCGAATGAAATTTATTCAGTAAATGCAACAACTGGGGAGTCTACTCAAATAACCGCAGAGAATAAAGCAATACTTGACCAGATAACAATGGGGAAAGTTGAGGAGAGATGGATTGCAACTACTGATGGTAAGAAAATGTTGACATGGGTTGTTTATCCTCCAAATTTCGATCCGAATAAAAAATATCCGGCATTGTTGTATTGTCAGGGAGGTCCGCAAAGTACAGTAAGCCAATTCTGGTCGTATCGCTGGAATTTACAGATGATGGCTGCCAATGGCTATATTGTTGTTGCACCTAACCGTCGTGGCCTTCCAAGCTTTGGTAAAGAGTGGAACGAACAGATTAGTGGCGATTATGGTGGCCAGAATATGAAAGATTATTTGTCGGCAATAGATGAATTGGCAAAAGAACCTTTTGTCGATAAAGATCATTTGGGATGTACAGGTGCGAGTTACGGTGGATTTTCTACATACTGGTTAGCCGGTAATCATAATAAACGCTTCAAGGCATTTTTAGCTCATGCCGGTATATTTAATCTCGAGGCTCAATATCTTGAAACTGAAGAAATGTGGTTTGCAAACTGGGATTTAGGCGGTTCATTCTGGGATCGTAATAATTCTATTGCCCAGAAATCGTATGCTAACTCGCCTCATCGTTTTGTGGATAAATGGGATACTCCTATCATGATAACTCATGGTGAGTTTGATTACCGTATTTTAGCTTCGCAAGGTATGATGGCTTTTAATGCTGCAAAACTGAAAGGTATACCTGCACGTTTACTTGTATTCCCCGATGAAAATCACTGGATATCTCAACCTCAAAATGGCATCTTATTTCAGAGAGAGTTCTTCCGCTGGTTTGATGAATGGTTGAAAAAGTAAAGATCACAAACTTATATAAAAGGAGATTTCTTAAAATGTTCTTTGGGAATTCTCCTTTTATAGAAGTTTATTTAATTTTTATAGTGTCTGATAATTAAATGAATAATGAATGCCTGTGGAATTAAATGATTTTATTTTCAAAAAATATCTTCAAACCTATTGCAGAATTCAAATTCTTGTCCTATCCTTGCATCGCATTTCAGAGGAAATGTCACTTCAGAAATGAAGTAAAACAAAATGGTGTGGTAGTTCAGTTGGTTAGAATACCTGCCTGTCACGCAGTAAATAAGAAATATTTAAACCCTATATATCAAGCAATTACAATTAAATGTGGTTGCTTTTTTTATTTAGTTTAAAGGGTGGTTTAAGGATTGTCTCTTTTCATGCTTTGATTAATAATTTAATTGTTAATTCACTCTTTTATCTTGCTCTCAAGGTACTCCTCAATAGCATCATATAATATAAATATCCCTAATTCTTCATCTATTGACTTAGCATATAAATATAAGCTCCTGAATAACTCTGATAGCTTGGTGTCTGTACTACTCATGGAACTTCTATGCTCTAAGATTCCTTCAATATGATAAAGCCAATTCCATTTATTACTAAACTCCTCAAGCAAGTCTTTATCTAAACATTTAATAGAGTGATTAGTGAATAATAGATTATACCAATTCCATCTATCTTTGAATTTTCTAATTACTTCATCAGTCCATTCAACTTTGAGGTTAGAAGATACTTCTTGCCAATCTAATATATCTTCCCATCCTTCTAATTGGTCTATCTCAAATGGATAATGTAAAGAGAAGTCTTTGATTGGAGATTGAAGGTTGTATAGTTGCTTTATCTTCTCTTGCATATCTAGCCTAATATCTTCATTAACCCCTATCTGAACTATGGAATAATCACCTTTGGTCTTTACTTCTATATTCATAACTGTTTTATCAAATGAAACACACCTACTTCATGTGATTATATGTAAGTAGATGTGTTAGTTTAGCCTTGTTTACTCTAATAGCTAGAGAGAGGGGATAGGAGCAGGGGATTGTAGCTTACTTAGCTCAATTGCTCTATCTTATCCCTGATTTGTGATAGCTAGTTCTTATTGCATTTTACTCATTACTTTTTCCAAAAGCCAACTAGTATAATTTTCTATCTCTTCAATCATCTTCTCTTGTGAATAACTACTAGGGTATTTCCATTTTTTAGAATAACTACCAATGACAGGAGCAACACCCCTTAATTCAACTTCTAAATTACCCCCAACATAATCTAAATAGACCCCTGTAGCTGATGCTGTTATAACTACACTATCTTTTGTTACTTTAGTAATCTTAGCAGGTAATCCATTTACAAAATGGTTTATAATCACATTATATCTTTGCAACATCCCACCTTGACTGCTTACTTTAGCCTGTACTTCTCCTTTATAATCTTTATTAATTGAATAGATTATAAGACCTATAATAAGTATTCCAAATATCCACCACATAGCATATAAGTTTTAGTTAGTTTTCCTCTTCCAATATCCTAACTCATTAGTTAGTATATCTTTAGATATATAAGTTAATGTTGCTTGTTTATAAGCAGAACAACTCATAGTGTATTTATCTTGCATAAGATATACTACTTTAAGAGTATCAGTAAAACTTTCCTCTTTAAATATAATATCAGCATTACAAGATATTGCTTGTCCTACTACTTGATTGTATTCTTTGAATCTTACATCAAAGGTAGCATTAGGATTAGTATAAGTATTACCTGCCAGACTTTTAAATAATACAACAATCTCTTCTCTCCTCTCTTCTTCAGGATTGAAATCGTGTTCATCCTTACTACATGATACTATTAGAAATGTAAATAGTATAGCTAATAGTGAAATAATAAATAGTTTCATTATAATAAAATGTTTAATCAAGCCTACTCTAAATCAGTTTTCAGCATTCCTGTTATACCAACATAAAATAAGAAGGTGTGGTACTTAACCTTGATAGAGTCCTAGGTATTACCACACACCTACAATCACATAACAAGGAAAGTCCACACCCATAAGGTATGAACATCACTTATTACTGCTGTGATTGAGTCTGTTAAAGTGGTAATTTTAGGACTACACTAGCAATAAAGTAATGTTTACTTTATATATGTTCTAATCAATTTATCTCTTCATAAGCAACTACTTCTTTAGTTCAAGACAAAAATAAGAATTTCTATCAAGAGTAGAACCATTACTCCTGAAGATAATAGACTAAAACATGGGTATGGACTTTTAATCCTCATTATGTCATACTTAAATTTATATCCTCCTGAAAGATAACAAGAATACTATCTACTTCTCTTATTCTTCCATCTAGCTTTCAATATTCTAAAGATAGCTACTATTGCAATAACTATCCACAAGAAGAATGTATTGAAAATCTCTCTAACTGCATCATTCATAACTCCAATAATTAATTTAGTTCAACATGGGGAGGGTATAACCCAATTCTCAAGGTTAAGGGGGAGTTAAGTTGAGGTTATCTCACTCTAATACATACACTATTGATATTAATCTTATGACTCCTGAAAAGATTATTTACTACAAATAGAAAACACATCTACTCTTTGATATAGCTAGTTAGTAGATGTGTTTAATAATTAACTTATGTTCAAAAGAGCTATTTGCTCTTCCTTACTGCTCTTCTTGTAATTAGTTCTCTATGACCTAAATCTGTTAATTTAATAACTCTTACATTTTGTTTTTCTCTTCTAACCTGACTTTCTTCAATATATCCTAATACAGTAAATTGTATCTTTATTGTAGCCAAAGTTTCTTGAGAGAACTTAAGTTTAACTGTAGAAAATCTATCTTTTTCAACAAGACTTTTTAAGTCTTCAATGTCTTTTCTATGTTTTACTTCTAATACCTCATTTAGATATTGATTCAATAAATTATTAAAAGATGTGGTAGCTATTTCTAAATTCATTTTGGGAGCAAAAGAATCAAATATTTCATTCCATGTAAAAGTATTATTATCTCTTACTAAATTCCAACCTTCCCCAAACATATTACCTCTCCAGATATGATATGTTAAATCAATTTTATCTTCTCCTGAAGCTAAATTATCTAGATTAATGTTATACTTATTAACATCATCTATCTGATTCTGTAGCTCTTCTATCTTTTTCTTAGCAGATAATAATTCTTTCAAATTTTCTTCATTTGTTATTTGGTCTGCTCTTATCCAACCTATTCTAGGATGGCTCTTCATCAACTGAATCATGCTTCTACTAGCTATAGCTCCTAGTTGTTCTTTGGTTTCCCAAGGTTTGCAAAGTTTCTTCTGTACAAGCTTTCTAAAGGCTTCTAATCTCTTCTTTTTAAGAGGGTCATCATCAGTCTTATTAACAGGTAATGAGTTAGGAGCATTATGATAGAAGGCTATTACAGGAATGTTCTTTTCTACTGCATATCTATACTCCTTTTCTGTATAACTTATTCCTCCATCATCTAAACTACCATACCTACCACCCATAATAAGTAAGTAGTAGTCACACATTCCAATCATGCTTTTAATATACTCCCATTGACTATCATCTGTAGCTGGAAAATATTCCATTCCACAGGGGATACAGTCCAACTCTAATAAAGCATGAAGAACTTCTGTTCTTTCTTCCTTTAAATCTTCATATGTAGAACTTACAAAAACTTGATATCTTTTCATATTGTATTATACGTCTTAACTCCTTTATTTATAAAATATTTATTATCTCAAACATAGTTATATTAATTGATATTATCTTATTCTGTGATTAGTCTTATGACTCCTGAAGATGATAATTTAGTTATAATATATTTATTGCTTCAAGAGTACTAATGTCAGATTCCTATTAAAAAAAGATATGTTTCATATACTCTCACATCAAGACACATACAGAAAAATATTAATAAGTCTATTTTATATTATTAGAGTTGATTAATTATCTATTACTTTTTGTCTCTATCATTTATAGCTTGAACCTTATCTGATGGTAAAGATGTATATATTCCACTTACTCTATTAGGTCGAGCAATCATATATTCCACTATGATATTAACTAATCCAAATAATTTCAATACAGTCTCTAGATTATCTGCATCAATTACACCAGGATGAACTGCATCATTACCTGTAACTCTAACTATATCTAATGACTGTTGGACTATCTCTGGAAGACCTTTTTTTTACAAGATTTGCTATATCATTATTTATGTTTTTACCACTCTCTCCCAACTCTTTACACAAGACTTGTATAGACAATCTTAGTAGAGCAGCAGCACCTCTTGGTGATTTATTTTGAATAGATGCAGCCTCCATATATAACTTTAAAACCTCTTGAGGCATCTCTGTATTTGGTATTAGAGCAGGTTTATCTGGATAAACCATATCACTATTAATCCAAACTGTTTTATTGTAACATATAATACATCTAGAGAAGAATAGATGGAATATCTCTACTTTTTCTTCATTATTCATGTCCCCTAGAGCAAGGTTTCTATCTTCTTGATACTTACATCTATCCCATTCATGGGTTGAAACTGTATTACAATGAGGACATGTAAATACAGATAAATCTTTTTGTGGTTCTATAAATCTCATATTTATTAAATTCATTATGCACATTTACTATTTTATAAATGAGACAGTAAATGTGTATTTATACTTTGAAAATCCTATTAGCTTCTTTATTGGATGGTATAGTAGTTATAGGGGTTGTTACATTTAAATCTACTAAGAGCTTAGGAATCTGGTTTATTATTCTATATTTATTATTTCTTGTATCACAGCGGTTACATTCAATAATAGTGTTTAAAAATCTCATTACACCACCATCAGTTAAAGAACTTCTTCTAAATGAATGTTGGTCTAATATCCTAAATAATATTGTAGGTATATCTTCATTGTTTTCACTAGGATATATATTACCTATAATGAAATTATTCTTTATAGATTGCTTGAATAAATGATTATCATCTAAAGCCCAAAAGCAAACTGCATTTTTGAATCTTTTGTATTTAACATTATTCTTTTCAGTACATATTTCTAATAACTTCCTATTTAAAATGTTAATATCTATGTATCTATATAATTCTTTAACTCTTGAGTAATAACAATCTTTTTCAAGACTTCTAGATGTTCTTATCTTAGCCTTTAACTCACTGTCAATTACACTTATATTAAATCTATTGGTAATATCCATAGAGGATATAAAAGGAGTAAATTCATCTATGCAAGTTTGAATTCTTAGCATTTTACTTTCATTTGAAACACTAATAGATGCTTCTTGAATAGTTTCCTCAAATGACTTTTCATTCCACAACATTATATTATGTTCTTCATTTAGAAGTCTAAATAAGTTATCTTGCTTAGAATATAATCTAGAATAGTTACACATTTGCTCATTCAATACATCTATGTTAAAGTAAGAAATTTCAAATCTTTTATCTAAGATATTTTTTCTTATAAGAGGAATAGATTGACCTCTAAATATTTTTTGGTAAGTACTATCTATAATAACAGGTTCAATTCTTTTAAATACTACTTCTAAATCTTCATCTCCTTGAGCCAATTCTTCTGTAGCTGTAAAATATTTAACTATTCTATCTGCTTTATTTATTAATCCACTTTTATAATTTTTTAGATAATAATAAGGCTTACCCTCTTTATCCACAATTACATCATATATAATAGTATCACTAATTAAGCCATTTCTGCATCTTCCTGCAATCTGAGTTATTCTATTTATAGGTAGTATTGTATAATTATATTGAGTAGAAGAAATAGTAATTAAATGACACCTATCCTTTATGTCAAGCCCTGCAAAGTAAGCACAGGTCATAAATACTATATTATGAGATAATTCATCATCATTATTTATTTCTGCTATCTGATGTTCTTCAATTCTTCCATCATTGTGATTGGTCTCACTACATAATATGCCACATCTATTCTTTACAGTCTCTGGCAGCCTATTGATAACTATCTGAATATCTATTATTTAATTATATGCAATAAGTATTTTATCTGTTGGATTATCTATGTTTATTTTAAGTATCTCTTCTATTAATAATTCATTGATATTATTTGTATATAAGAGGGTAATATCTCTTTTTGTAGGTTCTATTCTTCTTATAGTAGTTAATGGTTCACCTTGTAATTTAGGGTCTGAAAACTCTTTAACAGTAGCAGAAACTAAGGCTCTTCTTTGAAGTTTAAATCTATAATAATAATCTATAACACTGGAGAGTTGAGGTCTAAAGTGAGCATCTGCTTGAATGGTATCTATTTCATCTACCATTAAGAAGTATTCCCTATAAACATCCATTCCTAAACTAGTAATAGCATTAATAACTCTATAAAGGCTATCAGCTACAACTACTATCTTTTTAAACTCTATATCAGAGTTATTTAGGTAAGCTCTAATCTCCTCATCAGTAGTAACTCTATTTACTATTTTTTGAGTTCCAACATATAAAAAGTTGGGACTACCTCCACACTTGCTTTCTCCTAAAGCTCTTGTTGGTACTACAATAATAGAGTTTCTTTTACTACAATGTAGTTCTAAATGGGTTGCTCCAATTCCTGTAGCCTGTTTATCTATCAATCCATAAGGTAGTTGGGTTATGATTTCAGACAATCTTCTATCATTATTATTTAGGAGTATAGTAGCTTCATTTCTAGGGTTGCCATCTTCTTTATTAATATAGTTATATCTAACTGCTTTCTCCTCTGCATCTAAGTATAACTTCTCTTTCCTAATCTCAGCATTTCTTATAGAATGGAGTCCAATATCTTTGAGAGGTATTGTAACAGGTAAATCTAAGTCCAATAAATCATCACTATTAGCTTCATTATATAGCTTCTCTGACTCTTCAAGAGTATCTTTATAGGCTTCATCTAAGTAGTCTGAATAAGTTTTTTCCTTATGTGGTATATTATTCATAATATATAGTTCTTCAATTACAGAAACAATGAAACAGCACAGTTACTTTTATGTTTATATGACAGTAAATGTGTCAGTTGTTAAAATTAGAGATACTAGCTAATACTTATCCTCTTATTTTATCTCTTCAAGAGCCATCAATAGACACTTCATAGCTATTAAATAACTATCCATTTAGGTATAAAGATATAATAAAAACTGTACTCACTTTACCTATTATGAAAAGATAATGATGAGTACAGATTCTAAATGTTTCTTTAGCTTACTACTTTCAGGAGAAATCTGTATTGACTACAATAGTACTAATCTCAAAATTGATGCTATTACTCTAAGTTGGGTTATACTCCTCCTATTATCCCCCTCCTCTTTTGGTATCATAAATCTAAAGTAGATTCTTCATAGCTTCATCAACTTGACTATTTTCAAAACTATCTAAGTAAATTTGAGTAGTCTTGAGGTCTGAATGTCCTAAAGTCTCACCAATCAAAGCTATATTTACACCAGAGTTCTTTAATACAGTTGCATAACTATGTCTTGAGGTATAGGTGCTTAAGTTAGCATCAATATTAGCTATGGTAGCTATCTCTTTTAAAGCTCTATTGACCTTTAATAATACCTTCTTTCTTCTGTTATATTTTTGTATCTCAGACTTATGGATATCTTGATGAAGAATAGGAAAGATATAGCCACTAGAAATAGTGTTATCTTTGAACTTATTTATAAGTACATCAGCTTCATTAGACAGAGGTATATTAATCTTTTTATTTGTCTTTTGTCTAGTGTACAATAGTCTACCTTCAACTATGTTACTAGGCTTTAAATTAGCCATATCAGCAAAGTTAATTCCACTACATAAGTAGCTGAATATAAATAAGTCTCTAGCTAGTTGGATGTATTTAGTCTCATTACTCAAATCTAATTCCATAATCAACTTGATATTATCTTTTGAGATAGCTCTCTTCTCAGTCTTAATACTGAATTTAGATATTTTAAAGTCATCAAATGGATAATTGTTTTTCTTGGCATGTTTGGCATCAATAGCTTTATTATAAGTACTCCTAAGAGTCCTAAAATACAGATTCATGCTAGTTTCTTTCATCTCCTTACCTCTCAGCCATTTTTCATATTCCCTCAAGAAATCAATGTCTATATGAGAGAATGGAATATCTAACTTACCATTAGCAAACATCTCAAGAGACCTCAAGGAATCTTTGTATACCCTAGAATTACCTACTTTATTTGCCTTCTCAAGTTCTTCTATCAATTCAGAATAAAACTCTATCACAGACTTAATCTTGACCTTAACCTTAGTCTCTAATAGAGTTGAGGCTGTAAATTCCTTCTCATCTGCTTTTAATTCCAATATCTTCTTTTGAAATTCAGCTTCTTTATCTGCCATAATTTTAATTATGTAGTCTCTATTAGGACAAGCTATTCTTGGTTTATTCTTCTTGAAGTCCCAATATTCAGATTTAACAGAGACTCCAATACTCTTATACTTAACTTTATTGTCCTTACAGACTCTCAGCATCAATGGATTTTCTCCATTAGACAATGTTTTAGACTTGTAACAAATGATGTTAATAGTTGCCTTCATTATACCTTCTTGGTTTAAGGCATGGTTTAAGGCAATCACTCAAAACCCTCCTAAATACTAGCTCCCATCAGTTCTCTATCTCAACTAATACCTCTAGTATCTAATCCCCAATTAAAGCCTAATTCTTCCTCTTTTTATCTAATCATCCACTATCTTCTAATATTTATGAGATGTATAATTCACTCATAATCAACATTAGTGAGAAATAATCTAAAAAAAGTCTATCTAACCTATTGCACAACTCAAATCTTTGCATTACTTTTGCACTGTCTTTAAGAGAAAGGATGAACAAAAACAAAATGGTGTGGTAGTTCAGTTGGTTAGAATACCTGCCTGTCACGCAGGGGGTCGCGGGTTCGAGTCCCGTCCATACCGCCAATAGATTTAGAAAATCAAGAAAAAGTCCTGTAATTCAGCCGAATACAGGACTTTTTCTTTTTATCCACCCCAGCAAAAA
>NZ_CAKUOF010000008.1 GCF_934668725.1 uncultured Dysgonomonas sp.
TGGGTTTGTTTTTCATTTTGCCTTGATGCAAAACGAAACAAAAGATCAAGACTGTGCCTTTTGTCCGACCCGCTACGATCTCGAAAGCTAAAACAAAAGAAAAACGCTTAACGTTAATATCCTTTTGTTTCTTAACGCTTTCATTCGCCCCGCGGGTACCCCGTGCAACCGACAAGGTCGTGGAACCTAACGGACAAAGGTTGTTTGCGTGCGTCAGCCGAAGTGCATCAGGGGCGTAGCCATTGGCTGACAAGCGAAGCAGGCGTAAAACTAAACGTGCCGATAGGCAGTAGGTTTAGTTTAGCCTGTAAGCTTAAGTCAGACAGGCGAGCCACGCAGCACAAAGACTTTTTGATTCCTTTTGCGGATTTGGGCAAAAGGAATGCAAGTAATCTTTGATTACGCGCAGAAAAAAGAAGATTCTAAACAGAACAAATCAACGATTGGTAGTTATAGCTTTAAAATACAGTATTAAAGACTTGCTATTACTCACTAAAAAACCTTATCTGCTATGAGAAAGAACAATTTTAAATTATTAGCATTCATATTTTCGCTTATCTTTCAAACGAATGTAATTGCACAGAAACAAGATTTATTTCCCGATGGGACACCTGTTCCCGATTGGTTTCGACAAGTGCAAGAGACAAATATAAAGGTATTGGGTAAAAGCTTTGTGATTACCGATTTTGGTGTGCTTAACGATAGTACTATTGTACAAACCGAAAAGATACAAGCAGTTATCGATAATGCGTCACAATCGGGAGGAGGAGTACTGGTTATTCCCAAGGGAACTTTCCTAAGTGGCTCTCTGTTTTTCAAGCCCAACACACATCTTCACCTCGAAGAGGGAGCAACACTCAAAGGGAGCGATGATATCAGCAACTTTGCAATTGTCAATACTCGCATGGAGGGGCAAACATTAAAGTATTTTGCCGCCCTTGTTAATGCCGATAAAGTGAACGGGTTCACAATATCGGGCAAAGGGACAATCAATGGAAATGGTTTGCGTTACTGGCAATCTTTCTGGCTACGTAGGGAGGTAAATCCGAAGTGTACAAATATGGATGAATTGCGTCCCCGTTTAATTTATATATCCAACAGCAAGGATGTGCAGCTTTCGGGAGTAAGATTGATAAACTCGCCTTTCTGGACTACACATATCTACAAATGTGAGAATGTGAAGCTCTTGAATCTTTATATATATTCTCCTTCCGAACCGGTAAAAGCTCCCAGCTCAGATGCTGTTGATCTGGATGTATGCACCAATGTACTTATCAAAAACTGCTACATGTCGGTCAATGACGATGCGGTAGCACTGAAAGGCGGTAAAGGCCCTCTTGCCGACAAAGACGAAAATAATGGAAGTAACCGAAACATTATTATTGAGGACTGCGTTTACGGTTTTTGTCACGGGGCTTTAACTTTGGGTAGTGAGTCGATTCACAACCGTAATATCATACTCAGGCGAACCCGTGTAGATAATGCAAAGCGTTTGCTGTGGCTGAAAATGCGTCCCGATACCCCTCAGAATTATGAGTATATTCTGGTTGAAGACATTACAGGAAATGCTTCGAATTTCTTATTTATACAACCATGGACACAGTTCTTCGATCTGAAAGGGCAAACCGAGATACCACTCTCTTATTCGAGCCATGTAACCATGCGTAATATCAATTTTAAGTGTAATACTCTTTTTAATGTAAGCAATTCGGATCAATACAGATTATCCGATTTCACATTTGAGAACCTGAACATCGAAGCTCAGAAAGCAACTATTCATACCGATTATATAAAGAACTTCATTCTGAAGAATGTAGTCATCAACGGTGAAAAGAAATATTGATCTGCCAAAGCAAAGCCGCCGCAATATAAGCGGCGGTTTTATCCGTTTCTGAAAGCTTTAAGGTCACAGACCTTATTTTATCTATTACAAAGAAACGTCTAAGCTAACCGAAGTACCACGTTTCTCACCCTTGGGTAAATTAAGGTTGTATTTTTTCTTATTTATTTCCAGCTTAACTGTTTCCAGTTGCTGGGTAGGATCGGCAAAAGTAATTTTTAATTTCTTTCCATCCTGTTTTATAAGGAAAAGCCCTGTTTCGTTACTTTTCAAATGAATGTCTTTTGAAATTTGTATATCAGCAGGAATATAAGATGCTATCAATGCTATATTCTCTTTTGACAGCCATACGGCTTGGATATCTTTTGTATTACTAAGTATTTGGATATCTTCGACATTAAACGTCTTTACTTCCTCCTGAGATTTTGCAGGGAGAATAAAGTATTTATAATTACTACTTTCGGGATCTTTACCATGATCGATCCATAAAGAAAAAACCTCTTTATTTTCAATCATATCGGTAGGATACATACTCATAATATCATTCCATTTACCGGTTCGGGATTCTATGATGGCTTTTCCTTTTTGAGGTTCGAGAATAATATATCCTTTGCTTCCACTAAAGAAACGAACCTCATTTTGAGGAGTAAATTCGACAAAACTTGTTTTATCCCAAGCATTATTCCTGAGTTGAAACAAATCTCCTTTTTTAACTTGCTGTTCTATTGATGTAGTGACTACACATCCGCTATCGGCAGAGATTGCTGCACCTAAACAAAGAACATAATCATCTGTAAATATCCATGCTTTGCGTGCTGTGATGCCATCCCTGTAAAAATCCATTGCAGTTATCCCAAAGTGTCCGTTATTGACATTGCCTACAAAATTACTGCTATTGTGATAGCCTCCCCATGAGAGTGCTTTTAATGGTGTATCAGTTTCATAGCTGGTAATACCGGGTAGTTTTCGCCAATCCCAACAGGGATATATATTCGAATATTCATCTCCATCGACATATGTATAGGTTGCTCCATCTGCCAGATAATAACCTTTCAGGTTATCTCCGTTTCCCGCCTCAGCGCCTATAACTCTGTCGGATGACATTTTAACGGAAGCCATCCACAAAGGGCGACGTTGTACTGTCATATCCGACATCCAGAAATGATATAATCCTGTTAAAGAGGTCGGCTGTCCCCTGTTCTCAAAATTATCCTTTATCAAGTCATTGTATTTATTCGCATTCTCTTTATCAACGTCAGAAAGCATAAGGGCGGAAAATCCTACACTAAATGCTTTATGAATTTGTGCCATTCTGAAGAACTGCCTTCCTAAGGCGTTCACATCCATATAACCATTCCAAAGAATACGCCGGTATCCATTATTAATCAATCCACTTAGGATGTCCAGTTGTGACTGATCGAATCCAATAGCAGTTCCCGAAAACATCTGAGACCAAAAACTCATACTCGAAATATAAGCAGCTCCATAATTTCCAAACTGCTGTTGTGCTCCATGCTGATGAAAGCTGTTATCGTATTTGATTCCTTCCTGATCGCCTATCTTAATCTCGGAAACAATGGTATCTCTGGCAGATGTAACGAGATTCAAATCGTTTTCAAGCAGTCCTCTCACCAGAACATTTCCTGCAAGCCAAACTTTATTCTGACCTGTCATTCCAAACTTAGCATTGTTCATTATGCCCAAAGCTCCTTCTTTTTCTTGTGGTGTTAGTTTAGATTCAAACAGAATCAACGCTCCTCCCAGTGTTTTAGGAATTCCAATTTGATTGTGCCACCAATTGAGACTCACCAGTTTTCTGTCAATCCAATATTGGAGTGATTTATGAATGGCTATCTCAACTTCTTTAGATTCAAAGTATCCCGAAGAAGGAAGCCTGTATGCTTTAGTCAAAATAAGAATACGCTCAACGTGCACCTTTGGTGACCATCCCGAACGGTTCTGACTGCTATAATCCACATCACTCCACGAACCATCGGGTTGAAGACTTTCCAACAATCCGGCAATATCTCTTGATGTGATATGATAGCGATCCATCAATTCGACAGCCATCCGATCTGATACGACCGATTCTTTAGGGAATTCAATCAACAGGTTCACTAATTCCTGCTCTTTTTCATTTTCAGACAGTAAAAGGCGGATGTAATTTTGCTTAATCGTTTCAATCTCATCGGCATGAGTATAGAACGATATGGAGATAAGCAAAGACAAAAGAATAATAAATAAGGTCTTTTTCACTATAGTATTATTAAAAGGTTAAGGATAGCTTGCTAACAAGTCTCTATTGCGAAAATATAAAAATAAGATTACATACTTGCTTATTCTTCATCTATATATCATAAAAAAGAAAGTCCGACTAATGCCGGACTCTCCTTAAATCTGAAATCTAATTTTCACTGAAGCCTCTTATTTCGATTTCTCGAATAAAGCTTTAGCCTCTATCATCATACAAGCACTGGCTTGCGATGTTAATTGGGTAGCACCTACAGGAGGATTATTCCATGAAGTCCCAAACAAAAGATTCTCTTTATAACAACCTTTTCTCCAAAGCACATCTGCATTATTATTAAAGAATGTAACATACTTATTTTTGAATGACGGGTCAACACCATCGATCAGAATAAGCTGTAAGAAGTAACGCATAAATATTCCTTTAAAAAGACCGTTATCGCCATTGCCCTCATCCCTGAGGATATTGTTACTTGTATCGATTAGCTTTATAATCGTAAAATTAGCGGCTTTCTGTGCATCATTTATATAAACAACATTACCTGTTATCTTGTATAGCTCCACGGCTGCCCCAATAAATGTTCCCTGATTATATGTCAACGAAAAATCGGCAACAGCTCCCGTATCACCATTTATATTATCATAAATGGCTCCTGTAGACTGATTATATAAAGTACTCTTCTCCCAATCGTATATATCCAGTGCCCATTGTTTATAAGACTCTTCTTTGGTAAGCTGGTATAATCTGGCGGCAATAATAGCTGCAGGTCCATTCGAACAAGCATTTTTGCTATATAGTTGATATTTTACCCAAGCAATACCCCCTCCCGCTTTATCGTTCCAACCGGTTTCAATATCAGCCCATAGTTGTTTTACTGTAGCAAGATATTTTTCATCTTTGGTAATATCATATAAACGCAACATGGTAAGTGCATTCCACTCCATATCATCATAAAAATCGTTATAGTATGTATTACCGTTTTTGACTTTTACACCTGCATACCATTGGTCAAAATATGCCTTGTATTTGGCATCGTTTGTTCGTACGTATGCATCTATAATAACATCCATTGCATGTGCATTGGGCCAGTAATGAAAATCGAGCAACGAACCATCACTTCCATAATTAAAGTAATGTTCTGTAGGATTCCAGAACTGAGTTATCAGTGCCATACTGCTACTATCTGCTGCTGCATTCCAATCAATGGTATACGAATCCTGACCGTATCCATATACATCTTTGGGATCATCGCATGATTGCAACACAAATAGTATTAAGGGAAATAAAATTAGTTTTTTCATATCTTAAGGTATTATCGAAACAAAGGGCGGGCAATTGTCAACCCTTTGTTTCGGTATAATTTTATAAATTAGAAACCTTTTTCACTGTATGAGTATATTCTTTATCGCCTTGCAAATACATAGATATACTCACTACAGCTTTATCCATCTCACTTGTAAATTTCCACTTATCATTCCATTGATCCAGAGATACTATTTTGACATAGAAATATGACTCGGGGCTAGTTGATGTAGGAGGTTCATCGGTTCCGTTTTTAGTACCCCATTGTTGAGTTATAGCAATGCCTGAAGAGTTAACTGACTCCATCTGGAACTTATAACGTTGATCCCTACCCCAGCCTTCTTGTTTGAAGGTCACATTTCCTTGTCCTGTAAAGATTCCTTTTCCTACATAATCCAGATTGAACAATACAGAATTAGTCGGACAGAAAAACAATCCAATACTTTTAATCTCTGTTAATGTTCCTGTTCCTGTATTGTAATCAAGATTTACACGATAAACACCTGTTTTATTTACTGTAGTACTTCCGTTCTCAACTAACTTGGCACCATCTATATAAAACGTACGTGGTGTTCCATCTTTACGGTCAATAAACTGATAGGTTTTGCCTGCTGTCAATTTAGTATAGATTTCGAACTCTCCTATAGCATTCAACTTCAAAGGAAGAGCTTCCGACAAATTTGTTCCGGCCTCCGAACCTTCTCCTGTAATAAATACTTCATCAGGAATTTCGGTAAATCCGGCTAAACGCGTAATCACCAATTTGCGTGACTCTTTTGCTTTAGCTTCATTCAAACCTCGAGAGGAAACTACAGTCCAGATAACCGTACCGGTTTCTTGTGCTCCTATACCGGCTAATCCGGCTATTTTGTTCAAGTCTTTATGCAGTATAGTTGCATGGCTAGAAAAACCACTGTTATCGGATACTACTTTAAAAATAGGACTAGAGAAATCTCCACCTTCTTTATCAAAGACTACTTCATATAATGGGGATCCGCTATCTTCGGCTTTGGATGCTTCCCACTCGAAAAATAAAGATGCAGTTGCCGAACTAAGTAACTTTATGGCTCTACCATCGGTTGGTTCATACAACTTATTTACAGGAGTTATATTGGCATCCGAATAATTCATATCATCACTTTTACAAGATGATACAAGGAAAATAATTGATAATAATAGTATTGTATTATTTAATATCGTTTTCATAATTGTTCTTGTTTTGGTTAAAGGTCTGATTAGTTGGCATAGCCTGGATTGTTAGGCTTCAGATTCTGATTTAAATCTATTTGAGAAAGAGGAACTGCCCACAAGTAATCGCGGCTTTCGACAAACTGCCTGTTATCAAGACGGATATTCTGAGTGTTATTACTTGCAAATTTTGCACCGAACACATAACCGTTAAGGTATTTAGTCCCCGCTTTCCAACGCTTAATATCATAATATCTTAAACCTTCGAGAGCCAATTCCGAGCGGCGTTCGTTTCTGACAATCTCACGCAAAGCATCGGTTGATACTCCTAATGGATAATCTAATGCTGCTGAATCTGTAAAGCCGGCACGTTTACGAATCTGTTTTATTGTATTATCCCAAACAGCAGAAGTTAATGCACCCTGCTCTAGTTTCGCTTCGGCATACATGAGTAATACATCTGCATAACGGAACATAATGATGTTTAATGCCGACTTCAAATCAGCCTCAGCCTTAGGGTCAAAATACTTCTTCACATAATATCCGGTAGAAGTTGTATTGGCACTCGCACTAACATACATATCTATTTTATTATCGTTACTTCCGGGCTTGATGTAAATTGTTCGCTTTGTACCGTCTGTATTAGTCCACTGGAAACCATGATATACAACCGTAGCACTCAATCGTGGATCGCGGTTTACATACGGGTTGTTTGCATTATAATCAGGGTCTTCCGTAATGGATTTACCATTAAGGGTTATATAATTATCAACCAGTGATTGTGTCGGTGCTTTGGCATTTAACCTTGCTCCGGCAGACAAAGGAGCCATATCATACATTTCTTGCCAAGTTTTTACCGAAGGTACATAGGCATAGTCAAGAATAACCTCAGTATTATACTCATTATCCTGAAGAAACATCCCCGGGTAACTTGGAAACAAAGCGTAAGTACCGTATTCTCCCTGAACATTGATAAGCTTATTACAATATTCCTCTACTTTCGCCCAATCGTTGTCGTATAAATACGCTCTTGCTTGTAAAGCACATGCAGCCCCCTTGGTTATACGTCCATTGTCGTCTTTTGAAAGATTATCTCTTTTAGGTAAGAGGGGCATTATTTCATCCAATTCTTTATGAATAAATTCGACTACCTGAGCACGAGGTGTTCTACTGATAGTTCTGGATTCCGCGATAGTCAGGTCTTTGGTAAAGAAAGGAACATCCCCATAAAAATTGGTCATACGGAAAAACAGATATGCACGGATAAAGCGAATTTCGGCTTTACGTCTTTCTTTTAAAGTAACATCCATATCGGGTACTCTGTCTACATTATCCAGATAAGTATGGCATGTTTTGATTCCTTCGTATGCCCATTTCCACTCATCGGCAAAACGCCCTAAGGAGGGATCTGCAAGACCATTACGAATCACACGTTCGGCAGTATTGGATCGTCCGTCGAACATATTATCACTCAACGATTCATCCTGCCACATTTTTCCGGCATTGTACATTTGGCTATAAGCCATATTTACTACCAATTCGGAGTTATCAGTAGATTGCCAGAATGTTTCGTCGGTAAATCTGTCGGTAGGAACCTGATCTAGATCATTGCAGGCTGAGAGACTAAATAAGCCTATACAGCAAGCAAGCAATATATTTTTTAGATTTATCTTTTTCATATAAGTTAGCTTAATTATCGTTTAAAATTCGACGTTAAGTCCAAAACCATAATACTTAAGTAAAGGATAGTTTCGTGCACTATTGGAATATCCCGACATGTTGGAGTCATACTCCGAAGATTCGGGGTCAATAAATGAATTCTTACTTAAAGTCAGTAAATTCTGGGCATTGATAAATGCACGTACTTTATTGATACCCATTTTATTTGTAATGTTTTTAGGAATAGTATAACCGATCTGAATATTTTTCAGACGAATATATTTCCCATCCAATAGATTAAGATCTGACCCCATTCCATAGTTATTTTTTGTTGAAGCCGAACCTGCAGCGGTTAATCTTGGCCATCTGGCATCAGTATTTGTAGGAGTCCAGAAGTCAAGCTGATGTTTGTATATAGCATATGAGTAGTTCTGATGGAAAGGTTCAAGTAACTCACCACGAATCATCATATCTCTCTTACCCACTCCTTCAATCAGCATATTGAAATCGAATCCATGATAAGAAACATCATAAGTGAAGCCAAATGTATAACGGGGAAATGCATTGCCTAAAACATAACGGTCTTTCGCGTCTATTACTCCATCGTTATTACGATCTACAAATTTCAAATCACCGGGTTTCAGGTCAGAAGGACTTATTCCTACAGGAAGGGCTGATGCTTCTATCTCGGCAGCACTCTGAAAAAATCCGTCTGTTTTATATCCATAATATGAATTAAAAGGAAGTCCAACTCTAAGAATCCGGCTGATCTCATCATTTGTTGAAATTTGCTCATATCCTTCGAACTTTAAAACCTCGTTTCTGGAATCACCCACAGTCAAACCGAAATTATGATTAAAATCACCTGTTTTCAAACGATAATTAAGTGTAACTTCCCAACCTTCGTTTTTCATTTCTCCTGCATTATAATTCTTTAAACCACCTCCAAATACAGATGGTATAACCGGTGTAATCAATATATCGGTGGTTTTCTTATGAAAATAATCGAAAGTGGCCGTAAGTGAATTATTTAAGAAGGTAGCATCAAATCCGATATTGAAACTGGCTGATTTTTCCCATCTCAAATCTGGATTACCAAAAGTAAATCCAGCACCTGATACTGCGTTATTATTAAATCCATAAACATTAGTATGCGGCTCGTATACCGTAAGATATTGGTATGGATCAATCGACTGATTTCCCAAAATTCCGTATGAGCTACGCAATTTTAAATCTCCTACATTTTCCCTATATTTTTCCATAAACGATTCTTCGGATATTCTCCACCCAACAGAGCCCGAAGGGAAAAATCCCCAACGATTTTCTTTAGCAAAAATTGAAGAACCATCGCTACGGAAGCTGAATTCGGCATAATACTTATCTTGGAAAGCATAATTAACACGACCCAGTATAGAGTTTATGCTTGTTTTCCGAGTCCTTTGCAGAGATACGACACTGCCATCTTCAACAATCTCGGTGCCTGTAGTGGGAGTACCCAAAATAGGATCGGTATATTTCATCTTTATTTCGTTCTGAGTACGAGTGTAAGACTCATTGGTGGCACCAAAAACTCCTGTAATATGGTGTTGACCGAATGTACGGTCAAAATCCAATAATATCTGGGAATTTAACAGATATGTTTTTTCATTAAAATCTTCGGTATTTCTTTCTGCATTTACATATACACGTGGCTTTATATCATCCGGATTACCATAAAGAGGGACTTGTATTCTTCGGGTAAATCGATGATCTGAAAAAATATCAGCACCAAATACGCCTCTCAGCTTAAGCCCTTCCATAATTTTCAAATCTGCTCCCAGATTAATATTGAAATAATCATTGTCATTTTTAACATAGCCGCCTTGCTCAAGCTCTGCCAAGGGATTCTGATCCGTCAACATATCATTTACAAGATACTTTCCATTAGCAGCCTGCATTTTTGTATAATAATAAGGTGGTATCCGAGAAGAGTTTATAATAGCGTTATTTGCCGTTGTTGCTTTAGAATTCGTTCTCGTATAAGCTAAAATAGAGGTTATTCTTAATCTCTGAAACTCTGTTACTATATTGGAACGTAAATTATAACGTCTTATACCAAAATCGGGGCCTACGAAGTTACTTTCCTGATCATAAAATCCTCCTGAAAATAAATAAGTAGTATTGGTACTTCCTCCCGAAACACTTACATTATAATTTTGTTGTAATGCAGTCCTTAATATTCTGTCCAGATTCCATTCTTCTTCCCCTTGATGAGCTGCTAAATCGCGAATTTGGTCGGGTGTATATTGAGGATTGGCTCCAACATTGGTTAAAGCTAAGTTTTTGAGTGTTGCATTTTCATAGCCTGCAACCGGTGAAAATAAAACCTTAGGATCTTGCAGACCGATCATCCCATCGAGACGAACTACCGGAGGAGCATTTTTCTTCCCTTTTTTGGTTGTTACCAAAAGAACTCCATTGGCAGAACGAGATCCATAAATAGCAGCAGTTCCGGCATCTTTTAATACCGAAATACTCTCGATATCGGCAGGATTTAATTTATTTAAACTCGAATTATCAGAAACTAACCCATCAATTACAATCAATGGACTATTATTATTCATCGTAGAAATACCACGAATATTAATGTTTAGCTGATTATCATTCGGGTTCATACTTCTTTGTTGAATATTTAAGCTACCCGATGCACCTTGTAAAGCCTGAGTAAGATTAGATACAGGGCGGTCTTCGATAAAACTGGAGCCCACTTGATCAACCGCCCCTACAACACTCCGACGGGTAGTAGTTCCATATCCGATAACTATTACATCATCAAGAACTTTCGAGTTTTCTTTTAATATAACAGACAGAGATGTTCTGTTATTCACATCTATTTCTTCTGTTGTAAAACCAATATATGATATTTGTAGTATATCATTACCGGTACATGATATAGAAAAGCGACCGTCTATATCGGTTACTGTTCCATTACGGGGATCATTTTTCACGACCACGCTTACTCCAATCAATGGATCTCCATTATTATCTTTAACTGTTCCTGTAACAGTCTTTTTTACAGTTGGATCCTGTTGTGATGTATTCAAGGTACCAGTTTGCTCTGCATGCAAGGAAATGCAGGGAGTTCCCAAGAACAGGGAAGACATAATCAAACTAGCCAAAGTTACTTTGTACTTTTTCCTAATCATATCATAACTCTTTAATGTTTATTTCTTATAGGTTAACCGATTTGCTGCTCTTATAAGAAACAGCAAGAATAATTTTTCTTGGACGTAGAAGATTTAAATTGCTTTTAGTTTTTTACATGGTTTTTAAATTTAAAGGTTCGTATTTGCAACAAATGTAATCAGATCAAAATATATGATAACCAGAAAGAATAGGCTATTTTGGGTCAATGACTCGAATATGCACTACAATGTCACAATAATGAACTCAGCATCGCTTTATTAGGAATCTCTGATTAAAGCCACATAAATATATTTAATCTATATTTGTCTGAATTTATTAGCTTAAATGTCTCAACCTGCAAAATTATGAAAGTTCACAAATCAGCCATAATAGTACTTATATCGTTCTGTGCCATTATTTCAAAACTTAATGCTTATAATCTTCGTCAGATATCGGACAAAGAAGGTCTGTCGAACAGCTCTATTCTTTCTATGTCACAGGACACGGATGGATTTATGTGGTTTGGGTCATGCGATGGCTTAAATATATTCAATGGCATCAGTATCGATGTCTATAAACCGACTACCGACAATAACAATATATCGGGGAATCTTATAGAAAGTATTCTTGAAGCCGAAAACGGAATTTTCTGGGTTCATACAAATTATGGACTGGACAGGTTCGATAAAAGAAAAAAGACGGTAGAACATTTTGATAATTTTAATGGGAGATATTTTCTGTGTAAGAATACAGAGAATGATATATTCATTCTTACAGAAGACAATAAACTATTTTACTATCATAGCCCATCTAAATCTTTTAAAAAACTGAGTATAAGTGGTGTTATTTTTAATCAGGTACTAAGCTTTAATGTAGACTCGAATAATATCTTATGGATATTTACCTCTGAAAAGAAGATAAAGAGTTATTCAATACAAAAATCGGATATAGGAGAAATCAAACTGAATCCCATCCAATTGTTCGAACATGAGAATAAGTTGCAAGCTTGCTTTTCCGAAAAAGATTTAGTGTATTTCATCGACGATACTTATACAATGTATGAATATAACTTATCGGATAAAAAGAAGTATTATATCGGAAATGTGAAAAACGAAATACAACATAAAGGAAGAATCTCTTCTATCATAAAATACCATAATGACTATTTTATCAGCTTTCAAACAGACGGGCTTATTCGTTTAAAAAACACTCCTGAAAAACAAATAAATTATGAAGTTGAAAACATCAATATAAAGTGTGGCGTATTTTGTTTATTAAAAGATAAATATCAAGATATTATATGGATAGGAACTGATGGACAAGGTGTGTATATCTACTCAAATGATACTTACTCTATAAAATCGACCCTATTCAGTAGTTTTACTAAAAATATTGCCAAACCAACAAGGGCTCTTTTCTTAGATAGAGAAAATACGTTATGGGTGGGAACCAAAGGCGATGGTATTTTGAGAATACTTGATTATAACTTTGATAAACAAATTGAAAATAATAAAACGGAATACCTGACATCTGAAAACAGTCCTCTGCTTGATAATTCAGTGTATTCATTGGCTTCCAGTGCCAAAAATATACTATGGATAGGAAGCGAAGAAGGAATCAATTATTATTCGTATTCCGAAAAGAAGATAAAAACGATTTCGATACAGGACAAAAATAACCGCATACAATACGTACACGATATTCTTGAACTAAACGACTCTACATTATGGGTTGCAACAGTAGGTACTGGTGTTCTCAAAATAGCTATATCATGGAAAAATGACACTCCTATATTTAACAAAGTAGAAAGGTTTACAATAAAAGGAGGAGATCTTTACTCCAATTATTTTTTCACTATCTATAAAGAAAGCGATACATCTATATGGCTCGGCAATCGTGGTTCAGGTGCATTTAACCTAAATACAATTACATCGCAACTGACTTCTTTAGAGTTTGATAAGAAATATAAAATCAGGACTCTTAACGATATATTTTCGATCATAAAAGATGATAAGGGTAATATGTGGTTTGGTACAAGCTATGGACTGATAAAACACCACCCCGGAAAAGAAGACATTGTTTATAACGAGAAAATCGGCTTTCCGAATAATACGATACATGGCATACTCAGCGATTCTCAACAAAACCTTTGGCTAAGTACCAATCAGGGAATAATAAAATTTAATACTGAAAATGAAACCTTTCTGACCTTTAATCAGTTAAACGGATTAAAGGTCACCGAGTTTAGTGATGGTGCTTATTATAAGGATAATACAACGGGCAACCTTTTTATGGGAGGTATCAATGGCTTTGTTACTATTGCCGAAAATAACGCCCTCTCAGAAGAATATCTCCCTCCTATACATTTTAATAATCTCGGAATTTTCGGTAAGGAATATAATATTTTCGATTTTCTTAAATCGAATAAAGACCGGGATGAACTTGAGTTGAATTACAGCCAAAACTTTTTTTCGATTTCATTCGTTGCCATTGACTATCTGAATAACAATAATTATACTTATCTCTATAATTTAGACGGATTAAGTGAGCACTGGATTGACAATGGAGCTTCCAATACAGTCTACTTCACAAATATAGCTCCGGGAAGTTATACTTTACATGTAAAGTACAAAAATCGGGTTACAGGTCAGGAAAGCCCTGTATATTCTATTACAATTAAGATTACACCTCCTTGGTATATGTCATTCACGGCATATGTATTATATACATTAGGTATCTTGCTTGCTTTGGTTTTCGGGTTAAGAGCATTCTTAGAGCGTAATCGAAGAAAAAGATTGCTGGCTATTGATAAGCTCAGACAGGAACATCAGGCTGAAGTATATGAATCGAAACTACGCTTTTTCACCAATATTGCTCATGAGTTTTGTACTCCTCTTACGCTTATTTACGGTCCGTGCAATCGAATTCTGACATATAAGGGGGCTGATAAATATATAATTGAATATACTCAGTTGATACAGCGGAATGCACAACGTTTAAATGATCTTATTCAGGAGCTTATCGAGTTTAGACGCATAGAAACAGGTAATAGAAAACCTCAAATAGAATCAATTCAAATAAGCGAGTTTACTCAAGACATTGCCGATACTTTCAATGACTTAGCTGAATCGAAGAGTGTAACATACGAGAAGAATATACAACCATCTCTTAACTGGAATTCCGATAAAGGTTTTTTAATTACTATTATAGTAAACCTGATATCTAATGCTTTTAAATACACCGATAAAGAAGGAACCGTTATATTATCGGTAGGCATAGAAAATGATTCTTTATATATCACTGTTGCTAATACCGGAAAAGGTATCAAAGAAGAAAATATAGATCAGGTATTTGACCGTTACAGTATTTTAGATGATTTTGAAAATCAGGATGAGAAAACTACGATTTCGAGAAACGGGCTGGGTTTGGCCATTTCATACAGTATGATAAAACTCCTTGACGGCGATATTAAAGTTCAGAGTAAACCGTTTGATAAAACTGAGTTTATTGTTAACCTACCTTTACTACAAGTAACCGATAGTAATACTAATAACTCATTACCGGCCATTAACATAAAAAAAGATTATGCCAACACATTGGAGTTACCTAAATATACATTCAACGAACTAAAACCAACCATTTTAATTATTGATGACGAAATAGAGATGCTCTGGTTTATAAGTGAAATATTTACTGCCGACTTTAATGTTATTTCTATAAACAAACCCTCTGAAACTCAACAAGTACTTAATGATATACACCCGAACATCATTATTTGCGACATAATGATGCCCAAAGTAAATGGATTGGCTCTGACCAAAGAAATCAAATCGAATCCCAAGACCGCACACATCCCTATGATTCTGGTTTCAGCTAAATATCAGGTGGAAGAGCAAATCGAAGGTATTACCGCAGGGGCCGAAATGTATATTACCAAACCTTTTAATGTAGATTATCTCAAAGCATCAGTCAAACAACTGATAACCAAAAAAGAAACTCTCAAAGATTATTTCAGTTCTCCCATGAGTGCTTTTGACTTGGCAAATGGTAAGTTAACGCATAAAGAACATCGGAAATTTATTCAAAAGATATTGGATATCATTAGTAATAATGTGACAAATAAAGAACTATCATCGAAGCTTATAGCCAATGAGTTAAATATGAGTACACGTCACCTGTACCGAAAATTAAGTGATATTGGTACAAACAGCATTGCTGATATGATTCGTGAATACCGTTTGCATATAGCTAAAGATTTACTGCTAAATACAACGATGACAATCGATCAGATAATTTACAAATCGGGGTATGCCAATAGAGGTCCTTTCTTCAAAGCTTTTGCCGAAAAATACGGATGTACCCCTAAAGAATTCAGAGATAAAATGAAATAACTTAAGGATAGCTATAAAAAAGAAGAGAAAACGAATATGTTTTCTCTTCTTTTTTTAATATCCATCCAATATTTATGGATTTTGTGTTAATGGACCCGGATAGGCATTTATATCTGCTTGAGGTATAAAGTGTACCACCCTTAAATCTGTCGCAAGAATAGGAGTCATTGCATCATGCGGTCCCGGATAATTGCGAATCATTGCATTTCCATTACGATATACGTCATAAGTTCGATGTGCTTCAAAAGCCAGTTCCAACTGGCGTTCTTCATCTATTAATTGGGCGGCATTCGTAGCATTTAGCGAGGTATATCCACCTCCAATTATAGATCTCTCCCGTATCTTATTAAGATTCGTCAGGGCATTACCATAATCGCCTTTTTTAGCATATGCTTCTGCCATATTTAAATACAGTTCGGCTAATCTCGATATTATAGGTGAATGCAGGTGCGAATCATTATCCTGCAACGAACATTTTATAATATAAAACATGGGATATACGCGGTTCAATAACATTAGGTACTCCTTTTCTCCGACATACGTTTTCCCCTGATAAACAATAGAATATTGGTTTTCAACGGAATTTACTAATGTTAAAGGATAGCTGTTACCTGCAATTTTAATGTATAACGATTTATCGGGATTAATCCTTAATGTATCCTGTATATAGCTATAACCCGTTTGCACACCCGAAGCATTTTTCAAATCAGCAATAAAACGAAAAGCAGGTATCTTTTCACCTTTAGCATCTTTTACATATTGAGGATCAATAAACGCCCAACGAGCATCGTTTTTTTGTCCCGCTTTCCTTAATAAATCAAGGTACTTTGCACTGGCATACATCTCGCCCCAACCTTGTCCTTGAAGATTGGCATACATACCTCCAATTCCGTAATAATGATCGTATCCCGAAAATTCGGAAGCCAGCCTTTTAACTGCGAAAATAGTCTCGGTCTGCCCTGTTGCATCTGGAGCGAAAGTATTATACCTCATGAAATTCACCCTATCAAGCAATTGATACTTTCCACTATCTATTACTTTCTTTGCATATGCAATCGCCAAATCGGCATAGGTAGTATTAGCATTTTCATAAGTACCACTCATGTACAAATATATTCGTGACAACATAGCTTGTGCTGCCTCTTTTGTAGCATAAGACGCCGTACTTTTGAGGGTCATCAATTCTTCTCCTTTTTTCAAGTCACTAATAGCCTGTGCATACGTATCCTTTACACTCGATCTGTCAGGCAGATGTAAATTACTTACGTCTGCAGGTGTACCGTCTAATAAAATCGGAACTCCCAGATTTGTTTCGGGCGATTGATAATATGGGCGTCCAAAAACACGGCACAAATAGAAGTAGCACATACCTCTCAAATAATATACTTCGCCCAATTTCTGATCTTTTTCGGCACTAATACCTTCGTCCGATATCTTAATCAGATCACTAGCCTGAGATATAATCCTATAACTTGAATTCCAAAAGGTTGTAAGCCGTCCATTGTCGGTTATATGTTGATAAGAGATAAAAGGATAAAACGAATCGGTAGATGTCCCTCTTATCATTATATTATCCGCCGGATACTCTCCTACCCTGTGCATAACATCAGACCATGCTTTCAGTTCAGCATAGCATCCGTTCACTAATATCTTAAAAGCTGCGTCTTTATCCGATTCTATCTTATCTTTTGTATATGCATTATCAGGAAATCTGTCTAAATCACAAGATGACAGGACCAATAAGCAAATTGCTGTAAATATTATATGTTTTAGTTTCATAAGTATTGTTTGTTTTAAAGTGTAACATTTATACCCAATACAAATCTACGGGTCTGAGGATATACCGATGTAGCCACCCCGGTTATAGTAGATGTTTCGGTTACTCCATTATATCTTGGAGGAATTTCAGGATCAACACCCGAAAAGTGTGTAATCGTAAATAAATTCTCACCCGAAACAAATATCTTCAAGTTCGATACATAACGAATTTTACCGGTCAGATTATAACCTAAAGTAAGGTTTCTCATTTTCAAATAAGTTCCGGTTTCAAGGAAACGGGATGAAACTTTATTGGAATTACTCGAATTATTATATTTTGCCAATGGATGAGTCGCAATATCTCCTTCTTTTTCCCAACGGCTCCATCCGCTATGAAGATTCATTTGATTACGGTCTGTGTAAGCCCCATCAGAATCAAACTCGGCACGGGCATAATTATAAATCTTACCTCCGACTGAATAGTTAAATATTGCTGACAAATCGAAGTTCTTATAAATAAGATTGGTTGCAAACCCTCCGAAAAAGTCCGGTGTATAAGCACCCATAGCAACCTGATCGGCTTCACTATACTTAGATGTCGTCACACGGTTACCATCTTTATCCGTTTTAAACCATAACGGGTTACCATTAGCAGGATCTACCCCAGCCCATTCCTGTAAGTACCATGTATCTGCATCTTTTCCGGGTGTCACCAATTTAGATGCTGATCCTGCAATACCCGAACCATCACCCATTATTATCCGTTGTTTTTGACCATACAGTTTGGTAATTTTATTTCTGTTGAAACCTATATTTGCATCTACACTCCAATACCATTCTTTATTTTTTATAATATCGACACCAATAGTTGCTTCAAAGCCTTTATTTTGCAGTTCACCTTCATTTCGCCATATTCCTGTTACACCGATAACTCCCGGTAAAGGAACATAATACAACAGATCGGAAGTTTTTTTAGCATAATAGTCTAA
Source organism: uncultured Dysgonomonas sp. (assembly GCF_934668725.1). Classification (GTDB taxonomy): domain Bacteria; phylum Bacteroidota; class Bacteroidia; order Bacteroidales; family Dysgonomonadaceae; genus Dysgonomonas_A. The sequence goes on from NZ_CAKUOF010000008.1 coordinate 18,541, forward strand.
TGTTATATTTACTCTATTAAATAGAGATATATCAAGGCCCACACCTGTTACAAACGACTTTTCCCATGCTAAATCCGAATTGCCAAGTTGAGAAATAATAGCTCCCGGCTCTCCATTATAGCTAAGCGGTTTTTGATTTGAGCCACTACCTGTTGTAAGAGCATACAGAGCTAAATGAGGATAAAGAGCTGTAGGTCGGTTACCCACCGATCCATAACTGGCTCTTAGTTTCAGATTATTTACATAGTCCAGTTTAAAAAATTTCTCCCTATGAATATTCCATCCTCCACTTATCGAAAAGAAGGTTCCATATCTCTTATTTGCACCAAAATTAGAAGCACCATCCCGACGGATTGAAAACTGAGCTAGATATTTATCATCAAACGAATAATTTATATTAGATAAATATGACTGTACAGCCCATGACGAACGCCAGCTTATTGCCTTTTCGGCTTTAGCAGCTACAGTTCCCACTTCGAAACCCGGAGCAAAGCCGGTAGACATACTTTCGGTATTTTTAGAATTAAATTCGTTCCACTCATAACCTGCAACCGCATTAATATAGTGTTTGTCAAATGCCTTATTGATACGAATCAGTTGATTTGTATACAACCTGTTATTTGAACGCATACCTTCGGTTATTCGACCATTCACAGACTCTCCTCCTGAGGAGCGTGGATCTTCGTACGATGTGGAGTTTTTCTGAAAAAACTTATAACTATTTACAGATGCAAAAGTCATCCAGTCGGTAATCTTAATATCAAAATCAAAATTACCCATTACTTCATAAGCCTCCGATTTAGCATAATTCCATTGCAAATCGTACAAATAATTCGAACCCGTTGTATTTACCCATGTTGGGTTAGGTGCATTTCCAACCAAGCTGCCATCCTTATTGTAAGGGCTATCCCAAGGCAAGTTACCATACATGGCTCCTACTGAATGTTCCTTATCGTGAACATCTTTTCGAGAACCCATTATCTGTGGTTTTATTGTTAAACGATCCGAAACCTTATATTCAACCTTTAACAGAGCATTATATCGGGTGTAGTCGTATCCTTTTATGGCTCCTGTCTCGTCATACACCCCTAAAGAAACATATGATCTCAGCTTTTCGTTACCGCCATTTACCGATACATTATAGTCTTGAGCAAAGCCTGTTTGGGTTGCATTGTCCCACCAATCGAAATTCTTATTCCTTAAATCGGGAGTCCACCACCAGTTATTTGAAAATGCTTCGGGATTAGAAAATGAATCATATAAATCGTAAAGCTCTTCACCATTCATTATCTTAAATCTACCCGTATTCAAATCTGTTGCAGCAAACTTAGCCAACACATTTACAGATGGTTTACCAATCTTACCTTTTTTAGTTGTTACTAAAATTACACCGTTAGCACCTTGCGAACCGTACACAGCAGTAGAAGCTGCATCTTTTAACACAGTTAATGTTTCTATATCATTCGGATTGATATCTGTAGCACTACTGCCCATAATCACACCATCAACTACCCAAAGAGGGTCGGTACTTCCATTAATAGTGCTTTTACCACGAATTACAATTTTTCCGGCCTCACCCGGTTGTCCTGAGCCCGGACTTACATATACTCCGGGAGATTTTCCGGTTAGCAGATTTTCTACTGCAGGAGTAGTTGCATCTAATAGCTGTTTACTGTCCAATGTCTGTAAAGCTCCGGTAAGACTCTCACGTCTAATTGTGTTATATCCAACAACTACTACTTCGTTTAGGGCTTGCGAGTCGTCTTCCAATACTACATCAACTGACGAACGTGCTCTAACCGCTATTTCCTGTGTTTTATAACCCAGAAAGGAAAATATAAGTACTGCATTGTTTGCATCAGGCACCGATAGTTTATAATTTCCGTCAAAGTCGGTAACAGTTCCGATAACCGATCCTTTAACTTTCACACTAACCCCAATCATTGGTTCTTTTTTGGAGTCTACTACTGTACCTGTAATTGTCGTTTGTGCTAATATACTTCCTGTCGAAAGGAAAAGCAATAGCATCAAAAAAGATACTTTAATAAAGTAACTTTTTGCAAAGTTTTTCTGTCTAATCATGTTTTTCATTGATAGATGGTTTAATAATAAAAGATTGTGTTCGCTAAAATTATTTCTTTTTAACAAAAAAAGACTAAAAGACAAATATAGTAAGTTGCGGGTGTGATTTTGTGAAATTTGTGTTAAAAAATACACTAAGTATAAAATGGCTAATGTCAAAAAAAGATTATTGCAGTTCGGATAAGCTCATTATTATTTTAATCCTGATTATAAAAAGATCATTCAGACTAGTTTTTAAACCCTTTGTTTTTCGTATTTTTGTCTTAGTTCAAATAGTTCGGGGGTCATCCCTTTTTAATATTTCGGTAAGGCGAACTATTATCCGTTAAAATTCTGAAATACATCATTAACATTTTGCATACTTAAAATGAATATAATACAAGCCGACTCAAGCCATATACCTGATATACAGAAAATAGCCATTAAGTCATGGGAAGTAACTTATTCAGATATCTTATCCCAAGAGCAATTCGATTATATGATTGAGATGATGTATAGCTATGATGCTTTAAATAAGCAAATGGCTGAACAAAAGCATCATTTTCTTTTGATTAGAGATCAGGCATCATCCGGTTATTGTGGTTTTGTTTCTTACGAACTCAACTATAAAAATCAAACTAAGACTAAGATACATAAGCTTTACCTGTTACCCGAATGCAAAGGCAAAGGTATGGGACGCATGTTAATTGAAAAAGTTATATTATTAGCTCGATCTGCTGAGAATAGCCATGTGTCTCTTAATATGAACAGAAACAATAAGTCTTTGGGGTTCTACAAGCAAATGGGATTTGAAATTGTAGGTGAAGAAGATATTAATATCGGAAACGGATACCTTATGGAGGATTATATTTTTGAAAAAAAGATATAATTTTTCATCTCCGATCTTAAATAAAGAAATAAACAAATAAGGCATTGCCCTAATAAAAAATAGAATAATGGAAAATAACATTTGCGTTTTATTCGACATGGACGGTGTAATGATTGACACCGAGCCTCAATACGATGTATTCTGGAAACATGCCGGAGACAAATACAATACAGGAATCGCTAATTTCGAAAAAGTAATCAAAGGTACTACCTTACCTAATATCCTTAAAAAATACTTTTCGCATCTGACCCAAGAGGAATTAAACAATCTTTCGGATAGCCTCGATAAGTTTGAAGCAAATATGAACTTCGAAGAAATTCCGGGTTCCGTTAAGTTTGTCAAAGGATTAAAGGCTAAAGGTATAAAAGTAGGATTGGTCACCAGTTCGACCGACACTAAATTAATAGCCGTAAATAAAGCGAAACAATTCGATCAACTATTTGATACGGTAGTATCTGCTGCCCGTGTAACTGAAGGCAAACCTAATCCCAGATGTTTTTTACTGGCTGCCGAAGATTTAGGAGTTACCCCTAAGGATTGCATCGTTTTCGAGGACTCATTTGCAGGAATAGAAGCAGGGATAGCTGCCGGAATGAAAGTGATCGGTTTGGCAACAACCAACCCTGAAGAATCACTTAAAGATAAGTGTTGCATGGTAATACCTGATTTTAAAAACTTCTCTGTCGAAGATTTATTGTCGATATAAAAAGATAAACTAAGGTTGAAATAAAAAATCCCGATATAATAATTGTCGGGATTTTTTGTTTTAGAATGTAAAAGCAATGACATGAAAATAGAAAAAGAACTTCTAGAAATAGCTCAAAGAATACGAGCCTTATCACAAACAGGCTTAGTTTATTCTGATAATGAATACAATACCGAACGTTATGAAGAATTACTGCATCTCAGTAACTCAATGACCGCACTCATTAGCGGTAACGACGTATCTGTTATTGAAGGGTGTTTTCGGATAGAGGATGATTATGTTACTCCCAAAGTAGATGTAAGAGCTGTTGTATTCAACGATAAAAATGAAATCTTATTGGTTCAAGAAAGAGCCGATGGCGGATGGGCTATTCCCGGCGGATGGGCCGACGTAGGATATTCTCCTACAGAGGTAGCCGTAAAGGAGATTAAGGAAGAAACGGGTTTAAATGTTGAGCCTATTCGGCTAATAGCTGTACTGGATAAAAAATGTCACAATCATCCACCTGCTCCACATTATGCCTATAAGATATTTATTCTTTGTAAATTGATTGATGGAGAATTCACATCTGCCTTTGACATTCTTGACAAAGGTTTCTTCAAACAGAGTGAAATTCCTCCGCTATCTGAAGAGAGAACTTTGAAAAGCCAAATTGATTTGATGTTTGAATACAAAAACAATCCCGACAAAGACGCAATTATAGACTAAACTTTACAAGCAATTTATTGCATTGCAGCTATCATTATTTCTCTTGCTTCTTTTGCTTGAGGTATATTAAAAAGCGGAAAAAGGTGAACCATATTTTCATATTCATAAAAAGAAAGGTTTACTCCTTTTTCTTTGCAAATTTCACTGAATTTATGGCAATCGGGATATAATAGATCGAGTGTACCAACAATTAAAGTCATGGGCGAAGCATCGGTATAATCACCATAAATCGGACTGACTAATGGACTTTGCAAATCGCTCATCGAATAAACTTGTCCTGCATATTTAAGACCTTCGCAATCGAGGCTTGGATCAATCGGTTGAAGCGTTTCTATTTCAGGATTTGTCATGGCAACGTCCATCCACGGGCTAATCATTATCAAATGTTCCGGTTTTCGCAGGTTATGTTTAGTTATTAATTGTGATAATCCGAGAACTAAACTTGCACCTGCCGAATCTCCGACAACAAAGATGCGTCCCTTGCTTTTGCTTACTTCTTTATATAGGTTTAAAATAAAATCATATATTTCGATATAGTCCGATTTAGGAATTAAAGGATAATCGGGTATAACAATCTTATAGCCTAATTTATCTGCAAAAAAAGTGATAATTTCCCAATGAATCAGCGATAAGCCACAGGCAAAGCCTCCTCCATGTAAATAGTAAATTGTATCGGTAGCTGTCTGGTCTTTTACGGATAAAGTGTATACTTTCGATCCGTCTATAATAGCTGTCTCTATATCGTATTTATTAAAAAGACGATTGGGAGGCGGAACACTATCATAAAAAGCTCCTCCCTTATACATATCTGTTTCAAGATTAGCTATTAACTTTTTTGTTCCCAGTTTCCATAAAGCAGCTTCCAGAGCATCACTCGTCATATCTATATTTTCTTTAATTAAACTACAAAAATAGAAAAAGTCCGGCAATAAACATTTATTGTCGGACTATCCCCTTATTTATCTATATGCAGTAGATTAAATCTTACTCACTGAATTCAATTTTTCAAGAGCTTCTTTTCTCAAATTAATATCCACGCATTTAAGAATATCCAATTGGCTTGCTTTAGATACACTTGCAATGGGGGCTGTTATTGATGGACGAGCCAACAGCCAAGCTAATGCTATCTGAGCGGGGGTTGCTTCGTATTCTTCTGCAACTTCGTGCAAAGCTGTCAGAATCTTTTGCCCCCTGTCATTTATATATTTCGAAAGGGCATCTTTTCTTTTACTATCGGCAATATCTTCAATTGAGTTGTATTTCCCTGTCAAAAATCCGCTTGCCAACGAAAAGTAACTGACTACGCCCAAATGATACTCTTTAACCAAATCCTCGTATTCTGTTTCATATTGTTTACGATCATACAGGTTATATTCGGGCTGCAAACATATATATTCAGGAAAATTATTTTTACGGCTTACTTCTATGGATTCACGAATACGTGCTGGAGTCATATTAGAAGTCGCTATATAGCGTACTTTTCCTTCTTTCACCAATTGAGCATATGCTTCGAGTGTTTCTTCTATAGGGGTCGACAAGTCGTCATAATGCGTAAAATACAAATCGATATGATCTGTACGCAGTCTTCTCAAAGATTCCTCAACTTCATTCAGAATATACGATTTCTTTAAACCTCGGTGAGTTTCTGAGATTTGAGCTCCTACTTTTGTAGCAATTGTAAGTTGCTTTCTTTTTCCCGATTTTTTCAACCAATTACCGATAATGGTTTCCGACTCACCTCCTTTATTTCCGGGAAACCATACGGAATATATATCTGCCGTATCAATAAAATCGAATCCTGCATCTACATATTTATCTAGTATTTCAAAAGAAGCTTTTTCATCAGCCGTCCATCCGAATACATTACATCCTAAAGCAAAAGGTATAACTTCTAAATCCGATTTCCCTATTTTTCTCTTTAACCCCATATCTACATCTATTAAGTGTTACATCATTTAAAATCAATTGCGCTTAAAGTACATCACGCCAATGTTTCAAGTTACTTTTGGCTGTATCCCAAACTTCGTCTACTCGTCCTGAAAGAATCAGTTTTGTCATTGACTTGGCGAATCCTGTCATTTGAGATAATTCTAATTTAGGAGGCATCGCCAGAGCATTCGGGTCTGTTTGCACTGATATTAAAACCGGACCGGCAATGGCAAAAGCTTCACGTAATGTTTCTTCAACCTTAGAAGGTTCATTCACCCTGAATGACTGCATTCCCATAGCTGTGGCTATTGCTGCAAAATCGGGATTAAACATATCGGTTTCATAATCGGGTAAACCTGCAACTTCCATTTCTAGCTTTACCATCCCTAACGACCTGTTATCAAAAACAACCAATTTAATAGGAAGCTTATACTGAACTATAGTAGCCAAATCACCCATCATCATAGAGAGTCCTCCATCGCCACAAAAAGCAATAACCTGCTGATCGGGACGGGCAAAGGCTGCTCCTATTGCCATAGGCATAGCATTAGCCATAGAACCATGACTAAATGAACCCAGCATTTCGCGCTCACCTGTTGCCTGCAAATAACGGGCACCCCATACGCAACACATACCTGTATCTACGGTGAAGATAGCATCTTTATTGGCAATCTTATCGATTACTGTAGCCAAATATTCGGGAGCAATGGTGTCTTCGCTACCCGACCTATTGGCAGCCATTGCCAAATGATCTTTTACTTTGGCATATACCTTAAGCTGTGTTTGTAAAAAATCATCATTCTTCTTTTCATTGATTAAAGGCAGTAAAGCTTCCAACGTATCTTTTACATTACCACCTAAAGCCATATCAACTTTTGCACGGCGTCCGATACGTTCGGGGCGAACGTCTACCTGAACAATCTTACATTTTTCGGGCATAAACGTTTGGTAGGGAAAATCAGTACCTAATAAGATCAATAAATCGGCATCATGCATAGCTGCATAGGCTGATGGTAAACCCAACAAACCGGTCATACCTACCTCGTAAGGATTATCGTATTGAACCGCCATCTTACCGCGAAAGCTATATCCGACCGGAGATTTAATCAAAGATGCTAATTGCACCACCTCATCGTGAGCACCTTTCGAGCCTATTCCACAATATATAGTAATTTTTTCGGTTGAATTTATTAATTCTGCCAAAGCTTTCAGTTCAGAATTTTGAGGACGATATATGCCTTTCGATGGTAATAGAGCTGCTGTTGTAGGACCTTCGACTGCATCTCCGGCAGCAACATCTCCCGGCAACCCTAGTACTGCTACTTCTTTTTTGTGAACAGTATGTTGTAATGCTGCCTGCAACATTCTCGAAAACTGAATAGGGGTTGTTGCAATCTGATTATAGCCGCTACAATCATCAAATAATTTTATAGTATTGGTCTCCTGAAAATAAGACATACCAAACTCTGATGTTGAACATGTTGATGCTATTGCCAATACCGAGGCATTGCTTCGCTGTGCATCATATAGTCCATTTATCAAATGAACATGTCCCGGTCCACTACTACCCGCACAACATCCAATACCGTTTAACTCAGCTTCTGCTAAAGCTGCGTAGGCTCCAACTTCTTCGTGGCGAACATGTACCCACTTTACTGTATTATGGGTTCTCACGGCATCATTTACCTCATTCAAGCTATCACCTGTAACTGCATAAATATGCTTAATACCTGCTTCGTAAATCGTTTCGATTAATTGATCTGCTACTTTTCTTCCCATAATTTCTTTTAATATTTGTATTGTACTTAATGTACTATAAACAATACAAAATAAATTTTAGACAAACAGTCTCTCTTTTTTTAACCTTTATTAATTCTATAAAAAGCTTGCTATATATTTATCTGCCTGAAAATCGTTAAGTATTCGTGAACATAGAAATTTTAAATTTCAAAGGAATTATTATCTTTGTCTGTATTAGCTCCTTGTCTAAGAATTAATTTTTGACAATAATTTTAACCGAATAAAATACATTAGCAACATGGCAATTAATTTAACAAAAGGACAACGAATTGAAATAGGCCTTTCTAAAGTAGGTGTGGGACTGGGATGGGATCCTAACGAAAGTACTGGATTTGATTTTGACCTGGACGCATCGGCTTTTATGTTAGGCGAGAATAAAAAACTGCCTGCGGACGAATTCTTCGTATTTTACAATAACCCTAAATCACCGGATGGTTCTGTTGAATCTTCGGGAGACGATCTTACAGGAGGTAATAGTGATGGTGATGACGAAACTCTAACTGTAGACTTGACCCGTGTAGATCCTAAAGTGCAAGAAATTTTATTTACGGTAACCATTCACGATTACGAAACTCGCAAACAAAACTTCGGACAAGTACGTAATTCGTTTATTCGTATATACAATGCTCAAACAAATGAAGAAATTGCCAAGTACGAATTAGACGAGGACTTTTCGATAGAAACTGCTGTCGAATTTGGTCGTTTATACAAACGCAACGGAGAATGGAAGTTCGAAGCTATGGGTATAGGATATAAAGGTGGCCTTCAATATTTCGTTAATAAATTTGTATAAGGTCATAAGACCTACAATAAATATTTCACAATACTATAAAAATTAAACAACGATAACGATGGCTATAAATTTAGAAAAAGGACAACGCACCGAGGTGAAATTACCTAAATTCGTTGTAGGTCTTGGATGGGACACCAATTCATCAAGTACAGGAACCGATTTCGACTTAGATTGCTCGGTTTTTATCTTAGGTGATAATAAAAAGATTCTTTCTGACGAGTTTTTTGTATTCTATAATAATCTCAAATCGCCCGATGGTTCTGTAGAGCATACAGGCGATAATCTTACCGGAGAAGGAGATGGTGATGACGAATCTTTAAAGATAGATCTATCTAAAATAGATTCGAGAGCCACCGAAATCTGCTTTATTGTAACCATTCATGATGCTGAAAACCGTAAGCAAAATTTCGGTCAGGTAAGAAATTCTTTTGTAAGAATATATAACCCTGAAAATAATGAAGAGCTTCTGAAATACGAGTTGGAAGAAGATTTTTCGATAGAAACTGCTGTAGAGTTTGGTCGTTTATACAAACGTAACGGAGAATGGAAATTCGAAGCTGTGGGTGTCGGTCAAAAAGGAGGTCTGGCAGATTATTTACAAAAATACAATTAAGACCCAATAACAAAATACGAGCCTACAATAACTTATAAAATAACATTAATAAATACAGCTATGGCAATTAATTTACAGAAAGGTCAACGCATAAATCTAGAAAAAAGTTCAGGAGCAAAACTTGTTCAGTTTTGTGTGGGTGTGAACTGGGGTGCTATCGAATATCAAGCTCAGGAAGGTGGTTTTCTTGGCTTTGGCAAAAAAACAGTAACCAAAAGCAAAGATGTAGACTTAGATTTGAGTTGTGTAATGTATGACGAGAATGGTAATTTGGTGGATCACTTATATTCTCCATTATACAGACCCGAACTTCTTGCTCAATTCGGATTAAATGCTGGCAAGCTTGTTTCAATTACAGGAGCAATGCGTCACACCGGAGATGATCTTGAAGGAGATAAAGGTGGAGACGATGGTTTGGATAACGAAATTATTACCGTAGACCTTTCGAAATTAGGAACTAATGTACATCGTATTTTCTTCTTTCTGAACAGCGTAGGAGAAGAAGACTTCTCTCAGGTTCCTTATGCAAAAATAAGAATGTATGAGGGTACTCCTGTCAAGGTTGATAGCGTATATGCTGAATATAATGTAGTTTCTGAACCTCAGTACAGAGGTAAAAAAGCTCTTATTATGGGTGAGCTTTACAAAAAAGGTGACGATTGGAAGTTCAATGCTATTGGTGATGCATTTGAAGATGTATTTCTTGGACAAACCATCCAACGTATCACCCAAAACTATGCTAAATAATTTTTAAGCATAATATATTCCTATCCTTTTTGCTTTTTTGTAACTTTATCAAGATTACATTTGAGCAAAAAGGATTTTAAGGTCTAAGACCTTTTTGTTACTTTGGCAAGATTAAATACAACAAATAGTTATAATTGAAAATACAATATGGATACTACTAATAATAACATCCCGACTCCATCTCTTCAAAGAATAGACAATCAAGGAAATATCAATTTGGAGAATCTCGATCAAAATGAAATCAACAGATTATCAGAGTTAAATAAAAGCTTAGTAGTAACCGATGTAAACTCAGTTCTAAACTATGGAGCCGACTTACAATCGACCATGGAAAAGTACAGTAATGACTTTTTAAACTCAGTCAGAACATTTAACTCGGGCGAAGTCGGTACACACATCAGCGAACTTCTTACCGAACTGAATTATATAGATGTAGACGAATTGAACCAAAGTGGATTCAAAGCATTTCTGAGCAAAGTTCCATTATTGAAGAATTTAGTTGTCAACGTAAAAAGAATATTCCAGAAATACGACACAGTTATTTCGAATGTCGACAAAATATCTAATAAGATTAAAGCCGGTCGTATCAATTCTCTAAAAGACAATACGGCTCTGCAAACTATGTTCGACAACAATGTTGAATATATCAAACAAATAGAACAACTTATAATTGCAGGTCAATTGAAATTTCAAGAACTGCAAGTGAAATTGGCAGAGATGGAAGGTAATCCTGCTAACTACAAAGATTATGAAATTGCCGATCTGAGGGAATATATCATGCGTCTCGACAAACGCCTTGCCGACATGAAGATCATTCGCTACGTAATGATGCAATCGCTTGCACAAATACGTGTGGTTCAAAATAACAATACAGCTATAGCAGACAAAGCTCAATCTATTATTTCGACAACAATACCTGTTTGGAAAAATCAATTGACTATTGCCGTTGCTTTATACAGACAGAAAGCAAATGTGGAAATGCAACGTAAGGTAGCAGAAACCACCAATACTATATTAGAAAAAAATGCTGAACTGCTTCGTCAAAACAGTATTGAGGTAGCTCGTGAAAATGAAAACACGGTAGTATCTATCGATACACTGAAGAAAACAACTCAATCGCTTATCAGCACATTAGACGAAGTGAAGAAGATTCACGAAGAAGGTATGCGTAACCGTCAGGTGTTAGATAAAGAGTTACAAACCCTGGAAACTGAATTAAGAAAGAATGTTCAAGGAATTCGATAAAGAATCAAACCTTATTTTATTTCTTAGAAAGTACCCCATTTATAAATGACCGATAACAGAACCGAAATATTAGATGCTTCGGATAAAATAATTCAGAGATTGTACGACCTCATTACGTTTTTTGAGGATCAGACAATCATGAAAATTTATTTGCAAAGTCAGGTCATTCATAAACTGTTTGAAGAAAATCCCGACATAGATATAAATAAGCTCGAATTATATCACATACAATTTACAAGTACGCTTATCGACCTTCTGGAAAAAATCAGAAAAAAAAATGAACGTATCGTAAATAGCATGGAAAATGAGATTGAGCTAAATAACGATATGATTGGGAAATTGAGACAGGCTATAACACAGGAAGGTGGTTTTGAGGCTGAAAAGTTACAACAAGCTCAACGCATCACCAGATCTATCTATAATCTGCATAAAGCATTATCGTCCCAGTCTTTAAAATATCCTTATACCGATAATATTAATGCTTTCAGTATTAAGTATTACAAAGATTATTTCTTTGATGCCGATCCTCAATTGTTAGATCTATTAACATCATATAACCACTCGGATGCCTATAGAAATACATTCGGGGTTATAGATAAAAAGCTTTTGACTGCCCTTGTAAAAGAAAGCTATAAAGTGCAGTTCTGTTTCGGTGTAAGAATCAATAATACATTGCTGGAAATTTATAAAATCGGAAATGAGGAGAGTTATTTTTCTTTTCAGCCGACAAAGAATAATTTTCTACCTTGTGATATAAACCTATTTCCATACAAGGAATGGGAAAGCGAATCATCAAAAAAAGAGCGGGCTATAAAGGAACTGATACAAAAGAATCTTCGATTAGAAAAAGATATAAGATCGAATCTAAGGCATATTAATCCCGACATCGGTCTGCTTCTTGAGGAAAATCTTGAAAGGATAACCCAACTCGATTTTTTGGCAGATCTGGAGAATATCGATATCCAAGCCAATACGCTTAGAACGATGATCGAAACAAAAATGATATAATCAGAATGAGACGACTTCCTGTATATTTACTTCTGGATACTTCTGCCTCTATGAAGGGTGAACCTATCGAAGCTTTAAGAAAAGGTATCGATACCATGATAAAGGCATTGCGCCAAAATCCTCAAGCAATAGAAAGCGTGTATATCAGCATTATTACCTTTAGTAATACGGCACAGGTATTGATACCATTAACTGATCTGGGATCATTTCAGATGAGTGAATTGCAAGCTACAGGACAAACTGCTCTTGGGGCTGCCCTTAGATTGGTTACAGACAGAATAAATTCGGAAGTCAAAAAAAATACAATGGAAGAAAAGGGTGACTGGAAACCTATTGTGTTTATTATGACAGACGGTGTTCCGATTGATGACTGGAAAAAGGGAGCTGATTATTTTACAACCTGCAAAACAGCATATACTGTTGCTTGTGCTGCCGGAAGCCACGCTGATACTTCGATATTGAAGCAAATAACTCCTCATGTTATAAGTCTCGAAACAACCGATGAAGACAGCATGTCCCGTTTTTTCCTCTGGATGTCATCTTCTATAAGTACAACATCAATGAAAATCAAAACAATAGGAGATACTCCTGGCATATCCGGTTTAGATGAACTCCCACCTCCTCCACCGGATATCAATATTCTGTAAGATAGATCTCTGACCGGTTCTATTGCTTTTGAAAGTCTAAAAGCGAGGGTCAGCATCTTTATAAAATAGTTCAAATAAATAAGGACAAAATCTAAATAGCATGAGAAGATTACCTGTATATTTATTATTAGATACATCCGGGTCGATGAGAGGCGAACCCATCGAATCGGTAAAAGTAGGATTAGAGTCTATGGTTTCGAGCCTCAGACAAGATCCTTTTGCTCTTGAATCGGTTTTTATGAGCATCATTACTTTCGATAGAGAAGTAAAACAAATACTGCCCTTAACCGAACTGGAAAACTTGCAACTACCCGAAATAGTTACACCCGAATCGGGTCCAACACATCTGGGTGAGGCTCTTGAAATGCTATGCAAAAAAGTTGATTCGGAAGTGCAGCTCAGCACCGCTGACCAAAAAGGTGACTGGATGCCCCTATTGTTTATTATGACAGATGGTAAGCCTTCCGATTTGCAGAAATACAACCAGATGATACCTGAAGTAAAGAAACGCAATTTTGCAAGTATTATAGCTTGTGCTGCCGGTGTAAAAGCAGATACACAGCCTTTATTGGCTCTTACCAATCAAGTATATTCTTTAGATACCACCGACAGCGCAATATTTCGTCAGTTTTTCAAATGGGTATCGGCTTCGGTAAGTGTTGGGAACAGAAGCGTTGGAACAAGTAATGATATAGCATTACCACCTCCGCCTCCCGAAATACATACCGTGATTTAATTAAATTTCTGATTTTTTCAAACCAAGCACACCTATGAGACGACTACCTATATATTTTTTAATTGATGTTTCCGAATCGATGATCGGAGAACCCCTTCAGCATGTACAATCGGGTATGGAAGCCATTATAAAGGAGCTCCGCACCGATCCGTATGCATTGGAAACTGTTTGTATTTCCATTATTACTTTTGCGGGCAAAGCTAAAAAGCTCAATTCAATGGAGGAATTGTATAATTTCTATCCTCCTAAGCTGCCTATTGGAGGAGGTACTTGTCTCGGTAACGCCATAAATTTTCTGATGAATGATATGGATCTTTCGATACGGAAAACAACATTGGAAGCCAAAGGTGACTGGAAGCCCATTGTATTTTTATTTACAGATGGAGCACCGACCGATTTCACGGATGCAGCTTTTAGTAAATGGAACGAGAAGTATCGCAAAGGAGCCAACTTAATAGCAATCTCCATAGGTGATAATATGGATACCGGAATATTGACTCAAATTACGGATAATGTTCTTCAATTAAAAGATACAGATGAAGTTTCATTTAAGGAATTTTTCAAATGGGTTACTGCCTCTATCAAGACAACCAGTATGAGTATCAGCGATCTGAGCAGTGATGATTTAAAGCTTGCTCCTTTCTCGGATGATATACTCAACAAAATAGAGATGGAGATGAATGCTCCCATAAAAGTAGATGAAAATTTTGCCGTTATATTAGGTAAATGTCAAAAGACATCACAACCTTATCTTCTGAAATATCAAAAAAGATTAGGCTCTAATGACTTTTCTCATCTAACCAGATTGGGAGGTCATAAATTTAAATTTGTAGGAGCTTACCCTATTGATAACTCGTACTTCGATATGGTAGACGGCTATGCAAATGGCAGCTTAAGCGGAAGTAAAATTAGTACGGATGAGCTGATTGGATTTCCATCTTGCCCTTGCTGCAGTAATCATATTGCCATAGGGCTTTGTATGTGCGGAAGTATCATGTGCGTAGGTGATGAACCGATGAGCCATTGTCCATGGTGTGGAATTCAGGTTTCATTTAAAGGTTCAGACGGAGGAATGGATATAGGACGCACCAGAGGGTAAGACAGCATCTTTTGTATAATATAAAGTGCAGTTTACTTTATCTATTAAAGAAAGATAAGTTTATGATTTTAAGAGGAAATACAATAAGCATCTAAAAAGTGTCACCTTTGTAATGTTTGTAATGTTTTCAACCATTAAAACTTATATATCAACAATTTACAAAAATTACAAAAACAGACATAATTAATCCAATTGTAATCTGGTTTTGTAACTTTTTTGTTTAGTTTTTGTAAGCTTCGTAACCTCTCTATATAAATATTTTAGATGATTTACTATGGATTTTGAAAAGATGATTGCTTATCTGAATATTCAAACTGAACATAAAGAGAAACTCCCTGAGTTCTTCGAACAAGAAGATGTCAGAGAATTTCTTTTACTGAAATGGAAAGAATATGTAAACAACCTTTCCTTAGAAGCAGAAGATGAGGTGGTTGATAGCGATGAGCCCGATTTAAGTAACTCCGATAATGATATACATATGGCAACTATACCCAATATACCCGAGGACGAAGAAACTAAAGCACGTCAAACAGTTAATCCCTACATTGATTCTAAGGACAATGATCTGGATCGTAAACTGAAAGCTAAACATATACAACTACAAAACGGAAAAGTGAACCAACCTTATCAATGTCTGTTCGACATTACCGTTTTTGGAATAGCAGATATCGGAGATTTTGAATTGATCGGGTTAGAGGAGATTGGATTAAAACTCAATCCATCAACCAATCTGATAAAGGGCATACCTACCATCGCCGGAGATCATCGGATTACATTGAAATGCAAACGCAACGAATGGAGCGAAGACGATCCTATATTCGAACGTACGATCACTCTTATTATTAATCCCGATCCCCGTTCTTTATGGAATAACATCCCTACTCCGGCTAATATTGAATACTATAAACCCGATTCGGATTGTAAATACATAAAGGTAGAAAAGACCAAAGGGATTTTCGGCTTAGGCAAGAAGGAACAAAAAGATATAGTTGCTGCAAGTCAACGTGGACGGTCTCATGCACATGAAGGTACGCCTCGCGATGACGATTTCAGCATCTTACATCAGCAAAATGAAGGATGGTACATTATGACCGTTGCCGATGGTGCAGGCTCTGCCAAGTATTCGCGACAAGGGTCTTTCATTGCTTGCCAAACGGTATCCGATATATGCAACACTCAATTTGCTAAGTACAATAAAGAGGTTGACGAGCTTATCAAGGATTTCGAAAAAGACAGTTCCGATGTGAAGCGTAAGAAATTAGGTGATGCTCTTTACAACATTATAGGCTCTGCCGTATTCAAAGCTTATAAGAATATTGAAAAAGAAGCAGAGGAAAAAGAGAACCAGATAAAGGATTATGCTACCACCTTATTGGTGACGGTTTCTAAAAAATTCAAGTTCGGATGGTTTGTTGCTGCTTTTTGGGTAGGTGATGGCGGTATCGGAATCTATAATAAAGATACCCAATACCTGAAAATTATGGGTGAACCCGATGGAGGAGAATTTGCTGGCCAAACCCGTTTTCTTACGATGTCCGAAATAATGCAGCCTACCGAGATTTACAAACGGCTACGTTTCGAAATTGTAGAAGACTTCACAGCCTTGATACTTATGTCTGACGGCATAACCGATCCCAAATTTGAGACTGATTCGAACTTGAATCGAATCGAAAAATGGAATAAGCTTTGGGAAGACATTACATCAACTGTTGATTTGACCGATGATAATGTTGATTCGGCACAACAATTATTACAATGGCTCGATTTTTGGTCACAAGGTAATCACGATGACAGAACGATAGCAATACTTTATTGATAATGAGTGATAAGATTATAACTATAAAAGCAACTGACGGCTCAACCGTTCAGTTTGTGAATAAGATAATAGGTTCGGGAGGTATGAAAGATGTATACTTCAGCCCCGATAAAACATATGTAGTCGGTTTTTTCAGAGACAAACAGGATTTTAATGCTAAAGACCGACTTCAAAATATAACAGGTATATATCGCGAACGTATATTTCAACAAGAAGGTGGCGACTATTGGCAAGACTTATATTGCTGGCCGACTAAAATAGTTGAATACAATGGTAAATTAGGCTTGGTATGCCCAACTTATCAACCCTGCTTCTTTTTTAAATACGGATCAGTGAATGATGACTTCCTTGGAATAAAAGGCCGTGAAAAAGAAGGAAAATGGTTTGCTTCAGCAAAAAATCAAAACAGATTCCTTGCTCCCGAAGAAAGAGGCGACTGGTTTAAATACCTGCAAATATGTATCCGTATCAGCCGTGCCGTAAAACGTATGCACGCAGCAGGTCTGGCTCACTCCGATCTTTCATACAAAAATGTATTGGTAGACCCCACTTCGGGCAGAGCTGCGATTATTGATATTGACGGACTTGTTGTTCCCGGAAAATTTCCACCCGATGTGTTGGGGACACCCGACTTTATAGCTCCCGAAGTAATTGCTACAAAACATCTGAAAATAGATGATCCTGATCGTAAATTGCCAAGCATTACTACCGACAGGCATGCTCTGGCAGTAATGATATATATGTATTTATTATACCGTCATCCACTGCGAGGTGGAAAAGTTCACGATTTGGATTCGGGGAGAGATGAAGAACTGTCGATGGGCGAGAAAGCTTTGTTTATTGAGCATCCTACCGATGCATCCAACAGGGTTAAATCGGCTCAATTACAAGCCAGTCAATTACCTCAGGCTGATCCAGCAAAGATACCTTATACGGTCTGTGGTCCTTATCTGAAAGAATTATTTGATAAGGCATTTATAGACGGATTACACAATCCCTCTGTTCGCCCAACAGCCAATGAATGGGAAGATGCATTATTGAAAACAGTTGACCTTTTACAACCTTGTCAAAACTCGAAATGCTGGCACAAATGGTTTGTTTTTGATAATACTAAAAAGCCCAAATGTCCGTTCTGCGGAACTGATTATAAAGGACAATTACCTGTATTAAATCTATATTCATCCCGTCGGGAAGGGACTTTTACTCCTGATAATTATCGACTGATGGTATACAACAATCAATACCTCTATCTATGGCATGTGAATAAAAATGTCTGGCCTAATGAAAAATTAACCGACGATCAGAAAAAGCCTGTCGCTTATTTTGTTTTTCATCAAAATAAGTGGCTGTTAATTAATCAACGCTTAACTGATCTGGAAGATAAAACAGAGGGTAAAAAAATAGGTATAGGAGAAGCTGTGGAGTTAACCGATAATAAGCAAATACTCCTTTCTAAAGAAGAGGGAGGTCGGTTGATTGTTGTTCAAATGGTAAATAACTAATGGAAATAAAAAATATATCATTTGATCTTTGGATGACTCTTATCAGGTCACATCCCGAGTTTAAATTAAAGCGTGCCGAATTAATAGCTGATACTTTCAATCTTAAAAACATCTCTCCTAAAGAGATTGACTCCTTTATACGTTCGGTAGATAATGTTTTTGACCGTTACAATATGATTAGCGGTAAGAAGATGTCTGCCAACAAGATGTATCAGAATCTTTTGGAAAGGTTAGTTCCTATGGAAACTTCTGTTGCATTGGATACTGCTATTAGCTTGCGTAAAAAGGCCGACGAGCTTTTCAAACAATATCAGCCAGTCTTTTTGAATGAAAATATCCCTCAAATACTCTTTCAGCTAAAAAAAGAGGGGTATATACTGAATCTGTCGAGCAATACAGGCTTTATTGAAGGAGAAACACTTCGAACAACATTGGCAAATATGGGTATTCTTGAGTACTTCGATTTTCTAATATTTTCGGACGAGATAAATGCTTCTAAGCCTTCGTCGCATTTCTTCCAACATGTTTATGATCATATAGATGTCGCTAAAGATGCAGTTTTACATATTGGAGATAATCCCAAAGCAGATTATCAAGGGGCAAAGAACTTCGGTTTTAATGCTTTATTAATTACAGATCCTAATTATACGATTAATGATATCAGAACAAGATTATAAAGGTAGTATCACTCATTTTAGTGGGTTTCTTATTGACAATGAAAATGAATTTGGGTTCTCTCCTATTGATTACTCTAAATTCAAATATGGAGCAATTAATATTGCAAGGGAATTCGGGTATCTTCTGGCTGATCGATTCATTGAGAACTGCTTCAAAGATCATTATGATGGTAGACAAATTGTAGTCCTGCCCAGTGCATACTCATACATTCCTACTGCTTCATTCTTTATGAAAGTTTTTTTTGTCGAAAAACTCAATTTATTCCTGTATAAAAATGGATACCCCATTGTTCAGGAAACTAAAATAAACAGAACCGTTACTTATCGTGAGGATTATGGGGAAATGTCGGCAGAAGATAGATATAATCTAATTAGCGGTGATAGTTTTCATGTAGACAAAGTGTATATAGAAGGCAAGCAACTTCTTTTTCTCGATGATATAAAGATAACAGGAACACATGAACGGATTATTATTAAAATGCTCAACGATGAACAGATCGCCAATGATTGTTATATGCTATATTTTGCAGAACTAATAAATTCGAATATTTCTCCAAAATTCGAAAACTATTTGAACAACTATTTTGTTAAAGATCTGGAGAAAGTGGATTACATCATCAAAAATGAAGATTTCATTTTCAACACAAGAGTTGTTAAATACATATTAAATGCCAATCCAGAGGATTTCAAAGCATTCATAAACAACCAAACACCTGATTTCAAAAGAGATATACTCTTTCAGGCAATTGGTAATGAATATTTTAAGTTTGAAAATTATCTGGACAATATTGATATGTTAATGAACAACATCTAAATACCTAATTTATTACTATTTAGAGTAAACATATACTCAAATTTAACGGAAATTAATTTAATTAAAAACAGATTAATCTCTGGTGTTTGTTCATTAATGCGAATATTATTTTTAATTTTGCACTTAGTTGACCAAGTCAAATTATAACTTTTAATAAAAAAATAAAAAATGGCAAGCAAAACGTCCTATAATTATCAGAAAGAGTTATTAGTTAAATTGAAAGAAACATTAGAAGTGTTTAGAGAAGACATGTCGAATGTAGCTAGAAATT
This sequence comes from uncultured Dysgonomonas sp., assembly GCF_934668725.1. Lineage (GTDB taxonomy): Bacteria > Bacteroidota > Bacteroidia > Bacteroidales > Dysgonomonadaceae > Dysgonomonas_A. The sequence goes on from NZ_CAKUOF010000008.1 coordinate 38,602, forward strand.
ATAAAAATTCAGTACAAAACCTTCATGATCAAGAGGGCTTGATGGATGAAACTTATGACGAATACTATATCAACTATCTAAACCCTACAGTTGAAATTCTGAATAGCATATTAGAGCGTATTGATACTGAAGATGTAGCTTTTATAGAGAAAGAAATCAACTTCTTGTCTAGCCGTTAATACAGTTAAATTATGATGGACGAATCCAAATTGTGTGATAATATTAGAAATAGCTTAAAAGCAAAGGGAATAGATCTCTCCGAAAGAGACATCAGTAATCTTTATGCTTCGACCATGTCAAATATATATACTATACTTGACGAGGGTAAGACTATAGACATTTCTGATTTCGGCTCATTTTGGAGAAAAAAAACAGAACCTGTGTCGGTTACGTTTTTTAAACCTATAGAGAGACTTCTTGAGCGTATTAACACCAGAAAGAAATGAGTAAGCAAACAGATCAATCGGAACTAGGTCAGATTGTTGCGCAACAGACCAGATTGGATCAACATATTGTTGACGCATTTATCAGTCAATTATTTAATGAGATAGAAAAGAGTCTTGTTGTAGATTCTCATATCAAGGTGAATGGGCTTGGGCTTTTCAGGGTAATAAAAAGTGGTAATTGTCACCGTATTTTATACTTAGGAAATAATGCGCCAATAGACAATACAATCGATTTGTCTCACTTAAACAATGAATTAGAAGACAAAACAGTAGCCGAAAATCATCGAAAAGAAAGTGAGTTATCTTCTTACTCAGTAAATGAAGAAGATTCTGACCAAAACAATAATGAAATTCTATATAGCGAAAAGAACATAGCTTCGGATAACGAAATAAGTGAATCTGATGCTATAGTAATTAGAAATTTTCATAATGCAGAGAGATATTCAATTAATAACAGCATCCCCCCCTCTACTGTTAATCCTCGTAAATCCAATCTTGTAAAAACCTGTATTATAACCCTGATCGTTTTAGCTATATTGGGCATTGGTTATATTATCCTATCAGGCTCTACAATCAAGCCAAAAGAGAAGTTATCACAAAATATAACTTTCAAAGAATTAGAGAATACAGATACCTTGAGTTATAGCTGTATTATAATTCCAGAATCTGATGTATCACTACAATATATCGCAAAAACTTATTATGGGGACGATATTTATTGGCCATATATATACAATGCAAATAAGAACATCGTAAATAATTTATTAATAATTCAGGCTGGTTCTATAACCAAAGTCCCTAAAGTTTCTGTTGATCTTGCAAATTTATATAACGGGAAAGAGGCATCTATAGTCAAAGAGCTCGGAGATGAAATTTATAAAGAAATTCGATAATCGAATATTTCTCTTACATTAATTTTAATATTCTATAAGCAAAGATGGGAAAATCTGGCAAATCGAGAAATAAAAGAAGAAACTCAGGGACAAAGCAATTATTGATTTTATTATTCGTTTTGTGTATCCTTGGAGGGGGATATTATTATCTCAAAATATATTCTCAGGAAGAGATCGTACCCAATTCGACATTAGACACCAGTGCTCAATACAACATTTTAGAGAATAATGATTCTATAAACTATTTAGCTGTTATTATATATAAAAACAATGTTAGCATAAATAGTATTTCGGCAACTTTCTATAAAGATGAAATGTTTTGGCCCTACATCTATATAGAAAATAAAAGTGTAATTGTAAACCCTCTTAATATATCAAAAGACGTAGTACTTAAAATACCCCGTCTTTCCGATAAAATTTTAAACATAAATGATACTGCCAGCCTAAGAGTAACTAAAGACTTAGCCGACAGTATTCTTAATAGCGTTACAGATCCAATTTAGTAAGACATTCGTCTATAGTTAACAATTGCTGATCGCCCGATTGCATATTCTTTAGAGTCACTTTACGCTCTCTCATCTCGTCTTCTCCAACAATAACAACATAAGGAATTTTATTAGAGTCAGCATAAGACATCTGCTTTTTCATTTTAGCAGCTTCGGGATAGATCTCTGACGAAATACCTCGCCCTCTAAGCTGTCCTATAATTGGTAATATATAATCCTCCTCTGCACTTCCAAAATTCACAAACAGGACTTTAGTACCTAGCGTCGAATCCTCCGGATATAGTTCCAATTGGTTGAGAACATCAAAAATACGGTCTGCACCAAAAGAGATACCCACACCCGAAACATTGGGAAGACCAAAGATACCTGTCAGGTTATCATAACGTCCTCCGCCCGTAATACTACCTATCTGTACATCCAAAGCTTTCACCTCAATAATTGCACCTGTGTAATAATTAAGACCTCTGGCTAAAGTCAGATCCAGCTCCACTTCCGAAGCAACATTCAGCAGTTTTGCTTTATTCAATATAAACTCTATCTCTTCAACTCCCTTAAGCCCTATTTCGGAAGCCGAAAGGCTCTCCTTTAGAGTTTCCAATTTAGAGGTATTATCACCTTCAAGAAGAATAATAGGTTGAAGTTTTTCGATAGCCTCCGCAGGTATACCTTTCGATTGCAACTCCTCATTTACTTTCTCCAAGCCTATCTTATCCAGCTTATCGATAGCCACAGTGATATCCACAATCTTTTCGGGTTCACCTATTATTTCGGCTATACCCGACAATATCTTGCGGTTATTAAGCTTGATACAAACCCTTATTTTTAAACGTCTGAAAACCTCGTCGATAATCTGAAGCAATTCAACTTCATTAATTAATGAGTCGGAGCCTACCACATCGGCATCGCACTGAAAGAATTCACGGTAACGCCCCTTTTGAGGACGGTCGGCACGCCATACCGGCTGTATCTGATAACGTTTGAACGGGAAAGTAATCTCGTTGCGGTGCATTACCACATAGCGGGCAAAAGGCACAGTAAGATCGTAGCGTAAGCCTTTTTCTGATATTTTTGTTGTCAGGCGGCTCGAGTTTTTCTCTGCAAATTCATCATCCGTAATATTCGAAAGGTAATCGCCCGAATTAAGTATCTTGAATAATAGTTTATCACCCTCTTCGCCGTATTTGCCCATCAGAGTAGATAAGCTTTCCATTGCAGGAGTCTCAATTTGTTTGTAACCAAACAATTTATATACTTCTCTGATTGTATCGAAAATATAGTTTCTCTTTGCCATTTCCTCTGGCGAGAAGTCTCGTGTTCCTTTAACTATCGAAGGTTTTTGCATCAGTTGTTATATAAGTAAGTAAAAGAATATTTATTTATGCGGATACGCACAAATGCAAAGGTATATAAAAAGATACAACCAAAGAACAGTTTCCAAACGGCGAATTCACTAAAAATACACATTAATATTATCCATTGAGACAATCCCCATTTACCTGTACAGAAAAGTTACAATTAAGGTTACAAAATCAAACAAAAGTGTACATTTTCAGGTATATTTTGTACACTTTTTGTCACCCCATTAAAACACTTATAATCAACAAATAAACTTAAAGAAGGTGACAAAAGTGACAAAAGTGACACTTACACGTAAACCCTTTCTTTCGTCTCAAAAATGATTGGTTTATTTCCTCCTGAATTTATTCTATCATTCATCATAAAGCTTTACTTTATAGATAAAACGACAATTAAGAATATATCTTTTTTATAAGGACTGGATTTTGTCGGACTCGTAGATATGGAATCCTTCTGTTGTAGCCTGAGCTACAGTGTACATGGCTTGTTTATATTTTTTTAGTTTTCCGATTAAAGGCTCGGTTAGATTTTCCATCAAAAATTTAAACAGACTCTTAAGATTTCAAAAAAAATAATACTTTTGTAGAAAATAACATATTCTTTTTCTGTATCACATGTAGGTATTGAAAAATTACAAAACTAAATTTTCACAAATGAAGAAAACATTACTAATTCCATTATTATTTATCTCATCTTATTTTAGCATTGGAGCACAAACAAATAGCTTTTTATGGGGAGGCTTAGAAATTGGTTATGGACTAAGCCTATCTGACAAAGGTGACATTTATAAATATTCTCATAGCGGAGAAAATAACATGTCTATAACTACAGCTCGTGGTGTCTTAGGGTATTATATCACTCAACAAATGTCTGTAGGCTTTAATATTGGGCTTAATAGCTATTCTAAACCAACATTAAGCACAATTCCAATAATGCTTGATCTAAGATACCATCCTCTTGCTGATAATCTAAATTTATTTTTCCATGGAGGTTTAGGTTATAGTATGTTAACATCTGAAGATGAACTTAAAGGAAAATTACTTGCTGATTTTTCTGCTGGCTATAAAATACTTCAGATTAATAAGATAAATATAGTACCTTCTATTGGATACAACTACTTTAATTATTCAATGAAACACACAAATTTAGGACAAAACCGCCATTCAATAGTTCTTAGGATAGGAGTATTTTATTGAAAAACACCAAACACAATAACAATATGAAAAAAGTAACGTATCTAATTTTAGCTTTTGTTTCAATGTTCTTTTTATCATGCTCCGATGATGAGCTAGCTAATAACAATATTGAAATAAATAAAAGCGAAAGTAAAATTAAAGTTGTAAAAATACCAGTTTCAAAACTACGGTCGGCTGGTATTGATGATGTTGAAAAAGACGAGTATGTTTTACAGTTTGAAGACCAAGATGCTTTCAATAATATTGCAGACACCTTGAACAAAATGTCTTTAGACGAAAAACTGCAATGGAATAAAGAATATGAAGAAATATATTCTATTGTACAAGAATATAATAAAGCAATGGTAGAAGCTGAAAGTTATTATGAACGTGCTGGTGGTTATGAAGAGTTTAAAGCTAAATATCCCAATCTATATTTCCCTGAAGAAGGAGAAGACTTTGGTGCTTATATACCGTTTAAGGATGAAACTCTAGCTTTCTGTGCCAATAAGAATGGAAGATATATGATTGGAGATGAAATTAAAAGCCTAGATCGAGTTGAAACATATAATGATTTAATTGAGTCTGGGAGGGCAGATATCGAGGAAGAGCCTACACAAACAGTAGATTTACAAAATACTTTTTCACAAAACAAAGAAATACAGACCAGAACAATAGCAGGACTTAAAGGTCAATCGCCGGATGATTTAAAAAAACTGAATCAAAATTGTTATGCTTTTAATATAGAGCCAGGTACATGGTGGTTTGACAAAACTATGATTGGAAATGATAGATATAGGCATAGTACAGGGTGGAGACAATACGGAGATCGTAAGATTAAAGTGAACTTCGATCGATCTTCGAAACGTAATTACTGGGCGCTAGTATTAACTGGAGGATTTGATGTTGAATGGCATTACGAAGTTAGTTTCCGCAAAAAAGGTTTTCTTGGTCGTTGGTATAACTACAGTAGTGAAACAACCACAAATATTTCGATTCAGTATTTCAATCCAGATGGATCAGGTTCAAATGTTACTCAAAAAATGGGTAAAACAATATCGGGGTGGTCGTCGCATGATCAATGGGCAAACTGTAATGACTATATAATTAGACATATAAATATAAAAGAAGAGTGGAGTAATGTTTATAATGATAACACAAAAGGAAGGGCATGGTATGTAAAATGCGTATATGAAATGCCATCTTATTGGGCAACAATTACAGTTAATTATCGTGGTATAGGGCAAACCCTAACATTTGCCTTTGCTGCACCAAGATTATATGGATTTACTTATCAAGTTGGTGATAAGTTAGGGATGCATAGTCCTTTCTAGATCCTTCTATATTAGATAAACACACATTCTAAACTGGAAATAAAAAAAGTGATCATAATATAATGATCACTTTTACTTTATTATAAAAAAGTAATAAAAAGTTTGCTTATACCCCTAATAATTTTACGGCATCTACATATTGCGATATACCCGAAGCCACACGTTTTGCTTCGCGCATTGCCAATACTACCGTTTGAGGCGTGTGTACCACATCACCGCCGGCAAATACACCTCTGCGTGATGTCATACCGTAAGGATGCTCTTTTGTTATAATATAGCCTCGCTCATCGACATCGATACCTAAAGAGGTAGAAACAATTTTATTTGCGGGTTTTGATCCAACCGCCATAAATATCCTGTCTACGGGCAAAATTATTTCGCCTTCGGCAGTATCCACCTTTAAACCCGATAATATACGGTTACCTTTCACCTCTTTTCCTACAAACTCTTTAGTACTAGCCTCCAACAAGAACTGAACACCCTCGGCTTTAGCCTCCATGTATTCGGAACGTAGAGCAGGCATATCTTCCTCTTTTCGGCGATAAACAATAGTAACACTCTCAGCTCCCATCCGCAAAGCGGTACGGGCAGCATCCATAGCTACGTTTCCGGCTCCGATAATAGCAACTTTATCACCCTTACGTAAAGGCACCTCCTGACGGTCGATATCTCCACTGGCAAATAAACTCACCATCCGCAAAAAGTAGGCTGATTGCGAAACTCCGAAAAGGTTGCTTCCTTCGATATTCACCGATTGCGGTACTGCTGTACCCGAACCGATAAAAACGGCATCAAAACCTTCTTCGAACATGGCATCTACCGTAATATCTTCGCCAACGGTGCAATTGTTTCGAAAATTAACACCAAGTGCTTCTATTTTTTTTACCTCACGGCGAGTTATCTCGTTAGGTAACCTGTATTCGGGAATACCATATAGCAACACTCCTCCGGGTTCTTTTTGTCCTTCAAAAACAACAACATTAAAACCATCTCTCGCCAAATCGCCTGCTACAGTAAGTCCCGCAGGACCCGAGCCTATAACAGCCACTTTGCCTCTGGTCTTAGCTTTAAGACGTTCTTTTGACAAACCCATCTCACTGTCGAAATCGGCAATAAACCGTTCCAGTTTACCAACCTTCACCGGATTACCTTTCTTGTTGAGAATACAATGCCCCTCACATTGTTTTTCATGAGGACATACCCTGCCACATATTGCAGGCAGGTTACTCTTTTCATTTATCAGTTCCATTGCCCCACCGATATTTCCTTTAGATAACTGGTGTATCCATTCAGGAATTTTATGTTCTATCGGGCAACCTTGCACACACAATGGATTCTTACAATTTAAGCATCGTTTGGCTTCGTCAATAGCCTCTTTCAATGTATAGCCGGCATGTAATTCGGCCAGGCCTATAACCGGCTCTTTGTCAATATCTTTATCCACCTTAGTAAGTTATGTTTATTCCAGATAACAAAGATATGTATTTTTTGCAACATCAAATTATCAATTTAAACTATATGTCATATACATAATCTATAAGAGAAGCTTTTTCTGAAATCTATTCAGTAACAAGTACAACATCCATCTTGATATTCTCTACAGGACGGTCTTGAGCATTTGTTTTTACCTTCTCTATTTTCTCAATCACATCAAATCCCTGAATAACTTCGCCGAAAACTGTATAGCCCCCATCCAGATTAGGAGCACCACCTATCGTTTTATAAGCCTCGCGTTGTTCCGGCGAAAAAATATTTGCCACATCTGCTTTAGATTCTTCCTGAGCCTCTGCATACAATCGCTGCCTAAATTCAGCCAAAGAATCACGGTCTCCACTGCTATAAAAGTCTTTTATTGCACTTTTATATTCTAATTGAAGTTCGTTAAATCTCTTTTGAACCATTTTTTCCTGACGTTGCTGTTCAATCTTATTCAACTCTTTATCCGAGTATTTTTTACCTGTAACAATATAAAACTGAATAGCGGACGACTCTCTGTTCGGGTTTACATCATCTCCTGTACGTGCAGCAGCCAAAGCTCCTTTTTTATGGAAATACTTAGGCAGCCTGAATTCAGCAGGCACAGTATAATCCAAATCGCCTCCTCCCAAATGCGAACCATCTGCTGCAACTCGTGATTGGGGATCGCCTCCCTGAATCATAAAATCTTTGATAATACGATGAAACAACAGGTCTTTATAAGCACTGTCATTGATTAGTTTCAAAAAGTTCGCTTTATGCAAGGGCGTATCATTATACAGTTTCAGTTTAATATTACCAAATGTTGTTTCGACTACTACCAGAGTATCTTTTTCTTGTGAATTAATATTGCTCATTGTTATAAAAATAAATAGTAATAAGGCTATCGACCTCTTTATTGTTGCTGCGAGTGTTGACATAGCTGACATGTGATTACGTGTTAAAAATGGAAAATACAAAGGTAAGTTTTTTTACTTATTTCCGATAAGAAAAAACAAAGACTCTCACAATGTTTGTACTACATTGTGAGAGTCTTTTCATCCTCAGGAAATACCATGTATTTTATTTATTGCCGAATAGTCCTCCAAGCATTCCTAAAAGACCTCCACCACTTTTTCCGCCAAGAGCTCCTATTAGCGATTCTATAGTAAATGATTCATCATTAGGATCGTTCGCTTTTTGAGAAAATAAACTCATTATAGCAGGAATAACCGCCGAAGCAATACTATTAGCTATATCTTTATTTAGTCCCAATTTTTCACTCAATGCATTTACAACAGAGTTTTGCAGACCACTCACAATATTACTGCCACCCGCTTCTCCGGAAAAAAGACTGGTTATAGAAGATATATTATCGGGAGTAAAGTATTCTTTTAATCCTTCGACAACTGTAGTGGTAGTGGTTTCAACAACCGCAGATCTTTTGTCTGCGGGAATATTTTCATTATTAGCAATTGCAGGCACTACCTGCTCTTTTACTAAATCTAAAATCCCTTCTAGCATATTTCTTTCAATTAAATTTTTTAAAGTCTAAGCCGTTGTTATGTTCTATTTATAAAACATGAAGGCATAGGTTTTGTTCAATCGGAAATAATTGGAAATGACCTAATATCACTCAGGCTATATTCGCAGCTTAGCCTATATTTCCGCTACAATATTAAACATTTCTCCATTTCACATGTTAAACAAGTAAAATAGAGTCATATGAATATAAAAATTATTGGAGGCATAATACTTGCAGCCATACTTGCATTAATTATCATCGTTCTTGTAAAAACATTTACTCATCCTTTTTACAGGGCTGAAACCTCCAACGAAGTATCTTCGTTAAACACTTTCCCATCCGAAAATGCGATTAAGCGTTTTGCTGGAGGCATTCGTATAGCCACTATCAGCAACGAAATTTACGAAGACACAAACTTCAAACCTTTTGATGAGTTTAAAACATATTTGGAAAAGGCCTATCCTTATATTTATAATAATATGGATACACTAACCATAAATAAATACGGGCTGGTATTCCACTGGAAGGGTAAAAATAAAGAGTTGAAACCTATTTTATTTTTATCGCATTATGATGTAGTACCGGTTATAGGTTATGATCCGCAAACTGATATTGCCACTGATACATTGTTCCAACCAAATGACAAGCCTATTCCCCGCATAGACAGTGTACAAGCGAAATGGGATTATTCTCCTTTTTCGGGTGCGGTAGCAAACGGACGAATTTACGGACGGGGAACCATAGATATGAAATGTATGCTATTCTCACTCCTTGAAGCTGCCGAGAGTCTAATTATCAACGGATTCCAACCCGAGCAAGATATCTGGTTTGCTTTCGGACACGATGAAGAGGTAGGTGGAAAACAAGGAGCCAGTCAAATTGCAAACTATTTTAAAGATAAAGGAATAATGTTTGATGCCGTTTATGATGAAGGAGGTATAATAGCCGGATCAGCCTCAGCTATAGAATCTATCAAAAAACCTATGGCACTTATCGGCACAGGCGAAAAAGGATTTCTTACTTTAAGAATTAAAGCATTCGGATTAGGCGGACACTCGTCAATGCCTCCGGCTAAGAGTTCGCTTGTATATATTGCCGAAATTATAGAGAAAATCAATAACAATCAAATGAAACCCCAGATCATATCTCCTATTGCTTCTTTTCTCGACAATATAGGAGGAGAAATGAACTTTACCTCTCGCATGGCAATTGCCAATCAATGGTTGTTAAAACCCCTCTTATTTAAATCCCTGAGCGAAAATCCGACATCAAATGCTCTGATACGCACTACAACTGCCATTACTATGGCAAAAGGTAGTGATGCCCCTAATGTGCTAACATCAGTATCGGAAGTAACTATCAATTTTCGGATTCTTCCCGGCGAAACGGTTAATGATGTCATGGAGCATGTAAATAAACTTTGTAAAGATTATAATACAGAAATAGAAATAATATCGGCACGCGAACCCTCAGCTGTATCACCCGAAAATACAGCCGCTTTTAAAACAATGAAAAAAGCTATACAACAATTATATCCCGATGCCATTATTTCAGCTTATATTACTGTCGGCGGTACAGATGCTTATAAATATCAGATTGTAAGCGACAATATATATCGTTTCTTACCAATCGACCTCAATGCGGAAGAACAACGGACAATACATAACGAAAACGAACATATCACACTCGATAACTATGGTAATATGATATGGTATTTTGAGGAATTGATGAAAACCTTTCAAAGCAATAAGAATTAAACAGATATAATTATATAAAAAAAGAGGCAGGAAATATTTCCTGCCTCTTTTTTTATATTACAGATCTATCGATCAATAGTTAATCTTACTCGTATTCGTCCCAAGCTTTGATCTCTAGATCATCCACATTCACCTTGCAGAATGCTTGGATAAATGCCGATGCCAACCGTGAGTTTGTAAGCAATGGAACATTAAAGTCAATAGATGCTCTACGAATCTTATAGCCGTTATTCAACTCACTGCTCGAGAAATTCTTCGGTATGTTTACCACTAAATCAATCTGCTTGTTTTGGATCATTTCCAAAGCTCCCGGTTTTTGATCCTCAGATGGCCAATAGACCTGAGTAGCAGGTATACCATTATCCACTAAGAATTTCTGTGAACCGCCTGTTGCATAGATATCGTATCCTTTAGCATGAAGCAGTTGTGCTGCCTCTAACAATGCCACTTTCGATTTAGCAGGTCCTGTAGAGAAAAGTACTGTTTTCTTGGGTATACGATAACCTACTGACAACATCGACTTAAGCATTGCATCGTGGAAGTTGTCTCCGATACATCCCACCTCACCCGTAGAAGCCATATCGACTCCCAAAACAGGATCAGCTTTTTGCAGACGAGAGAACGAGAACTGAGATGCTTTGATTCCGACATAATCCAAATCGAATGCATTCTTGCTTGGTTTCTCAACCTTCATACCCAACATTACCTGAGTAGCCAGTTCGATAAAGTTTATTTTCAGTACTTTCGATACAAATGGGAATGAGCGTGAAGCTCTCAAGTTACATTCGATAACCTTGATCTCATTTTCTTTTGCAAGGAACTGAATATTGAAAGGTCCTGATATTTGCAAAGCGTGAGCAATCTCACGGGCTACTTTTTTCACTCGGCGGATAGTTTCAACATACAAGCGTTGTGCTGGGAACTGGATAGTAGCATCACCCGAGTGAACTCCGGCAAACTCTACGTGTTCGGAGATTGCATACATTACGATGTCTCCTTTATCTGCAACTGCATCAAACTCAACTTCTTTTGCATTCTCTATAAACTCTGAAACTACTACAGGATGTTTTTTCGACACCTCTGCAGCTAATCCCAAGAAGTTTTCCAGTTCTTGATCGTTAGAACATACATTCATGGCTGCACCCGAAAGTACATAAGATGGACGTATCAGTACAGGATATCCTACCTCACTCACAAATCCTTTGATATCATCCAAAGATGTCAACTCTTTCCAACGCGGTTGGTCAACATGTATTCTATCCAACATACTCGAGAATTTGTGACGATCCTCAGCATTATCAATACTCTTGGCTGTTGTTCCTAATATATTTACCTTAGCCTCATCCAATCGGATTGCTAAGTTATTAGGGATCTGACCTCCCACCGAAAGGATTACCCCATGAGGATTCTCCAGTTCGATAATATCCATTACACGCTCGTAAGTCAACTCATCAAAGTACAAGCGATCACACATATCATAGTCGGTAGAAACCGTTTCAGGATTATAGTTGATCATTACCGAACGGTATCCTTCTTTGCGGACAGTTTGCAGGGCATTCACCGAACACCAATCAAACTCTACAGAAGATCCGATGCGGTAAGCTCCCGAACCGAGAACGATAACCGATTTATGATCTCCCAAGTATTTTACATCGTTAGTTTTACCATTGTAAGTCAGATACAAATAATTGGTTTGTGCAGGATATTCCGCAGCCAATGTGTCTATTTGCTTAACAACAGGAACTATTCCGTTTTGCTTTCTGATGGCGCGTATATCTCTTGCAGCATTGTCTACCAAGCTAGGCTCTTTGCTGATTGTTTTAGCAATCTGAAAATCCGAGAACCCTTTTTGTTTCGAAGTGCGAAGCAAGTCTATTGGAAGCGATTGCACATCGTCGTATCTCTTCAATTCTTCCGAGCATTTGAAGATATAATTAAGTTTCTGCAAAAACCACCTGTCGATTTTTGTAAGGTCGTGTATTTTCTCAATATCATATCCCTTAGCAAATGCTTGATAGATATAAAATATACGCTTATCGGTAGGATTACTCAACTCGTAATCGAGGTCATCTACTTCGAGAGGCTTGTTTGCCGTAAAACCGTGCATACCGATATTCAGCATACGAAGCCCTTTTTGAATCGCTTCTTCAAAATTACGACCGATAGCCATAATCTCCCCGACAGACTTCATACTCGAACCGATTTCTTTAGATACTCCGTGGAATTTACCTAAATCCCAACGAGGTATTTTTACCACGATGTAGTCAAGAGCCGGCTCAAAGAATGCACTTGTTGATTTCGTTACCGAGTTTTTCAATTCGAAAAGACCGTAACCCAAACCTAATTTAGCTGCGACGAAAGCCAACGGATAACCTGTTGCTTTAGAAGCCAAAGCAGATGAACGGCTCAAACGGGCATTTACTTCAATCACTCGATAATCTTCCGACTCAGGGTCGAATGCGTATTGCACATTACACTCCCCTACTATACCGATATGTCTTACAATTCGTATAGCAATTTCGCGTAATTTATGAAATTCTGAATTTGTAAGCGTTTGTGACGGTGCAACCACGATACTTTCTCCGGTATGAATACCCAGTGGATCGAAGTTCTCCATATTACAAACCGTCATACAGTTATCGTACTTGTCGCGTACAACTTCGTATTCTATTTCTTTCCAGCCTTTAAGTGATCTTTCGACCAAAAGCTGTGAAGAATAGTTCAATGCTTTTTCAGCCAAAGCACGAAGCTCTTGTTCGTTATTACAGAATCCCGAACCCAAACCTCCTAAAGCATAGGCTGCACGTACAATGATAGGATAACCTAATTCGGCTGCCGCTTTTACAGCATCTTCGATAGATCCAACCGCCATACTTTTGATAGTTTTTACATCTATCTGATCCAGTTTTTGAACAAACAATTCACGGTCTTCTGTGTCCATGATTGCCTGAACAGGCGTTCCTAAAACTCTCAGATTATATTTTGCAAGAATACCTTGTTCGAATAGTTGAACACCGCAATTCAATGCAGTTTGTCCACCGAAGGCAAGAAGTATTCCATCGGGTTTTTCCTTTTGAACTACTTTCTCCACAAAGTATGGAGTAATAGGCAGGAAATATATTTTATCGGCACTTCCTTCCGAAGTTTGCACAGTAGCAATATTCGGATTGATAAGTACTGTTTCGATTCCTTCTTCTTTCAAAGCTTTCAAAGCCTGAGAACCCGAGTAGTCAAACTCTCCGGCTTCTCCGATCTTCAATGCTCCCGAACCAAGTACCAGTACTTTCTTTATATCTTTATCCATGTTGGCATCTATTTTTTAGAATAAGTAATTATAAAAAGGGCTGCGACCTCTTACAGTTTATCAAAAAACATATCGAATATGAAATCTGTATCAGTAGGACCGCTGGCAGCTTCGGGGTGAAACTGTGCAGAGAAGAAAGGTTTCGTTTTGTGACGAATACCCTCATTAGTGCCATCATTCAAATTAGTAAAGAGTGGTTCCCATTCTTCACCCAAAGACGAATTAGATACTGCAAAACCGTGATTTTGAGAAGTAATAAAACATCTTTCGCTATTAGCTAATCTTACCGGTTGATTGTGGCTACGGTGCCCATATTTCAATTTATAAACAGTAGCTCCTCCCGCTTTCGACAACAATTGGTTACCCATACAAATCCCGCAGATAGGTTTACCTGTTTCCATTGCCTTGCGTATATTTTGAACGGTCACTTCACAAAAATCGGGGTTACCCGGTCCATTAGAAATAAACAATCCGTCAAACTCTATTTGGTTAAAGTCATAATCCCAAGGCACACGTATCAGAGTAATATCTCTCTTTAACAGGCAGCGGATTATGTTATGTTTCACTCCACAGTCAACAAGCACTACTTTTTTGTCTCCTGCTCCATAAGTTATAACTTCGGTACAACTTGCTTTTGCCACCTGATTCTCTGTATTAGGATCTAAAAAGTCTATTTCGTTTTCGTCTCCGAAAACGATTTTTCCTTTCATCGAACCTTTTTCTCTGAGAATCTTAGTCAGCTCACGTGTATCTATACCATAAATTCCAGGTACATTATGCTCTTTAAGCCATTCACCCAAACTTTTCTTTGCATTCCAGTGAGAGTATTCATGCGAGTAATCCGAAATAATCAGACCACTAATCTGAATTTTTTCAGACTCAAAGAAGTCCGAAATACCATTGGTAAACGAATCCTCAGGAACTCCGTAATTACCAACCAAAGGGAATGTCACTGTAAGGATTTGCCCGATGTAAGAAGGGTCAGTAAGACTCTCCGGATAGCCAACCATAGCAGTACTGAATACTACTTCACCGGCTGCCGCCTTCTCAGCACCAAAAGACCTTCCTTCAAAGATAGTCCCATCATCAAGAATCAATCGTACAGGTTTGTCTGTCTGCATTTTGCGATAGAATTATATATATTAAAAAAATGAGTGTTTATTCGTTCACAGGTAGGTAAAAAAAAGGAACAAGAGTTACGAGAACCTGTTCCTTTTATAATACTTTATATATTTTCTTCGTTGTAATCATCTATAAATATCGTCTCAAATACCCTGTGAATATCTGAGTTACAAAAGTAATAAATAATATTGTAATATTAAAGCATATTTAGTTGATAAATGAATATAAATTTCACTTCCTGTATTTAATTGCTTTTCCTGATTTAATCCAATCAGCCTCCATACTATCTATCTCCATTCTTATTCGTGCCACATCTTTTTCCCATTCATTATAAAATTTAGCAGCCACAGTATCTTCAGCATTGTCCATCATTAAGTTAAGGTCAGTTACATTATTCGATAGCAATTCATAATATGGCTCAGGGATTCCTAAAGCTACAACATCCTCTCTTGTTAATTTAAAAACAAAACGTTTATTCTCTACGACCATATTATCTTGTAAAGTTTTGCTCAATAATAGAAGTAAACCATTCTGTTCAGGAGTACGCAAACTATCTGGGATAAAATTTACATATTCAAAATCCTTACGCAATTCTAAATATTTATCTTTTGGGGTATCAATACTTTCGGATACGCTCTTCTCTTGACTCATTCCACAAGACATCAATAAACTCAGTGTAAGCAGAGTAAAAATACTCTGCTTGATAATTCTAATTTTCATATCTTCCTTTTAAAATATTAATTGCCAATTTGCATAACCACCGTTAGGATCTGATGGTTGAAAGAAAATTTCAACCCACTCATTAGATGTTGTAAGAGGAACATCAACTGTTACAGGCACACTCGAACTACTCTTTCCTGTATTTATTTTTATAGTACCTTGAGATTTCGTTTTACATGTGTACATCTGTGCTAAAGCAGCTCCACCACCACAAATAAACCGTACAGATTTTGCTCCATTAGGACAAAAGAAAGCATCTTCAACCATTCGCTGGTCTGGAGAGGTCAATAGTCCTGAGCTTCTTTCGCCTCTTTGTTTCGGAAGCTGATTCTGATTTAGTTTTTCAACTTTTTTCGTAATCCTGTCTTTAACTTCTTTTTGCAGAAAATTACTCATTTGTTTTTGTCTTGTTTTCATTTACTTTAATTTTTAGTCATATTTAACAATTAAAATACAGATACACCTTCGTATCTATACTTCATTACATAGATAATTTGCATAAAAATTAATTGGCAAAATGGGCAACCTTTCTATGCTAAGCTTATTTATTGTATTTTTGTACTCTACAATTTTAAATAGAAAGCAATTATGATGAAGCCCCGTCTCGGCATGACTGCCCGCACTGGAGAAAAATGTCCTAAAAGTGGAGTATGGAAAGCTATGGGAGTTCCCGAAACCGTTACACTATCGGTCTCAAGAGGAAATAGAATGCCTGCACATGGCAATAAAAATGTAAACTGGAAATTGATTATAATGTTTTGAAAATATTAGGAATACTGTTTCTACTTTTTGAATAGAGAGGTCTAATTTACAATATCCGATTGCTATGAAAAATCTATTATTAATCCTACTGATTTTTACCACTCTCAATATATCTGCCCAGCATGGCAGAGACAGAGAAGACATGTACAAAAATATATCAGTTGATATATTTGGAGATCTACAATACCGTAGTAAAAATGGATTTAAAGCATCACTAAAAAAGAACATATTTGATGATATAATATATAGTGATGATAATAGCAACGAAACAAAATACTCTAAAGAACAATGGGCAGAACTTCTCAACAAATTTCAAGATGACAGAGAAAACTGTTTTGTCTGGCTTATTAAAACCCACAGAGGTGTTGAAAATACTAAAGAGGAATATAAAGTAAATATATTCGGAGATAAAGTATACAAAGATAACTTCGGGAACTCGGAAACTTACAAACGCAATATCTTTGGAGACCTAGTCTACGAAAATAGCAACAGAGAAGAGGCCAAACTCAGAAAAAACATTTTTGATGAAATGGAATATAGCGATAGCAAAGGTACTACACGCAAATACAAAACAAAGGAATGGGAAAACCTTCTAAAAAAATATTACGACGAAGAAGCTATATTCAAAATATTAGTAAAAAAATATCTCCTCTCCGATTTGTAAGATACTTTGACTACTCATTTATTCCCATCACTTTATTATCTTTGCATCCTCAAAATAAGTGCAGTAAATAATTGATGCTATTATTTTATTGCAACAAATCATGTAAATAAAAATGCTTGAAAAAGCGATAAACAGGTCTGTGACCTTTAGAGAAATAGAAAAGTGATATACCCCGATAATTTTGAATATAAGATAGGCTTCGATAAGATCAGACAATTTCTTACCGACAAATGCCTGAGCACCTTGGGAGAAGAAAAAGTATTTGATATGGCTTTTTCCTCCGACTTCGATTTGATACAAAGTCAACTTTCGCAAACAGACGAATTTATACGCATCATTCAGGAAGAAGATAATTTTCCTGTCAACCATTTCTTTGATGTACGCCCCGCACTTAAAAACATACGTATCGAGGGTACATGGTTGGAAGAAAGTGCAGTATTCGACCTTCGCCGATCGTTGCAAACCATCAGAGACATAGTAAGTTTTCTAAAAAAAGAAGACGAAGAAAATACTCCTTATCCACATTTGCAGGAGCTGGCAGGAGAAGTGCTTATTTTCCCTCAACTTCTGACTCGCATAGATAATATACTGGATAAATACGGACGCATCAAAGACAATGCATCACCCGAACTGAATCGCATTCGTAAAGAGATAGCCCATGTATCGGGAGGTATCTCCAAAAGTCTGAATGCCATATTACGCTCTGCCCAGTCAGAAGGATTAGTCGAAAAAGACGTAACACCAACCATGCGTGACGGGCGATTGGTAATACCAGTTGCACCTGCTTTCAAACGAAAACTGAAAGGTATCGTACACGATGAGTCAGCATCTGGAAAGACCGTTTTTATAGAACCTGCCGAAGTGGTAGAAGCCAATAACCGTGTACGTGAACTTGAGAGCGAGGAACGCCGCGAGATTGTAAAAATCCTGATTGGTTTTACTGATGAAGTACGTCCTTTAGCTCCAGACATTGTTCAATCATACGACTTTCTGGCATGGATAGATTTTATCCGAGCCAAAGCTCGTTTCGCTTTGGATATTGAAGCAATAAGACCAAGTCTTGAAAACAAACAACAAGTAGGTTGGGATAAAGCAAAGCATCCCCTACTCTATCTATCACATAAGAAACAGAATAAATCCATTATACCACTAGATATCTGGTTAGACGAAGAAAACCGTCTGCTTATAATATCAGGCCCTAATGCCGGAGGTAAATCAGTTTGCCTGAAAACAGTAGGTTTACTACAATATATGGTACAGTGCGGATTATTAATTCCGTTGGCTGAAAGTTCTAAAGTAGGTATTTTCGATAAGATATTTATAGATATAGGTGACGAGCAATCCATAGAAAACGACTTGAGTACATACAGTTCACACCTCACCAACATGAAAATGTTTGTCCGTAACTGTGATTCAAAATCACTATTATTGATAGATGAATTTGGAGGAGGAACAGAACCTCAAATTGGTGGAGCCATTGCCGAATCATTATTGAAACGTTTCAACCAAAAAAAATCATTCGGAGTAATTACTACCCATTACCAAAACTTGAAACATTTTGCCAATGAACACAAAGGCGTAGTCAATGGAGCTATGCTCTATGATCGACATTTGATGCAACCGTTATTTACTCTGTCGATAGGTAATCCAGGAAGCTCATTTGCCATAGAAATTGCCCGAAAAATAGGTTTGCCCGAGGATGTAATTGCCGAAGCATCGGAAATTGTAGGCAGCGACTATATCAATATGGATAAGTACCTGCAAGACATTGTACGTGACAAGCGTTATTGGGAAACCAAACGTCAAAGTGTTCGTCAGAAAGAAAAACGCTTGGAGGAGATAACATCTCAATATGAAACAGACCTGACTGATGTAGGCAAACAACGTAAAGAGATTATCCGTCAAGCCAAAGAAGAAGCACAGCGACTACTTACAGAAGCTAATGCCAAGATCGAAAATACAATTCGCAGTATAAAAGAAGCTCAGGCAGAAAAAGAAAAAACAAAGGAAGTACGCCAAGGTCTTGCAGCATTTAAAGCAAAACTCGAGGCAGAAGAAACTCCGGTAGACGACAAAATCAGCCGCAAAATCCAAAAGCTTCAAGAGAAAGAAAAAAACAAAAAAGACAAACCGAAAGTCTCCAAAGAAGAGAAACTCCAAACAATTTCAGTTGGAGACAGTGTCCGCATGAAAGGACAAACTTCGGCCGGTGAAGTAATGGACATTCAAGGAAAAAATGCAGTTGTAGCCTTCGGAATGATAAAATCTACGGTTAAGCTTGATAGCCTTGAGCGTGTAAGCAAAAACCAAATAAAACGTGAGTCTCAAAAAAGTACATTTGTAAGTTCTCAAACCAGTGATCTCACTTATGATAAGAAACTCAATTTCAAACAAGAAATTGAGTTACGAGGCATGCGTGGGGATGAAGCCCTACAAGCTGTTATGTATTATATCGATGATGCTATTCAAATTGGAGCAGGACGTATCCGTATCCTCCATGGAACAGGTACAGGAGCTTTACGTCAGATCATACGGGATTACCTAAGGACGGTAAACGGAGTGAAAAATTATCAAGATGAGCATGTTCAATTTGGAGGTGCAGGTATTACGGTGGTAGATCTCGAGTAAGCCTTTTCAGGCTTTCCTATATTTCAATAAAAAAAGCAGAATAACTTTCGCGTTATTCTGCTTTTTTTACTTAAACTTAATCCATGCCCAAATTGGATAATGATCCGAGTATTTAACATCACCCACAGTACAATTATATGCTTGCAGATTAAGACTATGCATGATATAATCTATTCTAAAATAAAATCCATCTTCGTGATAAGTAATACCCAACCCTCTGCCTGTGTATTTAAAAGCATCTAAGAAATTACCTTTTATCGTTTCATAAGCATATGATATGGGAGGCTCATTAAAATCACCGCAAACAATCATCGCATCCGTTTTTTCTCGTTGTATGCGAATACAGTCAGCAATAATATTTGCCTGAGTAGCTCTCGTTTTAAAAGCAGGATCTAAATGACTGCGTATTGTTTGAGTAACCGCATCCAACTTCTTCCGGTTTTTATCAACCACTAGTTCTTTAAAAAGAACCTTATCTTCGGCTGTAAGCCGATTAGATTCCAAGTGATTATTTACAATCGTTAAAGACTTCTTCCCTATCTTTATCTCATACATTCCCGCCCCATTAAAGGCACTTTCAATCGGAACCCGTGCAACTTTCTCTATCGGGAACTTAGAATAGCAAGCCAATCCATACATACATGAATTTATAGTATCACCTAGCCTGATAATAGTACGATAAGGGTATTCTTCTAAAAAGCCATCTAATTCTTCGAGTGATATTATCTTGTCTTTATCTTTCTTTTCTTCAACTGCAAATTCCTGCATACAGATAATATCCGCACCACTATTTGCTATATATGAAAATACAGGATTATTACGAGCTTCGTCACCTGTCAACCAGTCAAACCCCCTTACATTATAAGACATTATCTTAAAGCTCTTCTGAGGAACCTCTTTTGAGGGAGAATTTAACGGAATATATGTATTGATCGAATTCCAGCAAAATAAAAGAACAATTAATTGAACTACAACACATTTCCATTTCAAGAAAACAAGCCAAAGAATAAAGAAACAGATATTAATAAAAAGTAGTATGGGAAAACCCAAGCCTAAATAAGATATAATTACAAAATCAAATGGAGAAGTTACCGGAGCTAACGTGGAAAGAAGTAATAGCAATGCAACTAAAACATTTATGGTGAGAACCACATACTTCAATCCCCTACTTACATTTATTACTAAATGTTTACCTTTAATACCCATACAAAACCCTTCTTTTCTTTTCGACAACGAAGATATGTTTATCTGCCGAAATCTACTCTATCGTTTAAGACTTTAATAGAAAATATAACATTAAAAATAAAAGATTGTTTAAGACGGGCTTCCAAAACGATGTTGAATACAATTCATCCAAAGATACAGAGCTGCATAACATACCAGGGAGTATATAAAACAAAAGTTCCTCCTTAAAAAAGGAAGAACTACGAGTTATATCTAAAATTAATTTTAACCTTAAACCATTTTCTTTCGAGGAATCCAAGTCTTGTAGTTTACAATTTCGCCATAACAGCTTTCATCTGCCATAGCAGCCGGAGAACCCAAATTTTCAAGACGCTCTACTTCATCCCAGCATTTTTGTGCTTCCTCATTGTTTCCGAATTTTTCATGAATTAATGCTTTAACATATACCGCATCAACAAATTCATCTGAGTCGCAATATATTTTATTAAGGCATTCCAATGCTGTATCGTATTTTTCCAATTCATACAATGCTTCGCCTTTAAAATATAGCCCTAAAGGATGATTTTCTTTTATTTCGAGAAAGGCATTACTATAATGGAGCAGTTCTTCAAATTTATTGTATTCAGATAAAACTCTCAATAGATACTTTAATGTTATCAGGTATAATCGATCGGATGTATCCAATTTCGAAAAGCTAATGATAGCTTTTTCGCATTCTGAACGATATCTTTCAGGAGATTCTGCACTCAATAATGCAATTAAGCAGTTTATTACTGCAATGCTAAAAAACGAACTGGAGGAAGGAACCTTTTCAAAGCAAGCGAAAGCTTTTTCATATTGACCGGTATTTATATAAGCACCAACAACATCAACAATTGCCTGATCGTAATTTGGTATAGAAGGGCGTAGCTTTACAAATCGTTCGATAACCTGTTCGTCTTCGCCTAATGCGGATAAAGAACTTAAAATATGGATTAGCGCCTCATCGTAATTTTTATTGGATGGATTGACTTCGTTAAAATACTTAATGGCTTCGGGGTAATTATCTGCTTCCAGATGTTTTACCCCTTGCTCAAAATTTTCATTTGCCTTTTTAAAAAAATCAAAAAGTCCCATTAAAAATGTTAGTTAGTGTGCTTGAGGAAACTCATTCGTATTAATAGAGTAAAATAACTTCAATTTTCCATAAAGCAACGAAAAAAAATATCAATCATTTTTGTAAGGAATATTTTTTGACTCACAGATTTCGATAATCTGACTCTTCACATTCTTGAGATCACTATACTTTAACCCACTGATATCCACTGTATATTGTTTACCATCAGTCTCCAGCATTTTTAAATAACTTACCCCTAAAGCTATTTCACGAATACTAATCCATTCTGCCCTATAAACTGATTTCTGATCCGGCATTTTAACATAAATACGATCCGAATTCATTATAAATATAGGACGGGCAGCCCAAACTGTTACATTCAGTATAAGGATAACTCCAAATACGATCAAAGCCAATGCTGCAAAAAAGTCAAACGTAAACGTATTATTGAGTGCCTGCATTACAGATTGATATAGACCATATAAAACTGCATATCCTCCGATGATAAAAGATAAAGTTTTCTGACTTTTCGAGTCATTATAGTTAATTACATATTCATTCATATAGTTTCGTTTTATGTTTATTTATAACAAAGGTAAAATTTTACCCGAATATTATATCCCTAAATAGTTTTTAAAATAATATTGAAATATCAAACTGAAATAGGAGTAATATACTTGCTTATCTGACCATATGAACAAAAATAAAAGCAATAAATAGTCTTAATACGGAAAATATTTTATTAATTTGTGTTATAAGAAAATTAAGAAGTGGAATACCGAACCTAATTACCCCCTATTATGAATGAGAATATTGATCCTGCATTGCCTTTAAACGAAGAAACTGAAAACAAACAAGAGCAAGCAGAAATAATTACTGAGCCACAAGTTACAGAATCTAAATCTTTTACGAAAGAGGAAATTATAAAAAACTTGCAAGAATTATCTGTAAAAGCTGAAGTACCAACCCGCGCCGAAGTAGATAATTTGAAACAATCGTTCTATAAATTAAAATCGACAGAGAATGAAATCTTGAAAGAACAATTTATAGCCGATGGAGGTGATATTAACTCGTTTGTTATTCCAACCGATCCGATCGAGGAAGAATTTAAAACACTTCTTAATACTATCAAAGAAAAAAGAGCTAAAGCATTAGCTGATGAAGAAAAAATAAAAGAAGAAAATCTCTTGAAAAAAGAGAGGATCATCGAAGCTATAAAAAACCTGACAGAGAGTACAGACGACTTCAATAAACTATATAAAGAATTTAAAGACCTTCAACAACAATGGAACGAGATCAAACTTATTCCTGCGGCAAAGGTCAACGAAATATGGAAGGCCTATCAATTGCATTCCGAAAAATTTTATGATCTGATTAAGATCAATAATGAATTCAGAGATTACGACTTCAAAAAGAATCTGGAAATTAAAACCAGCATCTGCGAAGTTGTAGAAAAATTACAAGACGAACCGGATGTAGTTTCGGCATTCCATCAATTACAAAAATTCCATCAACAATGGAGAGAAACCGGACCTGTAGCCAAAGAATTCAGAGATGAAATATGGGAGCGCTTCAAAGCGGCATCCACCGAAATCAATAAAAGACACCAAAGCCATTTCGAAGAACTCAAAGGACAAGAAGAAACAAACTTAGTTGAGAAAACAGCTATTTGCGATACATTAAAGGCTATAGACTATACTCAGCTTAAAAACTTCAAAGATTGGGACGAAAAAAGCCACGAAATAATTGCTCTCCAAGCAAAATGGAAAACAATAGGATTTGTTCCTAAAAAAGTAAACAGTCAGATATTTGAACAATATCGGGCATTATGCGACACTTTCTTTGAGAAAAAAGCAGAATTCTTCAAACATCAAAAAGATGATATGGAAGAAAATCTGAACAAGAAGAGAGCACTTTGCGAGAAAGCCGAAGCATTGAAGGACAGCACTGATTGGAAAAAAACAACTGACGAGCTTATCGCCATCCAGAAAGAATGGAAAACAATAGGAGCAGTACCTCGTAAATACTCTGATGCAATCTGGAAACAATTTGTTACAGCTTGCGATTATTTCTTTGAACAAAAGAACAACAATACATCTTCTCAAAAAGAAGAAGAATTAGCAAATCTGGCAACGAAAAAAGAAATAATCGAAAAAATTAATGCTCTTTCAGGACAAACTGACTTGGCTGATCCAATGGCTACATTACGTGAATTGATGAACGAATGGCATCAAGTAGGCTTTGTCCCCTTCAAGGAAAAAGATAAAATCTATAAGGAATATCAAGCTGCACTTGATGTACAATTTGATCGTCTTAAAATGGATAAATCGGAACGTAGATTACAATCATTCAAATCGAATGTAGATGATATCGCTAAATCCGAAAGGCCTAAAGGCAGATTATTCAGAGAGAGAGAAAAACTTATGCATCAATTCAATAAAGTAAAATCTGACTTACAGACTTACGAAAACAACATGGGCTTTCTTTCTATATCGAAAGGAGCAAGCGGCTTATTAAAAGATATGGAGCATAAAATTCAAGATCTGAAAAACGAGCTCGAACTTATTGCTCAGAAAATAGAAACTATTGATAACAATTTAAACTCTATTGATTAGTATTTAGAATCAAGTATATAAAGAAGGCAAATCGGTTGATTTGCCTTCTTTGTTTTCTATAATATTAAATAAATTAGGAAATACACACAAACATTATCTAGATTTGAATGTTATTATTTAAAATGAATTTAAATAAAGATCTTGGATTTTTAAATTTGATTTCAATAGAAATATAACATTTAATCATTTTTATTAAGGTTACAGACCTTTTTATCACTTTGGAAAGTATAACAAATATAGATTGTTACAACTATAAAATACACCAATAAATTTTATTCTTTACTTATTTATAATAAAACTGAATTATGAGCAAAATAGCGATCGTTTACGGAACTTCAACCGGTGCAACCGAAGGTGTAGCATCTAAAATTGAAAAAGTATTAGGAAATGCGGATACTCAAATCTTCGATGTAGCCAGAGTAACTGTTGATCAATTGAAACCTTTTGATTTTCTTATTTTAGGAGCATCAACCACCGGTTACGGCGACCTTCAGGATGATTGGGATTCTTTCCTACCGAAATTCAAAACACTTGATTTTACAGGAAAAAAAGTAGCTTTATTCGGACTTGGAGACAGCTCTTCTTATTCTGATACATTCGCAAATGGTATGGCTGTTATTTACGAAGCAATCAAAGATAATGCTGAAATAGTAGGAGCAGTATCAACTGAAGGATATACTTATGATGATTCAGAAGCTGTGGTTGACGGTAATTTTGTAGGCTTGGCTCTGGATGAAGATAATGAATTCGACCAAACTGATGCTCGTATTGCTGCATGGGTAAAAGACCTTAAACAATACATTTAAGTAAATACTATATATATGACAACGAATAGCCCGACTCTAATCAAGCCGGGCTATTTTATTTTAAAACTTCATCCCTTCGAATTCAGACATTCCATGCCTCCAGATTTCTGGCACAGCCATTGCCTGATGGGTTTTGGGATTATAAGCTACCACAACCGAATGACATCGGCATTTGACCTCTCCTGTCAGAACATTTCTTACTTGCTGAAGAAAGACCACACTCTTGTTTCCGATTTTTGTAACCTTTGTATCTACAGCGACTTTCTCTTTATAAAATACAGGAGAAACAAAATCAACCTCTATGCGGGCTATTACGATAATACCATCTGTCCAACTCACATAAGAAGTTCTGAGATTTTCCAGATAATCAATTTTACCCAGATCAAAGTAACTGAAATATATATTGTTATTAATATGTCCCAAAGCGTCTATATCATTAAAACGAATCTGTATGGGCAACGAACTCTTAAATGTATCTCTCGATACGTCTTCTTTAACTTCCATTTTTACTTATAATTGCACTTATCTGAATACAATGTCTTTTACAACGTTCAATCCGGCGTGTGTATTCAAATTTGCTATTAATTTATCCTTACACATTATCAGTTCCGAACGTAGAACCGATGATGTCAAACTTACATACAATATATTGTTCCTTAAATATACATTAGTTGTATATGAGGCAATAGCCGGTCCCAAAGTTTTTGCCCAGCCACTTATAACACGGCTTTCGGCCAGTTTCCGTTTAAAGAATTGATTCTCTTCAAAAAACTGTTTTAGAACTTCGCCTAAGCTTTCGGTATTTCGCTTCCTCATACTTTTACTTTAATTGAAGTACTCCTCCACCCTCTACCTGATAGAGACGGTAATCACTATTTAAACCTTTAAGGATGTCGTCCAAATGATCCCTATTCGTATCTGTGATAAAGATCTGTCCAAAATTATCTTCCGACACCAGCTTTACAATCTGCTCTACACGGGTTGAGTCGAGCTTATCAAAAATATCATCCAATAATAATATAGGTGTAGTTGATCCTGCTTTTTTCAGAAAATCGAACTGCGCCAGCTTCATAGCCACCACATAGGTTTTATTTTGCCCCTGAGAACCAACTTTCTTGACCGAATAATCATCCATACGCATATCCAAATCGTCGCGATGAACTCCTGCTGTTGTATATCCGAGAATTTTATCTCTCTCCCGTTTATGTTTCAGCAAATCAACCAGATTTCCTTCATCGAGCGGCGACTCATATTTCAATTCGACCGTTTCATTCGATTGACATATAAAATTATAATAATACTGAAACGTCGGTATAAATTGCTCTACAAAAGCCTTTCGCTTTGTATGTATAATCTGCCCTTCATAGGCGAGTTGTTCTTCCCAAAGCTCGTAAAGTGATTCATCGGCTTGCATATCCGATTTCAGTAATGCATTGCGTTGTTGCAAAGCTTTATTATAGCGGATAAGGGCATGCAGATACTCTTTATCGAATTGTGACAGCACAACATCCATAAACTTACGCCGTTCGTCGCTACCTCCGGTGATTAGATCCGAATCCGAAGGCGAAACCATAACCAAAGGCAAGCAGCCGATATGATCGGACAATTTTTCGTATTCTTTCTTATTTCGCTTAAATTGCTTTTTCTGACGCCTGCGTAAACTGCAAAAGAATTCCTCTTCGTCACTTCCACCCAAGAAATAGTAACCTTGAATCAGAGCAAAATCGGCATCGTGTTTTATGTTTTGGGAATCAACCTGATTGTTATGACTTTTACAGAACGAAAGATAATATACAGCGTCCAACAGATTGGTTTTACCCATTCCGTTTTTACCTATAAAACAGTTCAATTGGGGAGAAAATGTCAACTCAGCCTGCTCTATATTCTTATAACCTAATATCGATATACGTTCTAAAATCATATAGATACAAAGATAATAAAAATAGAAAGAGCTTTACTCGATATTATCATTCATCATTGTGCCGAAATAAGTAAAAAAGCATAAGATATATTCTATATCTCAAAACATCTCTTTTATCTTAAAGGCAATATCTTTTTCATTGTATCCACAAATATGGCAGCCATGTGCTGTTGTATGAATTTATCCTCGCCTCTCAGTTGATGCCAGCCATACACAACCCCATCTATAGTTTCAGTATTATCGTCGGCATACAATCGACTCATTTGCAACTTTGTTACAGGGTGAGGGGTATTCCTTGAGAATCCTATATTCTTGTCGAACTCAATTACCGGAAATCCCCATTTTTGAGCCAACAATCGAACCGATTCATTGTATATGGGACGAGCATCGTGCCAATGAGTCGATAAAATAATAATTACAGGTTTGCCTGATTGTGTATTATAATATTTTGAATCCTTATCGAACTTCAGGTTGTAGCAATCCGAAATATACCTTTTGATTACATAATCGTAAGCGGCGGCATAATTCGACCTATCGAAAGGTACTTTATAGTCTGTATAATTCTCTTTCAATTCAGAATTCTCAAAAACGTCCATATTATGTACATGCATAATTACAAAAGCATCCGCTATTTCCAATTCTTCTTTAGAGTATAATGTACCTTCATTCATTTTATTGGCAGCATCGGCAATTGCCTGAGCTCCCACTGCTTTATTTAAAGGAACAGCATTTAATTCTTTACAACCCAATTCAAACCATCCATTCTCGTAAGAGGCAAAAGACGCACCTGTCATTAAGATGTTATATTTCTCCTGGGCTGAGACACACACTAAAACAAATAAGAAAATAAATAAAAACAACTTTTTCATAATCAATTAGAAATATAATAAACCGGAGTATGCTTTCGGGGCATACTTAAACTTAATATCAAATACGTGAATCTATTTTTCCAGCTTATGGGATTTTCTGAACACCGGATAACAAAGTAGACCTATCAACAATAAACCTACAGATATAACCCAATAGATAACAGGAACAATAGAGCCTATCATTCCGAAATAGATAAATACCAAAGAAAATATAAATGCAAAAAACAATCGTATATTGTTTGCTTTCGATGATTCTATTTTAGACTTCTTTATCAGCACATATTCCGATATGACAGTAATCAGATAAGTCGGTAAATTAATAAAAGCTGCGACCGTTGTAATATTTACAAAATGCGAAAGACCTTGCGTATTACCATTGATATCCGAATAGAAATTCAGAAAAAAGAAAATAGAAGTAATTACCCCCGAAGCAATCAGTGCTACATAAGGAGTAGAATATTTCGGATGAATCTTAGCAAAAGAAGCGATAAAAAAATGATCCTTACTTGCTGCATATATGCTTCTACCTGTTGTTAGAATCCATCCCGACAAAGCTCCTACCACCGATATAAGAATAGCTATATTTATAATATCCCCTCCCATATTAGTCCCTAATGCCAGATTTATGGCATCGGCAAAAGGTGAATGGGATTCGGCCAACTGATTTTGAGGAATAAGGGCAAAAAGTGAGATATTAATGAGAATATAAATAACTCCAACAATAGCCAATCCCCAAACAACACTCCGCTGAATATTACGTTCGGGGTTCTTTATCTCCCCTCCAGCCATCGTTGAACTTTCGAGTCCTGTAAACGCCCAAAAGATAAGGGCTATTGCAGCAGAGAACATCTTATATATATCAGTCTCCCCCTGTAATGACGGAGGCAATGA
Source organism: uncultured Dysgonomonas sp. (assembly GCF_934668725.1). Taxonomy (GTDB): domain Bacteria; phylum Bacteroidota; class Bacteroidia; order Bacteroidales; family Dysgonomonadaceae; genus Dysgonomonas_A. The sequence goes on from NZ_CAKUOF010000008.1 coordinate 67,632, forward strand.
ATTACTCGAAAAAAGATCAAAATTAAGGTGAGGCAAAGCCAATAAAATAACAATAATAAATACTCCTGACTTCAAAATAGTAGTAACAATACTAATCCATCCGGCAAACTTAACTCCACAAATATTTATATAAGTGAAAAGCCAAAGGATAAACAAAGTAGATATTAATTTGCTGACCGGAAAATCTAACGCAGGAATTAGTTGTGCCAATTGAGTGAAAATTAGATCTACGATAGCAGCATTTCCAACTGCCGAACCTACCCACCAAACAAGGCTGACTATATATCCCCAGAATTTCCCTAAGGCTGCTTCCGTATATACCACCGGACCTCCTGCTTTAGGTATCGATCGGCTTAAATTGCCATAACTCAAAGCTATTATAGTTGCCCCGATAGCAACCACAATCCAAGCTGATATAACAATAAACGGTGTTGCCACTTTAGCCAAAGCGGCAGGTAATCCAAAAACGCCCGAACCAATCATATTCCCGACAACAATAGTAATTGCGGCCAGAAGACCCAAGTCTCTTTTAAGTGAAGTATTTTGAGAAGACATCCAAGAAAAATTAAGTAAAAGGAAATATGTAATGATTGATTTAAAGGACACAATTGTTTATTCTGATTTTACTAGAAAAAACAATAAATCTTATGCGAACTTAAATTGGGGGCAAATATAATAAACAAAAAACGATGGAATACTATTTTCATGCTCCCAACCATAGGGTATCTTTATATAAAAAAGATATATTTGAGTATTAAAACAAAACAGTTATGCTAGAAATACCTGAATCGAGAAACATAAGCAGGCAAATAGAGAATGAACTTATAGGGAAAACAATTGCAGAAGTTATTAACGCAACAAGCCCTCATAGGTTCACATGGTATAATGGTGATCCTTTAAAATATAACCAAATACTTGTTGGCAGAGAGATAGAAGCCTCTAAAGGCCATGGTGCTTTTGTTGATATATATTGTGATCAAGATACAACCATATCCATTAGCGACGGAGTCAACATGCGGTATTATTCACCTCTCGAACCCCAACCCAAAAAGCATCAGCTATTAATTATTTTCGATGACCGCAGTTTTATTGCTCTTACCGTATCCATGTATGGCAGCATACAAGCCTATCAAGGAGTATTAGAGAATCCATACCATCAAGGAAGTATCAATAAAATATCTCCATTGGACGATTCCTTTAATGAATCGTATCTCGAAGGCCTCTTTAAGAGTACGATCAAAGACATATCCATAAAAGCGCTTTTAGCTACCGAACAGCGTATTCCCGGTTTAGGTAATGGTGTTTTACAAGATATTCTATTTAATTCGGGGCTTCACCCCAAACGAAAGATATCATCTATTTCTGATTTTGAGAAAAGTGAGTTATTTCACAGTATAAAAATAACATTATCGGATATGACTGATAAGGGAGGACGGGATACCGAAAAAGATATATACGGAAAGTCGGGACGCTACAAGTCGATTCTATCTAAAAATACGTATAAAGAGCCTTGCTTGAATTGTGGTGATACCATCGTAAAAGAAGCCTATTTGGGAGGGAGCATTTACTATTGCCCCACTTGTCAACGAATATAAATAAAGAGTGGCTATCCGTAAATAGACAGCCACTCTCCAATATATTAAACAATCAAATGATCTTAGTTGATAAACGCAAGCACTTGATTTTTTTGAACTTTTGCACCTTGTTTTGTTTCGATTTGAACAATCTTACCTGATTTCAAAGCTTTTACTTCTTCAATGCCATAATAAGCTTGGATGAAGGCAATTATATCGCCTTCTTTTACCGAAGTCCCTACTACCGGAGCAGTAGATTCGTCAGCCAAATCGATTTGCCAGATTACCTGACCCGACACAGGAGCTTGTACAGGTTGAGCATCAGGATATTTTTCTGTTACTTTCTCTATATCAAAATTGGGTATTTCAACTATAGGGCGGGTAACGATAATTGGAGCTCCGGCAGCAGCTTTCGCTTTTTCCAAATCTGCATTGAAACGCTCTTTAGCCAATCCCGATTTGTAATCACGGTATTGACGGTCGTGCATTGCCAACTCAAATAACTCTTCATCATCCTGACCATACTCCCATCCGTTTTCGTCCATTTCTTTACGATATGCATCAAGAGCATCCGGATATTCTTCTTGAGGATTTCCTGTATAGAATTCAAGATTCTTAGATTTAGCCAGTTCGATAATTTCGTCATCCAATTTACCTGGAAGCGTACCTGTTCTACCTAGAATCATATTCCAGCTATCTTTATCGATATTTGAGAAACGAGGCTGTCCTTGTGCCATAGAGAAGATATTCATAAGAGCAATATTCTTCACATATTGGCTGAAAGGTGTTACCAAAGGAGGATAACCCAATTTAGGCCATATATAAGCAACTTCATCAAATAATTGAACTACCAGATCATTCAGTGTAACTTCGGCTTTACCATTGTTGCGAAGTGCCATATTGATAGCCGAGTGCATACCTTTAAGGTCAGCCATCATCGATCCCATCATTCCTCCCGGAAGACCGCAACCGACAAGCAACGAAGTCATTATTTTATTAGATGGATCAATAAAATATCCTAAGAAATCGTCAATGAAAGATTGTGTCAAAGCACGAGCCTCCATGTACGCTTTCATATTGATGTCAGGCACAGAAAATCCTGCATCTTTCAACATAGCTTGCAATGTAATAATATCAGGGTGTACCATTCCCCAAGACAGAGGTTCGATAGCTGCATCTAAGTAATCGGCACCTGCACGTGCAACTTCTAACATCGAAGCTACAGAAAAACCGGGTCCTGTATGACCATGATACTCAATAGGAATATTAGGGTGTCTGTCTTTTAGGGCTTTTGTCAATTTACCTAGAAAAGCAGGACGACCTACACCGGCCATATCTTTCAAGCAAAATTCATCAGCACCAAAATCGACTAATTTATCTGCAAAATTTACATAATAATCAACTGTATGGATTGGCGAATGAGTGATACAAAGTGCAGTCTGAGAAATCATACCTGCTTCTTTGGCATACTTAACCGACAATTCAAGATTTCGAGGATCATTCAATCCATCAAAAGAACGGGATATATTAGTTCCTTGTGCACATTTCACTTTAAACATCAAACGACGCACATCTTTTGGCACAGGGTTCATACGTAAACCGTTCAAACCGCGTTCTAGCATATGAGTCTGAATACCTACTGCATTGAAAGGAGCAGTCCATTCGCGAACAGCCTTATTGGGATTTTCGCCATAAAGAAGATTTACCTGTTCAAAAGCGCCACCATTTGTCTCTACACGAGCAAAACAGCCCATATCAATAATAACCGGTGCGATTTGTGTTAACTGATCTACACGTGGCTGGTATTTTCCGGACGACTGCCACATGTCACGATAAACGAGACTAAATTTGATTTCTCTTCCCATAGTGTTTTTATGTAATGTTCAAAGATAAAATTGGATCTTGGAAACCAATTTTAATCTTAAAATTATAGTGAATTCTATTGCAATACTAAACCTTCGTTAAGGTTATACAAATTTAGAGTTTTCATTTCAATTAAGACGAAAAAATAAGATATTAAAATTATCAATTTGACATAAAAAGTAATGATAATTATTAAAACTGCACTCTTACTTCAAAAGTGTGCAATAAAATAAGTTAGGCTACCATCAAACTGTAATTTTCTTTTGAAAAAGCTGCTTTATATATTTGTCAAACCCAATTCATAATATCCATTTTTCACTATGTATATCTGACACTTTTTAAATAAACTTTCGCAACTTATATTATTATGTAAACCGATTCTATTTGAATATGGGGGTAAAAAAAATAAAAATCATTTTTAAACAGAACATTTATTATCTACATAATTCTTTATCTTACAACAACTTGACAAGTACAGATTCATTTTTCCGCTTTTTTTTCTATTTTTTCTCCCATACCTATTATGGAATTCCAATCCTATTTTACTCTATAATGTAGACAAACGAATTATAAACAATTTTAATTCTTACCGTCATGGCTGAAATGAATACTAGCTCCAATAATGGAGATAAAAAGAAGAAAGGGAAACCTACAAAAATGAATCTTCGTGTTGATTTCACCCCCATGGTGGATATGAACATGCTGTTGATAACGTTTTTCATGCTATGCACGACACTCTCAGCACCTCAGGTGATGGATATAGTGATGCCGGCAAAAGCAACGGATACTGCAGAACCACCGGTAGTATCAGATAAAACAACTGTTACATTGCTCTTGAGTGAGAATGATCAGGTCTTTTATTATTGGGGAATACCTGAATATCAAAATCCGAACTCTCTACAAAAGACAGATTTAGGAGTAGATGGGCTTAGAAATGTTCTTTTAGAAAGAAATGGTATTTTAGCTCAACAAGTTAAGGATTTGAAACAAAAAAGATATAAAAAAGAGATTTCTGAAGAACAGTTTAAAAGTGAACTATCTGAACTTAAGAAATCGAAAGAAAGCATAACCGTTATAGTAAAACCAACAAATAGTTCTACATATAACAATTTGGTAAAAACTCTGGATGAAATGCAAATATGCAGCGTTGGTAAATACGCCATCGTAGATCCCGAAGCAGGAGACAATTATTTAATTGAAAATTACAACAACTTTAGCTTAGCACAAGCGAGATAAATATCAAACAACCCTCTTTTATTACTACTTTTGAATGAAATGCCGTAAAACAGAAACTACGCTGATTTACGGCTTTCATCTTTTTTATAGTCAACACTTAGGCGGATTTTGGGATTTTACACCTTCAGATTAATTAGCATCAACAACAAGTCAGAGACCTTACTTATCACGCCAGCTAAATGTATCTATCATTTCCTGAATATCTTTCATCACAAACTCAGTAATAGGTGCAACCGAATCCGAATTGACTTTATCTGCATAATAGAAGGATCCTCTAAAAAAATGGCTCACACTGTCAGTTAAAAAAAATTGAATCGGGGTGGCAACATTTCCTTCTATAGAATATACAGTCCCCGATACTCTGCTATCTGCATTCGAGTATGTCTGCTGAATTATTCCGTCTGCTTTTACAGAGTGACTAAAAGCCAGTCTGTAACTATCGTCCAGCACTTTGGGTAAAGTCAACCTTGAGATAGGTAAATAAGTACAGTAAACCATGGCGTTATAGTCCGGATAAATGATATTGAACCATATCTCATTTTTTTCTTTAGACTCAAGAGTATCTATATGTACCTGATCCGAATATTTAAATGAAAATTTAGGAAAATTATACTCAATCGTTCCATGTTCTACTTTATCAATGCGATTATAGCCTTTCGGCTTGGGGGTGTACTCGTGACAAGCCGAAGTGAATAGAAGAATCAATAATAATACGATAATATTTATTGCTTGACTCAATTTGATTACCATGATAAATAACTTATTAAATGACAGGAATCTTTAGTACAAAAAAAATGCAGACATCTTAATATAGATCTGCACTTTTTCATTATATTTTTTTGAGATAAAAATTAGAACGGTAAGTCATCCGCTTCATCTTCCATAGAAGGCGAATTTGTCATCTGAGATTGTGATGATGTCGAAGTTGCTTGCTGTTGTCCATATCCTCCGCTAGTATTACCTTCTGCCTGAAAATCGCCCTTCCGACCGAGTAGCTCCAGATTATCAGCATAAATTTCTACAACATATCTTTTTATTCCATTTTGATCATCATAGGAGCGTGTACGGATTTTTCCTTCAACAAACAATTGTGTACCTTTTTTTACAAATTGCTCGGCCACTTTTGCCAGACCTCTCCAGCAAACAATATTATGCCACTCGGTACGATCGGGAATCTGAGTACCGTTGGCTGCAGTATATCCACGCTCCGTAGTTGCCAAAGGAAAATTCACAACTGCACTACCATTATCAAAATATCTGATATCGGGATCTTTCCCTACATTACCTATTAATATTACTTTATTGACTGACATCTCTGCTCGATTTTATATTAAGTTTTGCTAAATTACGATCTATATTTTGTACAAAACAAATATAATATTTTTTTATGTAAGCATACTAATTAAGAATTCTAAAATACCTGCTAAAGCACTTCCACAGCAAAACAAACTGCAATATTAATCTATCAATAAACAGATTCAAGCTGTTCATTCTTCAATATCCTCCCACTTACTTATATGGATAATAGATATTCCTTTTTGAAAGAACAGAGAATTCGGATATGAGATTATTTCGCCTTCCTGAGTTCGCAGCAATGTATGAAACGATAATATATCTTCTACAACTGCATCAACGGGCATATCTTTATCTAAAATGCGAATATAATCGCCCACTTTAAATGTCGATGTAAAAAATATTATAATTCCGGCTGTTATATTACTCAATAATGACCATTGGGCAAACATAGCAACTCCTATTACAGCAAATATAGAAGATAGTGCAACTAACAGATTACGGGGATCAACACCCCATATAATGATAAAACAAATGGCAAACATTATATTAATCATAATATTAAATACTCTGACCACTTGTTTAGTACGTGCTTCTATTTTTTTACTGAATGTAGCATATTTTACAATCAACTTTCTTACTATATATTTTATAATAGGTATTGCAATTATCAATATAGCTGTTGCTATTATTTGTATAATATATCGTTCCATATTTACTGTTTTAAGACTGCCGTATTTTTCGTTAGATAAAATATCATTAAAAATTGCCTCCAATAAAGACACTTATAAAAATACACTAAAACTAAAAGGACGGATTCTTCAATCCATCCTTTCCTATAATTTTTAGAGTTTAATAACTCAATCGTTACTTACTAACGGTGTATATTTTCTGCTTTTTAACTCTCTATCCAGGGTATAGATACCAAAGCCATTGTCTTTAATCATCTCTAAGCTATCAACCAAATCTTGAGCTGTAGCCTCTTCTTCTACTTGCTCATCTATAAACCATTGGAGCATAGATAATGTAGCATAATCTTTTTCCTCATTAGTCAGAGTAACAATGTTATCTATCATAGCCGTAACTTGCTTCTCATGAGCCAAAGCTGCCTTAAATGCATCTAAAGGAGTTGCCCAGCTGTGTGGAACTTCTTTTATAGGACTGATTACAGCTTGCCCTCCACGAGCTAGAATATAATCGAAAATTTTGATAGCGTGATCCTTTTCTTCTAAACCTTGTACTTTAAACCAGTTTGCAAACCCGTTCTTACCTTCTTTGGCAAAATGAGCCGACATAGACAAATATAGATATCCTGACCAAAACTCTGCATTAATCTGCTTATTCAAAGCATCTTCAACTTTCTTACTTATCATAATAACTTTATTTTATAGTTAATAATAAAAAATATAAACTTAATTGACTTGTGACTATTACAAAGATAAACTTTTTACATAGACCTGACTTGCTTCAAATCTCTTTTAATTGGTAATCCTACATAAAAAAAATCTATTACCAGCCGCGTCCTGCACCGCCTCCGCCAAAGCTACCTCCGCCTCCTCCGCCAAAGCCTCCACCACCGGAACGCCCTCCAAAGCCTCCAAAGCCACCTCCAATTATCGGAGGAAAAAAACCTCCACCTCTAGATCTGTTTCCTTTATTATTTTTATTTGCCTTACTTATAAAGTAAATAAATAGCAAAACCAAGATTATACTGATGATGATATCTCCGGTTGTTAACTCATCTGCTTCCTCATCCGGCTGAAACTGCCCAGACAGATAGCCGATCATAGCTTCAATTGCATTTTTTGTCCCGGTATAATAATCATTCTGCTTAAAATAAGGCAGCATATAATTATCAATAATACGCCCTACCCTTGCATCATTTAATTTTTCCTCCAATCCATATCCTGTAGCAATAAATACTTGTCCCCTACTATTTCCCACTTTGGGTTTAATAAGTATTATCGCCCCATTATTCTTTCCTTTTTGACCTACGCCCCACTTTTCCCCTAAACGAAATGCATAATCGGAAACATCATATCCGTCCAAATCTTTTACTGTTACAACATATATCTGAGTAGATGTAGTATCATTGTATGCCAGCAACATCTGCTCCAGATTATCACGATCTGCGTTATTGAAAATACCCGCAAAATCATTTACAAGTCGTGGAGGAGACATTGGATCGGGTAAGTTCTGAGCATTGACAAAACCACCAAAGAATACTAATAATAACAGAAAGTATTTATTAAACGAGTTCATATAATGATGTATTTTAGATCAATTTTTCAATTAAATAATTCCTCAAATCTAAGTTATCCTTTATTATAGCAATTAATTACTTTACCTACAATACCTCGAGAAATGAGATGAGAAATTGTCAAATATAATATTAATAAACAAACAAGTTCGATATAAGTTATATATACCGAACCCATTCACATAATTTATTATACTATTAAACTAAAACTGAACCTTAGGAGCTGTTTGGCTTCCGGCTTCGGCTTCAAAATATCCCTTTTGGCTAAAACCAAACCATCCTGCCCATATTGTTTGTGGAAACTTCCTAATATATTGATTATAGTCTTTAACAACCTCATTATATTTGTTACGCTCTACTGCAATCCGGTTTTCTGTACCGGCCAATTCATCTTGCAATGCCAAAAAGTTTTGATTTGCTTTTAGGTCCGGATATTGCTCCTGCACCATCAACAATTTTCCTAAAGCTGCACTCAATTGTCCTTGGGCCTCTTGGTACTTTTTAATATTTTCCTCAGATAAATCATCTGCACTCACAGTTATCTGCGTTGCTTTGGCTCTTGCATTAACAACTTCGGTTAATGTCTGCTCCTCATGTGTAGCATAACCTTTTACAGTAGCCACAAGATTGGGTATAAGATCGGCACGACGTTGATAAGCATTTTGTACTTGTCCCCATTGGGAGGAGGTAGCCTCTTGCTTCTCGACCATCGTATTATACGAGCAACTAGAAAGAAACACACTTGCAAGAATTGCAATCAAAAAAGTAAACTTTACAGTCTTCATAGATACATTTTTTTTAACTCTTATAACTAGTAAACACTAAAGAGAGTAAGTTGTTTAATTTAATCAAATATATTTTTACGAAAAATATTTAAACAAAAAAACCGAGACTAGCTCGGTTAGATTATTTCTTTAATATTTTTTCGATTTCTTCAAGATCATCTCTAAAGGATTTATCTACTTGAAGTTGATCTTTTACAGTTTTGCAAGCATGTAAAACTGTTGCGTGATTTTTCTTCCCTATTACAGAACCAATCTGAGCTAAAGATAGCTCCGTATACATTTTCGATAAATACATTGCAACCTGACGAGCCTGTACAATCTCTCTCTTTCGGGATGCTGTTTGCAATAATTCAGTTTTAATATTAAAATGCTTGCATACAACCTCAGAAATACTGTCAACTGTTACCTTTTTCTTTTCTATTTTACGGATAGCCTGACCAATCACGCGTTTAGCTAAAATTAAATCAACCTCCTTATTATAGATTACAGAATATGCCATCAATGAAACTATAACACCTTCTAAATCACGGACATTCTCTGTAACATTATCAGCGATAAATTCTACAACATCTGCCGGGATTGACAAGCCATCATGAAGAATCTTATCGTGAAGTATCTTTGTTCTTAAATCGAAATCAGGATTTTCCAACTTAGTAGTAAGTCCCCATCTAAAACGAGTTAATAAACGCTCCTCAACACCTTGCAATTCAGAAGGGGCTTTGTCTGAGGTTAGGATTAACTGCTTATTATTCTGATGCAGGTGATTAAAAATATGGAAAAATGTATTTTGGGTTTTCTCTAATCCGATCAATTCCTGAATATCATCTATTATAAGAACATCTATACCTTGATAGAAATTTATAAAATCATTTACTGTATTGAAACGGGTAGCATCCGTGTACTGCACTTTAAACAAATGAGCTGAAACATACAATACTTTTTTGTCAGGAAACATATCTAAGATACGTGTTCCGATAGCATGACAAAGATGGGTTTTTCCAACTCCTGAAGTTCCATGTACAAACAGAGGGTTGAATGCTGTTTTCCCCGGATTGTTTGCTATAGTTTCTCCCGCAGTCCTAGCCAATTTATTACTGACTCCTTCGAAAAAATTATCGAATGTGTACTTGGCATTTAACTGGGAATCGAAGTCTACCGAAACCGTTTTTTGAAAAGGATTGGGAATTTTGTTCGCTTGCTTGGGTGTAATTTTCTCAACACTCAACGACTTTGTATCTCCCCTGTAATCAACATGTGTATTGGTCGTGTTCTCAACAAGTATACGATAATTAAGAACAGCTTCCGGGCTAACTTCACGGTGTAAAGTCATTCTTAGCAAATCAACGAATTTGTCCTCCAAGTATTCATAGAAAAATTGACTTGGCACTTGTATTGTAAACACACTGTTTTCGAAAGAGTGTGGCACAATAGGAGAGAACCAAGTTTGATACGTTATCTCAGAAACATTATCCTTGATAACATTCAAACATTTATTCCATAAAAAATTGACATTATTATTCATTGAGATCTACAATACTACTTTTTGATTTTTACACTATTTTATTTCATTCCTGTTACGGTAATACAAAATTTGAAAATAAATTCAATTTAAACAAGTGCCAATAAATTTGGTTTTTCAAATACAGAATATCTTTCTGAATATCAAACATTTAAACCAATAATGAAATATACTTATATAAACTTTTATCTCTCAATCGGTTACACGATATTAACAATAATAAGAACTACTCAAATCCGCATTAAAGGATTACAAACAATTTATTGCATTTTGTTTTTATTTAGAATGAATCTAAATAAGACTTAAAAAACTTTCACATTAATATAACGTGAAGGATTCTCTTTTACATCTTTTAATAAAAGCGAAGCATTCCCCATAGTCACACTTAAACTATCATAAAGAGCTCTATCATTGAGTAAAAGCCCCAAAGAACTATCTTTTCCATTTAACTTGCTCGATAAGTCTTGTACATTTTTAAGAGTAGAATCAATTGATTTATAAGATGATGCCAAGTCCATAGACTTTAATTGTCCTGTCACTCCTGCTAAATCACTCGACACAGTAGTCATATTATTAGTCATAACCGGAATATTTTTATTCAAATTAATCATCATTTGATTCAATTGTTTAGAAGAAATAGCAAGATCTGAAGTGATTACTTCTACGTTTTGTAAAGATTTTACTAATGCCGGATTATTAACCAGAAGTTGTAGTCCCATCAATATAGAATCTATTTTAGGCACTAAAGCTCCAACCTGGGGTAATACATCCGCCCCGATAGATTCCATCATTCCGGCAACCCGCACACCGGGTATAGGATCATCAAAAGTATAATACTCATCAGTATAAGGATTTTGTTCCAATACAACGGTAGCACTACCCATCAATGAAACTTCTAATTTAACCTTACTGCCTTTATTTAATCTTACCCCTTTATCCAGATTTAAAACAACGGCTACTTTATGAGCTGTATCATTCTCCAGCTTCATCGAATAAACCAATCCAACCTGAAAACCATTCAATACAACAGGAGATGACAGAGTAAGTCCTGTAACATCATCAAAAACAACAGTGTATGAATTAGATGGTTTAAAGATATTAATACCTTTCAGAAAATTTATACCAAAATATAATATAAATAAAGCAACGACAAATGCTATACCAATTTTAACTTCTTTCGAGAATTTCTTTTTCATATATAATCTTATTCAATTAAACCCAATTTAAACTTTTCATGCCTTAGGCCTTTTTATTTATTCTTTTAGCAACCAATCAGCTGTGACCTATATAGAAGCACACTAGATATACCCTCAAGCAGGTATAAATATTTATTTGATACGTACATTATTTTTAAATCGTACTATAAATGCATCTTTAAATTTTGCACGAACTTCTTTCTGCAATTTTAAAGCTTCGGCTTCGGTTGTGGCTGAACCATATGTATATTTATAGGTTGAACCATCCATATAAAAACTAACAGGTGACAATCCTTTAAATTTAGGTGAGTTAGACGCAAGTTTCGACCCTCCGGTCAAAAACTGCACTCGATACTCTATCGTACCAGAAGGAACAACAGACTTTATATTATTGTTCACATTTGAAGACGTTTTAGTTTCCTTCTTAGATGTATTAGAGGAGGATGAGGATACAGATTCTGTTTTTCGAGATTGATCAGGCTTTACCACTGATTTTCTATCCCGACTACTTGTATTCGTCAATTGATTGACATCCGTATTTTTAGATATATACTTGGGTCTATTATTCGAATTTGTGGAAATTGATCTGTTTGTATCCTGAGAAGACTTATTATCGTCTTCATCTTCATTGTCATCCTCTATTAATATTTTTTCATTGACCTTTACCGACTCCTTTTTAGCTACACGATTAGTTCCGGCGTACGATTTACCTTGCTTCTTATCAAATTCCTTTTTATACTTCTGCAATCCCGAAAATATCGCACTCGCCATATTCCTCTGCCCGATAGAAGATGTTAGATATTTGGCTTCTGTCGGATTATTTATAAAACCAAGTTCTATTAATACACTAGGCATACCGGATTCACGCAAAACTAGAAAACCCGCTTGCAGCACACCTCTGTCTACCCTTCTTGCCACTCCCGAAAAACCATTTTGCACAAAACTTGCGAATTGCAAACTTTGCTCCATGTATTTGTCGGTCATAAACTCAAAAATGATATTTGATTCAGGAGAATTCGGATCAAAGCCTTCATAGCGCTTCGTATAATTATCTTCCAATAAAATAACCGAGTTCTCACGCTTTGCAACCGCTAAATTCTCTTCACTCTTTGCCAATCCCAGAATATAGGTATCTGCACCCGATGCTGTAGTTACTTTAGCTGCAGTAGAGTTGGTATGTATAGATATAAAAAGATTAGCTTTCGCCTTATTGGCAATATCGGCACGTTTATATAAATCTACAAAAACATCTGTTTTACGAGTATAAACGACTTTTACATCCGGCATATTCGATTCGATGAGCTTTCCTAAAGCCAAAGCAACACCCAGATTTATTTCTTTTTCTTTATAAGTACCTCTAACAGCTCCACCATCTTTGCCTCCGTGACCAGCATCAATTACCACAACAAACTTATCTTCTGCCGCATTAATTACCGTACACATCACCCAAAACAGTGCTGTAAAAACTAACAATATTTTTTTCATAAACAACTGTAAGGCATCAAACCTTATTATTACTTAATAATCAGGTATACAATAAATTTATTATTTCGGCTGATAAATAACTTCATTTTTAATTTCTTTACCTGCAAAGAAATCTGAAATATTTTCGAAAGTGGTATTCGCAATATTCCCCATAGCCTCTTGAGTGAAAAATGCTTGATGCGAAGTTAGTATTACGTTATTGAAAGACAACAACCTTGCCAAAACATCATCTGTCAACACACTATCAGAGCAGTCTTCGTAGAAATATGCACCTTCTTCTTCATAAACATCAAGCCCTGCATAACCTACTTTTTGGCTGATTAAGCCTTCGATCAAGTGTTTTGTATGAATAAGTTTTCCACGACCTGTGTTTATAATCATAACACCATCTTTCATCTTAGCGATAGATTCTTCGCGTATCAGGTATTCTGTTTCTTTAGTTAAAGGACAATGCAAAGTAATTACGTCCGAATTGGCATATATCTCATCTAAGGATACATATTTTATATCGTTTTTCTCTGCAAATACATTATCCGGATACAAATCATAGGCTAAAACATTCATCCCTAAACCTTTTAAAACTCCAATTACTGTTTTTCCGATTTTACCTGTACCAACAACACCTACAGTTTTTCCATACATATCAAATCCCATGAAACCATTTAATGAGAAGTTCCAATCACGAGTTCTGATAAAGGCTCTATGCACTTTCCTGTTCAAGCAAAGCATAAGTGCCAATGTATGCTCCGCGATTGCATGAGGCGAATAGTCCGGTACACGAGCTACCTTTATTTTCCCGGCAGCATAAGCTATATCTACATTATTAAAACCGGCACAACGCAAGGCTATAAATTTAACTCCCATTTCGCAGAGTTTGTCTATTACATACGCATCAACGCTTGCATTAACAAATATACAAACAGCATCGGCACCTCCTGCCAATACTACATTGTGCCTATCCAAATGTTCTTTGTAAAAACTTAACTCGAAGCCATATAATTCATTAACTCGATTAAATGTATCTTTATCGTAAGGTTTTGCATCAAATACAGCCACTTTGTATGCCATAACATTTATAAGTTATATGTTGATAATCTAGTTTCTTCCTACAAATGTAACAAAATCTGCGTTAATATATAGTATTCAGAAACTTGTTTCGGATAAAATATATCTAACCCCAATACGCTTATTTATTAAACGACAAAGAGGTTCTTCATTGAAGAACCTCCTTATACATTATATTCAATCTACAGCATAAAGTGCTTATTTAGCAAAGCTTACAGCTCTAGTCTCTCTAATTACAGTAATTTTAACTTGTCCGGGATATGTCATCTCGTCTTGAATTTTCTTAGCAATTTCGCCCGACAATTTTTCTGTTTCAACATCATCTACCTTATCTGCACCTACGATAACGCGAAGTTCACGACCGGCTTGTATTGCATATGTTTTTAACACACCGGGATAAGACATCGCCAATTGTTCCAAATCATTCAGACGCTTAATATAAGCCTCTACAATTTCGCGACGTGCTCCTGGACGTGCTCCTGATATAGCATCGCAAACCTGAACGATTGGCGCTAGCAATGTTGTCATTTCGATCTCATCGTGGTGAGCTCCAATTGCATTACAAATATCCGGTTTCTCTTTATATTTTTCGGCAAGCTTCATACCTAACAATGCGTGAGGCAATTCTGGTTCATCATCAGGCACTTTACCGATATCATGTAACAGACCTGCTCTTTTTGCTTTTTTCACGTTAAGACCCAATTCGGCTGCCATTATCGCACACAAATTGGCTGTCTCACGAGCATGCTGTAATAAGTTTTGTCCATAAGACGACCTATATTTCATTTTACCGATCATACGGATCATTTCGGGATGTAAGCCATGTATACCTAAATCAATAGCTGTTCGCTTACCTGTTTCAATTATCTCTTCTTCAATTTGCTTCTTAACTTTAGAAACAACTTCTTCGATTCTTGCAGGGTGAATACGTCCGTCTGCTACCAATTGGTGTAATGCCAGACGTGCAATTTCTCTTCTTACAGGATCAAATCCTGAAATTACAATTGCCTCAGGTGTATCATCCACTACAATTTCAACACCTGTAGCTGCTTCCAATGCTCTGATATTACGTCCTTCACGTCCGATAATACGTCCCTTTACTTCGTCCGAATCAATATGGAATACTGTAATAGCATTTTCAATGGCAGTTTCTGTAGCAACCCTTTGTATAGTTTGAACCACAATTTTCTTAGCCTCTTTATTAGCTGTCATTTTTGCTTCTTCAACAATCTCGCTAATAAACGATTGGGCATCAGATTTAGCCTCATCTTTTAAGGCCTCCACTAATTTTGCTTTTATTTCATCCGCAGACAATCCCGACAGGGCTTCAAGTCTTTCAACCTCTTGCTTATGAAGCTTATCAAGGTCTTGTTTTTTCTTTTCAACTATCTCCAACTGGCTATCCAGATTTTCTTTAATAGCTTCAACTTCGCTTTTTCGGCGTTGTATTTCTTCCTGTTTTTGATTTAGAGTCTGCTCTCGTTGCTTCACTTTATTTTCAGCAACCTGCAATTTCGATGTACGTGCGTTTACTTGTTTTTCAAACTCCGCCTTCATTTGTAAGGCTTGCTCTTTTACTTCGAGTAATTTATTTTTCTTAATTACCTCAGCTTCACGTTCCGATTCTTCAATACGTCTTTTTAGTCTCGCATTTGTTACAAAGTTAAGAACGAGCCAAGCTACTACTACACCTCCAATAAAGGCGATTATCGTAAATACTATTTCCATAGGGCTCTTTTAAATTTCAAATTTATATATCTAATTATGATATTCTTATATAATTAATTAACAATACTATAGCACACAAATCACATCTCATCGTTTAGATAGTACAAGCTTAAGGTCTTAAAACAAAAAAACTAATCGAAAAAGAAACATAAAACTGTTCATTTCCAATTAGCGCAAGCGTTTCACGGCAAAACAAAAAGAAATACTACTTAGAATTTTTAAGGTAAATATCCAATTCATCAATTAAGGATTTAACCCTATCCTCAAACAACTTATTATTAGCCTCCAATTCAACTGTATCTGATAGTGCCTGAATGGTAGTCATTGTTAAATAATCTCTCTCAAGCAAGCTTTTAGATTCAGACTCGGCAAAATAATTCCTATATTGATTCGTTTTCTTTTCTATTGCCACAGCGGCGTCCCGGTACTTCTTTTCATCTTTTCGATGAATTTTTAACCGATATGACCGATCTAAGACACGCAATGTTATGATAAAATGCTCACTCATGATCTATCTGCCTTTATATTTTCAATAACGCGATACATTTATCTACATCCTGCACTAACTTTAATAATCTTTTTTTTGCTTTATCAACACCTTCTTGGTCTGCACCTGTTAATGTCTTTGCAAATTTCAGATTATTATACTTTAAATTCAATTGTTCCAATTGGGTATTGATACGATTTACTTCTCCGTCCTTCTCCTCCAATTGGGCTCTTAAGCTCTGATTCTCTTCTTTTAAAGAATCACACAGGTACATCAGTTGACGCAATCTAAACTCAAGTTCCGAGAGCAATTTCTCATGCTTTTCTGCCATAAACAATTAAATCAACACAAAAATACAGATATTTGTGAATAAACAAAAGATTACAGACACTTTTATACTACAATAAACTTTAAATAACATGTTTAATTATCAATCACAATAAGTACCCCCCAATGCTTTTTATATATTATGAATATTGATAATTCCTGAATTATGATATCTTTGTAATTGAAATAGACTCAATAAGAAAGATGAAAAGAACTCTTACTCTACTATTATTTCTGTCTTTATGTGCAGCAGCAATCCATGCACAAACGCCTTCCAATGTCGAAACTGGCAAAGCAACTTATTATGGCAAAAAATTCAACAACCGCCCAACAGCCAGCGGAACAATCTACAAAAGAGATCACTTTGTATGTGCCCATCGAACATATCCTTTCGGCACTAAACTTCTCATAAAAAATCTTAAAAACGAAAAAGAAGTTATAGTTGAAGTTATAGACCGTGGCCCTTTTAAAAAGGGAAGAGTTATCGATATATCATACATTGCCGCCAAAGAGCTGGATATGATACACCATGGAGTTACAACAGTAGAAGTATCCGAATACATAGAACCTGATACTTTATCAATACTGGAAGCCGTAAATACATTAAAAACCGACACCATAATCGAACCTCTTACGAACTAAGATTGTTTATATCAATTTATCATAAAAAAACAAAGTCTCATACATCCTTAATACTTTTCGGATAATAAGACTCTGTTTTACTTATGTAACATTACAATATATAATACAACATTGTTTAAATACTGAATAAAAACTAATCTCTATTTTATATTAATTTATGGAACATAAAAATCACCGCACAGGACTAACTGATGCGCAAGTTCTTGAAAGCCGGAAAAAGTACGGAGAAAATGTGCTTACTCCCCCCGAAAAAGAACCCCTATGGAAGCTTTTTCTGGAAAAATTCGAAGATCCGATTATTCGTATATTACTGATCGCTGCATTTCTTTCATTAGGAATCGCAATAGTAGAACACATAACCAAAGGTGAAGGACATTACTCTGAAACAATTGGTATTTTTTGTGCCATATTCTTGGCAACCGGGGTTGCGTTCTGGTTCGAAATGGATGCAAATAAAAAGTTTGACATCTTAAACCAAGTTAACGATGACGACTTAGTGATGGTTATCCGCAACAACAATGTATGCCAGGTATCAAAACGAGACGTTGTTGTTGGAGATACTGTACTACTCGAAATAGGAAATGAAGTTCCGGCAGATGGAGAATTGGTCGAGGCTGTAAATATGCAAATGGACGAATCGTGCCTGACAGGAGAACCTAGCATTGATAAAACCATTGATCCTAATGAATTTGAAGAAGGGGTTACCTACCCTTCCAATTATGTATTGCGCGGAACTAAAGTAATAAACGGTCATGGTGCAATGATTGTTGCCAAAGTAGGTGATGCTACAGAGTTTGGACAAGTAGCCGAAAAATCGGCAGAAATGGTCGAAGGTCAAACCCCACTTAATCGCCAATTAGATTCTTTAGCTAAATTTATCGGTGTTGTAGGTATGGTATTGGCTGTACTCACCTTTGCTGTATTATTTATCAAAGACATCTTTTTCAACAATTCTCCTGATGCTCCACAATACTCACTGGGACAATTAGGATTAGTGGGTGCCGTAATAATAGGTGCTGTTATTGCATTATCTAAGGTATGGGTTCCAATAGTATATGACGCTTTCGAATTGATGGGCAAGGATAAGGAAATTCCTGACAGTGTCGAAAACGGCGGCTGGTTTAAATGGATGGGGATCGGAGTTCTCTCATTTATAGTTCTGGCAGCTGTGGGCTTTGCTTTTGGTGTAAATCCACTAGAACCAACATCATGGGTATCTCTGGACACTGCGGGACATATTTTACAATATTTCATGGTAGCCGTAACCTTAGTGGTGGTTGCCGTACCCGAAGGTTTGCCTATGAGTGTGACTTTAAGTTTAGCTCTTAGCATGCGTCGTATGCTAAAAGCAAACAACTTGGTACGTAAAATGCATGCCTGCGAAACAATGGGGGCAACAACTGTTATTTGTACAGACAAAACTGGAACGCTTACACAAAACCAGATGCAGGTTTCTTATACTAATTTTTATAATCTTCACGACCAGAAGTTAGGAGATGATGAAACCAGCAAAATGATTATCGAGCATATCTCGACCAACTCTACTGCATTCCTCGATTTTTCGGATGCTTCGAAAGCTAAGGCTTTAGGAAACCCAACGGAAGGAGCTTTACTTTTATGGTTAAACAGCAATAACATTAATTATCTGGACGAGAGAGAAAGCACAAAGGTTATTGAACAACTTCCCTTCTCTACTGAACGCAAATACATGGCTACAATCGTAGAGTCAAATGCTTCGGCAAAATCGAGAAGAATCATGTATATAAAAGGTGCTCCGGAAATTATTCTCGGAAAATGCTCTGTTGTTCAAACAGAAAATAGTCCTGTACCTGTGTCTGAATTAAAAGAAAAGATAGAAGAGCAACTCTTGCAATATCAGAATCAAGCAATGCGTACATTAGGCTTTGCTTACAAAATTGCAGATGAATCGACAGCTATAGATGCTCACGACAAAGATTTTATCTTCCAAGGTATTACTGCTATATCTGATCCCGTTCGTACAGATGTGCCACATGCAGTAACCGAATGTCTTCAAGCTGGTATCGATGTAAAAATAGTTACGGGCGATACTTATGCAACCGCCCGCGAAATCGGACGTCAGATAGGTATATGGAAAGATGGTAAAGACTCTGACCTCAACATCATAACAGGCCCTGACTTTGAAGCATTATCTGACAAGGAAGCTCTTAACCGGGTGAAAAGCCTTAAAATTATGTGCCGTGCACGTCCGTCCGATAAACAACGCTTAGTATCGTTACTTAAAGAATCGGGAGAAATTGTAGCAGTAACAGGAGACGGAACAAACGATGCTCCTGCCTTAAACCATGCTGATGTAGGTCTTTCGATGGGATCGGGAACTTCTGTTGCAAAAGAAGCCAGCGATATCACTTTGCTGGACGATTCATTCAGTAGTATTGCTGTTGCTGTTATGTGGGGACGTTCGCTTTATCAAAACATACAACGTTTCATATTATTCCAGTTAACAATAAATGTTGCTGCACTTCTTCTTGTATTCTTAGGTTCTATCTTTGGACACGAATTGCCTCTGACGGTAACTCAGATGTTATGGGTAAATCTTATCATGGACACATTTGCAGCAGGAGCTTTAGCATCATTACCTCCTAATCCAAATGTAATGAACAATAAGCCTCGTAAAAATACAGACTTTATTATCACCCCTCCGATGAGAAGCAAAATCTTATTTGTCGGCTTAATATTTGTAGCTGTTTTAATGGTAATGTTATTCTACTTTAATGTACAAGCCAACCTCGATACATTCTTTGATTACATAGATGCAGACCATCGTTACGCTTATTTCTTATCCTATTTCTTTACTGTATTTGTTTTACTACAGTTCTGGAATATGTTCAATGCAAAAGCTTTCCAAACCGGAAAATCTGCCTTTGCAGGAGTGAAAGACAGTTTCGGGTTTATAATCGTAGCAGGAATAATATTGGCTGGACAATTCCTTATAGTAACATTTGGTGGAGATGTATTCCGCACAGTTCCCTTACTTGCTAAAGATTGGGGAATTATCATAGCTGCTACATCTCTAGTATTATGGATAGGCGAACTTGGTAGATTATTCACGAAAAAATAATCATTATACTGCTTAAAGAAAGGGATAAGTAACGTTGTTATTTATCCCTTTTTATTTACTCCCTCATAAAAAAACATATACGCAATCATAAATAAAACCTAAGGCAGTTTGACGGAACCGCCTTAGGTTTTATCACATAATCAAAGAAAGACATAACAAAAGCACGAAAACAATCACATAGACACAAAACAGATAAAAAAACAACCTATTTGCTAAAATATACGACAAAAAAACTTTCACAATAAAACAAAAATACTTATTTTCGCATCATAAACAAATCATATGATGCAATTTTAGGTTATTTTATTTCAAATTTCTCATTAAATAACAATATTAACATCTTTAAATATTAAGTATATGAGAGGTAAAAAGTGTTTTTTAGGTTTAATTGCTTGTTGTTCAATGTTCACAAACGAAGCTTCGGCTCAATCAGAAACCGGCTCAAAATTAAGAGCTAATTTATCAGCAGATCTTGTCAGCAGTTATGTCTGGCGTGGTATCAAACAGGCTGCCGGAGCAAGTGCTCAACCTTCGGTTTCGGCTTCATTAAATGGATTTACTCTTGGTGTATGGGGTTCGGTAGATGTTACCAGCAATGATCATAAGGAGGTTGATTTTTATGCTTCTTACACGTCCAATAATATAACTTTTACAGCCACAGATTATTGGTGGGATGGCGAAGATGCATTTCACTACTTCAGTTCTCCTACAGATGGAAACGTAGGACACTCTTTCGAAACAACTCTTGCATACACTCTTCCTCAATCATTTCCTCTCAGCGTATCATGGAATACATTTCTATTCGGTAAAGCCAATAAAAAGGCAAATGGAGACAATTCATTTTCAACATATGTAGAACTCAATTACCCTTTTGCAATTAAAGATGTAGCATTTAAAATCGGAACGGGTTTTACTCCCTGGGCCAGCACTATTTACGGAACTGATAAATTCAGCTTTACATCGGTGCATCTGGGAGCATCCAAAGAAATAAAAATAACAGAATCTTTCAGTGTTCCCATATTTGCCAACGTAATAGTCAATCCGGTTCATGAAGATATAAATTTTGTATTTGGCATAACACTCCGATAGTTTCAACTCTAACAGATAAACAGATATAACAAAATAATAAATAGAAGTATGAAAAAAATTGAAGCCATTGTTCGTAAATCTAAATTTACCGAAGTACGAACAGCCTTACACGCAGCGGACATAGACTTCCTTTCATGGTGGGATGTAAAAGGACAAGGTGATGCTAAGCAAGGTTTAATATTCAGAGGTATTGCCTACGATATTAATGCCATTGACAGAATCTACATATCCTTTGTAGTCAGAAATATTAATGTTGAAAAATCAATCGATGCAATATTAAAATCGGCATTTACAGGAGAAAGCGGCGATGGACGCATATTCGTTTCATCAATAGAACAATCAATAAGAATTCGCACGGGTGATCACGGAGACGAATCTCTTTATAATAAAGAAGAAGAATAAGGTAAAAAGAGGTTATTAGGTAAAACATCAAAAAGGTATACGTGATTATGAAAAAGAGATTAGTTCGATATATGGCATTAGCCGGTTTATTATTAGCTACCCCGGCACTTATGGCTCAGGAAACCGTAGAAGTAATTCCCGTTGCAACCTTAGACTCGGGAAATACAGCATGGATTATAGTAGCGACAGTATTGGTATTAATGATGACCATACCGGGGTTAGCTTTATTCTACGGTGGACTGGTTCGTCAAAAAAACGTCTTAAGCATACTTATGCAATGTCTTATACTTACTGCTGTCATCACAATTGAGTGGTTTGCAATTGGGTATAGTTGGGTATTCGGCACAAGTTTTATGGAAAGTGGCAACTCCCTGGGAGCTGTAATTGGTGGCTTCGATAAGGTATTTTTACATGGTATAACGCTTGAGACTTTGACAGCAGGAAATATTCCGGAGATACTATTTGCTTTATTTCAGTGTATGTTTGCTGTTATTACCCCTGCTCTGATAATCGGGGCGTTTGCCGAAAGAATAAAATTTTCGGGGTTTCTTCTTTTCAGTATCCTATGGGCACTTTTCATTTACAACCCTATGGCGCACTGGGTTTGGGGAGGCGGTTGGCTTCAACAAATGGGAGCTATCGACTTTGCCGGAGGTACAGTAGTACATATCAATGCCGGTATATCAGCACTGGTTATGGCTATCATGCTGGGACGACGTAAAGGATACCGCACGACAGGACATCCGGTCACACCTCACAACATACCTTTTGTAGTTATGGGTACAGCTTTATTATGGCTGGGATGGATTGGTTTTAATGCCGGTAGTGGATTAGCAGCCGATGGACTGGCCGCCAATGCTTTTCTGGTAACACACTTTGCTACAGCAGTTGCAGCTGTCACATGGATGTCTTTAGAATGGTTCATTAATAAAAAACCAACCGTTGTAGGTATCTGTACTGGTGCAGTTGCCGGTTTAGTAGCTATTACTCCCGCAGCAGGTACAGTTGATGTAACAGGGGCATTTTTCATCGGACTCATCGCCTCTTTCATTTGCTTTATTATGGTGGCATATGTAAAACCCAAACTAAAATACGATGATTCGTTAGATGCTTTTGGCGTTCATGGTATCGGAGGACTTGTAGGTGCTATACTTACAGGAGTATTTGCCACTCAGTTTGTAACAGGCGCAGATGGTGTTCAAGGTGCTTTATCTGGCGATTGGAATCAATTATGGATTCAGATAGTAGCCAGTGGAGCTTCTATTGCATTCAGTGCCATCGGGACTTTGGTACTATTCTTTATTGTTGATAAACTTATAGGATTAAGAGTCAGCAAAGATGATGAGTCTATCGGCCTTGATATTTCTCAACATGGCGAAATTGCATATAC
The DNA here is from genome assembly GCF_934668725.1 of uncultured Dysgonomonas sp. GTDB lineage: Bacteria > Bacteroidota > Bacteroidia > Bacteroidales > Dysgonomonadaceae > Dysgonomonas_A. The sequence goes on from NZ_CAKUOF010000008.1 coordinate 91,073, forward strand.
TGAAGATGAATAAATAACAAACAGGTCTATGACCGTTAAGGATATTCTAGTTCCGAAAAGAGGGCAGGCAGTAGCAATATTGCTTGTCCTTTTTATTTTTCATAATATCAATAGTATTTATCAATTGGGTTTTTTGCTAACTTTGCAGTACAAGAAAATAATTTGAAAGAAAAGTTATAACAACACATGGCAAAAGAGCTTAAAGAACTGACTCCAAAAAGTCAGGATTACAGTCAATGGTATCTTGATTTGGTACTGAAAGCAGATTTAGCAGAAAACTCTGCTGTACGTGGATGTATGGTAATCAAACCATACGGATATGCAATCTGGGAAAAAATCCAGCGTCAGTTGGATGATATGTTTAAAGAAACAGGTCACGTAAATGCATATTTTCCGCTTTTTATACCTAAATCGTTTTTAAGTAAAGAAGCCGATCACGTTGAAGGTTTTGCTAAAGAATGTGCTGTTGTAACTCATTACCGTTTAAAAAACGATCCAGAAGGTAAAGGGGTGGTTGTAGACCCTGAGGCAAAACTCGAAGAAGAGCTTATTGTACGCCCGACTTCAGAAACTATTATTTGGAATACATACCGTAACTGGATTCAATCATATCGCGATCTACCTATATTGGTAAATCAGTGGGCTAACGTAGTTCGTTGGGAAATGCGTACCCGTTTATTTCTTCGTACAGCCGAATTCCTTTGGCAAGAAGGACACACTGCTCATGCAACAAAAGAAGAAGCCGAGGAAGAATCTAAAAAAATGCTTGAGGTATATGCCGAATTTGCCGAAAAGTATATGGCAATGCCTGTAGTAAGAGGTGTAAAATCCGCTTCGGAACGCTTTGCAGGAGCTATCGACACATATACTATTGAGGCTCTAATGCAAGATGGAAAAGCTCTTCAATCGGGAACATCTCACTTCTTAGGGCAAAATTTTGCTAAAGCATTTGACGTTAAATTTACTGATAAAGAAGGTAAACAAGATTACGTATGGGCAACATCATGGGGAGTTTCTACTCGCTTGATTGGTGCACTGATTATGGCACACTCGGATGACAACGGGCTTGTACTTCCTCCTAAACTGGCTCCATACCAAGTGGTAATAGTACCTATTTATCGTAGTGAAGAACAACTGGCTCAAATAAACGAGAAAGTCGCAGGAATTGTATCCGCTCTAAAAAATCTGGGTATCAGCGTAAAATACGACAACTCGGACAACAAAAAACCGGGGTGGAAATTCTCCGAATACGAACTCAAAGGTGTACCTGTTCGTCTGGCAATGGGTGGTCGTGACCTCGAGAACAATACCATAGAAGTTGCTCGTCGCGACACTTTAACTAAAGAAACCGTTTCGTGCGACAATCTGGATGTGTATATCAAAAATCTATTGAACGATATACAAGAGAACATCTACAAGAAAGCATTCGATTTCAGAACAGCCAGTACCATCAATGTAGATTCATACGATGAATTTAAAGTGAAGATAGAAGAAGGCGGATTTATCATGGCACATTGGGATGGAACCCCCGAAACCGAGGAGAAAATCAAGAACGAAACCAAAGCAACCATTCGTTGTATACCTTTAGATGGAGATAAGACTCCGGGTAAATGTATGGTTACAGGTAATCCTTCTGCTCAACGAGTAGTATTTGCAAGAGCATACTAAAAAGGTCTATGACCTTTTTGTTATATGCCTGAAACCATAACAAAAAATAAGCGAAGCTTAAAGCTTCGCTTATTCTATATAAGGCTATAAGCAATTAGAAATAATCAGAAAAATACGGCTGATTATCGGGTATTATTTGCTCTAATATTTCGAGTGTATTTTCGTCTGTCTTGATTCGTTCTATTTTGTGCAAATACGAAGGACTTCGATACGACATGAGCATAGTAGTCAATGTCTGAATATCCAGATATACAGGCTTACCTACCGCTTCATTTACACGAATAAGCTTGCCTTTTTCATTTTTCACCAAACCAAATACTCCCCTATTCCATTCAGCAATCGAATCGGAAACTACAAAATGGAAAGGAGTAAACATATCCAGATTTTTAAAAGGGAAATTATTTAGAAACTCTGTTACGTCAACTATCCGAGCCATATAATAAGGCTCGATAGTCTCTTTTATCTGCCCGTCATCTAAGAAGAAATGAAGAGGATCATTCTTATAAATATTACCTTGTACCTCATCTACCATCGAATAATGGGCATAAACAAAATTCCAAAGACCTATCCTCGCCTCTTGATTTAAGTAAATAATATCTTTGATATGAAATATATCTTCTTCTATCCAATATAAAATATACCCTTGAGGTATATCATCCTTATCATAATAAACGGCGGCTGTTCTTTCATCTTCGTTTTCCCATCTCCAATACTCTTCCCACTCCTGATTACCTCTAATTAAGGCTCCATGATTGCTCCGAGCAAATTTATCATATACTGAAATCACATCGGGATCGGTTACGGGTAGTCTTTCAGCAAAGCCTTTTACCGAGATATTTTTAGGTATCTGGCTATCCTTTATTGTAAAAGTCAAGTGATCGGACATTATCTCCCACCCTTTGCGGCGATAATAGGGTATCGAATAGGGATAAAGGTAAGAAATCCACTGCCCCTTATTTTTCATTATCTGTAATCCTGATTTTATGAGATCGTTCATTAAACCAAGATTGGCGTATTCGGGGTATGTACCCACTCCTGTCAAACCTCCCATCGAAAATATTGTTCCATGAATATTTACCTGACATGGATAAATACAGAGTTGAGAAACCAACTGATCTTCGTTAAACCATCCGATAACATCTGCATTTTTCAGTATAGGACGTTTCGATTTTACAATCTCACCATCCTCATACCCACTTTGTTGAATATCACTATTCGTTACCTGAAATACATACCTCAACAGTTCATTAAACTGATCCAGATATTCAAGCCCAAAAGGTTTTAATACTAACTTCTCTCTTATTTTACTTCTTTCCATAAACGGAATTATGTTATTTTTCTAAAGATATTCAGTCTTCTTATTTAACAGGATATAGAAAAAATTGTTTTACAGCATGTTCTTTCTATTCTCTAGAAGTATGGAATAACAAAAGGGAGGGATTTTTAGTTCTCCTCCCTTTCATATCATCTTATAAAATTTACTTTTATTAAATCGGCTTATTTTACCCACTCTGCATTTACTAATACGGGAAAATGATCCGAGGGAAATTTACCGATGTTATAAGTATCGGTTAACATTCCCCATCTGTTCGTTTTGAAATGCTTGCTGAAATAAATATGATCCAATATTTCGTTATTGCTTATAATACCCCTATCCAAATCATCCAGTTTATCAAGAGGTTTTCCCCAAGCATTAAACGATGAGTTATTGGCATAGGGTTGTTCAACATCATAATAAGTATCTCTCAATACCCCTGAATTATTAATCAGTTGAGCCCATGAGCTATCCATTCCTCCATTGAGGTCACCCATAAATATTACAGGCTTATCACCTGCTATTTCTTTTATTTTAGCTAGTATTAGCTTACTACTTTCGTTACGTGCATAATCTTTTTCATAATCATAGTGAGCACTGAAAACAAAAAATTGCTTACCCGTCTTTTTATCCTGCAATTCAACCCATGTACAAATACGATTGCAACAAGGTGCGTCCCAGCTTTTAGAGGGCACATCGGGTGTAGCAGATAACCAGAAATCACCCTTGCCTAACAATTGATATTTGCTTGTTTTATAGTATATCGCAGAATGTTCTCCTTGTCCGTTTCCGTCCCGACCCTCACCGTAGTAATCATAACCGGGTAAGGCAGCTTTCATATCCTGTAGCTGATTAGGTAAAGCTTCCTGTGTACCGAAAAAATCGAAATCATGATATTGTACTAATTTGGCAATATAAGGAGAACGGTCTTTCCACATATTACCAACATCCGATGCATTATCGTTTCTTACATTATAAGTTCCGACATTAAAGCTTTGTGCATTCACAGCAAAGGCAGCCATTAAGAGTACTGCACTGATAAAAAATTGTTTCATGATAAAATTAATTTGAGAATTAAAGGTAATAAGTAAAAGTTATTTTTTGATGATATATTCGCAGATTATAACTTTCTATAACTGTTTCTTTAATCGAACTTATAAAAAACTGAAATAAAAAAGAGGGACATCTCTTGAATGTCCCTCTTCTTATTTATTTACATATATTCGTTATACTATATATTTTCCCAAATCGCTATCAGGGTCAAGCCGCGTAAAATCAAGACCATATTTAACCATTCGCTCTATCAGTTTATCATACTCACCTACCGAGTCTACTTCTATGCCTATTAATGCTGGGCCATTTTCACGGTCGTTCTTTTTCATATATTCGAAACGGACAATATCGTCATGCTCTCCCAAGACTTCATTCAAAAAGTCTTTAAATGCATTGGGACGTTGGGGAAGCCGTATAATAAAATAATGCTTCAAACCTTCGAAAATCAAAGAACGCTCCTTGATCTCCTGCATACGGTTGATATCGTTATTGCTACCACTTACAATACAAACCACATTCTTTCCTTTTATCTCTTCGGCATAATGATTCAGGGCAGTAATAGCCAATGCTCCGGCCGGTTCCACAACAATAGCGTCTTTATTATATAGTGTAAGAATAGTAGTACACACCTCACCTTCGGGAACAAGACAAATATCGTCGATCACTTTCTCGCAAACAGGATAAGTAATATCACCTGCACGCTGTACTGCTGCACCGTCTACGAACTTATTGATATGAGCCAATGTTACCGGATGTTTTGCCTCGAAAGCAGCTTTCATACAAGGTGCTCCGGCAGGTTCCACACCTATTATCTTAGTATTGGGCGAATGATCTTTTATATAAGCACCTACTCCGGCACAAAGACCGCCGCCGCCAATAGGAATAAAAAGGTAATCAATAGTTCCTTCGGGTATTTCTTTTAAGATTTCGAGCCCGATTGTACCCTGCCCTTCTATCACCTGAGGATGATCGAAAGGAGGTATAAAAGTCATATTATGCTCTTGGGTATATATTTTTGCGGCATTGGCACAATCATCAAATGTATCACCTACTAAAATGATTTCGATATTGCCATTACCAAACATTCGTGTTTGCTCAATTTTCTGTTTAGGAGTAATTTTCGGCATAAAGATAACACCTCTAACCCCCATCTGATTGCAACTATAAGCAACTCCCTGTGCATGATTACCGGCACTGGCACACACTACGCCTTTTTTCAGCAATTCGGCATCCAGACAACTCATCATATTATACGCTCCCCTTAACTTATAGGAACGAACTACTTGCAAATCTTCACGCTTCAAATATATATTTGAATTGAAATTACGGGACAATGAAAGATTTAATTCCAGTGGAGTTTTTTTGATAACCTCGCTCAATCTGATTGCAGCCTCTTCGATATGAAGATCGAATTCTTCAGTAATTTTTGATAACATCTAATTAGTATGGTTACATTTCGCATCGGCAAATGTACAAATTTGATATCTAATATGCATTAGATAAAATCCAAAAAGAACAGTACTTATACAAGTGCATTCATTAAACGACAGAAAAATACACCACAACTCTATTATTGCAATATCCTCAGATTTATTTTACCTTTGTTATTACTCAAACACTAAATAAACTAATAGATGAATCATAATCTGGAAATACAAAAAATATTACTGAAACTGGATTCTTTATCGCATCCGGAAGATAAAATAAACTTATTGAAACAGGCTATACAGATTGCCGATGCCAATAACGATCTGGATTGGGGGTTTGATTTACGTCTCGATCTTATATCGCAGGAGAAAGACACATCGCATTGTACCGAAAGCTTTCCTGCTTTTACCTGGATACTTAGTACATACGATGCCAACCCCGAATTATTCAACGAAGATGATTTTCTCTGGGAATACAAATGGATGGCAGCTGCAGCAAGGCGTAATGTAAATATTTCACGTCAGCAGGTGGAGTCTATTATGGCTGACCTGAAAATGAGGATGGAACGTAACGGGTATACTCTTCGTGGATATTATAGTGTGATGATTTATTGGAATCTTTTCATTGGAGATATGCAGGAGGCAAACAAATACCTCGAATTACGCGACAATACTCCTCGTGATCGGATGTCGCACTGTCCTGCTTGTGAACTGGATACGAAGGTAGAGATTGAACTTATCGAAGGTCAATTTGATAAAGCAATAACCACAGCCAATGATCTTATTACAAAAAAACTGACTTGCGGAGTTATGCCCTTGGCTACTTTTTGTAATCTGACTTATTATTTATCGAAAGCAGGTGATGCAAGGGCTGCCGAGTTTTTCACAAAAGCCGAAGAAGAAATTGCAGAAGCTAAAGAAAATGACACTTCACTCATTTCAAACATATCAGATCTTATTGTGTATCTAAGTAAATACGATACAAACAAGGCTTGGGAATATTTCCAAAAATATGCGGACTGGGAAATAGGCGCAGAAGACGCGGTTAGTTTTGATTTCTCTAAAAACATTTTAACCCTGCTGAAACAGGAAAGAGAAATACATCTGACAATGAGCGAGAAGCTGCCTTACTTTAAAGCTGACGGGAATTATAAGATAGCCGATCTTTATGATTATTATTACCAAAAAGCTCGAAATCTGGCTCAGCAATTTGATGCACGTAACGAGACCAATGCCTTCACTAAAGCATTAGAAGAAACAATATCACTATAAAAGGTCTCATACCTAAAACTCAAATGGAATGAATTATAATCTTGAGATACAAAAAATACTTTTAGATACTGAAAATGTAAAAGACGCCGATGACAGAATCATGTTATTAAAACAGGCGATACATATTGCCGACGCTAATAACGATCTGGATTGGGGCTTCGATCTCAGGATGGAATTAATTCGTAACGAACAGTTTACTGCTCATTCCCGTGAAAGTTTCCCTGCCTTTGCATGGATATTGAATGCTTATGATTCTGATCCCGAACTGTATTCTGAAGAAGAGATTCTGAACGAGTACAAGTGGATGGCAGCTGTATCATACAATAATCTGAATCTGTCGAAACCTCAAATAGAAGCTATACTCGAAGATTTCAGAAAAAGGTCTGTTAATTGTGGTATGAGTAGCCGAGAGTATTACAATATCATGTCCAACTGGTCGCTTTTTCTGGGAAGTAAAGAAGATGCCCGTAAATACCTCGATTTAAGAGATAAGGAATCAGAGGACAGTATGACTTCTCTGAGTAACGACCTCATTACAACTATCTACGTAGAGATGTTTGAAGGTGACTTCGACAAAGCAATTGCCCATATTCAGGAATTCATAGCACAACGATCTGTACATAAGATGAATCCTATTCCTGTTTATAGCGGACTTATTTACTACTTTGGCGGTAAAATGAACGATCCCAGAGCTGCACATTATTTTGCTGAAGCAGACAAAGAATTTTCCGAATTACCTAATTTTCCTTTTCAGCTATACGAAGTTACATTGATGATGTATTATATGTCTAAATGCGAAAAAGAAAAAGCATGGGTATACTTCGAAAAATATGTAAATTGGGAACTTGGAGCAGAAGATGCTATCCGGTTTGATTTTGCTGCCTCAACTCTTGCTTTGTTTAAAGGTGGAGGTACCCGAATAATAAATAATATAAACAGTAATCATCCTTACTACAGAGAGGATAATACTTACAATCTGGATGATCTATATCATCATTATTACAAAATTGCCGTTTATTTTGCGGAGCAATTTGATGTGCGGAACGGTAATACACACTTTCGCGAACAACTGGATGAAGTGCTTCAGCAGATACAATAATAAAGTGTAAACTAAAAAATATGAGCCAACCATTAGCAGAGCGTTTACGTCCCCGATCATTGGACGAATACATCGGTCAGAAACATTTGGTCGGTGAGGGAGCTGTATTACGACGAATGATAGATTCGGGGCGTGTTCCTTCATTTCTGCTCTGGGGACCTCCGGGGGTAGGAAAAACAACTCTGGCTCAAATAATAGCCAATACACTTGATACTCCATTTTATACACTGAGTGCAATTAATTCGGGAGTAAAAGATGTTCGTGAAGTAATAGATATGGCTAAGAAGAATACATTCTTCAACACCACCAAAAGCCCTATTCTTTTTATTGACGAAATACACCGTTTCAGCAAATCGCAACAAGACTCGCTTCTTGGGGCAGTAGAAACCGGAGTAATAACTTTGATAGGAGCAACTACCGAAAACCCTTCATTTGAGGTTATTCGTCCGCTTCTTTCACGTTGTCAGGTTTATGTACTTAAATCTTTAGATAAAGCCGATCTGCTCAGCCTTATAAACAGAGCTGTAACAGAAGATACTATTCTGAAAAAAAAGAATATAGATATACAGGAAACCGATGCACTCTTAAAATACTCGGGAGGTGATGCCCGAAAATTATTGAATATCCTTGATTTGGTTATATCGGCAGACGAAGGTGATACGATTATAACTGATAAAATTGTAACTGAACGTCTACAAGAAAATCCCGCAGCTTATGACAAAGGCGGCGAAATGCATTACGATATAATTTCAGCTTTTATCAAATCGATACGGGGAAGCGATCCCGATGCAGCTATCTATTGGCTTGCCCGAATGGTTGCAGGGGGTGAAGACCCTAAATTCATAGCCCGTCGGTTGGTTATTTCGGCAGCCGAAGATGTTGGTTTAGCAAATCCAAATGCTTTGCTGTTGGCAAATGCTTGCTTCGATGCCCTTCAAAAAATAGGATGGCCCGAAGGACGCATTATTCTGGCTGAAACAACCGTCTATCTGGCAACTTCACCCAAAAGTAATTCGGCTTATTTATCTATTGATAAGGCTCTAGCATTAGTCGAAGAAACAGGCAATTTACCCGTTCCTTTGCACCTGCGTAATGCACCTACCAAATTGATGAAAGAGCTTGATTATGGTAAAGAATACAAATATGCCCACGATTATAAGGACAATTTCATTCAACAGGATTATTTACCCAAGGAAGTAATAAATGCCAGATTTTGGGAACCACAAGCAAACCCTGCCGAATCTAAGATACTGGAACATCTACGAAAATTGTGGAAAAACAGGTATTAATAACGTATTATATAATAAGACGTCCTAGCAAGAGGAGATATTAAATATTATATAAGTTTTGATATTCATATATAGATTTATTGACGAAATCTAATTTTTTTCTAGATTAATCAGAAGAAAAAGTTAAAAACACAACACTCTACTCTTTTCCGGTCTTTTTTCAACAAAAAGATATTATTTTCACCTTTAATTATCAAAACGCTTGATATACCGACATAATCTTTAACAAAAACAACTATTATGAAAAAGAAGAGCAAGAGCTTATCTACTTTAGGATTTAAGGAAATGACACAAGTACAATTACACAAAATTACAGGAGGTGATGTTCACCACATGTCACCCTCAAAAAACAAGGGTAGTGGAGGTGGTGGAGTCGATCCTTATGTCTTTTGGGTTTTAACTCATTGAATAAAAACAAAAGAATCTAAAAGAGTAAAACTAAATTTCTAAGAACTAAATATTAGAAATATTCTCAGAAAATTAATAAAGCTCAAAAATGAGGTTGTCTTTTATTCAGTCAACCTCTTAATATAAAAAACAATATGAATTTTAGAAATAAAATATCCAATAGAGCTAAAGATATTCTATTCTTCTTAAAGCATCCTCAAGTAGAACAACACAAAATTGATACCAATGGAACTAAGATATTTAGAATTACCATACGATATTTCATCATTATTTTCATTTTCTTTATATTTATTAGTATCCTTCTTTCCTCAATAAAGCAACTTGAAATTTGTCCCCGATTAATTCATAAAAAATTACCTCCAATAATCTATGTGATATTAATTGGTCCTATTCTAGAAGAACTTGTATTTCGTTTACCGCTCAAGTTCACATCCTATAATATTTTAATCAGTATTTCATTATTACTCTTATTTCTATCTAAGAATAATATTTATCTGATATTTGGCATCTCTTTAGCATTGGTTGTTTTCGGGTATTTTCTATACACTAACACTCTGAATATTAAATCCCATTTAGAGTATATCTGGAAGTATCATTTTACTATAATATTTTATTTCTTCGCTATCCTTTTTGGCTTATTACATACTAATTATTATAAGACAGTTACTCCTATACAATATCTATTAGTAGTGCTACTTGTACTGCCTCAAATAGTTGGCAGTCTTATAATGGGATATGTCAGATTGAAGTATTGTAATGGTATAATAATTACCATAATGATTCATATTCTCTATAATTTGTCGGCATTAGGTCTCAATGCTCTTTTATAGGAATACTCTTATACAAATCTATATTCTCTTATCACTATAATCATTCTGCACTCAACACTTTAGCCAGAGCCTCTGCACAACGTTCGCCATCCATTCCGGCTGAGACTATTCCTCCTGCATATCCTGCTCCTTCTCCACAAGGGTAAAGACCTTTTATCTCAACATGTTGCAGAGTCTCTCTGTCACGTAATACGCGAACAGGCGAAGAAGTACGACTTTCCACCCCCAATAAAACAGCCTCATTGGTTAAATACCCTTTATAAGTTGCTCCTACTTTTTGTAATCCATCACGCAAACGTTTCGAAATAAACGTAGGCAACCATTCATTCAAGTTGGAAGATGTAATACCCGGAGCATATGATGTCTTTGGTAATTCTGTACTTTTGACATTATTCACAAAATCGGCCACCAGCTGTGCGGGAGCAACCTGAGTTTTGCCACCTGCGATCCAAGCTTTTTCTTCAAGGTCTTCCTGAAATTTAAGTAATTCAAGTTCTCCATATTTCTGATATTCAGGAAAATCTCCGGGGTGTATCTCCACTACAACTCCCGAATTTGACCATTTCGATCCACGATTAGAAGGAGACATTCCATTTACAACCAACTGACGGTCGCCACTGGCAGCAGCCACCACAATCCCACCCGGACACATACAAAACGAATACACACCTCTATCGCCCGACTGAACCACAAAACTATATTCGGCAGCCGGCAAATATTTACCTCTCCCCTCCGGATTATGATATTGTATCTGGTCTATCAAATGTACAGGGTGTTCTACCCGAACACCTACCGCTAACCCTTTTGCTTCGATCTTTACTTTCTTATCATGAAGCATATAATATACATCTCTGGCCGAATGTCCTGTTGCTAATATGACATATCCTTCAAATATTTTGCCTGTATTGGTTCTGATACCCTTTACTTCATTATTCTCAATAATCAGTTCATCCATACGAGTCTCGAAATGAACTTCTCCTCCTGCCGAAATTATCTGCTCACGCATCCTTTGAATAATTGCCGGAAGCTTATCTGTTCCAATATGAGGATGAGCATCAATCAGTATATCGGTAGTTGCACCATGCTGGCAAAACACATTCAATATCTTATCGGCATTACCACGCTTTTTGCTTCTGGTATAAAGCTTTCCATCCGAATAAGCTCCTGCACCACCTTCACCAAAGCAATAGTTGGAGTCCCCATCCACAATATGCTCCCTATTGATTGTTGCCAAATCTTTTTTACGTTCTCTGACTGATTTACCTCTTTCTACAACAATAGGTCGTACACCAAGCTCAATAAGTCGTAAAGCGGCAAATAATCCACCCGGACCTGCTCCTACAACTATCGCCTGAGGTGACTTGCTGACATCGGGATAATCTGTTTTTTCGAAAAACACATCGGGCTGAGATTCTCCTATATATAGTCTGACACGTAAATTGATAAAAATATTACGCTGACGGGCATCAATCGAGCGTTTCATTATCCGTACATCTGTAATCTCCGTCATTTTAGTGTTGGTCTTGTCTGCGGCAATACCTTTGACGAGATTTATATCTGCGGCTTGGTCGGGGCTTACTCTTAAATCTATATCTTTTTGCATAAAAATCAAATCTTTGGGTACAAAGATAAATGAAAATAAATTAGGTTGGTCGGTTAATAAATTATCTCTATCGAAAATTCTGACTCTTACTGACCGAAAATCCTAAAGAATGTTTAAGCACGCCTATCCAGACAACAATATATATTTTACTATACTTATTCATATTTTATTCTTGCAATTAATTGTTACTTTTGTGTATAATCTTAAATAAAAACATCATGATAATAGACAGTATTGAAAAAATTTCGAGCTATGAAAGCCTGAACCCATTATTTCCTAAAGCCATTGAGTTTATCAAATCCCTGGATATGAAAAACCTTGAATTAGGAAAATTAGAAATCGACGGACAGAATATATTTGCAATCATCAGCGAAAGTACTCTGAAAAATCCGGAACAAGCAAGACTCGAAGTTCACAATAAGTATTTGGATATACAAATACCTGTTTCAAAGGCCGAAGGTTTTGGATGGATAGAAAGAGCCAGTTTACAAAAAGAGGCTGCTCCTTTTGATGCAACTAAAGACATTCAATTCTTCGAAGACAAGCCTACTGTTAAATTTGACTTGATGCCGGGTAACTTTGTTATCTTTTTCCCACAAGATGGACATGCGCCATGTATTGGAGAAGGCTCGGTTATTAAGATTGTTATAAAAGTAAAAATGTAACCATAAGGTCTCTGATCTTTATGTTACTTTGCAGGTACAGAAAAATATTTACTTTTACAGGTATTAAAGCACAAGACTAGATACTATTTGTTCTGTTGCTTAAAAGTAAATATATCACATTGCTTATTAATCAAATTTATATAACAATCATGAATTTATATCCACTGAAATTCAGTCCAATCCTAAAATCAATCATCTGGGGAGGATCTGATATTTGTAAATTTAAAGGTATAACACCCCAACAAGACGGAATTGGTGAAAGCTGGGAAATATCGGGTGTAGAAAACAACGTTTCGGTTGTCGACAATGGAGATCTGAGAGGTCTTAATCTTCAAAACCTGATAGCTCAATACAAAGAGAGTCTTGTCGGAAAACATGTATTCGAGAAATTCGGAGCAACTTTTCCTCTTTTAATCAAATTTATTGATGCCAGAGATAATCTATCAATACAAGTACATCCTGATGATGAATTAGGAATGAAAAGACATAACTCTTTCGGCAAAACCGAAATGTGGTATGTCATTAATGCAGCTCCGGGGGCTTTCTTGTATTCGGGTTTTGCAAAGCCTCTCAGTCCGGACGAATATGTGAAGAGTATAGAAGACAATACTTTTGTTGACTACTTAGCCAAACATGATGTAAAGAAAGGCGATTCGTTCTTCCTTCCCGCAGGACGTGTACACGCTATCGGAGCAGGTACATTTATTGCAGAAATTCAACAAACATCCAATATTACCTATCGCATCTACGATTATAACCGTAAAGATGCAAACGGTAACGGAAGAGAACTTCATACTGAGTTAGCTAAGGATGCAATTGATTTTAAATTGTACGACAATTATAAAATTGACTATTCACATAAAGCTAACGAAACTGTCCCATTGGAATCTTGCCAATACTTCACAACAAATCTGTTGGAATTAGATAAACCATACACACAAGATCATAGTAACAAAGATTCTTTTGTTATCTATATCTGTATGGACGGAAGCTGCGAAGTGAAAGATTCTAATAATAACGTTATAGAATTGAAACAAGGAGAAACTTTATTAGTACCTGCGGCTAATACTAAAAGCATTACTATAACTCCCAATACTTATGTGCAATTATTGGAGACTTATGTATAAATAAATACTCTGAGCAAAGGTCTCAAAACGATTTAATTCTCATTAAAAAGAGGGATAGGGCTAACAAGTCTTATTCCTCTTTTTTGATAGAGTACAACTAAGTAGAATTACTGTTATCAACAACTTCTATAGATACTAAAACAAGGTATTGTAAATTATAATTCCAATAGTATAGCCAAATTCATAACCGAAAGACTTATTGTAATATTGACAACAAATAAAAAGTAGATATTCTACCAAACAAGAACACACACAAATCTATATATCAACAACATAAACATCACACGATAAATATTTATTAATCTAAAACATCAAATATTCTAATAGAGTAGAATACAAACAAAATCCACTCTAATATTAAATAAGAATTAAGAAATATAAATATTTTCAATAAGAATAAGCATTCTTAAAATAATTAATGCATCTAACGATACACTATGTTTTAGAAACAAACAGAACCGTTTATTACTACAAGAAAGCGACAAAAATAACTGTAATCTTAAAAGGAAATTCGATTAATGGTAATACTCGATAATTTGTTGTATTTTTATACTTAATACTTTAAAAATATATTTTTAAGTTCGCAGAACTATTTATTGCCTCGGCAAACTAAATAGCGATAGATTGTCATACCTTTAAAAGGTAACATTAATATTTTATTTTACTAAACAGCAATCATTTCACATGAGAGGCATTCTTATTGTAAATACAGGAAGTCCTAAAACAAAAAGCAAAGAAGATGTCAAATTCTTTATAGGAGCCATGTTATCCGATCCTCTGGTTATGACGGTACCCGATTGGATAAGAACAACTCTTGCGACTAAAATCATAGCTCCGCTAAGAGCCTCCAATTCTGCATCACATTATTCTCTCATCTGGGATGACAATCAAACCGAATCGCCCTTGCTGTTTAATACCATGCAGCTGGCTCGAAAAATAGAAGATGCCACACATATGCCCGTAGAGGTCGCTATGCGTTACGGGTTACCTTCTATTCCTGAAGCATTAAATAAACTAAAATCTAAATGCGCAACATTACACGAAGTTGTGGTTGTTCCTCTTTTCCCCCAATATGCCCAATCGTCGTATAAAACAGTTGTAGATGCTATAGCCGATCATTTTTACAAAAAGCCTTATTCATTCAGGCTAAAAATTATCGAACCATATTACAGTGACCCAAACTATATACATGCTTTAGCCGAAAGCCTTAGACCTCATATCAAAAACGGGTATGACAGACTGGTATTTAGTTTTCATAGTCTACCACTTAGCCATGTAGAATTGGGATGGCAAAAGGGAAAAGATTTCGACTACGTATATCAGATAAAAGAAACGGTAAGGTTAGTTAGTAAGGAATTAGATATTGATCCTAAAAAAAATCGCATCGTATATTCATCTGCAATTGGCCCTAAATGGCTGAAGCCCGATTTGAATGAAACAATGAAACAACTTCCTTATGATGGTGCAAAAAAAGTTATTGCCATTACACCCGGATTCCCAGCTGATAATCTAGAAACGCTTTATGATATAGGTATAGTTGCTAAAGATAACTTTATGAAAGCAGGAGGAGAAGAGTTTACTTTTGTTCCTTGCTTAAATTTTGAACCCTATTGGATTGAAGGTCTTATTAAAATGATTACGAATAAAGTTTAATTGCACAATTTTTCAACTTCAGAATATCTTTAGATTTGATATGTAAGTTTGTCGTATAATTTACAACATACTAATATTAAAACTGAAATATTATGAAAAGGTTGCATATTCTATCTATCTTACTGATTACTTTTCTTACATTATCGATACCTGCTGAAGCCAGACATCGGTACAAACAAATTTCAATTTCGGAGTTACCATCAGAAGGCAGATCTTTTCTTAAGAATCATTTTAAGAAGAATAAAGTATATCATATAAAAAGAGATAAGCATGGATATGATATACAATTAGATAACAATATCAAGATTGAACTGGATTATTATGCTCATTGGAAACAAATCAAAGCTAAAGAGTATGGGGCTTTACCACAATCTATTCAGAAATTACTACCTAAGAGAACCAACTCTTACATCAAGCATAACTTTAGAGATTGGAGGATTACTGAAATAAAAAGAAAGGATTACGGCTATAAAGTTGAGTTAGATAATGGACGACGCGATGCCGAGTTAAAATTCAACCATAACGGGGATATTTTAAAGGTTGACTACTAATATTGCTTCATACATAATAAAGAAAAGAGGTATCCTCAGTGGCTATCTCTTTTCTTATCATAAAAAGGCAAACACAGAACAGACTCTTAATATGACAATTATTATGTATTTTTACAGTCGATAGAATATTATTCTCTTTATGAAATATATCATATACATACTACTTATTTTTGTGTATTTTCCTAATGTCGCCGAAGCCGGTAATAAAAACGGAGAACTACCCCCCAATGTAGTACAGTTTATAAATCGCCACTTTCCGAAAAATGAAATTATAAAATCAAAATCTGACAAGGATGGTTTTGAAGCAGACCTACGAAGCGGGCATGAAATCGAATTTGACAGAAATGGTAATTGGATTAAAATAAAAGGAGAATATACCCCTATGCCTAAATCTATTATTGACTTATTGCCCATAGGCATATCTCAGTACATTTCAAAAAACTATCCACGCAGGACAATTATTAAAATAAAGAAGAAAAAATACGGGTATAATATAGAATTGGCTAACTCTGTAGAACTCAAATTCGGACACAATGGTGAATTTATAGGGAAAGATTAATTTTATAGGCTTTTTATTCTCTGATAATATGATCAAGTAAAATTTAGAATTATAAGAAATACATTCTTATCCGGATAAGAGTATTCTATCTTAAAATCATTTTTATCACATATCGATTTTATTATGCTCATGCCTAATCCGGTAGAATCTCCTTTTCTGTTACTTACCAGCCTTTCGAATAAATTTGCAGATTCTACTTCGATTATCTCACTGGTATTTTCGATTGTTAACCTTTGTGCATTTAAGCTAATCTTGATATATCCTCCATTTATATTATGCCTTATAGAATTACTGATTAGGTTAGATATTAAGAATTCTGCAAGATGAACGTCCATGAATAAAATACAATCCGAGATATTTAAGGTTAACGTGATTTCTTTTGCTGCAATTAATTCGACAAGTCCTTCAATATAATTATTTACTATAGATGAGATATTTACCTCTGTCACTTCCTGAAACTGGTCATTGCGGATCTTTGTTAATAATAAAAGTGATTTATTTAGTTTCGACAAACGTAAAACCGCCTTTGATATAGCATTGAGAGATAATGAAGAATCTTTATCATCGAGTGTTCGTTGTTTCAGAATTTCTAATTTCGATTGTACTATAGCCAACGGTGTCTGCATCTCATGAGAAATATCTTCCGAAAAGTTTTTCATATTTTCATAATCTGCATTTATTTTACGAACCATCTTGTTTAAGACTTTATTAAGATCGTCAAACTCTTTAATGCCCGAATCATCGAGATTAAGCTCCTCACCTATCCCCAAATCATAATCCTGTAATTTATTCATTGTATTATAAAAGGGAGACCATGCCTTCTTTTTTAGATAAAAATCTATTAAATAGATAAATATACCGAACAATACAAATATCAGGATAAGTAATCCGACAATAATATATAATAAATCATCAAGCACTATTGTAGGCTGATTCAAGGTTATAAGATGCTGTTGCTGCTTATACTCTACAACAAAATAAAGTTGACGGTAAGGTTGAAAATCACCTGTCGCCTCGCTATATAACAGAGTATCTTTAAGCCCCAAGGTGTAATCATCCGGGCTATTTATCAATCTTTCCTCTATACGGTTGGGCTGAAATACCGATGATGTTATAATAGTTAACGTATCATTTAATTTCACATAGTTTTCTACGCGATCTTTATATTCATAAAGGATCTGGTCGGTAGATTGATGTATAAATGTATTGAATATAAAGAATGTGGATACGCACCCCAATGCTATAATAAATAGTAAGGTAAGCAACAGATAACGTCTTATGACATGAAAGAGGCTCATCTATCTTCGAATTGATAACCGACACCATATGCAGTATGAATATAATCTTTACAGCTTGCATCAATGAGCTTCTTACGAAGATTCTTAATGTGTGTATATATAAAGTCAAAAGAGTCGGCAACAAGACTCATATTATCACCCCATAAATGTTCGGCTATAGCTTCTTTATCCAATACTTTCGATTTGTTGGTAATGAAAAACAGGAGCAGGTCATATTCTTTACGTGTAAGTATAAGTTCTTTATCATTTACAAATACTTTACGACTATCGAATGAGATTTTTATTTCATTAAAGTCCAATACATTCCCACCCTTAAAATTTCGTCTCCTGATTATCGATTTTATACGTGCATTCAGTTCCGATAGATGAAAAGGTTTCGTCAGATAATCGTCAGCACCTATATCAAGCCCGATCAATTTATCATCTAAAGAATCTTTTGCCGAAATAATAATAACTCCGGCTTCAGTATCTTTTTCTTTAAGCAAGCGTATCAAATCAAGCCCACTACCACCGGGAAGTGAAATATCAATTATAAGACAATCGTAATTATACATCGAAATTTTATCTTCCCCATCCAGATAAGTAGAAGCTATTTCGATATAAAAACCTTCTGACTGGAGATATTCGATTATAGATTCCTGTAAATCCAATTCATCTTCAACTAATAGTAATTTCATTGTCGGTCGAATTGTTAGTGTTTATAATAAAAGAAGAGTTTATTTCTGCGTGCTCTCTATCTTTAATCCTATTTTCTCGATCCCTTGTAATGGCTCATCACGCATACCATGAACTACTTTGAGACGGTAATTTCGTTTTTCGCGAAAAACAACATCTTTTTTATAAAGCAGAGGTAGCTGGTAGAGTGAACCAAAGCCCGATCCATGCCATTTACCCAACTTATCAGCCAGTTCGTATTGTTTTTCTTCCAATGTAAAATTTTGAGAATCAAAATCATCCAAAATATATAACCAGATATTCTGGTATGGATAATCTGAGTTATTTACCAACTCAACAGTAACGTCATAAGGGACATTAGGTAGTACTGATAAAGAATCAATATCGAAGTAAATTGTATCCAACTTACTCCACATATCTTCCTGGAGTTCGCTAAAACGATAATATGCCTCTCGTTTTTCACACGAGAGACATACAAATCCTATTATTAATATACTTATGTATACAAATTTATGCTTCATTCTTTGGCGAATTGTCATTTCGGTTGTTCCGATTCTCATTATTTCGAGGCCTGTTTCTAGACCTGTTATTATTGTTCCGATTCTTATTACGCTGAGGATTGGGTGCAGATTCTCTATTCTCAGAGTTATTATTTACCGTAACATTTTTAGGTTCTCTCTCCGTAGTTGCTGCTTGAGCAGCTTCACCTTGAGGGCGTCCTCCGCCTTTAACCACTTTTTTCTTTCTATTCTTGTTATTCGAGTTATTATCAAAGCGGTTAATATTATCCTCCAGAATATCCATGGCTCCTGTTTTGTCTTGGACTTCGACATTCTCTATATCAATCCTCACCGGTTTATTCCCATTACGATTCATCCTCATCACTTCATATACACGATCTTTATTAACCGTGACCAAATTGGCTGCAAAGTGTTTATCTGTCGAATAAGTCATCATACCCGAAAGGATATCTGTTTTGAAATGATAAAACGATCCATCTTTTGTATCCAGTACAATCTCGCGGGAAGGCAGTTTTTTCTGAGCTTCTACATAAGTATCCACTTCATAATTAAGACAACACTTCAGTTTACCACATTGACCTGCCAATTTTTGCGGATTCAGGGAGATATCTTGAAAACGGGCAGCAGAAGTTGATACCGAAACAAAATTTGACATCGAACTAGAACAACAAAGTTCTCGTCCGCAAGGTCCTATACCACCTACTCTTCCGGCTTCCTGACGTGCTCCGATCTGCTTCATCTCAATTTTTACGCGGAATTGTTCTGCATAAACTTTAATTAACTGGCGGAAATCGACACGCTCATCTGCAATATAATAGAATATGGCTTTGTTACCGTCACCTTGATACTCCACATCGCTGATCTTCATATTCAGGTTCAGACTTTCGGCAATCTCACGGGCTCTAAGCATCGTTTTATGCTCTAAAGCCTTAGCTTCATTATATTTGTCAATGTCCAAAGGCTTAGCAATCCTATAAATGCGCTTTTGTTCGCCTTGCTGACCTCTGTAATTACTTTTCTTCATTTGCAGAAGAACCAATTTTCCGGTCAGAGTAACCTCTCCGATATCATGACCGGGAGTAGCTTCTACGGCAACAATATCTCCTTTATATAAATCAAGATTGTTACTGTTTAAATAATAACCTTTTCGTGTATTTTTGAATTGTACTTCTACCATCTGAGTCTCTAGTTGCGACTCTGGCATATCATAAAGCCAATCAAAAACTTCTAATTTATGAGTACCTTTACTGCAACAGCCACCTTTTTTTGTACAACTGCCACAATTTTTAGACTCTCCTGACGATTTACTTGTACCACATCCGCAGCCTTCTCCGGTTTTACAACCGCATAATCCGCCGGGATTTTTACCACACGAGCATAGATTCGACTCTATATCGCTCATTTTAATTGTTGTATCGACCTTTACTCCTGATTTATCATCATTTGTTTTACACGTGCAGCCTATCGGCGTTTTACAAGTACCTAAACAATCGTTTACCCGATTGTTTTGTTTATTGGGATTTAAATTAAG
The DNA here is from genome assembly GCF_934668725.1 of uncultured Dysgonomonas sp. Lineage (GTDB taxonomy): Bacteria > Bacteroidota > Bacteroidia > Bacteroidales > Dysgonomonadaceae > Dysgonomonas_A. The sequence goes on from NZ_CAKUOF010000008.1 coordinate 111,617, forward strand.
TTCCATAATGTTTTAAATAAAACAAAGCCCCTTTTCCGACTTTGTGGGTTTATATAAGCAAAAGTAAGTATTTGATGCAACGTCTTTTAATTATAATTATCAGTTGTATTTATACTTGCCAAAGCAATAAAATAGGTCTAAGACCTTATCTTTTCAAAAGCATGGTTATTTTTAGGCACAAGTCAAAAAATACCATCTTTGCATTTACATTCTGTTCGATATGTCGTTCGGCTAAAGCCAGTTCGGCTGTAAAATCTATTATATTTTTTTCGTTAATAAAGGGTGCAAAACGAGTTCCAAAACGGCTCTCATCTTGATTTAAATATATCATTTCCGAATGTTTGAGATTACTGACAAAGTACTCGCGTATCATTCTTTGACAATATACTAAAAAATTCTTCTGGCGTTCTCGTCCAACTGTTGCTATTTCATTTGCAATCGCCTTAATATCTTTGATACTGCGGGCATAAGAAGATCGCATCATTTGCACAAAGAGATTGAAGAAGAACTTATGTTCTTCATCCAGACTAATGGTTTCGATAGCTTTCAGATAGCTTCCATTGGCTATATGGGCTACCGTAACGGCATCTTCTGCCGTTATATTATACTCTGATTTTAAAGCTTCTACAATAGAACTTTCTGCAATACTATGTATATTGACCCGCTGGCATCTCGATTGTATCGTTGTTATTATCTGGTCAGGTGCATTAGAGACCAGTATGAACAGTGTTTTATCATACGGCTCTTCTATTATTTTCAAGAGCTTATTGGCACATGCTTCATGCATTTTTTCTGGTAGCCAGATAATCATTGTTTTATACTTTGCCTCGTATATTTTAAGGCTTAGTTTACGAATAATCTCTTCGCTTTCCTTTGCATAAATCATCCCTTGGGCATTCTCGGCTCCAACATATGCCAACCACTGGCTCAGACTAAAATAGGGATGCTCTCCTACAAATGTTCTCCATTCGTTGATATAGTCATCGCATACTTCTTTTTTATCTTTCTTAATTACAGGAAATACAAAATGAAGATCGGGGTGTGCCAGTTTTTTATATTTAAGACAAGAACTGCATTTTCCACACGAGTCGTTATCCTGAGGGTCAAGGCAGTTCAGATATTGAGCATAAGAGATTGCAAGGGATAATTTACCTACCCCTTCCGGTCCGCAAAAGAGTCGGGCATGAGGTACAATACCTTTCTTTACCGAACTTATTAGTTGCTCTTTTACGTCTTCCTGCCCTATTATATCTTTAAAAAACACTACTTCTTATTATATCAAATTCTAATCTTAATAAACTTCTTTAGCAATACGGCGTACACTTTCGGTAGCCATCAAAGCATAAAAATGAATACTGGGTACTCCATATTGTATCAACTCTTTACATTGCTTGATTCCCCACTCTATTCCTACTTCTTTGGCATCTGCATCCGATTGGCATTTTCTTAATTCTGAAGCCAGTTCTTCGGGAATATCAGATCTGAATGTTCGGGGCAAGAGAGTCAAATGATTGGTTTTGTATATAGGTTTTACTCCAGGAATAATCGGTATGGTAATACCTTCGGCACGACAGCGTTCTACAAACGAAAAGTATTTACTGTTGTCAAAAAACATTTGGGTTACAAAATATTCTGCTCCTTGTGCCTGTTTCATTTTCAGATAATGAATATCCGAATCCAAATTAGGAGCTTCTTCATGCTTCTCAGGATAACAAGCCATTCCATAAGAAAACGGAGTTTCGAAACGTTCAAAAGTACCCCTATCTGCTGCTATTCCTTCGTTAAACTGATTTACCTGCACTTGCAGATCAGTTGCATACTGATTCATATTACCAGACAATTGGTCGGATTCAAGTTTATGTGCATCTCCTCTCAATAGAAGAAGATTATGAATCCCCAAGAAGTTTAAATCAATCAAAGCATATTCTGTTTCTTCTCTCGTAAATCCTTTACAGATCATGTGAGGAATAGCAGTAATATTATATTTATTCTGTATGGAAGCTGCAATAGCTACAGTACCCGGGCGTTTTCTTACATTTACCTTAGTTACAGTACCATCGGGCATTTCCTTATATATATTTTCGCTATGATGTGTAGTTATATTTATATACTTGGGATCAAATTCGATCAGCTTGTCTATTATATTATACGCTTTCTGAATGCTATTACCTTTCAATGGAGGCAATATCTCAAAAGAGAAAGCAGTTTTTCCATTATTTTCGATTAATTCTGTAACTTTCATTATCTGTATTTTCCTTTTACATTTTAATGCAATATTATAAAGCTGTAAATTAATATACTTGCTTTACTTCTCATTACAATAAAAAGATCTGAACCTTACTTAAAGATAGCTTTAAAAATATCATTTCCATTTGCATATATCAACAAAGCAAAAATAAATACCATACCTGCAATCTGGGCATACTCCTGAAACTTCTCGTTCGGTTTTCGGCGAGTAATCATTTCATAAAGTAGAAACATTACATGCCCCCCATCTAACATCGGTATTGGCAGAATGTTCATTACGGCAAGAATAACAGATAAGAATGCAGTCATAAACCAAAACGCTTGCCAGTCCCAAGTAGCAGGGAACATGCTTCCGATACCTCCAAATCCACTCAGGTTAGATAAACCTTCTTTTGTAAATACAAATCTGAATTGAGCAATATATCCTTGTAGCGTTTCTTTTGCCAAACTCAATCCCGCCGGAAATGAAGCAAAGAAACCAATATCATCATGTTTCAACTGACAAATGGCAGTTAATGGAAGAACAGTAAACCCTAACACTCCAGAACTATCGACACTTGCTGTAGTATTATATAGAGAATCGCCTCTGTAATAGCTGATAGTCACATCCGAATTTAAGTTCTCTCCTATATTTTTTCTGATTCCGGCGAAAGACTCTATTACTTTATCATTCACGGCGATAATACTATCGCCTTTTAACAACCCACTTTTTTGAGCAGCACTACCTTCCAGTACACTGTCCACAACGGGAGGAATTTTTATCTCATAAGCCTGTTTTTTTGACCCGATCATCTTATCGGCAAAATCCAAAGGCATAACAATGGTTTGTAATTCTCCGTTTCGCTCAATTACAACTTCTTTAGCATTAGCAAACTTCATCAGAGTATTTATATCCAATGTTTTATCCATGTGATATTTTAACTCTTTGCCATCGGCACTTATAATTTTATCTCCATCCCGGAAACCGGCATCTTTAGCAACTTGGCTAAATTCCATACCACGGCTTACATCTTTGAATGATATATAAGAATCTCCCCAAGAGAAAAGAATCATTGCATAGATGAAAATGGCCAGAATCACATTAAATAATACTCCACCAATCATAACCAACAGACGTTGCCATGTGGGCTTAGCTCTGAATTCCCAGGGTTGCTCTGGCTGTTTCATTTGCTCTTTATCCATCGACTCATCGATCATTCCCGCAATTTTCACATATCCTCCCAGAGGTAACCAACCTATGCCATATTCAGTATCACTATTTTTAGGTTTAAACTTGAATAGAGAAAAACCTATATCAAAAAAGAGGTAAAATTTTTCGACCTTAATTTTAAATACCCGGGCAAAAAAGAAATGTCCAAATTCGTGGACAATAACCAATATTGACAAACTTAAAATTAATTGTAATGCTTTTATGAAAAATGTTTCCATTAGTCTGTTTTAGAAAATAAATAATTAAGATCGTAGATCTCTTTAATGTAATTTGTTGTGGTCTACACTTAAATAAGTGAAGTTGCCACCTCTCGCGCTTCGGTATTCGACAAAACGTAATCGTCATACGTTGGTTTTTGAATAAACGAAGCTCTTTGCATGGTTTTCTCGATAATATCGCTCATCTCGAGAAATCCTATTTTTTCTTTTAGAAAAGCCTCTACAACTATTTCATTTGCGGCATTTACAATGCATGGCATATTTCCGCCTTTATTGGCTGCATCAAAAGCGAAAGCAAGATTACGGAACTTATCCATATCTGGCTCTTCGAAAGTCATAGTACCCAGCTTAAAGATATCCAGTCGTTCGAAATTAGATTTCAAACGATTCGGATAGGCAAATGCATATTGAATCGGTAAACGCATATCGGGTAAACCCATCTGCGCTATAATAGAAGAATCTTCGAATTGTACCATCGAATGGATAATTGACTGAGGATGTACGACTACCTGCACTTGATTGGGTGTAAGCCCAAAGAGCCATTTTGCTTCGATCATTTCAAAGCCTTTATTCATTAATGTTGCCGAATCGATGGTAATCTTAGCTCCCATATCCCAATTAGGATGTTTTAGAGCCTGATGCTTAGTCACTTTTTGCAATTCATCTTTGCTGAATTTACGAAAAGGACCACCCGAAGCTGTCAACAATATTTTTTCGATCGGGCTACATTCTCCATTTAAACATTGGAAGATAGCCGAATGTTCCGAATCGACAGGTAATATAGGCACTTTGTTTTCTAATGCCAGTTCTGTGATTAGTTCACCCGCAACTACCAATGTTTCCTTATTGGCCAATGCAATTGGCTTTTTAGCTTTAATTGCACTAATCGTAGGCGCCAGACCGGCATATCCAACCATAGCCGTAAGAACGATATCAATAGGTTCGCTCTGAACTACCTGTACAATAGAATCCATTCCTGCCCAAACCTTAATAGGAAGATCGGCCAGTGCAGTTTTAAGGGCTTCATATTTATCTTCATTAGCAATCACAACCACCTCAGGCTGAAATTCGCGGGCTTGTTTCACCAGCAAATCCAAGCTGTTATTTGCAGTAAGTGCATATACCTCAAATTTATCGGAATGCTCCCTGACTACATCCAATGCTTGTGTGCCTATGGATCCTGTTGATCCTAATATAGCGAGTTTACGTTTCATCTATTTTTTAGAATGATATATATAATTCGGGATTGATAGGGTTACCCTTATACCAAAGTTCGAATTGTAATGTTGTTTTTTCGGCATTGTCTTTTCCGTTGCCTACCATAGCAATAGCCTCTCCGGTTCTGACTTTGTCCCCTGTTTTCTTCAAAATCATCGAGACTCCTTTATACACTGATACAAATCCGTTTTTATGTTGCAATTGAAGCACATATCCATTATCTGCGTAACCTGCAAAAATAACAGATCCTTCGAGTGTAGCAACCACACTTTCGCCTGCAGTTACAATCTTCACGCCATAATTACCGGTAGAGAGATTAAATTTACCTGTAATTATACCTTTTACCGGGCGAAAAAAAGTGACACCTTCGGTTGGGGTTGCATCGGAAGTCGAAATTGTTGATAAGTTGTATTTTTCGGCTTCTTCGTATTCTTCGCGGTATTTTCGTTCTTTATCGGTACTTTGTAAAGATTTGTCTGTTTCGGAAATAGTAACAGTATCTACTTTGTTTTCGGAGTCGGGCTGCACTTTTCCTGCAAAAATATCTTTGATATTATCTAAATATGCAAGCTGGTAGCTTTGCTGAAGTTCCAATGAGTCTACCTGAATAGCTGCCCGTATTGCCTGTTCTCTAATCTCCGAATCTAAATAGCCCGGCAAATAGTTACGAATAGGTGTTGTTATTATTATAACAGAAGCGATTACCATCAGAATAAAAAAAGATGCCAGATACAACATAATACCGTGAAACATTGAAACACGAAGCTTCCACACTTCTTCAAGTGTGTTCTCATTTAATATAGACAAACGGTACTTGAAGTGTAACCGTTTCCAAAAACTATGTCGATTTTTATCTTTTCTTTTTGCCATCAAATCATTTTAAGGTCTCAGACCTCATTATAACTCCACTTGATTAAGCATCGTGACTCTTTGATATTTCTCACCAAACATAATCAAGCATGCAAATTTAATAAAAGAAATACAGATTGTGGCTTTGCGTTTTAGTATTTCATTAAAGAAAATTAAATTCGATCATTTTAATTCAACAAACAGGCTATTTGGTAAAATATTTCTATCAGAATCGTTTCTTTAATTTTTTTTAGCTATTTTTGCAGCCTGCTTTTTCGTGAAAAAAAGCTTGAAAAAGTAGTTATAATTAATATTACTATTTATTATAAAGTTATATATGAGCCTATTAAGCAATAAGCTATATCGATATGATGCTGCGAGAAATGCTCGCGCTGCAGGTATCTATCCTTATTTTAGAGAAATTCAAAGTGACCAAGACACTGAGGTAGTTATCAATGGTAGAAAAGTCTTGATGTTTGGCTCAAATGCCTATCTTGGATTGACTAATCACCCCAAAGTAATAGAAGCTTCTGTTGCTGCAACCCGCAAATACGGAACAGGTATGGCAGGCTCTCGTTTTTTAAACGGAACTTTGGACATTCACGTTCAATTAGAAAAAAAACTGGCAGCTTTTGTTGGCAAAGAAGACGCGTTGGTATATTCAACTGGCTTTAATGTTAACCAAGGTGTAGTAGGTTGTATAACAGGTCGCGAAGATTACATTATTTGGGATGAGTTAGACCATGCTTCGATAATTGAAGGAAACAGGGCATCCTTATCTACGAAATTGAAATTCCGTCACAATGATATGGATTCTTTGGAAAAACAACTCCAAAAATGTGAGCCGGACAAAGTTAAGTTAATTGTAGTTGATGGTGTTTTCAGCATGGAGGGTGATGTTATCAATCTGCCTAAAGTCGTAGAGCTATCCAAAAAATACAACGCTAACATTATGATCGATGAAGCACATGGTTTAGGTGTATTCGGTCGTAACTTTAACGGAAAAGGTGTCCACGACCATTTCGGATTGACTGATAACATGGATCTTATCATGGGAACTTTCAGTAAATCCCTAGCATCTATCGGTGGATTTATTGCTGCAGAAGAGACAATTATTGATTACCTTCGTCACAATTCACGTCCTTATATATTTAGTGCAAGCGTAACGCCGGGTGCAACTGCTGCCGCAAATGCAGCTCTTGATATATTGATGAGCGAACCTGATCGTGTAGAGAATTTGTGGAATATTACAAACTATGCATTGGAAGGATTCCGTGAGTTAGGTTGTGAAATAGGACATACTAATAGCCCGATTATACCTTTATACATACGAGATAATGAGAAAACTTTCATTATAACCCGTACTTTGTTTGAGGAAGGTATTTTCGTCAATCCTGTAGTATCTCCGGCTGTTGCTCCAAAAGATACGCTTATAAGATTCTCGTTAATGGCGACTCACACAAAAGAGCAAGTAGATATTGCTCTCGAAAAAATCGGAGCGATCTTCAAAAAAATGGGAGTATTGGCTAGTAATATGGAAAAAGCTTAAATTTAAGTTTACTACATAATAAAATAAAACCCTCTTTCGTTTAAAGATAGAGGGTTTTTACTTTATATATGCGACTAAATATTCACCACAACACTTTACAATAATAAATAATTTACTCAATATCAAGACATGAAGTATTTTCTTACAAGTTTATTATTAGCAATTACAATCACATTATCGGCGCAATATACAGTGTCCGGTGGAATCGGTGAAAAACCTTATGAATATACTGACGGACTTGGAGGTACGGGTATTTCCAAGATTTACTTTTTAAATACTTTCTCGGGAGCAAGTATATCATATACATCCAATGCTGCTGTTGTTCGTTTTTACAAATACAGCCGGTCTTTAGCAGACAAAATATTGATACCTTATTCAGACATATCGACTACTAATAGTGGAAATAACACAACATATACAATTACTAATCTGGAAGATTCCAGAGGATATTTTGCCGAAGTAAACGGAGTAAATAATGCCATAATATGGATAATTGACTATAGCAAGCATCTACCTGTACTCAATTCGATTGAAGCCTTCGAAGAAGGAGATAAATGCGAATACTTGAAGCTTCTAATAAATAAATCAGACGACCTACCTTATTATACGACTACAGGAGGTGAATATTCGGTCATCAGAAAATATACTATAGAATATCCTGATTTTGATGGAAACTCAAAAGAGTTCAAAGAGACCATCAAGACAGTAGGTCCTCGTGATATCGGCATAGATGCTACGATTGATGCCCCGCTGAAGGACACAAAATTCACTCTGAGCGGCGATCAGATTGCAAAGCACTTCGGGTTAGATATACATATCGAAAGTAAAGAGTATACGGCGATTGCAGTTAAGGCTTTTATGGATGCAATACAGGTGAATGGCAGCGAAGAATCAGCTAGTTTGGGTGGTTCTGCTCCTGCACAGATTAACTTCTCGGGGTATGGTAATGAGCCTACTGCCCGTTTTTACACATGGTTTATCTATAACACTTCCGATATGCAGAATCCGATAGTTCGATATACGGATAAGAATATTCGATATACATTTAATGACGCAGGAACATTTCGGGTTGTATTAGAAGTTGCCGACAGAAGTTCGATTTGCGCAGATACAGTAAGTACAGATGTATCGATTGCAGTATCAGAACTCAAAGTCCCTAATATTTTTTCTCCGGATGCAAACAGCGAAGAGGCTAAGGTATTTAGAGTTACTTACAAATCGTTAGTTAAATTTAAGTGTACTATTTTCAACAGATGGGGAAATAAGCTTTACGAATGGACTGATCCTTCGAAAGGATGGGATGGTAAATACAATGGCAAATACGTGAATACGGGAGTATACTTTTATGCGATAGATGCTCTCGGGTCGGATGGTATACACTACAAAAAAGCCGGAGATATAAACGTTATACGGAAGAAGTAAAAGGTAAGAAGATATGAAAATTAAAATTTTCATATCTTCTTACCTTTTAAGTTCTTAGACTACCCATATCTAAAAATCATTGACAGTCATAGTTTTAAGATACGACACAAATACCTCCCTATCACTTGTCCTTATTTATACTGATCTGGTGTTACTGGTATCTGAAACAGATAAACACCATTTTTATCTTTATAAAAATAATTTAATGTAAGATTATTATCCCGTAGCATTTTCATTTGTGGATTTGTCTTGACAAAATTCAAAACAATAGGTTCCATTATCTTTTTGACTTCAAGAGTGTCAATTGAGCCAGACTCTATATTCACTAAAGTATAATTATACTGAAAGGTCTTAGGCGGAATTACGGTAGTATTATCAAGGCGTGTTTCTGAATCAACCATCATGGGACAAGCTTTATTTACCATATTCATTGCCTCTACCATAACTTTATCATAAGATGGTGTCTTGAAAAGTAATTGTTGGATTCCAAAACAAATCAATACCCCAACTACTGCGCCTATTATTGCTCGAACATTTATCCCTCGCCCTATTCCTCTAGGTTGTGAATTCATATCCTGCACTGTTTCCTCTTTCTCAATAGTCTGTGGTAGTTCATAACCACAGCCTGAACAATACTTTGATGTACTAAAATTTTCGGTATCGCATTTATCACACTTCTTCATCTTTTTTATTTTTATTATAATCCACTGAAAGTTACACCCTCAAACAATAGAGACGGTATTTGCCGTGAAGAATTGAGTGAGAGAGGGTCGTTACCGACTTCTACCAAATTATTCCACAGATCAAGAATGTTTCCTGTTATATTCATTTCACCTATAGGTGTTGTTGCAATACCATTTTCAACAAGAAAACCTTCAATTCCGAACGAAAAATCGCCTGTGGTACTATTCGTATTTCCACCATTAAAACCTGTCACCCAAATACCTTGATGCATTGTATCCAATAATTGAGAATGGTTTTTAATCCCATGTTCTAACTTAATTATTGAGGGTGATGCTACAGTAGGCTGGATATTTAGCTTAAGTGCATTATATGTATCAATAAAATAAGTATTTAAAACTCCTTTACCAATCAACACCCGATCTTCGGTAGCAACACCTTCTCCATCATACCAGCGAGAACCAAATGCCCTTTTTTGATGGGGATTATCAATCACGGTAAGTTTATCCGATACAATTTTGTCACCTAACCTATTCAACAGGAATGTATTTTTTTGCTGAATTGCAGTACCATACATCGCAGAAATAAGTGGCGATAATAATTTCATGGATACTGTATTGTCTAAAATCAAATTGTATTTTCCGGACTTAATTTTTGTTTGTCCTAGTTTTTGAAAAGCTCTTTGCAATGCCTTTCGGGCAATACCTACGGTTTCCAGATCCGCCCAATACAATTTACTGTCATACCAGTAAGACTCGGGACGCGCATCCCCATCTGTCTTGAGCGCAACTTCAGATGTTAAGCTATAGGCAGTATCTTGAATCTCGCCCTCAAACCCATTACTTGCCACCATATACTCGGCACCACATCCATCATCATAGCTGGATACTACAGATACTATACGGTCATCTGTTCCATAAATCTCATCAACTGTAGCTTTTGCGACAGCTAACTTCCGGTCGACTGTATAATCAAAGAATGTAGAATCGAACAGATCTAAATCGTCACCAGAGTTCGAAGTGTAATAACGGGTCATATCCGGTAATTGACGACACAAATCGGGGGCTAGAAAACGTGTAGAAGCAATACCATCTTTAATAAATGGTTCTAATTCTGGTTTTTCGAGCCTGTTTGTCGAAAGAGTTCCATACCTGCCATCGACATACAACTCTATGTATAGCTTATTTTCGGAACTCTGATGCAGTTTATCCAACTGAGTATTCCGATACTCGAAAGAGTTATTATTAGCTACTGTTAGAGACACTCTGGAGGAAGAACAGCCATTTTTCAGGGCTATTTCCATCGCCCACTGTGCTATATCTTTATGTTGAGATGTTATAAGTGTCATCTTTTAATTGTTTTTTATAAATAAAGTGCTTTAGAGCTAAATATCTAAAATTACATTTTCTCCCAAATATGGGCAGCATCAAGTCCCAGCTTGATAATAAATAGGACAGCCAAAACATAAATCATCGTAGAAACATCCTTATATCTTCCGGATAATATTTTGACAAAGAAGTAAGTAAGTATACCAAATACAATACCTTGTGCAATACTGTATGTGAACGGCATAAAAATCAGCGTAACAAAAGCCGGCAAAGACTCGGTAATATCATCGAAGTTTATTTTAGCCACTGCCGAAATCATAAACAAGCCTACAATAATAAGTGCCGGAGATGTTGCCGAAGCAGGTACAATAAGAAATAAGGGAGCAAAAAACAGAGCCAGGACAAACATAAAAGCTGTACTTACCGAAGTTAATCCTGTACGACCTCCGGCTGCAACTCCCGACGAACTTTCGATATAGGCTGTTATTGGACTTGTACCCAAAACCGATCCTATTGTTGTACCTAAAGCATCAGCGAATAATGCCTTTTTCATCTGAGGGAAGTTACCGTCTTTGTCCAATAAACCGGTTCTCGAAACTACCCCGATAAGGGTTCCTACAGTATCAAAAAGATTTACGAATAAGAATGTGAATACAACCAATGCCATATCGAATGTAAATACTTTATCCCATTCGAATTGAGCAAATGTAGGTACTAAAGACGGAGGAAGGCTTACCCAGTTACCTTCGGGGAAGTGGACTATTCCGGCAAAGATACCGCCAATTGTTGCAGCAACTATACCTATCAGAATAGCTCCATTTACATTGAGTGCCAGCAAAGCTCCTGTTATAACTACTCCTGCCAATGCAATCCAAACATTCGGATTTGCCATATCTCCCAAAGAAACCAAAGTGGCATCATTTCCAACTACTACTCCTGCACTCTTTAATCCCACTAATGTAATAAAAAGTCCTACTCCTACGGGGATGGCTTCTTTCAGAACTCGAGGAATACTATTTACGATCAACTCCCGCACATTAAAAAATGTGAGAAGTATAAATATAAGCCCTTCAATAAAAACTGCTGTTAAAGCAAATTGCCACGTATACCCCATTGTCAGGACAACGGTAAAGGCAAAAAAGTTATTAAGCCCCATTCCCGGAGCTTGTGCAACAGGCAGATTGGTAAAAAATGCCATAAAAAGAGTAGCTATAACCGAACCTAAAACGGTAGCAGTAAATACTGCTGCTCTATCCATTCCGGTTTCGCCCAAAATATTCGGATTTACAACCAGAATATAAGACATGGTAAGAAAGGTTATCAGTCCTGCGAATAGCTCGGTACGAACTGTTGTATTATTTTCTTTCAGTTTAAAAATTTTCTCTAACATATTATTCATTGGGTATATTTATGAAAATGGAAGTATTTAATAGACCTTTAAAGTTACAGCAAAAGACCTTAGAAGGTCCATTTACCGGCAATAGTCGGAAATACATATAATTTATTTTTATAGTTTGAAGTGGCATAAAAATTATTGGTGATTTCGATCTCACTACCAAAAGACAGATTCTTGTCTATATTATACCAGAACTGAGGTTCTGTAAGCAGAATAACCTTTTTTCCTCCTTTTCCGGATACCCGATCTTTGTTTTCAGTCCAAACATCAATAAATCCGGTCAATGTTACTTTATTATCAAACAAGTTTGTATTCCAGATTCCTGTCCATTGTACATCGTGACTCACCTTATCAAAAGTATTATATTTATAAGCCAGATAAGTACTGATAAATACAGGCCCGAAAGCATGGTCGTATGCCCCTCCCACCAGATAAGCATTAGGAATTGAGAATCCTGAGAAATTCTCTCCTCTTACTATTCCTCCATTAAATTCGATATGAGGCATTATAGGACTGTTGCCTACTTTTATATTCCTGTAGATCTCTAAATAAGCAAGACCGATATTGCCTTTGCTTTGATTAAAATCAACATCGATAAAACCAAAAGTAGACCCCCATTTATCGGGTTTGAACATTTGGAATGTTGCCGTAAAGTAGTTTCGTGGTGCAACGTCATTGTTTAATGTATGCCTTGGATCGAAGTGGAGTTGAATTTCCTGCGAATAAGAGATAATAGATACTGCGAATAAAAGTAACGGAAGAAGTAAATGTTTTTTCATAGAGTTTTTTGCTCAATAAATTATTAAATGTTTATTATTTAGACAGAATAAATTATTTACTAACGTTATAAATGGGAATCAACTTAAAACCGGTTCTCTTTATTATTTTTTTCAACCTGAGCCAATATATCATTCATCATCTCAATCTGAATTTTTTGAATTTCAATAAGGTCTTGCTGCTGGTATATCATCAGATGGTCTATTTTCTCATGCAATGCCCTGACTTCCAATTCAGATTTCAGGTTTATCATATAATCTTTTTTTGAGCGATCACGATCTTTTTCTTCCTGGCGATTCTGGCTCATCATTATTATTGGGGCTTGTATTGCAGCTAAACATGAAAGAAGAAGGTTTAGTAAAATGAAAGGATAAGGATCGAATCCTTTATTGGCAAACCAGAAAACATTTAACAGTATCCATAGGATAATAAAAACTCCGAATGAAATAATGAAGACCCAACTACCTCCGAATGAAGCCACTTTATCAGCCACTTTTTGACCTGTTGTTAAATGTTGGCTTTTTTCGTCGTCCAACTTATCAGTTAAGGTAGAGTGCTCTTTAACTGATGCCAGAACCTTCTCCTCCAGCTCAGAGAGTGTACCAAGCTGATTGGCAAGATAAGATGAAATATATTTCTCCCGAAACAGGTTCATTTCGGATATTGATAGAAATTTAGTCCTATCAAAATCGGGATGCTCTCTTTGTATTAGCTCCAAAATAGAACTTCGAATGGAGTTTCCTGAAATTCTTTGAGATACAGGAAACTTTTGATTCGAAATATCACTAATAAATTCTTTCATCATACTCTTAATGTTTGAAGTTAAGCCTATTCTCCTCCAACAGTCAACCGACTAACCAATACCGACGGTAACCCTTGTCCTACAGGAACACTCTGCCCATCCTTTCCACACGTCCACGAACTTTCGTCAATCTTCAGGTTATTACCCACCATAGTTATATCTGCTAAGGCTTTAGGACCGTTTCCTATTATATTGATGTCCTTTATCGGCTGTGTCAACTTCCCGTTTTCTATCAAATAACCCGTTTTCACATAAAATGTAAAATCACCTGCACCAATCTGCACCTGACCGTTACTAAAGTTATCAACATAAACACCTTGCTTTACACTTGCAATCATCTCCTCATTTGTCATATTACCCGACTCCATGTAAGTCACACGCATGCGTGGCATAGGTACATGACGGAACGACTGGCGTCTTCCATTTCCGGTAGGTTTTACCCCATAGTATTTTGCACTGATTCTATCGTGTAAATAACTTTCAAGGATACCGTTTCTTACAATATATGTTTTTTGGCTTTCAATGCCTTCATCATCAAAGTTAATAGCGCCTCTGGCATACTCTATAGTGCCATCATCAACCACATTTATATTGGGGTTACAGATTGTTTTTCCCAGTAAATCTGAAAATATAGAAACATTCTTACGATTAAAATCGGCTTCAAAAGCATGTCCGATTGCCTCATGCAACAATATTCCCGAACCTCCGGCCCCCATTACCACAGGCATTTCACCTCCTTTGGGTTTTACGGCATCAAACATAAGGGATGTTTGCGAAACAGCTTCAGTAGCTAATGTTTCGAGCAAATTATCATTAAAGAATTCAAAACCTTTACGATAAGCTCGTGAGGCGAATCCATTCTCAATTTTGCCATTTTGCTCCATCGTACATCCTCCGTACATTATCGCCATCGGGCGGTAATCCCATGAAAGGATGCCTTCGGAATTAAAGAATAAAATATAGGAAGTGGAGTGACTCAGACTAACCGAAGCTTTTATAACGCGAGGATCAAGTTCGAATATACGAGCATTAAGCCTCTCTATAAATGTCTTTTTCTCATTTACCGAAACATCCTGCCAAGATTTATTTATTTTATAATAATTTGCAAAATGCTTTTCGGTTATATTTATTGAATCGCTTTGCTTTAAAGTATGTGCTATTCCCGCTGCCGTTTTTGCAGCTTTAAGCATATCCGCAAGTGTTGTATTCTCAACATAAGCATAGCCCGTTTGCTCTCCCACAACAACCCTTACTCCTACACCGTAATCTATGTTGGAGGAGGTTCTGTTCACCTCTCCATCGCGAAGAGAAATACTACCGTTAATGGTATGTTCAAAATAAAGGTCTGCATAATCACCTCCTTTTGCCAGAGCTTCATTTAATACCTTTTGGATATTTTCTGTAGTAACACGAAAATGAGCTAAAATATCATATATATTTACATCTGCACCTAATTCTGTCATCTATTACGTTCTTTCATCTATTTAAAACCATATTATTCAATCTATCCCTTTTTGGTTATGGTATTTACCAAAGTAATCGGCAGGTCTTGAACCTTATAACATTTTCGTGCATCAAAATTAATCTATTTTTCTATATCTTTATCCTTTCGTTACAGAAACCATACAATAAATACAATAAAAAGTCAGAGAAAGTATGACTCGTAATATATTTTTGACAGTAATAAGTATCCTTATATTATCATACGCCGGAGTATCGGCCAACAATCCTAACATTATCAACTTTAGCAGAAACGACTATCAGGCCGGAAATAAAAACTGGTCTTTAAGTGAAGATGAAAAAGGGATTATGTATATCGGAAACGATTTGGGATTACTTGAATTCGACGGAATAGACTGGCACCTGAACAGATTAAACAAAGCTGATGTGGTAAGAGCAATATATGCTGCTTCCAATCAAACAATATACACCGGCGGTTATGAAGAATTTGGCAGGTGGGACAGAGATATCAGTGGAATTCTTAAATATACTTCTTTAAGCGACAATCTGCCCGGAGGCCCGTTGCACAATGATGATATCTGGAGAATCTGGAAAAAGGATAACCTTGTATATTTCCAATCATTCAAGAACATATATATATACGATCAGAATAATGTGTATAAATTTCCCGAACAAAAAAACATCCTTTTCTTAATAAAAATCAGAGATGAATTATGGGTTCAGGAGATGGGCGGTAGTCTATTTAAGGTTAAAGACGATCGTTACGAAAAGATTGCAGGCAGTGATATATTCTCCAAAACTGAAGTTAAAACCGTACTTCCAACTGCCGACAACAAATACATTATAGGCACATCTTCGATGGGTCTCTACATTTACGACGGATCTGAATTTAAAGTTTGGAATAATAGCAGAGAGCTTATAGACAACAATGTAAATTGCGGACTGGCAGCACGAAACGGCAACTACTATTTCGGAACAATACTTGGAGGTATATATGAAATATCGCCTAATGGTAATATTACCAATCATTTCAACACCGACACATATCTCCACAACAATACAGTACTTGCATTATATGAAGATCGTTCTAATAATATCTGGGCTGGCCTGGATAGAGGCATCTCATGTATACAATACTTAAACGGAATTAGCTGTATAACTGACCCTAAAGGTCGGATAGGGGCTGTATATTCGGCTGCACTCTATGACAATAAACTATTTATCGGAACCAATCAAGGTACCTACTATATAGACAAAAACGATTTATACAGCATGAATGCTCTCTCTAAGTTTAAACTAATTCCCGGAACTGAAGGACAGGTATGGAGTTTAAATGTCATTGATGGACAATTGTACTGTTCTCATAATCGAGGGTTGCTTATTATAGATCGGAATTTATCTGTTACATCTCCTTATAAGATAAATACAGGAGTATTTTATACACTGGAGAAAGATAAGGATCACCTACTACTGGGAACTTACATAAGCTTAATGTCCATAGATCGAAATGCTCAAGAACTCCATATATTAAACGAGATTCAGGAACCTATAAAAAAAGTTCAAACTGATCATCTCAACAATGTTTGGTTACAACACATGAATAAAGGTATATACCGAACCAGATTGAATGAAAATCTTTCTAAAATAGAATCATTTAAATATTATGGAAGCGAAGGACAAAAAGATATTCCTTATAAACTAAAGCTGTTTAAGATCGGTGGCAGAGTTGCTTTTCTTGGTAATAATAAGTTCTACACCTACAATGATATTGATGGCACTATTGTTCCGGAGCATGCATTAAACGAGTGTTTTCATAATATTTCGGGACTTAAAGAGGTTGTAAATATATCTCCGAATAATTTCTGGATTATAGGCAACGATCTTATCTATAATGTAACGTACAATGACAATGTAGCGCAGATAAAATTCAGAATAGATATCGGCTATAAGAATTTCTCGATGATTGACAATTATGAAAATATCGTAAATCTAGATAACGATTATAGTCTTATTTGCTTGGATAATGGCTTTCTTTTATGTAAAAATAAGGTCACAGCTGAGAATAAACCAATAGCCCAACCTTATTTTAAATCTATTAGAATATCTAATTCGTCAGGCGAATCGGTTTATATGGATAATAACTTCAACCAGATCAGTCATTCGTTTAATACTATAAAGTTTCAATTTTCAACAGCAGAAACCTTAACTCGTAACATTTCCTTTCAATATAAGCTTGAGGGACTCGATGACCAATGGTATGTACTAAAGAATCAAAATAATATCACATATGAACGTCTTCCTAAAGGAAAATACACCTTTATTGTTGTTGCTATGGATCGTCAAGGAAACAAATCGGAAGAGATAAGATTTGCTTTTGAAATATTAGCACCATGGCATCAATCGGGATGGGCGGTTCTAGCTTATTGTTTATTATTTATTTTATTCATTACTTCAATTATCATGTATATTCAGTACAAATACAAGAAACTACATATAAAGAAGTTGAGAATACTGGAAACCAAACGATTAAACCTAACAAACCAACTTTTAAAACAAGAGGTAGAAGAAAAGAATGCAGAGTTGCTTTCTCAAACTTCATTCATCATACAACGTAATGAACTAATTCTTAAAATTAAAAATGAAGTAGAGGAGTTTTATACAAAACAAAATAACAAAACCCTGACTCCACTTTTCCAGAAGATAAATACACTATTAAATAGTAACCTTGATAGCGAGGAAGACTGGAAAACATTCCTCATTAAATTTGAACAAAAGCATACAAATTTCTTTAAAAAAATAAAAGAAACTTACCCTCAACTCACAGCAAATGATCTGAGATTATGTGCCTGTTTAAAACTGAATTTAGACTCAAAAGAGATAGCTGCATTAATGAATATTTCGGTGAGAGCTGTAGAAAATAGTAGATACAGACTACGCAAAAAGCTAGATATACCTTCTCACCAACACCTAAACGACTTCTTTTTACAAATATAAATGAGCTCAGAATTAGATTATAAATAATTAATTATCAAAAATATAATATTTTTTGAGTGGTAATAATGAGGTCTACTTATTGTTAAATATGAGACCTATGTATACATTATGAGATAAATTTCACAACGGCTGAACTTACTGTTTTTACATTTGTTGCAAATCATTTACGAAAAATAAGATCGTATTCCATTAAACTATTATGGCGTTTTTAGGTTTATTATCTTAGACAAGGAAGTAAATGAAAAAATGTTTAACAGTAAAATCAGAAATCCATGAAAGAAACTAGATTGACCTCTACGGGGAGAATCAGTATGAAGTTTTTTCTTCTACTATTCTTAATCTTCTCAGCAAGCATCTCAAATGCTTTTGCTCAGACTACGGTAACAGGAGTAGTCACCGATGAGCAAAAAGATCCACTACCGGGTGTTAGTGTTGTAGTCAAAGGTTCCACAGTAGGAACAGTTACAGACTTCGATGGTAATTATTCTATTACCGTAAAGTCAGGCGATATACTTGACTTCTCATATCTAGGTATGAAACCCCAATCAATTCCGGTTGGATCCAAAACAAAAATAGACGTTGTATTACTTGATGATAGCCAAGTATTAGGAGAAACCGTAGTTATCGGTTACGGTACAGCTAAAAAACAAGACCTTACAGGGTCTATCGGAAGCATATCGTCTGATGCTATTATGAGGCAGCCAACCCTCAATGCGGCTCAGGCAATGCAAGGTCAAATATCGGGTATAAATATCATTAACAATGATGCTCCGGGCTCTTCTCCAACGGTAATTATCCGTGGGCTAGGAACTGCACTTGGAGGACGTGACCCTTTGTATATTGTAGACGGCTTTCCTGCTGAAAACATTACAAATATAAGTCCTTCAGACATTGTGTCAATGGATATCCTTAAAGATGCATCTTCGGCTTCTATTTATGGGGTACGTGCTGCCAATGGGGTAATTATTGTAACAACCAAGAAAGGACAAGAAGGAAAAAGTAAAATCGGTGTAGAATCATTTGTTGGTATCAAAACTATTCTTCACAGAGTTAAAATGGCTAATGCCTCTCAATACATTACTTTCTTTAACGAAAACCAGACAGCATTGAGTAATCAGGGTGTTAAAAACACTTATTTACTGCAAGATGCCAACAAACAAGCATACAATACAGATTGGTATGACGAATTAATCAAAACTGGTATCTTCACTAATAATCTTGTATCCTTATCAGGAGGAAGCAAAACTGTAGATTACTTTTTCAGTTATAACTTCTATGACGAAGGGGGTATTTTGAATGATCAAAACTATCAACGTACAACAATAAGAAATAATAACGTATACAAGTTTTATGATGATCGTTTAAAATTCAGCCAAAACCTGAATATTTCTTTTGAAAACGAAGATGTAGTAACTTTTGGTGGTTTTGATAATGCATACAAACAATCACCACTTGTTCCTGTAAGAAATGCGGATGGTAGTTACGGACGTGCTCGTGTAAACAAAACAACAGGAATTGTTCAAGAGTTTGGTGCTCCTGGTGATATTATCGGTAACTTAAACTCAATTGGGAATCCGGTATTCACAACTGACAGACAAAATCAAAGACAAAATACAATAACAATACAGGGTGGTATCGAAGGTGAATTTAAGCTAACAAACTTTTTAAAAGTAAATTCACGCTTTGGCGCAACTAAATATTATTCTAGAAACAGACAATTCGATAATATAAGAGAATCGTGGTTGTTTAATAATCCAAGTAAAACAGAGGCTGACTTTGATGCAGCCAGAGAAGCAGCAGATACAAAAACAAATACTACTTATGCGAATAACTCGCTTCGATTAGCCAATGTAGATACATATCGTTGGGTATGGGAAGGCTTCGTTACTTTCAATAAAAGTTTCGACAAACACAATTTAAATGTTGTAGGAGGTCTTTCCAGAGAAAAAGAAGGTATTGGCAATACATCTATATTAAAAGGTTATGATGTTCCTGCAAAAAGTCAGTATTGGGGTATCAATCATGCATCAGGTAAATATCCAAACCTTGTGGAGCAATATTCATATACACCTAGAGCATTGGCATCTTATTTTGGACGTTTTCAATACAATTATAACAATACATACTACCTGACAGGAACTATCAGACGAGACGGTTCTAGTACATTTGCTTCTTCAGGTGATAATTGGGGAACTTTCCCTTCAATCGGAGGAGGTTGGACAATATCTCAAGAAGATTTCATGCAAAATCAAAAGATTTTTGATTATCTGAAATTAAGAGCAACTTGGGGTAAGCTTGGTAACCAAAGTGTACCTTTAAATGCGAACTTAGTACTAACAAGTACTGAAGCTGCACCTAAAGACTTAAACTACATCTTCGGACCTGATCACAGCTATTATTTTGGAGCTGCATACGGTAGCCCTGTTGTACCATTATCATGGGAAATAACCGAAGAATGGGGCATCGGGCTTGATTTTGCGTTCTTACAAGACAGGTTAACAGCTAATATTGATTACTATAACAAAACCAATACTAATACAATATTAAGAGTAAAACCAATATCAAACTCTGCTTTCCAAGAAAACTTTTATGCACATGGTGCAAAAGTTAGTAATAAGGGTATAGAGTTAAATCTTGCTTGGAGTGATAAATTAGCTAATGGACTTAGCTATGTAATCAGCGGAAACTATTCACACAATACCAACAAAGTTATAAATGTGAAACCCGCATATGATGGTTCTACAGGAGGTAGCCTTGGTAATGGAGAAATAACAAAACGCCTACAAGAAGGTCAACCTATTTATGCTTGGTGGATGTATGAGGCTGATGGAGTATGGCAAAATCAAGCAGAAATTGATGATCCCAACAATGCTAAAGTAGGAACACCTCACCCTGGGTATTTAAGATATAAAGATCAAAATGGAGACGGTGTAATCGACGATCGTGATAAGAAATTCTTCGGATCATATTTGCCTACTGCTAATTATGGAATCCACATCGGTTTAGGGTATAAGAATATTGACTTCAGCGTAGATGGTTATGGTGTATACGGAAACAAAGTGTACAACGGATTGAAAAGTAACAGAATAGATGGTGGTGAAAATATAGCTTACGATACCTTTAAAAACAGATGGACTGGTGACGGTTCGACTAATTCTAACCCAGGAGCTAACCGTGATGCATATGCCTCAAGTTACTTCTTAGAAAGTGGAGCATTCTTCCGTATAAATAATATCACAATGGGATATACTTTTGACGACCTTGTTCTTAAAGGAACTAAACTAAGATTATATTTTACTGCTCAGAATCCTATTATGCTTACAGGCTATTCAGGCTTTTCTCCTGAAATTTCAGGATACTCAAGCGATCCTAATACACCTATTGGAGATCCAAGTCAAACAGCAGGTATAGAATTAACGGCTTACCCAACAACCCGTAATTTTATATTCGGTCTTAATCTTTCATTCTAAACAAATTAAGTTAAAGAAAAAAGTCATGAAAAAAATATATAAAAGCATTGCTACTGCTGTAGCAATCCTGATATTCTCGACAGGATGTAGTGATTTTCTAAATGTTCCATCACAGGAAAAAGTGGAGGCAGATGATAGTGAGGAAGTATACGAGCCTGTAGATTTCGTTAATGGAACATACGCCATGTTTACAGATTGGGATTATGCATTCTCTTATTTAGCAATAACTGAGATCATTTCAGATAATGCAGATAAAGGAAGTTCTCCCGGTGATCCAGGAGGCGACAAGCAATTGTTTGATGATCTTACTTTTACTAGTACTGCTGGTTCTCTGCATGCAATGTGGACACGTTGGTACAAATCAATAGGTCGTGCAACACAAGCAATTGAAGTTACTGAAAAGTCTGATCTTACAGATGTAGCTTATAAAAACAGATTGATTGGAGAAGCTAAATTCTTACGTGCACTTAACTATTTCTTCTTAGTTAGAGGATGGGGCGATGTTACTATACAGGAAATAGATAATACAAAAAGAGTTCCCAAAGAAGAAGTATATGCTTATATAGAAAAAGATTTGTTGGATGCAGTTCAATATCTTCCTCTAAAAAGCGAATACGCTTCAAGCGATTTAGGTCGTGCAACTAAAGGTGCTGCACAAAGTTTATTAGCTAAAGTGTATCTGTATCAAAGTAAATGGCAACAAGCATATGATTATGCAACAACAGTTATTAATTCTGGACAATATCAATTAGAACCAGATTATACAGTTATCTGGAGAGCTTCTGCAAACAATGGTGTAGAATCTATTTTTGAGTTCCAAAGTAGAGGTGATGCCCCTGCATTAGGTACAAAACAATATTCTCAAACACAAGGAGCTCGCGGAGAGACCGGATGGGGATGGGGTTTCAATACTCCTTCGGATGATCTACTTGCTGACTTTAATACTTCAGGCGACGCAATTCGTCGTGATGGAACAATTATCTTCAGAAATTCGACCCTTTGGGACGGACGTGTAATAGGTGCAACTGAAAACCCTATGTATAACTTAAAAGCCTATTCCAGTGCAGCTCCGGGTGCAGAATATACAGACAAAAGCATCAAATATTTACGCTTAGGTGAGATTTATTTGATACAAGCAGAAGCTGCTAATGAACTAGGTAAAACCAGCGAAGCGCTGGCTGCTGTAAACACTGTTAGAAGTAGAGTGAAGTTAACCAGCTTAAGCATTACGAACAAAGATGAGCTTCGCAAGGCTATATGGCACGAACGTCGTCTAGAGTTAGCCTTTGAGCATGACCGATGGTTCGATCTTAATCGCACAGGACAAGGAAAAGAAGCAATGGCTCTGAACGGTAAAAATTATATCGTAGGAAAACATGAGTTATTCCCTATTCCAAATCAACAGTTGATAGAAACGCCAACTATGACGCAAAACCCCAACTGGTAATAACAAAAACAAATATAATAGGGGCATATTTCTGTCCCTATTATATTTTACATAAATCATCCCATGAGAATACAAAGAATACTACTGCTTTTATTGATTTCTATATCTTATCTTTCACTTTCTGCCTCTTCGGTATCAGTGACTCTTGATAAATACACTATACCTGTCGGTGTTAAAGGAGCTGTGATCGGAAAGATAGTAGTACAAGACAATCAGAAAGTAACTTTAGAAAAGGATACCTCAAGCCTTTTTCTCATAGACCAGGCAGGCTATATTAAATTACAACCTAATGTAGAACTTTCGATATCATCACCCATCAGATACGAGATTACAGTAAAAGCTGGTTCTGAAGATAAAGCATTCGAATTAGTCAAAGATGGATTTATCCACAACAAAGTAATAGCTCATCGTGGTGCATGGAAAAACCATGAAGCAAGCCAGAACTCTATGAGTTCATTAAAAAACGCAATAGAATTAGGATGTGAGGCTGCAGAATTTGACGTATGGTTATCGTCAGATAATAACGTAATCCTTTCTCATGATCCTATAATTGGAGGAAAAAAGGTAGAAGATACTCCTGCCCAAACTTTGATGGAAATTCCTCTTAAAAATGGAGATTTTGTTCCAGCACTGGAAGAATATCTTAACTGTATAAAAAATCAAAATAAAACACGGTTAGTGTTAGAACTTAAAGGTTCACAAAAAGGAAAAGACCGCAGTTTAGCTCTTGCTGACTCGGCTGTGCAATTAGTTCACCGAAACAAAGCTCAAGCTTGGGTCGACTATATAAGCTTCGACTATGAAGCCTTATTACGCATAAAGGAATTAGATCCGACAGCAGTAATTTCGTACTTGGAGACAAACAAAGCATTAGATGAATTATCTAAAGCTAAAGTAGACGGAATAGATTATCATTACAGTGCATTCTATAATGATGAAAAATTAGTAGATAATGCACAAGAATTGGGTTTGACAACCAATGTATGGACGGTAAATACCGAAGAACAAATGCAATATCTATTACAACAGGGAGTCGATTATATAACAACCGACGAGCCCGAATTACTTTTGAAATTAATAGAAACACATTATAAATAATAGATATGAAAAAACTATTAACTATGCTTTTTTGCTGTGCCGCAATTAGCGCCGGAGCACAACAGAGCAGTGCAAGAGATGTAAAAATGGATCGATTCATCGACGATCTGATGAGTAAGATGACTATCGAAGAAAAGATAGGTCAACTTAACTTACCTAGTGCCGGAGATATTACCACCGGTCAGGCTAAGAGTAGTGATATTGCTTCAAAGATCAAGCAAGGTCAGGTTGGAGGTTTGTTCAATATTAAAGGAGTCGAAAAAATTCGCGATGTACAACGTGTTGCGGTTGAAGAAAGCCGTCTGAAAATTCCTTTAATCTTCGGAATGGACGTTATACACGGCTACGAAACAGTATTCCCTATTCCATTAGGATTAGCGGCAACTTGGGATATGAAAGCTATTGAGAAATCTGCTCGCATTGCAGCCATAGAAGCAAGCGCCGATGGTATATTCTGGACATTCAGTCCAATGGTGGATATTTCACGTGACCCTCGTTGGGGACGTGTTTCGGAAGGAAACGGAGAGGATCCATTCTTAGGAGGAGCAATTGCCAAAGCAATGGTTTACGGTTATCAAGGAGATGCAAGCTACTCAGACAATAGCCATATCATGGCCTGTGTAAAACACTATGCTCTATATGGTGCAGGAGAAGCTGGACGTGATTACAATACAGTCGATATGAGCCGCAACCGAATGATGAATGAATATATGTATCCATACCAAGCCGCTGTAGAAGCCGGAGTAGGTAGTGTTATGGCTTCATTCAACGAAGTGGACGGCGTACCTGCCACAGCCAATAAATGGCTACTGACAGACGTACTTCGCAAACAATGGGGATTCGAAGGATTTGTAGTAACAGATTATACAGGAATCAGCGAAATGATCGAACATGGTATCGGTGATTTACAAGAAGTATCGGCACGTGCTCTGAAAGCAGGAGTGGATATGGATATGGTAGCCGAAGGATTTACCGGAACAATTGCTAAATCTTTAAAAGAAGGTAAAGTATCACAAGCTGATATCGATAAAGCATGCCGTCGCATACTGGAAGCAAAATACAAATTAGGATTATTCAAAGATCCATATAAATATATGGATCCTAAACGTGCTAAAAAAGAGATTTACACAAAAGAACACCGTGATGTTGCACGTAAAATAGCTTCAGAAAGTTTCGTTTTGCTAAAAAATGCAGGCAACGTTCTTCCTCTTAAAAAACAAGGAAAAATTGCTGTAGTAGGCCCATTGGCAAATACCCGTTCTAATATGCCCGGAACATGGAGTGTAGCTGTTAATCTGGATAAACCTCAAACAGTTATAGAAGCTATGCAAGCTGTTGGCGGAAAAGATGTACAAATAGTGTATGCTAAAGGTAGTAACCTCACAGCAGATCCTAAACTGGAAGAAAATGCTACAATGTTTGGACGTACTCTACATAGAGACAACCGCACCAAAGAAGAATTATTGAACGAAGCGCTTGAAGTATCTAAAGACGCTGATGTTATTGTTGCAGCAGTAGGCGAATCATCAGAATTTAGTGGAGAAGCCAGCAGCCGTTCGAACATCGACATTCCGGATGTTCAAAAAGAATTGCTAGCTGCACTTGTAAAGACAGGTAAACCTGTTGTATTAGTATTGTTCACAGGTCGTCCATTGACTCTTACTTGGGAAAACGAAAACGTACCCGCTATACTTAACGTATGGTTTGGCGGTAGTGAAGCTGCTCCTGCAATTGCAGACGTAGTATTCGGTGATGTAAACCCCAGCGGTAAATTGGTTGCAACATTCCCTCAAAACGTAGGTCAAATTCCTCTTTTCTACAATCACAAAAATACAGGTCGCCCACTAGCCGAAGGTAAGTGGTTTGAGAAATTCCGTAGTAACTATATTGATGTTAGCAACGAACCTCTTTACCCATTCGGATATGGTTTGAGCTATACTCAATTTACATATGGCGATGTTGTTCTTAGCTCTTCTAATTTAGATCAAAACGGCGAACTTACAGCAAGCATCACCGTTACAAATAGCGGAACAAAGGATGGAAAAGAAGTGGTGCAAATGTATATCCGCGATATAGTAGGCAGCATAACCCGTCCGGTTAAAGAATTGAAAGGTTTCGAGAAAATAGAATTAAAAGCAGGAGAAACTAAAACAGTTAGTTTCAAAATCACCCCTGAGCTACTTAAATTCTATAACTACGATTTAGAATATGTATTTGAACCCGGCGATTTTGATGTAATGATTGGCGGTAGCAGTCAAGATGTCAAGACAGCCAGATTCACTTTAAATTAAACTGTTCTTAGGTTCTATAACGCCAAGTGAAAGAGGTTGTCAGAACAAATTCGGGCAATCTCTTTCCATATTTAAACAGTAGACTTATTTTTATACTAACTAGAAAAATTATCTTATGAAAAAGGTATTCACCCCGTTTATAATACTTAGCCTTGCGCTGTTATTTACAAATTGTAAAAACAACAGCAATAATGCTCAAGACGCAATTGTAGAGAATCCGTCCGCACAGATTAGCGACGAGGCTCTGCTCGACAGTGTTCAGCGACGCACTTTTAATTATTTCTGGGACGGTGCCGAACCAACCAGCGGAATGGCTCGTGAGCGTTACCATGTAGATGGAGAATATCCACAGAACGATGCAAACGTTGTTACTTCGGGAGGTAGCGGATTTGGTATCATGGCAATTATTGCCGGAATAGATCGTGGTTATGTGACTCGCGAAGAAGGTGTAGCCAGAATGGATAAAATCGTAACTTTCTTGGAGAAAGCCGATAGTTTTCATGGTGTATTCCCTCACTGGTGGTATGGCGAAACAGGTAAAGTCAGAGGTTTCAGCGACAAAGATAATGGTGGTGATTTAGTGGAAACTTCATTCCTGATGCAAGGTCTTTTGGCTGCACATCAATACTACGTAAACGGATCGGATGCCGAAAAAGCTGTAGCTGCACGTATCGATAAATTATGGAAAGCTGTTGACTGGAACTGGCATCGCAATGGAAAAAATGTATTGTACTGGCACTGGAGCCCTGAGCATTCGTGGGAAATGAACTTTGCTATTCACGGTTTCAACGAATGTTTAATTACGTATATTCTTGCAGCAGCATCTCCTACTCACGGAGTACCTGCACCTGTATATCACGAAGGTTGGGCCGAAAACGGAGCAATAGTAGATCCTCATACTGTAGAGGGTATTAAACTTAACCTGCGCTACCAAGGAACAGAGGCCGGTCCTTTATTCTGGGCTCAATATTCTTTCTTAGGATTAAATCCTACTGATCTTAAAGACGATTACTGTGCCAACTATTTTGATGAAATGAGAAACTATACGCTTGTAAATAGAGCTTATTGCCTTCGCAATCCAAAAGGATATAAAGGATACGGCGAAAATGCATGGGGTCTAACTGCCAGTTATTCTACCGTTGGATATGCAGCACACGAACCTTCCGAAAGAGGCGATCATGGAGTTATTACTCCAACCGCTGCTGTAGCTTCAATTGTTTATACTCCCGAAGAATCGATGAAAGTTATACGCAATCTTTATTCGATGGGAGACAAAATGTGGGGTAAATATGGTTTCTACGATGCTTACAGTGAAACAGACAACTGGTATCCTCAACGATATTTGGCTATCGACCAAGGTCCTATAGCTGTAATGATTGAGAACTACCGTACCCAATTACTTTGGAAATTATTTATGAGCCATCCTGATGTTCAAAATGGTTTGAAAAAATTAAATTTCGGAAGTCCTTCTTTAAAATAATAAGTGTAAAATAATAGAGAGCCTGTTGTAAATACAAGCTCTCTATCTTATTAAATAATATATCTAACCTCTATCATGAAAATATTAAAATACGCTATACTATCCATACTCTGCATATTGGGAGCGAATACCTATGCACAGCAGAAAACATATTGTAATCCTATTAATATTGATTACGGATATTGTCCGATCCCTAACTTCACAGAATGGGGAAAACACCGTACCTCTGCCGATCCTGCCATTGTGAATTACAAAGGCGACTACTATCTTTTTTCTACTAATCAGACCGGATACTGGTGGAGCAGCGACATGTTGAACTGGAATTTCGTTTCACGCCCTTTCCTTACAGAAGAAGCAATAGAGCAAACTCCTAATAAATGGGACGACCTTTGTGCTCCGGCTGCATGGACAATGGGAGATACTCTGGTAGTTTTCGGATCTACTTACTCTCGTATATTTCCAATCTGGATAAGTACCGACCCCAAGAATAACAAATGGGAAAAAGCTGTCGAGCATTTCGACATCGGAGGTTGGGATCCTGCGTTTTTTACCGATGATGATGGTAAACTCTACATGTACAACGGCAGCAGTAACGTATATCCATTGTACGGAATCGAACTGGACAGGAAAACATTCCAACCGATAGGAACTCGTAAAGAGCTACTTCTGACCGATGGGGATAGAATCGGCTGGCACCGCTTTGGTGAACACATGGACAATACTTTCCTTAAGCCATTTATGGAAGGTGCATGGATGACCAAACACGATGGTAAATACTATCTGCAATGGGGAGGTCCCGGAACCGAATTCAGCCACTATGCCGATGGTTATGCTGTAAGCGACAGTCCTCTCGGATTCTTCGAACATGCATCATTGCCATTGAGTATGAAAGCCGGTGGTTTTATTCGCGGAGCAGGTCATGGTGCTACTTTCCAAGACCGTTGGAATAATTACTGGCATACATCGACTATGGTTATTAATGTAAAGAATAACTTCGAACGCCGTATCGGAATATGGCCTGCTGGATTCGACAGCGAAGGCAATATGTATTGCAATACTGCATTTGGAGACTATCCACACTATATACCAACAGGCGAAGCCGATCACTTGAAAAGCCAGTTTACTGGATGGATGCTTTTAAATTATAATAAGCCTGTACAGGTTTCGTCAACTTTAGGCACGCATTATGCCAATAATATTGTAGATGAAAATATCAAAACTTACTGGAGTGCTAAAAGTGCCGACAAAGGTGAGTGGCTGATTTCCGATTTGGGAGAGGTTTCGACAGTGTATGCCATACAAATAAATTATGCTGACCAAGACGTCGAATTTATGGGTAAAACTTTAGGTAAATTTCATCAATATAAAGTATATTCGTCTCTGGATGGAAAGAAATGGGATGTAGTCATCGATAAGAGCAGCAATAAAACGGATGTTCCTCATGACTATATAGAATTAGAGAAACCAATTAAAGCCCGTTACGTAAAACTCGAAAACATACACATGCCTACAGGTAAATTTGCTATTTCGGGATTCCGTGTATTCGGATTCGGTGCCGGCGAAAAACCTGCTCCTGTTGAACAGTTCATGGTATTACGTACCGAAACGGATAAACGCAGTGCTTGGTTGAAATGGAAACCGGTAGAAGGTGCATATGCGTATAATATCTATATCGGAATAGAACCCGACAAATTATATAGCAGCGTTATGGTTCACAATACAAATGAGTACTATTATGCAGGGATGGATAGAACCAAACCTTACTACTTTGCCATTGAAGCCATCAACGAAAACGGAACATCGACTTGGACCAGAGGCGAAGCCAAATAAAGGCCATATGACATCTATGACTCTGGCTGATTATTGAGAACTTTAACTATTGACAATATGAAATCGAAACTATTAATTGTATTCTTATTTTTATGTTCTGCTCTTACTTATGCACAGTTTGAGCCTGCCAGCTATATGATAAACGGATATACTATTCCCTATCAGGTTATGTTTCCCAAAGATTATGACGCAACTAAACAATACCCACTTTTGGTATTCCTGCATGGTGCAGGTGAGCGTGGCAGTGACAATGAGAAGCAGCTTACTCATGGTAAAGATTTTATGATTGATCATTTTCAAGCCGAATATCCTGCAATAGTTATTGCTCCACAATGCCCGGAAGGAAGCTATTGGTCTAATGTAGAGAAACAAACTTTAGGCAATAAAACCACATTTACATTCGGGTTGTCAGATAAAGCCACCCCGTCTATGGAAACTTTGGTTTATCTGATAACGAACTGGATCAACTCCGGAAAGGTCGATCAAAGTAAAGTATATGTCGGAGGTCTTTCGATGGGCAGTATGGGTACATACGAACTTTTGTGGCGTATGCCCAATACCTTTGCTGCCGCTTTTGCCATATGTGGAGGCGGTGATGTTTCGAAGGTTCAATACTATACCAAGAATACAGCTCTCTGGATATTTCACGGATCGGCAGACAGCGTAGTGCCCGTACAATTTTCACAACAGATGTACGAGAGTTTAAAAGCTGCCGGAAACGAAGTTAAATATACAGAGTATCCCGATGTTAATCATGGCAGTTGGATAAATGTATTTCAGAATAAAGAACTAGTTCCATGGCTGCTAAGCCATAAAAAATGATTCTTCATAGAAAATCAGATTAAGAGTCTTTGGGATGAGAATTCCAAAGACTCTTTTTTATTCATATCTTTGTTACGCTAAAATAGTATCAAATGCTTATCTATACAGAAGAAAATAAGGGTTGTAAGTGGGGAATCTGGAAGATGGAAGAAACTCCCGAACTGTTATTATCTCAATTAACGAATAAAGAGGATCTGATTCGTTTTATTGATACTACAACTTCTCCTGCAAGAGTTCTTGAACGAATTGCGGTAAGGGTACTTCTCAAAACACTTCTCGGAGAAGAGAAAACGATAAGTTACCAATCGAATGGAAAACCGTACTTCGAAGACCGTTCTGTAAACATATCTATATCACATACAAAAGATTATGTAGCTATTATACTTTCACAGTCGCCCTTGTTAGGTATCGATATAGAGTATACTTCAGACCGGGTAAAGCGTATTCGCACGAGGTTTATATCTGATATGGAATACATTGACCCTAAAAACGAAACATTACATTTACTACTTCATTGGTCGGCTAAAGAAACTATGTATAAGGCATTAAGCCGTGAAAAAATCGATTTGAAAAATAATTTCCACATCAGGAAATTCACTCCACAAAACCAAGGTTTCTTTGAAGCACAGGAAACATTTACGGAAGATAGTCTCAACTTCCGGATTCAATACATTGTAACTGATGACTATGTAGTTACATACACCCTATAACCGCATATTCTGATTACACATTACTTTCGCATAACTCATGAATCTCGTTTATATGGAGATGCAAATGAGGCAGATAATCTTCTATCATACTCCTCAAAGATATCTTATCTCCGAATGTATTCAGCCATTCATTATTTAATTTACTCTGATCTACATGGTTGATTACATGAATAACATGCAGGTTAGAATATTTCCAAAGTTGAATTAAATTATTCCAGTTTTCTGTCTGATAGTTTTGAATAGCTATCCATCTGTCATTATTTCCAAGATTGGCATAATCGGGAAAGATCAGCGGACTTGGTTGGTATTGCAAATGTATAATACGATGGGTATTGTTTGAAGCCGAATCAATTAAATGCCCAAGTATCTGTTTGATTGTTCTATTCTGCTTATTGAATCTTGAGGCAACAACATCCTCACTTAAAGAACTCAATAGAGGTTCTTCACGCTCTAAAACCTGTATGATACCATTCGTAGTTTGAGAAAAATCGATTCTTGACATAATAATAGAACTTTAATTGTTTATATAATTATTCGCTTTTATGACCTCTTATTTATCTATATTATAAAGAAATAGGAATGATTGAGAATAGCAAAATAAAAACTATAGAAAAAAGTGTCACTTTTGTAACCTTTGTAACCTTTTCGAGTCTTATCAACTGATTAAAAGCAATTTACAAAACACAAAAAAGTAACACTTTTGAGACGAATTTGTCACCTAGTTGTATAGTATGTAGTACATAATTGTCACTTTTATGCAACGAGTGTCACCTAAAATGTTTTATGGGCTATCCATATTTTGCTTACTCATCAGCATTTCTAATTAATTTCGTATTTTTGTAGTAGAAGAGAATTATAAAGTATCAAAAATGGAATCTATCGGGCAGCAAATCGAACAGTTAAGAGAAGAGCTTAACATGCATAATTACAACTATTATGTGTTGTCTAACCCCACTATATCAGACTTTGATTTCGATAAGAAAATGCAGGAACTTATCGACCTCGAAACCTCACATCCCGAGTATGCAGACCCGAGTTCGCCCTCGCAGCGTGTAGGTAGCGATATCACCAAAACTTTTAATCAGGTAGAACATATTTATCCTATGCTTTCGCTCTCGAACACCTATTCGGAAGCCGAAGTTATAGAGTTTTACAATCGGGTAAAAAAAGATTTGAACGACGATTTCGAAATTGTTTGCGAACTGAAATATGATGGTGCTTCGATCTCGCTCACTTATACCGATGGCAAGCTGACTCAGGCAGTAACCAGAGGCGACGGTGTTAAAGGAGACGATATTACAGCCAACGTAAAAACCATACGAAGCATACCTCTGTCTTTAAGGGGAAACGACTACCCTGCCCTTTTTGAAATTCGGGGAGAAATATTGATGCCTTGGAAAGTATTTGAGGAACTCAATAAAGAGAGAGCCGAGCAAGAAGAGAATCTTTTTGCCAACCCCAGAAACGCTACATCGGGAACTCTTAAATTACAGGATTCAAAAGTAGTTGCAACCCGTAAGCTGGATGCCTATTTATATTATATGTTGGGAGAAAATCTACCTACCAACGGACATTACGAAAATTTATTGAAAGCCAAGGAATGGGGTTTCAAAACTTCGGACGCAACCATTAAATGCAGTACTTTGGATGAAGTGTTTGCTTTTATAAAGAAGTGGGATGTGGAACGGAAAAACTTACCTGTTGCAACGGACGGTATTGTTCTGAAAGTAAACTCTCTATTACAACAAAAAAATCTGGGATACACTGCCAAATCGCCCCGATGGGCAATTGCATACAAGTTTCAAGCTGAACAAGAGGTTACACGTTTGTTATCGGTATCGTATCAGGTAGGACGCACAGGGGCTATCACTCCCGTTGCCAATCTGGAACCTGTAAAGTTATCAGGAACAACTGTTAAAAGAGCATCGCTATATAATGCCGATGCTATTGATGCTCTGGATCTGCATATCAATGATATGGTATATGTAGAAAAGGGTGGCGAGATCATACCGAAAATAACCCGGGTAGATACTGATGCCAGAGAAGCAGGGAATCTGAAAGTTGAATTTATCAAGGAATGCCCCGAATGTGGTACTACTTTGATAAGAGATGAAGGCGAAGCTGCTTATTACTGCCCCAACTATATGGGATGTCCTCCACAAATAAAGGGACGCATCGAGCATTACCTGACCCGCAAGGCAATGGATATTGCAGGCGGTTCTGAAACGGTTGAACATCTTTTCAATGCCGGATTGATACACAATGTAGCCGACCTGTATACTTTGCAATGGGAACAGGTGGCAGAACTGGAACGATGGGCCGAAAAGAGTGCAAAAAATCTGATTCAAAGTATTGCCGACTCGGTAAACATTCCCTACGCCAGAGTGCTTTATGCATTGGGTATACGATTTGTGGGCGAAACGGTAGCCAAGAAGGTAGCCAAAGCTTTTCCTTCGATCGACCTATTGATGCAGGCTACTGTGGAACAACTTGTTGAAGTGGATGAAATAGGTGAACGTATTGCACAAAGCATAGTCGATTTTTTCAATAAAGAAGAAAATCAAGATATTATTCGTAAATTACGCCAGTTTGGAATACAATTCGAAACTTGCGGAAGTATTACAGACCAACAGACCAACAAGCTGGAAGGCTTGACTATTGTTATCAGCGGAACGTTTGAAAAGCATTCGAGAGATGAATACAAAGTTTTGATAGATCTCAATGGTGGAAAGAACAGCGGCTCTATATCGGCAAAAACAAATTATGTATTAGCCGGTGCAAACATGGGACCTGCAAAATTAGAAAAAGCACAAAAGCTGGGAGTTAAAATCCTGAATGAGGATGAGTTTCTAAAAATGATAGAATAAGGTCTCAGACCTTTTACTACTTTGGAAGGTATAACCGCGATAGCCGGTTATGATTCTAAAGTTTATCATTAAACACTTAATTTATATATGCTGGATTATTTTTTACAAAGAAGTATAAAATCAGAATTAAACAATAACAATCGGAAACATACCTTCCTCAACTTTGAAGGAATTAAGAATGTGCTTGTCTTATTCGATATACAAGACTGGGATACTGTAGCTCCCATTATCGAAGACCTTGTACAACATGGAAAGTATGTGATGCCTTGGACAATAAAGCCCAAGCAGATGCAAGGCCAAATACTTCCTGCTAACCTTCCTCCAAATGTAAAAGTTATCGATACTCACAAAGATCTTGATTGGAAACGTTTGATTCGTCCTGCCATACTTACTGAGTTTGATAATCTTACATATGATACTTTTCTCGATCTATCGCTAGAGCCGAACGATTACAGCAAATTACTACTCGTTCGTAATAAAAGTAATTTTTGCTTAGGCTTTACTAAGAGAGAAGAAAAATTATATGATTTTACAATACTCAAAGAAGATAATCAAAGCTTATTTGAAGCTTATGAACAACTCAAGATTTATCTGGCTCATATAAAATAGGCTTTTTAAAGTTTTTCGGGACAAGCCGGACACTATTATCAAAGCAATAAAAAGAGATATTTAGTATTTTACAGTAGTTAAAATTGTTTATCTTTACAGCAAACTTTAAGAAAGAAGATCAGCAAGATAAAAGATTGAATTGAACTTATGTCAAGAATTAATCTAAGAGGTGTAGGAGTTGCGTTTATCACTCCTTTCAAAGAAGACGAGAGTGTCGATTATGAAGCTCTTATCAGACTTGTTGACTATCAGATACAAAATAATACAGATTATCTTGTCGTTCTGGGAACAACCGCCGAAACCGCTACCCTCACCGAAGGGGAGAAAACAAAAATTGTAGAAACTGTTATCAACAGGGTAAATGGACGAATACCGATTGTTTTAGGGGTCGGAGGAAATAATACCCGTGCAGTTGTAGATCAGTTAAAAAATGGTAATTTCGAGGGAATAGATGCTATTCTTTCCGTAGTTCCCTATTACAATAAACCTTCACAAGAAGGTATATACCAACACTATAAGGCTATTGCAGA
Organism: uncultured Dysgonomonas sp.; assembly: GCF_934668725.1. Taxonomy (GTDB): domain Bacteria; phylum Bacteroidota; class Bacteroidia; order Bacteroidales; family Dysgonomonadaceae; genus Dysgonomonas_A. The sequence continues at coordinate 146,923 of NZ_CAKUOF010000008.1, forward strand.
AGCTTCTAAACTTCCGGTTATCCTCTATAATGTTCCGGGTCGTACAGCCGTGAATATGACTGCCGAAACTACTTTACGTTTAGCCAATGAGTTCAGCAACATAGTAGCCATCAAAGAGGCTTCGGGTGACATGGCTCAAATGGATGATATTATTAAACGTAAGCCCGATAATTTTGATGTTATTTCAGGTGACGATGGTATTACATTTCCGCTTATCACATTAGGTGCAATTGGCGTTATATCGGTTATAGGCAATGCTTTCCCTAAGGAGTTCAGCCGCATGACACGCCTTGCTCTTGAAGGTGATTATCAAAGTGCGCTGACTATTCATCACAGCTTCAGCGAACTGTTTAAACTCTTGTTTGTAGACGGTAATCCGGCAGGGGTAAAATCGATGCTGCATATGATGGGATATATCGAGAATAAACTTCGTTTGCCATTAGTTCCGACTCGTATTACTACTTTCGAGCAAATACGATTAGTACTAAATGAGCTGAATATTAAATGCTGAAACTTTAAGATTCAACATTCTTTATACTAGAGACATTACAAACAAGTATGATAGAAAAACTAACACAGAAAAAAGGTTTCAATTTTCGTAAATTCCAGTTATACAATAATAAGATCATCATTGAAGAACGCTCTGCATCTAAAATCACAAAATATGATATTGAATTAGATGAAATTGGTTATAGAATTTACCACGAGAAAGATAACACTACCATTGGACAAATTGTCACTTGGATATTCGTTTGTATTCCTTTTATTTTAATTATTATTTATTTTTTAGAGGATGATAAAAAAGGTGGCTTAGGAATAATTGCATTTAATACCGTTATATGGTGGGGATTTGCTCTTTTCAGTTTTCTTAAGCAAAATAAAGATGATCTGATTTTGACTGGAGGTCAAAGTTCAATCTCTTTTTATAGAAATAAGCCCAATGAACAGAATGTCTTAGACTTTATCAAAATACTAATTGAGGTATCTAAAAAATACATTAGAGACAAGCACCTCATATTTAAAGAATATGAAACTGAAGAAGAAATAATAAATCGTTTAAAGTGGATGCTTGCAATAGAAGTAATTACGAATAAGGAATATGACATTATAAGAGAAGAACTTAAAAAGAGATCTTTGTTTTAAATTCTACAAGACATTATATAAAAGGGTTTGCAAAATTTTGCAGACCCTTTTCTATTGTGCTAATATGGTTAATTATAAGTTGGCAATGAAGAGAAGTCTTTTGAATATCTCAACATTTGATCTACATAACCTTCGTTATATGAGATCTTTACATCCGTAATCTTTCCGTCCTTATCTGTTACTGCTTCAAAGACAGGATTCACAAAGCCTTTGTAGGGCTTTAAGTTAAGGGCTTTGTATCTTGCCAAAACTTCTGCCAATAGTTTCTGATCTACTTGTACAGCATAATTCTCAACCAGACTTTTAGCTCCGTTGAAATCTCCTTCCGATTTCACTCGTTGTATCTCAGCTAATAGCTGTCCGAATAAGTTGCGAAGTTTAGCATAGTCATTAACAACAACGAAAGTCTTTCCGTCACGTTCTTTAAATTCAACTACATTATCTGCTTTGCCTTTTTCATAGACCCATCTGGCAATCAATTGACGATTACGCATGTGTGCTTCTTCGATAGTTTTACCCGGTTCGATACGTGTCAATTGGGTCATCAAACCATTCATCATAAAACGATAGTATTCTGCTTTATAAGCGTCAGCACTCGGGATGATTCCCAGCTCTACTAATTTGGGGTCGGCAATATAATATAACCCGAATAGATCGGCACGAGCTTCCTCAATAGTAGAACCATAAGCTTTCAGAGCATCGGGGTCAACCCCGGGCATCAACTGACCTGATCCATGACCTAGTATCTCATGCAAATCAGTATGCAACACGTCGGTGATAAAGCCGTATTTGTGGAGTAATTCCAATTCTACAGGTGACCATACAAACTCATCACTGAATCCGCTATGCTCGGCTGCCTTATCGTATGCTTCCATTATATTTTCGATAGTTACCGATTTCGACCCGTAATCTTTACGTATCCAGTTCGAGTTTGGTAAATTGATTCCAATAGGAGTAGATGGATAACAATCGCCTCCTAATTGAGCTACAGTTATTACTTTAGCAGTTACACCTTTTACTTCTTCTTTTCTGAAACGAGGGTCAACAGGTGAGTGATCTTCAAACCACTGTGCATTGGTACTGATTATTTCGGTACGCTTTGTTGCTTCGGTATTCTTGAAGTTTACTGTTGCTTCCCAGCTGGCTTTCATGCCCAGAGGATCACCGTAGCTTTCGGTAAAGCCATTCACAAAATCTACCCGAGATAAAGAATCTTGTACCCAAGCTATAGCATATTGGTCGAATGTTTTCAGGTCTCCGGTTGTATAGAAAGAAATCAATTTATCAATTGCTTTCTTCTGACCGTCATTCTCGGCAACACCTTTCGCTTTCTCAAGCCATCCTACGATACGCTCTATTGCCGGAGAGTATAAGCCTCCTACTTTCCATACTTTCTCTACCAGCTTGCCGTCTTCTTTTACCAAGCGGCTATTCATACCATACATGATAGGAGTAGAATCATTCGGATTCTTCATTTTAGCATAGAAAGCTTCTACTTCGGCTTGTGTTACTCCTTCGCCGTAATAGTTATTAGCAGATGTTTTGATTAAATCTACTCCATCTGCCTGATTCACTTTCTTAGGCATTACATTAGGGTCGAACATTACAGGCTCAATCATTACCAGGAAATCATCTACGCTTTGGTTTTCCATTGCGGGAACTTTATCAGCAGGTAACTTCTTTACTTCGGCTTCAAAAAATTCTTTCGAAAATCCGGGTAAGAATTTCTCCTCCCCGTAATGGTGGTGTATTCCATTCGAGAACCATACTCGTTTCAAGTAAACTTCAAACTCTTGATAGTTCTTATCTGTTTTATCTCCTTTATAATTCTCATAGATTGCTTCCAGAGTACGGCGTATTGCCAGATTATACTTCCCATTCTGATCGTATAATATATCACGCCCTTCGGCTGCTGCCTGAGATAGATAATAGATCAACTCTTTTTGTTCTAAGCTTAGTGATTCGAATTCGGGTACTTTATAACGCAATATTTGCAGGTCTGCAAAAGCGTCTACCTCATACATAAAGTCGTCATTTTGAGAAGCTGTATCCTGAGGTTTATTACCTCCACAACTTCCAAAGACGATCGACAGTCCTGTCATTGCCATCGCGATAGTCTTCTTCATTAGTTTAATTAATCTTATATATTGTCCTTGAGTATCTCCTTATTACAACAAATATAGAATCTGCCCTATATTAAACCGGGCGGATTCTATATTCGATATTAGTTGCAAATACAGATAAACTGTTATCCTCGTAAAACGAATAACGGAATATCGGATTGAAATAACATTTTACGTGATACGCTTGGACGGAACATACGTGTAAATATATTCCTCTTAGCGGTCGTTAAAGCTATTATATTAATATTGGCCGCTTCAACGAATTGTTCTAAACTGGCTAAACTATCAGTACTTGATATCAATTTATAATCAATCTTGATATTATTGTATTGCTTTTCGAAATACGATTGTATTCCTTCCAGTTTGATAAGAGTCCATTTATCCGTTTTTTTATCTTCAATGTGGGTTAAATATATTTTAACCTGCTCATGATTGAAGAACTCCATCATTGCTGCGAAAGACACCAAATCTCGCTGACTAAAGTTAGTGAGAAAAGAAATATTTTTCACTTGGTGGAAATCGGTAAAAGATGTTCTCTCTGGAATTGCCAATAGTGGTATTCCGGTCATCTCAATAACTTCTGCTGTAACACTACCGATAAGATCAGCACTTTTCTGATCTTTTCCTCGTGTGCCCATCACTATCAATGCAGGCTTATAATCCTTAGCATAGGCTACAATTTCCTCTTCGGGTAATCCTTCTTTCAATACATAAGAATAATTAATCGGGGGAAATTCGCCGCTTGCTATTTTTTCATCAATAGTATTACATAGTTTTTGGATATCCTTATTTACCCTTTCCAGTATATTCTGAAAATCTGCCTCCTCTTTTCCCTGATAGGCAAATGCTTCTGCCATAGGCAAAGCTGTAGGGTAGTAGGGGTTAAAATATACGTGGATAATTTTAACTTTAGCCTTTATTTCTTTGGCTAGGTTAAAAGCTATACGACAAGCCTTTAATGAATAATCGGAAAAATCAACCGGAACCAGAATGCGTTTTCGTCCATCGTCAGTTCTGTAAGTTTCAGGTTCGCTGTAGCTAAATAAGTTACGACTTTCCACCACATTCAAAGCCTTAGGTAAATCCGATTCTTTGATTCTAAGACGTACCCCTGCGAAAGAACTGGAATTTTGATCTCCCACATCTTCCATCAATACAGAGATATTTTCACTCTCCAATACTGATTTTAAAATCTGAGCCTTTTCATTTGTATGAATGGCAAGTGTTACTAATTTATCGGCCATAATGTATTTACTTTTTGTCTTTATCAATCATCTCTAAAGCCATATCCAGTATAGAGGTATCTTCGAGCAAAACAATCCCTCCATTGGGACCTGCTTCGATGTGTACCCCACAACTTTCACCTTCTTTATAACTGTGTCCCCCGAAATAATTCCATACGGTTTCTACAGTCAGGTTCAACTCTTTTGCCATCTTATGAATACTTCCATCGGGCAAACTGTCTTTAATCTTACGAAGCTCATTGTATGCAATAGTTTTTGTCATGATGAAATATGTTAAGGTTAAGACTAAGATTGTTGCTTTAAAATTAAGCAATCATTTTAGAAAAACCAACGAAACCCATACATAAAATTCATAAAGCTTATAATAAAAAGTGTTACAACTATCACTCCAATGGTTACAGAGATAATATTAGCATGAAGAGAAGAGTAAGCCGGTACTTTTATTTGCTCCGTAGTTTCCTTTAATAAGCGGACACGTCCGTACTGAAAGAGCAGATATACAAGAAATCCAACTACAGATCCTAAAAACATTCCGCCTACTATATCGGAAATAAAATGAACTCCTAAATATATACGTGAATAACATGTTATTGTTGCCCAAGTAAATATAACGACTGTAAACCGTCGATACTTAAACATAAGGGATAAGAAAGTTGCTATACCGAAACCATTGGCCGCATGGGCGGATATGAAACCAAAACGTCCGCCTCTATAATTATTTACAATAGTTACATAATCTCTAAAATCGGGATGATGGCTGGGTCGTAGCCTTTCAAATATTGGTTTTATAACCCCTGCCGATAACTGATCGCACAATGTACCTAATAAAACCATACAAAAGAGTAACAGTACTGCCTGTTGCCATTTCGTCTTATAGAAAAAAACACCTAATCCAACTAATACGAGAGGAATCCAAGTGGCCTTGCCACTATACATCCACATAAAACTATCCCAAAAGACATTATGGAATTCATTTAACCAAAGAAAAGCTCCTCTTTCATAGGGAAGAATCTGTTCAACCAGATTTTCAGGGTTAGTTTCTATCATATTTAATTTACTGTTTACACACTACAAGAACTATTTACTAAGGGCTTGCAATTTATATTTAGTTACCGATCAAATGATTTCCAATTTGTCTTTTTGAATCCAGCCAACACTTCCATTATCAATTTCAATTTCATACCAACTTCCATCTTCTTTTGTTATTGATACTTTTGTGCCGGCATGCAGTATAAATAATTCTTTTGAAGTTGTGTTCGGGGAACTCACAACAGGAGCCGAACCTGCCATTATGATAGCCGTATCTCTACTCTCAACATTCTTCTTCTGTGAATATGCAAATATGTTTGTAAAAAGAAGAAATACGAATAATACAATACCCGAATAAAAACCTGTTTTCTTCAGTCCTAATTTGGGGCTAAAAAAGAATAAAAACAAGCTTCCTACAAAAAAAAGAAAAAATACAATGGATAACTTTGCCCAACTGTTTGAAGGAAGAAGATCTCTTACTCCATTGAACCACATCTTTAAGAAGAAATTATCGGCTGTTAATATCTTATCTTCTATTTTGGTTTGGGCATATTCAATATTATGCTTTATATCACGGTCGCCGGGATCATAAAGTTGTGCACGTTCGTAATTAAGCAAGGCTAAAGGGATCTCATTCACTCTGAAATAAGCATTCCCCAGATTATAATATAATTGGGCAGAAGCCTTACCTTGTTCTTTCTGAGCTTTAATTTCACTTTCGAGAAGTGTTATCGCATCTCTGAAATCGCCATTATCATATGCCTTTTGAGCCTGCTCTGCTACACTTTGTGCACTTATGCCTAGTGTAGAAATTATTATAAAAATTGATATAAATAACTGTTTCATAACAATCTTATTTTTTAATTCTAGAATTTTCCATTTCTCCAATTGCATCGACTGCATCTTTATACAAATCATCCATTGCTGTATCTGACTCAACAGGAGCATAACGAGCAAATTCACAAGTATCTAATATCGAAATAAATTTAGTTATCAACTCCTGAGATGCTCCAAACTTAATAAGTTCCTGCTCTATGTTATCCCTGCTCAAGTCTGCTATAGGAATAACTAATTTATCGCTCAAATATCCCCAAGCTGCCCGTAATACTTCTTCATAGAATTGCTCTTTCTTATGAGCCTGTAAATATTTACCGGCCAACTTAAGGCGCTTAACTGCTACTTTATTAGCTCGTTTAGTCTTCATCCGGGCTATATCAGCATTTTCTTTAATTTGTTTGCGATACAGTATCAGAAATACAACAAACAATACAAATGGTATTATATACCAAAACCAATAACCCAGTGAGCCAAAAAGAAAACTATTTATTGTAACCAAAGACGGATTACCTGTCTTAATATGTCTGATATCCTGCTCTACCTGAACATCAGTTTGAGTAAAACTGGTTGCCGAATTACTACCTGCATGCGGGTCTTTCGCCACATTGAGGGTGTATTCCGGAGTTGATATTGTTTTATACGATCTTGATTTAATATCGAAATAAGAAAATACTAAAGGTGGGATCTTAAAGGTTCCTTGATAGCGAGGGATAAAAAGATATTCGATCGTTTTAGTACCTGTAAGACCATTATCTGTATAATTCAAATCATTTGTAATCTTAGGATCATATGATTCAAAATCTTTGGGAAGTACTATTTCAGGAGTTTTTATCAACTTCATATTCCCTGTACCAGATATAACAAGCTTAATAGTTACAGGGTCATTTGCCTTGATATCAGTAGCCGAAATAGAAGCATTCATAGAGAAGGTTCCTACTCCATTCGAAAAATCGGCAGGTTTCCCTTCGGGTAAAGGACTAACATCAATAGTCAAAGGACTTGTTGTCATTGTCTTTTTAACATCAGTCATAACATATTGAGGCCCGAAAAATGTCTGGACGGTTTTTCCGGATCTTACATTAAAGACCATTTCTATTTTTCCCGATGGTATTGTTATTTTTCCCGAACGTTGTGGAAAAAGAAGGGTTCTACGCAAATCAACAGCATAGTAATTACGCCCGTTATAATGCTCAAATGTCATCTGACGCGTAGGTGGTAAAGGTTGCTCTTCGACCATAAACCCATCAAATTCGGGAAATTCTATTTTACCGATATCACGCACTTCAAGTGTTGTATAAAAACGGAAAGTCACGACAAAGGACTCTTGCTCCGAAACCTTTGATTTTGAAACAATAGCACGAATAAATGCATCCGATGAATTTATATTCTGTGCTGTAGAAGTTGCAGCAGAAGTTTGTCCTCCACCTCCTCCACCCGACTGTTGGGTTTGAGCATTCTTGTCGGGAGGTAATACTTTTACCTGAACTGAATTTGAAGTGTAACTTTTCCCTTTAACTGTGATAGTCGCTGCCGGAATAGTAAATGTCCCCTCCGCATTAGCGGTTAAAGTATAAATATAAGATTCTGAAGAATCTGTCGTTACATTACCATTTATAATTTGAGTACTCGAACTCGAAGACATTGCCGGTCCATACAGTATATCGAACCCTTTAATTGAAGATGGTACATTGATATTTTCACCATCACCTCCCCTCAGAGTATAGACCAGCCTAAACTGGTCGCCTTTAGCTACTGCACTAGGGGCACTGGCAGTAAATTTCACTTGTGCATTTAATCCTAAACCAAGGAATAAAAGTATCCATAATAACAAATGTCTTTGCATCTTTTGCCTGTACATTTTCATATTTCTTTAACTAATCCCTATTTTGTTTGTAATATCACTATTCATTACCATTTATCGCGAAGATAACTATATCATTCTTATCGATAAGCAATCACACTACCTTTAATCTCAGGTTCTGTTATCGAAATCGTATGTTCGGAAGAAACCAGTGTTTTATAATTGCCCGACTCTACATCTAGATACACAAATCGAGCCGGAGGAATGGTATATATTCCGGAGCTTCTTGCAACCAATAGATATCCAAATATACGCTCACTTTGTAGACCGAAGTCCGAAAATATAATATCATCATTATTGCTGACCAGATCATATACTTCAATACCATCCGGTAAATCTAGAATAGGAGCAGATACATTATTTAAATCTCCATCTCCTTCAACGACCACTTTAAGAGGAAAGATCTCACCAACTATATTATGAGAGTCTTTCATTTTAGAATGCATTTTGAAACATCCTATCGCCCCTGAGAAATCCTCCGGTTTCTTTTTAGGTAGCTTGACAACTTTCACATAGATTGGTTCAGACTTTAGTTCTTTATCTACACTCTCAATTATGACTTCCCCCGGGTAAAATCCTCTTTTTTTATTTAAACCTCTTGCATTGAAAGTCAGACTAGCTTTAACTTCCGGTATAACCAATTGCCCTGAACGATTAGGATATACAGTTATTCTCCTTAAATCCCCGACATAATACTCTGTTCCTTTATATTTTTCTTTTTTAAATACTGGAATACCTTGATGATCGTAGAATGGTTTTCCACCTACTTCGAAACCATCCAACACTGGATAATCTATTTCTTTGACTGACAGTAAAGGTACTTTTGTATATAGTTGACAAGATAAAACGGCTGCTTCATCTTCATATATTTCAGGTCTGGAAACTTGTGTCATCAAAAAAGCATCAATATTATAGAGATATTGAGACGAGTTTTCATTCTCTGCCAATGCCTTTAATTTAAGCTTTTTCGTTTCATATTGAATCCCCCTTAAGTTGATCGTAGCAATTGGCAACGAAATAATACCCTTCTTTTTTGCTGTCACAATATAAAGAAAAGATTGCCATATTTCGGAAGTACCTGCTAGTCTACTATTGTTTGAGATATGTGGTCCGCTATTAACCTCCAGCCCATCCAAAGATTCTGCTATATTAAAATTTGTCCCATCTACAGCTCCTTTCAAGATATACTCTAAACGAAATGGCTCGTCCACTTTTACTATACTGGGACTTTCAATGTCAAAAACAATGTCTTGAGCAGTCAAGTTTTGAATTATACAACACAATAATATGACAAGAACTATTGAAACTGTTTTGTATTCAGTTATTAAACTCATTTATTTTACCAGTCTTTACCTTGCCTTCTATTACTTTCGTTTTGTTTTTGTCTTTCAGCAGCTTTCAATTGTTGTACACGCTCTTGGGTTTCTTTTTCATCCTGTTCTATTGCTTTCAACAATTGTTGAATGTTTTCCTGCGACATTTGGTTTTGTTGATCCTTGTTTTGATCATTCTTATTTTGTTGATCCTTCTGATCTTTATTTTGGTCTTTATTCTTATCCTGATCCTTGTTTTGATCTTTATTCTGGTCTTTATTTTGATCCTTCTTATCTTTGTCTTTGTCCTGATCTTTATTTTGATCTTTATTCTCCTGATCTTGGATCATTTTCTGAACTGTTGCCAGATTATACCGTGTCTCCTCATCATTCGGGTTCAACCGCAACGCTTTTTTATAAGCTTCCATCGATTCTTTTAAGGCCTTTTTTCTCAAGAAAGAGTTACCTATATTATGCCATGCATTACTCATCTTTGCATGGTCGGTATTTTCTGCCGCCAGATATTGTTGATAAGTTTTCAGTGCCTCATCTATATTCCCTTGTTTATAATATGTATTTGCCAGATTATAAATCGCTTCTTTAGAAGATGCATTTTTAGTAAGAGCTTCTTTATAGCTGGCCTCTGCAGCATTATATAATTGCTCGTTATAAGACTTGTTTCCTTGCCGGATATCTTTTCGCACTTCACGTTGCGCAAAAAGCCCCAAAGAAACAGCCATCAGTAATATAGTAAGAGTAATTTGTTTCATAATCAACTTATAAGTCTTTCAAATATTTATTAGATTATATCATTAGAAATTTACAAATGCATACACCTCATTATCTGAATAATCTGATATTTCTGAATATTTTGTTTTTCTTATCGAATATACATATCTCTATCAAAAGGAGAATCAACATACACCATGCAAAGAACTGGAATTTCTCATCATACTCCGAATAAGCACTTCCTTCAACATTCTTTTTTTGAAGTTTATCTAATTCAGCCTGCAAACTCTTTAATGCATTATTAGAATTATCCGCTCTGACATACATTCCTTTTCCCGCCTGAGCAATTTGCTTACACATTTCCTCATTCAATTTGGTAACAACAATATTGCCCTCATTGTCTTTCTTCATCTCATTGCTGGTTGCAGATACCGGTATTGGGGAACCTTCAGGTGTTCCTATACCTACTACATTAATCTGTATACCTGCCGATGCAGCCTGCTCTGCTAATTGTACTCCATTATCCTCATGGTCTTCTCCATCGGTTATAAGAATAATCGACTTATCTACCTCTTTATCGTTCGTAAAGCTATTCATGGCAATATTAATAGCACTTCCAATCACAGTCCCCTGAACAGGAACTAAAGAGGGATCTATATTTTCGAGAAATATTTTAGCTGACTGAATATCACTAGTCATCGGCAGTTGCACGTATGCCTCTCCGGCAAAAACTACAATTGCGACCTTATCATCTTTTCTTTCATCAATAATTCTGGTCAGTATCTGCTTGGCTTTTGATAATCTGTCGGGATTAACATCTCTTGCCAGCATTGAATTTGATACATCGATGGCAATTACCAATTCGATTCCTTTTTTGTCGACTTTTTCTATTTTAGTTCCGAATTGAGGGCGTGCAGCTACAACTATACCAAAAACAATTACAGCAAAAATCAGCCAGAATTTCAAATACGAACGTTTTAAAGAGAGCTCGGGCATAAGTCGTTTTATCAACTTCAAATCTCCAAGTTTCTTTACAGATTTTAGTTTCTGTATATTTAACAGGATAAACCCTACTACCAAAACAGGTAGTATAAACAACAGATACAAATATTCGGGATTAGCAAATCGAAACATATCTAAATTTTATATTCGGTGAGGTCTCTGACCTTTTTATTACTACTTAATACCTATACATAACTACATTTAAGGAATACTACGGAATATTGTCCGGCGCAGAACAAGCTCTCCGAGCAACAGAGCGATAGCCATTAAAGCATAAGGCAGATACAACTCTTGTTTACGGGTAACTTTATTTACACTGATCAGGTATTTTTCCATTTCATCAATCTGTGTATATATATTCTTCAGACTAGCATTATCCACTGCCCTAAAATACTCGCCACCCGTTACGGAAGCTATCTCGGAAAGTGTTTTTTCATCTATATCTACAGGCACATTTTGTATCCGTTCCCCAAAAGGTGTCATAACGGGAGCGGGTGCAGTTCCTTGCGTTCCTACGCCAATTGTATAAACTCGTATACCATAGCTTTTAGCTAACTCTGCAGCTGTTATAGGAGCAATTTGCCCTCTGTTATTGGAACCATCGGTCAACAAAATAACTACTTTCGATTTCGATTGACTATCCTTAAGTCTGTTTACTGCATTTGCCAAACCAAGCCCAATGGCTGTACCATCTTCAATCATTCCCGGCTTTATTTCATGTAACAAGTTAAGAAGTACCCCATGATCGGTAGTCAGAGGAGCTTGTGTAAAACTTTCTCCTGCAAAAATTACAAGACCTATTTTATCCTGTTCTCGATCGGATATAAATTCCGAAGCCACTTTCTTGGCAGCCTCTACACGATTAGGTTTTAAATCTTGTGCTAACATGGATCCTGAAACATCAAGAGCCATTACAATATCAATACCTTCCGACTTAGATGTTTCCCATGAATTACTTGCCTGAGGGCGAGCAATTACAACGATGACCAAAGCTATTACAAGAAGTCTGATCACAAAGGGAAGATGTCTCAAATGCACTTTCCATGAAGCATGAACACCTCTAAAAGCAGCTGTTGACGACATCTTTATAGTCGCCTGTACTTTCCGCAATTTAAAGATGTACCACACAATAAGTGGGATCAATAATAAAAGCAAAAATAAATATCGAGGGTTTGCAAATTCCATTTTGGACTTATTTTTTAGCTATTAGCGTTTGTTGTTCTATTTTCATTCTTGTCTTTTTCTTCTGAAAGCTTCCAATTGTCAGCCCCATCCTTATCCGATTCTCCGGATTCGTTTGCTTGACCTGAACTTAATGTCTCTACGGGCTCTTCCTTTTTAGTTTGGTTGACAAATAAATAGGCATTCACCAAGCTTAAGTCATTTTCATCCGGGAATGGTTTATATTTGGCAAACTTCACAAGATCTGAGAGTTTTAATACCTGTTGTAAGCTTTCTGTCGAAGATTCGGCAACCATTAAATTTTTCACAACATCCAATATCTCATCAGATGTCATTTCAAAAGCATTGACACCAAAACGGTCTTCTATATATTTACGTAAAATATCGGTTACTTCTGTGAAATATTCTTTTTCTTTACCTTGTTGCCAAAGTTTCTCTACTTTCACATGATCAAGAGCATGAAGTGCTACAACGTGCGGAGGATCAACAACCACGGGTTTGAAGTAATATCCTTTTTTCTTCTTTTGAATATACATATATATTCCAACTCCGATTGCGGCAAGAATAAGCAAAATAAATAAGCCTATAAGTATATAATATATATAGTCTTGCCATACAAAAGGAGGTGTTTGAATATTCTTTATATCAAAAACACCCAGCTTATCAAACTCAATAGAATCTGTTTGCTGTGTATTTAATTGCTCCAGGTAATTCAATGTAGCTTCTGATAAAACAGGAGAGACAACCTTCAACCCAAAACCGTTTGACTCTATAGTATCTGTACCGTCCAACACAGGTAGGTATGGTATATGGTACAAGGCAGAATCGAACGAAGTAACTATATACTTTTGAGTTATGGTCATTACCTCATGAGCATATACGGTATCGGGCTTAGGCATAGCGAGTACCTCTACCCCGCTTACCAAAGTATCACCATAAGCAGGAAATACTAATTGCCTACCCTTGGGAGCAATCACCTCCAGACTAATAGTGGCTTGTTGCCCTATCGCTATTTCATAAGGCTGTACAGTAGCTTTTGCGGTCGATCGTTGAGCGAAAGCAGAAAACTGTATAGAAATACAACTTAATAGAATAGTTAGTATTAATATTTTTTTACTTAACATAAATATTCTCACATATTTAAGGTCTAAAGACCTATTTGTAACCTTGATAAGTATAAAAAAATTGGCAAGCAGGCGTACTAATACACAAGGCTTGTAAATCCGTAAATCATTGAATACTTAATTATTTCTTAATATGATCCTGACTCTTCAGTGTTATAGATAAACCTCAAAAAGAACTTATCATCTCATATAATTTCGTTTCTGAAATAGAGCTAAAAGACCCTTTACGTAATCCTGATCGGTACTCATCGATACATTATCAACTCTGCTCTTTGTAAAAGATTGCTGTACTTCAAACAGTAATTTCTGATAATGTCGGCTGTAACGCTCTCGAACTTTTTTCGATGATGTATCTATCCAGGTTTCTTCCTGAGTTTCGGCATCCACCATTTTCATTAAACCTACTGATGGCAATTCAACCTCCAACTTATCATAGATCTGCAAAGCAACCAAATCATGTTTACGATTGGCTATCGTCAAAGCATTTTGATAGTCATATACATCCAAAAAGTCTGAAATAAGAAAAGCTGTACATCTCTTTTTTATAGCATTAGTCAAGAACTTTAATGCCATAGTCAAGTCTGTTTGAGTCTGTGTCGGCTGAAAATCGAGAAGTTCGCGGATAATATATAAAATGTGCTTCTTCCCCTTTTTAGGAGGTATAAACTTTTCAATCTTATTCGTAAAGAATATTACGCCGATCTTATCATTATTCTGGATGGCCGAAAAAGATAAAGTAGCCGCTATTTCGGTGACAATATCACGCTTAGTTGCATTTTGAGTTCCAAAGTCAAGACTTCCCGAAACATCAATAAGCAACATAACAGTCATTTCGCGCTCTTCTTCAAAAATCTTGATAAAAGGCTTATTATATCTGGCAGTCACATTCCAATCAATATCGCGAATATCATCTCCATAATTATATTCCCTCACTTCCGAGAAAGCCATCCCCCTGCCTTTAAAAGCAGAGTGATACTGCCCTGCAAAAATATTGCGAGACAATCCCCGGGTTTTGATTTCTATCTGACGTACTTTTTTTAGTAATTCACTTGTTTCCATAATTGTTCAGTTATCATCGCTCTTCTATTAATCGGGTAACGACCCATTATTTGATGACGGTTAACTATTTTACAGTTAACTGATTTATGGAACTTCAATTTTATTTAGAATTTCACTAATTATTTCATCTGAAGTTGTATTACTAGCTTCTGCTTCGTAAGTAAGTCCAATACGGTGACGTAATACATCGTGGGCTACAGCTCTAACATCTTCGGGAATAACGTATCCTCTACGTTTAATAAATGCATAGGCTCTTGCAGCTAAAGCTAAACTGATAGAAGCACGTGGTGAAGCTCCAAAAGCAATCATATTCTTTAAAGAAGACAAACCATTATCGGCAGGGAAACGTGTAGCGAAAACAATATCTACAATGTATTTTTCTATCTTTTCATCCAGATATACATCCTTCACAACTTTACGGGCTTCCAGTATTTCATCAGCTTTCAATACAGGTTTTACCTCTTCGTAAGCATCGTTGATATTTTGACGAAGAATTAGTTTTTCTTCTTCTTTCTTTGGGTAATTAATTACCACCTTCAACATAAAACGGTCAACCTGAGCCTCAGGCAATGGATATGTACCTTCTTGCTCTATCGGGTTTTGGGTAGCCATTACAAGGAATGGTTTGGGCAATTTCAATGTAGTTTCGCCAATAGTTACCTGACGTTCCTGCATAGCCTCCAATAAGGCACTTTGTACTTTAGCAGGAGCACGGTTAATCTCATCCGCCAATACGAAGTTGGCAAATACAGGTCCTTTTTTAATCAGAAACTCTTCGTTTTTCTGACTGTATATCATTGTACCGACAACATCGGCAGGCAACAAGTCGGGGGTAAACTGTATACGGTGATAATCGGCTTCAACAAGTGATGCCAATGTTTTTATAGCGAGTGTTTTTGCCAACCCCGGTACACCTTCCAGCAATATGTGACCGTCAGACAATAATCCAATCAATAGTGATTCGACCAAATGCTTTTGCCCGACTATCACTTTGTCCATACCCATCATTATCATATTAACGAACGCACTCTTACTTTCTATGCGTTCATTTAATTCGCGAATATCAACTTGAGCCATAAGTAGAAATATTATATTGTTTATTTTTATATTTTCGTTAAAAGCGTGACAAATTTATAAATGTTAAATGTCAGAATGAATATTTTGTCGTTAAAAAAGATTAAGCTATCCACTACAATTTCTAAATCCATCTTAAAGTTTCCAAATCACCTGTAAATGTGCCTTTTCAAGCATCATCAGACCATCCAAAGATACCCATCATTATCTGCTAAAGCAATCTCCAAAAGAAAAAATTCTCTCTTGGCAAATGAAAGATCTTACAACGTAAAATCAAATAATCGCATCCATGATTGAGCGTAAAAATACTCAATTAATCCAATTATAAGTATATAATCATTCCTCTTTTAATTTTATTCCACGTTTTTGTAATAGAACAAAAAATATCTTCAAACATAATTTTGTATATTTGTGTCGCTTTGAATATATATTTTTCGAAGAGAAGCTTTAACAATAAGAACTAAATATATTTAATTACAAACAGTTATGATAACAATTGACAAATTCAACTTTGCCGGTAAAAAGGTATTTGTGAGGGTTGACTTTAATGTGCCTCTTGATGCTAACTTCAACATTACAGATGACACACGTATCCGTGCGGCTCTTCCTACTTTGAAAAAAATTCTTGCTGAAGGAGGTAGCCCTATTATTGCATCTCACTTAGGTCGTCCTAAAGGAGTTGAAGACAAATATTCTTTAAAACACATTCTTGGACATGTATCTAAACTTTTAGGTATAGATGTTCAGTTTGCAAATGACTGTGCAGGGGAAGAAGCCGCTATGAAAGCTGCTGCTTTACAACCGGGAGAAGCTCTTTTGTTAGAAAATCTTCGTTTCTATGCTGAAGAAGAAGGTAAGCCCAGAGGTTTAGCTGATGATGCTTCAGATGAAGAAAAAGCTGCTGCAAAAAAAGCAATTAAAGAAAAACAAAAAGATTTTACTAAAACTTTAGCTTCTTATGCCGATGTTTATGTAAATGATGCGTTTGGTACTGCTCACCGCGCTCATGCTTCTACAGCATTGATCGCTGATTATTTTGATGCAGAACACAAACTATTCGGATATCTGATGCAAAAAGAAATTGATGCTGTAGATAAGATCATGCTAGATCCTGCACGTCCGTTTACTGCAATTATCGGAGGTTCTAAGGTTTCTTCTAAAATTGATATTATCGAAAACCTTCTTTCGAAAGTAGACAACCTAATCATCGGTGGTGGTATGGCATTTACATTCGAGAAAGCTAAAGGTGGAAAAATTGGTAACTCTCTTTGTGAAGATGATAAACTGGAGTTGGCTAAAGAAATCATGGCTAAAGCCAAAGCTAACAACGTAAATATAATACTTTCCAGCGACGCTAAATTAGGTGATAAATTTGCGAATGATGCAAATACTCAATTTGCAGATGCCAATGCAATTCCTGACGGATGGTCTGGTTTCGATATTGGTCCTAAAGGAGAAGCTGAGTTTTCGGAAGTTATCAAAAACTCTAAAACTATTCTTTGGAATGGTCCTGTAGGGGTATTTGAATTCGACAATTTTGCTCATGGTTCAGAAGTCGTTGCCAAAGCTATCGCCGAAGCGACTAAACACGGCGCTTTCTCTCTTGTTGGAGGCGGTGACTCTGTTGCATGTGTAAACAAATTTGGTCTTGCAGATCAAGTTTCTTATGTATCAACCGGTGGTGGTGCATTACTTGAGTTCATTGAAGGTAAAGTTCTTCCCGGAATCAAAGCAATAAGAGGATATTAATCCAAGCTTAACTCTAAAATAGAAAAAGAGCCTGTTCCAGCTGGAACAGGCTCTTTTTCTATTTTAGAGTTAAATGTCCTATTTTTACAAGTACCGAAACAAATTATCGTTTACCTTTGATCCTTGGTAATCATCTCATTTAATCTATCTTGGAAACTTTCAATATAATATATCCATCGCCTGCACTTACACCCTATATCAGGTATTATTGGTTATTGAAAGTAAATACTATTTCCCAAATATCAGAAACAAGTATTCCCGTTGGTTGCATCAGTCTTATTTTTCATCGAGGTAGTAGAATGTTTTCCGAAACATCCAACGAATTACAACCTCAGTCATTTGTAGGTGGGTTATCTACCGGATTTACAGAATTGACTTCAACAGGAAATGTAGATATGATTGTTGTTGTATTTCAACCCTTCGGAGCAAGAGCCTTTTTCAATATACCGATGAGTGAATTTTTCAACAATTGTATTTCCATTGATGACATTGGAAACAATTCACTTAAAGAACTGGCAAACCAAATTGAATATATCCCTGATAGTTTGTCATCTATAAAACTTATAGAAGAATATTTTATTCAGCAGTTAAGCTCTTTTGATAATTATAACCATAAGAGAATGACAGCTACAATCCAGATCATCAATAGTAACCCCCAAATAGATATAACATCGCTATCGGAAGCAGCTTGTCTCAGCTATAAACAATTCACCCGTATATTTACCGAATATATAGGAGCAAGACCTAAAGAATTTACACGGATTATTCGTTTTCAACGAGCACTATATATCTTACAAAACAACCCTAAAATCTCTCTTACGCACTTGGCTTTTGAATGTGGCTACTTTGATCAGCCCCATCTGATAAAAGAATTCAAAATTTTCTCAGGTTGTACCCCAACTCAATTTATTTCAGCTTGTTCTCCTTACTCCGATTATTTCTCAACCCTTTAATAAATGTCTTTTTTCTCCAAGATTACCGGACTCTACAATTCTACCTTTGTAAAGTCAAACAAAGAGGCTTAGGTCTCTACTTTAAAACCAGATTTTATGAAAAAATTAGTTGCATTTTTTGAGATTCCGGCTATCAATTTAAACAGAGCAGTTGAGTTCTACCAATCAGTCTTAAATACTAAATTATCTGTTCATGATTGGGGGCAGGAGAAAATGGCATTCTTTCCCGAAGAGAATGGAGTATGTCCCGGTGCGATTTCATGGTCACCGAACTTTAAACCTTCAAAAGACGGTATCCTCATTAGTTTAAACTGCGAGAGCATTGAAAAATCACTCATTCTTGTTGAGACAAACGGAGGTAAAATAGTAACACCAAAAACTAAGATTGAGGCTGAAAACAGAGGTTATTTTTCTGTTTGCACCGATTCGGAAGGAAACAGTATCGGATTGTATTCTGATCACTAGAAACAAAAATAGTCAGCATCTAATAATGCTGACTATTGATATAATCGGTTTTAATTAGCTAGCAATCTGATTTTATTTCCTGTAGTCTTATATTTCGTTCAATATATTCTTGTTTATCGTCAACAACCCAAAGGCTATCTTTTATTAAACTATTCAAAAAAGATGATAGCTTGGTAGCTCCAAAGTAATTAAGATGATCTAGATCAAGAAATTCTTTATTCTCGAGAGGAAAATTATGAAAATCCAGAAAGGTAATACCTGCCAAGTTCTCCTTTCTATAATTTTGAAAAAATTCTTCATTAGCCCTATAAGGATCTAATCTATGGGTCGGAGTTCTAAATAAGATTAGATTAACTCCTTTCTCTATACACAGTTTTTTTATCTTCTCCAGATATTTTAAATTAACAGGACCCACCTCAAATATATCTTGATGCGTTGCCTTAGATTGGTGGTTAACTCTAATCAATGAATCAGTTTTCGAAAAGCGAAACTCATCATAACCACCCCAATACTTATAGGATGGATAAAAAGTCCCTTCCCATTCCAGAAAACCGATAGTCTCTCTTGCAACCATTGGTTGTATTGATAAAAAGCCAATAGGATTGTCTTTCAAGATAGCCCATTTATCACTATTCTCGAAAAGAGGTGCATATCTCAAATACTGAGTTGATAAGTACATATCTGTCCACATATATTTATCGATTATCTTAGTCAGTTTAAAATTAGAATAATCGAGAAAAATATACTTCAAGTGCGGATTTGCATGTATTATTTTTTTTATTTTAGGATAAGAGTAGAAAAAAGATTCTCCGGCTAGGGAAAGGTTTACAGCTCCATCAATTTCGGAATCACGTATACCACAAGAAACAAAGGAACTTCCCACAAAAAGATATTTCGTATCGGGTGACAACCTATAATATTGATTATTCTGTGCTTTATTATTCAGAAAGTATGTAACAGAAAAAAGAATACTGCTCAGTATAACAATAAAGAACAATACTTTTCCACAAAAAAGTTTCATTCGATATTTGATATTTGAACTATGTAAATATGTAGGCTTATTCCCATATAGTTAGCGTCATCTAGAAAAGCAGATGAAATGAGAAACCAATAAAATATATCTTCAGATTTTATAGATACTATTTCATCCAGCAATAAAAGTAATATAAAAATTCGATATATTAACTTACATCAATTAGAGAATACCTTTTTCGATTTTCTTTACCCGGGGAATTACCAAACTATCTTCAATAAAAGTATGTGCTTCAAGTTCTTCTTCAGACATATACAATTCGAGCAAAATATTAGTCATCAAAGCCTGATCTTTTACACCCGATACGTATTTGAGTAGAATACGCTTAAGGTCGGCTATTTTTTCTTCTATATTGTTGTGACGCTCCTCAAAGATATTAATAGAGTACTTGTCCTCATTAGACTTATTCATCAATGACTGTACATATGGAAATACGGTATTATCTTCATATTTCATATGCTCATATACTTCCTTCTTATAATTGTCAAAGAAGTCCAATACCAATTTCTCAAGGCTTGACTCTTCTTCAGAAAAGATCAGCTTTAATTTGCGTCTTATATTGGGTAATCGACTTTCCAGAAAATATTCATGGGAGCATTTCAAATAATATAGAAATGGCTCCAGAGGC
The DNA here is from genome assembly GCF_934668725.1 of uncultured Dysgonomonas sp. GTDB lineage: Bacteria > Bacteroidota > Bacteroidia > Bacteroidales > Dysgonomonadaceae > Dysgonomonas_A. The sequence continues at coordinate 167,471 of NZ_CAKUOF010000008.1, forward strand.
AGCTTATTAAACTCCTCCTGAACATCCATAATCGGTTTGTTAGACTGAATATTTGCGAGAAACAAGAAGCATCTCGGATCAAAATTGTATTGCTCGCAAACAGCTTCAACACTTTTATCGCCAAATCCCAAAGAGAACTTAAGACGAGTCAACAAAAGCAATAATTTGTAATCAGCATCAATAAGATCCGACATTTTCATTGCCTTACTATATTTTACCGTTATATTGCTCATAATTGTATGTCTTTAATGTCTACTAATTTATTTAATATTGCATAGATTGTAAGCCCCGAAACACTATGTATTTCGAGTTTGCGTCCTATATTTCGTCTGTGTGTAATAACTGTATGTATCGATATATTATGATGTTCGGCAATTTCTTTATTGCTCATTCCCTTTACAATACTTATAAGAATTTCCTTTTCACGGTCGCTCAATTCTTCCTGATCCGAAGCTTTCGATACATCCTTATTTAAACATGTCGAAAGTACTTCTTCAATCTTAGACTCCGAATCATTTATTCTGATTACAGCATCATATGACTGATAAAACCGTTCATCTATCATATTATATACCAATGCAATCAACGGTATATGTTTTTCTATATTCAGATGCTGCCTCACATCTCCTTTGTGCGAATGCCCCAACAACATGGGGTTGATAAGAACTGCATCAGGCTTCAATATTCCAAGCTGATAATTAATATCCTCCAATTCTTTCAACTCAACCACCTTCGACACGATAGGCAATTGAGAAAGTGTGTATACTAATCCCTTTCTTATAATATATGAAGTTTCAGCAACTGCTAAGACCTTACTTAAATTTGCCATTGTTTTAGCTTCTTATCTAGAATCATTCTTTATAAGCACAAAGAACGTTATTTAAATCCGAGCAGACAAGTATCAGTTTAAACTTTTAACAGAAAAATACAGCGAAAACTAACCAAAATCACTTAAATATCTTATTTAAGTAATCTGTCATGTACTTTACGGTGGGTTCAAACCAAGGTTCGAACAACCAAAACGGGTGGGGAGTATCAGGTAGTGAGTGTATTTCGGCAGGAATGTTGTATGCTGATAGTTTTTCAATTATCTCATCGCGTCCTCCATGAAACCGGAGAATAGAACTGTTTATGAAACAAATAGGGGCAGACTTATCGGTCACCCAATAAACGGGTGAAGCTTCCAGCCAAAGCTCTTTTTTCTCCTCATAAGTGCCTCCCAACCATTTGACAGAAGCCGAGACTTTATTTTTGGAAATTGCTTCTACAACACCATCCAAAGATTCTTTAGTAGTAAAGTCCGAGATTCCGTCTATGTTTATCACAGCTTGTACTTCACTCGAATGATTCGCATATTCTCTATTAACTCCTTCATAAGAAAGCTGACCATTGGTTATACCAATTAAGGTAGCCAACTGACCTCCTGCCGAGCATCCCGACACGGCAATTCGGGTAGTATCAATTCCGTACCGATCGGCATTAGCCCGCATCCATCGAAGAGCCGTTTTCAGATCATGCACAGCCGCAGGATAAAGGGCTTCGGGTGATAAGCGGTATTCAACAGGAATAGTAACATATCCCTGTGAAGCTATTTGCTGTGCCATAGGTATCTCCTGAGATAAATCGCCCGAACTCCAACCTCCCCCATGTATCATCAATAAGGCAGGGTATTTTTTCTCATCGTCAGGTCTATAAAGATTTACATGCAACAACCTTTCAGTCGTCGGTTGCGAATAAACAATACCTTCTCTGGCAATGACATTATCAGGCAAATGAGGTTTGACTATTTTTATGTAAGGACGTTTTTTACTCTCCTTAATATAAGTACTATAGACAGTAAAGGATGTATCACGAGGTATGCCGTCAATCATTACCTGAGCCGGGAGCATATTTCCGGCTAGCATGAGAACTATCGTTATTATTATATATTTCATTAGCTGCTTTTTATACTAATCAAGAGCAGAGGCAAAACTACTAAACCTCCGCTCTTAATAACCATAACTAGATACAAAAACTAATAATCATTGCTGACTACTTTTCTAACCTAAACCAGTCTACATCGACCCTTCCGCCATCATTTTTCGGAATGGGACGAGAGCAGAATGTACCAATTTTAGCACCAATCCATTTACCTTCTTTCGCCTTGAACTCATTACCTAATGTTATATATTTTTTGTCATCAGTACTGTAACTGAATGTACATTTGTTTCCTTCGGTCATTTTTACCCGTAGATAAACGGTAGGCTCTTTTAACTTTACTGAAGCGTTTACAACTTCTTCAGTTCCTTTTTCCGCATTTATACATTCCGATTGAGACAACACGAAACCCTCGGCAGTATTTTCAAACGATAGCAAAGCATAATCCAATCCCATCACTACAAGCCCTGTTCTTTCACCCGCAAAACGGGGATCGGGTTTGAGGGTCAACTTCACGGTAGCCGTAAAGTCGGGTGCAGGAATCTTTTGCAAAAGTAGATTCGGAACATCCCATAAGCTTTTATAACCGTCTGCAACAGGCACTGAATAGAGGCTCAAGCAACCTTTTTCTTGATTGGCAAAATACCACCACGATAGAGGGTTACCGTGCCACTGCCATTGCAAACCTAATGTATTAGCCGAGAATTCGTCACTTTCGGCGGGGGTAGCTATCGGATACGTTTTACCTACATTGGGTTTCTTGTAGGTGAGTACGGGTTCGCCGCAACCGTCACCATCCTTATCGACTCCAATCACAGGCCAGTCATTTTTCCACTCCATCGGTTGAAGATGGGTGATTCGCCCCACTGCTCCTACATCCTGAAAATGTATAAACCAATCTTCGCCCGTTTCGGTATCTACCCAAGCCCCTTGGTGTGGTCCGTTAATAGGCGTTTTGCCCTGATCCATTACCATCTTACGTTCATAAGGGCCAAAAACATCTTTCGAACGCATAGCCAATTGCCAACCTGTAGCAACGCCTCCTGCGGGAGAAAATATGTAGTAATATCCGTTGCGTTTGTAGAATTTAGGTCCTTCGATAGTAGGGTCAATATCGTGTCCGTCATAAATAATACGCGACTCTCCTACCGCTTTCTTTCCATCGGGAGTAAGGCGTGTTACTGCTAAAAGACTCTTTATTCCTGCACGGCTTCCGGCATACGCATGAGCCAAATATATATCTCCATTGTCATCAAATAAAGGACAAGCATCAATCAGACCTTTTCCCTCTTTTACCATCACAAGAGGCTCCCAAGTTCCGGCGGGGTCTTTCGTTTTTGTCATGAATATCCCCTGATCGGGATCTCCATAATAAATATAAAACTCCCCTTTATGATATCGTATGGCGGGAGCCCAAACACCGCCACCATGCTCTACTTTCGAAAAAATGGAGTCGGGTGTCAGTTTATCAATGGCATAACCAATGATAGTCCAGTTTACCAGATCTTTCGAATGAAGTATCGGTAATCCGGGTACACAATTGAAACTAGACGCTGTCATATAATAATCGTCACCAACCCTACAAACATCAGGGTCGGAGTAATCGGCATACAGAACAGGGTTTTTATAAGAGCCATTACCCAAATCGGCAACCCATGTTTTTGAGATATTATTTTGAGCATTCATCCCTGACATTGCACAGCACAGCAATAGTCCGAGTATGCTTTTTCTGATCATTTTCATTATTTTATTTCTTTGATTAAAGGTTTTACATTGTTCTCTCTCAATCCTTCTACGAATAAGGATGCCATTATTCGTGCACCGGTTTCTTTGAAATGTGTATTATCTATTTTTCCTTGGGGGAAGATTTTATTTTCCCCTGTTTCGATATGTAAGAATAGCAATGCCGATTGATCCTTTCCCAAATCGATAAGAAGTTCTTTACTTTTCTCATACATATCTATCACCAATACATTTTTATCTTTTGCCACCTGACGAGCCAGCTCTACATACTCTCCATGTGAATCCTGAAATACACCTTTCGAATCGAAACGCCTTCTCACCACCGAAGTACAAATAATGGGAGTTGCCCCTTCGGCTTTTACCTCATCCACAAAACGAGTAAGGTTTTCAACATACTGCTTAGGAGGAGTATAACGATCGGGACGATCTTCCGCCGAGTCGTTATGCCCGAATTGGATTACTACATAATCTCCCGCTTGCACATTATCCAGAATCTTTTGCCACCATCCCTGCTCAATAAAAGTGCGTGAACTTCTTCCATTCTGGGCGTAGTCTTCGATTACAATATTCTGATTAAAAAACTCAGGGAGAAGTTGTCCCCATCCTCTTTCGGGAAAAACTTCAGAAACACTGTCACCTGCTATACTATCCCATACATTTTTGTATAACGGCTTAAGAGCCATAGTAGAATCGCCTGCCATAAATATGTGTACAGGTCGGTTTTTCCCTGCAAAAAACAAGCAAAAGGTTACAAGAGTAACGGATATTATAATTAGTTTCTTCACTGTTATTCAATATATTAATTAAGAAAAAGTGACAACATACCCAATTAAGTTACAAATAAGCTGACACTGTACAATTTTGCGAATTATCTAAACAGCTATATATCAACAAATAAGCCCTAAAAACATTACAAAAGTGACAAAAGTGACAACTTTTTCGATGTTTTGTTATTGTCACCTATTTTCCATTTTTCAAAGAACTTTTATATTACTTATGTGAATCGGTAGTTGAGATTATATGTTCTATTTTCCTAACGCACATCAAAGATGTTTGTTTTTCATTTTGCCTTGATGCAAAACGAAACAAAAGATCAAGACTGTGCCTTTTGCCCGACCCGCTAAGGACTCAAAAGCTAAAACAAAAGAAAACATTTAATGCTGATATCCTTTTGTTTCTTAACGCTTTCTTCGCCCTGCGGGTACCCCGTGCAACCGGCAAGGTCGGGAAGCCTGACGGACAAAAGCCATTTGCAGGCGTCAGCCCCGGTGCATCAGAGGCACAGCCGTTGGCTGACAAGCGAAGCAGGCGTAAAACTAAACGTGCCGTAAGGCAGTAAGTTTAGTTTAGCCTGTAAGCTAAAGTCAGGCAGGCGAGCCACGCAGCACAAAGCCTTTTTGATTCCTTTTGCGGCTTAGGGCAAAAGGAATACAAGCAATCTTCGATTGCGCGTAGTAAAAGACAATTAAATAGAACATTAAACAAATCAACTACTGATTCGTATTACTTATAGATAAACATATTGATTATAAGAACATAATTATTTATTTCTCAAATAAAAGCCCTTGAATTTTCACATTTCTTATACTGATATACTTATCGTCAGCTTCCATCTTATACCAAGGATAGAAACGGATATAGAACGTTTCGCCCTGCGGTATTTTCAGTACTTTATTGAATGTGTATGCCTTAAATTTCTCATTGGGAAGATCATCCATAACAGCAATATCTTCGCTCTCGGCAAAACTCTTATCTAACGAAGCCAAAGCTGTAAAAGTCACATATTTGCCGCCTAAAGCCCCCATTTCGAAGCTTAACGAATCCAGATATAATGTACCTCTGGGAGCTGATATAGCTAATTCTAAATAACGGGAAGCATTAAGATCAATATCCCCTACAGGCCATTTATTATCTAATGTAGTCAATAATACGTCATTATTCTTGTCTACAAATTTCAACCCGACAACCTCAGCCTTTACTGTAATATTATTGGCTTTTAATGGGCTTTCTCGTAAATTTACAGACCAGTCGGTTTGTAAATTTTGAGCATCTTTTACAGACAATCCGGCTCCTTTTATTACTATTTTTTGATACACTTTATTGTCAACTGATAATAACAGATTATCCTCATAGTTTTTTGCCTTATCAGGATTAAAACGCACAAAAACAGGATAGCTCAAATTGCCATCAGTATAAGATACTGATAATTCCTTTTGAGGACTTCCATTTTTACTTGCCAACAATTCGAATGGCGATTCTATTGAAAGGTTTATTGTTCCCGATTTCGGATTAAGGTTCAAGCCCTGCAATGTAAACATCTTCACCGTAGAACGTCCTAAAAACTGCGGTCCGAAATCCCATTCCAAAGGCTTTATCTTTATATCAGATGACAATGTCAGGTAGTTGGCCAATATACCTTGTCTCAACAAGTCCTCAACAGCAAGCCTTGCATATAATATTCCCCCCATTGCTTTTAAATGAGTATTATCGTTGTTAGCATAAATAATTTCTTTCGATTTCTCTGCACCATATTCGAGAACCATCTGCTGTGTCAATAACGTCATATCAACCAAAGGCACCGACAAATCACGGGCAAGAGACCGCATAGCCATAGGATAGTTCATTGTTGAATCGTCAGGAGCCAATTCCGTCAAGCTATGCAACCCTTGTCCTGTGATTTGATTATTTTCATTAAATAGCCTTCTTACGATAGGCGTAAATAGAATAGGGATAGCTCCTCTTTCGCGTGATTCATCAACATATCTTTGCAGATATTCTTGATATTGCCCCCAAGCGGCCGTACCACGTCCAGCTTCATCATTGGGATCAGTATCCTGTCCCGCAGCCTTTTCATCATTATGTCCGAATTGAATAAAAACATAATCGCCCGGCTTTAAACTGGTTCTTAGATTTCTCCAGAATTCGCAATAAAACGATTTAGAACTCCTTCCGTTTTTAGCTGCATTGACCGATTGAATATCGCCTGTCAGAAACAAGGGTAACATTTGCCCCCATCCTCTCATTTCTTTCTCGCCGCTATTTTTGTCCTCATCGTAGTTTGCCATTGTTGAGTCGCCAATAGTCAGTATCTTAATTTGAGCAGAAAGAGTCCCTCCCAAAAGAAGAAAACCTATAAGTAAGAAGCTGATAAATATTCTACTATATCTCATTTGTCTACTCTTGGAGTTTTTACATTACTCAAAAAATTATTTCCCCATATAACATTACTGTTTTTTATTTGGCAAAAAATATCAGCAGGAGTTAACTGAAAACAATTATTTATCAAAACGTTACTCACATTATTCAATTCAACAATCGGCTGATTGCTTAGCGGTGCTTTTGATCTTACATTATCCAAAACAATGTCTTTACAATCGTCGAAAGCAAAAGATACACCTTTTTTCACGGCTAAATCGACATTGTGAAACTGGATATTCGTGGCTGTCTTAGCCGTGAAACCTTCTTCGGCAGTTATATTTATATTCGAAAAAGAAATCTCGGAAATCGGCATTTCACTGATCCCCGTAATATAGCCTACTTTTTTAATGTCGCTCCCCGTAACATCACTTATATGCACATTACGAAATACGGGTGTACGATCCGAAACAGGCTCTTCCTTAGAATCTTTATCATAGAAAAGATCGAATATGAATGCATTACGCTGAATATCATTCATCACAATATTAGTCACTCGTATTTCTTCAACCACACCTCCACGCCCTCTTGACGATTTTAAACGGATACCTGCATCGGTGCCATTAAATACGCAATTAGAGATAGCGACTTTTTTAACTCCTCCCGACATTTCGCTGCCAATAACAACCCCTCCGTGACCGGCAAGCATTACACAGTTGGTAATGGTTAGATTTTCGCAAGGTCTGCCATAGATACGCCCGTCTTCGTCACGTCCCGATTTAATAGTTATACAGTCATCACCTACACTGATAAAGCAATCCGAAATACGTACATTACGGCACGATTCAGGATTAATCCCATCCGTATTATGTCCCTTAGGGTTGCTCGAAGGGTTATTTATAGTGACACCGTGTATTACTATATCATCGCATCCGATCGGGTTGATTGTCCAGAAAGGTGAATTTACAATCGTGATACCTTCTATATGGATATTCCTACATTCCAAAAACTGAATAAACGGAGGACGGAAAAATTTACGCTCCAACGTCTTTTCGTAATAAGGAGAAACCTTTATATTTTTGTTGGCATCGAGCCATAGTTGCTGCAATCGATTGGTTGATGAAGTTTTTCCTGTTGCATTAATTTCGTTGATAAGACGCTTCGATTCATCCCACCACTTAAAACCTTGTCCATCTATTTTCCCACGACCTTTGATCGTAATATTTTCTACTTTCTCGGCATGGATCAGTGGCGATAAACTATTCATAAATACACCCTCCCAACGTACTTTAACGAAAGGCAGATAATCTTCGAACCGATCCGAAAATCGAAGTACTGCACCCGACTCTATATCCAATGTGATATTACTTTCGAGGTGAATAGCTGCTGTCAGATAATTTCCGGCAGGGAAATAGATTGTTCCTCCACCTTCGGACGCTGCCTTTTGGATTGTTTTATTGATTAAATCTGTACACATTTTCTTTCCTGTTACATCTGCACCCAAAGTCTGCATATTATACACTTTAGCCTGTAAAGCTAAAATCGAGAGAGAAAATACAATCAGTAAAAAAGTCTTCTTCATAACTAAACGTTTTAAGGCTTCGTGCCTTTTTAAGTAAAAGAAAATATTTAATGACACATCTTAAAAGCATAACAACCTATCGTTATTTTGCTTGCCAAAGCAATAAATAGTTCTGCGAACTTATTTATTTTATTGCCGTAGGATTCCAGTTATCACAGCCCTTAAGGGCATTGGATACGGTATATTTTTCGGCTTCCTTCTTTGTTAATATTTTTGCCCATTTTACTCGCTCGGAGGTGTTAGCACCTTCCCCTGAATTATTATATTCCATATAACGGGCTGTCTTTTCGTTTTCAGCATTTCGCCAGTTATCCCACCCTTTGGGGCTGATGCCTTTGGGTAGATATGTATTCATAAAAAGAGTCATGGCATAGGCACGCCACGGACGCCCCAAATACACATCGGTAACTTCGTCTGCTAATTTCACTGTACAATTATTTAAAATATATCCGAATTCTATATCCTCTGGCGTATTGGCTGCCATGATATATGAATTCTTTTTGCAAAAGATTTCGCATCGCTCGAACCAACAAGTCGATGGCCCGAAAATAAAATCGGTAGTGCCTTCAATGTAGCAATCTTCGAAATATTGCCTTTGTCCCTGCTTTCCGGCATAGATCGTATCTTGATGTCCAAGAAAGCGGCATTTACGGAAAATAACCCTGTCTCCTTCGACATGAAGTGCTACTGCCTGCCCCAATTGAAGAGATGAGTTCTCGATGGTAAGATTTTCAACCGTTATATCATTTCCCTGAATAAGAAACGAATACGTTTTGAAAGTTCCCATCTTGTTTATATTTGCATGATCGTCATAGGTAATGATTGTATTCTCCATATCTTCACCTACCAGTTTTACATTGGTAAGATAGGAGTAAAGAACTAATTTCTCTTTATAAACTCCCGATCTGATATAAATTGTTTTAAGCCCCGACAGATCGAATGCCCGTACGGAATCTATTGCTTGCTGAATAGTGCGGAAATGCCCCCTTCCATTACGATCTACAATAATATCATACTTATCTTGAGCAAATGCCCCGAATGAGGCAAATAATAAAAAGAGTAAAAGAATTTTTCTCATGCGGTCAAAAAATTTAAGGTAAGGTCGCCGACCTTTTATCCCTTTGGTAAACAAAACAGCCAAAGCCTGTTATAAACTACAATATATTACTCGCTCGATTTAATAATCCGTAATAGTTATCATAAGGGGTAAAACAAATTACCCCTTAGATTTCTTATTTGACAGATACTTCTTTAGTATCCGGGGTTCTGTTCTACTTTTGCCTGATTCAGGTTAATAGCATCTAAAGGTATAGGACGCAATATTTTGTTTTGACCGTCCACACCTTTAAAATAATCGGCACCGATAATATTAGGATTGTATTTTACAGCATATTCGATTAGTTTACCTGTACGTTTTAGATCCATCCAACGGTGATATTCGCCTGCCAGCTCTCTTGCTCTCTCATCCAGAATAAAATCTATCGATACATCAGAAGCCTTTATACTCATATCATATCCTGCTGCGGCAGCACGTTTGCGAACCACATTTATCCGTTCTGCTGCTTTGGCTGAATTACCTGCTTTGTAATAAGCTTCGGCTGCTACCAGATAGCTCTCTCCCACACGTGCGAGTATAACGTCACGTGTACTTCCGGTTGTACTGAAAACCGAAGTAGGATCATCAAACTTACGTACCACGGCTACTCCATACACATCGCCCGACATTGCCGCAATGTACGTAGTTGGCTTACCTGAGACTGCCAGAGTATTTTCCTGCATAGGGATAATAACAGTTTTTGATCTTGTAGCAGGGTTAGCGGCACGCCATGCGGCAGTATCGGCAACTTGCCAAGCCGGTGGATAATAGTAGAGTACTTTTTCGGTATCCAGCTGTTTGCTTTTTGTGTAAAAGTCATAATAATGTGTATAAAACTGAACCATAAAAGTTCCTTCATAACGAGTATCACCTTTCGAAAACAGTTGATGCAAACGAATAGTCGGAGTAAGTGTCGATGTGGTATACTTGTTTCCGTCTTCGACTCCTCCCAGATAAGTTCCGAAGAATGCTTGTTGCATATTCCCCGAAGTAGGAGTGGCTATCGATGATTCATCGTATTGCACCGACCAGATTACCTCTTCATCTTGCTCGTTCTTTTGGTCAGGCCAGAATAAATTATTGAAGCTGGTTGACAATGTCTGATTATTTATGGCAGCATCGGCATATTCGGCAGCTTTAGTAAAATCGGCAGCCGTACCAAATGTTTCATATCCACGACATAAGTAGGTTTTTGCCAGAAAATGGTTTACTGTACGCTGATCAACCCTTCCGAATACCGGAGTTTTAGCAGGCAAACTGCTTTTCAAATCTTCCATTTCCGAAATTATAAAAGCATACGTATCGGTTGCCGATTTACGTTCGAACGAAACTACGGGCGAATCGATCATATCTTTTACAAGAGCTACTCCTCCAAAGTTCTGAATAAGCAAATAATAGTAATAGGCACGGATAAATCGGGCTTCGGCTTTATATTGCCCTAAAAGATCTGTCGATTCGGTATGGTCTGCATAGTAAATAGCTGTATTTGCCAACTGTATACCTGCATAACAATTTGTATAGAATTTCTTCACATCCGGATCGGAATCCAATAATCCTTTATACGTACCCAACCCATCGGGAACTTTATTTCGACCCGAAGCATACAGGTCTGTTCCTGCACAGAATATCCATGGTTCGATTCCATATATTGCACGTAAAGAAGAATAGACTGTATTCATCAGGCTGTTATAGCCCGTTGCGGTTCCATAAAACTGATCTCTGGGAACATTTGATTTATTATCCTGTTCCAGGAAATCACTACATCCAACCAACGGCAGAATGAGTAGGAATAATATGTAATATATTTTTTTCATTGTTGCTCAATTTTATTATTAAGGTCTCAGACCTATTTATTGCTTTGGTAAGCATAATAGCGAGAGGCATTTATAGTTGTATAATGTAACAATAAATACTTAGTATTGCTTAAGTAATAGTAGGTACGACACCTTAAAACTTAAGATTTACACCAAATTGATAGGTTACTGAACTTGGTCCGCCACTACCGTCTGAAAGAGACGCAGAAGCCCATTCGGGATCAAATCCCTTATAATCGGTAAATACAAAAGGGTTTAAAACATTTACATACAGCCTCAAATTCGATACGCCTATATTCGATAACAGTTTGCGTGGAAGCGAATATCCAAAGGTTATATTCTTAACTCTGACAAATGATGCATCTACATAGTTATTCGACCCCGATTCGCTATCGCTCGATATACTCCAATATGCTCCTCCTCCGTTATTTATACCGCTATTGTTGGGATAAGGGTATGCCTGACTGTTACGTCCGGCTGAAACTCCTACCGTACCATCAGCATTTAAAATAGGTGTGCCTGCCGGAATGTAATAATCCATCTTTAATTTACTCCGTCCACGATCTTTATAGTCAGTAAATTCTACCATAAATGGACTCAATACATTTACACCTTGTTTTGTATAGATAGAAAACGAGAAATCAAAATCCTTCCAATTCAAATTAGAGGTAAAACTTCCAGTCCAATCGGGCAGGGCTGATCCCAGAATCATTTTATCTTTTTCGTCTATCACATAGTTTTTGTCGCGGTCAAGCACTTTTGCCTGTCCTTCGTACTGACCATATTTTGCGGCCTCGGCAGCTTCGTCAGCAGTCCAAACACCTATTATCTTATAATTATAAAGCGCATCCAACGATTCTCCGATAAACAGTTTATTTCCTACATCATCTACTTTTGCACCGTAAAGCTCTACAATCTCATTTTTATTGGCTGAGAATACGAAAGTAGTTGACCATTGAAGATTTTTTGTAACAACATTCATTGTTGTCAAAGCCAACTCAATACCGCTGTTACGAACTTTACCTACATTATCCCACATTTTACCTCCGTATGCACCCGTTTCAAGAGGCATGGTACGTTTGTAAATAAGATCGGATGATAATTTGTTATAATAGTCGATCGTACCATTGATACGTCCGCCAAAGAATCCATAATCAAGCCCAAAGTTAAATTCTTTCGATTTTTCCCACGATAGGTTTTTATAAACCAATCCGTTAGGACCGTATCCATTAGCTCCTACTCCGCCGAAATCATACCAGTACTTTTGTTTGGCAAGAGCTTGCGTATCGTAAGGCCCTACACCTCCGTTGTTTCCGGTATAACCGAAACTGGCTCTTAGCTTAAGATTACTCAATGCATCGAACTTCATGAAGTCTTCTTCCGAAACTCTCCAAGCCAATGCCATGGAAGGAAACATTCCCCATTTTTTACCTTGAGCAAACTTAGACGATCCATCCCAGCGGCTTGTTACCGTAGCCATATATTTACTCTTATAGGTATAATTGAACCGTAAAGCATGGGACAGCATAGTTATTCGTTGATAGTTACTGCTAACTTTCTCGATAACGGCTGCCGATTCCAAGTTATGAAAACTTGTTTCGAAAGGCATATCCCTTACCTTGGTATAATCCATATTATACTTATTATCATAGATACTAAACAGATACATACCATTAAAGTCATGGTCTCCGATAGTCTTCTGATAATTTACCTGATTATCCCATGTATAAGTAAATCGGTCCTCATTGGTTACCTCTGCGGCATTTACTCCGGCAGCAAACTGAGCTGCTGTTTTTACGCCATTATAAACTCCATGACGGCTTGTATTATAAGTCGGCAGGAAGCTACTTTTTACGGTTATCTCCTTTGTTGGATTATATTGAACATATACATTTGCCAGCACATCATAAATCTTTTCATTATCTACAGCATTCATCAAATCGATAAGGGGATTTATAATTCCGGAAAACTGCCCGCTGCTTTCAAATATATCTTTTCCTCCGGGAAGCAACACCAAATCACCGTTTTTATCATAAGGGATAAAATATGGATTGGTTCGGAAACTGTTCAACACAGCATTTTTACTCCCGAAATCTTTCTCTGTCATAGCCATATTTGCAGAAAAACCAACGGAAAATTTATCATTGATTTTATTATCTACAGACCCTTTGATATTGTATCTTTTATAATTATCATTTACAAATACACCGTCTTCGTCCTGAAAACCTACGCCAACACGATAAGCCAGATTTTTGGCATTCCCATTTACACTGATGAAATGATTTTGTTGCTGTCCGTTCTGTGTCACAAGGTCAGGCCAGTTTGTATAATCTTTCTCCTGAAATATCCGTTTCATGACCTTACTATCACCATTCCAGAAGTTCTTAAGATCGCCGCTAGTTATACCATATTCGGGTATGCCTGTTGCATACGCTTTCTGCAACTGAGCATTGGTCATGGTTGTATATCTGGCAAAACGGTAATCGCTAAACTCGTCGCCACTCATAAAATCGGGCATGCGAGCTACGTTTTTAGAACCGTAATATCCGTCATAAGTAACCGATACTTTGCCCACATCAGAAGGCGTTCCTTGCTTGGTTGTTACCATAACAACTCCATTGGTTGCTCTGGAACCGAAAATAGCTGTAGAAGAAGCATCCTTCAAAATATCAAGACGCTCAATATCGGCAGGATTCAGGAAGTCAATACCATCGGTAACAACTCCATCAACAACATAAAGAGGAGAACCTCCCTGCATCGAACTTTTTCCGCGGATTTGAATATCAAACCGCCCACCTGCTCTACTCGAGTTTTGGGCAATATCAACCCCTGCAACTTGTCCTTGTAACGATTCCATGACACTGGTTGCACCTTTTGCAACAATATTGTCGGCAGAAACACTTCCAACAGATCCTGTCAGGTCATTCTTTTTCATCGTTCCGTATCCGATGACAACAACTTCATCCAGTTCCGAGAAGTCATCCCTCATCACAATATCCACTACTGTACCGGTAATGGGAACATCTTGGGTTTTCATGCCAATATACTTGGCTTCGAGAGTTTCTGCAGTACTGGGAACAGACAACGAATATTTTCCGTCTAAATCTGTTATTGTACCTGTAGTAGAACCTTTTACTGAAACTGAAACCCCTATTAAGGTTTCTCCTTTTGAGTCTGTTACCGTACCCGATATTCCTACTTGTTGTGCGAATGCACTTTGCCACGAGAATAGGAAGAATAAGGCGCACATCACAGACAACGTTTTCACAATTGTCTTTTGCATGGTGTGGTTAAAATTAAGAAGTTTAAGGTCTAACAATTTGATTTATAAAGTTAACTTGCTGCAATAGTAGGATATATTTGCGGGTTTTAAGGGGGACATTTTGACTACTCAGGGTAGTCAAAATGTTTTTATTTTATTTACCTAATAATAAACTCATCATTATAAATGGCCCGACTGCTTTAGGATCGTTATCTCTGATAGGTTCCGATATATAATATTCGAAACTACCGTCACGATACACTTTTTCACCTCCTAATCCTGCAACCGAACATCCGTCTATTATGGATATGGTACCATCGGGTTCTTTTTTTACAAATCTCTTCACAAACTGATCGTATGCTTTCTTTCCTTTCTTTTCGTATGACTTATCTAAATACCCTTTTTGAGCCCCTTTAATCCATGTGTAGATAAACATAGCCGAACCGCTCGATTCGATATAGTTGCCCTCTCTGGTTCCCATATCGGTTACCTGATACCACATGCCTGTCTTAGGGTCTCTAAACTTTTCAACAGCCGCACAAGCATCTGGCAGGATAGCAATAATTTCAGCTCGCTTAGGGTGATCTTCCGGTAAATAGTCCAATACATCCACTATAGCCATCATGTACCATCCTATACTGCGAGACCAAAAGTTAGGTGACAAACCTGTTTCGGGATTCGCCCATTTTTGCTGACGGCTTTCGTCCCATCCGTGATAATACAATCCTGTTTTGGTATCATACAGGTATTTATGTGCATCCAAAATTTGCAAGGTTACTTCATCGAACAGATCGGGTTCATTAAAAACTTTACCATATTCGGCTAAAAAC
Source organism: uncultured Dysgonomonas sp. (assembly GCF_934668725.1). Classification (GTDB taxonomy): domain Bacteria; phylum Bacteroidota; class Bacteroidia; order Bacteroidales; family Dysgonomonadaceae; genus Dysgonomonas_A. Next base: position 182,850 of record NZ_CAKUOF010000008.1, read on the forward strand.
GGACAAGCCATATACAATCCATCCAGCCATACCTGATGCGGATATATCTTTTTATGCCAGAAACTGCCATCCGCCGTACGTGGATGAGTTTTCATCTGATTACGCAATAGAGTCATCGCTTTTTTGAAACGCTCCTGCTTTGTTTTTTCGTAAATCGGAAATAATATTTTCCCTGTATTTACTCTGTCGATATTATATTCCTGCGGTTTATATGTTTTGATCTGCCCGTCTTCGCCAATCATAAGATTGGCATATGAATATGCGTAATCGAAATATTTCTGATCTCCTGTTTTTTGCCATGTTTGTAAAATGGCTTGGAGCATAAGTCCATGGCAATAATTCCATTTGGGTTCTTTCGAAAAATCAAGCATCCACGATTCGGGATTTCTTTTTATTTCGGAGTTTACCATCCAAACAGAATAGGGTTTGCCTGCAAAAACCGATATGCCGGACAAGGATATCAATAGGATGATGAATGTAAAAAGTGTTTTTTTCATGGTTCTCTTTATTTAAAGGTGGTCAAAGACCTTTTGTTTGGTATAATAAAGCTTTTCACTTGAAAATAGTATATAAATACTTGCAGTAGTAGTAGTCTCGTTCTATTTCATAATATCTTTAACCAGACTATTTAAATACACTTCAAGATAAGTATATCCTTCTTCATTTGTATCGTTTGCAGTTTTGTTCGGATAGTTAGCCTCTAACCAGCCATCGGGAATACCGTCGATATTAGTATCGGTAATAACCTCTAGCGGGTCGAAGCTGTATACTTCCCATCCACCCACATCTTTTTGTGAATCAATCATTCCGGGTCTGGTGGTACTATCCCGCGAAGCTCTGACAGGAGTCAGGCCGTCTCTTACTTCAGTGATAATACGTGTATCGGTCTTGTCTCTTTTTAAACTGGCTCCACTTTTTGCTAATACTTTTATAAAAGCTATTTCGGCATCATCGGTTTCAACCATAGGTACTTCAAAAGGAACCAACGAAATCAGTTCTTCTTTGTTCTTTGTTGACGGATTGGGTTGAAGTCCCAGCATATTATTTTCAGTTGTTGCTTGATCTCCGTATATATAATTCCCACTGAGGTAAAATTGCCCCCAAACTCCGGCTTCTTGTTTATTGGTTCCATCATCTGCATTAGGAGAGAATATTCGATTCGGATTCGAAGAAGTTTTCGATGGTTTGTAATAATTATTTACAAAATTATATCTGCCACCCTCTCCGGCATATCCGCTATTATTGCCCCAATTGTAGATTACATTATTTCTGAAATCTACCAACTCCAGTTCAGGCAAAGCTGTATAACGGCTACCGCACATACGAGGGTTACGGCTATCGTGATGGGCTAATAGATTGTGATGAAAAGAAGCCGTTTTTCCACCCCATATTCCACCGTAACCGTGTCTGCCTTTTCTGTGAACCGATGCTCTCAGGCTTTCTGAAAGAATAGACCATTGCAATGTAAAGTTTTCGTTATCGTAGAAAGACCCACACTCATCAGTACTCCAACTCAATGAGCAATGATCTATGATAATATTTCGCCCTTTATTTCCTGATAAAGCATCGTCTTCAACACCTGACAAGTCTCCCATTCTGAAACGTATAAAACGGACTATGACATTATCGCCTGTAATTTTCACCGGATAATTAGCTATACAAATTCCATCTCCGGGGGCACTTTGTCCTGCAATGGTTGTATTGGATAGAATATTTAATCTCGATTTCAGATGAATTATTCCTGCGACTTTAAACAGAATAATTTTAGGTTCGTTTCCCCTGAGGCACCAGCGAAGGCTTCCTTCGCGTGTCTTTTTGTCTCCAATAAGCGTATCCTGTAGAGTAGTTACATAATAAACAGCTCCACCACGTCCACCGGTAGTATACATTCCACCACCTTCGGCTCCGGGAAATGCCGGAGTTTGGGCATTTACAAAAAGACCAGCCCATAGTAACATCAGAAATAATATCGAGTTTTTCATAGTCTGAGAATAAAAAGAGAATGTGTTTACTCTTTGGTTATTTTATCAGCTTTCAACATCTTGGGTAATGCTATTTTTCCATTAAGCTTACCTGTGATTTTTACAACTTCTTTTAGAGAATCAGGATAGGTTAATCCTATAGCATCCATATTTTTCACATTATTCAAAATTAATGCCGGACCTTCTTTAGGTATAATCTTCACATTTTTGAAGGTAATACCATCCGATTCCGACAATTCTCCACCAAAGGTAGAGGTTATTGTTGTGTTTTCGAGATTAATGTTTGTGATATTCATTTCGGGAAGCCCGTTGAAGTACATTGCTCTTCTTGCATTTCTGGATGTCAGATTTTTCACATATATATTTCTGAAAACAGGAGTTGTTTCGTCCACTTCATAAACAATATTTTCTACAGGCGTTTCATCTCCATCCTCTAAAGCTTCTGATGCAGATTTGCCTCCATAGTATAAATCGAACAAAAACGACTCGGTAGCAATATCGAACATGTTTATATTATTCACATAAATATTCTCCACAACACCTCCTCGTCCTCTGCGACTTTTAAATCTCAAACCGACATCTGTTCCTAAAAATTGACAATTAGAAACTGATATATTACGCACTCCTCCTGACATTTCGCTTCCTACAACAAAGCCGCCATGTCCTTGAAATACTTTACAATTATCGATGATTACATTCTCGGTGGGCATACCTCTACGGCGTCCATCTTCATCTTTTCCCGATTTGATACATATAGCATCATCGCCAACATCGAATGTACTGTTAACTATTATCGAATTCTGACAAGACTCCAAATCCAATCCGTCACCATTCTGTGAATAGCCGGGATTACGGACAAATACATTATCTACAATTACATTTTTACACATCAATGGGTGTATATTCCAACTGGGTGAGTTTTCGAAAAGAACTCCTTCGAGCAAAACATTTTCGCATTCGATGAAACTAACCATAACGGGACGCAGAAAATCTTTTACAGATTTCCACTCTTCATCCGATAAGTCTCCTTGAGGAACATTCATATCACTCATATCATTTCCCTTGAGCGAACCTTTGCTAGGGAACCAATAGTTACCATCTTTAACAACACCTCCCGATTTAATCACTCTCTGCCAATGGCTATCGGTTACTTTACTTTTTTTCAAGGGTCTCCAAGCATCGCCCGAACCGTTGATCGAGCCTTCGCCCGTGATAGCTATGTTTTTCAGATTACGACCCGAAATAGGAGACTGACAACGACGGGTGTCAAGTCCTTCAAATACGGTATGAACTAATGGGTACAAATCAAAATTTGAGGAGAATAAGATTAAAGCTCCCTTTTCGAGATGCAGATTTATATTCGATTGAAATACAATAGGACCTGTATACCAGATTCCCGAAGGCACTGTAAGAGTTCCTCCTCCTTTTTGAGATAAAGCTTGCATTGCTTTAGCAAAAGTCTCGGTATTTAGAGTCGCTCCATCGGGTACTCCTCCATAATCTGCTATTGAGACATTATTTGCAGGAAATGTGGGGCGATCCAACACCGGCATTTCGAAAGGCAAGCCTTTATATAAATAATTATATCTGTCACCAGCATGAAGCAAACCCGGAACGAGAAAACAAACGGCAAGGATAACTGCAATCTTATTTAATGTGTTCATTTTTTTCAATGTTTCTATTCATAATGGAAGTAAGGCACAGACTATATTATGACTTTATAACTGTAGTCCTTACTTCCTTATTTTAATTTATAATTCGGTCTTCATATCATTTACCACCAACGAGGATCACCGGGTTGTTTTTCTCCAGCAATGTTAGTATCCTTGATTTTGAAATTTCCATTCGCAGGATCGGTAAATAAATTGGCCGATGTATTTTCATAATCCAAAACCCCTGTCAGCGGATAGTTTGAAGCAACTGTATAGTCATTCGTTTTATAAGAATCGTATACAAATGTGCTTTCTATTTTCGGGTTGGTTGCCCGGGTAGACACAGAAGCATCTGAGGCTCCGAACAGACAGTTATTTATACTGAATGTTCCTGCAACATTGGCTGCTTTTCCATCGAAATTGATGATGTATTTATCTTTTGCTTGTGCATCGTAGAAAGTACAATAATTAATACTTATCGATGTAGGTTTCGATTTGCAAGTAATAACATTCGTATTGTTTAATTTATATACTGTACTATTTTTCAAGCTAATATCTTTTACTGATACCGCAGCAGCATCTATAGATATAATACCATAACTTCCGATATTACTGATTATACAGTTATCAATATCAATCAAGCCGACAGTTAACGCAGCACGCATACGAAATACCCCTCTAAAGGCAGATATAGTACAATTATCCATTTTGAATTCGGAAATCGTTCGGGCTGTAGTTGGATTATCATTCATCACATAATCAGCTGAAGCATCTGTACCTGTAACAGTCATGTTGTGTATCCATATTTTGAAAGAGGAAACAGCATTATCGAGTTTAATCTCCTTAAGGCTGATAGCTGCCTGTCCTTCTCCCGATAATCCCCATAATGTAAGAGATTTTATATGTGCCGGAAGTGTCCATGCATCGCCTATTTCAAATTTTGCAGATGAAGGGATAACTAACACAACTTCACTTTCGGTTATTGCATTTAAGAAATCGACAATATTTTCGGTACCTGTCATCGTATATCGTTTTCCGTCGCCCGATATTTTCTGAGCAGTTGTAAATGATTTTGTTCCTTTTTTACGATCTCCGTTATAAATCTCAACAGTATAAGATGTGTTCTCTTTAAGATCCGATAATTCTAATTTACTTTCTGTAATATTAGATGGAGACAAATCGATTTGTTTTTTAGTTCCTCCACTTGATAATATGATATGAGTCACTTCGGCTTCGGCCTCCCAAGTTAATGTTGCCGAACTTTCGGTGATATTACTCACTGCATCGAAAATTTGTTCTCCAGAAGTCTTGAAAGTCAATGTTACCCATCTCGATTCCGGCAATCCGTTATTAGATGTTACTTTCATTCGGGCTGAGTATCTGCTCTCTGGATCTAATTTCTTTACCGTAGCAAGATATAACTTGGATGTAGAGTTAGGATCCAGCACAATGTCATCTGCCAATATCTCAACAGTATTGGTTATGGTAGTGAACTGTAAACTATCTTTACTGAATTCTATAACATAAGATTGCGCATTGGGCACACTCGAAAAACGAAGGCTCACCGACGTTGCTCCAACTTGTGCTGTTTCGAATGTTACCGGACTAAATATCCGGTTAAAGCTGTCGTCTACACCCCAGTCATTTACATCTTCACAGGATGAAAACCCCAGAGTAAGACCAAGCATAAGCAGACTGCTTATTATACTTTTTATTGAAAATTTCTTTTTCATTCTATTTACTTTAAATGAGTTAAGTAAAAAAGGATTTACGATATACTTTCTGGTTAAAAACAGCTTCGGAGGTTTCACCGCCCAAAGCTTTTAAGACCTTAGTACCCGTAAGAATTAGTTATAACACCCTGATAGTCTCCAATCACACTACTGTGGATAGGGTATAGATAACGATTATCGCATACTTTGTTATATTCTTTGAAAAGACCCGAACTAAAGAGACGGATTCTCTCTCTATAGCTTTTTTTATTATCTTCAGCAAAGCCCGACATCCACTTAACCTTAGTATATCCGCGAGCTTTCAACTGGTTATCGTCTAAAGCATCTAAAGCTATATCGGCCGCATAATAGTTAGTACTGTCTTTGTCAATGTTTTCTTTATCATCTTTGTATTTGTAATATATATTTTGAGGTAACGACGATACTTCTTTTCCAAATATATTGGCTGTTTCGCCATTTATCATAGCCAGAAAAGCAACTTGTTGCTCTTTAATTTTCTTGCCTAACAGATCCCAACGAATAAGGTCAAACTTACGAATAGCTTCACCACCAAACTCCCATGCTCTTTCATTCACAATGGCTTGAAAAAACAGGTCTTTTGATCCTAAGTTATTTATATAATCAGTAACATTTTTAGATTCGTTTTTTGTTCCGGCAAAAGCTCTTGCCCGCACTTGTTTCAACGCATTTTTAGCAGATTCGGTAGGCCCGTTTAGCTCATTTTCGGTCTCGGCATACATCAGCAGGACATCTGCATATCTCATATTGATCCAGTTTACACCATATCCCCACTTTCCATTGGCAGCCTTATTTTGTGCTAACCATTTTGAATTTTCAGCCATCCAACGTTGATCCCATTTTGCAAAATTGTAAGAAAGAGGATTGCTTTGGAATACTTCCTTCTGATCGCCACTGGAATTACCATACATTATTGTTGCAATGGTTGCATCTCTGCGGGGATCTTCTTTGTCAAAAGAATAGTAATAATAAGCACTTGTATTCACAACATTCGAGTTATTACCATATCCATATTTCGTATTGGTGTAGAATCTGATTCCAATACTATAACCGATTTCTCCACTTTGACTTAGTCCAAGTGCAACTTCATATAGATTTTCTTCATTCGCTCCATCTGCTTTCAAGGCACATACATCTTTCCAGATATCCTCGTAATTAGATTTCAGACGGTATTTACCCTCATTAATTATTTCCTCACATTGGGTACGCGCTATTTTATAATAATCAAGGTAGTCAGATCCTCTTTCCATCGGATACCCCGGCTTATCCCTTAAAGCGTAACCGCCCCGCGTCAATGCAATACGTGCAATCAGACCTTTAATAAACCCTCTGCTTATTCTTTCGGAATTAGAATAAGATACCGAACCCGCACTTTGTCCTACCCATGGAACATTCTTTTCTATTGCCAGCAGATCCTTAATCAGGTAATCACAAATCGAATCTCGGTCTGTTTTAATCAGATATACGTTAGATAAATCATTCTTGGTTGGTTCTTTCTTGAAAGGAACATCTCCCCAATGTTTCACCAACTCATGATAACCCATTGCTCTCATTGCTACTGCCTCTCCCAACAACGATTTCATGGCCTCCTTTTCTTTATCTGTACCCGAAGACAAAAGGGGGCTATTCTCAATTCCTTGAATAACCAGATTAGCACGTTCTATCATCTGATAGATCCTAGTCCAGATAAGAGTCGAATTACCCGAAGTTGCGTAATAATTAGAAACTCCTCTATTGGTATCCTGGTTATAGCTGGTTTCATCTGCACCTACAAATTCGATATCATTATTTGTACTCCAGTTTATCGATATACGCTGTGCATACATTTGTGCATCGGCTATACGGTCATAAATACCCTTTACCGCCGATTCTGTATAGTAAACAGATGTGTATACAGTTTCGTCCGTCATTTTCGAATCGCTGCTTGTTTCCAGAAAATCATTGCAGGACGAAAGCATGAACGAAAAAGCTGCTACGGTTATATATATTAGTTTTCTCATTGTACTTATTTTTTAGAATGTTATATTAATACCTCCTACAAATGTTTTGGCTTTAGGATATGCCGAATAATCGACCCCGGGAGTAAAGGGGTTTTCTTTACTGGCACGGGTACTGACTTCCGGATCAGGACCTGAGTAATTAGTCCAGCAATATAGATTATAACCCGTAGCATATATACGTAGAGATTCTATCAGCCATTTCTTTGTCATTTTTCGAGGTAAGGTATATCCTACTGTCAGGTTATTTAGTCGTAAGAAAGATCCATCTTCAATAGCCCATGAATGTAATACGGTTGTAGTCATCATCGGATGCCAGATAGTTTTGCCTGCGTTGAGTTCTTGCAGAAGAGCCGGATTCGCATTTTTACCTGAATAAATATTATTACCGGTAGAAGGATCAATCGTTGTAAAACGATTTTGAAGACTCATTATGTTTGCTAAATTCTGGTTCTTACGAGTCAATAAGAAAGCACTATTATCTAATTTATTGGCATTGTAAATATCATTACCATAAGACCAGTTAAAGAAAATAGAAGCATCAAACCCTTTATAAGTGGAGTTAAAACCAAAACCACCTGTATGCTTCGGTAATGCATTACCTATAACTGTTCTGTCATTTGTCGTTATTTTATCGGTTCCGTCATCTGCTATTTTTTTCAACTTCAGAGCTCCCGGTCCAAAATAACTCCCGTTTGCAATCAAACTGCTGTTATCTGCTACACCTTCATTAATGACCCATGTCATTTTATTTTGATCCCATGTAAAATCATCAAAACTATACATGCCATCAGTTACATAACCATACATTTGTCCCAAAGGACTTCCTTCTTGAATCAGATAATCATAAGTTGGCTCTGCCGAACCATTCCAACCCGAACCATATAATTTCGATTTAGAACCACCATACGAGAACTTATCCACTTTATTTTTATTGAAGGCAATATTAAATGTACCCGATAGAGTAAAGTCTTTATTATCTATAATATATGCATTTACTAAAAACTCCAGTCCTTTATTAGAAGTTTGCCCTATGTTTTGGTATTGTCCGTCATATCCCGAAGTTGTAGGAATAGGCGACCTGACAATCAGATTTTTGGTAATATTATTATATAAGTCGATTGAACCTGAAATTCGGCTGTTCAGTATGCCAAAGTCTATACCAAAATTGCTCGAATAAGTAGTTTCCCATGTTAAACCGTTACTTTTCAGTGTTGCCGATGGGGTTAATATACTTGTTGCAGTCTCGTTCGGATAGAAAACACTCGAACTCGAAGAGCCGTACTCTTGTTTATAATAAGGATCGACACGCGCATTACCCACAGCTCCATAGCTCAATCTGAGCTTAAGGTTATCCAACCATGTAGTTTGTGATTGCATAAATTCTTCTTCGGATGCTCGCCAAGCCAACGCTCCACCGGGAAAAAATCCCCAAAATAATCCGGGACCAAACACACTGATACCATCTTGACGGGCAGTAAAGGTTACCAGATATTTATCCATCAGATTATAATTGACGCGCCCAAAGAATGAAGACATCCGAAGAGGTTCTCCCAAAGATGTTATTATAGGCTCTGCTTGTCCGTTATTCATGGCAGCCAATACTTCCTTCGATGAAAAATCAACAGGGAAGTATCTAGCTTCCACAACTTTTTTATTCATCACTCTTTCGCTTAGTTCTTGCCCTGCCAAAATATCAAATTGATGGATTTTATCTAATTTGAAGTTATAAGATAATGTATTGATCCATCGCCAGTCATGTCCATCTTCATCAGTAATTCTCGCTACAGGCTGTCCTCCATAAGTTTTAGAAACCCCTGTTCCGCTAGTCCAAACATTGTCTGTATTATTCTTTAAGAAAGCATAGCTGAAAGTACTCGAAAATCTAAGTTTCTTTATAATATCCCAATTAAGACCACCAATATAAGTATTGTTGAACTTGTTTACTTTCTTATACTCATTATTGATATCGTCAAACGGATTATTCAATGCACTGTTAATTCCTGCCTGATCGTCGTCATCACTAATAGAAGGATCAAATCCTGCCAAGCCTTTAGTCGGACTATACTTTACAGCATTCCTTAGCTTAGTAGTTGCCCCCGATCCCGAAGATACACTCGGACCTGTAACCACCTCATTAGTTACACGTACATTAAAACTCATACTCAGGTTATCCCTGATCTGGCTATTTACCTTAAAGTTTACATTATCACGCTTATATCCTGAATTAATCATGATATAATCCTCATCGTTACGTGTCAGGCTCAGACTATAAAGAGCTGCTTTTGTACCACCTGATACTCCTACATTATAGTATTGCTGTGTACCTGTATTACCAAATACTTTATCTTGCCAATCAATTCCCGGATCAGATTTATAGATATCTATATCTTGGAAGCGACCGTAAAGTCTCTGAAAAGTGTTAGTCTGATCTAATTCATATTGGTAATATACATACTCATAAGGACTGAGTACTTTAATAAAATCATCCGTTTTTTTTGCACCATAAGAAGCATTAAAAGTCACGGATATTTTTCCTTCACGCCCACTCTTTGTGGTGATAAGGATAACTCCATTTGCTCCTTGTGCTCCATAAATAGCAGTTGAAGCGGCATCTTTCAGTACATCAATACTTGCAATATCCGAAGGAGGAATATCGGTTATACTTTTTACTATAATTCCATCCACTACATATAAAGGTTCGTTATCCTGAGAAATAGATGTTCCTCCACGCACACGAATACGTACTTGGGCATCAGGCGAACCATCGGCAGCCACAACACTTACTCCGGCCAAACGTCCTGTAAGAGCTTCGGCAGCAGAGGCTACAGGCAAATCTTTCAGCGATTTTTCGGATATAGATGCAACAGATCCTGTGAGGTCTTTTTTCTTTACAGTTCCGTAACCAATGACTACAACCTCATCTAATTCAGAGTGGTTGTCTTCCATAACAATATCAACTACCGGACCCGAAATAGGTACTTCTTTTGATATCATCCCAATATAAGAGGCTACAAGAGTTTTTGCCCCCGCACTTACAGAAAGAGTATATTTTCCGTCTAGATCGGTAACTGTTCCGGTACTCTGCCCCTTTACAGCGACAGAAACACCGATTAATGCTTCACCTTTGGTATCCGTTACCGTACCACTTACTGTTTTTTGTTGAGCAAATACATTTTGCCCGTATAAAAAACAGAATAAGGTACATATCAGAACCAAAATTTTCATACTTGTTTTTTGCATGGTCATTCAAATGTGTTTAATTAGGTTAACACTTTAGTTTTAGATTTATAATCTGGTAGTTTGATTCAATTGCAATGTTAATTTATATCATTTACGACTACGGGGGATATTTTGACTAGAAAAGGGAGAAAATTTGATATACCCCTCAAAACCGAAACACTAAAAAAGAGGTAAAGTCTAGAGACAATTGTCACAAAAGTCAGTTCGATGACTGTCTAAAAAAATCATAAACCTTATTTTTCAACAACTTATAACAGATCCGTACATTTATTTTTCTCCTGAATAAGGGGGACAGATAATCGCATAAAGGGGGTCAAATTGATTTATTAAGACTGCATCTCTTCTTTTTTCAACAATCACACCTATATTTGTATATAGTCTATACCAAAATAATGAGAAACCCATATTTTCTTTTATTGATCCTCTTTTTAGTGGCCAAAACCACCCTATTCTGCCAACCCAAATGTTATTTTGAACATTATGGGGCGGATGACGGACTTCCTCAACATACTGTTATGAGTATTTTGCAGGATAAAAAAGGTTTTATGTGGTTCTCTACCTGGGATGGACTCAGTAAATTTGACGGTTACAATTTCTACACATATAAAATCCAAGCCGGTGATGCATACCATATGAGAAGTAATCGAATCGATTACATTTACGAAGATAAGTATGGATATATATGGACTTTATCTTACGACAGGGAAGCTCACCGATTTGACCCAAGAACCGAAAAATTCATGGGTATCAGATCTTTGGAAGAATATAAAGATCTTACATTTATAACAACATCTATAATTCCCACGCCATCGGGTAAGGTCTGGCTGATTTCGGAAAAAAGCGGATGTGTATCTGTTACCGGATCTGCTTTCGATGTTCAGTTTTTTAACATTCAGAATAAAAAAATACAAGCCAGCCAAGTATATAATATATTTGAAGACAGCCAGAGAAACACATGGCTGCTTACAGATAACGGACTATACAATGTTTCGGAAGATGGCAAAACCATCCAACCCCACTTCGCCGAAAAAGAATATAATGAAAATAAATCCATGCAGAGTTTTTACTCATCTATGGAGTTAAAAGACCAGATATGGTTTGGCTCTGACAATGGCAGGATATGGATTTATAATAAAAAAGATGGACAGTTTGACCTTTTTGAAACACATTCCGCTTCCGGTATAAGGATATTGAAAAACATTGATCATACTCAACTATTAATCGCAACAGGAAACGACGGTTTTTTCATCTATAATTCGGATACTAAAGATATAAAGAAGTTTACAACCGCAAATCTTCCGGGAATGCCTGTGAATGAAATAATATCCTGCTATATTGATAAATCGAAGAATATATGGTTTGAGATGGACTATCGGGGCGTTTCGAGGTTTGACACAAAAACTCAAACGATAAAACACTTATCGACCAAGACCGAGAATTTCAGTTCCATCGTCTTCCCTCCCAATTTCTTTATTTTCGAAGATAATGAAAACAGAATATGGGTTCACCCTAGAGGAGGTGGGTTCTCTTTATATGATCCACAAAAGGAAATACTTCAGCCTTTTTATAACGAGGCATCTTCTCCTACATGGCGATTCTCGGATATGCTTCATGCCGGATTCTCCGATAAACAGGGCAACTTATGGCTTAGTACCAGATCACACGGCTTAGAGAAGATTATCTTTAACAATGATGTATTTAAATCTACCATTGTAGATAAAAACACACATTCGACCATTAATAATGATGTCCGCTGCATTTTTGAGGACAGCAACCAAAACTTATGGGTCTCGGCAAAAGGCGGTAAGATATTTGTATATGATTCGGCTAAAAATCCAATAGGCTACCTCTGTAAAAACGGGAAAATAGAAAACGGAGACCCTATTGATGGTATTTGCTATTCTATGATTCAGGATGATGAACAGAATATATGGATAGGAACTAAGGGCGAAGGAATATACAAGTTGACCCCTATTACAGGATCAAAACAGTATAAAATAGTTCAGTATAAGAACTCTCCTTCCGACTTGTACAGTCTGAGCAGCAACAGCATATACAGTATCTTTCAGGACAATCACAAAAGAATCTGGATAGGTACATATGGAGGAGGGCTTAATCTGGTTGATCCAAAGCAAGATGGACGGTTCTTCAATTATAAAAACAATCTGAAAAACTATCCGAATCAGTTCGGGGCTCAAGTACGTATTATTTCATCGGACAAATTCGGTAATATTTGCGTAGGAACAACCTTCGGACTTATCATGTTTTCACCTAATTTCGAATCAGTAAGTTCCATTGATTATAAATCATATACCAGAATCCCCAATGATAACAACAGCCTTAGCGGAAACGATATATATGACATTTGCACCACAAAAACAGGTGAGACTTATCTGGCAACTTTTGGCGGGGGATTAAACAAAATAACCGAAACGGACAATGAGGGTTTTCCTGAAAAATTTACATCGTACACAACCATAAACGGTTTACCATCGGATGTAATACTTACAATTACGGAGGATTACCGCGGTAAACTTTGGATTACAACTGAAGGGAACCTGACAAAATTTGATCCCGAGAAAAAGACGTTCGAAACGTATTCTGAAATAAACCGCTTGATTGAAGGACAGAATTTTTCGGAAGGTGCCCGTTATGAAGCAAAATCGGGAATCATACATTTTGGCTTTTCGAAAGGATTTATATCAATAAATCCGGACAAAATTCATGATAATACGTTTAAACCTTATGTAGCACTCACAAATTTTCAGATATCCAATAAAGATGTACTTATCGGTGAAGACTCTCCGCTTACTTTAAATATAGACGATATCGAATTTTTACGCTTAAATCACAAGCAAAACTTTATAAGTCTGGAGTTTGCTGCATTAGATTACGTAGACCCAAAGCGTATTATGTATGCCTATAAGCTGGATGGGTTTGATAGAGATTGGATAATCGCAAAAGAACAACGTATAGCCAATTACACCAATTTATCACCGGGAGAATACACTTTTCGTGTAAAATCGACAAACAGTGACGGAATATGGGTTGAAAACGAGCATATCTTAAAAATAGAGATAACTCCTTCATTCTGGCAAACCAAGTGGGCATATTTCTTATATTTCGTTCTCTTTATAACTGCTCTCTTTATTATTCTTCGGGCCATAGTTATTTATTACCGGCTAAGGGATAAAGTAAAACTAGAGCAAGAACAGACTGAAATGAAAACCCGTTTCTTTACCGATATTTCGCACGAAATACGTACTCCCCTTACAATGATTGTATCGCCTGTCGAAAATATAATTGAAGACCAAAATACCCCTTCATCAGTAAAAAACCAACTTCAGTTAGTCTTGAAAAATGCCAACAGAATGCTGGATATGGTAAATCAGATTCTCGATTTCAGGAAAATACAAAAGAAAAAACTCAATATTCAACAGACCAATATAGGTTCGTATATAGTATCCGTTTGTGATAATTTCCACGAAGCAGCAGCCGAACAAAGAGTAACGTTAAATATAGATAACAAAGCAGGAGATACTACAATATGGGTAGACAGGGACAGTATCGAGAAACTGATGTTTAACCTGCTGTCAAATGCTTTAAAACACACGCCAAGCGGTAAAAATATAGATGTCATTATTTCTGAAGTAGCTAAAGATAATACCCTGTCACTTCAGGTAAAAGATGAAGGAAATGGAATGACCAAAGAAATTCTAAATAAGCTATTTACCCGTTTTGCATCTTTCAATCTCGATAAAAGTAAACCAAGTACAGGCATCGGGTTAAATATCGTCAAGGAAGTTGTAGACAAGCACCATGCCAGTATATCGGTTTCGAGCGAAGTAGGCAAAGGATCAAGTTTCACCATTAAGTTCTTAACCGGTTTACAACATTTTGAGAATGATGATAATATAATCTGCATATCTAACAAGTCCGAGAAAGAAGAAGCGATTATACCCTCAGATATAGATATTGAGAAAAAAATCACATTCATTGATGAATCTCCTCAAAGAGAAACTGTATTGATAGTAGAAGACGATTCTGATTTAAGGCAGTTTATACGAACCATCCTTGAGCCTCATTACGATACGCTTGAAGCCTCTAATGGAAAAGAAGGATATAGCATGGCAACGGCAAACCTTCCTGAGTTTATCCTCAGTGATATTATGATGCCCGAAATGGATGGTGTTGAACTGCTCCAACATATCAGGAAAAATCCCGAAACCAGTCACATACCACTTATACTGCTTACTGCTAAAACCGATATAGAAAGCAAGTTAGCAGGATTAGACTATGGAGCCGACGATTATATCACAAAACCATTTAGTGTGAAGTATCTCAGGGCTAGAATTGACAACATTATCGAACAACGAAAAAGGTTATACGAATTTTATTCGATAGGTAAACAAACGTCAATACCACCTCTGGACAAGCCGGAAACAGAACATCAAATTACGCAACAAGATGAAGCCTTTATCAGGAAAGTCAAAGAAATTATAGAGAAGAACATCGACAACAGTGACTTTCTGGTAGATAATCTGGTGACTGAATTAGCTACCAGCCGAACCGTATTTTTCAAGAAATTAAAAAGTTTGACAGGTCTGGCTCCTATTGAATTCATTCGGGATATAAAGATTAAATATGCAGCGCAATTAATAGAATCGCAACAATACACGATAAAAGAAGTGTCTTTTATGATAGGCATATCCGATACTAAATATTTCACCCAGTGTTTCAAAAAAATATTTAATATGACCCCCAGTGAGTATAAGAATACAAAAAAAGATTCTTAAGCTACATCTAATATGAAGTTTTATAAAATAAAAATTCTTATTTTAGTATCGGTAAATATTTAATAAAACCTTATACGTATCGTTTGAGGTATATTTACACTTGCTAAAGCCGTAAATCGGCTTATAACCTTGTCTAAACTTAAACCGTAAAATCGTAGAAAAATACGGGGTATAATTAATCAAAGTCAAAATATCCCCCATACTCAAATAGACTCCTCTATATATTTGTAATAAGAGGCTGTAAAACCTTAATAAATCTGAATCAGGTCAAAAAATGCATGAACAAGGTCAAAAATGACATTATCTAATCTTCGGGTTATTCTACCTTTGTTCATCTTATAGAGTTTTCTCACTTTAGATCTGATAGACTTAAAATAACACCATGGATAAACTGATAAATATGAGTATTCTTCGTTTTTCTCACCAAGGAGTATTGATAGCAACAACTTTACTATTGTCATCTGCCTTATCGGTCAGCAATACATTCGCCCAAAACAAAAATGTAGTAATCGAAAACAAAGGCGCTAAAACGATTGTAGATTACACCGTTGAAATTCCTGTTACAGATTTAAAACTTCCAATAGGAAATTATACCGGCGTATTGCCCGACCAAACTATTGTTCCTATTGAAATATCTACCGACATAAACAATAAAGAATCGGCAATACTTCCTATAGGAAAATTAAATGCCGGAGAAAAACAAATCATTAAAATCCAGAAAGGATCTAGCGATTCATATCCAAAACGTACCTATGCCGAATTATCTCATAAAATAGGAGGAGAATTTGACGGACCTAAGTATGTGGGCGTACACTCTTGGGTAAAACCCAATAAAATCACCCTTCCGGGTAGTTTTACCGATCACTCATATTACATAAAATATGAAGGTCCCGGATGGGAGAGTGACAAAGTGGCTTTCCGTTTCTATTTAGATAACCGCAATGCCATTGATGTATTCGGCAAAAAGACTACCGGTATTGTTCTACCTGCTGTAGGTGTAGATGGTTTTGACAATTATCACAAAATGGCTCCATGGGGAATGGACAATATGAAAGTAGGAAAAGCTCTCGGTATAGGATCTATTGCAAGTTGGGACGGCACCAAAGCAGTACGTGTCGATAAAAAGGATAGCACATCCTGCTATATTCAGGCAGACGGAAAAGTACGTTCGCAAGTGAAAACCATTTACTACGGATGGGAAACCAACGGAGTAAAAACCAATCTTACCTCACTCATTTCTATTGATGCAGGAAGCAGAGCTTCGCACATGGAATTATCGGTAGATAAAGCTGTACCCAATATAGCTACAGGAATAATCAAAGATAAAAATTCGGAACTGATTATCAGTAACGATAAAAATAGCGAATGGTCTTATATTGCCACTTTTGGTAAACAAAGCCTCAACAATGACATGCAAGGGTTGGCTATTTTTGCCAGAACTAAACAGATTAAAGAAATAACAACAGACGAACTAAACCATGTACTGGTTCTAACTCCTCAGAATAATGCTGTTGAATATTACTTTATGCCAACATGGGAATTAGATCCCGATCCTGTTGTAACTAAAACAGACTTCATGAAGTGTATTGATGAAGTTTTAAACCGACTAAATAACCAAATACATATCTCAATTAAATAATTGAAAGGACAAAATATCATGAAAAACTTTTTAGACGAAAATTTTGTATTGGAAACCGAAACAGCACAAGCGTTGTATCATGAAAATGCAAAAAGCTTACCTATTATCGATTATCACTGCCACTTAGACCCTAAACTTATTGCTGAAGATTACAGATTCGACAACTTAGGTGAAATCTGGTTGGCAGGCGACCATTACAAATGGCGTGCTATGCGTACAAACGGCATAGATGAACGTTTTTGTACGGGAAAAGACACTTCCGATTGGGAGAAATTCGAAAAATGGGCTGAAACAGTACCCTATACGATGCGTAACCCACTCTATCACTGGACTCATCTTGAATTAAAAACAGCTTTCGGTGTAGAAAAGATATTAAAACCCGAAACAGCAAAAGAGATATACGATATATGTACTGCTAAACTGCGTACACCTGAGTTTTCGGCTCGTGGACTAATGAAACACTACAATGTAGAAGCAGTTTGCACTACTGACGATCCTATTGATAGTCTTGAATATCACATCGCACTCAAAAAAGAAGGCTTCTCGGTTAAAGTACTTCCAACATGGCGTCCCGATAAAGCAATGGCTGTAGAAGTTCCTGCTAATTTCAGAGCTTATGTTGAAAAACTATCTGAAGTGTCGGGGGTAACGATCAGCAACTTTACCGATTTGATTACAGCATTACGCAAACGTCACGATTTCTTCGCTTCAGTTGGATGTAAATTATCCGACCACGGAATCGAAGAGTTTTATGCAGAAGACTATACTCAATCCGAAATAGATACCATTTTCAACAAAGTATATTCTGGAAAAGAACTTACAGGAGCTGAGATCATCAAGTTCAAATCGGCAATGTTGGTCGAAGGGGCTATTATGGATTGGGAAAAAAGTTGGACTCAACAATTCCATTACGGTGCTATCCGTAACAACAATACTCGTCTGTTTAATCAATTGGGAGCAGATACAGGTTTCGACTCTATCGGAGACTTTACAGTAGCTAAAAACATGTCGAAATTCTTTAACAGATTAGACACTGATAATAAACTGGCAAAAACCATCATATACAACTTAAACCCTCGTGACAATGACCTGATTGCAACTATGATCGGTAATTTCCAAGACGGATCGGTAGCCGGAAAAATCCAATTCGGTTCAGGATGGTGGTTCTTGGATCAAAAAACAGGCATGGAAGCTCAAATGAACTCACTGTCTAATCTCGGATTATTGAGCCGCTTTGTAGGTATGCTTACAGATTCTCGAAGCTTCTTATCATACCCACGACACGAATATTTCAGAAGAATACTTTGTAATCTGATAGGCAATGATGTTGAACAAGGCTTACTCCCTTCTTCCGAATTACCATTTTTAGGAAAATTAGTAGAAAATGTATCCTATTACAATGCCAAAAACTTCTTTCAGTTTTAAGACTTTATAAATTAATTCATTAGATAAAATAACAAAAAAATATAACTATCATACGCTATGAAAAAAGTAGTCACTTTCGGCGAAATCATGCTACGCCTGTCAGCCCCCGGCTATCAACGCTTTATCCAGTCCAGTAACCTGAATGCCACCTTCGGAGGCGGCGAAGCCAACGTAGCCGTATCCCTGTCCAACTACGGCATACCCACCGACTTCGTAACACGCCTGCCCAAAAATGACATCGCAGAATGGTGCATTTCGGACCTACGCAAATACAACGTAGGAACCAGCAACATACAAAGAGGCGGAGATCGTGTAGGCATCTATTTCTTAGAAACAGGAGCCGTAGCCAGAGCCTCCAAAGTAGTCTATGACAGAGCAAACTCAGCCATAGCCGAAATCAAACCCGGCATGATCAACTGGAGAGAAATCTTCAAAGACGCACAATGGTTTCACTGGACAGGAATCACACCCGCCCTCTCACAAGGAGCAGCCGATGCCTGCCTCGAAGCCATCAAAATAGCCAATGAAATGGGAGTCACCGTATCCACCGACCTGAACTACCGCAAAAACCTTTGGAAATACGGAAAAACAGCCGATCAGGTAATGCCCGCACTCGTAGAAGGATGTGACATCATACTAGGTAATGAAGAAGACGCAGAAAAAGTATTCGGTATCAAACCCGAAGGCTTCGACGTAGCCCACACAGGCGGAGAAGTCAACGCAGCCGAATTCGAATCCGTATGCACCCAGATGATGAAGAAATTCCCCAGAGCAAAAAAAGTAATCATTACCTTGAGAGGCTCTATCAATGCCAATCACAATACCTGGGGAGGATGCCTGTATTCAGATAAACTATACCAATCCAAACGATACGATATCAGTCACATCGTAGACCGAGTAGGCGGAGGAGATTCCTTTATGGGAGGATTAGTTTACGGACTGATAACCTATCCGCAAGACGATCAAAAAGCCCTTGAGTTTGCTGTGGCAGCTTCTTGTTTGAAACATACTATCTATGGTGATTACAATTTAGTGACTGTTTCGGAAGTGGAGAACCTGATGAAAGGCGATGGTTCGGGTAGGGTATCCAGATAATGAAAAAATATCGATTTAAATAAAGTAAACAGATAAAATGCAAGATCAATTTTCCCTAAAAGGTAAAGTAGCTCTGATTACAGGAGGAACTTACGGTATAGGGATGGCTATGGCACAAGCCTTAGGGAAAGCCGGAGCCACAATTACATTTAATGCAAGAAGTGAAGATAAAGTAAGAGAAGCTGAGCTAGAGTGCAGAGCTTTGGGACTAGATGCGTATGGGTATGTTTGTGACGTAACCATCGAATCTAACGTCCGGTCAATGGTTAACGACATTTCTCAAAAGCATGGAGATATTGACATTTTGGTAAACAATGCAGGCATCATCAAGCGTATACCAGCTTTGGAAATGTCGGTAGAAGATTTCAATGAAGTTATCAATGTTGATTTAACAGGTCCTTTTATTGTATCAAAAGCGGTAGCTCCGGGGATGATACGAAAAGGAGGTGGCAAAATAATCAATATATGTTCCATGATGAGCGAATTGGGTAGAGAAACCGTAACAGCCTATGCAGCAGCAAAAGGTGGTCTGAAAATGTTGACTAAAAATTTAGCTTGCGAATGGGCTGAATATAATATTCAGGTCAACGGTATAGGACCGGGCTACATTGCAACTCCACAAACAGCGGCATTAAGAGAAGAAGGTAGTCCATTTAACGACTTCATCATGGCTAAAACTCCTGCTGCACGCTGGGGAACGCCCGAAGATCTCGAAGGCCCAACTGTTTTTTTAGCTTCTAAAGCATCTGATTTTATCAATGGCCACATTCTTTATGTAGACGGAGGAATCCTTGCCTATATAGGTAAACAGCCCAAGTAAACATAAAAACATTTGAAACTAAAGAATTACAAGAGTAGATATGTATAGTTTATTTTAGATTGAGAGAATAGTTATTTCGGTTATAGATGATTAGTCTTCTGCATATCTACTCTTTTTAAGAAAGAGAATTTATATTAAGTATCAACAAAACGAACAAACATATGTCCCGATTCAGTCGTATAGAAGCCTGTCAAGTGATGGCCCAAACAGGCATGGTTCCCGTCTTTTACCACAA
>NZ_CAKUOF010000009.1 GCF_934668725.1 uncultured Dysgonomonas sp.
CACGCTTTTACGGATATTCTTCACTACATAAGCACTATCCGGATAATAGAAGAAATTTTCCAATCGTGTAATCTCATCCGGTAAGATACCATTCTTCATTTTCACAAACCTATATTTCAGATCATTATCCGTTAATCGGTTATTTTCCTGATATTGGTTATAATTACCAAACAAAGAGCAAAGCAGACCGAGTGAAAGAAAAATAATAGCAATCACAGCCTTACTCGACTTAAAATCAATTGTATATTGATTCTTTACAAGGCTCGGTTGCTTAGCTACTGTTTCCAATTGTGCTATTTTCTCATTTAGAAATTCTGAAAAAGAATTATTAGCTTCATCCTGTAACTGTCGCATCGTAGCAATCATTGCGGCAGTATATGCCTTTAATTCTTCCCCTGTAACACCTTTCTTAGATTCGTCAATAGTTTGTACTATTTTATTTAATAAGTCAACCTTTAGCGCAGACTCTCCATCATCTGCTTTCTTCAAAGATCGTATCTCAATCATAATCTCGGACAGTATCTCTGAAAAGCCGTCCATTGTTATCTGGATATTGTCTATTTTATCATTCATAATTTAATTATTTTAATCTGGGTCGTTTATTGTTCTTTCTATTTATTTGTTTTTGCCTGCGTTCCATCTCATTTTGAAAGCGTTCTTCCTGCGGATCTTCACCATGAGTCTGGAATATCGACATTGAGTCTAAACCCTCGATCAGTGAACCAACAATACCGGCTCCCTGACTTTGAGAGTTGCTTTCTTTGGTAAAAGATTGTCCTGTGGTTTTACTCTGAATATAATTCTGAGCATTGTCTTTTAGCTGCTTATCCAGTTTCAGGTAACTGAAATTACGGTCTACCTCAGAACCTTTGAAAGTCACATCGCCGATGGTAAAGGAAATACCCTGTACCTCATGGGTCTGTCCTTTATATTTGAAGGAAATGCCTATGCCTTTTTCTTTTAACAGCTTTTCAAAGTCAGTCCAATCGGTTGCTTTTTTCAAAGCGTCCTTTATTCCATCATGCACCTGATATTTGGTTTTATCCTTGCCTCTTAGCTTATGTTGCTTGACTTTATCCTTTCCTTTACCATAAGACAATCCGTATTTATTCTTTATTTTCTTACATACAGCCTCATTGCGGTAACGGTCGTTCTTATCGCTTATCACCTTTCCATTATTGTTGATGCGGTTATAGACGATATGTACATGGGGATTTTCGTTGTCATAATGGCGTACGATGATATACTGGGTATCGGTTATATTCATCTCCTGCATATATTCTTTAGCCAATGTTACCATAGCCCCGTTGGTAAGCCTGTCAGCATCATCAGGCAGATAACTTAACGATACATGTCCGACAGGATGCTTGATATTCGGTTTCATCAGGCGTTGGGTATTAAAGCTCCTGATGATACTATCCATATTGGATAGAAGCACCCCCTCGGCAGCAATCATCTTTGCCTCCTGCTTATTCATTACATAGCGGACACATCCTTTAAACGCGGCTCTTTGCATAATTTTTCCAATCATCTGATAAATGGTTAATAATATTTACAATTATGTTTCGCAGGCTTGTTATCTCTCTTGCTACACTTGTAAAGCCATCCTTGTTGGCTGACCTTGCCAATTGGTTCAGGTTATTAGCTTTTCCCGATAGTTTGCGAAGCGTATCTGCATCGTCTTTGCCTATACGCTGGACTACTTTAGCCGAGAGCAATGAAGAACGGGCGAAACTGCTTAAACTCATACCCGCATCCCGGGCTCTTTTTTTCAAGGCTAGATACTCCATTGTTGTAACCCTTACACTTATGACTTTCTCTTTCAACCGTGCAGAGACTCTATTTTTTGATACGTTATTTTTTATATTATCATGCATAATATTCAGCTTGTTTTAATTAAGATAAACGCTTATTTCTTTAATGCCGTCCACATAAAACTGCGACCAACAGGAGCGGTTTTCCCCTCCGCCAAAGGCGGAGCAAGGTCGGAAATGTATACATTTCCATAACCTTGCCATGCGCCTCAACTTGGGAGGATAGCTGCTAACCGGATCCGTGCAATGCCAGAGGACAACCTGATAATTTAGCTGGACTTTGGGCGATCAGGCACACTGTATAAACTCAGCGAGCTAAACACACAAGACTTCAAAATTTGACAGGTGTTAGCCAGATGAGCTAATGCTCAAAATTCAGCCGGAACAAAACACCAATAACTCATCGGTCGGGGATCGCCCGGCGGCAAGGGGGGAGACCACTCCTCCCGACGAGCCTAAAAGAGTTATTTCTTCTTGGATGAGATAACCCGATTAGCAGCTTCGTTTTGTAACTCTTGTTTTGTTCGAATAGGATTTTGCCTTAACCAATCTTCCAATAGCTCTTTTTCAAAGTAGATCATCTTACCTTGTGGTTTGTAATGGGGGATTATACCCTTTGATGTGAGCTGATATAAATAGCTCTTAGATAAGTTAAGGAACTTACTTGCTTCTTCAAAAGACAAAATCTTTTTAAGGGCATACAAATGTTTCTCTAATGCAGAAACCCTCATTTCTAAATTTTCACTCATAGCAATATGAATTTATAACATTAATAAATGGGGTTGCGCATACCCCTGTTTTTTGTCGACAGGGGCAAATATAAATTGATATTTAGGGAGTTATGTTTGAGAGGGTAAAAGTCTCAATGTATTCTCAATGTTCTTGCAGTTCTTTGATATACTTGTCTATGATATGAGAATCTTTTGGCGGGTAGTCTTGGTTTGTACTAACAGTACTGGAGATATTGTCCTGATTTAGAAATACACCTTTTTCGGATGTAAGAAATATCTTGTTCTGTGCACATACAGCTTGCCAACTGCTTGTTATATAGCAGCGTTTATTTAATTCGTTAAATAGATAGATAAGGAGTTTGTTTTTCTTACTGGCAATTCTCAATGGCTGTTTTGTTGTACAGGATAGGATTTGCTGCATAATATCAATAGTCATTGCAGTATCTAATATCTTTATTTTATTTACACACTCTACAAGAGTTTCTATCTGTTTTTCATTAAGGGTTGATTTAAAATCTTTTATTATAATTTCCGGTTGTGGTGCTTGTAATTCAGGTTCAGGTACTTTATCAAACTTATCAGTATTGACTTTAAACAGCAAATCGAATGTTGTATCTATTTGACTTTGTTTTTCTGTGGATAGATTCCCATAAGATACTCGATTCTTATACTCTGAAAACTGATTGTCAAGATATTCTTTTTCCTCTTCTTTATTCATATTATTATATTTAATCACTGTTCTCATATAATGAGGAGTAAACTGAATATCTTTGAATAGTAAAGTAAGAAAACTAAACCAACTGAATATAGCTACAAAGCCAAAGAGAATACAAGCTAATGGAAACCAAAGATGGGCTAAGAATGTGTTTTTCTTTTTCAATAGCTCATATTTATTCATCAAAGAATTCCATATCTTTTGATTGGCTTCTCTTTGAGAGTATTTTATATAAGCTAGTTTATTCATGTAATGTTTTTTTTACATTCATAACAAAACTAATAAAAAGAAGAGGTACAGCAAAATGGTTGGTTGATTTATCTGTGTATTACAAATTATTGTCTATAACGTAGTGTATCTTATTTGAATAAACCTTTTAAATAAGATGCCATATGTTTTAATTCAATTTTATGTTCTTTCTCTATTCTCATCGTACTAATAATGAAAAAAACAATGTAACAGTCAATATACATATCCTTTAGGTCGAAGATAACACCTCCCAGTAGTTTAAAATACAGAAAATCAAGTACTCCTTTTTCCCAAACTAATATACCCAAGTATCCACATATATACCCTGCTGTAAGAAAACAAAAAGAAATATCAAGCATTTTATTGTTCGGAGCAATTCCTTTAAAAAAACGATAGAATAGAAATAATACAAACCAGATCAATGGAAATAAAATAATATGAAATGTTAATCCTGCATCCATACCTGTTTTCTTATAGATTGAATCATTCACGAAACTATACTTACTGTTAAATGTCGGTTTGAAATCTAATAATTGAGGTATAATCTCGCAATTAATATCCATAAATGAATGATAGATAATTAATTTAGCTGCTTGATCTATTATAACCAACAATACAATTAATAATATAATATTTCGTGTTCTCATATGTATGCGCCAAAATTATGAAATGGTCATTTATTGGTATTTACCTAATCATTCTCTTTTATCCTTGACAAACCCGATAGCTTTTTTATTACAGTCATTTCTTCTTCTGAAACCAGTATTTTTGACAATTCAAATGCGATACATGGAACTGTCTCTGGACAATATATGGACACAACTCCATTTGATCCCAAGTAAGTAATGGAGCTATTATTATTTCACCATCAATCTAATCTATAAATATATCTAATGCATTTTCACCAATTTAAATTCATAATATTGAGTAAGCCATGCTATAGTATCGGATTCCGCAACCATATCAGACAAAGACTGAAAGGTTGAGTTGTCATAAAAGAATCTGTCTATTTTTGCTATTTCATAAGCCTGCCAATTTCCGCTATGTCCACCACTCCATAAGTCACTGCCTTCTATTTCTTTTCCTTTATGGTTAATGAAATAGAAGGCCTTATTTATCAAAAAATCTTCTTCATTAAGAAATACACCCCAATATTGATTGCCTGTATACCACAAGGTATCATTAGATAATTTTAAAGGAAAATCACGAACTGTCTTATTATACTTAAGATACAGACTGTCCTTCACCAGATCAATAACGAATGTGTCGCAAGGGCTTTCTCCAATGGAATGTTTCCAAAAATCACTTATAAACTCGTTGCCTACACCTTGCTTTTCCCCTTTAGGTCCAACATATACGTTAAAATCTTTTATTTCATGCTTCCCTGTATATGCATATTCATATATTGTCGGCTTAATAGGTTCGGGAGTTGGGCTTGAACTATCATCATTACATGATGAAAGAAGTAATACGATCACTGTCAATAAGGCTAATTTTGTTTTCATTTTGTTTCTCGTTAAAAATTATACAAAAATAGACCAATGGAATGAAAATATCCTTGATTCAAATCAAGGTTTGTTCGTGAATAACATTTTTTCGAATTCGGCTCAAAGTCTCCGGCGTAATTTTTATAAATGAGGCTATTTCTCTTAAACTGACTAAATTCAAAATTTCGGGATAACGCTCTATCAGTTTCAAATAGCGTTCTTTTGGTGAATCGCAATATAACGAAACTAATCTGCTGTAGATATCCTCCAATAAAGTTTCGGCTAGTTCTGCTCGAAGATTTTTATTGTGAAAATGATCGTAAAAAATATTGAGCTCATTATGTGTAAGGTTTAAGACCGTGGAATCTTTAATTGCTTGGGCATCAACTGTAGATATCTTTTTTATCTGGAAAGAGCCATAATCAACAACAAAATCATTCTCAAAACTATAACCTACAATTTGATCTTTTCCATCCGAAGTATATCCCAAATACCTAAACCCACCTTTCAAAATGAAGCCTACATGATTATGAGCTTCTCCTTGCCGTACATACAAATCATTCCTTTTATATTCAGATAAAATGCCCTTCTTTATGAAGAAATCTTTTATATCAGCAATCCCTTTAAGTTCAAGATGTTTATTGAAAACAGCCATTGGGTAAGTTTACTAATTATTTCTATTGTATATTTTTCCGTCGGAAGTAGTATGTTCCAAAATGGAACTAACTGAATTTTCATCTAATTATTCTAAACTAATTTCAGGCAATGAATTTACGGCTTTTTCTTTTAATGAATCTACCGCACGAGTATATTTCTCGGTGTGTTTCAATCCGCTATGCCCTAAAAGTGATGCAACGGTTTTTATATCAGTCTGGCATTCACCTAAAAGATTAACAGCAAAAGAGTGTCGGGCACAATGCCATGTTATGTGTTTGTCTATCCCTGCACGCGCGACCCATGTTCTAAGAGCTTTTAAACACCCTGTATGACTCGGCAATTTGAATATATAATCATCTTTCGTTGGCTTCTCTCCAATAAGACTGAATAAGGTTTGACTAAGAGGAATGATAACAATAGAGTTTTTTGAATGTCCTTTCGTTTTAGCTTGTTCGAATTTTATTCTTTTGCCTGAATAATCCACATTGCTATATTTCAGATCTACCACATCGCAATATCTTAAACCTGCATATAGACAGAATAGGAAAGCTTTCTTTATATCTCCATTCTGATATGGTGTTTTCGCAAGCTCTTGTATTTCTTCCAATGTCAGTACATCCTTAGTCAAAGCAGTATCATCGACAATACAAGAAACACCATTAGTCGGATTTTTATGGAATATATCTTTTTCAGTGGCATATTTGACAACTTTTTTAAAACGCTGGAAATATCCTCTTGCACCCTCTCCAATCGAACGGTTTTGCAGATATTCGACAAATTTAACCATCATATCTTTATCCATCTGCTCAGGTTTAATATAATTCTTCATTGTCGGGTATGATTCAGCTAAGAAGTTCTTAAACCGCTGTAAACTGCCTTGCATCATTCTCAAATCTTTCTTTGTATAAGTATCTACATAGTTTTGAAAGAATTCAAGGAAATTAATTCTTTTCTTTACCGGACTTACTAAGCCAAAAGCAGAATGATTTAATTCTGTCTCTCTAGCTGTTCTTATTTCTTCTGCTAATTGGAGTGTTTCTTTATTCTGTTGTCTTTCAAAAGTGTTCTTTGGTTTATCCACAATGTAGAGTTTAAGGTATTCCTTAACCCTTACACCATCCCGATAAATATCCAAATAAAGGGATATATTGCCATTCGATAAGGCTTTCTCCCTTAACGTAACATTGTTCTTTTTTGTCCCTTTTCTCATATTATTTGTTTTATTGCCTTTTTCTGTGTTTATTATACGCTTCTAGTGCTTGGTTTCAAAGGTAATAAAAGATTTTAATCGGGGGACAAAATAGGGACAAAAAGTTGAAAAAAATAAGAAAATAGCCATAATTAGCTAAAACATCAATAAATATAAAATACTGATATATAGAATTTTATTTGTTTTTAATTTACTTTATTTGATAGGTATTGTACCGGCTCTGGGTACTGTAAAAATGCCTGATGGAGAAATCTGTCAGGCTTTTATTTTAAGCTAAGGTTTTGAGAGCCTTTTCTAAAGAAGCGACAAATAATATTCACCTTACTTTATTACTTTCGTAGATAAAATCGCTTAAACTCTGACTTGTATAATCTGAGAAGTCACCTGTTGTTGCAAGTTTACAATCATAGGTTGAATATTTTTGAAGTATTTCCCCTGTAAACGAGATTACATACCCCTGCTCTGTAACTTTTAGTATTTCTCTTATTTCCGATGCTTTTATATCGGACATCTTTTTGTGGATTTTGATTGTATCATATTTAAATACAGCTGATTAAGGTGTTGTAAAGTAAATTAAAAGGAGAACATGAAAATAGATACAATTTTCAATATATGAACGGGTGCAGAGTAGTCTTGTAAATACTTATCTTTTATAATATCCAATAGATAAAATATTAACTACAACAAATTAAAGATTTAGTATTTTTTTCAACTCCTTATATCCTGCGATACTCATTTTTACTTGTAGATTATTCTGGAGCTTTAGCATTTGGCTTTGTTTTTCATATAATTCTATGCGTTGTATATAATCTATGTTTATAATGTTTGAACGGTGTACCCTGACAAATTTATTGGCCGGTAAATGATCTCCGAAGTATTTCATAGTTTGCTCTTTCAGGTATTTGCCTTTGGGTGTGAATATCATAACATAATTACCTTCTGCCTGTATAGATATAATATCGTTGATAAAGATCAGGTCTATTTTCTGTCCGTTTTTGACTGCAATATGCTCTAGTGTTTCATTATCTGGAGTATCTCCGTTTGGAATAGTTTTTTCTGAGGGTTCTGTATTTGTCGTACTTTCTGTATCTGTTTCGATAGTACCATCGTCCTCTAGGCTTTCAGTAAAAAGATACCCATATAACAAAATAAGTACGCTATAAGTAAGTAGAGCCAAGATAATTCGTATGGGTATGGTCGGAAGAATATAATTTATTGTTTCAGCTGGAAAAATTGTATAAAGTGTTAAGAAGTTTATACCTACCCAACAAATTACAAAGAGAATGGCTAATGCGCTATAGTTAACTATTTTTTGAGTCATTGACAATGATTTGTAGTTAGAATATTTGATAAGTTCTCTTAGTAAGAAATTTAATATTGCCAATAACAATCCGGATATTACTCCATCTAGAATCAGATGGGAAAGCGGCAATGGAGCAATAGGAGCTATTCCTGCAACCGTTACTGTAAGAGTAATGGTTACAATAATTAATGGTTGAATTAATAATTTTAAAAGACTATTATTCATCTGATAAATGATAATGTATATTTGAACAGCACGACTATTAGTACTGCATTTTATGATTATAAGGATCTCAGATTATTATTTCAACAGAAATAATGAAATAGATAACTTTAATTTCTAATTTCGACATTTCCAAACATACAAGCAGCTTTTAGATTGAGATAAGGTATGTCATCGTTAATCGGTGTATCCACAATATGTCTTTTGTCTTGGATATCACCAAACATGGTACTTGATTTCAAGCTTATTTGCCATCCACTAGGGACATAGACTATTATTGAACCAAACATTGCATTTACCTCCAGCTTATTATTCTTGTTCAAGCCACTTATTTTTCTGAGATCTAGCTTTATCTCTCCAAAAGCAGCATTTGCTTCTCCTCCTCTAAAATTTGATGAAAATACAATTTCTTCACTTGCATTAAATAATACTGCCTTATCTACATAATCATTTGCAGTTTCGATATTAGAGTCTGAACATTCTTTACTCATGTCTGAAATAAATTTCTTTGGCTGATAATATTTACTGCATATTCCATGATCATTTTTTTTGAATAGAAATAATATTCCTCCAATAATTAGAAGTACAGGCCAATAATTCTGAGCATTATTGAGTGTTCCATTTAATACTTCCGGAAAGCTTTGACCAATGACAGGTAGGATAAAAAATATACCGACAGATATAAGAATAATTCCGTTCACAAAATGTCTTTTAATAAAAGCTGCAATGCCTAACACTACTAAAAGCATTTGCCAAGATATTAATATGGGTTTGTAAGCTGTAGGTATTAGTTGTAGATTAAAGACCAGAAAAATTGTTCCAGCAAGTATAAGTAATACAGCGAATCCTATTTTACCTTGAGGTTCTTTATTTTTTATTTTAAATTCTTTTTCCATTGTGATACATTTTTATTGTTTATAACAAATGTAGGAGTTTTCAGTACTGTCAAAAACATAATAATGACGAAATAGCTATTTTTGTTGACGAAACTACCTACATCTATGTGAAATTAAAGCTGATATGTTAGTATCCGTAAAAAATGGATGTTTTATAAACACAACCTTTGAGTATGTTAGCAAGTTTGGAAAAGTAAGATTTACAATTGTGATCTATTTTTGTCGTGAGATTAAATAAAAACGAAATGAATCAGAGATTATCAACTAAGGAGGAATATCAGAAGCAAATCAATATTATTATTGAGCATATAAATGCACACCTGAGTGAGGATTTGGACTTGAATAGATTAGCCGAAAAGGCAAATTTTTCACCGTATCATTTTCACCGTATCATGAAAGCTTTTCTGGGTGAATCCTTAGGGGCTTTTATTGTACGTTTGCGTATCGAGGCTGCAGCTCGATTATTACGCTATTCGGATATGTCAGTGCAAGATATTGCTTATCAAACAGGCTATGAGGTACCTTCTTCGTTATCAAAATCGTTTAAATCGTTTTATGGAATCTCTCCAATAGAATTTAGAAATAATAAAAACCACACGATTATGAGATCATTACTATTGAATGAAGATTTAAAATTGAAAGCACCCAAAATACAAGAGCTAGAACCGAAGCAGGCTATCTATATTCAGGTTTTCGGTAGATATTCCGATGTTGATTTCTGTGGGTCTTGGACTCGTTTATGGGCATATGTAAAAGAGAATAAGCTGTTTTCGGCAGGTATAGAGCATCTTTGCGTATATCATGATGATCCGAAAGTAACAGCAGAAGATAAGCTCCGTACCGATATTTGCTTAGTTATTCCCAAGAAAGCACAACCTAAAGGTGAAATAGGGGTGAAAGAGATAAGCGGAGGGAAGTACGCAGTCTTTTTATATCAAGGGTCGTATGAAAATTTGGGTAGTGTATACGATGCGATCTATGCAAAATGGCTTACTGAGAGTCATTATAAGTTGAGGAATACTCCTTCTTTTGAGAAATATCTAAATCACCCGGATAGGACATCTCCCGATAAACTAAAAACTGAAATTTATCTTCCTATTGAATAGAATAAAAAAGGAGTATAGCCAAACAGCTATACTCCTTTATATTATAAAAGAACATGTTTTACTTTACATCAAACCAAAGTCGTGTAGTTAAAAGATCCTCCCCTTGATTTGCGACAGCAGCTTTATAGCTTTTACCATTTAAGGATTGTTCTGTTCCCGGATAAAAGAAACGCAGAGGTATCTGTCCTTCCAATACACTGGCACTTCCGGGTGTAAGCTCAGGATAATCCAATCTCCTCCATTCAGCAAAGGCGTCTAAGCCTTGCCCGTAAAAAGCAATCCATTTTTGCTCTCCGATAGATTTTTTATAATTGGAAGCATCGTACTTCACTCGTGACTGATTTAAATAATCGGATACAATAGTAGCATCGGTAATACCAAACTGATTTAATGATGCTGTAATAGCTTGTTTATAATAAGATTCGGCATCACCCGAAATAAATCCTCGTGCTACGGCTTCCGATAACCCGAACAATACCTCAGCGTAACTGAATATGACAGCAGGAGATTCAGATTTTAAGAAATACGTTCCGGGTTTAGAGGTTTTGGCAAAGCCTTGATTATTCGCATCACTGTTTGACAATCCGTTGGCTGCACCTACATATCTGTCAATAGATGTGTCCGAAGGCAATTGTGCATATACAGGTAATCTTGGATCAGAAAGTTCATATAATTTATCTACAATAGTTTTAGATACTCTATAATCGTCTCGTGTTTCAAACCATGCTGCCGCTGGGTTTTGCTGAGGAGAACTTGTATAGATAAATTTGAATGTTTCGTTATTATTGCCGATAAGGCCGGCAGGATCAGCCACCACCCTGGCGATGGTTTGTTTGGCAAGCTCCGCTTCACGGTCTGAGATTCTTAAAGCAATACGCAACCGCAGTGAGTTTACAAATTTTTTCCATTTACTGATATCTCCATTATACACTAAATCTCCGGTGACAGTACCTTTCGAAGCATCTAATAGATTTTGGGCTTCGGTTAGATCTTCTAATAAACCCAGGTAAACTTCTCGTTGGGTATTGTATGCAGGGCTAACAGTTTGTCCTGCATCTTTGTATGGTACATCACCGTATGTATCGGCAAGTAACTGGAATGTCCAAGAACGCAGTGTTAAGGCAATACCTTTAAAGTTGGAGTTGGCTTGTGCCTCGGGAAATGCCAAAATAGTATTCAAATCAGTAATCAACGTTGCATAACCTGTATTCCATAAGGTTGTAATTTCTGTATCAGTATTTGAAATCTGATATCTGTCAGGCTCAGTATATTGTATCTTTGCCCACTGTTGAATAAATAGCAAGGATGAGTTAAAATTGCTGTTTGATCCCCAATAGAGATCAGCTCCGTGTTTTAAGCTTCCGGTAAGGAGATATGGAGCAAAAGGAGTTGTTGTTGCATTTGGATTTTTGTTGATCTCATCCAACTGGTCGTTGCACGAACTAAGTGCAAAGGCAACTAATAGGATTGATAATATATTTTTAAGCATAAATTCGATTTTTATAATTATAACTGTCTTTAGCTGTTATACCAGACAAAGTGTGAAATGGGCTGTAATTTAAAACTGAAGATTCAGATTAACTCCAAAAGACCTTGTTGTTGGAAGGGCAAGGCTCTCCAGGCCTTGAGCATTTCCGGTATTAAAAGCTGTTTCGGGATCAATGTTCGGAGCATCTTTGTATATAAAGAACAGGTTACGTCCAAATGCTGAAATATTGGCGCCTTGTAATCCGATATTTTTTAATAAATTTTTATTGAATGTATATGTCAGCTTGATTTCCCTGAATTTAATGTAATCTGCTTTATATACATAAGCCTCATTAATATTATAAGATGCTTTGTAATATTCCTGTGCACTTAATATAGTTGTATTTGGATTACCATTTTCTAAAACACCTTGGAAAATCATACCATCATCATATACCGTTACACCTGATGGTGCAGTACCTCCATTAAGTGGTATTCTTGGTGTTTTTGTATCATTGCCTGCATAATAGTACTCAATACCTCCATTTTCCGAACCACGTCCCGGAAGTGTTTGTGCAAGTACTCCTGTATAATTACCGGTTCTGTTGGTTCCCGAATAAATACTTCCGCCTATACTGGCATCAATAAGAAATGAGAAATCGAAATTCTTATATGAAAATGTATTACTGATACCTCCAAGCCAATCGGGTGTATAATGCCCTAATACTTTCTTTTGAGGATCAGCTTTAGGTAAACCATTAGATGCTACAATAATATTACCGTTATCATCTCTCTGATAAGCTGTACCATATAGGATTCCATATTTCTGACCAACAGATGCTAAAACCTCTACACCTCCTGAAGATCCGATTGTGTAATTTTCGATCAGACCATCGCGGTCAAGAACTACAACTTTACTTTTGTTAGAAGAGTAATTCAGTCCGATGTTCCATCTGAAATCTTTAGTTTCAACAGGAATTACATCCAATTGTATTTCATATCCCTTGTTATTGATTTTTCCTGCATTCAGCAACTGAGAAGTGTATCCACTGGCTGCTGTTGTCTTGATTTCAAGAACCTGATTAATACTATTGGTATTATACCAAGCAAAGTCTAATCGTACTTTGTTGTTGAAAAGAGCCACCTCTGTACCGATTTCTGTAGAACGGGTAGTTTCGGGTTTTAGTGTTGGATTTTTTTTCAGTTTAGATGACGTTTGTATCGGATTACCCTGAAATGCACTTTCGGAATTAAATACAGTTGCCAGCTGATAAGGCTCACCACCGTCGTTACCTACTTCTGCCCATCCCGCACGTAATTTTAGGAAACTAAGAGTATTACTTTTTATATCCAAAGCCTCTGTTAGGACTAAACTCGCATTTACGGAAGGATACATGTACGACCGGTTTTCGCGAGGTAATGCCGATGACCAGTCATTACGGGCAGTAAGATTCAAGAATGCATAACCTTTATATCCAAGTTGAGCAGATGCATAAGCACTATATATTCTTCGGGCTTTGTACTCATTCGAAGACGTTAACGGGTCTCTTGAGTTCGTTAAAGTATAAAGATCGGGAACTGCTAATCTTGGGGCTTTTTGATAATTATTTTCATATGTTTTATTCATTACATTGAATCCGCCAAGAGCATCCAAATGGAAATCTTTATTTAGCTCACGAGTATAAGTTAAGATTGCCTCTGTATTATTTTCATTAACAGTATATGCATCTTCGGCATATGATCCGTATGGAGTACCGTTAGTTCCATATTTAATGGTATATTTTCGGCGATCGTTATAGTAATCGGTTCCTGTACGGAATTTAAAGTCCAGACCTTGTGCTAGATTAATATCTGCATGTACATCTCCGATAAGTCTGTTTCTTTTTTGTTGTACAGTATTGTAATACGCATTCCAGTAAGGATTGCTGTAGTAGCTGTTATTCCAGTTTACATCTCTGTTATTTTTCAGTTCGTTTATATCAACCTGACGACCAAACCATAAGAATTGAAGCATTACACCGGCTGCACGGCCTCCTGATGGACCTCCCGGAAGGTTAGGAACATCGTTCACAATATAATTGGCTGTAGCTCCAACTTTAACTCTCTTAGTCAATTGATAACTTGTGTTGATAGAGAAATTTGTTTTCTTAATCTGAGTATTAGGTACTATTCCTTTTTGATTCTCATGATTTACGCCTAAACGGAAATTATATTTTTCGTCCGAACCGGATACCGATACACCATTGTTAAATGTTACACCTGTATTGAAAAAGTCTCTTACATTATTCGGATGAGCAACGAAAGGTACAGCTTCACCATTCGAGAAGAATTGTGGAATAAGCCTTCCGTCCATTCTTGGACCCCAGCTTTCATCTACACCATCGTTGATGCCGCCACCTTTTCCGTCAACATAACTGAATAAACCATTCGAACCTTGTCCAAAAGAATTTTGAAATTCAGGAAGAGTTGCTACAGTAGATAAAATCACGCCCGAATTGAAAGATACACCAATTCCTTTTTGTCCTTTTCCGCTTTTGGTTGTGATTAAAACAACTCCTTGAGCAGCACGAGATCCATATAATGCAGCTGCATTAGGGCCTTTAAGCACACTCATCGTTTCGATATCTTCGGGGTTAAGGTCGGCTATTGCATTTCTAAAGTCGCGGGTAGCTCCTCCTGAGTTAAGTTGCGAATTATCTACAGGTATACCATCTACAACAAATAGAGGTTGATTGTTTCCGGCAATAGATGTTTCCCCTCGAATAATGATACGTGAAGATCCCATATCTCCTTGCGAATTGGTGATGCGTACACCTGCCAATTTTCCGCTAAGAGAATTTAATAAGTTAGGCTCTTTATTACCCTTTAGGTCATTACTCTTTAATTCCTGAGTCGTATAACCAAGAGATTTTTTTTCTCTGTTGATCCCTAAAGCAGTCACTACCACTTCATCTAGCAGGTTATTATTTTCGGATAGAATAACATTAACAGGTTCAGCGCTATCATAAACATCTACTTCCTGAGTTTTGTATCCTAAAAAATTGAATACGAGTGTTACGGGTAAATCTTCGGAGACTTTAATCGTGAATTGACCATCAAGATCTGTAGCCGTATTTACTTTAGCAGAAGATTTTAAAGTAATCGAAACTCCGGGAAGGGGTAAGCGATTTCTATCTAAAACTTCTCCATGTATGGTTGTATTCTGAGCATATATTGCTGTACCTCCCAATAAAAATAGAGTCAGCAAGAGTACTTTCGCTATATTATATAGCGATTGTGAATGTTGTTGCAGCATATAAATTAATCTTTTTATTTATTGAATAGTAGTAGACTTGCTTATTTTTCTAAGCTGGCGTAATTGATAATTTGTTGTTGGATATTTTTCTTCTCTTTTGAATCGATATTTAGAAAACCATAGTCATGATTTAGTTTCTGACCATCGTTTACAACCCATTCTATGAAGTTTTGAGCTTCTTTAGGTAGTTTCGAATCAAAAGCCAGGCTAAGAGTTTCGATTGGGATAAGATTTGTCTTTTCGCTTTCAAGTAATGCTAACGTTGCATCTATACCCGAATTTACCGCTTGCCATTGATCTTTTTTCAAATCTATAGGTAGAATGGCTATATTATCTTTTAATTCACGTGTTTTCGTATCGTATATGTAAGACAGATAGTTGAAAGCAACACCGGTTTCGTCTTTTTTAAGGGCATTGATTAGGAAAATATCATCGCCTACGATCTTTTTACCTTTTAGTTGATCTTCTGTTTTTCCGAAATAATTTGAAATAACTTCGGAGTTAGATGTTTCGAGGCTTCCCGAATAAATTGTAACTTCATTCTTGAAGGGATATTTGCCTTCATCGTCAATATCTTTCTCGAAAAAAAGCTGTTTGATTTTATTTTTATCTAAACCCTTATTGCTTATTTCCGAGAATAGAGGATTTTGTTTGTTGGCAACAGGTAATATGGCGTATCTTGCTACTTGTAACGATTGTTGAGCAGGATTTTTTATTTGATTTTCGTTTGTAACTACATTTATGTCAATAGCTTCATTATTTGTATTTCGATCAGCTACTTTTATTACTACACCGGGATTGGTTTTATTATACTCAGTTATCCACGCATTTAAGATAGGGTGAGTGAAATTTGCTCCTTTTATATATAATGTGTTTTCTGAGTTCTGAGCAAGAATTGATCCGGTAACTAAAAAGAGAGCGGCTATAAATGTGAATTTAATATATTTTGAAGTTTTCATATTGTTTCTTATTATATTTTGAATATTGTTTTTTGAATATAAAGTATTGGGTGTGATACCCATAGTAGAGAGGTGATTAGCAAGGCATGCACATTCGCATATACGGACAACAATATACATCGGTAAGTAGAGCTTCTACAGCTTGGTTAGCCGATTTTAAATAAGACAATAAGTAGTTTCCTACTGTTGAATAATCTTGAATTGTTGATGTGAAAAATACTGATTTCATGTCTTAATACTATTAGTGATAAACCTTTAAAACGATGTCTTAAAATTCTTTCACAAAAGAAGCTAACATATACTAAATGCGAAATACCATATATGTGGTATATTTGATTGGGATTATCTATGGTGCCTTAAATGTTATAGATGTATATTTTTATCATACAGTATTTTTCTTTTTTGAATAATATATGTTTTAGAGCTTGTGTGTCTCTCAAACTTCAATTTTTTTATGCTGAATTAATTCTCATCAATAAAAATATTTAGGTATATTTGAAGTAATGAAATAAAGAAGCTTGGATTATATTTTGAGTGTTATTTTTAATTATTCTATAATACCGGTATTTATGTCTGTTTGTATAGATTTTCTTTATTTTATTATTGTTTACACAACTATTTTGTGTTGTTCATCTGACTATTTAGAGCTCTACTCATCTTTGTTATAGAATAATTTATTTAGAGATATAGATTGCTATAATATGTATTCTTTTGTAATCTTCTATTTACCATATTTATCTTTCTTTGCCAATTTGAGCCTTTGAATAATGGATTAAAATAAATAAGTGTTTTTAATTACGTAGCTTATAACTATTTTTGCTTATAAATAATTAATGCACATGGAAAAATACGGACTTATCGGTTATCCTCTCAAACACTCGTTTTCTTATAAATTTTTCGGCGAAAAATTTGAAAGAGAAAACATTGAGGCCGAATATAATAACTACGAAATTGCAGATATAAATAATCTACCTTTTATTATAAACTCTGATCCAAATATTAAAGGGCTTAATGTTACGATTCCATATAAAGAGCAAGTGCTTCGCTTTTTAGATGAATTGGATGAAACCGCAAAGGCTATTGGAGCCGTTAATGTTATTAAAATAATACGAAAGGAAGGTAATAAAATAATATTGAAAGGCTATAATTCGGATTTGATCGGATTCCAAAACTCAATACAGCCAATGATTGATCCCCAGCTTCATCGAAAAGCTCTGATATTAGGAACAGGAGGCGCATCAAAAGCCGTTGAATATGGTTTGAAAAAATTGGGTTTGGAGACTAAATATGTTTCACGCAGTCCCGCTGAGGGAGTTTTTACATATAAAGATCTTACTCCTGAAATATTATCAGAATACAAAGTAATAGTAAATGCATCGCCTGTAGGAACATTTCCGAATGTAGATGAATGTCCGGATATTCCCTATGAGTATCTTACTGACTCTCATCTGTTGTATGATTTGGTGTATAACCCTCCGGTAACGAAATTTTTGGAGTTAGGAAAAAAGCGGGGGGCAAAAATAAAAAATGGAGGTGAGATGCTCCAATTACAGGCTATTGCTGCATGGGATATCTGGAATCAGATATAATATAACTAACACTTAATTTGGAAGAATATGATTCGCAAGCTATTAAAGTATATAAACTTGCAAGGTGAAATCGAAGATTTTGAGGAGATTCACCAGAGCATCGAGAAGGGAATTATTTTTAAAGGAACAAACCTGTGGATTTTAGTTTTTGCTATTATTATTGCTTCGGTAGGATTAAATACAAATTCTACTGCCGTAATTATAGGAGCAATGCTTATCTCCCCTTTAATGGGACCCATAAATGGAATGGGCTATAGTATTGCTATTAATGATTATATACTTTTCAAGCGTTCCATAAAGAATTTTACATTTGCAGTAGGAGCAAGTTTGGTCGCTTCAACATTGTATTTTATAGTTAGCCCTGTTTCAAATGCCCAGTCCGAGTTATTGGCTCGTACCAGCCCGACGATCTATGATGTGTTGATTGCTTTATTTGGTGGGTTTGCCGGAATTATTGCCATCAGTAGCAAAAATAAAGGTAATGTTATTCCCGGAGTAGCAATTGCAACTGCCTTAATGCCTCCTCTTTGTACAGCAGGCTATGGTTTGGCAACAGGTCAGTTTGTATTCTTCTTTGGAGCTTTTTATCTTTTCACGATTAATACGGTATGTATTGCCTTAGCTTCAACTGCTGTGGCGCAAATTTTGAAATTCCCGATACGTAGTAATATAGAGGATGCCAGAAAGAAAAGAATTAATCAAATAATATCCGTAATCCTTACTATTACAATTCTTCCAAGTATATATCTTGGATATAAACTGGTTCAAAACGAAAAGTTTACTATTAATGCCGGAAAGTATGTCAAAAGTATAAGTATCTATAAGGGAAACTATCTGTTGAAAGATGAGGTCAATGCCGATAAGAAACAAATTCGGTTAGTATATGGAGGTACATCATTCAGTGAGGAAGATAGAAAAGATATTATCCGTAGAGCTGCCGATTTCCAGATAGATACTGCTGATGTTAAAATAGAGCAAGGTATTACCTTTGAAACCGGTCAAAGGGATAAAAGCATTTCGCAGGAAAATAGCTTGAGGCAAGAAATAAACAGACTAAACATACAATTGAAAGAAAATGAGCAAAAAAACGATAGTATAAAAAGCCGTTTTTTGATTGGCATGCAACTTCTCACCGAAATTTCTCCTTTATATCCTCAAATTGAATCATGCAATTATTCTGAGGGTATCACTTATTCACGAGATACAATAGATAATCGATTAAAAACAAGTGTTGTTATATTTACGACGAAAAAGAAACAGCCTCTCAATCTTAAAGAAAAAAATCAAATTAAGGAATGGTTACAAAAGCGCTTGAATACTACTTTGGTTATGTTGTTTTTTCAGGAGAACGATAAGGTTAGATAAAAAACGATCAGAAGTAATACTTCTGATCGTTTCTCTTTTTACCCATAAAAACCAATAACCATTATTTTTCAGCAAGCAATTCATTTACCAGTTTATTAAAATCGGTTTTGAATTCGTCATAAAATAATCCTGTTGCGGGTCCGTTAAACCCTGTATGAATTTTTCTCACTACACCTTTCTTATCGATAAATATAGTTGTAGGGTAGCTTTTTAAGCCACCATCAAGAGCAGATAATACTTCTTCGGAATCACTGATTTTTCCTCCGACAAGTATATCATATGTAATATCATATTTCTTTACCAGATTCGATAATACCTTTTGTATATACTCTGGGTCGTCTTTACGTTCAAAAGCAAGTCCTACAATTTCGACCCCTCTATCTTTATTTTCTTTGTACCAAGGGGCTAAAAACTCTGCCTCGTCTAAACAGTTGGGGCACCAGCTTCCTAAAATAGAAACAATAACTACTTTGTCTTTGAATTTAGGATCAGTCAATGAGACCTCGTTACCTTTTAGATCACGTAGTTTCAAGTCAATAGAGTTATACCCTTTTTTCAATTGAGTAAGTCCATAAGGATCAGCTAGGCGAGCATTCGGGTTTCGTGTTCCTTTTATCTTTTGGCTACCTCTGGCTGTAATAAATTCACCTTCAAAATTATCTTTATCTGTAAATTTACCTTGGATAAGGTAGGGGCTTAGTCCGGCAAATGCAGATAGTCTGAACCCGTTTTTATCAGAAACTCCTTCCAGATAACGGAAGTCGCCCGAATTTGTTAGAATAGAACCTGTAAGTATACCATCTTTTTGACTAAATATGCCTACGTTATTTTTAGTCTCAGAGTCAGTAATAAACTGTATATCCCATTTACCATCTAAGGAATCGGCTGAGGTACCTTCTGTTACGAATCGGGGAGTAGCTCCATATACAGCTTTAAATTCCAATCCTTTATCTTCTTCGGAGAATAATCTTCTGAAAATACCAGAAATAGTATCCCCTTTTATTACTCCTTTAAGCTCTGTGTCATATGCTTTTATAGGAATAAAGACACTGTCTCCTTTATATGTTAGACCTTCCAATGGCACTCGCTCGGCTCCGTTTATCAGAGTTATAACTGTCGAACTGTCGGAGCTGCCTTTTTCTACTTCGAATGAAAATGGAATACTGCCATCTTTGGCGTTAAATTCGGCATGCCATTTTCCATCTTTTAATTGGGGGCTTTCTTGTTTGTCATTTTTGCAAGAAGCTAATGCTAGCACTGTAGATAGTCCTGCTATTAAATATTTTTTCATTGTTATTTGTTTTAGGTCTGTGACCTATTTATTACTAAAGCAAGCTATAGTTGGTAAATGATTCTGAATTAATTGCTTGCTGTGATTTTGCGTATTATTTAGAATACAAAGTTATAATTGTCTTTTGTAAAATGAAATCCCATAAGTATGGTATTTACAGAAAAAGCAGTCCATAATTCAATTGGACTGCTTTTATATATAAAGTTTTATAGCCTTATTTCAGTAATGAATCAGGATTTAGGTTTTCTCCCTCTATATCCTTGAAATATCTGTATGTTCCAACTTTAAGTTCTTCTGTTGCAGCTTCATCACAGACGATGATCGCTTTTTCGTGAAGTTGTAGTGCTGTAATAGTCCACATTTGGTTTATTGATCCTTCAACAGCCTGAGCTAATGCTCTTGCTTTATTATGACCATTTACCATAATCAATACTTCTTTGGCATCCAATATTGTACCAACACCTACAGTTACGGATGTTTTAGGAACTTTGTTGATGTCGTTGTCGAAAAATCTTGAATTAGCAATAATTGTATCCTTTGTTAATGTTTTTACACGTGTTCTGGATGCCAATGATGATCCGGGTTCGTTGAAGGCAATATGTCCATCGGGTCCGATTCCTCCCAGGAATAGATCTACTCCTCCTACTGATTTCATCTTTGCTTCGTATGCTGCACATTCTTTGTCAAGATCGGCCGCATTTCCGTTCAGGATATTTACATTTTCTTTCTTGATATTTACATGGTTGAAAAAGTTATCCCACATAAATGTATAATAACTTTGTGGGTGATCTTGTGGTAATCCAACATATTCATCCATATTAAAAGTGATGATGTTCTCGAATGAAACAACACCCCTCTTATTTAATTCGATAAGGCTTTTATACATTCCGAGTGGAGATGATCCTGTAGGTAAGCCTAGAACAAAAGGTTTTTCTACCGTTGGTTTAGCTTCATTGATTTTTGCCGCGACATAATTTGCAGCCCATTGTGACAGGTTATTAAAATCTGCCTGAATAATTAATCTCATGCTGTATAGTGTTTATGGTTATTCATATTTAAGATCTCAGATCTTTTCTTGGATGGTTTACTAATGGGGTATGGATCGTTAATTATAAAGAAAGATAGACTTTATTCGAGCCTATCTTTCTTTTATTATTATTTAGGGCTTAAAGAGGCTTGTATTCAACAAAGGCTTCGATAGCTTCATATGAAGCTAACCCTAGTCTGCGATATAATTCGGCAGTAGCATGGTTTCTATCTTCAGAACGTTGCCAGAATAGGCGCTCGTCATTACCTAAGAATGGAGCACTTTCCATCTGGGATTGATGCTTAAGAATTGATAAACGTTTAGAACGTAATTCTTCGGGAGAGATAGGAACCGCCATTTCTATGAAATCAATTTCCCATTCAGCCCAAGCTCCACGGTACATCCAGAAGCGGCAATCTTTAAGCCATTCTGTTTTTTCGTTTTTTAATTCATCTACCGCAGCAAGAATTGCATCCAGACATACTTTATGTGTTCCGTGAGGATCGGCTAGATCTCCGGCAACAAATACTTGGTGAGGTTTTATTTCTTGTAAATATTCTTTTACGATCTTTACATCTGCTTCTGATATTGGATTCTTCTTAACTTTTCCTGTTTCGTAGAAAGGGAGATCCAGGAATTTTATTTTTGAATCTTTTATTCCTACAAAACGACATCCGGCAGTAGCTTCTTCACGACGAATACGTCCTTTCATGAATAATACATCTGCGGTATCTTCATCTCCTGCTTTCTTTTCTTTCATTAAGAAGTTGAGAACCTTTGCTAATTCGTCTTTCAGAATAGTGTCTTCCGGACTGTATTTGGCACGTACGTTCTCCATTAGAGATGCATAGCGAATTACTTCTTCATCACCTACGGCAATATTACCAGATGTCTGATATGCAACATGTACATCATGCTTCTGATTCACTAAACGTTGGAAAGTTCCTCCCATTGAGATAACATCATCATCGGGGTGTGGACTGAATATGATTACACGTTTTGGGTATGGGGTTGCTCTTTCGGGACGGTTGGTGTCATCCGCGTTTGGCTTTCCTCCCGGCCAACCGGTAATAGTGTGTTGCAGATCGTTAAATACTTTGATATTAACGTTGTATGCTGAGCCATATAATGCCAAAAGTTCTCCGAGACTGTTGTCTTGATAATCTTTATTTGTTAATTTAAGAATTGGTTTGTCTACCTCGAAGCATAACCAGACTATAGCACGGCGGATCAGTTGATTTGTCCAATCACAGCTGGTTACTAACCAAGGTTTACTTATTCTTGTTAGATCGTATGCTGAGTTGAGATCTGTAAATATCTTTACATTAGGGTGGTTTTGCAACCAAGAGGCAGGTATTGCATCACTTTTTTTACCCTCTACAACATCTTTTACACTATGAGCTTTATCCTCTCCCCAAGCGATTAGGGTGATTTTTTTAGCTTTTAGCATAGTAGATATACCCATAGTAATAGCACTTTCAGGGACTTTATCTAGAGACCCGAATGTGTTGGTTGCTTCTTTACGTGACTGATTGTCAAGAAGGATAATACGGGTTTGAGAGTGGATGTTTGAACCGGGAATGTTTACTCCGATGTTTCCTCCTCTACCTAGTCCAAGTAATAGGTGATCTATTCCTCCATAACTTTCGATCTTATCTTCATAAGATTTGCAGTGCGAAAAGATTTGGTCTTTAGCTATTTCTCCATCAGGTGAAAAAACTTTAGTCCAATCTATATCTACATGATCTAGAAGCAGATCTTTTAATAATTGTAGGTTGCTATCTGAGCCTTTTGGGAGAGGGTAGTATTCATATACACTAAAGATTACCACATTACGGAAGCTTAATTTTTCTTCTTTGTGTAACCTTACCAGTTCCTGATAGATGGTTTGTGGTGAATGTCCTCCCGGAAGAGCCAATACATAGTATTCATTGGCATCTTGTTTTCTTCTTATTTCTTCGCCAATCTTTCTGGCAATGTAATTTGATGCTGCTTTTGACGACTCGTATATTTGAGTGTCAATTTTTTCATAGCGTGTCAATGCGGTTTGCTCAAAAGCATTAGTCGGATGATAATATCTCTGAGGTATCCGCTCTAATGTAATCTGAGAACTTAAATCTGTTTTCATATCTTCTTTTATTACGGTTTTATTTAAGACTGAACCATGATTAACAAAGATAGTCATTTTAAAGTTCAAACGATTTGTTCTCTATAAGGTATTTTTACCTATAGATTAATTTTTTTATAGGGGGGAAACCTTATTTTTTATTTTCTGTAAATGACATCAATTATTTTGTTGAATTACGGTTTTCTTTCTTTTATTCTATCTGATTGGATGAAAGTATTATGTCCTAACAATATT
Source organism: uncultured Dysgonomonas sp. (assembly GCF_934668725.1). Lineage (GTDB taxonomy): Bacteria > Bacteroidota > Bacteroidia > Bacteroidales > Dysgonomonadaceae > Dysgonomonas_A. The sequence continues at coordinate 23,746 of NZ_CAKUOF010000009.1, forward strand.
CTTAAACAAGGAGTGCAAAGCCTAACACTTTGCACTCCTATTGAATATCTAGTAGTAATATAGAGGGGTTATTTTACAACGGATGTGCAATAATTACTTCTTTTAGATGCCCACCATATAGGAGAAGATGTTTTGTCTCCATCTTTAAGTTGTGATACTCCGCCTTGATAATTTGTATTATTTATCTGAGCTTCGCTCTGAGGATACATAATTCTCGAAATATAATTTGCCGGATTCTGAATATTACCATCTTTAGGATATGTGCCTGCGGATGCATTGATGTATTCAGGTATATCAAGCGCAGGTAAATTCAATCTGCGTTTATCATTCCACGATTGGTAAGATATGTCAGGATAATTGGCAATATATTTTTGCGAGATGATTTTTTCGAGTTTAGTATTACCTGCCCCCATTGCATCATCATAATTAGCCGAAGTTCCCCATCTGTTCTTTGCGGTCGAAGCTAAATATGTCGAAGCTTTTGCTTCGTCAAGGCCCCATTGTGTAAAAGAAGCCTTAACTCCTTTTTCGTACCAATCTTTAGCAGATCCTCCTGAAATAAAACCACGCTCAATTCCTTCTGCCATCAAGAAACATACCTCAGGATACAAGAAAATATCTGTTTTTCTGCTGTCATTGGGTATGATCCATACAGTACTCATTGCTGATGCATTATTTTTCATTTCATTGGTCAATGTTTGCAGACCTGGAGCTAATCCTACCCATGCGTTACCGGGTACATTTGAACCAAAAAGCCGTGTTCCTCTCGGGTCAAGATTAGCCGGATGGGTTGTAGCTGTTCCATCATAAGGTATACCTCCGATATTAGTAAGTACTTTTTCCATTGATGACATCAATGATTGTCTGTCACCCCATGATACCTGGTACATATAATATGGGTATTGATTTCCCCAACCTGAAACTCCTGCAATTTGCGCATTATCAGTAGGTGATAACAGACCTCCTTCAGCAGTTGCCGCTGCTTGTGCTTGAGTCTTACATAGTACAGGGTCAATTTCTGATAGTTTTATAGCTAAGCGTAAACGTAATGAATTAGCAAAGCGTTTCCACTTGTTTATATCTCCCCAATAGATATTGTCCTCAGTAGTTAGAAGCTCTTTAGTAGAATCGAATTGTTTTATTGCTTGATCTAATTCTGCAAAAAAGAAGTCATACTGATCTTTTAGAGGTTTATATTCTACGTTTCCATCTGAGGGACTGGTCGGGAAAGGTGTTGGTCCAAATAAGTCTGTAGCTTGCGATTGGATAAAAACACGCCAAATGCGAGCTAAAGCCAGTGAATTGACTTTTTCCGAATCATCCTTGCAGGCGTTGATTACAGCATTTACGCTGGCAAGCCACGAATAGTAATCAGTCCAATATTTGGTTTGGTAACCGTCATTCTGGGTATAATTACGTGTTGATGTTCCTGCTACGTATTGGGTATAAACATCTACGTACAAGGCTTTTATTCGTTGGTGTACATCAGCTCCCCCTAAAGTTGAAGCTTTTCTGAGAGTTGAACCTAGCTCTGTTTTATAGTAGAGCTTCATCCACTGCTCTTCGGTCAGATCATTTGGGTTTGTATTTATTGCATCAAATCCATCAGTACAACTGGAGTTGAATAAACAAGCTCCCAGTAATGCTGAAAATATAATTTTTTTAGTCTTTTTCATTTTCTTGAGGGTTTAGAATGAAACATTTAAGTTGATACCGAAGCTTCTTAGAGTAGGCATTGACGCGTATTCAAAACCTTGAGCATTTCCTGTAGAGAAACCTGCTTCCGGATCAAATCCTTTAGTCTTGCTATAAATCATGAATAAGTTTCTTGCTACCAGACTTAGTTTAACGTTACTAAATGGAGATTTAGCTAACATCGTTTTAGGGAATGAGTAACCAATATTTAATTCTCTGAATCGGATATTGGTCGCATCATATATCCAAGGCTCAGCTCCGCCTTGTAATGCAGTCCAATATAGTTGAGCTGTGGTTGTTGTGGTGTTAGGGGTAACGCCATCTGCTTTTACACCTTCTACCAACATCGATTCGCGTCCACCTTCTGTCATCTTTAAAGTACCCGCGCCTGTTCCTGCTTTGATAGAACCCATATATACATCACCTCCATAACGCATATCGATTTGAAATCCAAGATCGAAATTTTTGTATTTGAATATATTGTTTATACCCCCCATCCAATCAGGATTGTTGTTTCCTAATTTAACATCTTCGCTGGTGAATGTTGGAAGCCCTTTATCATCTATGATAATTTGTCCGGCATCATTTCTGGCATAAGCTTTTCCGTATAAATCGCCATAAGATCCTCCTACATCAGCAACGATTTTTACCATTTCGTTGATGGATGGGTCACTTAATATTTGTCTTTCAATTCCATCAGATAGCTCTACAATTTTATTCTTGTTTTTAGAAAAGTTTAGAATTACATTCCATTGGAAATCTTTGTTTTGTACAGGAACCCCTGTTAGTAAAAGCTCAATACCTCTATTACGTACATTACCCGCATTTACATATTTGTACGAACGCCCTGTGCCATTTGTTGGAGATATATTCATTCGCAATATTTGATCTTTAGCTTCTTTATTGTAGAAAGCAAAATCAACGCCAATTCTGTTTTTTAGCATGTTGAACTCCAAGCCTAGTTCATAAGACTCAATAGTTTCATTTTTTAAATTTGGATTTGCCTCGGTGTCATTTTTTTTGCCTACCACTTGCGAAACAATCTGATTGTCAACAATGATTTTTTGAGTGCTTATTTCGTAATAGTTGAGTAGTTGATATGGTTTGGTGTCATTACCAACTCTCGCCCAAGATGCACGGAATTTAGCAAAATCAAGCCAACCTTGAGTAGCATTCCATTTATTTAAAGATTCGGTGATTAGCCAGCTTGCTCCAACAGAAGGGTAGAAATAAGATCTGTTGTTAGAAGGTAGGGTTGATGACCAGTCGTTTCTGGCCGTTAGATCCAAATATAGGGTATTGTCATATGATAAGGATGCTGTTGCGTATAATGAATTTATTTGCTTACGGAATGTTTTATTAGTTGTTACTTGGCTAACATCATTAGACATAATAAATAAATCGGGTACCACTAATCCATTTGTCTGGCCTTTCATCTGATCGGTTCTGGTGTACATGATATTACCTCCTGCACTAGCTAATAATCCAAATTTGTCTGATAATTGTTTATTTGCAGTCACTAATACATCGGCATTAGATTCGTAGAATTGATCTGAATTCATAACAAAGTCTCCTGACTGATACCAGTAAGGTGTTCCGGTAGCCAATCGGTCTTTAGAGTTGTAGGAATAATAATCTAAACCATAACGACCTTGGATATTTAACCAATCGGTAAATTCATATTTCAAGGATGCAAATCCCAAAATACGATTCTTTACATCATCATTTGTATTCTTATAAGCTGCCCAATAAGGATTTCTTACTAATCCGGCATAATTGCTAGTCCATGAATAAGGTTTTCCGGAAAGGTCTGTCTCTCCATACGAAGTTCCTTTAGGGAAAGCATAACCCGGATATAAAGTTGTGTTGCCTAAATCACTGAAGTGAATAGAACGAGGCATCATTAAGTAGTTCAGGAAAATATTATCAGGGTCACCTCCTAATTTTACACGATTGTTAGTCTTTTGGTTCACATAAGTTATTTTAGAATCAAAAGACAGTTTGCTTGATAAATTTGCATTTCCACGCAATGTAACCGAAGTTCGTCCAAAATCACTGTTAGGTACAACCCCTTTATTTTTAAGATTCATAATACCTAGACGGATGGCTCCTTTTTCGAAGCCTTTACTTAAGTCCAGGCTGTTAGTCCATGTAGTACCAGTGCGTAAAAAGTCGCTGAGCTTATTATTATCACCTGAGTAAGTGATAGGATTTCCTCCTAAATCTGTAATAGATTGTCCTGTCATTTCTTCTCCCCAGCTGGCGGCTTCGTTTGTAGCATACTTACCATTGATACCCTGCCCGTATGTATTTTGGTATTTAGGTGTTTGCATTGGATTTTCAATCATAAAATTCGAATTGAAGGAAACTCCAATAGGTTTACCGTCTTTGCCCGATACCCCTTTTTTAGTCGTAATCATAATTACGCCATTACCGGCACGAGATCCGTATAGAGCTGCTGCTGCTGGTCCTTTTAGTACAGACATTGATTCGATATCGTCAGGCGATATATCTGCCATACCCGAACCTTTGTCTACAGCACGGTTTCCCCAGAAATCCTCCGATCCACCTGTTGAGCTATCAATAGGCACACCATCCACAACTACTAAGGGTTGATTGTTACCGCCGATTGAGTTCATACCACGTAATACAATGCTGCTTGATCCTGAAGGTCCTGTTCCCGATTGTTTTACTTGTAATCCTGCCACTTTTCCTGCTAATGCATTGGTGACGTTAGGATCTCTTGTCTCGGTCAGTTGATTGCCTTTTATTTCCTGTAGAGCATAACCCAAAGATTTTTTGTCTCTCTTGATGCCTAAGGCTGTAACCACGACTTCGTCCAGTAGTTTAGCATCTTCTGCTACAACGATGTCAAGTTTGGTTCTGCCGTTTACTTGCACCTCTTTAGGGTTAAATCCTACATACGTAACGACCAAAGTTGCATCTGATGGAACTGTTAGTTGATAGTCGCCATTTATGCCTGTCATTGAAGCATTAGTAGTCCCTTTTTGTGCTACACTTGCTCCAATGAGAGTTTCGCCGGTATCATCCGTAACAATTCCTGATACTGTAATTTTTCCTCCGGTTTGTGCATTCATTGTCGTTCCTGACAATAAAATAGCTAGTACCATCATGATCAATGAAAGAAGCCTGAGGCCGCTTCTTTTCGGTACTTTCGTTTGCTTGCTGTGTTTTCTGGTTTCCATAATGCCGCTTTTTAGTGAAAATATATAAATTAAAGATTGTTTTTATGGTTTTTAGATGTCTGGTATACAGTGTTTTGTTTGGTTTTTAAATATTGGTATTATTGGATAATTTAACTACTATTTAATTTCTTTGCAACAAATCTATGTACCTTATGATCTTTTACAAAAAAAGAATTGTTAATTAACATTCGGCCTTAATATAGGATTCGAATCTTGATGTTTGTGCTTTATGGTATTGCTTTATAGTTAGTTAGTCTGATTTGGATACTCCCTTTTGTGCTGTTTTTATCGCAATGTATGTTATTAAACATAGAATGAGGGGGTGTTGGAGAAAATGATTGGATAATCGTTTAGATCAATTTTTTTTATCAAATACTGTATGGTTGTTATGTATTGATTCTATTATGAAAAAATGTATCTTTGTTTCTAATTTAAGAATTCTATATGCCTGCTAAAAAGAGTAAAAAGAAAAAAAAGAGTGAGAAAACGACGTCAAGTGTGCTTCGTTTTCTTCGTAGCGAAAGAGGACATTTTCTCATGGGGGTTTGTGTGATCTTTATCGCGCTGTTTATACTTATTGGGATGATTTCTTTTTTCTTTACCGGTGCAGCCGATCAAAGTAAAGTTGCGAATAAATATTTTCTGGATCTGATAATTCACAAACAAGATATAAGTAACTGGACTGGAGTAGGGGGAGCTTTTGTTGCAGAGGCTCTGATTAATAAATACTGTGGAGTATTCTCTATTGTGATACCGATTTTTATTGGATTGATAGGAGTTCGTCTGATTGGAATTAAAACCATTTCAATACTTCGTGCATTTATTCTATGCTCTTTTATTCTAATCTGGGGATCAATCTTTAGTTCGTTTGTCTTAACCAAGATTTTTCCCGATAGTCATATAATTTGGGGCGGAAGCCATGGTTCGGTATTAGAACAATTATTAGAAACAGCTTTGGGAGGGATTGGTGTTACGTTGATTATTATATTGCTACTTGTAATTTTTATTATAATAACGAAACAAACCTCAGTTGGGTTTTTCAAAAACTTATTTCCTGGGGGTAGTAATGAGGCTCGAGATGAAGATTGTATTGATGATGAGCTTGAAGAAGAGGAAAACAATACTGAGATTGTAGAGAAAAACTCTGTTTTGAGTAAAATATTAAATTGGTTTAAGAAAAAGAAAAAAGAAGCTACAGTTGATGTTGTTGCAGATAATCTGTTGGATAATGGTTTATCTGTAGATGAAGAATTGCAGCCTGTGACGGAGGCTCAAATGTATAGTGAGCCGCTTCCAAGTAAGCCAATTGTAACTAGACCATCGCGGTCTATTGATGTTGAGGATGATTTTGAAGTGGTTGTTCCACAAGAAGAGGTCTATCAAGAGAGGCGAACATTATCTCCAACTCCATATAGGTCTGTTACAGACACTGAGGAGCATGAGTTGACTGCTTCGGATGTGGAGGAAATGGAGGATTATGATCCGACAAAAGATTTATCTAATTTCCACTTTCCTTCTTCTGATTTATTGAAAGTATATGATAATACAGGTAAGGGTGTTGATATGGCTGAGCAAAAAGCTAATAAAGATAAGATCATAAACACCCTTCGTAATTATGGCATTGAAATAACCTCAATAAAAGCTACTGTAGGACCTACTATTACTCTTTACGAAATTGTTCCTCAGGCAGGGGTTCGTATTTCTAAAATACGTAATCTCGAAGATGATATTGCTCTGAGTTTATCGGCTTTGGGTATTCGTATTATAGCACCTATGCCTGGTAAAGGTACTATTGGTATTGAGGTGCCGAATAAAGATCCTCAAATTGTATCGATGCAATCAGTTATTGCATCACATCGTTTTCAAGAATGTAGTTATGATTTGCCTGTAGCTCTTGGTAAAACTATTACGAATGAGATTTTCATGTTTGACTTGTGTAAGATGCCCCATCTATTGGTGGCAGGGGCAACAGGTCAGGGTAAATCTGTAGGGTTAAATGCCATTATCACATCGCTATTATACAAAAAACATCCGGCGGAGATGAAAATGGTGCTGGTGGATCCTAAAATGGTGGAGTTTAATATCTACTCGACTATTGAAAAACATTATCTGGCAAAACTGCCCGATGCAGAGAAGGCTATTATTACGGATGTAAGTAAAGTAACTCAGACTTTAAATTCCTTAACAAAAGAGATGGATGATAGATATGAGTTGCTAATGGCTGCTAGTGTCAGAACGATTAAAGAATATAATGAAAAATTTAGGAAGCGCAGATTGAGTCCTTTAAAAGGGCACCGATTTCTCCCCTATATTGTTGTTATTATAGATGAGTTTGGCGATTTAATAATGACGGCAGGTAAGGAGATTGAGATGCCTATTGCCCGTATTGCGCAAAAAGCTCGTGCTGTGGGTATGCATATGATTATAGCGACTCAGCGCCCTACGACCAATATTATAACCGGAACAATCAAAGCGAACTTTCCTGCGCGTATGGCTTTCCGAGTAACATCTCAAATAGATTCTCGTACTATATTGGATATGTCGGGCGCAAACCAATTGATTGGTCGGGGGGATATGCTTTTTTCACAAGGAAGTGATTTAGTGCGTATTCAGTGTGCATTTGTAGATACTCCTGAAGTTGAAGAAATAACGCAATACATAGGCAAGCAGCAAGGATATTCTCATGCTTTTGAATTACCTGAGTTTGTAGGTGACGGAGGCGGAGATGATAAAGTCGGTTCAGTTGATCTGAGCGATAAAGATCCGTTGTTTGAAGAGGCCGCTCGCTTGATTGTTGTGCATCAACAGGGGTCAACATCTCTTATTCAACGTAAATTTTCTATCGGGTATAATCGTGCCGGACGATTGATGGATCAACTGGAGGCAGCTGGAATTGTTGGTGGAACTCAGGGTAGTAAACCTCGTGAAGTCCTGATTATGGATGAGTATAGTCTCGAGCAAAAATTGAGTTCTATTTGATAGTTCATTAATATGAAAAGGCAGCTGATAGAAAATCTTAAATCGGGGTATATAAAGAAGTCTTACCCAGTTCAGACGAAGCGTTATTGTCAGTTTTTGAAATTAAAATTAGACGGAGATAAAGTCGAGCAGTATAAATATTGGCATAAAAGTCAAAATATCTGGCCGGAGATTCCGGAGGGAATAAGGAAAGCCGGGATTCTGGATATGGAGATATATTTAATTGGTAATGTAGAGTTTATGATTGTAGAAACTCCGATTGACTTTAATTGGGATGACGCTTTTGGTAGATTGGCTACTTATGAACGGCAGTCTGAATGGGAAGAGTTTATGTCACAGTTTCAAGATGTAGAGCATGGCAATACGTCGGATGAGAAGTGGCAATTGATGGAAAGAATTTTTTCATTAGAAGATTGTCTAAAGATAAAATAAATGATAAATTTGGATACTTGGAGGCATTCTATTTCGTTAAATCTCTTGTTGCTTATATAATCGGTTGCAGAAGCCGCTTATATACTTGGTATGGTTTTGTCGGATATGTACATTGTTTAATGGTTTGGTTAAACTTTTCTTCCAATTGTTAGTCTAAAGAACGAATAAACATATTATTATGAAGCGGAATATATTCATGCTGACTTTCTTTTTAAGCGTTTTCTGTTTGAATGCTCAAAATGCTAAAGATATATTAGATAAGGCAAATCTTACTTATAATCAAGCGGGCGGTATTGTAGCATCTTTTACTGTTAATACTGAAGATGTTAAGGGGAAAACTATTTATAGTCAAGATGGGAAAGCTTACCTAAAAGGTAATAAGTTTAAAATAGATGTGCCTGATGGAATCACATGGTTTGATGGAAAAACCCAATGGGTATATGCCAAAGGTGGAGACGAGGTGAATGTGAGTAACCCAACCGGGGAAGAATTGGCTGGCGTTAGTCCGTCAGTTTTGCTTAGTTTATACAAGGCCGGATTCAAACTTAGTTATAAAGGCGAAAAAAAAGAGAAAACTAAGACGGTGTATGTTGTGGAAATGATCCCTTTAGGTAAAAAGACAGAGTTTTCTAGAATGATTGTGACTATAGATAAAGTAACCAATATATTTACTTCTGTTAGTACATTTGGGAAAGACGGAATGGATAATCACTTGATAATAAATAAAATTCAGACAGGGGTTAATTTGTCTGACGCTGTATTTGTTTTTAATAAAAAAGAATATCCGGGAGTTGAGGTCATTGATTTGCGTTGATCGATAGAAGTGATATAGATTTAGCCTATGTTTTTATAGAAAATAAGAAATAATTCGCCCTTTGTTTAATCATTTATATCTATATCTTTGTGTTTAATATCGAAATTATCAAATAAAAATATAACTGTTATGAGTGAAAGAGTACGTTGCCTTATTATAGGGTCGGGACCAGCGGGGTATACTGCTGCGATTTATGCTTCAAGAGCAAACCTCGCTCCAGTGTTGTATGAAGGTATACAGCCTGGTGGACAATTAACTACTACTACAGAGATTGAAAATTTCCCGGGCTATCCCGAAGGTGTTAGTGGAACGGAATTAATGGAGGATTTAAAAAAGCAAGCTTCACGCTACGGTGCCGATATACGTAGTGGTATAGTGACTGCTGCAGATTTAAAATCTACGCCTAAAAAAATTACAGTAAACGGTGAAATCGAAATAGAAGCCGATACAGTAATTATATCGACGGGAGCAACTGCAAAATATCTAGGTATACCCGATGAAGCAAAATATGCAGGAATGGGAGTTTCTGCCTGTGCTACTTGTGACGGCTTCTTTTATCGTAAAAAAGTTGTAGGTGTAGTGGGAGGTGGAGATACTGCCTGTGAAGAGGCAATTTATTTATCGGGATTGGCAAGTAAAGTATACCTTATTGTTCGTAAACCTCAACTTAGGGCATCTAAGGTGATGCAGGATAGGGTGATGAAAAATGAAAAAATTGAGATTTTATTTAATACAAATACATTAGGTCTTTTTGGTGAGAATGGTGTTGAAGGAGCTCATTTGGTAAGGCACTTGGGGGAACCTAATGAGGAGAAATTTGATATTAATATTGATGGATTTTTCTTAGCGATTGGGCATAAGCCTAATACAGATATTTTTGTAGGACAATTAGATTTGGATGAAACTGGTTATATAAAAAGGATACCGGACAGTCCCAAAACAAATATTCCCGGGGTGTTTGCTGCAGGAGATGTTGCAGATCCTGTTTATCGTCAGGCTGTTACGGCAGCAGGGACGGGTTGCCAAGCAGCTATAGAAGCAGAAAGGTATTTGGCGGATTAGCAGCAATAAAATAATATGATTAAAGAGAGGAACTGACTTCGGTTGGTTCCTTTTTTTATTTCTAAATTTAAAGATAATAGTTCATCAAAAATTCATTTTTTCCTTAATCTTGCTTTTGTGGGCTTTTGTTGTTACTTTTTTACACTGTCTTATTTAATATTTTGCATTTTTTTGTCTTCCCATATTAATATATTTTAAAATATTAATAGCCTTTTCCTGACTTAATGACTTTTTTAGTCTCTGATTTATTATCTCATTTATCTCATTATTTTCTTTAATAGAATCAAAAAGAAATAATATCAATTATATTTTATTCAAAAAAGTCTATTTTGTTGATATTTTATGGATATTTGTTTTGATATATAAAATATCTTAATACATTTGCGATATATTATCTAAAGTTGTTTGTGTTTAAGTTTTTTTATCAAATTGAGTTTAATAAAAGAGGTATTTATGAGAAGATTTATGATGATTTTTGCTTGTATAGTGGCAAGCGTGGGGTTATCTCTAGCTCAAACTGCACGAGTATCCGGTATAGTCATAGATGACACCGGTGAAGCTGTAATAGGAGCGTCAGTTGTAGCTAAAGGAAGTATGGTTGGTACTGTTACCGATGTTGACGGTAAGTTTTCATTGAATGTTCCATCGGATACAAAAACATTAGTAGTGTCTTTGATAGGGATGAAAACAAAAGAGGTTCCGGTTGGACCCGATTTGCGAATTACACTCGAAGATGATTCGAAAGTAATGGATGAAGTTGTTGTAACGGCTATGGGTATTTCCCGAGAGAAAAAAGCTTTAGGATATGCTGTAGCCGATGTAAAAGCCGATGAATTAATTAAATCGCGTGGGGGAGTAGCCAACCCGATTAATGGTCTTGCCGGAAAAGTTGCCGGTCTTCAAATAACCGGAGCTACCGGTAATATGGGAGGATCTACAAAGGTGTTACTTCGTGGTATAAAATCTCTCTCAGGTAATAATCAACCTTTATTTGTAATAGATGGAGTTCCTATCGAAGGGACAGATTTTAATAGTGTCGATACTCAGCGAGGTGCGGGGGGGTACGATTATGGTAACTTAATTCAGGATATAAACCCCGATGATGTAGCTAATATTTCAGTATTAAAAGGGCCTAATGCATCAGCACTATATGGATCCCGTGCTGCTAATGGTGTAATTATGATTACGACTAAAAGAGGCGAAAAGAATCAAGGTTTAGGTGTAACGGTGAATTCTTCGGTAGGGTTTGAAGTTGTTAATAAACTACCTAAAATGCAGAAGCAATATGGTGGAGGATACGAACTTACTCCTACTTTGATTAATGGAAAAACATATTTAGTACCGGATTATAGTATTGACGAAAGCTGGGGGCCAAAATATGATCCTAGTATTCAGTATCTTTCTTGGTACGATGTTGCTAGATGGGAAGCAGGAGGTAAAGTTGGAGATCCAACAACATCGGCATGGGTGACTCCTAAACATGATATTAAAGACTTCTTTGATACAGGCGTATCTCTTACTAATAATATTAGTTTATCACAATCTACAGATAAAACAAGCCTTCGCGTTTCATATACCAATATGACACTAAGCGGATATATGCCCAACAGTAGTTTAGATAAAAATAGTTTTAATCTGGCCGGAAGTATCAATGTTAGTAAATACTATGAACTATTTACCAATGTAACTTATTTGAATCAGGCAGCAAAAGGACGTCCTGATACAGGCTATGGGGATAATAACGTAATGCAGAAATTTATCCAGTGGGGACAGCGTCAGTTGGATATGAAAGAGCTTAAAGATCTTTATCGGTTTCCCGACGGGACTCAAGCAGGATGGAATAGAGGAGGATGGGATGATCCAAGACTACAATATTCCAATAATCCATATTGGTCACGTTATATGAATTATCAGAATGATACTCGAGACCGTTTGTATGGAAATGCCGGTATCAAAATAAACATACTTCCTAGCTTAAAAGCACAATATAAAGTTAATTTGGACTTTTTTAGTGATAAACAATATGAGCGTAATGCCGTATATTCTCAGGAATTATCATCGTATACTGAAACACATAGGCAACAACATGAAATAAATCATGAGTTTTTATTAATGTTCTCTAAAAGATTGAACGAGGATATGACTTTAGATGCAAATGCTGGAGGTAATATAATGTATCGTAAATATACAAGACTGATAGGAGAAAGCGTAGGCGGTTTGGTGTTACCCGAGTTCTATAATTTGGACAACTCTAAAAGTCCATCAACTTCAACTAATTTTTTGAGCCGTAAATCTATAAACAGTGTATTTGCTAGCGCATCTTTTGGATATAAAGGCTTTGCTTTCGTAGATGCAACCCTTCGTAACGATTGGTCTTCGACCCTGCCTAAAGGCAATAACTCATATCTGTATCCCTCGGTTACCGGTAGTCTTTTATTTTCGGAATTGTTGAAAAAAGATTGGTTGAATTTGGGTAAGCTACGTCTAGGTTGGGCTAAAGTAGGTAGCGATACAGATCCTTATAATGTATATGATGCGTACAGATTTTATACCTCTTTTGATGGTTCTCATGCTTATACTTTACCATATAAAAAGAACAATATGGATCTGAAGCCCGAATCTACGTACTCTGTGGAGTTTGGTTTAGAGCTGAATATGTTTAAAAATCGCTTAGGAGTTGATTTTACATATTATAACTCTGAAACGCAAGATCAGATCATTCCTTTATCATTATCCGGAGCAACCGGTTATACTTCTATGGTGGTTAATGGTGGTACTATTACCAATAAAGGGTTTGAGTTGATGTTAAAAGGTGTACCTGTAAGAACTAATGATTTTGAATGGACTGTTATTGGAACCCTTTCTGCTAATCGAAATAAAGTGAAAGAATTATTAGGTAATAGCAAAGAAGGTTACTTTAAATTGGCTAGTGCACCTTTCAAAGTAGAAGTCGGAGCACTTGTCGGAGACAGATATGGTGTTATCATGGGAACCGATTATGTTTATGATGATAATGGAAACAAAATCATAAATGCAGATGGAACTTATGCTGCTACAGATGGTAATGTTCCATTGGGAAGTGTATATCCAAAAGCGTTAGTCGGATTTTCGAATACATTCTCTTATAAAGGCATCGATTTAAGCGTCTTGTTTGATGCACAGTTTGGAGGAAAATATTTCTCTACTTCATATATGTGGGGGATGTACTCAGGAATGCTTGAAGGTACAGTCGGTAATAATGAACTAGGAAACCCAATACGTGATGCTGTTGAAGATGGAGGAGGAGTCTTATTATCAGGAGTACATGCTGATGGAACCCCCAATACGACTCGTCTTGAAGCCGAAGAATGGGCTGGAGCAATATATAGCGGTCCTGCTGCGCAAAGCGTATTTAAGAGCGACTTTATTAAACTAAGAGAAATAACTCTTGGATATAATATACCTCTTCGTTCAACCAAGTATATTAAAGCACTGAAGGTTTCTGCTTATGGACGTAACCTTGCCATGTTTGGTTTGGATAATAAAAGCTTTGATCCCGAAATGGCAACAACAAGTTCAGGGAATGTGCAAGGTATTGAAGGAGGAGCTTTACCATCGGTGGCAAACTTTGGTTTTAATGTCGGAATTCAATTTTAATTCCGTAATTATTAATTATTTAAGATTCGAAGAAAGATATGAAAACAATTATAAAAGGTTTACTATTTGCGGCTTTAGTCTTTACGGTTAGTTCTTGTAAAGATCTGGAAGAGTTGAATATTGATCCCAACCAACCCGCTACGGTTTCAACGGCAACATTAATGACGGGAGCCGAAAAGAGCATGTTAGACTATATTTACGATAACTGGTTTAGTGGAAGGCAGGCCTTGTTGTATTCCCAGTATTGGGCACAACGTACTTATACCGAGGAAGATCGTTATCAAATTCGTGAAAGTGTAAATAATAATTATTTTAATTACCTGTATCGTGTAGCCGGTAACTTGGAGAATATTGAAAAGTTAAATACTGACCCCACAACAAAATTAGCTATGGCTACTTATGGTGATAATGATAATCAGATAGCAGCCGCCAAGATATTGAAAATATGGTTGATGCAGATTATGGCAGACACTTGGGGCTCTATTCCTTACAGTGAGGCATTTAAACTAAAAGAGGGAGTCTTATATCCTAAATATGATGACTTGAATACCTTGTATTATCAATTTATTACAGAGTTGGATGAGGCTACAGCCATGATAAATGAAGATGCAGCAGTGTTTACTGAAGGCGATCTGCTTTATGATGGCGATGCCACAGCTTGGAAAAAATTCGGAAACTCACTAAAATGTAAAATAGCTCTTCGTTTGTCTAAAGTTGATCCTAAATGGAAAACATATATTGCAGAAGCTGTGTCGGCAGGAGTTTTTACCAGTAATAGCGATAATGCCGTATTTAATTATTCGACATCAGCTCCTAATCAATGTTATTTCTACAAAGGTTTTTTTGAGGATCAAAGAAATGACTTCTCGGTTGCTAAACCATTTGTTGATTTGTTGAAAGGTCAACCGGATACATTGAATGTAAAAACTCATCCTTGGAAAGGAGTAGTAGATCCACGCTTGCCTATCTATACCTCTGCTCGCGGAGGAAAGTATATCGGACTGCCTTATGGATTGATGAGTTCGGAAATGACATCGGCTATAAGAAATGCTTCACCCAGCTTTTATGCTGACGAACCTTTAGTGGTAAGACCTAATTTTGCTATTTCTTTACTGTCATATTCCGAAATATGCTTTATTCTTTCTGAATACAAAGGGTTCTCTGTTCCCGAATATAAAGAAGGTGTTAAATCTTCATTGCAATATTGGAATACCCTTTATACAAAGGTTATGGGTAAAACAGCTATAAATGATTCTATAATAAATGTTTATACGGAAACTGTCAGTAAGGTGGTTAATGCTGAAACTGTAGCTACTCAAAAATACATTCATTTATATATGAATGGTACAGAAGCATGGTCTGAATATCGTCGTACAGGATATCCTACAACACTATTGAAGCCTGGTGAACATTCGTATGCAGTTGGAGGTACAATTTTAGATTTTACGACATTGTCCGAAACTAAAGGAGATATACCGGCCCGTGTGAAATATCCTACAAATGAAAGTACTCTAAACCCTACTGGTTTTAAAGATGCTGTAGCTAAGCTTACCGATGGAAGTAATAATTATTATAGTAAAATGTTTTGGGATGTAAGAACTGAATCAAACCCACACCCTGTAAATAAATAAGAAACTTGAGATAATTACTTAATGAAAAAGGATCGAGCCGTTACTAGCTCGATCCTTTTTTGGTTGATATGGATATCGCAAACTATACTATTTTAGTTTAATATCGCATTTATCTAAAATATTTTTATCTATATTTGTTAGATTGTGGACATGTGAACCAACAAAAAGCATTTGAATCATATTTTTGGGAATTTGAATCTATAAATGCTTGTTAGCTGTCTTACTATTGATTGGGTTTGAAAGACCTTGTTTTTTCGGAATTACTTAATTATTTCCTTGGATGAAAGATTTTTTAAAAAATGTACTGGCTTCTATTGTCGGAGTACTTATTAGCAGTTTTATTATCGGTGCACTTGGTGCATTATTGTTTTTCGGCTTTATAGGAATATTATTAAGCAACTCTTCCGAGACCTTTGTCTTGAAAGACAATTCTGTTTTATCAATTCGCCTTACGGGGATAATGAAAGACCGTGTTGTTTCTAATCCTTTATTAGAAATATTTAATACAGGAGAGGCTAAAGAGATGTCTTTGACGGATATTTTATCTGCAATAAAGAAAGCTAAAACGAATGATAATATAAAAGGTATATATATAAACTCGGGTTATTTTATGGCTGCGAGTGCTTCATTAGTTGAGATAAGAAACCAATTATTAGATTTTAAGGAAAGTGGTAAATTCATTATAGCTTATGCTGACGATTATACACAAGGGGGCTACTTTTTGTCTACAGTTGCCGACAAGGTGATAATGAATCCGCAAGGTTCACTAAACTTACAGGGACTTTCGGTTAGTCCAACTTTTTATAAAGGGTTGCTTGATAAGATTGGGGTTGAAATTCAAATATTTAAAGTCGGGACTTATAAGTCTGCAGTAGAACCTTTTATTTTAGATAAAATGAGTCCTGCCAATAAAGAGCAGGTAAGTTCTTATATAAATAATATCTGGTCAACAATTTTAGGTAATATTTCAGTATCCAGAGACATTTCGGTTGAAAGGCTTAACCAGTTGGCGGATACTCTCCCCACGTTTCAGGAAGGAAAATTTGATGTGCAGAACCACTTAATAGATACTTTAATGTATGAATCGGAAGCCAGAGAGTATCTGAAAGGTTTGTTAGGCATAGATAATTCCAAGAAATTAAATATTGCTACAGTTTCGGATATGACTACTGTGGCAGATTCTCAGAAATCAAGATCATCCGACCAGATTGCTATATTATATGCCGAAGGTTCTATTGTTAGTGGTAGTAAACCAACAGATATTAATGACAGATACTTTATTAAAGAGATCGAAAAATTGCAAGATAATGATAAAGTAAAAGCTGTTGTTCTCAGGGTCAATTCTCCCGGAGGAAGTGCATATGCATCAGAACAAATATGGAAGGCGATTGAGAATCTAAAATCTAAAAAGCCAGTAGTCGTTTCAATGGGAGATTATGCTGCATCAGGAGGATATTACATTTCATGTAATGCTTCCAAGATATTTGCACAGCCCACAACCCTTACAGGCTCAATAGGTATATTTGGAATGTTTCCGAATGTTGAGGGGTTGACAAATAAAGTGGGGTTAAGCTTTGATAATGTGAAAACAAATAAATTCTCGGATTATGGCGATATTACCCGTCCAATGAATGAACAGGAGAAAGCTATTCTTCAACAATATATAGAAAGAGGTTACAAATTGTTTTTAAAACGTTGTGCTGAAGGACGAAATATTCCACTGGATGCATTAGAGAAAATCGCAGAAGGTAGGGTCTGGACTGGTAAGCAGGCTTTAGAGATAGGTTTGGTCGATTCCCTTGGAGGTATTGAAGATGCTCTTAAAGAGGCTGCTGTATTGGCTAATGTATCAGACTATTCTATTCGTGAGTATCCAACTTTGTCAAATCCATTCGAGGCGTTTTTTAATACTCAGAAAGAAGATATTGCAACCCGTGCTTTGAAAGAATATTTGGGTACAGATTTCTATTTGTTGAAAACAATTAAGGAGATAAAAGACCTCAAAGAGCAGGATTTCATACAGGCGCGGATGCCTTATGACCTACAGCTCAAATAAAAAACGATTCTATTAATGTCTCAAAATACCCTGCATATAAAAAAGTGGTTATTGCCTCTGTCGTGGCTGTATGGCTTTATTGTATTTATCCGGAATAAAATGTTCGAGTGTAAGATACTCAAACAAAAAAGCTATGATATACCTGTTATTTGTATTGGAAACATAACTGTTGGAGGCACAGGAAAAACTCCTCATACCGAATATTTAATTGAACTTTTGCGATCCAATTACCGAGTAGCAGTGCTTAGCAGAGGGTATAAACGAAAAAGTAAAGGATTCGTATTGGCAGACAAGAACTCTACTGTGGGGCAAATAGGAGACGAGCCTTACCAAATAAAAGCAAAATTTCCGGAGGTAATTGTAGCTGTAGATAGTGAAAGGCAACGGGGGATTGAAACACTTCTGTCTTTGCCCGAAGGGGAGAAACCGGATGTTATCCTATTGGATGATGCTTTTCAGCACCGGTATGTAAAGCCTTCGTTTACCATACTATTGACCGATTACAATCGCTTGATGACCAAAGATAAATTACTGCCCGCAGGTCGTTTACGCGAACCTGTGTATTATGCAGAAAAAGCCAATGTGATTATCGTAACTAAGTGTCCGGATGGTATTACACCTCTAGATCAGAGGTTATTGGCAAAAGAGATTCAAGTATACCCTTATCAGGATTTATTTTATACTTCTTTTCGATATGGTTCATTGACCCCTGTTTTTGCAGAAAACAAAGAAGAGCTATCTTTGAAGAAGCTGCAGAATAAAGATGTTCTTATTGTAGCCGGAATAGCTAACCCCCGTCCTTTTTTCAGAAAAGTGAAACGATATGTGAAGCAGGCTGAAACAATACAATATCCCGACCATTATCAATTTACGTCGAAAGATATTTTAGATATAAAATCACGCCTAGCTTCTATGGCAGGTAAAGAAAAGGTAATTATTGTTACCGAAAAAGATGCAGCACGTTTGTTGTCAATGGATAATATTGACGAAGAAATCAGGTCGATACTGTATTATTTACCTATCCGTGTGAGTTTTGTAAATGAAGAAGATAAAAAACTATTTAATAATAAAATCGTAGATCATGTTAGAGAAAATTCGTGAGACCGCCGATTATATAAAGAGCAAAGTCGGTCATATTCCACAGTCAGCTATTATTCTTGGTACAGGTTTAGGTGAGTTAGCCAATGCTATTACCGATAAAAAAGAAATACCCTATACTGAAATTCCTAACTTTCCTGTGTCGACAGTGGAAGGACATAGCGGAAAACTTATTTTTGGAAAATTAGGAGATAATGAGGTAATTGCTATGCAAGGCCGTTTTCATTATTACGAAGGATATACGATGAAAGAAGTAACATTCCCTATACGTGTATTTCAGGCATTAGATATAAAATACCTTTTTGTATCGAATGCAGCAGGAGGAATGAACGGAAGTTTTGATATAGCCGATATTATGCTTATTGACGATCATATCAATTTGTTTCCGGAGCATCCTTTACATGGTAAAAACTTTAATGAGTTGGGAACACGTTTTCCTGATATGAGTAATGCCTATGATAAAGATCTTCGCAGGTTGGCAATGGATGTTGCGAAAGAAAACAATATAAAGTTACAACACGGTGTGTATGTAGGTACTCAAGGACCCACATTTGAGACACCTGCCGAATATAACTATTTCCGTATAATAGGAGGAGATGCTGTGGGAATGTCTACGGTTCCTGAAGTTATTGTTGCCAACCATGCAAAAATGAAAGTGTTGGCATTCTCTATCATTACCGATTTGGGAGTGATAGGTAAAATTGTAGAAGTAACTCATGAAGAAGTGCAGGAGGCAGCTAAAATAGCTCAACCTAAGATGGCGTTTATCATACAGGAAGTTATCAAAAGACTTAAATAAGGCTTTGGTCTTTTGTCGTTTTGGTAAGTCCAACAGTTAGTATACAATAGAGTGAAAATAGATTATTAATACGTTAATTTACTAAATGTCACAACGTACAGAAATAGCCTCATTGGGAGAGTTTGGCTTAATTAAGCATCTCACCGAAAATATAAAGCTGACACATCCAAGCTCTGTTTTAGGAGTAGGAGATGATGCGGCAGTTCTATCTTATTCGGATAATGCCAACCAGAAAGTATTGGTCACAACCGATCTTTTGCTGGAAGGAATCCATTTTGATCTGATATATGTACCATTGAAACATCTTGGCTACAAATCGGCTGTCGTAAATTTTTCTGATATCTATGCAATGAACGGACAACCTAAACAGATAACCGTATCGTTAGGTGTTTCGAAACGTTTTTCTGTAGAAGATCTGGAAGAATTTTATGCAGGACTTCAACTTGCTTGTGAGCAGTATGGGGTAGACATTGTAGGAGGCGATACTTCGGCCTCTCTTACAGGGCTATGTATATCTATTACTTGTATCGGAGAGGGTATCGAAGGTCATATTGTAACTCGTGATGGAGCAAAAGAAACCGACCTTATTTGTGTTTCGGGAGATTTAGGGGCTGCCTATATGGGGCTTCAGCTTCTCGAAAGAGAGAAAGCTGTTTTTGATGGTAAAAGTGATTTTACGCCGGATTTCTCTGGCAGGGAGTATTTACTTGAAAGACAATTAAAACCCGAAGCTCGTAAAGATATAATAGAGGCTTTGGCAAAAGAAAATATTCTACCTACTTCTATGATGGATATATCCGACGGATTGTCTTCGGAATTGATTCATATATGTAGGCAAAGTAAAACGGGTTGCCGTATTTATGAAGACAGGCTTCCTCTGGATTATCAGACTGCTGTAATGGCCGAAGAGTTTAACTTAAATGTAACTACTGTTGCTCTTAATGGAGGTGAAGACTATGAGCTTTTATTTACTGTACCTCTTCATCAATATGATAAGGTTTCTAAGATAAAAGGGGTACGTGTAATAGGTCATATTACCAATGAGTCTTTAGGTTTAGCTTTAGAAACAAGAGATAATACTGAGATTGAATTAAAAGCTCAGGGCTGGAATTCTTTGTCAGAATAACTAATTATGGTTAATACTATGTAAATAAAAAGAACTGACCCAATAAGGTCAGTTCTTTTTGTATTAGTCTTTACTGTTTTATTGCCCTTTAAATTGAGCTGTTTTTATAGCCCATGCTATTGCGTTAGCTGTGAATATCGAGTTGTAAACAGTATACCGTGTAGCTCCTCTTCCATAATTGGTTTTGGGGATAGGATACTTGTTGGCATCGATATTAAATGGACATATTGTTGTTGATGTAGGAGCATTATTTGCGGCAGAGTTAAATCCACCGTCTGCAACAAAAATGAGATTCAACGAATTATGTTTAAATGCAGTGATACCACCTGTTCCGGCATTACCTGCCGAAATATCTTGATCATTAGAATATACAGTTATTGAACTGGTCGGAATATTATAAATGGCTCTAGTCTGAGAAGCATCTTCCCCCCATTGTAATCCTCTGATATCACCAAATGGTCCGTTTAATATTTCATCATTCATAATTGGATATCTGTATACTGCTCCTGCGGCATTAACAAGGGTTCCGGATATAGATGTATTGGCAAACAGGCGTTGAAGTATTCTTGTTCCTCCAGCTTCTTCCATAAAAGCAAGTATAATTCCACCTTTAGCAAGATAGTCCACAAGTAAGTCCGCCATGGCTACAGTTGGATCCCACCAAACTCCCATAATGATGAAGTCAGGATTTTGATTCAAGGCGGTTTGTAGCTGAGCCAAACTTGGAGAAAAATCTCCCGGGCTTATAAACTCAAAACCTTCTGCTTTGATCAGACTGTTTTCCTGAGTTCCGAAGTTAGCTTGGGCAGTTATCATTTGATTAGAATACGCTGTTCCACTAAAATTGTATCCATATATATTAGCATAAGTTCCAATGCTTAAAACCTTTTTCTTTGTATATGCTATTGTTACAGTTGCCGAGCATGTTGTTACATCCGATTTACTATTAGATGTAATTGTGAATCTTTTTGGATCCATAGATGTAGGGGTTCCCGTTCCATACAATGTTACCACTTGATTGGTGCCTCCTATAAGTATACCCGAACCGGAAAAGCTAATGCCATCTACCGTATTGGTGGTGATGATATAACTGGCTCCCGAAGCAGCGGGGTCTACAGCTAATGTCATTGTAATAGTATTTGAGCCGGTCAACGGTGTGTTAATTTTGTATACCCCGTTTACTTTTGTTGCACTACAGTTCATAGTGTATAGAGGCTTTATACTGGAGTCCTCAATTGGAATGAAAACAGAACAACCTGATAGGACATCATTTAACGATATCTTTACTTCATTGCCTTGAGTACCTGTTGGTGTAGGAGTTGTTGGTGTTCCAGCTCCCGGTACAATAATATTATAGTTTCCGGTAGCTAAAAACTCACCGGAGGTAGTAAAGTAGTATCCATTTGCAGGATCTGGCATTGCCGTAATATTATAAGTTCCTACTTTTGTAACTTTTACGGGTACGGTAATGTAATTGGCCGGGGTTAATGCTGTTGCAGATAAATATTGTCCTGATACAGTTACGGCATTACAGTCTGTAATTTCGAATTCAGCTTTTCCTATTTTTCCACAAACACTTTTCCATTCTTTTTCAATTTTGTGCCAATAGTTAAAACAGTCTTCGTCTGTATTAAAAATCAGTAAGCTTTGCTGATTGGTAGTCGTGGGTTTGATAAGATCTCTTTGAGCCTCTGTCATTCTTGGTACTAACATTCCCTTTTCTGAACTAACTATTTCTAATATAGCTTTTTCATCGGGTTCTTCGGTATTTATTCCTACCTGTCCATATGAAGGTACAAAATAAATAGCAGAAAATATAAAAACAAGTAATACCTTAATTGTCATTTTCATAAATAGGGTACTTAATCCGTTAATTGTCTTTTATTTGTTGTCGTCGATCTGATTTTATGTGCAAAGATAATCTGATTTATAATATAAAACGTGTTATTTTTACGCAATTGATTTTATTAACAAATTTAACGATTTTTGTATTTAGTATAATATGTTTATATATAAACGTTTATCTTTCTATTTTGTTAGTTTTATGTAAGTGTTAAATCTTGATTTGAGGAGATATAGTTTTAAATCAAGACGAATATTTTCTACTTTTAAAGTTGTTTGAGCTTGTTTTTTATGATAGAATTGCTTGGAAATCAGTTTTGAAATTGATCTTTTACTTTTACGAATACGATGTTTATAATATATTGTTTGTGGGGTATATATGAAAAGAGATACCAAAGTTTGATATCTCTTTTACCTGTTTCTAATCAAGGCATTATAGCTCATCCAACCTTACTGCCCGGAGTAATTATGGCTGATGGTTGAATCAAAGATAAACTGCCATCGCTGTTCTCGGCGGAAAGCAGCATTCCGCAAGATTCTATACCACGAAGTTTTCGGGGCTCAAGATTGGCAATGAAACAAACTTGTTTACCTATTAAATCCTCGGGTTTATACCATTGTGCAATTCCAGATATGATTGTTCGTTTTGAAATACCATCATCTATAAGGAATTGCAATAATTTGTCTGCTTTAGGCACTTTTGTACATTCAAGAACAGTTCCTATACGAATATCAATCTTTTCGAAATCTGGAAACTGAATAGATGGTTTTATTGGAGCTGCTTTATATGCTGAAGCTTCATTTGCTTTTTTAGTATCTTGGAGTTTTTGAATTTGTTGTTCAACTGTTTCGTCTTCTATCTTTGCAAAAAGTAAATCGGGTTGGTTTAATACATGCCCTACCGAAAGAATATCAGTCCGTCCCAATTGTCCCCACTCTAGATGTTCTATATTGAGAAAACCTTTTATTTTTTTTGCACTGAAAGGCAGGAATGGTTCAAAAGCAATAGCCAGATTAGCTGTGATTTGAAGAGCTATATTCAGAATAGTTTCAGTACGTGGCATATCTGTTTTTGCTGTTTTCCAAGGTTCGGTATCTGCCAAATATTTATTACCGATACGTGCCAGATTCATAGCTTCTTTCAAAGCATCACGGAATCTGTAGTTGTCGAGATATTTTTCAACGTTTTGTTTAACGTCTGCAAATTCAGCAAGGGTTTCTCTGTCATAATTGGTCAGTTCATGAATTGCAGGAACTTTTCCGTCAAAATATTTTTGAGTAAGAACTAGTGCTCTATTTACAAAATTACCTAGTATTGCAACAAGCTCGTTGTTATTACGGGCTTGAAAATCTTTCCATGTAAAGTCATTATCTTTAGTCTCAGGAGCGTTTGCGGTTAAGACATAACGCAGAATGTCTTGCTGACCGGGAAATTCCTCTAAATACTCATGTAACCATACTGCCCAATTGCGTGAAGTTGATATCTTATCTCCTTCGAGATTTAAGAATTCATTTGCAGGAACATTTTCGGGAAGGATGTATGACCCGTCGGCTTTCAACATGGCCGGAAATACAATACAATGGAAAACAATATTGTCTTTTCCGATAAAATGTACTAGTTTGGTATCTTCCGATTTCCACCATTTTTCCCAGCTGTCGGGCAGAAGTTCTTTTGTGTTTGATATATATCCGATAGGAGCATCAAACCATACGTATAGTACTTTGCCTTCGGCTCCTTTGAGAGGAATTGGAACGCCCCAATCTAAGTCACGGCTTACGGCACGAGGTTGTAATCCCATGTCTAACCACGATTTACATTGACCATAAACATTCGATTTCCATTCTTTATGGTCTTCGAGAATCCATTGCTTTAACCATACTTCATGTTTATCAAGAGGCAGATACCAATGTTTCGTTTCTTTAAGTATAGGAGTTTTTCCTGTAATTGTCGATTTAGGATTTTTTAAATCGTTCGGGCTTAATGATGTTCCGCACGATTCGCATTGATCTCCATAAGCATTCGGATTTCCACAATGTGGGCATTCTCCCATAATATATCTATCGGCTAAAAACATTTTAGCCTCAGGGTCGTAATATTGTTCGCTTGTTTTTTCTTCGAACTCTCCTTTATTATATAATTTAAGGAAAAAGTCAGATGCAGTTTCTTTATGTATTTCAGAACTGGTTCGTGAATATATATCAAAGGCAATACCAAACTCTTCGAAAGATTTTTTGATAATTCCATGATATTTATCTACTATATCTTGAGGTGTTACACCTTCTTTTTTTGCACGTATAGTAATAGGAACACCATGTTCGTCCGAACCTCCCACATGTATAACTTCCTCTCCTTTGAGACGTAAATATCTTACATATATATCAGCAGGTATATATACTCCTGCGAGATGACCAATATGTACAGGGCCATTTGCATAGGGGAGAGCGGAAGTGACTAATGTTCGGTTATACTTTTTATTCATAGAATGATAGTAGTTATAAAAATAAAAAAGCCTTTTTGTTTCGAAAAAGACTTGCAAATATACTAAGTTCTAGATAAATCCAGCTCTCTTATAGAGATAAAAAAGAGGTGTACCCTTTTGAATACACCTCTTTTTATTATTTGAGTTCAATCTCTTGTTTGAGATCTATTTCCTCTTTGTTCTGATCGAAGAATCGATATTCTAGAAATGCTAAACTCTGGTCTGGAATAATCTTCATTCCAAAGCCATATTTCCACTTCCATCTTAATTTCAAGGATGGGAATCCTTTGTCAATAAATGCTGCAACATAAGGGTGTACATGCAGGGTGAATTTCTTCACATTTAGTTTTTGAACTAAATAACTTATCTTAGATCGTAAAGAATCTGTAAATAAAATAGATGGTTTTATCTCACCTTTTCCAAAGCATGTAGGGCATGTTTCGGTAGTATCTACTACCATTTCGGGGCGTACACGTTGACGTGTGATTTGCATCAGCCCAAATTTGCTCAATGGCAATATATTATGTTTTGCCCTATCATTAGCCATTAACTCCTGCATTCTTGCAATCAGCTTGCTGCGGTGCTCTCCTTCCGACATGTCGATGAAGTCGATAACAATAATTCCTCCCAGATCGCGGAGGCGTAGTTGTCGGGCAATTTCTTCTGCAGCTGCCGAGTTTACTTCCCATGCATTGTTTTCCTGTCCTGCTTCTTTATTTTTTGATCTGTTACCGCTGTTTACATCTATTACGTGTAAAGCCTCGGTATGTTCTATAATCAAATAAGCACCGTTGCGGAACGTTACGGTTTTCCCCAGAAGTGCTTTGATTTGTTTTGTGACAGCAAAATTGTCGAAGATAGGTAGTTCGTCTGTATAAAGCTTAACGATATCTCTTTTCTCAGGATCTATAATACTGATATAATCCCTGATTTGGTTATGTACTTCCTTGTCATTTACATGAATAGCTTGAAATGATGGGTTGAATACATCCCGAAGGAGTCCCACAATACGTCCGGTTTCTTCATATATTAATGTAGGAAGTTTTTCCTTTTGAATTTTAGGAAGATTGTCCTCCCAACGCTTCACCAACGTTTTAAGTTCGTTATCGAGTTCGATAACTTTTTTTCCCTCGGCTACTGTACGAACTATTACACCGAAGTTTTTAGGCTTTATACTTTGAATGAGTTGACGAAGTCTGGCTCTTTCTTCTTTGGATTTTATTTTTTGAGAGATGGATACCTTGTCATTGAAAGGTATCAGTACCAAAAACCTGCCTGCGAATGACAATTCCGATGTTAGTCTCGGTCCTTTGGTTGAGATAGGTTCTTTGGCTATTTGCACCAATATTTCCTGCCCTACTTTGAGTACATCACTAATACTGCCATCCTTATCGATGTCTGCTTCGAGCGGCATCTTAGGGATTAGCGGGAATTTTTTTGTGTCGGCTAAGGCTTGTTTGTAGAATTTATCTACAGATTTGAATTGTGGACCTAAGTCTAAGTAGTGAAGAAATGCATCTTTTTTGTACCCAATGTCTATAAAAGCAGCATTCAATCCGGGCATAAGTTTTTTTACTTTTCCGGCATAAATGTTGCCAACTGCAAACGATATATCTCTTGCCTCTTTCTGAAGTTCGACAAGTTTCTTGTCTTCCAAGACGGCAATAGAAATCTCTTGCGATTGAACATCAACTACAAGTTCGCTATTCATTTTCTATTACTTGTGACTATTAAAATTTGTACCGATACAGTTTTTAGGCTGTATATTCATAAGACTATGATATTCTGAAATGCACAAAGAACAAACTTAAAATTTTATGATAGATTTAAGTTTGTTCTTGTTACTTTTTCTAAAATAAGACATGAAAAAGATTATTTCTTCTTTTTATGTCTGTTTTTTCTAAGTCTTTTTTTGCGTTTGTGTGTAGACATTTTATGTCTTTTTCTTTTTTTACCGCTTGGCATATCTTTTATATTTTAGAAATTAATACTCTACTTACTTTTTGACTTGATTTACAAAAACTTTAGCAGGTTTGAATGATGGAATATTGTGCTCTGGGATAATGATTGTTGTATTCTTTGAGATATTACGAGCAGTTTTTTGAGCACGCTTTTTCACAACAAAGCTGCCAAAACCTCTCAAATATACATTCTCGCTTTTACTTAGAGAGTCTTTTACTACTTCCATAAAAGATTCCACGGCTGTTAGAACGGTTGCCTTATCGATGCCAGTATTTTTAGCAATTTCGTTAACGATATCTGCTTTTGTCATTTTTGTATTTCCTTTTATTGTTAATTACTAATTTTTTGGACTGCAAATATATAGCTTTTTTATTTCCTTTAAAAATAAATGAAAGGCATTTTTCATTAAAAACTCATTATTTTCTCATTGTACTCCAATATTGAAGTATCTTTGTGTCGGATTTAACTAAAAATCAGATTTAAATATTCATAATTGGAAACAAGTCATTTAGATATCAAAAGTAACGATTATTTTATTAGTCATATATTAATAAGGTGGTATGATCGAAATAAAAGGGATTTGCCTTGGCGCGAAACTAAAGATCCTTATTTTATTTGGTTGTCCGAAATAATCTTGCAACAAACACGCGTTATTCAGGGATATGATTATTATATGCGGTTTACAGAAGCATTTCCAACAGTTGCTTCTTTGGCAAATGCGGATGAAGATGAAGTACTCAAGTTATGGCAAGGGTTAGGTTATTATAGTAGAGCCCGTAATTTGCATACTGCTGCTAAAATGATAATGTCTCAATATGGAGGCATGTTCCCTTCCAAGTATGAGGATATATTATCATTGAAAGGGGTGGGGGGATATACTGCGGCGGCTATCGGTTCATTTGCTTTCGAATTGCCACATGCCGTGGTAGATGGTAACGTTTTTAGGGTGTTATCTCGTTTGTTTGCCATAAGTACGCCTATTGATACTACTCAAGGGAAAAAGTTGTTTACCGATCTAGCCAATGAGCTTTTGGATGTAAATAATCCCGGAGGACACAATCAGGCGATAATGGAATTTGGAGCGTTGCAGTGTGTGCCTGCTTCTCCGAACTGCTCGGTTTGCCCTTTGTCTGATATTTGTATGGCATTCGGTCAAGCGAAAGTATCGTCTTATCCGGTGAAGCAGGGAAAGACCAAAGTCAAAGAACGGTATTTTAATTATCTGGATATTCGTGTTGGGTCTTCCATGTTTCTAAATAAGCGTACCGGTAATGATATCTGGAAAAACTTGTATGAACTACCTCTTATTGAGACTGAAGAAAAACTGACGTTGGATGAATTGCAGAAGACAGATGCATTCCGTGCAATATTTGATAATGCCGGCGATATATCAGTTCATCCAATGGGAATAACTTTAAAGCATGTCTTATCTCATCGAATAATTTATGCCAATTTTTATACAATCGAAATAACGAAAGATATATTAATAAAAGAGCAGTTTCTAAAGATTGATAAAGCTGATTTGTTTGATTTTGCTATCTCTAGACTGGTTGATCGCTACTTTGAACACCTTAATCAGGGTGATTTATTCGCGTAAGAGTTGTATATTTGTGTCATTTTGTAATTAAAAAGAAAGATGGTGGAAAGAAAAAAATACAAAATATTGTTCGTTTGCCTCGGAAATATATGTCGCTCTCCGGCAGGGGAAGGGATAATGAAAAATATTATTTCAAAGAAGGGATTAGATGATAAACTGGAGGTGGATTCTGCAGGAACATCAGGATATCACGATGGTGATCTGCCGGACCATCGTATGAGGCGTCATGGGGCACGTAGAGAGTACGTGTTTGATTCGCTTTCCCGAAAATTTACGGTTAATGATTTTGACGACTTCGATATCATTCTGGCTATGGATGATAGCAACTATAGTAATGTAATGAGATTGAGTCCCGATTTGGAATCACAGAAGAAGGTACACCGTATGGTCGAGTTTTCCCAGAAGCACGGCTACGATCATATTCCCGATCCATACTACATGGGAGCAGATGGTTTTGAATTAGTTTTAGATTTATTGGAAGATGCCTGTGATGGGTTGATGAAACATATCGAGAAAACGGTACTTAAGTAGAGAAGATCTGTTCGAAACATATTCCTGTAAGAGTAAAAGTTGTGGTATTTGGATAAGTATGGGGTATTATTTGCCCTTAAAAGCCCGAAGAAGGGTTGAGAAAGAGATAGAATTATGAATAATAAGTCAATAAAAGGTATTTTGCTTGTTGCAATTGGAGCTTCAAGCTATGGAATTGTAGCTACATTTATAAAAAAAGGGTTAGCGGATGGCTTTACTACAGCCGAGCTTACATTTGCGCAAGCATTTGTAGGAGCTTTTACGCTGATTCTATTAAATCTTATTTTTAGCAGAATTTCTCCATCGGGGGGGGTCAATCGTCCTCCTCGTAAAGATATTTTTAAACTTCTGTTGGGAGGTATTCCTTTGGGGCTGACCAGTACGTTTTATTACCTGTCGTTGAGGTACATTCCCGTTTCGGTATGTATCGTTATGCTAATGCAGTCGGTATGGATAGGTGTTGTTGTGGATCTTTTGGTAAATAAAATAAAACCAACTCCAATTAAACTAGTTTCTATCATTATTGTGCTAATAGGTACTGTATTAGCAACCAATGTTTTGAATGCAGATGTTGAACTCGATTGGCGTGGTATTTTTTGGGGATTTCTGGCTGCAATCTCTTATAGTCTCACATTTCTTGTAACAAATAATATTGCTACAGGTTACCGTCCGATGGTACGCAGTATGTTTATGCTGATAGGCTCTTTAATAATGGTATCTATGGTGTGGGGGTACTCGTTGATGCAAAAATTCGATCCCAGTGTTTTATGGACTTGGGGGCTTATTTTGGCATTCTTCGGAACAGTTCTTCCACCTTTGTTGTTTACAAAGGGTATGCCTTTAGTTGGTGTGGGGCTGGGCGGTATTATCGCTTCTATAGAGCTTCCCGTTTCGGTAACTATGGCTTATTTGTTTATACATGAGACTGTCAATGTGTATCAATGGATAGGCATTGTTTTAATTCTTTTTGCAATAGCATTAATGAACATTTCGTTTATCAAAATGTTGAAACCTAATTAAATGTTAAGTTTTTGATGATTTGCTGTATCTTTGATAAAGAATTAATTAATTTCGCAACAGATTGAACAGCAGAATGCACAACATAAGGTCTCAGACCTATTTATTGCTTGGATAAGCATAATAGCGAGAGGCATTTATAGTTGTGGGATGTAACAATAAATATTTAGTGCTACTTATGCAAGTAAAAATTATAAATAAATCGGCTCACCCGCTACCCGAGTATGCTACTGATTATTCGGCAGGACTTGATTTACGAGCAAATATAGATGCGGATATAGTACTGAAACCTTTGGAGAGAAAATTGATTCCGACAGGATTATTTCTCGAATTACCTAAGGGATATGAGGCTCAGATACGTCCCAGAAGCGGACTGGCTTTGAAACATGGCCTCACAGTCCTGAATTCGCCGGGAACTATTGATGCTGATTATCGCGGTGAAATACGCGTTATACTCGTAAACTTATCTAATGAACCTTTCACTATCCAGAACGGAGAGCGTATCTGCCAGATGGTTATTGCCGCCCATGCAACAGTAGAGTGGGAGGAAGTAGACTCCATAGATGAAACGGCACGCGGTGCAGGAGGTTTTGGGCATACTGGTAAATAAAAACAGCTAAACACTAAGCACTGAACATATATGTCAAAATATAAATATCCGATTCTATTCCTTATAGTATTTGTTTTAGGCATCAATAATATATTTGCTCAGACAGCTAATGTTTCAGTAACAACTGAACCCCTTAGTCTGGATGACCAGCGCAAATTTGACTATTATTTTTATAATGCCATGAATAGTAAATCTATTGAGCAATATGGGGCAACTTACGATTACCTTCAATATTGCATGAAGATAGATTCGACAAATGCCAGTGTGTTGTTCGAGTTAGGAAATTTCTTTAACTCTATTCAGAATAAAGACGAGGCATATGCATACTATAAAAAGGCGGCGAATTATGATTCCGATAATTTTTATTATAATATGGCACTTGCAGCATCATACGCCGAAAGACAGGATTATAAAGAAGCTGCCGCGGTTTATCAAAAACTGATTAATCTAAATCCATCTAAGATAGAGTTATATATGTATCTGTCTGAGGTGTATCGTCTGGATGGAGATCTGTCAAACTCTATTCAGGCTCTAAATGATTTGGAACGTACTATGGGTATGAATGAAAAAATTACTATCCAGAAGTTTAAATTATACTCAGCTCTTAATGATAAGAAAAAAGCATATGCCGAAGTTCAAAAATATATCGATAAATATCCTCAGGAAATAAGATATTACATATTGCTTGGTAATTTATATCTACAAGACGGCAAAACGAAAGAGGCTTATTTAGCATTGACCAAAGCTAAATCGATCGACCCTGAAGATCCTTACCTGATAACATCAATGGCTAATTATTATCAGACAGTTAATGACCAGCCAAAGGCCGAATCAGAACTTCGGGCAGCCCTCTTCAGCTCTAAAACCGACGTAGATACTAAAATAGGGATATTAAGTCAATATATCGGAATCTTACAGCAGAACAAGCAGGATTTAGCTCCGGCTAATGGGCTCCTTGATTCATTAATGGTAGAATATCCTCAGGAGGCAAAGTTCAATTTGCTTTATGGTAACTTATTGATGGTACAGGATAAGAAAAAAGAAGCTAACTTTCAATATAGAGTTTATGCAGAATCCGATCCGACTAATCCTGTGGGATGGGAGCAACTGCTTCAGTCAACCGATGTTGATAGTATAGATGCCCTTATCGATGTATGTAAGTCGGCAATAGTATATCTGCCCGAAGAACCGTTGTTTTATTTTTATTTATCGGTGGGAGAATATCAGAAGAAGGAATATAAACAAGCCCTTCAAACATTAAACACGGGAATCGAATTTGCTGAAAATAATCCACGTTTACTGTCGGAGTTTTATGGTCAGAAAGGAAGTATTTATTATGAATTGAAACAGCAAGATAGTGCTTTTATCGAATTCGATAAATCGTTGAAGTATAATCCTCAAAATCTGGGAGTATTAAATAATTACAGCTATTATCTGTCGCTTACCCATAAAGACTTAGACCGTGCAGAAAAGATGAGCAGCATTACGATAAAAGCAGAACCTACCAACCCAACCTACCTCGATACATATGGCTGGATATTATTTATGCAAGGAGCTTATACAACTGCGAAAATATATCTTGAGAATGCAGTAAAATATAGTGAGGAAAAGGAAAAAGAGATTAGTGCCGAGGTGTTAGAACACTATGGAGATGTTTTATATATGACAGATGATAAAGAAAACGCCTTGATATACTGGCAAAAAGCTAAAGAAAAAGGGAGTGAATCTAAAACTTTGGATCAAAAGATAGAAACAAAGACGTTTATTGCACCTAATCCTGTAAAATGATGAATGCAAATAGCACAAGAAATATT
This sequence comes from uncultured Dysgonomonas sp., assembly GCF_934668725.1. GTDB lineage: Bacteria > Bacteroidota > Bacteroidia > Bacteroidales > Dysgonomonadaceae > Dysgonomonas_A. The sequence goes on from NZ_CAKUOF010000009.1 coordinate 56,133, forward strand.
TATAAACTGGCTTTCCTTTTTTGTTTGATTGCTTTGATTTCGTCTTGTAAATCATCAAAGAAAATAATCAGCAACGATGGATCGGTGGTTGCTAAAACACACGATCAGGTTGTGAAAGACGTATTGTCTGCCGAAACAGACTATAAAACAATCAGTGGTAAGATTGCTTTGGAAATGATATCCGGTTCAAAAGAATCCGGAATGAAAGTAAATAGTCAATTGAAGATTGTCAGAGACGAGATAATACAATTGTCATTACGAGCACCGTTTATTAATTCTGAGCTGTTTAGGCTAAGTATTACTCCCGATTCGGTCTATGTTATAGATCGTTTGTCGAAGAAATATGCAGTGGAAAATATCAAAGATCTGGAACAAGAGCGAGGAATACAATTTAATTTCAATAATTTGCAAGCCTTATTTACTGATGCTTTGTTTATTCCCGGAAAGAATAAAGTGAGCGGAAGTGATTATAACATGTATGATATAACGATGAACGGTGGAAAATATCATTTGCAAACTAAGGATAAAGTAGGTTTATTGTATCGTTTTGTAATTGATCCTAATGACAGAGTTTCTGAAACTCATATAACAGCCCGTGATGGAAAATATTCATTACGGTGGATATATCGCGATTTTGTAAAAGAAAGTACATCTTTGTATCCGACAACAATGGAAGCCAATGTAGATTTCAATAAGAAGAAAGTAAAACTGATAATGTCTAATTCTGGATTAGATTTCAATAAAGATTTAACTGTAGATAATAGTTTGCCAACTAAATATACCCGAGTTTCGGTATCAGATATCCTGAAAAATTATATTAAGTGAGGCTAGGTTGTGCTATTTTTCTTCGTTTGGCATTCCATATAAATAGTTTGTTTTAATAAATAACAGGTCGACGACCTTCAATAACCCAAATGAGACCAGTACTTGTTCTATTTATATTATTTCTCTCAACTTTATTTGTATTTCCCCAGTCTAATAAAATAAAAGATCTGGAGAATAAGAGAAAATTGGCTTTACGTGAAATAGAAAGTACCACGTTATTATTAAATGAAACAAAGAAGAATACATCTACTTTATTAAATAGGATCAATCTTTTAACAGAGCAAATAAGTTCACGCCAGAGATTGATCTCGCTGTTGAATGACGAGGTTGCAGCAATTGGCGAACAGGAAGCCGCAACAGAGAAAGAAATAGTAATACTTACTGCTAATCTTAAAAGTCAGCAAAAATCGTATGCGCGAGCGGTTGAAGGTATTGTTTTGAGAAAACAAAGCGGTAATAAACTGTTATTTGTTTTATCGGGTAATTCTCTGGCTGAATCTCTCCGGCGTATGAAATACTTGAAAGACTACTCTCAATGGCGCGATAATCAAATCACTGAAATAAAGGAAAAGCAAAAACTCTTGCAGGAAAAGAAAGCGGCTCTCGAAAAATCGAAGGCTGAAAAAAAAGCATTGCTGGGAACAAGGGAGAAAGAACAAACTAATCTCCAAAAAGAAGAGCAAGTGCATAAACAGGAGGTTTCGGATGCAAGCAAAAAACAAAAAGAACTACAAAGTATCTTACAAACCAAACAAAAACAGGCTGACAATCTCAATGCTCAAATAGAAAAACTTATAGCGCAAGAAGTGGCCCGTCAGGAGCGTGAAGCAAAACGTCTGGCAGAAGAACAAGCCCGTAAGGAACGCTTGAAAAAAGAGCGTGCAGAGCGTGCCGAAAGGGCAAAACGTGAAGCTGCAAGAGCAACCAAAGTTCCGCCTAAAACAGAATCTCCAAAAGAAAAAGAGGTTTCTCCGAAGGTTGAAACAGAATCGCCATCGAGAGAGACTGAAGAAGTGGCTATGGCTACTCCGACTGTGACAGCTGAAAATTTTAAACTATCATCCAACTTTGCAGCAAACAAAGGACGTCTGCCTATGCCTGTAACAGGTAGTTATAGTATAGTTGGACGTTTTGGTACGCAGCAAAACAGTCGATGGAGAGTGACTACCAATAGTAATGGTATTGATATACAGGCTAGAGCAGGAGCTCAGGCACGTGCCGTTTTCGGAGGAGAAGTTTCTCGTGTTGTTGCATTTCCCGGATTTAATAACTGTATTATTATAAGGCATGGTGGATATTATTCATTTTATGGAAATATTCAACAGATATTTGTAAAGCAGGGGCAAAAAATTTCGGCAGGACAAGCCTTAGGTACAGTTTATACAGATTCGGATACCGGAAACTCTCAGCTGCACTTCCAGTTGTGGCAGGGAACCACCAAACTGAATCCTGAACCATGGCTTCAAAAATAAAAATAAAAGAGCGAGTCTTGGATCTTCCCAAAGTGGAGGATGCAAGAGGAAATCTTTCTTTTATTGAAGAGAGCGGACAAATTCCGTTCAAGATAGCTCGTGTTTATTGGATATATGATGTTCCCGCCGGACAGAAAAGAGGTAGTCATGCCTTCAAAAATCAGGAAGAAATAATCATTGCACTTTCCGGTAGTTTTGATGTGGTTTTGAATGATGGAAAAGAAACCCGCCGTTATCAATTGAACAGGGCATATAAAGCATTGTACGTACCTGCTAAGATGTGGCGTACTTTAGAAAATTTTGCAACTAACTCAGTCTGTCTTGTTATTTCCTCCGGAGCTTACGATGAGGGTGAGTATATTCGTAACTATAGACTCTTCAAGCAGTTTATAAAATCGGATGAAATCCAATCGGAGTCTATTGATCCTATGGATTTATCAACTCCAATAATAAAAATTTTACCACAGAAGAATACAGTTTCAGGTTGTTTGCCTGTTGAATTGCCAACCATAAAAAGCAGAGCAGGTAACTTAACTCCTGTACATTGTTCGGTAGATATACCTTTTGATGTTAAACGCGTTTTTTTTGTCTATGACATTCCTTATGGAAAAACGAGAGGCATGCATGCTCATAAACAGTGTCATCAATTTCTGGTAGCAGCCAGTGGCAGTTTTGATGTAGAGTTGGACGATGGTAAACATCGAAAAACAATAACTGTAAACAGGCCGATACAAGGTATACATGTTTTGCCCGGAATATGGTCTAAAGAATATAATTACTCGTCGGGAGCTATTTGTTTGGTTTTGGCTTCTGAAATATATACGGAAGAAGACTATATTCGCAGATACAGCGATTTCAAAAAGATAAGGTCTTAGAGACTTGATCTTTTAAGTAGAAAAAAAGATTCATTGATATGTCGATCAGAATTGAAAAATATAATACCGAATATAAGTCCGTTTGGGATGACTTTGTGTCTTCTTCCCGAAACGGAACTTTTCTGTTTTACAGGGGTTATATGGAATATCATTCCGGTCGGTTTCAGGATTATTCTTTGATGTTCTTCGAAAAGAACAAGCTGGTTGCTCTGCTTCCGGCAAATATATCGGAACAAGTGTTTTACTCCCATCAAGGCTTAACTTATGGAGGCTTAATTCTTTCGGAGGATACTAAAACACCTCAGACAATTGAGGTAATAGATACAGTTGTAAAGTATCTACAAGAAAGCAAAGTAAGTAAGATTATATATAAACCTATTCCACATATATACCATCGCTACCCTTCGGAAGATGATCTATATGCTCTCTTTAGAAATAAAGCAATACTCATATCAAGAAATATATCTTCATCTATTAACCTGTCGGATAAACTAGGTTATTCAGAACTGAGGAGAAGACAAATAAAGAAAGCCGAAAAACAAAATCTTATTGTTTGCGAATCGGATTCTTTACCCGAATTCTGGGCTGTTCTCGAAGAGAATCTGAAAAAAAATCATCAGGCAGTTGCTACTCATTCATTAGACGAAATAGCGTATTTGAGGAATCAATTTCCCGATAATATCCGATTATTCTGCACTTTAAAAGAGAATAGGGTGGTGGCGGGTTGCTTAATTTTCGAAACAGCTACAGTAGCTCATGCTCAATACATATCGGCTTCGCAAGAAGGAAAAGAGTGTGGGGCATTAGATTTATTGTTTGATTATCTGATAGATCAAGTTTTCACAACTAAGAAATACTTTGATTTCGGAACATCTAACGAGGATAACGGCTACTTCCTTAATGAAGGTCTAATCTCTCAAAAAGAAGGGTTTGGAGCCAGAGGTGTCGTGTACGATACCTATCAATTAAATATAACACTATAGAAATGGATTTGAGCTCTCTATTTAGGAGAAAAGATATAACTAAAGGAGGTCATGTTGGAGAAATTCAGGATCATGGACTTAAAAGAGTATTGGGAGTTAAAGACCTTACCCTCTTTGGTATTGCTGCGATAATCGGAGCAGGTATTTTCAGTACAATCGGTAGAGCAGCTTTTCATGGAGGGCCTGCCGTTTCATTGCTTTTTGTATTTGTTGCCATTGCATGCGTTTTTACAGCATTATGTTATGCACAGTTTGCATCGATGATATCTACAAGCGGTAGCGCATACACCTATACCTATGCAACATTGGGTGAAATTTTTGCTTGGGCAATAGGTTGGGCTCTTATTCTCGAATACTCGGTATCAAATATGGTTATTGCCATCTCTTGGTCAGGATACTTTACTACGATGCTCGAAGGATTTGGTATACACTTTCCGCATTACCTTTCTATAGGCTATTTAAGTGCCTACGAGTCTTATCAGAAAGTCATGGCAAATATGCCCGACCTTCCTACCAATGTTATACAATCAGCTGAAGTGTATCGTAATGCTCCTGAAATTTTCGGATACAAAATACTCATTAATTTGCCTGCGGGAGGTATTATTATACTCCTTACATCATTGGTTTTTGTTGGAATTAAGGAATCAAAAGCCGTAAATAATCTTTTGGTTTATCTTAAAGTCGGGATTATACTGTTTGTAATTCTAGCCGGATTTTTCTTTGTGAAGCCTGCTAATTGGTCTCCATTCGCACCCAATGGGGTAGGTGGAGTATTAGGTGGAGTTGCTGCTGTCTTTTTCTCATTTGTTGGGTTCGACTCAGTTTCTACTACAGCCGAAGAATGCAAAAATCCACAGCGTGATATGCCCCGTGCCATGCTTTATTGTTTGGCTATATGTACCATATTATATATCGCAATAACCCTGGTGCTGACAGGTATGGTTAGCTACAAGGAATTGGGTGTTGACGATCCTTTAGCGTATGTCTTTCAACTGGTCGATATGGACTTTATTGCAGGTGTTATATCCGTAAGTGCAGTAATAGCCATTACTAGTGCCATATTAGTATTCCAGATCGGGCAACCCCGTATTTGGATGACCATGAGCCGCGATGGGCTTCTATGGCCTAAATTTGGTAAGATTCATAAGAAATTTAAAACACCTGCTTTTGCAACTATTGTTGCAGGGATATTGGTTGCTGTACCTTCTTTTTTCCTCGATATGCAATTTGTGGTAGACCTAACGAGTGTGGGTACATTTTTCGCCTTTATACTAGTCTGTTCGGGAGTTTTGTATCTCGATTATAAAGGATATAGTAAAAAAGCAAAATTCAAGGTACCTTATTTAAACGGGCAATATATTGTTTTTATTTTGCTTTTTATTGCATTTGGTATTTTCTTGTTGAAACTCGATTACAAAGCGATTCTTCAGGAAAAACCACTCATCATTGTCTTTTGGATAGCTTGGGCAGGACTCTCTGTTGCAGCTTATAAATTAAAGTTTTCGTTACTTCCTACATTGGGTATATTGATTAATTTGTACCTTATGACCGAATTAGGATTATCCAATTGGCTTATGTTCTTGATGTGGCTGGCAATTGGCCTGTCTATCTATTTTTTATATGGATATAAAAAGAGTAAATTAGCTACTCGCAAAGTCTAAATATATGATTCCCTTTCTCGACCTCAAAAAAATAAATGAAAGATATCAATCTGAGATTGAGCAGGCTGTTTCACGGGTTGTTCGTTCAGGCTGGTATATATTGGGAGAAGAGGTAAAGCAATTCGAAGCTGCGTTTGCCGATTATTGTCACGTCAATCATTGTATCGGCGTTGGTAATGGCTTGGAAGCTATCAAACTCATTTTGTGTGCTTATAAAGAATTGGGGATAATGAGTGATGGTGACGAGGTGATAGTGCCCGCCAATACATACATTGCTACAATCTTGGCAATAACTGAAAGCCGATTAACTCCTGTATTGGTAGAGCCTGATATTCGAACCTATAATATTGATCCTGAAAGGATCGAAGAAAAAATAACATCAAAAACTAAGGCTATTCTGCCTGTTCATCTTTATGGGTTATCATGCCCGATGAATGAGATAAATAAGATTGCTCAAAAATATAACCTTAAAGTAATTGATGATGCGGCACAAGCTCATGGAGCCAAATATCAGGGTGAACCTGTAGGTGGATTGTGTGATGCTACAGCTTTTAGCTTTTATCCGACTAAAAATCTGGGAGCATTGGGTGATGCAGGTGCAGTCACTACAAATGATAGTAAATTAGCGGAGGTTATCAGAGCTTTGGCTAATTACGGGACAGAAGCTAAATATATCAATAAATATAAAGGACTTAATTCTCGCCTTGATGAAGTACAGGCGGCCGTATTATCTGTAAAACTAAAATATATAGAAGGCGATATTAGATATAGAAAAATGTTGGCAGAAAGGTATTTAACCGAAATTGTAAACGAGAATATTATATTACCTTCGGTAGATAGTATTGCACAACATTCTTTTCATCTCTTTGTGGTACGTTGCGAACGAAGAGATGAGCTCCAAAAATATCTGTCAGATCAGAATATTCAAACTCAGGTGCATTATCCTTTACCGCCGCACAAACAAGAGGCTTATAAAGAGTGGGGTAATATGTCGTTTGGCATAACGGAAAAGATTCATAAAGAAGTATTAAGCTTGCCATTAAATACAGCCTTAACATTTGCCGAGATAACAACTATAATTAGTTGTGTAAATAAGTTTTAGCCTTATATCGAAGTACTTTGCTAATAATGTTTAAGGAATGAGTCGTCTTTTTTATTTTATGGTTAAGTAATGTGCTGTGTTCAAAAAAAGATATACATTTGCCTGTTTTTTAATAAATAACGTATGAGTAGCAATAAAAGGCATAAAGTACCTTTCGGCCCGATAGGTATAATTATGGCAATCGGAGTAGTGTTTGGCGATATCGGAACATCACCGCTCTATGTGATGAAATCGGTATTGGAGGCACTCCCGGATAATCAACTCTCTCGTCCGGAATATATTATTGGTGCAGTTTCTTGTGTAATCTGGACTTTAACTATACAGACCACTCTAAAATACGTAATACTTACTCTTAGAGCTGATAATAAAGGTGAGGGAGGAATACTTGCTTTGTATGCACTTATACGGCAAAAATACCGTTGGGCTTATGTAGTTGCTGCTTTAGGAGCTGCGACGTTGTTAGCCGATGGCGTGATTACTCCGGCAATGACGGTTATAACCTCTATGGAGGGACTTAATAATATTGTTCCCGAAGTTCCTATTGTTCCTGCCACGCTTCTTATCGTTATGGGGATATTTTTGATACAACCTATGGGTACAAGCTCATTGGGGAAGTATTTCGGAACAGCTATGCTTGCTTGGTTTATAATGATAGGTGTTGTGGGGCTCAGTCAGTTTATACATGATCTGAGTGTAATAAAAGCATTTAATCCACTTTATGCGATTCGTTTCTTGATAGAAGCACCTCATACCATGTTTATATTGGGAGCAGTTTTCCTTTGTACGACAGGAGCTGAGGCTTTGTATTCGGATCTTGGACATTGTGGACTTAAAAATATTCGTATTTCGTGGCTTTTTGTTAAGGCAACATTAATACTCAATTATTTAGGACAAGCGGCATGGATTATAGATAATCCATCTTTGGTGCAGCATGGAATTAATCCTTTCTTTAGTATGATGCCCTCATGGTTCAGTTTTATAGGAGTTACTATGGCGACCGTTGCATCTATTATTGCCAGCCAGGCACTTATCAGTGGATCTTTTACGGTTATAAGTGAAGCCATATCGTTGAACCTCTGGCCCAATGTGAAGATAAAATATCCTACGCATATCAAAGGACAGATGTATATTCCGTCTGTGAATTTTACGATGATGATTTTCTGTGTTATAATCATTTTCATGTTCCAGTCATCCTCAAATCTTGAAGCAGCTTATGGGTTAGCTATTACTCTTAGTATGTTGATGACTACTATGCTGCTCTATCTATATTTCAAAGAAACAAAGAAGCCTGCATGGTTTAGTATTCCTGTCTCTATCTTCTTTTTTATTATAGAATTCAGCTTCTTTGTCGCCAATATGCAGAAGTTTGCACACGGAGGTTTCGCTTCTATTCTAATAGCAGGGATTATCTTTTTTATGATGTATTCATGGTTTAATGGTCGTCGTATCAAACGTCAATACACAACTTACGATCAGGTGAATGAACCTTATCTTCGTCATATACAAGAGATCAGTGAAGATACCACAATTCCAAAGACAGCAACCAATCTGGTATATATTACCAAAGCAAATAATAAACATGCTCTGGAAAGTAAAATAACCTATTCGTTATTTAAAAAATTCCCTAAAAGAGCAGACACATATTGGTTTGTACGTATCAAGAGAACCGATGCTCCTTATGAATTTAGTTATGATGTGAAGACTTTTGTTCCCGGGAAAATCTTCAGAATCGACCTTCGGGTTGGCTTTAAAGTAGGTATACATACCGATAAGTATGTACGGTTGATATGTTATAATATGGAGAAGAAGAAAGAAGTTGACCTATCTTCACGCTTTCCTTCGATGCACAGTGCAAAAGGAGATTTTTCCTTTATTGTTGTAGATCGTATATTCCGTAATATTGAACTAGAGCCCCGTCAACGTATTATTTTAGCTTGGTATAACTTGATTAAGCGATTCAGTACATCCGATACGCAAATGCTTGATCTTGATCCTTCTTTTGCGGTTGTGGAAACTGTTCCGTTAGTGAATGTACACCATAAAGATGATATTCTAGAAAGATTGATAACTCAGTCGGACCTGGCTGGTCAGGATGAAATGTCTTAGTTACCAATATTGCCGAAGTAATAAAACAGTTTGAGACATTAAATGCTCAAACCATTCAATAATTTGTAATAGTATTCTATTGCTTCCCTTATTTCATCGGGTTTTATATACTCATCCGCAGTGTGTGAACGAGCCGAATCTCCGGGACCCATCTTTACCGAAGGAAACGGCATGAGTGCCTGATCCGATAATGTGGGTGATCCATAAGGCTCTCGACCTAGAACTATTGCACGTTGTACGAAAGGATTTTCAATCGCAATTTTTGATGAATTAAGCCGGTATGAACGAGGTGTAACTTCGCATTCCGTATGCTTATTGATAATTTGAAATAATTGCTCATTGCTGTAACACTCGTTGCTGCGTACATCTACAACAAACGAACACTTATCGGGTATTACATTGTGTTGAGTTCCTGCATTTACCATTGTCACAGACATTTTTACCGGCCCCAGTAGATCACTCACATTTGGAAACTCAAAAGTTCTAAACCATTCAATATCCTTTATAGCTTTGTAAATTGCGTTTAACCCTTCGTCACGGGCAGCGTGTCCCGATTCTCCTGTCGCAACACAATCTAACACCATTAAACCTTTTTCGGCTATGGCAGGATGCATTTCCGTAGGTTCTCCTACTATCGCAAAATTTGGAGTGGGTATTTCTTTTAAAACAGACTCAATTCCGTCTTTGCCTGAAACCTCTTCTTCACAAGAAGCCAGAAATATAAGGTTATAATCTTGTGGCTTCTGAGTCACAAGAAAAAAAGTATGCATCAGACTGACTAAACTTGCTCCTGCATCGTTGCTACCTAATCCGTACAAGCAACCATCTTCTTCGATTGGCTCAAAAGGATCTTTAGTCCATCCCGAAACGGGTTTTACCGTATCGATATGTGAATTTAATAATATGGTGGGTTTTGTATCCGAAAAACCGGGCGATTTAATCCATATATTATTGCCTTTGCGTTGAGGGGTAAAGCCTGCTTTTCGGATATATGATTCTATCATATCAGCCACTTCATTTTCCTGTCTGCTATATGAAGGAATGCGGATCATGTTTTTCAACAGATCTACCGCATCGTAAAACAATTCGTCAATATCTTTTTCCATAATAGAAGCAAAGATAAAATATTGGCTCGAATTTGTACCTTTGTGTCTGATATAAATAATGAGAACATATTCTGGTATGGTTACTATTACAGTTGAAGAAAGAGAATTCATTGAGAAGACGATAAAAGAATGTAAAGAGTGTTTCATCGGGCTGATAGATACCGATGGTTTACCTTATGTTATCCCCATGAATTTTGGATATAAGGATGATGTAGTATATCTGCACTCCGGACCTGAAGGGGCGGCCGTTCGGGCAATAGAAAACAATCCGAATATATGTATAACATTTTGTACTCCTTCGGAAATTACCCATCAACATGAAGAAGTTGCCTGTAGTTACAGAGTAAAGGGAAGCAGTGTTGTTTGTCGTGGAAAAGTGACCTTTATAGAAGACTTCAATGAAAAGGTGGAGATACTTAATATATTGATGGAACAATATTCGGATCGCCCTTTTAAGTACTCGGAACCTGCTGTTCGAAATGTCAAAATATGGAAAGTGCCTGTAGATAAAGTGACTGGTAAAGTATTTGGTGTACCTTATAAAGAATCACATCATTATAAGAAATAAGCTATGAAGAAAATAGGATTGCTTTCGGATACCCATAGCTATTGGGATGAGAAATACAAGCACCATTTTGCCGATTGTGATGAGGTTTGGCATGCAGGAGATATAGGTTCGTTTGATTTGACTCTTAAGTTTGAGGCATTCAAGCCCTTCCGTGCAGTATATGGCAATATTGATGGAGCTGATATCAGAGCGGCATATCCCGAATTTCTACGGTTCACATTAGAGGGTGTAGATGTTTTGATGACTCATATAGGGGGCTATCCGGGTCGTTACGATCCTAAAGTGAGGAATATTTTGCAAGTAGATCCGCCCAGACTATTTATTTGCGGACATTCGCATATACTGAAAGTGATGTATGATAAAAAGTACAACTGTTTGGATATAAATCCCGGAGCAGCCGGAAAATACGGCTTTCATAAAGTAAGAACCTTATTGAGGTTTGTTTTAGATGAGGGTGCGATAAAAGACTTGGAGGTAATAGAGCTTTCGGAATGAAAGCTCTTATTTCTTATGTTTGTAATGTCGTCTGTCATCAAATGTAGAGATTAGCAGAAATACGCTGCATGCCGATGTTATAAGTATCATAGGCATAAATAAGGCAGGCGATCGTAAAGCCTCAGATCCGTAAGTAAAATATACGCCGATACCTAAAACTGCTATCAATGAGTACATAACTCCCAGTATCGATAGTATATTTCCAAATCCGGAACGGGTTTTTGTTGCTTTTTGTTTCGATAAAGCTTTTTCCGTCTCAATCTGTTGCATGATTCTAAACTTGAGGTTGTTGCTTGCCTCAAGTCTTGTTCCGGATAATAAGTCTCGGAATTGGCTATCTTCGATATTGTTATTCATATCCTTTTCCATATTATAAATGTAATAATTTATTTATATAAGCAGAGAGGTCTGTGACCTTAAACTTTTTCATAATGCATCATAGTTCCTATAATATCGGCAAACCGTTTTCGAGCCCGATGTAATTTTACTTTAATATTCGACTCTCCCAAGCCCGTTATCAGGACTATGTCTTTTACCGAATTCTCTTCCAGATAATACAATGTAAGCAGCAGGCTTTCGTCTTTAGGCATTTTCTCTAAAGTCTCATTTATAACAGCCTTTTTTTCCTGTTCATTAATCCTTTCGAGTGTATCCCATTCGGAAAAAGAACTTTCGGTATCCATCTGTTGATAGTCTACAAATTCGGTACTGAATCCCGAGCTGCTTATATGAGTCAGGGCAGTATTGTATACTATTCGGTAAAACCAGGTCGAAAATTTGCTGTCGGTTCTGAATGTATGCAAGTTATGAAAAGCTTTTACATAAGCATTCTGCACGATATCCTCGGCATCCTGCTTATTTCCGCAGATACGAAAGGCGATGGTTATTGCCATGTCCTGATAAGTATCCACAAAATAGGCAAAGGCGGACGTATCCCCCTTTAGAACCTGTTTTATTTGTAGCTTTTCATCCATTCGTTTTATCCCTCCAGATCTTTGTCCTTTGTCACAAAATAGAATAAGACATAAGCCAGTCCCAGAAACAATAATACGAAAGCGACCATAATATATGTTTCTTCGAGATTACGGAATACTTCTGCCGCTATATTTCCTATTATCAGCCCCAATGCAATACCTATGCATAAGAACCCGTTTCTTAGTGACCTGTATCTGTTGGGTGTTGGCTTCGATTGTGGAGGGGGTACTATTCCTTGTTTGATAAGCTCCATATTCTCTTTATTCTTTGTACGCATGCTTACAAGCCCAAGATACATCCCAAATCCTATTGGAAGAGCAACTGCCGATAGAATTGCTATAATAGGTATTAAACCTTCTTCTACAAATTCCATAATATTGGTTGTTTTAAATTATTATTAATTCGTTTTCATGGATATGACCAGATGAGTTTAAGATTGGTTACAAATTTGAGTATTTTTTTTCAAATTAATTCTGTTTTATAGAAAATGAGGTATTTAGGGCTTATTCTAAATACCTCATCTTATAGATAAAATAATAAATTCGGATATTATCCTTTGATAACTAGGCATAAACTATCCTCCAAAGCTGTAACCGAGTGTATAACACCGGCCGGAATGGGAGTTTCTTCGTATTGAGAAAGCATTACCATCTTTTCACCCTCTTTGTATACAACTTTACCTTCCAATACAATCAGTTTTGCCGGAATGTCGGTTTTGTGATCTTCCAAAAGCATATTTTTAGTGAAGCCTATAGCTATTACCTTAAAACCCTGTCCGCTTTGCACAACTTTTGCTACGGGACGTTTTGCAGATTCCAGATCTTTAAGTATTTGTTTTATTGTCATGTCTTTATTTTTTTATGATGTAGGTTTCTATTAAATTATTCTTAGACTTGCTCCAGCATTTGTATCCTTTTGTTTTCAGAATATCAATGATAGGAGAAGGAACAAAAGGTGTAATTATTTTTAGAATTTGATCTGAATCCAGAGATTGAGATTTTTCAATAATCTGTTTCATCGGACTTTTGCCCTCATTGAGTATAGGACATATATCAAAAATTTCGATAATCAGACTTTCATGAACCCATTGTGGTTGAGGTGAAAAGCTATTGACACTCTTCGAATCAATATTTGCAGGGTCGAGCTTTGCCCCTTTTCTTAAAGTAGAGATTAATTCTCCCGGATTGAGTCCGGCAATTTCAGATATTTGCTTTAGGTTTGCTACCCTTGCTATCGTTTTTCTGAGAATTGGATTCTTTAATTTGGCAAAAGAGGGTGATAGCTCAAGCAACACTTCTTCCAATTGTGGATAATGATCGAGCATTTCCGCAACTTTGGTTTGAAGATTTATATCAAGCTTTGTATCCATATCATTTGGATGTATACGAAAGCAAACGTTGTTCACCTTCCAGCTTACGATATTCGGTAAGATCTTGAGTACACTCAATAACACCCAGATATTTCCCCTCTTCGTTTCTCATGGCTATATATTCGATGTATATAAAACGACCTTTGAAATTAATCCAGAACGTAGCATTCGTTTCTTTTCCGCTTTTGAAGTCATTTAATATTTGCTCAACAATATGAACACTATGTGGAGGGTGGCACAGTTGAACACTTCGTCCGATGATGGCACGGTTTCGGTCAAAAATACGGTGTGGCCCTAAAGAGAAGAATTTAACCTTGTCATCTTTATCGACAAACGTAATATCCATCGGCAGGATATTGAACAATGCCGTTAATTCTTCCACCGAAAAACTACCTGTAGGCAGTTGCATACTGCCATTGCCCGAATAGGTAATTTTACTTATCTCAATATTTTCGGGAGACCATTTCTCCGTAGGGTCATAGAGGCAGAAGCCGAATTCTGTAGTCTGTTGATATACCTGATACCATTCCTCATCAGTCAATGTATCCATAGACATAGGTAGAAGAATTTCTTCCTCTTTCATTATCATACCTTCAATAGCTGATAAAGTCGGTTCTAAAGTATAAGCTATGGCAGTGCATAAATCACTTATAGAAAGACTTTCAGATATGCTCAATATTTCATGTGCAGCCTTGAGTAAAGCACGGGTTTCATCATGTTTACCCCACATAACTTTAGGAGGACCGGTTATTTCATGTTTCTCCAGAAAGGGAAATAGCAAGTATTCTTTTCTAAGATAATGTTTGTCAACGTCCGATAAGGCGTTGAAGCACCCTTTCAGTTCTATCAGGTAACCTTTTATTTCCTCCTCTTTCAGATTGGGAGCCTTAATGAACAGTTGCCTTGTTTGAGCAATTGTTTTAGTTAATTCTTCATTTTCTTTTTTGAATGTATCTACAGGATGTCCTGCCGGAGCAGGGCGTGCTCCCGATTGATCGATATGTCCGTCTAATACGGCTGTATGTATGTCGCAAAGTTTAAGAACTTCTTCGGTTGGTAGACCTTCATTAATAAGCTCCTGCTCTACTTGTACTACATCATCATAAGGAATGCTTCGAAGTATTTCTTCCAATCTTTTTCTGACTGCATCAGGAGCTTCTCCTTTATGCAGTTGCAAGATCAGGTGTTTGAGAAGTTCTTTCTTTTTTTCTGAATTATTTATAAGTTCGCTCATGGCTGAATAATATTTATTGTTTGAATATAGACAAAGCTAATACTATTGTGATTCAGTTTTTTGTATCAAATGTTACAACCTCAGTATTTTATACGTATAAATTCTTTTTTAGGAGTTGGTAAAGAATAATAACTCTTTTTTATAGATAAATACAGAATAGTTTTATAAATTGCATGGTATTACTTAACAGTAAGCATTTTTGAGAAGACCGAACTAAGATCAACTAAAACACGATATACTATGTTACCCGCAAACTATGAGCAACTGATAGGCGAGTTGTCGAAAAAGATCGACCCCAAACGCCTGATAACAAATCCTCTTCAACTATTGGCATACGGAACCGATGCAAGTTTTTACCGGTTGATACCTAAACTTGTAGTACAGGTTCATTCCGAAGAAGAAGCTGTAGAAGTAATCCGTCAGACAGGTAGGTTGAATATTCCCGTAACTTACCGGGCGGCAGGAACAAGTCTTTCCGGACAAGCAATTACCGACTCAGTACTAATGGTGGCAACTCATCATTGGAAGAAGTATTCAATATTGGAAGACGGGCTTAAGATCAGATTGCAGCCTGGAATTACCGGGTCAAGAGCCAATGTTTTTCTGGTTCCTTACGGTCGGAAAATAGGGCCCGATCCAGCTTCTATCAATGCTGCTATGATTGGAGGGATTGCCTCGAATAATGCCAGTGGCATGTGTTGCGGAACATCTCAGAATTCATACAAAACGATAGCGGATATCCGTATTGTTCTATATGATGGAACTATACTTGATACTGCCGATGAGAATAGTAAGAAGGCTTTCAAAGAAAAGCACCCCGAAATTATCAAAGAAATAGAACAATTGCGTGATGATGTAAAAGCAGACAGCGTATTGTTCGAGAGAATTCAGCGTAAGTTTAAGATAAAGAATACAACCGGATATAGTATCAATGCCCTTGTCGATTATCAAGATCCATTTGAGATAATCAAGCACCTGATGATTGGAGCCGAAGGTACTCTAGCCTTTATTTCGGATCTGACTTATCATACCGTTGTTGATGAGAAGTACAAAGCTTGTACTTTGATGATTTTCGACACTATAGAAAAAGCTTGTGAGGCTACTCCTTTGCTAAAGGAAAGCCCTGTTTCGGCAGTTGAATTGTTGGACAGGGATTCCATCCGTTCGGTAGAGAATGATCCAGATGCACCTGCTTATTTCAAAGAGCTACCCGAAACAACCTGTGTGTTGTTGGTGGAAATTCAAGCCAATACAAAAGAGGAGATGGATCAGAAGGAAGCAGCAATTCGCAAGGCAGTTGCACCTATTCCTACTTTTCAACCTTATGTGTTTACATCTGACCCTAAAGAATATAATTTTAACTGGAAAGCCCGTAAAGGCCTTCTGTCATCAGTAGGAGGATTAAGAAAAACGGGTACTACCTGCCTTATCGAAGATGTTGCATTCCCTGTTCCCCGACTGGCTGAAGCATGTATTGCGATAAAAGACCTTTTTAAAAGGCTGGGATATACAGATGCCGTTTTGTTTGGTCATGCCTTGGAGGGAAATCTACACTTAGTATTCTCCCAAGATTTTTCGACACCGGTTGAAGTAGAGCGTTATGCCAAAATGATGGACGAGCTTTCTGATATTGTGGTCAATCAATTTGACGGATCATTAAAAGCCGAACATGGTACAGGGCGTAATATGGCTCCGTTTGTAGAAAAAGAGTGGGGAGAGGCTGCCTATAAAATCATGTTGCGGATTAAGAATATATTCGACCCTCGCAGGTTAATCAATCCGGGAGTAATTATTAACCAGAATCCCAAAATCCATTTAGAAAATCTCAAACCACTTCCCGAAGCACATGAGTTGATCGATAAATGTATGGAGTGCGGTTTCTGTGAGCCTAACTGCGTGTCGGAAGGGCTAACCCTTTCGCCACGTCAAAGGATTGTAATTGCCCGTGAAATATCACGCTTGAGAGCTGCCGGAGAAGATCCTGACCGTTTGAAGAAGATGTTGCACGATGCACAATACTTTTCTAACGAAACTTGTGCAACCGACGGTCTTTGTGCACTGGCCTGTCCTGTTAAAATAGATACAGGTAAATTTATCAAAGACCAACGCCATAGAGAAGCTAGCGAAACAGCCATTGATCTGGCAGAATACATCGGCGATCATATGCCCGGTATTACGAATATCGGTAGAGCCGGACTCAATACAGTGCATTTTTTCCACACCATATTGGGCGATACACTAATGGGGGGAATTGCAGGCAGTATGCGTTTCCTCACAGGTAATTCTATTCCCAAGTGGAATAAGTATATGCCTAAAGGGGCACGAAAGATTAAGCATACAGTAGCTAATCCTGGACAAGCCGATAAAGTGGTTTACTTTCCGTCTTGTATCAACCGGACTATGGGTAAATCAAAGGACTACAAGAAAGAAGACGTTGAGTTGACCCGTAAGACCGAAGAGCTTCTGACCCGTGCCGGGTTCACCATAATATATCCCGAAGGTCTTAATGCACTTTGCTGTGGTATGGCATTCAGCAGTAAAGGACTGAAAGAAGAGGGAGCACGAAAGTCGAAAGAACTGGAAGATGCTCTTTATCAGGCTTCCGAAGGAGGTAAATATCCTATCTTGTTTGATATGAGCCCTTGTTTCTATACATTCCATGAAGCATATTCGAATAAAGATCTCAAAATATACGATCCTATAGAGTTTATGCTTGATTTTGTAATGCCTAAACTGCCTGTTAAAAATCCACGTGAAGTAGTCAGCGTATTTCCTGTATGTTCGGTTAAGAAAATCGGAATGGAGCAGAACCTGTACAAGCTGGCAAAAATGTGTTCAAAGAAAGTGGCAATGGTCGAAAGCAATTGTTGCGGCTTTGCAGGGGACAGAGGATTCACTTATCCCGAACTGAATAAACATGGGCAAAGACACCTTGCAGAACAAATTCCGGCAGGTTGTAAAGACGGTTTCTCTACCAGCCGTACTTGTGAAATAGGAATGACAGAATACAGTGATGTAAACTTTAAGTCGATATTCTATTTGATTGATGAAGTGACAAGGTAACAACTTGTATACATTTACCTCACATTTATAACAACTACTACACAAAAAGGTGACACTTTTGGGTAGTAGTTGTCACTTTTATAAGTGGCTTTATTTCAGTAAGTAAACCTCCAAAAGGTGACAAAAGTGACAAAAGTTACACAGAAATATACTTTATGTATTCGCTTTTTGTTATTCGTTTGTTTTATAGGAGTTTGTGACTTGAGGTGTCAATAAAACCGACAGGTTTGTACAAGTTCTTTTGTTTCCATTGATAATCTGTTCAAAGAACGCTCTTTTGTATTATTGTATAGATAAAACGAGAATTACTGTTAAATGCATTACTTAGTTTTTTCAAAGCCTCAGTATTAAATTTATGTTGCGGATATTTATTCTATACACACTTTATGATAAAAGTTACTTGTCTGTTTAAGATATTGGTATAGGCTTTTTTAATAAAAAATGCTGTGAAATTTATTTGTTATTGTTAACTTTAGCGAGTAAATAACCGAATCTATTTTTTATGAAGACGAAAAACACCCTGAAATCTGTATTAAGATATAAAATAATCATATAATTTTTTTGTTGATATTCCAAAACTCTATCGGTTCATTGATAAGTGTTTGGGCACACATTTGTGTATTTGAAGCAAAAAAGAAGTATTTAAATATAAAATAATAAAAGATGAAAAGAGTAATTTATTTATTGTTCGCAGTGGTTTTACTTGCGTCTTGTCAAGATAAACCGAAAGAAATGACTGTGACGGTCGAAAATCCGAGTGATTTTGATCGAACTACTGACCTGGTCGAATTGCCATTGGAAGGTATAAAAACAAAAGTAACTTTAGCTGAAGGTCAGGCATATGTTGTGAAGAATGCTAAAGGTGAAATAATTCCATCCCAAGTAACTTACGATGGTAAACTAGTTTTCCAATCGGGAGCCAAAGCAAAAGAAACGGTAACTTTTACTGTTTCGGCAGGTGAAAATCCCGAATTTAAAGCACAAACTTACGGTCGTTTTATTACGGAGCGTAAAGATGATTTTGCTTGGGAAAACGATCGTGTAGCTTTTCGTATTTATGGACCGTCTCTTATTGCGACAGACGGACCCAGTAATGGTTTAGATCTTTGGTATAAACGTACCAATGATATGAAGATTGACCAATGGTACAAAGATGATATTGCAGGAGTTGCATCTTATCATGAAGATCACGGAGAAGGATTAGATGACTACAAGGTAGGCCGTTCGTTGGGAGCAGGAGCTATGGCTCCGTTTGTGAACGGAAAATTATGGTTGAACGAAAATTTTGCTTCTCAGGAATTATTGGAAAACGGACCTCTTCGTACTACTTTGAAATTAACATATAAAGATATCGAAGTAGATGGCAAAACATATAGTGAAAGCCGTACATTTTCTATTGATGCAGGCTCTCAATTCTCTAAAGTTGTACAAGAATATGGAGTGGCAGAAGACATGATTGTTGCAGCCGGAATAGCTAAGCGTGCCGCTAATGACACCATCATTGTTTCTCCCGCTAATGACTATATTATTTACAGAGAACCAAGCGTAAAGGCAGGCCCTGTTTATCTGGGACTTGTTTTCCCTGCGGGCATAGATTCTATGGTAGTGGATACTTATAACGTAATGAATGCCAAAACTAAAAAAGAGGATACCTATTCTCATGTATTGGCAGTTGCAACATACAAAGCCAATCAACCGATAACCTACTATACAGGTTATGGCTGGAGCAAATTTGGTTTTGCGGATGAAGCAGCATTCCAAACGTATACAAGTAATTTCTCTAAAGGCTTGAAACAGCCATTGGTGGTGAAATTTTAAATTAAAGTATAGATAAACTTTAAAGTTCTTATAATATGAAAAATCAGTTTTGTTTAGAAGGAAAAGTAGCTCTCGTAACAGGGGCTTCTTACGGTATAGGTTTTGCAATAGCATCCGCTTTGGCAGGAGCAGGAGCCAAGATTGTGTTCAATGATCTTAAACAAGAATTTGTAGACAAAGGCTTGGCTGCATACAAAGAAGCAGGTATTGATGCTAAAGGTTATGTATCTGACGTAACCAACGAAGACCAAATAAATGCAATGGTTGAACAAATCGAAAAAGAAGTAGGCGTAATTGATATTCTGGTAAACAATGCAGGAATCATCAAACGTATACCCATGATCGAAATGTCGGCAGCAGAATTCCGTCAGGTAATCGATATTGATTTGAACGGACCATTTATTGTTGCAAAAGCAGTAATTCCCGGTATGATTAAAAAAGGAGCAGGTAAAATAATCAATATCTGTTCGATGATGAGTGAATTGGGACGCGAAACTGTATCGGCTTATGCAGCAGCAAAAGGTGGCTTGAAAATGTTGACACGCAATATTGCTTCCGAGTACGGCGAGTTCAATATTCAGTGTAATGGCTTAGGACCGGGTTACATTGCCACACCTCAAACTGCACCATTGAGAGAAGAAGGGCATCCTTTCAACTCTTTCATTATAGCAAAAACTCCGGCTGCACGTTGGGGAACTCCCGAAGATTTGGCTGGTCCGGCAGTGTTTCTAGCTTCGGATGCTTCTAATTTCGTAAACGGACACGTTCTTTACGTCGATGGTGGTATCTTGGCTTATATAGGAAAACAACCTTGATTCAGTAAATATTTAGGAACCATGATAGAAAGAAAATCCCATTATAATGATAAGTTATAATGGGATTTTTCTGTTATTTTATTTCTTTTTCTACTATCCACGATTGAAGCAGTTCTTTATGTTTATTGTAGAAGAACCTGGCTCCTATCATGGGGTCATTATCCTTTAGCACATCACTCATCAATTCATTAAGCATTTTCTCATCCATTGAGAAATTGGAAAAGAATTTTGCCAATTCAGGCTTGTCAGTAGAGAAGCCTTTTCGGGCAATGATCTTTATTTCATCTTTCGGATAAATGTTTTTCGGATCATCCAGTGGTTTCAAATCGTATTCAGCCCACATGAAATGAGGTTTCCATCCGGTGATAACTACCCATTCTTTATGGGCAATAGCCTTTTTTAAGGCTGTAATCATAGATGTTTCCGAAGATGAAATTTGAGTCAGTTCCAAATCATACGCTTTGATAGCATCTTCGGTGGTTCGGTAAATACCTGCCCCCGATGCTATACCATAGATTTTTCCGTTGAACTTATCTTTATTCGCATTTAATTCTTCTATCGAATTTATATCCACATAGGTTGGTACAACCAGTCCCGTAATACCGTCATCAAAGACTGTCCCGAGTATGTCAATCTTATTACCATAGCGAGTCCAGTAATCCTTATGCGTATTGGGCAACCATGTGTCCATACATACATCGGCATCGCCACGTGATAATGATGCATAGATAGGACCCAGTTCTAATCGCTTAATGGTAACTGTATATCCTTTTTCTTCGAGAATGATTTGTGCCAGATTAGTAATGGCTATACCTTCCGCCCAATTAGGATAGAGTAATAATACATCTTGTTTTTTTATGCGTTGGCAAGCCGGCATAATGATGAGGCAAGCCAATAATATAAGTAGTATATTCTTTTTCATTATTTGGCTACCTCCTTTTTTTGTCCTATCGATTGGGTTGTTCTGTCTAATATAATGGCAAGAATCACAATGCACAATCCAGCCTCGAAGCCAAGAGCTACATCAGCTTGCTGGATACCTGCATATACGCTTTCTCCCAGTCCGCCTGCACCAACCATCGACGAAATTACCACCATCGACAGAGCCAGCATTATCACCTGATTTACTCCGGCTAATATGGTAGCCATTGCCAGCGGTATCTGTACTTTAAACAAAGTTTGTCTGCCTGTACATCCGAATGCAACCGTAGCTTCCACAATTTCTTTGGGAACATCACGTATTCCCAGAGCAGTCATACGTACCGCAGGAGGAAGAGAGAAGATAACGGTTGCCACCACTCCCGGAACATTACCTACCGAAAAAAACAAGATGGCAGGAATCAGGTATACAAAAGCCGGCATGGTTTGCATCAGGTCGAGTAGGGGTCTGACCATTGCGTTTACCTTTTTGTTTCGTGCACACCATATTCCCAGAGGAATACCAATGAGCAGAATGATAAATGTGGCAACAATAACAAGCACCAATGTGTCGATTGTCTCTTCCCAAAACCCCATCCAGTATATAAGTAGGAATCCTAATACACAAAAGATGGGTAAGTCAAATATATCTTTGGCATTTTGTTTTGTTACATTTAATTTACGACAGCTCTTATTTTTAATTACAAATGTTAGCAGTGCAAACAATGCGATAAGTATATAAAAGGGAATCGACAATAATGCTCCCTGCATAACATCGACACAATTTTCGATGATGATCGTTATTTGCCTAAAGACAGGCTCTCCTGCATCCGAAAGCCAATCGACAAAATGTTCTACGTATTTTCCTATATTTAATTTTTCCATATGGATTCTTATTCTTTTTTAGATTGTAAATATTGATTCTGATTATTTCTCTTCAGCCTATAAAGAGTGACTCTGAGAGCTTAATTGGCACTTTCTATAATAGACTGTACTTTATCGTCATCATAACCGGTTACCATAGATACCACGTCCGAATGTCGGATATAGCCAACAGGACGGTCTTTATGGTCAACCACAGCCAATGGATATTTCTGATTGATAAATAATGGCAGTAAATCGGTAATAGAAGTATCCATCGAAACTTTAGGTATATCGTTTACGATAGAATCAATATTATTTTCTTTGTTGGCTATCTTTTTGCGAACGTCCTTTTCGCCGACATAACCAATAAGACGTCCCAGATGGTCAACAACAGGGAGGAATTTCAGTAAGTGGCGTTCCATTAAACGGAGTGCAGATGCCGGACCATCCTTTCCCAGCCATATTCGAGCTTTGAAAGGTTCGTTTATAGCCGAAGCAGTTATAATTTTAGCCATATCTACATTGCCGATAAAAGCCTTCACATAATCGTCAGCCGGATTGAGCAGTATATCTTCGGGAGTACCTTGCTGAACTATTTCTCCGTCTTTCATTATGGCAATGGTATTACCCACTTTGAGTGCCTCATCCAAATCGTGAGTAATAAATATGATCGTCTTTTTCAGGGACTGCTGTATTTCTACCAATTCATCCTGCATCTGTGCCCTGATAAGTGGATCTAAAGCACTGAAAGCCTCATCCATCAGAAGAATTTGAGAATCGGTAGCAATGGCACGCGCAATACCTACACGTTGCTGCATACCTCCACTGAGTTGGTGGGGAAATGAGTTTTCGTACCCCGAAAGGTCAACCATGCTTAGTATTTCTTTAGCCTTTGCATGTCTTTCTTCCTGAGGTATGCCCTGTATCTCTAATCCAAAAGCAACATTGTCAATAATAGTACGGTGTGGAAGTAGTCCGAAATGCTGGAAAACCATTCCAACCTTTTTTCTTCTCAGATTTAACAACGCATGCTTATCCATTTTAGTAATATCTTCCCCATCAATCAACAAAGATCCTGATGTGGGTACATTCAGCATATTGAAACATCTTAATAAAGATGATTTTCCACTCCCCGACAATCCCATAATAACAAATATCTCACCTTCTTTAATAGATAGGTTTGCATTGTTTACAGCAATGGTACATCGTGTTTTTGAATGAATTTCTTTTTTACTTTTCCCGCTTTTCAACATCTTGTATGCCTGTCTTTTGGCAGAACCAAATATCAGGTACAAGTCTTTTATTTCTATCTTATTCATATTTTAAGAATGTTATTAAAGATCCGAGACCTTATGAGACTTTCTGTTTGTGTTTCTATCTTATGTTTATCTAATTAACTATACCTTAGAAGTAATAGCCTATATTTATATTCAGACGGCTGTTCCATCTGGCATCAGCAGTACCTTTTCCCAATCCCTCACCAAAATCGGATGTTAGCCAGGGGTGATTCTTGCCTAAGGCATAATCTACATACGTATATACAGGTCCCGAGGATATCAGCATACCCGGAACAAACTGCTGTGTATCATGAAATCCTGCTTTTCTTTTATGTACAACCGAATAGTCAATATAGGGTTGAATACTGGATATCAGACGTCTATTGACAGGTATACTATACGAAATACCTGCAACGTATATCATCCCTTTAGCAGCTACGTCATAAGCCGATCCGTATGCACCCATCTGTACGATATCGAGACGTTGATTGCTGTCAGATTGGGCGTTGTAGTTATAGCCTATCACTTCACCTTTAAAGTTCCATCGGTTATAATTTATCAGCGTATGGGCTGCCCAGCTAAAACCCCAATTCCGTTTGTTGAGTGTTTCATTGTATATACTGCCCATTTCAGCTGAAAGTCCTAGCTCTACTTCCGGTAATATTTGATAACGTATACGTCCGTTAAACTGATCCAACTCTCTGATATAAGCATCTACTTTTTCACCGTTGCTGTATCCGTATGTAGGCACTATGGCATAAGAGTACCGACCGTTACCAACCGAGTTGTCATCGGTATTAGACGGAACAGAACCTCGTGGGGCGGCTTGTCTGAAATAAGCAGCCTCTACTCTTAGTTTATGGCGAATGTAAAAGAATCCGATTCCGGTATTGTAGGTATCTTCCCATCCCAGATAATAAGGAACCTGAAACCACCACGAATGCGAAGCAAAGTCGCCAATGCCAAAGGGCTTCTGGAATACACCCAGTTTGGCATACCAATTGTTATCTATTTGATAACCGATAGACGCATGATGCAAAAAATGTGTTTTGAATTCGGGATAGAAACGATATTGGAAGCTTAAGTCAAATCCTTTCTGATGAGCTTCAACAGTTAGAAACCAGGTGTCCATTTTAACGTAGGTATCTAAGTCGTTGTTGCTTGATTTGTAATTCTCCATAACAGCATTAAAGCGTACAGCTCCACCTAGTCTGAAGAAATCTTTTTTTTGTATACTGTCGTTTTTAGCATGTAAAACAGATGTGAAGAAAATAAGAAAGCAAGTTATATGGATACGTATTTTATACATACATTTTTAATTTTAGGTGCTGGAATCTTTAATTGCAGGTTTTTAGGTACTTAAGAAGATACAATGATTTAGAGATAAATCATTATAAGACATACTTGTTGTACTTACCAAAGCAATAAAAGGCCTTATCCCTTAAACAGTTTGGGTGTTAAATAAAACAATTATTATACAATAGGCGCATAACAACACATGTCAGGACAAATCAGATCAAATGATTATTGGAGTCCAAAGATGTTACGCTAAAAAATATATAGAATTCAGATCTTCGAATGGTCTTTGTCTAATGATTACTGACAAAATATGTTTCTGACCTAATCTGAATGATGAGAGAATAATCCATTCATCAAGGCAAAGATATAAAAAAACAATTAAAAATGAGGACTTTAATGTGGCGAAATGGAATTTAGTTAAAAAATAAAGCCTGTTTGAGTTTTATTAAAACACAGTTTGTTTTCTGTATGTCAGTCTGTTAAGTGAGGGTTGTACTCACAGGCTTTTTTTTATAAAAAAGGTGGAAATTAAATCCTTCCACCTTCTTAATTATTAAAATTATTAACAGATATTATCCTTTCGATAAAACAAAAAATAGAGGTAATTTTATTTGAGACTATGTAAAAAATCGGATAGATTAAGATCCTTATCCAAATTCATTTTTTTGCGTAACCGATATCTGCTTACTTCTACTCCACGAATTGAGATATTTAATAAAGGAGCTATTTCTTTCGATGTAAGATTCATTTTCAGATAAGCACATAATATTTTATCATTTCGGGTGAGATTCGGATACCTGTCATCTAATAAATTGAAGAAATCTTTATGTATGAGATTAAAATTTGATTGAAAAATCTGAAAGTCTTTGTCGTGGTCAATATTATTATTGATCTGTGTAATTAATCTAACCACCTTCTGTTTTATGATATTCGGCTGTTTGTTTTCATCCAAAGACTTAGATATACTCATTACATTTTTTCGAACATCTTCCAACATTTCGTTTTTGCGGACAATATTAAGTATATAACCTGATAGTTCCTGTGTCTTATAATGGAGTTTAGTCTTCAGGTTTTCGTTTTGCAGTTCATATATTTTTTTATCCTTTAGCATCCTTTCCTCTTCGTAACGTTTGCTTTGGGCAATCAATAAAGCACCTTTCTCGTTGATTATCTTCTTTTGTTTGCCAATTGTTCTTCGGTATACGATAAACGAAAGCAACACAAGGAATAAGCCATAGACAATATAAGCCCATATAGAACGGTACCATGGCGATAATATTTCGAATTTGAGGCTTGTTGTTGGGCCAGCTATGTTCTCTCCTTTTATGTAAGCTTTTACTTCAAAAGTATATTCCCCTTCGAGTAGGTTTGTATATTCTTTGATTGTTTTAGGCGAGGGCGTACTCCATTTTTCGTCTATCTCTTTCAACCTGTATGAATAGAGAATATCTTCATTCTTCGAGTATTCGGTAGCTGCAAAATGAATATTAATAGAGTTCAAAGAATATGGTATAACAGTTTTTTGAGATGAGTTGCCGTAATAAAGAATACTGTCGTTACTGGTCGCAACCAGTTTTCGTATGACAGTATTTAAATTATGTGTTAATTGATTCTCTGGAGACAAGTCAACTTTTACGAAAGCTTTATCTACAGCCACAATTGCAGAGCTAGAATCTAAAAGAGAAACATTTTCATACCCGCTTATTAAATCATTTGCTAACCCGATGTTATATGCTTGTGGAGCATACCCGTCTTTTCTGTATGGTAAAAGTTTGAGACTCCGGTCCGAAACGTACCATATATTTTTGAGGTTATCCATTTTTAGATATTCATAATACTTACTTCCATCGAGAAGTTTTTCCAGTTGAGTATAACGGTCAAAATTATCGGAGATGCGACTGTACTGGTAAATACCATCTTGTGCACATATTACCAGATTATTGTCTATTTTTCTGAATGTAGTATTTTCGTCTATTACGATGTCCTTAAGGCTATATTCCTTTCGGTTTATCATAGCTTTCTGCTCATTGTCAAGGGTTATTTTCTGGATATTTTCACCCATATTTACCACCCAGAAAGTATTCTCTATATCATCTTCGATAAAGCCACGCGATGAATTAAAAAAATTGGCAACATTATGAGAAAATTGCCAGTTGCCGTTCTTTTTTTCCAAGATTTTGAATCCTGAATAAGATCCTGCTATCATACGGTTACTATTCGAAGCCAGAGGGTGTATCTCCCATATACCTGTCAAATTTATCTTATAAGTAGATTGCGGAGATATAACGATAATCCCATTATCACCGGCACTGAATAACGAATTGTCGTAAACGTTTAATGACCAGATTTGTCCTTCAGAATCTTTAATAAGCTGATATGTGCCGTTTTTATCCAGTTTGTATAATCCCTGATTAGTTCCCAAATAAAGTTCGTTGTTATAAAGAGCAGAGCAATATCCTGTTCCAATAAGTGAGTTTACTGCAAAAAGAGGACGAACCGGAGATTGTAAATCGATATATGCAATCCCTTTGTCGAGTCCTAACCACAGATTATCGTTTTTATCGAAGGTAGAGCTTAATACAGTATTGTTAATCAATCCATTTGTTATATTAAACTCTTCATGATATTGAGGATCCTTTAGGTCGAAAAGAAATACTCCGCTTTGAACAGAACCCAGTGCTATTTTAGAACCGGAAAGAGAGGCGCAAAAAAGTTGATTTTTGGCAATAAAATTATCTGCGATAGAGTGTATTTGGTTATTCCACATATGGTCAATCAGGTACATTCCATTACGGGCTGTAACAGCTAATATTTTATTGTCATAAGCGATCATTTCAACAATTTTAGACCCTTTCAGCGATTTTGAGGGAACAAGTAGCTCTATTTTATTTCTGTGATTAAGAAAAAATATTCCCTCTGAGGTTCCTATATATATTTTATTGTTGATGAGAGTCGAACAATCTATTTTATAATCAGTTGTGATAGTAGTCATAGTATCTGACGAAGAATCATAAACTAGAATATTGCCATCGTCCAGAAAATAAGTCTTATCCTTTATCGTGTATATGCTCCATACTTCTCCCCACCAGTTAGTAAGCTTTTCAGAAAGTGAATGATAAATAAGTTGCCCTATGCTGTTAGCTTGGAAATAGCCGAATTCGGAACTTCCACCTACATAGATTTTGCTTTCACAGATCTCCAGAGATCTAACAATCTTATTTTTTATAGGATATAGATTCCAGTTTACCCCATCGAATTCCAATAGACCATTTGTGTTGGCAAAATACATCCACTCGTTAGATGATTGTTTAACCATCCAATTCTGAAAACCACCTTTATAGGTGTTTCTTTCGTAGTTGGTTATGTTTCGTTGCCACGAAGCAAAAGCCGATAATTGAAACAGCAGCAAGGAGCAAATTATATATAGAGTATACTTCATAGTTTATTATAGTTAAAAGTACACTAAGTTATAAAAGTTTTTTAAATATAAATAAAAGTTTTTTGTTGTATATTTTTTGTTATTAAGAAAATGATTTATAAGATATTAAATATTTGTTGTAGTAGTGTTGTCGTATACAAGATTTTATTTTTTGAGTTTTTGACGTAGTTAAATTTTTTCACAAAAAGACATCTGCCAATATCTTCATCAACCGAAAAGAAGTTTTCCGCAGATTGGATTCTGCACAACCTTTAAATAAATCAAACCATGAAGAAAAAAATGTTTGCTATCAATCGGCAATTATTAGGACTTGTTATGTTCCTAATGTTTTTTCCGATGATTGCTTTTGCACAAGGCAGTCAAATTACAGGAATTGTCACAGATGCTAAAACAGGAGAAGCACTTGTTGGGGTATCTGTAATTCAGAAGAACACAACAAACGGAGTTATAACCGACCTGGACGGAGTTTTCGAAATCAACGCTCCGCTTAACTCAGATTTAGTAATTACTTATCTAGGTTATAAGAATCTCGAAATTAAAGCCTCTTCAACATCATTAAATGTAAAGCTCGAAGAAGCGGGCGAACTCTTGGATGAAGTAGTGGTAGTAGGTTATGGTGTCCAAAAGAAGAGTGTTGTTACAGCTGCTATCAGTAGTGTAAGAGGTGACGATTTGGCTCTGAAAGCTCCCACACGTATTGATAACGTACTGAAAGGTATGGTATCGGGGGTGAATATTACTCAGGCATCCGGACAACCCGGTGACGGTTCTAAAGTACGTATCCGCGGTATCGGTACTATCAACAACAGTGATCCATTGTATATTGTAGACGGAATGCCTGTTTCGGGAGGTATTGATAATATCAACCCGGCAGACGTACTATCGGTTGAAGTACTTAAAGATGCTGCTTCTGCGGCGATTTATGGAACACGTGGTGCCAATGGGGTAATCCTGATAACTACCCGACAAGGAAAATCGGGGAAAGCTGTAGTTACATATAATTTTAATTACGGCTGGCAAAATGCAGCAAAGAAAAGAGCTGTACTTGATGCTACCGAATATGCCATCTTGATGAATGAGCAGAATATGAATTCGGGAAAAGCTCCTATATATTCCGACCCTCGTTCATATGGAAAAGGTACCGACTGGCAAAAAGAAACATTTAACTCGGATGCTCCGATGTACGAACATCAGGTGAGCGTATCGGGAGGAAGCGACAAAGGTAATTATTACCTGTCATTAGGTTACTTCAATCAAGAAGGTATTGTAGGGGGTAATTTCGGACGATCAAACTACGAAAGATACTCTATACGTTTAAATAATAATTATACCGTGTTTGACGAATCGAAAACACGCAATATTCTTTCTACGTTAAAGATCGGTACTAACTTAACTTATGGCCGTATCAATTCAACCGGTATTTCTACTAATAGCGAGTTTGGTTCACCACTGGGTAGTGCCTTGGCTATATCTCCTATGCTAACAGTATTGGCACAAGATCCCGAAGCAACATTAGCTGCCCATCCGACTGCTGTTAGAGATAGAAATGGAAATGTATTTACCGTCGTTGGCGATCAATACAATGAAATAACTAACCCGATAGCGGCTTTATCGTTACCTCCGGAAAAAAATAATTCGGATAAGATCATTGCAAATTTCTGGGGAGAATTGGAGCTTTATAAGAATCTTAAATTTAAGTCTTCTTATGGTGTCGATCTTGCATTCTGGGGTAAAGACGGATACCTTCAACCTTATTATCTGGGAAAAAGCAACAACTTGACTGAATCCAAAGTTTGGTCTGAAATGAACCGAGGTTTTACATGGCAAATCGAGAATACATTATCTTACACAAAAGATATCCAAGACCACCATTTTACGGTCTTATTAGGTCAGTCGGCATTATCAAGCAGGTCTCGTTCGTTATGGGGACAAAGCTACTTACTTAGAGATGATAATCCTGACAGAGCTAATATCGACTTTACCGACCAACCTCAAAAGGCACGTGAAGCAGCCGGTAAAATGGGACCATACTACCGTTTAGCTTCTTATTTCGGGCGTTTGAGTTATAACTACCAAGAAAGATATATGGCCGAGTTTACCATGCGTCGTGATGGTTCAACCAAATTTGGTCCAGATAACAAGTGGGCAAATTTCTATTCTGTTTCATTAGGATGGAATATTACAAATGAAAAGTTTATGGAAGACAGACCTGACTTCCTTACTACATTGAAGTTACGCGGTAGCTGGGGGCAAAATGGTAATGACCAGATTGGAGACTTCAGATATACTACAATGATTGATGGTGGGAATAATTATATTTTTGGAAGAGAAGGAGCAATTATAGTTACTCCGGGATCAAAGCCAAACGGTTATCCTAATGCTTCTATTGGTTGGGAAGAATCCGAACAAACAAATATCGGTCTTGACTCCCGATTCTTTAATGGTGCCTTGTCTTTCAGTGTAGATTGGTTTGATAAAAGAACCAACGGTATGTTGATGCAAATGCCTCTGCCTGCATATATTGGAGATACTCCTCCTATGGGTAATGTGGGTGATATGAAAAATACAGGGGTAGAGTTTGATGCTTCTTATCAATTTAAAGTTGCAGATGTGTCGATACATGTAGGAGGAAATGCCTCTTATATCAAGAATAAACTGATTGAACTGGGTAATAGTAATGGATGGGCAAACTATGATGCTATCCAAAGTATCGGAACAATCACAAGAGCCGAAAATGGCGAGCCATTCCCATTCTTCTATGGACTTAAGACCAATGGAATATTCCAAACTCAACAAGAAATTGATGACTATGTGGATAAAGACGGTAAAAAGATACAACCCAAAGCTCAACCCGGAGATGTGAGATTTGTAGATCTTAACGGAGATGGAGTTATTAATGATGATGACCGCACAAAAATAGGTAAAGGTATGCCCGACTGGATGTTTGGATTTAATCTGGGTGCAGAATGGAAAGGCTTTGATTTCAATATGATATTACAAGGAACAACGGGTAATGATATTTTTGACGGAACCCGACGTATTGACTTGGCAAGTATCAATTTACCCGGATACATGTTGGACAGATGGACAGGACCGGGTTCTTCGAACAGAATACCTCGCCTTTCATTAAATGATGATAATGGAAACTGGCAATCTTCCGATTTATATGTAAAAGACGGATCATTCTTAAGGCTTAAAAATATACAGATCGGATATAGCTTACCTTCGTCTATAGTTAAAAAAGCATATTTGGGATCTGTCAGAGTTTATGTTTCTGCCGAAAACTTGTTAACCTTCACTTCATATGATGGTTTCGATCCTGAAATTTCATCGGGAGGTACATCTTTAGGAGTAGACAGAGGGGTATATCCTCAGGCAAGAACTGTTTCTGTAGGAGCAAACATCACATTCTAATTATTAAAACGAAATCACAATGAAAAAGATAATAATATTTGGTCTGACTTGTCTATTTGCATTAAGCTCTTGTACAGAGTCTTTTCTAGAGTCTACACCAACCACACAGATACCCGAAGAAGAATTTTATAATTCGGAAGAACGAATCATGCAGGGACTTGTAGCTGCATATGGTCCGCTTCAGTGGCCCGACTGGGCATTCGGACAGTATAATCCGCTTCAGTTTGTATCGGATGTTATGTCCGACGATGTACGTGTAGGAGGCGGTAATGCGAAGGATAATGAGCATTTACAGCGCATGCGGTTTTTTAACGCCACCCCGGTGTATGTATGCGAGTCGCTTTGGACTATTTTCTACTCGGGAATTAACCGTTCGAATATCGTAATCAACCGTATCGACAATGTTCCGAATCTGAATCCTGCAACTAAAAATAGAATTCTGGCAGAAGCTCATACATTGAGAGCCTATTACTATTTCTGGTTATGGAAACTATGGGGAAATGTTCCTTATTATAGCGTAAACCCATCAACACCTCCCTTCTTGATCCCGCAAATGCCGGCTGATGAGCTATATGCTAAAATTATCGAAGACCTGAATTTCGCTTTGGATGGAGATAAACTGCCAGCAACCGTGACTGCAAATAAAGAAATTGGCCGTATAACTAAAGCTACAGCACAGATGTTGAGGGCTAATGTGGTAATGTACCAGAAAGATGAGACCAAATATGCTGAGGTATTGAAAGATATGCAGTCGATAATTGGTTCAGGTTTATATGATCTTAGCGATTCTTTCGCCGATATTTGGAACGATAAAGGCGAATGGAGTAAAGAATCTATTTTCGAAGTTAACTATTCGGACGATTTAGCTGCTCGTAGTTGGGATAATCCTTTGGCAACAGGAGGTAGTGTATATCCTACTCTTATAGGAATCAATGGGTTGAGTAATAGCCCCGAATTTGCCGGAGGCGGTTGGGGGTTTGAGCCTGTTGAGAAAGCATTATACGACTCGTATGAGTCAGGCGATCAGCGAAGAGATGGCGGTATTCTCAATTTTGCAAAACATAAAGAAGAGTATCCCGAGGCAAGTTACAGTCCACGTTATGATGATACCGGCTATTTCAACCGCAAATATCTTCCACGTCAGGGAGGAAATAGTAAATCTACAGCTCCCAAAGAGTTGAACTATAGAAATAACTATCGCGTGTTCCGATATTCGGAGACATTATTAATCGCATCAGAATTACTGGTTCGTACCGGAGGAAGCCAGCTTCAAGCCGACGAGTATTTAAATAAGGTAAGAGCGAGAGCTTACAAAAATACCGGTAATTACAAAAAAACAGCAACCCTGGATAATCTATTAATGGAGAATCGTCTGGAATTTGCATTAGAAGGTCACCGTTTCTGGGATTTGGTACGTTTTGGAAAGGCCGAGCAAGTATTAGGTGAAAGAGGTTTCACCGCAAATAAAAAACATTTGCCAATACCTCAATCCGAAATCGACAAAGCTCAGGGAACATTAACTCAAAATCCATATTAACCGACACCTAAATTTAAGAAAATCATGAAAGCGAGAAAATATATATTAGGTTTTTTGGGTATAGCCCTATTATTTACAGCTTGTGAACCCGAAGTCGGAAGCAAGCCAAGTATTGGAGATGCACCATCGGTGGATGATATCCATTTTACGATGACCCCAACGGCCGAAGACCCCAATACAATACAATTTGATTTTACCAGTGATCTTATTTCTCCTTATTGGGCTATAACCAAACTCGATGGGTCGGTAATGTCTACCAATAAGAGAACGTTCTCTCTTAAATATATGTGGGCCGGCGAATATGATGGATCTGTTCAGGCATATGGACGTGGTGGTTTGAGCGAGCCTAAAACATTTAAGGTAAGTGTCGCAACCAACGATCCCATAATTTATTTATTGACAGGGAAAGATACACCCAAAGTATGGATATGGGATTCTACTGTTCAAGGGCACTTAGGATGTGGCGAGCCAAGTACCACTACTCCTAATTGGTGGAGTGCCGGGCCAAATGAATTGAAAGGAAGAGGTATTTATGACGATGAGCTTACATTTACATTAAATGAAAAACGTGATTATGTATTGAATGCTCACAACGACATTTATGTAAATGAATCAGCCGCTAAAACTATGGCTCCCGATTTATACCCAGAGGGATCAACTGTAGCTGTTACAGTAGCATATACTCAACCTGCGGGTCAAACATGGTTTATGGATAGGGATGCTGAAGGAAAGTTATATCTTACTTTTTCAGGAAAAGGTTTCCCCAGTTATGTAGCCAATCCCGATGCTTTAGGTGCACGGTATGAAGTAATGGAGCTTACCGAGAACACATTGCAATTGCAATGGAGAGGTTCGGGTATTAACTGGTATATGAGATTTAAAGTTAAACAGTAATTGTCGAAGTGCGAGGAGAGCAGATTACCTTCGTTTCTTAGGTAATCTGCTTTGCTTTATAAGTCGCAAAAAAATATCTACAGATATTAGTTATATGTATACTTGACAGAAAGTTATAAAATAGATATAAGACCCTTATAAAAACCAATGTCCATGATAAACAAACATATATTTACAGCCATAGCGCTCTTTTTTTGCAGTACCCTGCTTTGTAAATCCCAAGCTCCTGCAGGATATGAGCTTGTATGGCAGGAAGAATTTAATGAGGCTCCTGGCACAAATGGAGCATTACCCCTTCCGGGAGATAAATGGTGGTTCGAAACCGGAGGCAATGGTTGGGGAAATAACGAATTACAGTATTATGCCGATCGGGTGGCAGGTACTGACACAGTAGCTAAAATACAGAACGGAAATTTAGTTATTACAGCATTCAAACGTCCGAAGCCCTACTACGGGATGGATTATGTATCAGCCCGAATGAATACGGTTGAGTCTTGGAAATACGGATATTTCGAAGCAAGAGCAAAAGTTCCCGGCGGGAAAGGTACATGGGCAGCATTCTGGATGATGCCTAAAAATTTTACAGCATGGCCTCTTGATGGCGAAATTGATATTATGGAATATGTAGGTTATCGTCCGAATGTAACCCAAACTTCAATCCATACAGATTTGTACAATCATAAAATCGGTACGGAGAAAACAGCAACCAAAGATATTAAAAACGCAGAAACCGAATTCCATGTTTATGCATTAGAATGGACCGAAGATCAAATAACCGGATATGTGGATGGTATTGCGTATTTTACTTTTAAAAACGATCATTTGGGAGATAAGCGTACATGGCCTTTTAATGCCCCATTTTATTTGAAATTAAATCTGGCTATAGGAGGAGACTGGGGAGGTTTACAAGGTGTTGCCGAAGATATATTTCCTTCGAGATATGAGATCGACTATGTAAGAGTATATCAAAAAAAGGAGGTTGCTTCTATAGAAAAAGAGGTACGAGATGAGGTGCCATTTACATTTGACAGAGAAAATAGATTGCTTTCTCTCCATCTTAAAGATGGAAATATTACCACTCTTAATATAAGAGACATTCAAGGCAGGCTCTATAAAACAATGTCTATTGAAGATGATAATACAAATATCGACTGCTCCGATTTACCTCGTAACGGAGTTTATATACTAACCTTAAAAGGTAATTCAACTCAGGAAAATTATAAATTCATAAATTAAGGTCAGAGACCTTGTTTACATAAATAAATTATAACAGATGAAGATCAGATTATTAGCTGCATTATGCTTATTAAACCTGTTTATGGGATATTCACAACAAAAGAATTACGATAAAGAGATTGAGCAGTTATTATCCAGAATGACACTTGAAGAAAAAATCGGTCAAATGAACCAGTTAAACTTCGACGGTATGAGTGATGAGCTGGTTCAACGGATAAAAAAAGGAGAAGTCGGATCTTTGCTTAATATTATTGATCCGAAGCAAGTGAACGAATTACAAAAGGTAGCCTTGGAAAACAGCCGTACAGGTATTCCTATGATTATCGGACGAGATGTAATTCACGGTTTTAAAACTATCTTTCCGATTCCTTTAGGGCAGGCAGCATCATTTGACCCTCAGATGGTAGAAACCGGTGCACATGTAGCGGCCACCGAAGCTCGTGAACTGGGTGTTAACTGGACATTTGCTCCCATGTTGGATATCTCACGTGATGCCCGTTGGGGACGTATTGCCGAAAGTTTGGGAGAAGATCCATATCTGGCCGGCGAATTAGGTGCAGCTATGGTGAAAGGGTTTCAAGGACAGAATCTTTCAGATCCTACATCTATTGCTGCATGTGTGAAACATTTTATTGGTTATGGAGCAGCAGAAGGAGGCCGTGATTATAACAGTACAAATATTCCGCCTCACTTGTTGTACAATGTATATTTAGTACCATTTAAAAAGGCCATTGATGCAGGTGCAGCAACATTGATGACCTCATTTAACGATAATGACGGAATACCGGCATCGGGGAATAAATACCTTTTGAAAGATGTACTTCGTAAAGATTGGAAGTTTGATGGATTTGTAGTTTCCGACTGGGCTTCGATGACAGAGATGCTTGCCCATGGATTTGCCAAAGACGCAAGAGATGTAGCTAAAATATCGGCGAGTGCAGGCGTAGATATGGAAATGGTGAGCGGAGCTTATTCTCATAATTTGAAATCGTTAGTCGAATCGGGAGAGGTTACTATAGCAGATGTCGATAATGCAGTTCGTAATATATTAAGGGTAAAATTCCGTATGGGGCTATTCGAAAACCCTTATATAGATATAGACAAGCCATCAACATTATACTCGCCAGAGCATTTGCAAGCGGCAAAAGCGGCAGCTGTAAAATCTGCCATATTATTGAAAAATGACAATGTATTACCTCTGAAAGAAAATGTAAAGATTGCGGTTATCGGACCATTGGCTAATGCCCCTCACGATCAGATGGGTACTTGGGTATTTGATGGTGATAAAAACCATACGGTTACGCCTCTTAAAGCATTGCAAACAACATACAAAAATATAAATTATGTATATGAGCCCGCTTTGTCGTTTAGCCGCGATAAAAGTACAGCCAATTTTGAGAAAGCAAAACAAGCAGCGGCTTCAGCCGATGTAGCAATCGTATTTTTAGGAGAAGAAGCTATTCTTTCGGGAGAGGCACACTCGTTATCGAATATCAACTTGATCGGAGTACAATCCGAACTTTTGAAAGCCGTGAAAAGCGTAGGCAAGCCTGTTGTATTGGTTATTATGGCAGGTCGCCCTTTAACTATCGAACGCGATCTTCCTTATGCGGATGCAATACTTTACAACTTCCACCCCGGAACGATGGGAGGCCCTGCAATCTTGGATTTATTGTTTGGGAAAGCCAATCCTAGCGGAAAACTTCCGGCTACGTTTGTGCGTGAAGTAGGGCAAATACCTATGTATTATAATCATAACAACACAGGTCGTCCGGCTCCTGTTCAAGTGATGACTTTGGATGAAATACCTCTCGAAGCGGGACAGACATCGTTGGGTAACACCTCTTTCTATCTTGATTCCGGAAAAGATCCTTTATATCCATTTGGATTTGGCCTCTCGTACAGTACATTCGAATATTCTAATCTTATATTATCAGCAACATCTATTCCTATGGGAGGAGAGCTTACTGCTAAAGTAACAGTGAAGAATACAAGTAAAGTAGATGGCACAGAAGTAGTACAGTTGTATGTGAGGGACTTGGTCGGTTCAATCGTACGTCCGGTAAAAGAGCTTAAAGGTTTTCAACGTGTGGAACTGAAAGCCGGTGAATCTAAAACTGTTGAATTTAAATTAACAACAGATGATCTTGCTTTTTATGGCAAAGATTTTGTGAAAGAAGCAGAAACCGGAGATTTTAATCTGTGGATAGGACCAAGCAGTAAAGATGGCTTGAAAGCTGAATTCGCAATCAAATGAGAATTACAATATATCAAGGAAAACAAAAAGGAAATGAAACCAGAGTTTATTCTTACATCATTTCAGAGGAAATGATTAATAACGCCATATATAATTTATTGAATCCGAATCTTGGATGAGTTATTATGAAACTCCGTATTTTGTGCAAATTCCATAGCTGAGATTTTTTTAATCATGGATTCCGAATCATTACTGTTAATTATTTCCGGAGCAATTCATACAGTCTCTATCTAAAGGTTCATACGGACAATAAATATGTAAGAATAAACAGGAGAACGGTCTAAACCTTTATAATCCAACATAAAGTTTAGACCGTTTTGATTAGTAAACAGCGACCCTAAATAAAAGATATATTATGACAAAATTATTGTATTTAATCCTACCTCTGGTACTGCTCGGCTGTTCGCCAAAGGAGGTCACGAAGACAGACAGTTCGAAGTTTATAAGAGTAGAAGGGCCCGATTTAATAAAACCTAATGGAGAAAAACTCTTTCTACAGGGAACTAATTTGGGTAATTGGCTTAATCCTGAAGGATATATGTTTCATTTCAAGGATGTAAGTTCGTATCGGCTCATCAACGAAGCTTTCTGTGAATTGGTCGGACCCGATTTTACAGCTTGGTTTTGGGAGGAATTCAAGAAAAATTACATCACTCAGGATGATATCAGGTTTATCAAACAAACAGGGATGAATTCTCTTCGCATTCCTTTTCACTACAAAATGTTTACTGACGAAGATTATATGGGTGTAACTGCCAACGGAGATGGTTTTAAACAGATTGATCAAGTTATAGAATGGTGCCGTCAGGAAAACTTGTATGTCATACTGGATATGCATGACGCTCCCGGTGGTCAAACAGGCGATAATATTGATGATAGCTATGGTTATCCCTGGTTGATGGAGAGCGAAGCGAGTAAAGTTCAGTTTTGTAACATCTGGAAAAAAGTAGCTCAACACTATGCTAATGATACAATTATACTAGGTTATGATTTGTTGAATGAGCCGATTGCCCATTATTTTCTCGACCAATATGCACATTTGAACGATTCATTAGAGCCTCTATATAAAAGGTGTGTAGATTCTATCCGTACAGTAGACCCTAATCACATTGTATTGTTGGGAGGTGCCCAATGGAACGGTAATTTCAATGTGTTCAATGATTTTAAGTTCGATGATAAAATGATGTATACCTGCCATCGTTATTGGTGCGATACATTACAAAGCAATATTCAAGATTTTGTAGACTTCCGTGACAAGGTCAACCTTCCCATGTATATGGGAGAAACAGGTGAAAATACGGATGAGTGGATTGCTGCTTGGACTCGTCTGATGGAACGTAACAATATCGGATGGCATTACTGGCCTTACAAAAAAGTAGATTCCGAGAGAGGGATGGTCTCGGTAAAGGCTCCCGAAAATTGGGATTTAATCATAGATTATACCTCTCAGGACAGAAGTAATTTTGCTAAAATACGTGCAGCAAGACCCGATCAAGCAGTAGTAAGGAAAGCCATGACCGATCTGCTTGAGAACATGAAGTTTGCCAATTGTGCTATTAATAAAGGATATATCTTAGCTTTAGGTATGAAACCTTAAGGTTTTGTTTTTTTATGGTTTTTAAGATGAAAGAGATACTCAACTGAGGGGGTATCTCTTTCTGCTTTTGTAATCTTCTTCTTATACTTGACAGAGAGAAAAGATCTGTTAACTTCAAATATGACTTTTGACCATATCTTTTACTGCACTTACCCAACTGTCATCCGCATTGAGGCTTTCGACCATGGTAAGTTTTTGTCCGCCATTAGCTATAAATAGTTCTTTGTATTCATAATCAATTTCAACAATAGTCTCGAGGCAGTCAGCGACAAATGAAGGAGCAACAACAAGCACACGTTTAAATCCTTTTTGAGGTAACTCGGTCAATGTTGCATCTGTAAACGGTTTTAACCAGTAATTGGATAAACGTGATTGAAACGAAGTTGTATAGCGATCTTTTGATAAACCTAAACGCTCAGCCAAAAGGCGGGTAGTTTCATAGCATGTAGCCCTGTAACAGAATTTACCATGCTCGGGCATCGCTTTATCGCAAGTGCATTGCGTGGTTGAAATCTTTGGGTGAACCCTGTCTGTATGACGGGTTGGAAGACCATGATAAGAAAAAAGAACAAAGTCATATTCATCCAAATTATAAGATGAAATACGTTTTGTGAAGGCATCTAAAAATCCAGGGTGATCGTAAAACTGGGTAATCATCTGCACACCTGGAATTACGTTCCAGTTTCTTATCTCATCCCATACGGCTTCGATAACCGAAGATGAGGTTGAAGAGGCATAATGTGGAAAAAGAGGTAAAAGAACGATTTTACTGTATCCTTCCTCACGAATAGCATTAAGTGTATTTCGGATAGATGGGTTTTGATAACGCATAGCCATAAATACTTTGGCCTGATCGCCTAGTTCGTTCTGTACTTTCTTTTGTAACTCAAGAGTATTGATTAATAACGGCGAGCCCTCTTTAGTCCATAATTGCTGATAGAGTTTGGCTGACTTAGGTGCACGAAAAGGTACGATGATAAAGTTTACCAATACCTTTCGGAAGAGCCAAGGCAAATCAATAACTCTTTTGTCATTAAGAAACTGAGATAGATAGCGGCGTACCGATCCCACTGTAGGTTCGTCGGGAGTTCCAAGATTTACAAGAAGTACGGCAGTCTGATTATTGTTTGAGCTGTTCACTATTATTTTGTTTTATGGATATTTTTAAGTTGCAGAAAATATTTAATCTAGTATTAAAGCCATAAGTATCAACCTTAATGATACTTGTAAGAACAAAAGATAGGTCTGAAACCTTATTCTTTCTCTTTTCTTCTATAAAATCGACCAATACTTTTTTTCTGGAATTCATAGAAAAATCTGTATTGTCCGAAAATAGCTCCTATAATTATTAATAGTATTTGATAAGCAGGAACTAAGACCAATATGTATAGCGGAACTTTCAGCCACATAGATGTTTCGGAGGTAATGCCGATCCATTCAAATACAAATTTTCGAACAATCAGGGCGGCACTTCCGGTTACTGAAAATACAATCAGTATTACAGCTAATTGCCAATTGGAAGTAATATTCCACTTTATTTTAAATTTATCAAACATTTTACTTTAAGTTATTATTCTGGAAAATTCAATAGAAATAAACCATTATGAGGAGAAAAATATACTTATAAACAGATTTTATAAATAGGGAAGCAAGATAGTCAAATATTCTGAATTTATTTAATGAGAAAGCGAAATATATAGATAGAATTGATTGATGTCAGGATGATAAAATCAATTACTCAAAGTATAAAAGATGAAATTAAAAAATAAATCACATTTAACATAGGGTTTTTATTTCCTGAGCGATCATATTAGTACAAGCAGGTATTGAATGCAGCCTTATTAAATATAAGTATTGACTGCAGCTATACAGCTTTAGTAAAGATATTAAATCAACAATTAAATAATACCATTATGAAAACGACAGGCAAAC
Source organism: uncultured Dysgonomonas sp. (assembly GCF_934668725.1). Lineage (GTDB taxonomy): Bacteria > Bacteroidota > Bacteroidia > Bacteroidales > Dysgonomonadaceae > Dysgonomonas_A. Next base: position 97,264 of record NZ_CAKUOF010000009.1, read on the forward strand.
AAATAGCATGGTTTCTTCTTATCCTCTTTTTAGCTCTTGGGATTACTCCAGTATCGGCACAAAACGAATCTCATTATATTTCGGTTAGTGGGGTTATAAAAGATAAGAAATCAAAAAAGAAACTTGAATATGTAAATGTATCTGTTCCCGGAACAGGCATAGGAACCGTGACGAATGAAGATGGCGAATTTCTGATCAAGATAAATGACTCTATTGATGCCAAGTCGATTGAGATATCACATATGGGTTATTCTAATTACAGATTACCTATCAACAAACGTACAACTACAGGTGTAGAGATACTTTTAAACGCCAATGTGAATCTACTGAATGAAGTTGTTGTAGAATCGATGGAACCTCTCGATCTGGTAAGGAAAGCTATTCAGCGGATTGGAAGTAACTATTGTCCCGAAGCCAATCTTATGACAGGTTTTTATCGTGAAACAATTAAAAAAGGACGTAACTATATCAATATTTCGGAGGCGGTAATAGACATTTATAAAACTCCTTATACCGAGGAGGGGGTTAAACAAGACAGGGTGCAGATCGAGAAAGGACGTAAACTGTTGAGTCAAAAATCGGGAGATACGCTTGCCGTAAAGTTGATTGGAGGTCCTAACCTGTCGGTGTATCTCGATATAGCCAAGAATCCGGAATTATTACTTGATAAAGAAACATTATCCTGCTATAAATTCAAAATGGAAGAATCGGTAATGATAGATGAACGCCCACACTTTGTGGTGAGTTTTGCTCCCCAAGTCAATCTGCCTTATGCACTTTACTATGGTAGGCTATATATTGACAAGCAAAGCATTGCTTTTACACGTGCCGAATTCAGCCTAAGTATGGATGACAAGAATAAGGCGACTCAGGCTATTTTGAAGAAAAAACCTTATAATTTGCGCTTCAAACCCGAAGAAGTTTCATTTCTGGTAAATTACAAATTGCGTGATGGTATCAGTTATCTGAACTATATCCGTAGCGAATTTAAGTTCAAATGTGATTGGAAGCGTAGGTTGTTTTCTACCAATTACACTATTATATCAGAAATGGTGGTTACCGGAGGAAAGGTTGGTAATGTAGACAATATTCCGGCTAAACTCTCATTCAAGCAAAGTCAATCACTTTCGGATAATGTAAGTAGTTTTAGAGATGCTAATTTCTGGGAAGACTATAATATTATAGAACCTTCAGAATCGTTGGAATCTGCGGTAAATAAACTCAAAAAACAATACTAACCATGAGTGTGTTGCTAGATTTATTACTATATTCACTTCTGTTGATATTGTCTTAAAAAGTGACCTGGTTCACCTGCAAAGAAGAGAGTATTAGTATTAAAAAGATTTCTGAAACAACCTGTTATCCTGGATTTATGCTAAACGATTTTTTTATAGTTAAAAAGATAAAAGAGGGAGATATAAAAGTCTTTGAAGGAGTCTTCAGACGCTATTATTCTCCCCTTTGTCTCTATGCTGCCGGAATAACAGGACGAACAGATATTGCAGAGGAGATCATACAGGACTTGTTTTATGTATTGTGGCGTGATCGTGAAGGCTTGCAGATATTTACATCTTTAAACGGGTATTTATACGGAGCAGTACGTAACCGCTCGCTTCAATACTGTGAACATCGACAGGTGAGGGATCGACATAAGGATAAAACAATTTCCGCGAAGGTCGAAATTTCAGACTCTACTCCCGAAGAGCAACTGGAATATAAAGAACTGGAAGAGCTGATCAATAAAACTTTAGGTAAGATGCCCGAACGCAGACTCAGGATATTCAGAATGCAGCGTTTCGAAGGGAGAAAATATGTAGAAATAGCAAACATATTATCGATATCAATAAAAACGGTAGAGGCGGAGATGACAAAAGCTCTTCAATCGTTACGAAAAGAAATTGAGAATTATACTCAAATATTATGACTCAGATAGAAAAAAATAATACTAGTACCGACAAGGCATGGAATCAACTTTATAGCCGTTTGGCTGAAGATGGATTACTGCTTGAAACGGAAACTCATAAAAGAACCTTTTTACGTTCGAAAACGTTTAAATGGGTGGCAAGTATTGCTATACTCTTGGTTAGTATTGCAGCACTATCTATAGCTGTCAGTCATAACCTGAAAGAGAGACAGCTACTTTCGTTATATAATGAAAAAGATGAAGCTACTTTGGTCACTACGCTTGAAGATGGATCTATAGTATATCTGGCAGATCAAACATCGCTAAAATACCCTGAGCATTTCGAGAGAGAAAGACGAGAAGTATTTCTTCAGGGAAACGCGTTTTTCGATGTCAAAGGAAATCGGAAACGTCCGTTTTTAATAGAAACAGACCTTATACAGGTCGAGGTGCTTGGTACAGCTTTTAATGTAAAGGGTAGGGATAACGACAATTTTTCGCTATCGGTAGACCGTGGTGAGGTGAAGGTCACTTTAAAGAAAACAGGGCAAAGTATATATGTGAAAGCAGGTGAGACGGGATTACTTCGTTCTGACGAGTTGCATATCATGCCAACCAAAGATGCAGATCAATTTTACAGCTATACAAGGCAAATACAATTTAAGGACGAGCGTCTGGCAGATGTGGTTCGCGTTATAAACAGGAATAGCGAAGGTGTTCAACTGGAGGTTGCTCCCGGTCTTGAGAATCGCTTGTTGACCGTTAGCTTTTCCAATGATTCGGCGTCTTCTATGGCTCAACTTATCTGTATGGCACTCAATCTCGATTGTATCAGGCAAGAAGATAAAATTCGTATTTCGGAATCAAAATAAGAGCCTGGCTCTTACTTAACCTTACTTAAAATGTCAATATGAAAAGGGTGGTTCAGTATCTTGTTCCTCACATTATTCTACTGTTTTTACTGTGTTTTGTGGTAATAACAGCTTGGGGTAATAATGGAGAAGATATTTTGAATCGCAAGATTATTTTGTCAAAAAATAAAGGAACGGTTTATCAGCTGTTGAAAGAAGTCTCCGATAAGTCGGGCTACCTCTTTATTTATGACAGCCAGGTTATCGATAACGATAAGACCGTTAAAATCCAGAAAAAAGAATATACTTTACGTGATGCAATCTATGCTATTACAAATAACGACCATCTGAATATAAAGATTGTAGGTAATCATATCCTACTCAATCAGCAGCAAGAGCCTGATATTGTTGTAGCTCCTGTTATAAAAGCAAGAGCGGAAGAGAAAGACAGCATCAGATATCTGACATTGGGCGGAACCTTAATTGATGGCATTAGTGGTGAACCTATAGCTTATGGAGCTATCGGAGTCTTAAATTACTCTATCGGAACGATCAGTAATCAGAATGGTGATTTCCGCCTTATTGTGCCCGATTCTTTAACAGGCTCAAAATTGAAGCTTTCACATGTCGGTTATCAATCACAAGAAATTGAGTTGTCGTTTCTCACAGAACAGCATATTGTTTTCACCCTTTCTCCTAAAGTTATACCCTTGCAGGAAGTCGTGGTGCGTATTGTAAATCCGGCAGAAGTACTGCGTAATATGTGGCTTAAACGAGGTGAGAATTACTCGAATACCCCTGTACATATAACTGCCTTTTACAGAGAAGGGATAACTCATAAAAATAAGAACTTGAGTCTGACCGAAGCAGTCCTCGAAATATATAAAACAGGCTATCAGAGTGGTGATAAAAGCGATCAGGTGAAATTACTTAAGATGCGTCGGATAGTTGATCAGCAAAGAGCCGATACTCTTCTAACTAAAATGAAGTCAGGCATCAGTTCGGCTTTACTTTTGGATTTGGTAAAAGGTGATACGCCCGGATTCCTCGATCCTTTAAAAAACTCATCTTATATCTACAGGCATTCCGACATAACAGTTCTTGATGGCAGAACGGTCAATGTGATTGCTTTCGAACAAAATCAAGGTGATGATGAACCCTTATATCGTGGAGACTTGTATATTGATGCAGAGAATAATGCATTGTTGCAGGCTAACTTTGAAGTTCACCCCGATCATATAAAAAAAGCGACAGATATACTTATTGTCAAAAAAAGCCCTCAAATTAATATTATTGCAGATAAAGTAACTTATCTAGTCTCTTATAAGCCGATTAACGGGATTTATTATATCAGTCATATTCGAGGAGACTTACATTTTAAGGTGAGAAAAAAGAACAGACTCTTCAGTTCACCCTTGCACATGTGGTTTGAGATGGTAAATTGCGAAACCGATATATCGGATGACTCTCGTTTTGCACGGAACGAAAGACTGGCTACTCAGAATATATTCTCAGATACTTCATTTGAATATGACTCCGATTTTTGGGGTCACTTCAATGTTATTATGCAGGAAGACAAATTAAAAGAATCGGTTTTGCAGATTCTTAAAAAGAACAAGTAAGATTTACCCTAATGGTTTTATAAAAGACCAGTGAGTCTGGATGATTTGCCACTGACCGTTATTCAACTTGTATACTTCGGTGCAGTTCCATTTGTACACATTGTCCCCTTCGTGTGAAATCAGGTTGAATGTAAGGACTGCCATTTCATCCGTAGCATTAACAAGAGGGTTTATCATTTCGCATTTTTCAACATGAACTGTACCTCTTAACTCTTCATAATAAGCCTTCACTTGACTATAACCGTCTAACCTTTTTTCGAAGAAAGGATCAAAATAAGTCATATCCGGTGCGTAGAGATTTAGATATACGTCGGGATTACCTTTATTCCATTCCTCTAATGCTGCTTTTTCTAAAGCAATGATTGTATTTGCAATATCTGTATTCATAATCAAATTGTTATTCTGCAATAAGTTCTACTCTATTATTGTCTATATCCAATACTACGCTTTCGAAGTAACCATCTCCGCTTGTTCTGGGTTCACCCGCTATTTTATACCCATCGGCTCTTAAGCGTTCGGTCAACTCCAATACCTGATCTTTAGTTCCCACTGTAAAGGCAAAGTGACATAATCCAAGAGACTCAACCTCTACTTTGTTGGTTATATCCTTGCGTCTCATAATTTCGAGAGTAGTATCTCCTTCGAATGTAATGAAATACGATTCAAAACCTTTTGTTGGGTTTACGTATTTAGCATTCGAAATACCACCGAAATAAGTCGTATAAAACTCTTTCATTTGCTCCAGATTCTCTGTCCAGACAGCTATATGTCCTATTCTCATATATGATTAATTTTTGATATTATTTTTTCATAGCTTCTGCTCTCAAATCCTGAGGCATTTTTTCGATAGCATAACGTAATGCCGTTCGGGGCATAATGGATTTCTTTGATATTACGTAATCAAATACTTCTTTTTGATGTGATTCACTGGCAGCTTTTAGCATCCATCCGTATCCTTTTTGTACTAAATCGTCTTTATCCAAAAGAAGTATGTCTGCAATCTCAAAAATGTCTTTTAGAAATAATCCTTTTCGAGCCGGAATTATCAGCGTTACAGCGGCTGCACGTTTTACCCAGCGATTACCTGACTTCGCCCATCCTTTTAACTTCGGGATGTATTGAGGATACATTTCAATAAATGTACCGATTGTATGGTTGCATAAAGTATCGCACGAAGCCCAATTGTTTACATAAGTATTCACCCATTCTTCGAAAAAAACAAAATCACTGGGTTGGTAATTAGAATGAATGTAGTACGACCAATTACAGGCAATGAAAGATTCTTCGAGATACCCTGATTTCCATAATTCGCTGCACAATCCGAAAATAAATTCTTTAGGTTTATTCTGAATAATTGCAAACGATTCCTTACTGATTTTATTGACTAGCGGCACTCGTACGCCATACGATTTTATTTCTTCTTTAAAGAAGTTTTGGCTATTGCTTTGGGTTTTCTCGTCAACACTGTCTTCTAAAGCCTGACGAATCTCTGATACTATGTTTTCCATTCCGTTGTTGCTTTATTTATAAGTAATGTAAAAGTTATACTACTTTATATAAGGATCAGAGGATTTATTTATTTTATTTGCCAAAGCAATAGATAGGTCTTAGACCTTAAAGATAAGACTAAATTATATAATGAGCAAAAAAAATAAGGAACTATCTTTCTGGGATAATTCCTTGTGTTGATCTGTTTTAGATGCCTGTATTTTAGTATTCCGCAGGCAAAGCTTCTAACTCAACTTTAGAAAATACAGGACCATCTTTGCATACATATTGGCTACCGACATTACAACGTCCGCATTTACCTACTCCGCATTTCATACGGTTTTCTAAAGTCGTGTAGATGTTTTCGTCGGTAAATCCTAGCTTCTCCAGTACAGGAAAAGTAAACTTAATCATAATAGGAGGGCCACAAACAATGGCTACTGTATTTTCGGGTGAAGGATTCATTTTTTCCAATACAGAAGGAACGAAGCCCACTTCGCCTTTCCAATCGGAGGTTTCGCCTCCCGGATCTACAGTGGTAACCAATCGTACATCGGGTCTTTCTTCCCAGTCTTTTAGCTCGTGTTTGTAAACCAGATCAGCTACCGACTTAGCCCCATATAGAATACTCACATCTCCAAAATTCTCGCGTGTATCTAAAGCATTCCAAATCACGCAACGCATCGGTGGCAAAGCAATACCGCCGGCAATAAACAGGAGGTTTTTACCCTTCCATTCGTCCATTGGAAAAGTGTTACCAAAAGGCCCCCTGAATCCCATGGTTTGACCTTCTTCCAATTTAGCTAAAGCAGATGTCACTTTTCCGGTTTCGCGGAAAGTACATTCTATATATCCTTTGCGAGTAGGGGAGGAGGCGATACAAAAAGTGCTTTCGCCTTCACCAAAAGCAGAATATTCACCAAACTGTCCGGCTTTAAACTCGAAATTTTTTCCGGCTTCTTCATCCTTGAACTTCAAGCGGAAAGTTTTTACCCCGGGAGCTTCCTGAGTAATTTTCTCAACGATCATTAAATGGGGAAGATATATATTTGAATTATCCATACTATTCTATGATTTTAGCGTATTTATAGTGATGCAATTTCGGTCAAATGTTCTGCAATATTCATATCCACAGGGCAAGCACGCGAGCATCTGCCACAGCCTGTACATCCTCTAACCGAAATGCGTTCGGGCATATAAGAGAACTTGTGTAAAAGGCGTTGTCTCCATCGTTGACTTTGTACTTCCCTTGGATTATGCCCCGAAGTGTGCATCGTAAACAACGAGAAACCGCATGAATCCCAACACCGAAGCCTGTTTCCTGAACTTCCGTGTGCATCTTCCTGAATATCAAAGCAGGCACAGGTAGGGCATACATAGGCACATGCTCCGCATCCCAAACAGCGTTCTGATTGTTGTTTCCAAACAGGGCTTTCGAACATCTTCGAGATCTTTTCTTGTAACTCGTCTAAGCTGAATTGAACAGGAACTTGTGCGAGATATTCTTCTTTATTTATATTGGGGTCAGCTTCGAAAAAACTGCTGTGCTTATCAGCAAGATATTTACCCTTTTCTGTAATTATTTCCGCCAGATAACCCTCTTTAATAGGAGTTAACAGAATATCGCTTCCTGCCGTATTTCCCGGACTGCCGTTAACGGATGTACAGAAACAAAACTCATCGCACTGAGTACAACTAACCGCAATGAGAGTAGTACGTTTCATCCTTTCGTTGAAAGGTAAATCGGGAGTATCCCAATTGAATATTCCGGATAGAGGTTTGAATCCGGCTGCATCACATGGGTGAATTCCGAAAACAACAGTTTCGGGGATAGATGTTGTCTCAAAATTTTGAAGCGTCACATCTCCATTCTCTTTTTTGTACGAAAATAACTTCTCAGTAGGGGGAAATGCAACCGCTTTGGCCGATTGGGTTGTTTGTATATGATCCATAGAAATTTCTTCCACAGATGTTATCTGTTTGTAGTCGGTCTTATCTCCCTTTGCAACAGGAGCATAAATCTGACTTCCTTCATTATTCAATTTAGTGAGCCAATTCATTAATGAATTGTGGCTTATATACTTTTTTTCCATAATTTAGAGTATGAAAGATTCTGTATCCTCAGGTTTGAATGTAGACAATACATTGCCTTTGTCACTCGGATCTCCAAAATTGGCTTTTACCGTTTCCGACATTTTGTGTGTTAGCAAATGAATCGGTATACCAATAGGGCAAGCCGTTCCGCACGAACCGCAATCGGAACAACGTCCGGCCATATGCATTACACGGTTGATCTGCCATTCCATATTTCCCAGAGTACTCGCCCACGGTTGAATCCATTGAGGACGATTTACTTCCACTATACATTTGGTGCAATAGCACATCGGGCAAGCTGCACGACAGGCATAGCATTTGAAACATTTGGATAATTCGTCTGACCAGAATGCCCAACGTTCGGCGGATGACATTTCGTCTAGTTGTTTAATCAATTCGTCATCTTCCAATTTGGGAGGTGGTGGAGTATCTTTCAGGTACTGCTTTATTTCATCTAATGAATTAAGAACTTGAATCTTTCCAGCATTGGATAATCCAAATATTTTCAGGTTTTCTTCTTTTAACTGGTTTTCGACAAAGAGTTGAACGATACTTTTTAAGGCGTAATAAGATGCCGATATTCCGACTCTCTTTCCTTTAACCAAATCTTTTCGGGTTAAGTAAACTGCCAGATTTCCGGTGCATTTATCATTGAATACGAGTTTTTGAGTATCTTCTGTATTATTGGCAAAAAGAGGTCTGGGGTTTCGGGTACCCTGTTCGTATCCGATAAAAAGATCAATCTCTCCTTTTTCGAACAGTTCTTTGGCTTTATTTCTCAATTCATCCATTGTTCACCTCCATTTCTTTCGCTAATTCTTCTTCGTTATTGGCTAAGAAATCAGCAGCTCTCTGATATTCAGTATAAGGACCTAGTTCACGGATAGAGGCAACTGTAGTATTTACAATGTCTGCCCATTTAGCACCTTCGGCAGCCGATACCCATGAAAACTGAATCCTACGGATATCTATTCCCATGAAGTCGAGTAGGCTTCTGAAAAGCATCCAACGACGGCGGGCGTGAAAATTGCCCGAAGTGTAATGGCAGTCATTCGGATGGCATCCCGATACTATCACTCCATCCGAACCGTTGGCAAATGCTTTGAGTAGGAGCATAAAGTCGATACGCCCTGTACACGGAAATCGAACGATTTTTACATTCGAAGCATATTTTATACGGCTTGTACCCGTTAAGTCTGCTCCGGCATAGGTGCACCAGTTACAAACAAAGGCTAATATCTTAGGTTCAAATTCGTTATTCATAATGTTTGTTTTTCAAATACAATAAAATCGGTTTTGTGATTTACGCTTCCAATACCGCCATTACTTCGGCATACATTTGCTCGTTAGAGAATCCTTGTATATCGATAGATTTAGATCGGCAGAAAGAAACACAAGTACCACATCCCTGGCACAATCCCGGATTTACCTGAGCAACGGTTTTAATAATTTCACCTGCACGGTTTTTTATTTCCTCCCGGTATATTGCCTGATAAGGGCAAGCAGTTTCGCATAAGAAACATCCTACGCAAGTAGATACCTCGTGCGAAGCAATGCGGTTTACTACTGCTACAACAGGTTCACGGGTCAGTTCATTGTTGGAGAATAATCCGATTACTTTGGCTGCTGCTCCTGATGCCATGCCTACTGTTTCGGGAATATCTTTTGGAGCTTGGCAAGCACCACACAAGAAGATTCCTGCTGTGTTGGTTTCTACAGGCTTTAACTTCGGATGAGCTTCGGCAAAGAACTTATATGGATCATATGAAATGTGCATTTTCTGAGCCAGTTCTTCAGCTCCTTTATTAGAAACACCTGCACTGGCAAGAACGACCATATCGGCTTCTATTTCTACAGGTTTACCACCTAAAAGAGTGTCTACTCCTTTTACAATCAGTTTACCGTCTTTTTCATAAACACGGGCAACACGACCACGAACGTAATTTACGCCATCGTCTTCGATTGCCCTGCGGACAAATTCTTCGTAATTTTTTCCCGCTGCCCGAATATCCATGTAGAATACATACGACTCGCCATCGTGTACTTTATGCTGATACAGCATAGCGTGTTTGGCAGTATACATGCAACATATTTTGGAGCAATAGGGCAGTCCTTTGGCAGGATCACGAGATCCGGCACAGGCTATAAATACAATTTTTTTAGGCACGGAACCATCCGAAGGGCGACGAATAGCACCCAAAGTAGGGCCTGAGGCAGAAGCCAAACGTTCGAATTGTAATCCTGTAATAACGTCTTTGTATTTACCGTAACCATATTCGGGGAAGAAATCGGGTTTCAGCACATTGAATCCTGTGGCTGTAACCACAGCACCAATATCTTCAGTTATAAATTCATCGGGTCTGTCAAAATTAATTGCTCCCGTAGGACATACTTTCTGGCATACTTTGCATTTTCCTTTTGTATAATAAGTACAATTTGCTTTATCAATTACAGGCTTATTGGGTACTGCCTGAGGGAATGGAGTGTAAATAGCTGTCCGTAAACCTAGTCCTTCGTTAAACTCACTGGGTATTTTCTTTGTCGGGCATTTCGAGTAGCAAACGCCACAACCTGTACAAAGTTTTGGATCGACGCTTTTTGCTTTTAAACGAATAGTTGCTTTGAAGTTACCGATAAAACCTTCCAGCTTTTCTAATTCAGCATAAGTGTATAATGTAATATTGGGATGTTGAGCAACCTCTACCATTCGGGGAGTAAGAATACACTGCGAGCAGTCGAGGGTGGGGAATGTTTCCGATAGTTGAGACATATGTCCTCCAATAGAAGGGTCTTTCTCTATTAATATAACCTGATGTCCCGCATTGGCAATATCAAGGCTCGATTGAATACCTGCAATACCTCCACCTATAACGAGTGCTTTTTTATGAATAGGAACTTTTATCGAGTTTAGAGGTTTGTTAAGCTTTGTTTTTTCAACAAGCATTCTAACCAGATCAATAGCTTTTTCGGTAGTCTGGTCTCCTTTTTCGTGTACCCACGAACAATGCTCACGCAGGTTGGTCATTTCGCACATATATGGATTTAATCCTGCTTCAGCACAAGCTTTTCGAAAAGTAGGTTCGTGCATACGGGGAGAGCATGCTGCAACTACAACCCCGGTGAGACCCTTTTCTTTAATGGCCTCTTTTATCATTGTTTGTCCGGGATCCGAACACATATATTTATAGTCTACACTGACTTCTACCCCTGTTATTTTAGAAGCTTCTTCGGCTACTTTCTCACAATCAACGGTGGCACTTATATTTTCACCGCAGTGGCAAACAAATACTCCTATTTTTGACATAATTTCTTCTGTTTAGGTCGTTTATGCAAACGTTGGTGCTACAAATAGTTTCTTAAGTCCGACTTCCTCTTTAGTTAATCCTACTGCTAATCCTATAGCCTGAGTAATATACATAACAGGAGTTTGGATATTCACGTGCAGGTAACTGTTAATTTGAGGGCGGCGCATATCCAGATTCGATTGACACATCGGGCATGCAACAATGATTGCTTCTGCACCTCGGTCGGTTGCATCTTTTACAATTTTACCTGAGAGTTTGGCTACAATGTCTGTGCGTGAAACTGAAAATCCTGCACCGCAACATTCGGTTTTATATCCCCAATCCATAGAATCTGCACCGATCTTTTTCATCAGTATATCCATTGATTGTGGGTCTTCCAAGCGGTCGAATTTCAATATGTTTTGAGGGCGGACAAGCAGGCAACCATAATAGCATACCACTTTATGATCGAATGGCTTAACTACCCTTTCTGCTATTTTATCGGCAATATATTTATCAATAAATTGCATCACATTGAGAATCTGAAGATTTCCCGATAGAGGCATTTGCAAAATCCCGGAAACTTTATCTTTTAATTCTTCGTCTTGATTCAGTTCATGTTGAGTAACTGTCAGTCGGTTATAGCAAGCCGCACAAGGTACAACTATTTCTGTCATACCATCTTTTTCAGCCAAAGCAATTACCCGTGCCGGAAGTGCCATTGCCAATTCGTGATTTAGATTATGTGCAGCGGTTGCTCCACAACAATTCCAGTCGGTAATCTCCTTTAGGTTGATATCGAAAGCTTTAGCCAGAGCTAATGTCGATTGGGCGTACTCTGAAGAAGTCCCTTTCAGAGAGCATCCCGGGTAGAATCCTATTTCCATAGTTTTTAGTTGATCAAGCCTGGCTTACGAATCACTGAAAGCAGGCGTTTTTAGTTAATCACTGACCTTTTGACGGTCTGAGGCGTGTTATTTCTTCGTTTTAGAAAAAATAGAAGCCATCTGTTTTTTGTCTTCTACCATTTCGGGTAGGATAGGAAGTTTTCCTTTCGAAAACATTTTAGGAGCGATGTTTACATCCTGTAATAGGTTCATGGTGCGAGCTTTATAGCCGGCAACAAGACCTATTTCATATAATCGTCCGGTAAATTTTACCGAGTCGAGAAATGCTTTATGAAAAGAAACTATTTGGCTTGATTTCTTATTTATGGCTTTATTCTCAAGAGATTTCTCTCTCATATAATCCATTAGCTGAGGAATGTCTATTTCCATAGGGCAGCGTGTCAGGCAATTTTGACAAGATACGCATAGCCATATAGTTTCGGATTTAAGCAAACTGTTATAATTGGCAGCATCGTTTGTTTGCAGCATTCTCATTACTAAACTGGGTGGATAATCCATGTCATCAGCCAAAGCACAACCAGCAGAGCATTTGCCGCATTGATAGCATCGGTTGACATTTACGCCAACTTTTGATCGTATCTCAGATATATAGCTTTCTTTTTCCATAGAATGATGCAGTTTAGGTCTCTTTATTAAATCTTGCTTGTGTTGTTTTAGAATGTTTGATTGTCATAAATTTATAATTTTGATATCTGTACATTGCAAATTACGTAAAAATAAATTTAATAAATGAATCATAGAGAGTATTTATTTTATGTTTTAGGGCATAATCGGAGGTATACTATATTTTTATATAGTAAAATATGAGTGTTTTATTTATCTGTTTATAAGTTGTTTGTGTAGTTTTTCGGGAAATAACCGGATGAAAAAGAAAATGGTTTATGCAGTTTTTCTTCTAAAGTTAAAGTTGAATCCTTTTTCAGCAATATATACTCCAAAGAGTATAAATGCAGAGCCAATAAGTGCAATAGTGGTTATCTGTTCGTTAATAACGATTGCAGAAGTTAATAATGTGACCAGAGGCACAAAATAGATGTAGTTTGATGTCTGTATAACGCCTAATTCTTTAACCGCACTATTCCACATGATGTAGCATAGCAGAGATGCGACTACCCCCAGAAATAATAAATTGACTATTGTTATAGGATCGGTTAATAAATCGGTATGAAAAACATCGGAACTCAATAACATAAATGGCACCAACGTAATTATCCCATAGAAAAATACCTTGCGGGTGATAAATAGTGTTGAATAATGTCCGTTGAGTTTTTTAAGTATTATACCATAAAATGCCCACGATAAGGCAGCCAATATGGTTAGGATATCACCTAGCGGGTTGATCTGTAAAATAAAGCTTCCATTGAAAACAACCAAAGCAACACCTAACAATGCTATTATGGAGCCAAAGATAAGGTGCAATTTTATATGCTCCTTTCGATAAATAAAATGTGATAGAAATGCAGTGAATATCGGTGCTGTACAAATGATCAGAGAGACATTCGATGCCAATGTAATCTTTAAAGCTGTGTTTTCTAGGACGAAATACAAAGAGCCTGCACATAATCCCGTTCCTACAAATAAAAGTTCGTCTTTGACGTTTTTAGCCAGAAATTTACGTGGGCATACAAACCAAATACATACATAAGCCAACAGGAAACGATAAAATAGAATTTCGATGGGAGACAGTCCGTAGCCAATAAGTACTTTGGTCGAAACAAAGGTAGTACCCCATATAACGACCGTTAAGATGGTGATTATATGATACCAATATGCCTTGGTTTTTTGCATGATAAGTTTTGTGAATTTCTATATGCAAAAATAGTATGTATTATTGAATATAGGTTTATATAAAACGCTCTTTTATCTAAAAAAAATACCCACTCCGAGGATTATTTGGGGAATGGGTATAAATATATTAGAGCTGATTTAAGACATCTTATCCGTTGTGCAGATAAGCACAGAGGGTACTTTATCGAACCAGTCTTTTTGTAATTGAAATAAATTGGTAACTATCTTTATATAGTATATTCAAACCCCATTTATTGGGGTACTTGTTTGCTCCCAATTTATGTTCTTTTAGATACAAACTCCTCAAAGAACGAATCTCTGTAGAAGCTACCTATCGCAATCTCATATTTTTGAATGAAAATATCATTATTATCAAACGAATCGATATGCGTGGTATTTACTATATAGGATCTGTTTATCCGCAGAAATGTACTTTTGGGAAGTAGCTCATGCATTGTTTTCAGATTCATGCGGGTAATGATGCGCTGTTCTGACAACTGGATAATAACATAATCCTTCAAACCTTCAATAAAAAGGATCTCTTTTAGGTTTACTTTAAAATATCGGCGATCCGATTTTACAAATATGTATTCATCCTCAATGTTTCCGACGCTTTTGTTTTCTTCCGAAAGTAAAAGCGAATGATAGGAGATGGCTTTGTCTACCGCTTTTTTCAGTCTATCGACTTCTATCGGTTTTACCAAATAATCAATAGCCTCTACTTCATAACTGTCCAAGGCATATTCGGAATAAGCAGTGGTGAAAATAATCAGCGTATTTTTGGGTATGTTTCGGGCAAATTCTATTCCGTTTATACCCGGCATCTGGATATCGAGGAAAACCAAATCGACCGAATTTCCCATCATAAACATAGAGGCGGCTTCAGCACTGTTAAAACAGCCGCGTAATTCCAGTTCCGAAATTTGATCTACTATTTTCTGTATACCCTTTCGGGCTATAGGTTCGTCGTCAACAATAATGCATCTCATAATATGAATAATATTAAATAGTTATGTTGAATATTTGCCATAACTAGTGTCTTTGATTCTTATACATTCCAAAGCAGTAAGAAGGTTCTATACCTTAAATTGCAAATGGACAGTATAGGTTGTTTCTGTTTCTTTTAATTCTAAATAATAATTATTTCCGTATAAGAGTTCTAAACGTCTTTTGATATTAGTTAAACCGAGTCCCCCTACTTTTCGCCGGATCGGAGTTGCCGGTTTTGAGTTTTTGCATTTAAATATCAATTGGTTATCTTGTAATTCAAAAGATAAATGTACAAAAGATAAATTGTTATTGTCCGGATTGTGTTTAACTGCATTTTCAACAAAAGGAATAAATAATAATGGCGGCACCTGTTTATTACTGAGTTCCCCATTAACATGGACTGTGTATTCGAAATGATCGCGACGGGTTTTCTCAAGATCCAGAAAACTGGTCAGAAATGATATATCTTCTTTCAGATCAACTCTGTCTCTGGTACTGTCATTGATCTGATAGCGAAGCATACCATCGAGTTTTGTTAATATTTGTGAAGCAGCTTCAGGATCTTCGTCTACCAGAATATTGGCGTTATTCAGCATATTGAAAAGAAAATGAGGATTTATCTGACTCTTTAGGAAGTTCAATTCGGATTGTAGCGTAGCCGATTGCAGGTCGCTGATACGCCGATTGTTTATAATCCAATACCTAAAGAGCATAAATGTAGATACTCCGGCAATAAGAAGAGCAGTTCCAAATATCGAAGAGGTAACTCCGATTACAACGGTATTAATTGCTCCGGATTTATCATTTTCAGCCAGATGAGCATTCGGCTTGACTTGATCTTCGATAATCAGTTCCCGCGAGATTCCGGGTACATTATACAGAAATTCCTGCATGAATACAATCGCTATTAGTGAGAATGTGACTAATCCTATCGCCGACAGAACGTATTGGGTGAATTTATTTTTAATTAAAAACCTGGGTACCAATATATAGATATTGAAGTATATCATTACCAGAGTAGTTGCAAGATATGCAACAGCTACAAAGATACGGTTGTCAGTTAAAATGATTTTATCAGGTACATCCCACAGTACATTCATGGCAATAGATACCGATACAAGTAATAACAACAGGTGTCTGTATACTCTGAATTGCGGCTCTAATAGAAAATTAGTAAGATTATCCTCTATTCTTTGGATCATTGTTTCTGAGTATTTAATGCTAGTTTTATAAGCCCTCCCGAAGTTGAAAGTTCGTAGCTGTTTTTGTACAGTAGGTCGAGCCTTTGTTTAATACCCGAAAGTTCAGAGTCCTCTATTCGCACTTCGTTATCGTAAAAGTTACATGTGAAAATGACATGATCGCCATTTGCGTTGAAATGTAGGTTTATAAAAGACTCTTTATCTTGGATTTGTAACTCGTTTATTGCATTCTGGACAAAAGGGATAAACAGAAGAGGTGAAACAAATATCCTGTGTATGTCGCCTTCAGTAGATATGGAATAATCTAATTTGTTAAAATACAGCTTCTCCAAGGCTAGAAAATTGGTGAGAAAATTGATCTCGGAGTTCAGTAAAACCCTATCCCTGCTGCAATCGTAAAGTTGATACCTTAGTAGATGGCTTAGTTGTAAAAGCATATTTGATGCTAACCGCTGATCTGTTTTGGCTAATTTACTCGCCCTGTTTAATATGTTGAACAGAAATTGAGGGTTTATCTGGTCTTTTAATTGTTCGACTTCCGATTGTATCTGTTCATTTTGGAGTTGATTTACTTTCTGTTCATTTTCCATCCAATACTTCAATAAAATAATCATCGAACCTCCTGCAATACATAACATATTGATGGTGAAGTTGGATATGCTATCAAGAAACACGACATAATTGAAATACGTACTACGAACATGGGGTATACCTAATATTGTATATGCTGTATACTCCTGAACATTGAGTGCTATAACAAGTAGTAAGACCAATCCCGATAATGTACTGCCGTATGCAAGATATCTTTTTTGTAAAAGTAATCGGGGTACAAGTACATAAAGGTTTAAGTAGATGATGATTATATATACAACAGTCGTTATAAGTGCCAATACATATACTTTAGAACCTAATATCTTTAAATTGGGCTGATAAGTAATATATGTTTGATTAAAAGAAATAATGAGGAGGACGAAGAAAATCAACAATATATGTCGCATTATCCTATATTTAGAATTGGTGAGGAAGCGGTATAGAAACGTTGTTTTTATTGATTCTGACATATACAGTTGATTTTATCTCCGAAATTAATCTTTTATTTTTATTCACACTTAGAATTCCAACTTATAACTGATGTTAGGTATTGACGTTGCTTGTCGGTAAGGCTCAATTTCTCCCGATCTTATATTATATTGATGTCCGTAATACTCTTTAAATCCTGTTGTATTGAGAGATTTGACAGCGAACTCATGCGATACCTTTTTCTTATTCATTCTAAAGCTAACGGTTGCGTTAGTTACGAGCATAGGCGAAAATTGTTCAGAATAAGCCTTGTTCTCATTGTATTGAGTTTCTTTATCAGGATGATTTAATGTTGCTTCAACATCAACCGGTGAATATCGCTCGCCTCCTTGTATGGTGAATTTTAGATTGGCTCCCAACGTGTTTTGCCGATTACGTCCCATAGTCCACTCCTTACCTATAAGTACATTAAACGCAAAGTTACGGTTAAATTTAGTGTTGTGCCAAACTCCATCTCCTCCCTGATATTTAGAGTCGAATATCGATCCTGTAACCATGTAATAAAGTCCTTTATCCAGATACCTCTCCAAAGTGATGTCAACACCATAATTACGTCCTTTTCCTTTATTTACAAGAGCATCCTCTACATAAAATGTGTTACGGTTAAGTACCGAGAAAGAACTGTCTGCTATTACAGGAACATCGTATAGGTATTGAAAATAGGGTTCAATCCTCAGATTCACATTGTCTGATATGGCATAATTGTAGGTAAGCATAATGTGATGAGCTTTTGTAAAATCAAGATCTTTATTTACCGGTTTATTATTCGAGCCGGCAGTTTTTACATAAAATACGTCCATCTTTTCCATCCGACTATGAAGACCATATGCCAGTGCAAATGAGGTTTTACTGCTGCTTTGCCATTTTACTCCTACACGAGGTTCTATCGTAAAGTGATTATTCAAAGTAAGCAGTTGACCATTTACACCCAGATTTAAAGTAACCTTATCACCAACGCTTATTGAAGAACTTGTATATCCCGATATCAGGTTGGTATTACCATCACCCTGAGAAATCGTTTCGAGCGGTTTTCCTACATATGGAGCCATGGTAAGATCCATATTATAATGCATTCTGGTGAATGTAAAACCTGTTTTACTGGTATGTTTAGAACTGAATTTACGATTGAAAGAAGTTGAAAAAATAAAGTTGGTATATTGATTCTTCAAATTTAAGAACGGAGTCGAATTTCCTTTAGTATCATACACATCTTCATCAGCATCGTTACTCGAATAGGTTGTTGCCAATGTAGTCTTTAGCAAAGCATTGTTGCTGAATAGATAACGGTGGGTTACACCGGCAGCCAGCATATATTGTTGAGCTCTCGAATCTTTATTATCATCAATAAACTTCCATTTATCGGGGTTTTTCTCGAAATCAGTTGAGAACTTATCTATCAGACCTGTTCCCCAAACAGCAAATGTACCTGCTTTTTTTGTTGGAAAATTCACTTTGAAATTCAAGTCCTGATAATCTAAATTACCACCCAAATTTAATAAGCTGGTTGTCGAATAACGATAGTTGAATATATAAGACGAATTATGTTTGTTGCTTATAGGACCTTCCGAAGCTGCATCTATACCTAATATACCAACCTGAAATGTATTTTCTCTTTTTTGGTTATTACCGTTTCGCAATTTCATGTCGAATACACCCGATACTGCATTACCGTATTCGGCAGGAAAAGCCCCTGTGAAGAAATCGGAGTTCCCCAATACATTACTGCTTAATGAAGATAATATTCCCCCGCCCAATGTTGATATATCAGCAAAGTGGTTTGGATTGGGAATCTCTACATCTTCGAGCTTCCATTGCAATAAGTGCGGAGCATTACCATGTATTGATATACCATTGTTAGAAACACTTGAAACCACTCCGGCAAAAGAACTCACTAAACGAGCCGGATCATCCATCCCCCCTGCAAATCGGCTGGCTTCCTCTACACTAAGCATACGGGCACCGGTTGTAGCCATATTGTTGAGCGGTGCATTCTTATTTGTTTGAGCAACCACTACCACCTCTCCGAGTTCATTGGTATTTTCGGTCATTGGTATTTCTAGATACACTTCTTTAGCTGAAGTTACCAGTATCTCTTTAAAAATATTCGTTTCGTATCCCACCGATGTTGCCTGAAGACTATGTCTGCCCAGAGGAACATTTTTCAGTACAAATATCCCGTTGTCATCGGTAGTCGCTCCAATCTCAGGCATATCAAGAAGCCCGATAGAAACATAAGATAAAGGAGCAGATGAATTTCTGTCGATAACTATTCCCCGGATGGTTTGCGTCAATAGGTTTACTGCTTTCTGAGCAGGTAACATGCTTGACAATGATAGAAATAGTAATATAATGATTGGTTTTATTTTGTAGTACATATTAGATTCTCGTTTTAAGATTTTTGATTATTGTCTTTTTTGTTTTTGATAAAGCTCATTATACTGTATACCTTATCAAATGCACTATTTATACCCTTTGAATTGGATAATCTCTCATTGAAAACCTCTTCGAAAGCCTCCAATACTTTTCTGGTATCATCTGGTTTTACTCCTGATTTCTCTGAAACATTAAGAATTACTTCTGTCTTATTCATTTTAGTTGTATTTTTTGATTATGAAACGAAAGTAAGATTTGATTAAAAGCAAGATTTTTAGAATATACAGAGAACTATTTTTTGTAGACAGAATGAAGTTTTTTGTATACATAGAGTATATTTGCTTTTCTGTATTGAAACTTGACCTATGCTGATTGAGAAGGGAACTATATATGATATTGATGAGTTGGAAGTTCTCTATGATGATCTGAATGATTATCTGGAGACTAATAGTAATTATCCGGGTTGGATTAAAGGGGTTTACCCCGTGAGGGAAACGGCTGCTACCGGAATTGAATCCAACAACCTGTTTGTGCTGAAGATTGATGGAGTTATTGCCGGAAGTGTTATCCTCAATCACAAGCCCGAGAATGCATATAATGAAGTGTCTTGGGATATGGAGGCTGATTACAAAGATGTTATTGTGGTACATACACTGGTTGTAAATCCAAAGTTTATGCGGCAACAAATTGCTTGGAAACTAATGCAGTTTACCCAACAATATGCTATAGAACATGGTATAAAGTCAATCAGACTCGATGTTTCTATACACAATATACCTGCTATAGCTTTGTACGAGAAACTAGGGTATAAATATATAGCGACTGTTGATCTTGGGCTGAACTACGACCATTTGAAATGGTTTAAACTATATGAAAAGTTATTATAATAGAATAAGTTCTAAACAGGTAAAAGACATTAAAAAGATATAGATGAAAAGAAATATACTGATTTTATTGGTTCTTTTGGGGAACTTATCGTTACTCACAGCAAATGAAATAGATTCTTTGCTGAGAGTGTTAGATACAACTATAGAGCACCGTCCCTTTTATGAACAGAAAAGAGAACATCGAATAGATAGCTTAAAAATAGAATTGGGTAAAATAGCAGATCTTGATCAACGTTATAGTTCATATTACAAATTACTTCGAGAGTATCGCAATTATAATATGGATTCTGCCTTGTGGATAGCTAACGAAAGGCTCGATATTGCAGAGAAAATGGATCGGGAAGATTATATCAATACGGCAAATATGAATGTCGCAGAAATTTTGGGCATAATGGGGATGTATAAGGAATCTTTGGATATTATAGATCAGGTAAATAGCTCTAAGCTGGATGAGCAACAGAAAGCATATTATTTTCATCTTTACCATTCTATATATACACTAATGTCTGAAAACTCTTTTTCGCAGAAAGAACAGAAGCATTACGAAAGTCTGTTAAGCCAATATAAAGATTCTTTATTGATGGTAAATGACCCGGCTTCTTTGGGATATCAGCTTGTAACAAATGGAAAGCTTGTAGAGAAAGGAAAATACGATGAAGCACTCGCCCTTATGCTCGAATGTTATGCCAAGTATGGCAATGACCAGTCATTAGTTGGAACTATAGCCTACGGATTATCGGAAGTTTACAGAAAAATGGGAGATCACGAACAAGAAAAAAAGTACCTTATAATATCAGCAATTGCAGATCAACAGAAAGCCGTGAAAGGTTATATTGCCTTACGTAAACTGGCAATATTATTGTATAAGGAAGGTGATCTTGATAGAGCATACACATATATTAAATGCTCGATGGAAGACGCTATTTTCTGTAGAGCACGTTTCCGAACACTTGAGATATCGCAAGCCTTACCTATTATTGTAGCTGCTTACGACCAAAAAGTGAAACAAGAGAAAGAAAAGCTCGTTAAATATTTATTTCTGATATCAATTCTTGCAGTTATTTTGGTCGTAAGTGTGATATACATATATAAACAATTGAAGAAACTTTCTCAGGCGAGAAAGGCCATCAATACAATGTATGAGGATGTAAAGAGGATGAATGGAGATTTGAACGATTTAAATAAAAAGCTCTCTGAATCCAATCTGGTAAAAGAAGAATATATAGGCTCCGTCTTTAATCTCTGTTCGACTTATATTGATAAGATGGAAGCTTATAGAATCGATATAAACCGGAAATTAAAGTCGGGACAAATAGCAGAGGCCGTAAAAATGACGAGTTCGACATCTCTGGTTTCTGATGAATTAAAAGAATTTTTCCGTAATTTCGATGCAATCTTCTTGAATATATACCCCAATTTTGTAGAAGAATTTAATGCCCTTCTGATAGAGACCGAAAAAATAGTACCTAAGACAGGAGATATTCTCACCCCCGAACTTCGGGTTTTTGCATTAGTGAGGCTTGGCATAACCGATAGTAGTAAGATTGCAAGTTTTTTACATTATTCCCCCCAGACTGTATACAATTATCGACTCAAAGTGCATAATAAATTAATCGTTTCTAAAGACGAATTTGCCGTTGCAATTCAGAAAATAGGTAAATAATGACGGATAATAGTATACTTACACCTCTCACTTAATCTACTCTAGTTAAATTTTAACAATATCTCAATCGGCTATTTATTAGGTGATTGGATCTTTTTGTGTTTGCTTTTCATCTACTTATACTATCTACTGTGCTGTACAATGCGATAAGATCGGCGATAGATTTGTATTTGTTAACCCATCGACCTTAAAAATGAGATTCTTTCTGAAAAGAGGAAATTTTCGGTTCAATAATAGAAGGGAGATTATTCAGGAAAACAAATAACCCGAAATCTATAAATCTAACCATGTATGAAAGAAAAGTTAATTAAAAAAAACAAAAGACATGTAAAGGAGATATTCTTCTTATTGGTGGTAAGTATATTTTCGCTCACCAACCTGTCAGCCCAAAATTCACGAACAATCCAAGTCACCGGTGTTGTAACCGACAGCCAATCCGGTGAAACAATTATTGGAGCAAGTGTGAAAGTTAAATCCGGTTCTACCGGAACGGTGACCGATTACGATGGTAAATTCCAACTCCCAGTATCGGAAAATGCGACTTTGGTTGTTTCGTTTTTAGGCTATAAGACTAAAGAAGTCTCTGTTGATAATAAAGCCAACCTGTCTGTAAAATTAGATGAGGATTCAGAATTATTGAGTGAAGTAGTAGTTATCGGATACGGACAAGTCAGAAAAGGCGATGCCACAGGGGCTTTGACATCTGTAAAACCCGATGAACAGAACAAGGGACTTCAGATTACAGCTCAGGATGCCTTGGTCGGCCGTGTTGCAGGTGTAAATATAGTACCCGGAAGCGGTGCCCCCGGAAGTGGTGGAACCATACGCATTCGTATGGGAGCCTCATTGTCAGCCAATGAAGACCCGTTGATTGTAATTGATGGAGTACCGGTCAATAATACTTCGATTAGTTTTATTAACCCGAATGATATAGAAACATTTACGGTACTTAAAGATGCGTCAGCTACAGCCATTTATGGGTCGCGTGCCTCAAATGGGGTCATTATTATAACGACCAAAAAAGGAAGTGCCGGAGGTAGTGCCAAACCGCAGATAAATTACAGTGCCAATTTTACAGTGAGTAAAATACCAAAATATTATGACGTATTGTCGGCTGATGAATACCGTCAGATATATAAGGATGGAACGATTAAAGTACCCGAATCGATTTTTCAACTGGGATCGGCCTCAACAGATTGGCAAAAGGAGATTTACAGAACTGCCTTTGGCAACGAGCATAACCTTTCGGTAACCGGTACAACCAAACAAGTTCCATACCGTGTATCGTTAGGCTACTTAAGTCAGGATGGTGTATTACATTCCAATAATTATAAACGTTTTAATGGAGGTTTAGGCTTATCTCCTAAACTTTTTGATAAACATTTATCGTTGGATATCAATGCAAAAGGAAGTATAGAGCGCGAGCATCCTGTTTCGACAGGAGCAATAGGTAGTGCTATTTCATTCGATCCGACTCGTCCTGTATATGAAAGCTATCCCGGTAATGTGGGGTTGGGATATTATATGTGGATGGATGGTAGTGGAAAACCTAGAAGCCAGGCAGCCGCAAATCCAGTAGCCGAGCTCAAGCTCAGTGACAAGTTAAATACCACATACCGTACATTGGGTAATATTGCAGCGGATTATAAAATTCACGGATTTGAAGATCTTCACCTGAATCTGAACTTAGGATATGACATCCGTCGAAAGAAAGAAGAAGAGACCATACCCGATTTGGCTCCGTCCATGTATGTATCGAATAGAAATGATGGAAGAGGTAAATTTCATTCTGAGGACTATCGAAATTCAAATTATATCCTTTCGGCTTTCGGTAATTATATAAAAGATATAACTCCCAAGCACAATATTAATGCAATGGCAGGCTATGAGTGGCAACGCTTCTGGTATAGCAACAATCCCAAAGATGTCGTAAAAGATGTTATAGACACTTCTATGCCCGATGAAGATGTATTGTATCTGATTTCTTTTTTCGGACGTTTCAATTATTCGTTTGATCAGAAGTTGTTGCTGACAGCTACTTACCGAGCAGATGGTTCATCGCGTTTTTCGCCTGATAACCGCTGGGGATATTTTCCCTCTTTAGCTTTGGCTTATCGTCTAACGGAAGAAAAGTTTATCAAAAATATCAAGCCCTTATCCGAATTGAAGCTTCGTGTAAGTTATGGGCAAACCGGGCAGCAGGATATAAAAGGATATCACCCTTATCTGCCTCTCTATACTGTTTCGTCGGATGCTGCCCGCTATCCATTTGGAGACCAGTGGTTGTATATGTACCGTCCCAACGGATACGATCCTCATATTAAATGGGAGACTACAAGTACATATAATGCAGGCCTTGATTATGGGTTCCTCAACAATCGTATCTATGGAAGCATAGATGTATATAAACGCTATACCAAAGATTTGCTGAATGATATTTATGTTCCGGCAGGAAGTAACTTCACCAATAAACTTTATACCAATGTTGGTGACATGGAAGGAAAAGGTATCGAATTTGCCATAAACGGCGTACCTGTAAAAACGAAAGATTGGGAATGGAATATCAGTGGAAACTTTACTTATGGAAAAGCTAAAATTACTAAACTTACTACTATCGATACTGATGGTAGCTATGTAAAGACCGGAGGCATTGACCGGAACGATCTTCAGATACATAAGGTAGGTAAGACCCCCAATACTTTTTTCTTGCTCAAACAAGCATACGATGAAAACGGTAAACCGATGGAAGGTAAATATATAGCAAAAGACGGATCTATAACTACCGTACAAAGTGATGATAATAAGTATATAACCGATAAAAGTTCAAGAGTACCTTATTTCTACGGACTGTCTACACATTTGACATACAAAAAGTGGGACTTCGGTATAAACGGGCATGGAAGCTTTGGTAATTATATATTTAACTATCAGGAAGCAAAGCAGTCTTTGGCTCGTGTCTATGGCGATGGGATGTCGGGTAATATATCGAGAACAGCATTAGAGAGAGGTTTCGCTAAGGAACAATACTTCTCTGATTATTTCCTCGAAAGCGGAGCCTTCTTTAAGTTCGACAATATAACGTTGGGTTATACTTTCCATAAATTATGGAATACATCAAGCTCTTTACGTATGGCATTCAGTGCACAGAATATAGCAATAATAACCAACTATTCGGGGGCAGATCCTGAGATATACAGCGGTATAGATAACAATACATACCAACGGCCCAGAATTTACACCTTGTCTTTACACCTAAACTTTTAATGCCTTAAATCTACTTTATATTTTGATGTAGGGATAGCCTATATGTTCATTCATATAAAAAGGCATATAGGTTTATCCCCACAAAATATAGGTCAATAATTGTTTTATTAACTAAATAATCGGAGGAATCAATTTATGAGAATACAATCAATAAAATATATATGGTTAGTAGTTGTTTTGGGAGTTTTATTCTCCTCTTGCCTAGACGATTTGAATACAGAACCCTTGAATAAGAAACAGCTTCTGAATATAAATGTCTACAAAACAGCCGACGGCTATAAAGGAGTGCTTGCCAAATGCTATGGTTCGCTCATATTAAATGGTCAGGATGGACCTGACAAAGATGGAGATGTCGGAGGCATGGATACCGGATATAGCGGGTATACACGATCATTATTCTACTTGCAGGAGTGTTCGACGGACGAAATAGTTCTTCACTCCGGTAGTTCGCAAGGAAGCTGGGATCTTCTGTTTATGAATTGGAATCAATCGACTAAAATTATCAGTTATTCGTATTATCGTCTCTATATGACTATTAACTATTGTAATGAGTTTTTACGTGAATCGACTGACAATAATTTGAAAAATAGAGGACTATACGAAGAATTGAAGGATGAAATGCCTTACTATCGGGCTGAAGCACGTTTTATCCGTGCATATTGCTATAGTATGATTTGTGATTTATATGGATCGGCTCCTTTTGTGGACGAAACTATGACGATAGGTAGTATCCCTAATCAGGTGACCCGCGAAAATATCTATAACTATGTCGTTGCAGAAACAGAAGCTTTGACTACCGAAATGAAACCGGCAGGTACTAATGAATATGGACGTGTAGATCAGGTAGCTGCATGGTTCTTATTGTCTCGTGTATACCTGAATGCAGAAGTATGGGTAGGGAAAAACGAATACGAAAAAGCATATCAATATGCAAAAAAGATTATTGACAGCAATACTTATCCACTAGCTTCCGACTATCGTTATATTTTTCTTGCAGATAACAATACATGTAAAGAAATTATATGGAACTTGCCTCAGGATGGTGTTAATACCATAAATAGTGCCGGAACAAATTTTATACTTAAAGCTTTGAGTAATGGCGATATGAATGTACACATCGGTCTCTCGAATTCGTGGGGAAATGCTCGCGTAAAAACACAATTAGTAGATATGTTTACTCCTGCCGATCAGACCTTTGATGTTAACGACCCTTGGGGGGATAATAAAAAAGATAAACGGGCTCAATTTTATACACCTAAACACACTAAGGAGACCTGGATTGTTGGAAGTAACTTTCAGGCAACCAAATTTGAAAATGGTTATGCTTGTTTAAAGTGGCGTAATATGACCAAAGACAGGAAAGCTCTGGCGGAGGGAGGTACGACTTATAGTTCGATTGATTATCCGATGTTCCGTACAGCAGATGCCTATTTGATGGCAGCCGAAGCTATTCTTAGAGGAGCTAGCGGTAGTCGTGCCCAAGCTTTGTCATACGTTAATGAAATCAGAGATAGGGCTTACCTGTCGGGAACTTATGGAAATGGAATATCAGGAAGAATAAGTGATAGCCAGTTGACGCTTGATTTTATTATGGATGAACGTGCCCGTGAGTTATACACCGAACTTGTTCGACGTACCGATCTTATTCGTTTTGGGAAATTTACCAAAGGCTATAATTGGGATTGGAAAGGAAGTGACGGATCAGCAGGAAATTATATGGGTAAAGATGTTGACAATAAGTATAACCTGTTTCCTATTCCTCAGGATGAGTTTACAGTTAATCCTTATATTACTCAAAATCCCGATTACATACATAAATAATACTAAAAACACGATATCTTTTTTAGGGCGCGTGATGCGTCTGATTCATGTGTGAAAAGCTGTCTTGAAAGAATAGGCAGCTTTTATTAACGCAATTTGAGAATAAACAGTTTTTGTAATTTTTTTAACTTAAGGTCTAAGCCTTACTCTTAAAATATAAATAATGAAAATATTAAATCTGAAAAGTACTTGTTTATTATCCATATCATTACTCTTAAGTGTCAGTTCTCTTTGGGGGCAGACAACAAAAGAGGAAATGTTCGAAACTCCGGAAAAAACAGGCAGTGTTTACTATGCTTATCCTTCTGATGAAATTATAACCCAAACTCCTGTACCAAAAGGATACGAACCCTTTTATATCAGCCATTATGGTCGCCATGGATCACGCTATCTGATAAGTGATGATGATTATAAGTGGGTACTTGATCTTTTAGAAGATGCGAAAAATGCAAATGCACTTACACCTTTGGGTATAGATGCTTATAATCGTTTATCCAAAGTCTGGATAGAAGCCGAAGGGCATGGAGGCGACCTTTCGCCTTTAGGTGTACGCCAGCAGCGAGGTATTGCAGAACGGATGTACAAGTCGTTTCCTCAGATATTTACCGATAGTGTAAAATTGTCGGCACGCTCGACTGTTATTATACGTTGTGTGCTAAGCATGGATGCTTTCAGCGAACGGTTGAAAGAATTTAATCCTACATTGGATATTACTCGCGAATCGAGTAATAAGTATATGAAGTATCTGAACTATCATACCAATGAGGCATTAGACTTCAGAGCAAAGAATGGCGGAGTATGGCGTGAAGAATACCGTAAATTTGAGCAAAGCCATACAAAACCCGACAGACTGGTAAATTCGTTGTTCTCGGATAGTACCTATATTGTAAAAAAAGTAAATCCATTTTCTTTAATGTGGGCATTGTATTGGATTGCAGGAGATATGCAGAATATAGAAACCAACATATCTTTCTATGACCTGTTTGAGAATCAAGAATTATTCGATTTGTGGCAGTGTGTAAATTACCGGCATTATGTATGTGATGCAACTTCGTCACAAAACGGGGGAATCATGATGGGAAATGCTAAACCTCTCTTGCGTAATATCCTCGACAGTGCCAATGAGGTAATCTCTTCGAACAGTAAAGGTGGAACATTTCGTTTCGGACACGATGGTAACCTTATGCCTCTTGCGGCTCTCCTTCATTTGGAGAACTGTTACAACAGTGTAGCCGATCCTGCTGAGTTTTATAAGGCTTGGAGCGATTTCAAGATTGTGCCTATGGCAGGAAATGTACAAATTGTATTTTTCAGGAAGAAAGATTCCGATGATATACTGGTTAAATTTCTGCTGCATGAGAATGAAATAACCGTACCACCCATAAAGAGCGATATATTACCATATTATCATTGGAAAGATGTGGAAGCTTATTATATATCTCTGCTCGAAAACAAATAATCGAACACACTAACTAATTTCTTAACACAGTATAAAGCTATGCGTATTGTATGGTTTATTAATTAAAAAATTTTGCAAGATGAAAAAGAAAAATGTGTTTGACAATCCCAAGTTGAAAGAGATTTTCGACTTGGAGGCTTTACCCGAAGTTACTTTGCAAATTAAAGTGGCGGACTGGAATAGGTTACTTGATGCCTATGACGAAGCACCGGAGGTGAATTTTTGGATCCCGGGAGATTTTGTTTTCGGTGGTAATGAACACATTACCGCTCAGAAAATCCCCAATGTAGGTCTAAGAGTCAGAGGAAATAGTAGTCGTAATCGTCCCGAGGGAAATAGAGGAGAACACCATAATCCTAAAAATCCGGTTTGGCGTCAGGCTAGTTTTGCTCTTCAATTCGGAAGAAATGTATCGGGGCAAAGGTTCGAAAGCTTATCCAGACTTGACCTTAAATTTATCAGAGAAGATCCTGCGCGGATTCGTGAAGTGTACAGCTTCGATCTGTATCAGGAAGCCGGAGTATACTCGGGGCCATTGATGAGTATGTGCAGATTTTTCATCCACATCATTGATGGAGGTGCTAAGCCCGCTTACTTCGGTATTTATAAACTGAAGGAATTTATTGAGGATGATTATCTTGATGCCCGGAAGACCTATTTCGGAGATGATAATCCAGGTAGCCATATTCCTTTTCTCTGGAAGGGCGATAACGGTGCGGCCTTAAATAATTATGACCCTTCTGTGATAGAAGATCGTGATATTTATGATCTTCGGACAAATAAGTCTAACCGAAAAGTCGCTAATGCTCAACTGACAAGCTTTGTCCGTAACCTTGTGACGTTGAATGGTGATGCTCTGAAGAATTGGGCTTATGAGGCAATGGATGTTAAATTACTGCTGAAGTCTTATTTGATAAATGTAATCTGTGGAAATATGGACGATTATTGGTCGAATGCTAATAACTTCAACTTTTATTTTAACACGCATGGTAAATTCTTCTTTATACCAAATGATTTTGATACTACGTTAGGAACAGGGTGGGGAATTGATGCCGGAACTCAGCATATATTTCACTGGGGTAACCCCGGTCATCCTTTAATTCAAAAACTACTGACTGTTTCTGATTTTTTACATTTGTATATATCGGCTTTCTATGAACTTACTAACGCAAACGATGGCCCATTTTATGTTAACAGAAGTATTCACCGTATCGAAAAATGGTATACTTTAATAAGACCTTATATTTGGGATGATACTATACATTTTGGCTGTCAGAATGACGATGCAGGGTGTATATTACAGCTTCAGAATGAAAATTATCAGACACCATTTGAAGATAGACCTGCTTGGTGGACATCCGGAGGACATAATCGAAACTATCGTCTGTTGGAAAGAGGACGGTGGAACTTCTTTGAAGTTAGTGGTGATGCAGATCGTATACCTCAAATACACGACTGATAAGACTATAATAAAAAGAAAAAGCGAGTTTAATGCTCGCTTTTTTATGACTGTTATGGGTAAGCTTTTATCAGAAAAAGTATCCTGCCGATAAGCTCAGATTACCCGCTCTCATTTTTCCCTTTTCAGATCCGCTGATGTCATTCGCTCCAATCTGGTTACCAAGACTTAGTACGAACTTGTTAACTTCGATGCCTACACCAATCCCTACGCCATAATCCCAACGCTTCATATCCGATTCTTTAGTATAAAGCTTATTGTCTACAACTTTACCGTCTATCTTACCTGCTACTTTTCCATAAATATTATAACCTACGTATGGACCTCCATATACAAATATTTTAGAGCCATTGTCTCCTAAATTAAATTTAGCTTTAATGTTTATGGGTAGTTGCAGAGTGTTTAAAGTGATATGCCCGTCTTTCATGCGGAAAGAATTCTTTTTCTTGAGGTTAGCACCGTGATTCAGGTACATTAGTTCAGGTTGGATAGAGAACATTTCAGACAATGAGTATTCCATCATACCCCCAAAATGATATCCGAATCTACCATTGTACTGATCGGAGTTTAAGCCTTCATTACTTCCACTGGTATAGAGGTTGGAGAAATTTCCTCCAGCTTTAATTCCGTAGCGGATTTGTGAACTAATAGTTGCTGATAAACAAAGAATTACAGATAGTAAGATTAGCTTTTTCATAACGACTGGTTTTATTTTAATTTGTTTTTTTGATTATTTATACTGCGAAGATATATCCTTTCAATAAGCAGATTTCAGATAAGAGACAGAACGCCTCTGTTTGTATACCAAAGGCTTATTTTTGTAGATTAGAGGTTTTTCTTTGGGTATGGTTACTCTTTTTTGAGATATGTATATAGCTTATTACGATTGACTGTAACTCTAATCCCATCTTTGACTTTGGCTTTTTTGACAGAACCTAAAGGGTGAATTGTAAGTATGCCACTTTCGAGCATCTTGCCCAATTGATTTGAGGAGGTGTTGAAACACTGCCTGATTAATGATGTTAATTTCAAATCGAGATTGAAGTTTGATCTTATCTCGAACACAACTATATCTTCTTCCATTTTAACAATCTCTTCGAGTGTTGTATTCTCATGAATTATGTTGTATTCAATATTACTGTGATCCGACTCCAGATTGTTTCGCTTTGCGGTTTCTGTATCGAAGGCGTATTTCCATGCCGTATCCTCATCGTTCATCATAAATTTTTGATATAGTTCTTTATCAATCAATTCGGGTCGGGTACGAGACAGGATAGTGATATTACATGTGTTATCGCATTTGATACATTTATAGATCAGCCAGACATCAATACTCTTTTTCTGTGAGTTGAGTCTGAATTTATCACTGCAATAATATAGATTGCTGCTTTTGCATTTACTGCATTTTCTTTTAAATAAAGGCGTATCGGTAGGTATAACTTCCCAAATAAAATGCCGGATCGTATTATTGTTTTTGCTTACTGATTCTGTCGAGATATACTGCTTAATATTCTTCTCTATATTTTTCATCTGCATGGTATGCATATATAAATCTATCTGCCTGATCATATTGAATGGTCAAGAGAATCGATTGGGTAACAGGAATACGATACCTCTGTTAATGAGAGTATTGTAAACCAATAATAAGTTTTAGGAATGAAAAATTTATCAGAGCTGTGAGCCCCAATAAAAAGATATATCAGCCTGTAGTGTAAAGGCTAATATTAAGCAGTAATATATAAGAGAATTATTCTCAAAGCACAGATTTTATGATTTCCGGTGCAAAGGTATTTATTTTTTTGAAAGTATGCCTGATATTTAAATGTTTATACTCATCACCAGTCTGTAGAGTCTAAATAAGCGATCTGTTCCGGATCTAGTAATTTTCTGATTTTTTTTCTCGATTCGAGTACTATATTATCTAATTTATCTTCGAGTTTAGCAATTTCCCTCTCTTTGTTGCCGATCTCTCTGGCGTTGGTCGGATCATTGGCATATAAAGTCTCCAGTTGAAAGATTCTTTTTGTAAGAGTTTGACTTACTCCGATGAGTTTCTTTTTTGCTTTACTGTTGATACTTTCGATTTTTTTGCGTTGGCTATCGTTCAGATGAGGTATGCTATTCCAGTCCTTCAATACATCGGTCTGGTAAAGAGGTTGGGCCCGTACGTCATCTACCAGTACAGGTCGTCTTCTGCTGTTTAGCTGAGGGGTTTGCGAATATGATATCCCTATGCATACAGCAGATAGCAATGTAGCTATAATGAAAATTCTGATGCTCCCTGATTTCATGTTATTCTTGTAAGTCATTCATGGGAATCATTACCCTGTTGTCAACAAGACCTCTGTTGCTCCAAGGTTTTCTCTGGATAGACGAACCTTGAGGTTGAAGTTGTTTTGCATCTGCCTGAACGTTTCGTACACTGGCCATACCTGTAATTTTTTCGATAGCTTTTTGCAGCATTACCTCCTTTAAATCACCGAGAGCAAACTTATGCACATTATTATCGCGTAACTCTTCGTCGGGTACAAAGCCATTTTCGAAGTCGGAAGTTCCGTTCGAATTGAAGTACTTTAAAACAATAGGCTGCATGCCCCATTTATTTGTGTTTTTATTTTCCTCATCATATATCGTATAAGAGCCAACATTTTTACCTACAGTAGTAGTTCCTATAAGATATACGTTCATATATGGTTTAAGTCCGTTAATAAGCATTTCACTGGCAGAGGCAGTCCAGCCACTAGTAAGTACATAAAGTGATTTTATAGTACCCGGATTGTTGAGTTTTTCCTGCTTTGTTTTATTCACTTCTATTTTATCCATGAATTTATCGGTCAGAGACTCAGCCCCGTATTTCTTTAAATAAGCAGCCTGATAAAGAGGATTGAACTGCACGGAACTAAAAACTTTGTCTGTACTTAAATCGGGTACAATAAGGCTCGAAAGAATAACACTCGATAGCATAGAACCGCCATTGTTATAACGTAAATCTAAAACAAGGTCGGTGATGCCTTTCGATTTGAAGCCGGCAAATACTTTATTCAGCTCAAGATCGTATTGTTTATCTCCACTTCCATTGTCGTTGGCAAAAAAGTTATACACAAGATACCCTATTTTTTTATTGGCCACAGTATATGTACTATCGAGATAAACAGGGTTTTCGGCATATTTACTTACTTTTTGAATCGTTTTATTCGTTGGATTTTTTAATGAAGAATCTACAAATGTAATTTGAACTGTACTGTTTTGACCCGACAGGAGAGTTCTCCAGTTTATTGCATTCAAATTAACCCCATCTACCATTGTAAAGAGGTCGCCTCTTTTCAGCCCGGCAGCTTGTGCAGGAGTATTGGGCTTTACATAGGCCACTTGACCAACAATCAGATTCGGATCATCCGATATAAGATAACCTGCTATATACTCAAAACCTACATCACCACTGTTTACACCATTGAGTGACGACATCAAATCCAGGTAATTATCTTGTATCCACGAAAAACGATCGCTCTTGTTGAGTAAGGCATCGAAAAATTTATCAGGACTTAAACTTTTATCAGGATTCGCGGGAAGTGTTTCATTCCATAAGTAATACATCCCCATTTGTTCATATATCCAATCATTTACATAGGTTGGACTTTTAGGGTTTAATTTGGGTATATTATCGTCGTCAGAACTGCACGAACTAAATATAAACAAGGGAAGTGAAAGGAGTATTGCCAGATTTATTTTCATAGGAGATTAGTTTGTTTAATAATTGTATGAGTGTATTGTTATGTGTAGATGCTTTAAATTACAAAACTATTTATTGTTTTGGCAGGCAAAGCAGCAATAATCAGTTATATTCTAAAAATGTATCATTCGATATTTAATCTTGCAAATATACAATTTCGGATAAGATCAAAATCTTACTTATCATTTTATTTCATTTTTTTATGTGAAAAATAAAGTAACAATAAACTATCATTGGTTACAGAAAGTATACAAAAAGGGTATACAGGTAACATCTGGAGTGTCACTTTTGAGGTTTTTGTAAATGTCTATAAAACAGTGTTTAATGAGTGAAAAGGTGACAAACATTACAAAAGTGACACATTTTTTGTAATTCTTATTTTCTCTTATTTTAATGTCCATATTCATATCCTATTATTTATATTATTCAGTAGTTGATTTGTTTAATATTCAATTTTTCTAACGCACCTTTATGGGTTTGTTTTTCATTTTGCCTTGATGCAAAACGAAACAAAAGATCAAGACTGTGCCTTTTGCCCGACCCGCTAAGGACTCAAAAGCTAAAACAAAAGAAAACATTTAATGCTGATATCCTTTTGTTTCTTAACGCTTTCTTCGCCCTGCGGGTACCCCGTGCAACCGGCAAGGTCGGGAAGCCTGACGGACAAAAGCCATTTGCAGGCGTCAGCCCCGGTGCATCAGAGGCACAGCCGTTGGCTGACAAGCGAAGCAGGCGTAAAACTAAACATGCCGTAAGGCAGTAGGTTTAGTTTAGCCTGTAAGTTTAAGTCAGGCAGGCGAGCCACGCAGCACAAAGCCTTTTTGATTCCTTTTGCGGCTTTGGGCAAAAGGAATACAAGCAATCTCTGATTGCGCGTAGAAAAATGAATTTATAGAACATTAAACAGAACAAATCAACTACAGATTCGCGTCATTTATATCTTTATAGATAAATAACCCTTAGACTCTTGCTCTATTAACTATTTATTCGTCGCCAAAAGATTTTATACAAATAGTATTCTTAACTTTACTGATTATATAGAAACCAACAAATAGCTATGATTAAAGTAATCGCAGAAGATTTTATAAAAGAAGAGTATCTCGAAATAGTTAAACCTCTTTATGCAGAGTTAGTTGCTAAGACAAAAGAAGAGAAAGATTGTATTGAGTATAATTTGTATATAGATCAGGAAGATAAGACGCATTTTGTTTTTATTGAAGAATGGCCCGATCACGATGCTTTGGACAGACATTGTCAAACAGAGCATTTCAGACGACTTGTGCCAGCTATTAATAAATACCAGTCAAAAGAATGTGTTTTTACAATTATGGATATATTTGGCTAAATATTCCGTATTGTTTTATTCTTTAGGGATATAAAATATAGGTTTACCCGATATGAGGTAAACCTAATTTGAATAAGCCCTAGTCCGTTTTTAGGTTTTTAGGCTTCCTTATAAGTCGTTATTACGATGTTTTCACTCCGAATACATATCCTACCGCAGCAGTTATAAACATTGCCACAGTTCCCCAGAAGCATATTCTGGCCACAGATCTGGCAATGCTGGAACCTCCCATTTTAGCCGCTACAGTTCCCGATATTGCCAAAAATAAGATAGCAAATATATATTGATAGAAAACCATACCTTTCAAAGGAGCTAAAATTGCTACGAGTAAAGGAAGGATTCCTCCCGAGACAAAAGATGCAGCCGATGCCATTGCAGCCTCTAAAGGATTTGGTTTGGTCATATCGTTGATGCCCAGTTCGTCATGCGCATGAGCTTCCAGTGCATTATGATCCATCAATTGTTGGGCAACTTTTATTGAGAGGTCTTTGTCTACCCCTCTCTTTTCGTATATCCCAGCCAATTCTTCGAGTTCCTGTTGTGGGTTGTTTTCGAGTTCCTCTTTTTCTCTCTTGAGATCAGCCGTTTCAACATCGGTTTGCGAACTTACCGACACATATTCTCCTGCCGCCATCGAGCAAGCACCTGCTACCAGTCCGGCCAAAGCCGCCAAAGTGATCGAATGTCTCGAAGCATCGGCAGCGGCCACTCCTATAACAAGGCTGGTTGTAGATAAGATTCCGTCATTTGCTCCCAAAACAGCAGCCCGCAGCCAATTAGTCCGGTTTGTATAATGGTTTTCGTGATGCATGGTGTTTTCGTTTTATATCGTTTATAGTGTAAATATCCTTTTTGTTATTAAAAATAGATATCTGTTCAGATGAAAAGACGGTTAATAACAGACAACTCCCGAAAAACTTCGGGAGTTGTCTGTTATTTATTCGGTAATGATCAGCATATCATTTTCATCAAATATCCAACTGTCGGCATAAGCCACCTCCCAATAATATCCGTCGGGGTCTTGGAAATAACCGCTATAACCACCCCAGAAGGTCGGCTTAGGGCTTTTTATTATTTTTCCTCCGAATCCTTCTATTTGACCGAAAATAGAATCAACCTCATTTTTCGTTTTGGCATTATAAGCTAATGTAAACCCATTAAAGCCTGTTGATATTTTAGGAGGATCAGACTCGTTGATATCCTTAGCAAGTTCCTCAAGCGGATAAAGGGCGAGCTTTGTACCTCCGTTATTGAAAAATACAATTGATGGATTTTCTTCTTTACTCGGAGTAATAAAACCTAGCTTTTTGTAAAATTCGGCTGATTTAGCAACGTCTTTAACGCCTAAAGTTGTAATATTTATTCTGTTCATATTACTTTTTGCTTAATTTTTCAACCTCTTTTTTCAGTTCATCTATTTGCTTATCCTTTTCTTTTAAAAGCCTTTCGTATAGTTCGGAAACTTTATCAATAGGATTGTATATATTCTCTTCTTTTTCAATAATTTTTTGAACATTAATATCCCCTTGTGAATTTTCCGTTTGGGTCATTGTTATTTCATTCTCATATACATTATAAGAATTTATAACTTCTTCCGGCTCAAAATTCTTCAGGAAATTAACAGGAACATTAAGAGCAGTTGCGAATTTATCGAGAACGGCATCTTCGATTACCTCATCCAATTCCAAAGCAGATACTTTGCTTTGTGATAGATTTAGCCTGAAAGCCAAGTCTTCCTGAGTAACATTCTGACTGGTTCTGACAATTCGTATATTCCGCCCGTGATGAACTTTTTTCTTTTTTTCGGCAACAGCTTCCATATCTATATATCGTTATCAATTGATTAAACAAATGTGTATTCGTCAAGTTTAGTGCTAAATTAAGATATTTTACCCCAACTAAGATAATAATTTATCGTATTCTTATCTTTTCTTTCTCAAAAGTAAGAAATCAGTTGATAATCAGCAAATATAATATCGTGCAGTAAATTATTTTATCAAGTGGTAAGATCCTATTTTTGTGATAACAAGATAAATAGTTTGGGGATTTTTCTCAGCATGCAGTCGAAAGTTAATGCCCTCTCGCTTCTTTCATTTTTGTAAATCTTGTTTTGGACAAATGTAAGCACCATAAACTGTATACTATGTCAGCAAACACCGTAAAACCTAATACCTCACCTCCTAATCACAGTTGTCCTGTTATGTCTGTGCCTGTTGAAGCCTCTCAATGTATAGGTCTATCGTTTGGTGAGATCTTGAAAATTCATAAGAGATGCCATATCGTAAAACCGCTAAAGAAGAATCCCGATTTGATAGTCGAAATACGTTTTCCGGAAGCTACACTTTCGTGCCTCATTCGGGACAATATTTGTATTGATGCCTTTTTTCAAACCGATGATATACATTAATTATAGTTAGCCATTACAACCAATCTGTGTTTATTAACCTTAATCTAGTTGTTTGTAAGATAAGGAGAGAAAGGGGGAGTGATAGTTCATTCCCCCTTTTGAAAGCGATATTCTGACAATGATACATAAAGTATAAAGAGATCAATAAATCATTATGTTATCATTTCTGATATATTATTAATTAAATCATACTATATCAAACTATTAGCGACTTTTATTGTTATTAATCTTAGTTACGGATTAAATTTAATAATAAGATTCAGGCTATGAAATATTCATTTTGGTCGCTGCTGATATTAACGGCAGGTATACTGTTTACAGGATGTGTAAGCAAAGGTAAATTTAGGAATTTGGAGACCGATTACAAGCAATTGCAGGCAGATTATCAAGGCAGCCAATTGCAGTTGGCTGAAAATCGTACCCGAGTGTCGAGTCTCGAAGAAACTTTGGCCGACGCACGAAGAAACAACGAAGAGTTGCGTGCAGCTTTGGTCGATATACAAGGTGCACTAAATAAGAGCCTTCAGCATAACTCTCAAGGTAATGCCAATATTGGAAAGTTGGTAGATGAAATCAATGCTTCCAACCGCTTTATTCAGCATTTGGTGCAAGCTAAAAACAGATCAGATTCATTGAACCTTGTAATGGTTAATAATTTGACCCGCTCGCTTACTCGCGAAGAAATGCAGGATCTCGATATTCAAGTACTGAAAGGTGTTGTATATATATCTTTAGCTGATAATATGCTGTATCGTTCGGGAAGTTTCGAAATAAGTGATAAAGCGGATCAGACTCTCAGTAAAATCGCTAAAATTATTTTAGATTATAAAGATTACGATGTATTGGTAGAAGGAAATACCGACACTGATGCCATTTCTCGTCCTAATATCCGCAATAACTGGGACTTGAGTGCACTGCGTGGGTCGTCAGTTGTTCAGGCTCTGCAAAATACTTATGGGGTTGACCCCAAACGCCTGACTGCCGCTGGTCGTGGAGAGTATAATCCGATTGAGAGTAATAGTACTGCTGCCGGAAAAGCCCGTAACCGCCGTACAGAGATTATAATTACTCCGAAACTAGATCAGTTTATGGAGTTGATAGAACAAGCCCCTGCTCCGACAAGCTCTCCTGGTGTTAATTGAATTTGCCGATATAAAAATGCTCATATAGAAAAGGTTGCTCCTCGGAGTCAACCTTTTTTGTTTCTGTTATACATTAAATTAATATTATTTAAGAATAATGCGCACTATTTCTAGTAGAATTATTTTCCTTCAGAAAATAATTCTACTATATTTGTATTGTAATAAAATTAAAAACAGACAAATGCAGATAATAAAGAATAACTGGACATACATAGCAGGTGCATTAATAGGGGCTGTAACCGGTTATATGTACTGGCGATACATCGGATGCAGCACAGGTACATGCCCTATAACTTCCTCACCTCTTATGAGTACACTTTACGGTACGCTCATGGGTAGTTTGTTCGGTGGAATTTTCAAGAAAAAGAATAAAGTGGATAACAAAGAAAAAAATAAATGAATATGGCAGGATTTTTAAGCAAGTTATTCGGGTTGGAAGACAAAGTGGATTTTCAAAATCTTTTGGAAAACGGAGCAATAATTTTGGATGTCAGAACAAAAGGCGAATACAAACAAGGGCATATAAGTAATTCTATAAACATTCCTTTGGATAGCTTAAGCAGTAATTTGTCGCAGCTGAAGAAAGAGCAAACTATTATAGCCGTTTGTGCAAGTGGAATGCGGAGTAGAGGTGCAGTAAGCTACCTCAGGAGTAAGGGGTTTTCTAAAGTATATAACGGCGGTAGCTGGTCTAATTTCAGATAACAGATAATGAACAGAATACTTAAAAATTGGGATGCAATACGCATAATTCGCCTGATGTTGGGAGCTGTCGTGGTTGCCTATGCCATAAGTTCAGAAGAATATGCTTTCCTTATACTAGGCGGATTATTATTATTTCAGGCAATTATGAATGTTTCTTGCTGTGGAGCATCGGGATGTAATACAGCTAAATATAAAAGTAAAGAAAATATTTACGGAGATCAGATAAAAAAATATAATCGAGAATAGAATGAGAAAACTTGTATTAATAACGGCATTTGCGGGTATAATATTTACATCGTGTGGTGCTACAGAAAGTAAAGATCAATCAACAGATAAAAGTGAAATAACGAAAACAGAAAATAAAATGAAAACAATACATTTGACAAAAGCGGATTTTTTAACAAAAGTTGCTAATTTTGAATCCAATCCACAAGAATGGAAATATTTGGGAGACAAACCTGCATTAATTGACTTTTATGCAGATTGGTGTGGACCATGTAAGGCTATTGCTCCTGTTTTGGAGGAGTTGGCAGCCGAATATGGCGATCAAATATATATTTATAAAATTAATACAGAAAAAGAACCCGAATTGGCGGCTGCATTTGGCATAAGAAGTATACCGTCTTTGCTTTTTGTACCGATGAACGAACAGCCACAGATGGCTCAGGGAGCTTTGCCTAAACCGGAATTAAAAAAAGCGATAGACGAAGTATTATTAAAAAAATAAGACTTTAAGTATGGAAATAGAAAATATGCAAACACAGAAATTGTGTAAAATCAGAGATGTATACCGGGCTATTTCCGAATTTGAAATAGACTTTCAGAAGAAATTTGATTTAGGCCTCAACGAAGGTATGATGCTATGTTCGCTTAATGAAAACAAATATTCGTCGAGCCAGATAGCTGAAATGTTGGGCTTAACCAATTCGAATGCTTCGAAAGTAATCAAGTCGGTTGAAAATAAAGGGCTGGTAAAGCGTATCCTCGGAAAAGAGGATAAACGCCAGATGTACTTTGTTATTACATCGGCAGGCAAGCAAAAGCTGGAATCGATAAAGTGCGAAGATTTTAATATCCCAAAACTATTAATGCCTATTGTTGAATAGGCATTCTATTTTATTTATAGAAGGTATGGAAAGTAGAGTTGAAAAGGCTGTCACCTTATTTAATGAAGGTTATAATTGCTCTCAGGCTGTATTCGTAGCCTATGCAGATTTGTTTGATATAGATAAAGTTACCGCCCTTAAATTATCTTCGCCGTTTGGAGGAGGAATGGGGGGTATGAGGCAAGTATGCGGGGCTGTATCCGGCATGATAATGCTTGCCGGGCTACATAATGGCACAAGTACCCCTAAAGATAAAGACGGGAAAAAAGCCAATTATGCAACAGTGCAATTACTATCAGATGAGTTTAAACAGGCAAACGGCTCTATTATTTGCGGGCAGTTATTGGGGTTAACTCCGGAGCTTGCAGCCGATAGACAAAAGAAAGCCTGTTCTGAATATGTTCGCCAATGTGCAGAATTGGTCGATAAACATCTTTTGGGCAACGAATAAATTAGAGGAGAGAGTTTTGGATAATGATAATAAAAAGAGTGGCGTAAAGATATCTTTACGCCACTCTTTTATTTATAACTTTTTCCCAACAAAACGGATAACAAACGCTTTGCCATGATGTCCAGCCCCTTCTGAAAGCTCAACCTCCTGTTCTTGCAAAAGTTGAATATCCAAAACTCCGAAGATACGGGAAATCTCATCTTTGGAATACAACATATTTAGATCAGGCGGTCCCCCAGCCTGTGGATTTTGTTGCTGATTTTTTACATGGTTTTTGCTGAAACCCTCGAGTATTATGTATCCGCCTTTCTTTAGCAAAGGCAATAGTTTTTTATAATATTCCTCTCTCAAAAGATGTGGGAGATGAACATAAGTAAGAGCAATAACATCATAGCTATCTGCTGCGTAACTTTTCTCCATATCTTCAAATCCCATTACTTTATATGAAATAGCTACACCCCGTTTTTCGCCTAAGCGAACAGCCTTCTCTTTAGCTAAGGAGCTTTGGTCGAAAGCATCCACACTCCATCCGGTTTGTGCGGCATACACGCTGTTACGTCCTTCACCATCTGCAGGAAGGAGAATTTTACCCGGCGTCAGCCTGTCTATCATTTCTTTGAAAAACAGGTTGGGAGTTTCTCCATATCGGTATTCGGGGATATTATATCTTTCGTCCCATTGATTAATCATTGTAGTTTTATTTTAAGTTTTGAAACAGCTTGGAATCTCTCTGATTGTTAAACCTTAAAGATAGCTTTTTTTTGTTACTTCCTTTTCACATTCATTTTATCCAAGAAATATTCCAATGGACAAAACTTTGTAAATGCCGATTGAATAAGGTTGACCGCAACAAAAACAGGCAGCAACAGCCATGCAATATGTACGAAGTAAGCTAATGATGTGCCTGCAAGCACCACCAATCCGGCTACGATACGTATAATATATTCTTGTTTCATACTTAAACCAATTTAGAGAAATTTTCTACATTCATAACAAAAGCATGTACAGGAAACGGATTGCTCGTTTCTTCGTTGCAAGTATCTATTTCAGCAATAGCTTTGTCTACAACCTCTTGTGTCGCAAAGCTGAAAAGCATAATCGAGTTTGTTTTGGCATTGCTGGCATTAGCTGCAAACCAGCCTAAACTCTCTTCTTTCTTTTTATAACCTGTAATATTGGTAACACTGAATCTTGTTACCCCCGCATTTTGGAGCAGGCTGGCGACCTGCTCCTGATACTCTTTTATGCTCAATACAACCAATAGTTTCATAATCGATTTTATTTAATTTTCTTTTTCAACATCTTGAAATACAATAACGGGACGACAATCAGAGTGAGGATGGTGGATGTAATTGTTCCGCCCATCAATGATATGGCTAAGCCTTGAAAGATAGGATCGAACAAGATCACAACAGCACCCAGTACAACACCTCCGGCAGTGAGAACAATGGGGGTAGTACG
Source organism: uncultured Dysgonomonas sp. (assembly GCF_934668725.1). Taxonomy (GTDB): domain Bacteria; phylum Bacteroidota; class Bacteroidia; order Bacteroidales; family Dysgonomonadaceae; genus Dysgonomonas_A. The sequence continues at coordinate 139,747 of NZ_CAKUOF010000009.1, forward strand.
AACCGCTCCGGCTTCAACAATTGCCTGTTTTAGGGGTATCCCGTCTTTGAGGCGTATGTCTATAAAGTCGATCAACAGCACCGAATTACGTACCATGATTCCGGCAAGGGCAATAAATCCAATCATGGACGGTGCACTAAAGTAAGCTCCCATAATCCAGTGCCCGAATATAATACCGATAAGTGACAGAGGTATTGCAGATAGCTGAACCAGCGGGGTAACAAAGTTCTGAAACCAAGCTACAATCAGCACATAAATAATGATGAGTACAAATAAGAATGCCAATCCCAAGTCACGGAATACCTCATAAGTTATCTGCCATTCGCCATCCCATTTCAGGCTGAAATTATCTTCAAACTTAGGCTGTGAACTATACTCCTCAGACAGGGTATACCCTTCTGGCAACTTCACTTCCGATAACCTGTCCGATATTTCGGTGATAGGATATACAGGACTTTCCAAATCGCCTGCAACTTCGGTAAGTACATACACCACGCGTTTTTGGTCTTTGCGGTTGATACTTTTTGATTTTTCCACTTTGCTTACTTGTACCAACTGATTGATAGGTATAGCTATACCTTGCTGGTTTACAACTTTGGTATTGAGTACATCTTCGAGATTGGATTTTTCTTTTTCGGGTAATTGCAATACAATGCCTACCTGATTTACAGAGCTTGGCTGGTGTAATATCCCCACAGGCATACCCGATAGTGCAGCATACATATTCTGAACTACCTGTGCAGTAGGAACACCCATTTTCATAGCTTTTTCTTTATCTACATCAAACTTATATTCGGTTTGAGGATCTTCAATACTCCAGTCGACATCTACCACATTATTTGTTTCGACCAGCATATCTTTTATTTGCTTGGCAACAGCGATTTGCTGCCCATAGTCAGGGCCGTATATTTCGGCGACAATGGTAGACATTACAGGAGGGCCGGGAGGCACTTCGACCACCTTCACATTGGCGTTGTATTTATTCCCGATGGCTTGCAGCTCGTTTCGCATCGATTTGGCTATGTCGTGGCTTTGTTCTTTGCGATAGCCTTTATCAACTAGGTTTACTTGTATATCGGCTACATTATTGCCCATACGCATATCGTAGTGGCGTACCAACCCATTGAAGCTTATAGGTGCAGATGCTCCTACATAAGTCTGGTAGCTGGTGACCTTATCGTTGCGGCTGATATAAGTTGCCAGTTCTTTAACTACGGCGGCTGTACGTTCGAGGGTAGTGCCTTCGGGCATATCTACAACCACCTGAAATTCATTTTTATTATCGAAAGGCAGCATTTTTACGGGTACGGCTTTCGTATAAAATAGGCTGAAGGACCCAAGTAATACAACGGTAAGTACAATCATAAACGTCCAGCGTTTTTTTCTGCTTTCGAGGAACGGGTTTATGATTCGGGCGTATAATTTATATATTCTGGTGTTGTGCAAATCGGGTTCCTCTTTTTCTGTCTTAGCAGTTTTTTCGCCTTCTTTTTTATCTTTATGTCTCAAGAAAAGGTAACCGAAATAGGGAGTCAATGTCAATGCCACCAACAGCGAAAATACCATCGCTATAGATGCACCAATAGGCATCGGGCTCATGTAAGGCCCCATCATACCCGATACGAATGCCATAGGCAATACGGCTGCCACAACGGTGAATGTGGCCAGTATGGTAGGATTACCCACTTCGTTGATAGCATACAATGCCGCTTGCAAAGGAGGCAGTTTTTTCATTTTAAAGTGGCGGTGCATATTTTCGGCTATCACGATAGAGTCATCCACCACAATACCCGTGACAAAGACCAAGGCAAACAGCGTGATACGGTTGAGCGTATAACCCAGAAAATAATAAGCGAACAGCGTAAGGGCAAATGTTACAGGTACAGACAGAAATACCACCAATCCGCCACGCCATCCCATAGCTACCATCACAAAGAGGGTTACCACTATGATGGCGATAGATAAATGCCATAAGAGTTCCGATACTTTATGTGATGCTGTTTCACCGTAGTTGCGGGTTATTTCAACATGCAGATCATTAGTTATAACATCTTTTTTGAGATGCTCCACTTTCTCGGTAACCACATCAGCCAAACGCATGGCATCAGCACCCTTCTTCTTGGCTATTGATATGGTGACTGCCGAATAATCGTCGGGCATATCAGCTTTTCTATCTTTGGATGCCTCCCCGTATCCGAACGAAACGTATCGTTGTGGAATTTCGGGCCCGTCTTCTATTTGAGCTATTTGATACAGGTAGACAGGATGATTATCATTTGTGCCCACAATCAGATTCTTAACATCTTCTACATCTGCAAAAAAGTTACCGGTCTGAACCGAATAAACCATATCGCCTGTAACTATATTTCCGCTGTTCATCTGGGCATTATTGGCTTGCAACGATTGGCTTATGGTTCCGAAATCGAGCTTGCTTTCGGCCATCTTGTCTTTGTCTATCATTACTTTTACCTGGCGGCTCTGTCCTCCAATGATGTTTACCTGAGCCACATCGGGTATTTTTTTTATTTCGCTTCCTACTACTTCGGCCACTTGGCGTATTTGGTAGTCGCTCATATTGTCGCTCCATAAAGTAAATGCCAATGCAGGAACATCATCTATGGCACGAGTTTTTACCAATGGCATGGTTGCTCCTTGTGGCATACGATCCATGTTCTTCATCATCTCATTGTACAATTTTACCAGCGAGCGTTCCACGTCTTCGCCTACATAAAACTGTACGGTAAGCATCGCCATACCGTTCATGGCTGTGGCATATACATGTTCTACCCCTTTTATATTCGATATGATTTTTTCGATAGGTTGCACAACGCTCGATTCTACTTCCTGAGGGGTAGCCCCGGGATAGCCTATCATAATATCCGCCATAGGAACTTCTATCTGAGGTTCTTCTTCGCGCGGAATGAAGTATATACTGAATATGCCCAGAAGCATGAAAGCAAACATGAGCAGTATACTCAGTTTGGAGCGGATGAATGCTCCGACTATTTTTCCTGAAATTCCGTTTTCCATAATGCTTTCTTATTTTGAGATCGATACTTTTGTTCCGTTATATAATTTGCCGTCGGCTTTCAGGACGATCTGTTCTCCGGGTTTTACTCCCGATAATACTTCCACCTGATCGCCCACTGTCTTGCCAAGGCGTACCCAACGCAGATGGACTTCATTTTGATTGTTGATTACATAGATACCTGTCAGTTGATCGCGATAAACGATAGACGATTTTTGGAGCATAACCGTTCCGGGGTTGTCTAACTTTACTTTTGCTGGAATAAATACGTTTACGAACATACCTGCACGAATCGACTCTATTCCTTTGGTGTCGATAGCCAGTTTCACAGAATATTGACCTCCCGTGCCAAATGCCGAAGGGCTGAGTTCTTTAACTATTCCTTCGATAGTTATATCCAGCGATTTTATTGAAATTTGTGCTACATCTCCTAATTTCACATATTGTATATAGGTTTCGGGTACGGCTGCTACTACTTGCAACTCGCCATTCTGTTCGATAGTCAGGATAGGCATACCTGGGTTTGCCATACTGCCTTCGTCCATCATTTTTTGAGTAACAATCCCCGAAAAAGGAGCTTTTATATTGGAATATGCAAGCATAGCATTCACCTCATTCAGCTGTTGCTTTGCCATTTGCACCTTAGCCTGCATGGATGTTTTTTGCAAGGCTATATTTTCGAGCTCTTTATCAGAGACACTGTTTTGCTGACGTAGTGTCTTAAACCTATCGTAATCACGCTCGGCGTTTCGGGCGGCAGCTTCGGCTTCGGTAATCATTGCCTGTACCTGTGCTTTTTTTGCGAGAATCTCGTCACTGCTTATTGATACCAGTAACTGACCGGCTGTTACTTTGTCGCCCGGTTTTACATATATCTTATTTACATAGCCCATGATGCGTGTGCTGATGGTTGCCGTTTGCTTGGCCACAACTTCCCCACTGAGGTATATACCTTGGTCGGTGGCTTCGGTTGGCGAATAGGCTTCTACCTTGACAGGGTTTTCGGTTACGGTTGATTTTTTCTCGCTCGATCCACACGAATAAAGTACGGAAGCGGTGGCAATGCTTAAAATAATTTGATGTAACGTTTTCATATATTTTTGCGTTTATTTGTTTAATTATTCAGATAAAAAGCTGAGATATGCTTCTGTTATATTGTATGTCATCACGGCTTGTGAGAGTTGGAGTTGTTGTTTGGACAATTGAGCTTGTGCCATAAGCAGGTCGGTGGTGCTGACCAAACCTTCTCGATACCTGTTGCTCAGTATGCGCAATGCTTCGGCAGCTTGTTCTACACTTGATTTCTGCTTATTTATTTCAATCTGTGAGTCGTTTAGGTCACGTTTTGTTTTATAAATTTCCATTTGACTTTGTTTAAGATGAAGATTTAACTCTTCCTGCATCTTGTCTCGCTGAAAACGAGCCGATTGGAATTTACTTTTGTTCTGATTGCCTGAAAATACATTCCAGCTCATTTTTATTCCGACCAGATATGAATCGGCTTTGAATCCGAACATTTTGTCATCATTCCAGCCATAGCTGCCAAAAGCGTTGATGCGAGGCAGAAATGCCATTTTCGATGATTTAACCATCATGTCGCTGGCATCCAACGCTTTGTTTAGTGCCATAATATCTGAGCGGTAGGCGAGTTGTGTACTGTTTTGGTGGAGTGTTACCTGTTGCTTTAAAGAGTCTACATTATAAACATAGTCCTCGGTGTCGCCTCCCATTAATAGATTCAATCCATCCGATGCGTTTTGAATATTGCTGGATGCTTTTGCCAGAGCACTTTCTATGGTATTGACTTGTACTTGAGCATTTAGTACGTCTGATTTTTGTACAAGCCCTTGATCGTAAAAATTTGATACAGAACTGTGGATTTGTTTGACATCGTTTAGCGATTCCTGCAAAATACGCTGTGCCTGATAGGCCATCTGCAATTGGGTATAAGCTTTTTTTACTTCGAATTCAATATATTCTTTGGTGCGTTGAGCCTTGTACTTATACATTTCTTCTTGAGCCTTAGCTCCTTTACGCGCATATACCATGTCCAGATTGAACAAGGGCATTTTAGCTTCGATTTGGGCATTGTAATTTTGCGATGCTCCGGGATTGTTTAGCTTGGCAGGATCAAAATCCATTTGAGTAACCGATTCTTGCTGAAGTAAAAAACCGAAAGCATTGAGTGGATTATTTGTACTCAAGGCAGTATATCCTAAATCAATTTGCGGTAAAAATATAGCATCGGTCTGTCGATAATTTGCATTGGCTATTTTTATGTCCAGTTTGGCTATTTTTATGTTGTCGCTGTTTTCTACAGCTGTTAGGACTGCTTCCTCCAACGAAATATATCGGCTATTTTGAGCTTGTGCCGAGAATACCAGTAAGGCTGCACTAATAGCTACTACATTTAGTTTTTTCATCTTCTCTATATTTATTTGTTTTATTTTTTTTTATGGTTTCGTTGGAAATAATATCCAATGGAAATATATTGCAAAGGAAATAAAAAGTTTCCAATAAAACAAATTTCCATGAGAAAATAAATAAGAGGGCTTGTGTGTGAAAGTTATATACTTGAATATCTTATATAATACCGATGGTAGAAGATAATTTTATATCCTCATTTTATTGGTATCTCTATTTTCTATATAAATGCTTGTTTTAAGCTAGAATGGAATATGGATTTCTTATCGTAAAGTGAAAGCAGAGGCGGTATTGCTTTAAAGGTATCTTGTTTACGATTGAGGATGTTTTATATAATGATCTTGTAAAGATGTGGAGAGATAACTATTATATGATTTTTGGGAAAACTTACATATTTATAGCTGATTTATAGCTGACATTTTGTATTTGTCTCCCCATATTTCCAATTGTTTGAGAATAGGAAGTAGATCTTTTCCCGCTTGAGTCAAATGATATTCTACTTTCATTGGAATAACAGGGTAAATGGTTTTCTCAACTATCCCTTGTAGCTGCAATTCCTTCAACTGCTTAGTCAATGCCCTTTTAGGGGCAACAGATATAGAACGATGTAAATCGCTTGGACGCCTAATTCCTTTACTTATTTCTAAAATAAGCCAGGCTTTCCAGCTTCCTGCGAGTATATCCAATGGAATGCGGACTGAGCAGTTTAAATAGTCCATCGGGTTCTTCTTCTGATACATTTTAGATCTTTTTTAGTAGATGATCAAAGTTAATCAATTTGTAATCAAAGGGTGAAAAATTTGTCTCTATATGAAAAAAATATCGCTTATTGTTCTGTTCATCATGCTATTATATTTTTGTAGAATGAAAGTGAAAAATATCATCATTGAAGGCGCAAGGGAAAATAACCTTCAAAATATATCTGTAATCATACCGAAAGATAGAATAACCGTATTTACAGGGGTATCAGGTTCAGGTAAATCATCTCTGGTATTCGATACGATAGCTGCCGAATCTCAGCGGTTATTGAATGAGACTTATGACAGTTTTATACGGCATAGACTTCAAAAATATGGTAAGCCCGATGTGGATACGATAAAAAATTTATCCGTATCTATAATCGTTGACCAAAAACAGATTTCAGGTAATGTACGTTCGACAGTGGGAACCGTTACCGATATATACTCGTTATTACGTTTGTTGTTTTCAAGATTGGGTAAACCTTTTGTTGGGCATGCCAATAGTTTCTCATTCAACAATCCGCAAGGGATGTGCCCCAAGTGTGACGGGATCGGGAAAATAAATACAATTGATCTTGATGAATTGATAGATAAAGAAAAATCATTGAACCAAGGAGCGATAAACTTTCCGACATTTGAAGTCGGAGGCTGGCGATGGACGCGTTATGTTTATTCGGGGCTTTTCGATAACGATAAAAAAATAAAGGATTATACGGAGCAGGAATGGTATAACCTTATCCATGCAGATGGTATTAAACTGAAAAATCCTGATCCGCAATTCCCTAAAACATCGATATATGAAGGAATATTGCCCCGTTTCGAACGTTCGTTCCTGAAAAAAGAATCTACCATATCTAAAGGAAAGAATTTGAAACGGTTCAAAGAAGTAGTTGTACAAGACCTATGTTCCGATTGTAAAGGCAGTAGGTTGAATCGCAATATACTGAGTTGCAAAATCGATGGGAAGAATATAGCCGATTATTCCAGCATGCAGATTGACGAACTGTTGAAAGAGATATACAGCATTAAAGATAAAGTATTGCAGCCAGTTATTGATTCAATTTCTGAAAGGCTTGAAAGTCTAATTTCGATAGGATTAAGTTATCTGACTTTAAACAGGGATACATCTACTTTATCCGGTGGTGAATCGCAGCGTGTAAAACTCATAAAGCATCTGGGTAGCAGCTTGACCGATCTGACTTATATTTTTGATGAACCAAGTGTCGGACTTCATCCAAGCGATGTGCATAAATTGAATAAGCTCTTAAAAGAGCTGAAGGAAAAGGGGAATACGGTTTTTATCGTAGAACATGATCCTGATGTAATAGCTATAGCCGACCATATAATAGATATGGGCAAGGGAGCCGGCAAAAACGGTGGAAATATCGTTTATCAGGGAGATTATGCCGGATTGAAAGAATCGGATACCATTACAGGTAAATACTTGTCGTCAAAGAGGGTTATAAAGAATGAGTGTAGAAAACCTACAGGATATTTCAGTATGAAGAATCTGACTTTGCACAATCTGAAAAATGTATCTGTTAACATACCAAAAGGAGTCCTTACTGTCATTTCGGGAGTAGCAGGTTCAGGCAAAAGTTCATTGGTAAAAGAACTGATGAAAAGAGATAAAGACATTATTCTTTTAGATCAGAATCAGATACATACCTCCAAAAGGTCGAATATTGTGACTTATACAGGAATGATGGATGAAATAAGGAGGTTGCTGGCAGAAGTCAATAAAACAAAAGTTTCCTTATTCAGTAACAATTCGGAAGGTGGATGCAAAGAATGCAAAGGTTTAGGTATTATATCTACCGACTTGGCTTTTATGGATACTGTTGAGGTTATTTGTGACGTATGTCATGGTACAGGATATGATGATGATGTGTTACACTATAGGTTAAGAGGAAAAAATATTGTTGAGACTCTATCCATGACTATAAACGAGGCTGTTAAGTATTTTACAGAAATCAAAATTAAGCCGATGCTAAGCAAACTGGATAAAGTAGGATTAGGATATATTACATTGGGACAGCCGTTAAATACGTTATCAGGTGGAGAAAGGCAACGCCTTAAACTCGCTATTCAGTTAGATAAGCAAGGGCAGGCGTACATATTCGATGAACCGACAAGTGGTCTGCACGGTTCGGATATAGCAAAGTTAATACAGCTGTTCAACAGGCTGGTCGATAGAAGCAATACCGTAATAATTGTAGAACACAACTTGGATATTATTTCGCAGGCGGACTGGCTGATTGATATGGGACACGAAGCCGGAAGTAATGGAGGGCAAGTTATTTTCGAAGGATATCCAAAAGATATTATTAAGGAGGTTAGTAATAAAACAGGTATTTACCTAAAACGGTATCTGCAAAATAATCAGTTGTTTAATAATGGCTGAAATAGAATAGTACAGTAAAGAACTAAAGTCTATAAAATTGGGTGTTCCCTGAGGGTGTTTTCTATGACCAAGAAATTGAAGGTTATCGAACTCCAAAGCACAACGCATTTCTTCATTTAATCAACACATAAATAGTGAGTTATAGAAATGAAAAAAGCGACAAAAAGAAGAAATCTTCAATTTGTCGCTCTCAGTGCGGATGAAGGCAGTAGAACCTGCCCTCTAAGCCTTTGTATATCTTACATTTGCGAATGTCGAAAAATCGTAAGGTTGCAATTGAGTAACGATTTAAAATCCTATTTTGCAACATTTTGCTTTATTGCCTTAAAGCTTAGGATAAAGGTAATAAATTATCAGGAAAAAGGGACTCTAATTATCAACTAAATATGTTACGCCCTGATCTTTATTTTCACAACTCCTTTCTTACATCGTTTCACATCATTGAACTATTGGTTTTTAACAATTTAATTTTCTTGCATCTATTTTCAAGGATTGATTTCTTGCAAATTTAGTTTTAAATCGTAAATTTGCAAGAAATAATGACGTTATGATTAATAGAACCCTCTCTTCTAAATTAATAGACTTAGCAAAGAAATATCCGATTGTTACTCTTACAGGTCCAAGACAGTCGGGAAAATCGACATTATTAAGAATGTGTTTTCCTGAATATCAATATATATCATTGGAAGATCCAGATATGAGGCTATACGCCTTGGAGGATCCAAGAGGGTTTCTTTCAACTTACCCTAACAAAACGATTATTGACGAAGTACAGAGAGTTCCCGAACTGTTTTCTTATCTCCAAACACATGTTGATAATGAAAATAAAGAAGGTATGTACCTCTTAGCCGGATCACATAATTTCCTATTAATGCAACATATTGGACAATCTTTAGCAGGAAGAACTGCTGTACTGCGTTTGTTGCCATTTTCACATAAAGAGATGAAAGCAGGATATATCCTTCCACCCTCAATTGATGAAGAAATATTTAATGGAGCATACCCACGCATTTATGATAAGGGTATTAGTCCAATCGATTTCTATCCATTTTATATTCAGACATATGTTGAACGAGATGTTCGTTTAATGAAAAACATTGGAGATCTGAGTAAGTTTATCCGATTCTTGAAATTATGTGCAGGGCGTATAGGGCAGTTACTCAATTTATCTTCTTTGGCTAACGAATGTGGCATTGCAGTTTCAACAGCTCAAGCTTGGGTTTCACTATTAGAAGCAAGTTACATTTTATATCTTCTAAAACCAGATCACAACAATTACGCGAAACGACTTGTCAAAACGCCTAAATTGTATTTTTATGATACAGGTTTGGCTTGTTCGTTGTTGGAAATAAAAGATGCAAGTCAAATTTCAACTCATTTCCTGCGTGGAGGCTTATTTGAAAATTTGGTTATTAATGAATTTATCAAAGAGGCTTACAATAAAGGACAAGAAGCTAATTTAACATTTTGGCGCGACAGCACTGGCAATGAAGTTGATTTATTACAATACATTGATGGTAAACCCCATGCTTTTGAAATTAAATCGGGAGCTACTTACTCCAAAGATTATTTTAAGGGGATTGATAAATGGGCTAAACTTTCAGAAGCAACTTCAGATCAATGCTTCGCAATCTATACCGGGGACAAATCCTTAAAAACCTCAAAGGGAGACGTGATTTCGTGGGAGAAAATATAAGTTTTTTATTTAAAAACAGTAATCATATCAAAGCCGATCATGCTCATTTGAGCAATAAGTCGCTCTTGTAGAACTATGACTTTTCCTAAATAATAGGATATGGTTTTCTCATCACAATGGAAATTAGCCCAATCCTCGTACTGCCAAATATAGATCCTTTTCATATTCACCGTATATTATGCGGTAATTATAGGATTTATTTGTCGCATGAAGGAATTATTCAACGCAAATTGTAAGAATATAAACTCTATTTTCATCAATACTTCAAATGTAAATCCAAAAATATCGCGAAAATATCGGATTGTATTCCAAATTTATCGTACATTTGAATTAAATATATCCGATATGATACATAGATTATTAGAAGATACAGTCAAAGATAAGCTGAACAAGGGTAAAGCAATTATATTAATGGGAGCCAGACAAGTGGGAAAAACCACTCTGATTAAAGAGCTTTTTAAAGGCTCGGATGAAATGATTTGGCTTAATGGAGATGAATTAGACGTACAAAATCTTTTTGAAAACATATCGTCTACTCGATTGAAGTATATTTTTGGGAACAAGAAATATGCTGTTATAGATGAAGCCCAACGAATAAAAGATATTGGCTTAAAATTGAAACTGATAACTGATGAATTACCCGAAGTACAACTTATAGCAACCGGCAGTTCTTCTTTCGATTTGGCTAATCAGGTAAATGAGCCTCTCACCGGACGAAAATGGGAATACAAAATGTACCCTATTTCTTTTGCCGAGATGGTTATGAATCATGGACTATTGGATGAAAAAAGACTGATTCCTCATCGCTTAGTATATGGCTATTATCCTGATGTTGTAAACAATCCAGGGAATGAGAAGGAAATCTTAAAACAATTGTCCGATAGTTATTTGTACAAAGATATTTTAATGTGGGAACAAATCAAGAAACCTGAAAAGCTGCTAAAACTATTACAAGCCATTGCATTCCAAATCGGCAACCAAGTATCTTATTCGGAATTAGGACAGATTAGTGGCTTAGATTCTAAAACAGTCGAAAAATATATTATATTGTTGGAACAATGTTTTGTTATTTTCCGGTTAGGTTCGTTTAGCCGTAATTTGCGGAATGAATTGAAAAACAGTAAAAAAATATATTTCTACGACAATGGTATACGCAATGCAATAATAGCTGATTTCTCTCTAGCTGAAAATCGCCATGATACTGGTGCATTATGGGAAAACTATATTATTTCCGAAAGACAGAAAAAATTGGAGTATGATCTGTTATGGCGAAACAGTTGGTTTTGGCGAACTAAGGATCAAAGCGAAATTGATTATATAGAAGAGGGAGACGGACAAATCAATGCATTTGAGTTTAAGTGGAATCCATCAGCTAAATATAAAACTCCTAAGCAATTCTTAGAGAGTTATTCAGGCAGTACTTTCGGAGTTATTACTCCTAATAATATGGAGGATTTTTTGTTATAATTTTCTTTCAATAGGCTATATCTTGTTTTAAATAAAATATCTTATGATATTATATAAGATCTATCGTCACTTTTTTAACTATTTTTGTTTTTATACCATAATTCAAGAAATATGCAAAATATTGTGCATGAAGAGGAATTCAAAATAATACAACCATTTTTGAGATGGGCAGGAGGGAAAAGATGGTTTGTTAAACATATTGATAATTTTTTACCTTTAAATTTTAATAATTACCATGAGCCATTTCTTGGAGGAGCTTCTATATTTTTATATTTAAAAAATAATGGAAAAATAAAACATCAGGCTTTTCTCTCAGACTTTAATGAAGACTTAGTAAATGCTTATAAACAGATACAGCTTTCATATAAAGAGATTATTAATTATCTCGAAGGGTATAAGAATGAAAAAGAAGATTACTATCGGATACGATCTTTAACTCCTCAAAATGATATAGAAAAAGCTGCCATTTTTATATTTCTAAATAGAACCTCATATAATGGGATATATAGAGTTAACAGTAACGGACAATATAATGTGCCTTTTGGCTATAGAAAAGGGAAAGCTATATTAGAGAATAGTGATTTTTCTTATTTGAATAATCTGTTTAATAAAAGTACTAAATTTGATGTAGGGGACTTTGATATTATAAAACAGAATTTAAAAGAAAGAGATCTTGTCTTTCTTGATCCTCCATATACTGTGGCACATGAAAACAATGGCTTTATACAATATAACCAACAAATTTTCTCTTGGGAAGACCAAGAAAGATTAGCTAAATTATTAACCTATATTTCTGAACAAAAGGCGTACTTCATTTTGACAAATGCAGCACATGATAGCATAAAAGAGTTATTCGGAAGTTTAGGAAGTCTTACTATAATCCAAAGACCTAGTACTATAGGTGGGAAAGGGGCTAAAAGGACACTTGTTAACGAATATATTTTCTCGAATATAAAAAAAGACTAAGATTATGATAGACCAACTTGAACAAAATTTAATTGAAGGTAAAAAAGAGATTCTGTCTGAACTTAAGCTAAGGAAGAGTCAGTATATTACAGAGAGTATTCCTAATAAGAAAGAATTATTGCAAAAATATTTAAGTGAGCAATGGGAAGTCGATCGAGAATTTAAGACCAAGACAAGGTTACGTAAATTGAAAAATAATCAATTATATTTCATCGATAAAGTTTGGAGTCTGTTTGCATCTCTAGGATTTGAGGTATTGAATAAAAATCAAGTGATTGATATTCCATATAATAGAAAAGAACCTTTATTAACACAGCCTTTTGATATATTAGCGAAGGATTCGGAATCGATTATATTAATCAAAACTGAGTCCTCTATAAAGAATAACAAGAGTAAATTTAAGGAATATCTAGAATCAATAAAAAGTAATATTGAAGGGATCCGTAAAACGTTAAGAGCACTATTCCCTGATTCTCAGCTCAAGTTTAAATTTGTATTAGCAACCGAAAATTATGCATTAACAGAAGAGGATAGTTCCATTTTAGACAAGATTAATGGCGTGTACTTTGATGAAGATTCAATTGAATACTATTTGAAAATGTTCAACCAAATAGGTCTTGCAGCAAGATATCAATTATTAGGCACATTATTTTATGACCAAGAGATTCCAGAGATGGATAATAAAGTTCCTGCAATAAGAGGAAAAATGGGAGGACATACTTATTATTCTTTTTCTATAGAGCCAGAGAAGCTTCTAAAAATAGCTTATGTATTACATAGAAACAAGGCTAACACTAATATGATGCCAACTTATCAAAGAATCATTCAAAAATCCAGATTGGAATCAATACATAAATTTATAGAAGAAGAGAAAGGATATTTTCCTAATTCGATAATAATAAGTTTGGATTCGGGAAAGAAAAAGAAATTAGAATTTTCTGTCGCAAATACTCAAGTAAAATCAAGTATTGCAGATATAGGAATACTACACTTGCCAAATAGGTATCGATCCGCTTTTATTATTGACGGACAACACCGTCTTTATGGTTATACTGATACATCATATAAAGATACCAATACAATACCCGTTGTTGCGTTTCTAGACCTAGATAGAAACGAACAGGTTAAGTTGTTCATGCAGATAAATGAAAACCAAAAGTCGGTATCAAAAAATCTTAGAAATACTCTTAATGCGGACTTACTTTGGACTTCTGAAAATTATTTGGAACAAATGACAGCCTTAAGATCGCGCATTGCGATTTTATTAGGTGAAGACCGTAGGTCCGCTTTATTAGGAAAAGTTTCAATTGGAGAGGATAAACGTATCATAACGACACAACAGATTGATATTGCATTAAAGAAAAGCAACTTCTTAGGGAAGGTCACTAAAACAAAAATTGAAAAGAGGAGTATATTTTATAAAGGGAACTTAGACTTAGCGTATGAAAAGTTATCAGAATTCTTCATTCTCGCTTTTGAATTTTTGAAAGAAAGATTAGAAGATCAATGGGATAGACAAGATGGTATAATTGTTATAAATAAAGGAGTTTTTGCTTTAATTGCTTTATTAAGCGATATTGTTGACTACTTAGTTTTAAAAAATGAAATATCGGAAAGAGATACAGCTAAAAATATATTTGAAAAGATTAAGCAATATCTAGAACCTGTAATTTTGTTTTATCAACATGTCGATGACGATACTGCAAATAATTTGAGGACTGCTTATGGTACAGGTGGAGATGTAAAGTATTGGAGAACTTTACAACTTGCCGTGAAAAAATCTTTTTCAGAGTTTAATCCAGAAGGTCTTGAAGAATATCTTAAAAAAGAGGAAAAAGAATATAATACAAGGGCTTTTGAATATATTAGAGATCTAGAAACCCACTTTAAGAAAGATTTCAAAGAAAAATTGGAGGAGCATTATGGGGGCAGTTGGTTTAAGAAAGGTGTCCCAGCAAAAATTGGAGATAATGCTACTTTATTAATGCTTCAAAAAAATAGAGAAATTGAAAATGAAGAGGATGAAGTAACGGAGTGGGATTGTATTAATATAATTGCATATAGAGAGATAGCTTTAGATAATTGGCAAAATATTTTTGAACCTTATTATACAAGGCCTCATGAGAAAAAGAGAGGAAATAAAAAAGATAAAACTTCATGGATGGTTACTCTTGAAAGGCTCAGAAATCAAAATGTACATTCATATTATGTAACAGAAGAAGAGTATTATTTTTTGGAAGAATTGCATGATTGGCTTATCAAGGGAAAAGAAGATGTATATGAAGAGCATAGATCAATGATCGTCGTTGAATAAATAAATATTAACTGAGTTATTTCAGGTTACATCTATTGTTTTTTTACAAGTTTTAAATATTCTTGAAGCTGTTCGTAAGCTTTTGTTGCTTGAGAGTATTTTAATTTATCGGTTTGGCTCATTTCTGCATATGTTATGATTGAGCCTTCAGGTATAAAAATTGGATCAAACTGAAAGCCATAGCTTCCTTTTGATTTTAAAGAAATTTTGCCTTCTGTTTCTGCAAAAAAGGGGAAGCGTTTTTTTCCGTCACAATAACAAACAGCCGAAATAACCTTTGCTTTTCTAGTTTCTCCTTTAGGTATTAAATCACAAATTTTCCCTTCCATTAAGTCCCACATGGGTTTAGATAATGCTCCAGGAAACCCATTAAAGAAGTCAATGACTAAAGCTCCATGTTCAACTATGACTGGAACTTGATGTTTTTCAAAAGCGGCTAATGATTTGGCTAAAATTACTTCTTGTATATTATGTGATAAAATCTCTGTAATATTATAATCTAGAAACTTCACATCGCAATCAAAAGGTGCAAATAGTTCTACTATTTCACTTTGTTTTGTTTTATTTATTGTATTGAAAAATAATTCTTTCATTTTAATGAATCTAATAATTCTGAGATACTTTTTTCTTTATTACTTGGATCAAGTTCAATAACCTTAATATTCCACTGTTTTAAAAGTTTCGCTTGAATATCATTCATACCAAAAGCCGTTATATAAGAAAACTCAACTCTATTATTTGTGCTAGATACATTTGCTCGTAATTTATGCAATTTATAGAATATGTACCTTATATTGGGATCAGAAAAACTATAACCCATGAATAAAAAACTTTTGCTTAAAGCATCAGCTCTTAATCTTTGATCTAATGCCCCTTCCAAATTCATCCTATTAAAATATTGACTTTCACTTAATACTATGCTATCTTGTTCTTCTAATGAACCATGAAATTTCAATACTTCACATTCAAAATTATTCTTTCTAGCTCGAATAAAGTCTTCATATACAGATATTGCATTAACATTCTTTCCTGATTCCTCCAAAGTTTTTTCGATATGCATATCATAGTTTGTTGTGTATACCACAGGAAAATCTAATTTAGATAGAGCTTGATGCTGAATTGATGTTCTTCTTTTTTCATCTGATTCGTGCGAATTAAATTCTGTTGAAATATTCAATAGAAATTTTTTCCATTCTTTTGTATCCTCTCGATAAACATATTCTGCTAATTGTTGTAATGATCCTAATTTTAAGAAGATATCTCTATCGTACCCCAATTGTTCTCCTAAGTTACCTAACAAGTTATCCCAACTAGGAAGCGATAAAGGAATTGAAAAGCCTGCACCAATAAATGGGACTAATGATTTTTTTTGATACAAATCTCTCAATTCTTCTCTAACTTCTTCTACAGTATATTTATTCATATCTTCTTGGCTATTAATCTAACAAGTGAATGTTCATGTACCACTTTGCTTGTAGGATGAGTTTCTGTTATAATACCATTTTCTTTTTCTAAAATCATCCAATCTTCAAATAGAGATTCTAATTCTCCCTTTCTTAAAAACGATTCGCGCTCTAAATAAGATTGTAGCATTGGGGGCGCAATCTCATCTGTGAATGTTACTATGATGAAATATCCATCTTTTTTTATCCATGATTTGGCTATAGAAATATATTCTGCAATTTCTCTACGTGATGTTAAGCAATGAAAAATTCCATATGCAACTACTAAATCAAAGGATTCTTTTTCAAAAGAACACTTTCTAATATCTTTGCATTCTATCTTTACATTATCTTTAGCTGAAATATAGTTAGGCTGTTTGCTAAATCTTGATAATGCGATTGGAGAGATATCTATTCCTAATACATTGGCACCTTTATTAGCTAAAAACACAGCATTCTTTCCTTCTCCAGCACCTAAATCTAAAATATGAAAACCTCTCAAATTTTGCATATATTTTTCGACAAACAATCTCACATATTTTGCAGGTTCTTTAGCCCAAAAACAATCAGAAGACTGTTCATATTCAATCTGATATTTTTCTTTCATTTATCCAATTCGTTATTTTAGTGGTTAATTTAATAACATCTTCTCCATTAAATATATAAACATCAGACCGATGCTTAAATATAGGTACTTCTTTTTCAACATCATGAGATACAGCATTCCTAAATTCATGTATGGTAGCATCCCTCTTACTTCGACTACTAAAAAAATTATACGCTTTATCTCTAGAGGTTTCTATATAAATTAGCATTATGTCGGGACAAAGTTTCTTTAATTTATCATATGTCTCTATTTGTCTAATCCCATCAATAATAGCCATATTATTAGCGCTTTGCACTTCTTCATAAATTTTATTTGCAAGTAAAGTAGTTCCCTCTTCACTTGTAATAAATTCATATGATTTATCTTGGAAATCCATCCTATTATTATTGTTAAAATTAATTTGACTAGTCAGTTTAGCAACAATAATTCTTGTGGAGACATATTTATAGCCAGTATTTCTAGATAGTATTTGAGATATTTCCGATTTGCCTGTTCCTATTCCTCCTACAATAGCAATGGGGCGTCCTATTTTCTTTTTTCGATCTACTATTTTTATAATATTGTCTGCCTTATTATTTAGTTTCTTTGCTAAGATTTGAGACCAAAATTCTAGTTTATGGTAATTATTTCTAAGATCTTTCTTTGATAAAAACCGAAGTTCATTTATTGAGAGTTCAGTATTAAATTCTTCAATTTTAAAATCATCAGGCAATTCTGCTTCTAGAACAAAAGCAAAATGAGTTAGTCCTAAATACGAAGAGTCATCATTGATAACACCTATAATGTTAAAGTTGTGCAATCTAAGATTCTTTATTTCTTCATATACTTCTCGAAGGGCTGCATTTTCAATCGCCCCTCTACCCAATCCAAATAAATTATGAACATCTTTATAATTCACATGTCCACCAAATCCGATACAAAGTACATCTTTAAGCAATTGATTTTTATTAGAGTAATTTCCTCTTTTATATGATAAATAATCCCCCTTTCTTCCTTTTAAAAGAACATATGCTATAAGCTGTTTTAAACTCTCATCTTTATTAGCTTCTGCTCTAGTTGTGACTACTAGGTTATTTCTATCAGAGAGAAGAGCTAAATATCTTTTATAATATTTTGTAAATCCAAAAAAACGACCTGTTTTATCAATTTGCTCTTGCGTTAAACAAACAACATATTCGTCTTCATAATTTTTCTCAAATCTCGGAGCTTTATATTCAATTATATCATCTTGAGTTTTAGTCCAACTTCTTAAAGCAAACTTGTTTGCACCTGTTCTAATAAATACAGAACCTTCATCTTTTATTCGAAGATCTTCAGAGAGTCTTGCTCTCAAAGTATTTTCAGGAGTTCTTCCTTTGCTTTTTATATATCCTTTTGCTGATGCAAAATTATAAATATCTCTAGCAGACATTGGATGACCAATTTCTTCTAATACTTGTTCTGCCATTATTAAGAAGCTGCTACTCATTATTATTTCTCTTAGACTCCAAATTTAATTATTAAATCTATTTATTTTTAATAATTAGATTAACAATTAAATATATATTATGAAAGGTGAGAAAAAAAGTTTTTAGAATATTTTTTCCCTACAACTCCTCAAGTGCAAAAATTTTCAAAGCAGAAGTAAACCTAACCTGCATGTTTATTCATTAAGTAATCCCGATTTCCGACTTCGGAGGAAATCGCCCCCGAACAGTAGTGAGGGGCAAGTTAGTTTTGGGGTGCCGAATTTATTTCGGGCGTCTCAAAACACAACTTGCAATTTGCAGGGGCAAATGAATCCACTTAAAAATGTGATTGATTTTATCTTTTATTGGGGGATTATTAGTAGCTTGTTTAATTATCGGATTATTCGATTGTTTAATAAGTAATTTATTAATCATATGAATTACTTATTATATAATCCAATAATGAATAATCAATCAAATTATGGGATTAATTATTAGTCAATTAAGTTACAAACTAATACAATTAGTAATCCACCTAGTTATCAAATAACTTATCCGATATCTTGATAATCCAATTGATTGATAACCAACTAATCCATCAATCCAATTAATAACCAATCTGGTTATCCAATAATTTACCCTAGAACCAGATAATGTTTTAGCCTGATTACTAAATAATCTGCGAAGTAACTAAATAAGATATAATGCTAACCGAATCCACAAGATTAACAAACAACTTAGCTGATTACTAAATTAATTATCCTGTTAATAAAGAGCAAGAAAATCATCTGCCCAATTTGGAACTAACTTTATAACTAAACCACTTATCCAATAATCCATGCTAACAAATGTCGTCATATTTCACTGTATTTCATCTTTTTGCCTATATAATCTGCTTTTAGTAAACTAACAAACCATTTAAGTTTGCACACAGATTATACTTTTTTTCTTTGGTTGGGCGGAATTGTTTTACAGGACAATAAAAAATACAACCATGATAAAACAGCATTATCCTGAATTAAGCTTGTTTTGGCTATCCCAATAAAAAGGACTAAATATATAAGCCGACGTAAGGAGGATTCATTGTCACGGGACAATTGCAAGTTGTGTCTTTTGCTGCAAAAATAAATTTTGCAGCAAAAGACGAACTTGCCCCTCACTACTGTTCGGGGGACGATTTCCTCCGAAGTCGGAAATCAGGACGGCAACAAAAGGGGAATTTAAATAAAGGTATTATCATAAATAGAAGCCTCATATAATTCCACATTAACCTCCGCTTAATTTTCATAAAAACACGGGATGTCATCAATCAATGACACCCCGTGTTAACATATTGCTTATTAATGGATCAATTATCCCCTTTTATTAATTTGGCAATTTCTCTTATCTCTACACTACCTCCGACTTTGAAAACAGGATTAGCTTTTGCTATCTCAACCGCTTCATCGATTGTCTCCACTTTTACGATCACATATCCCGTTACAATTTCTTTCCCTTCCGAATGCGGAAAGTTTGTTACACTTTTATCAGCATGGATTGTTTTTGCTCCTATGGGAGATAATGTATTTCCTCTATCAGATAACCTGTCTTGTTTTTCAAGATTGCCCAGCCAGTTCATTCTTTCCTTCACCTGTTCGGGAGATGGCTTTATCTCCGAATCTTTGTTCAACCTGAATATTAATATAAAGTCTTTCATACCCATATATTTTTTAGAATTAAATACAATACAAATATAAAGGCGTTAAGTATAAATTTATCAGCACTTTCAGGATGACTTTCGGTACTTTTTCAGGAAAAGGCTCGGAGATAATCCGGTCTTCTTTTTGAAGATGCGTGCAAAATAAGAAGAGTCTTCAAACCCAATCCGAAACGAGATTTCATTTATATTGTCCTCGGAATAGATTAACAGGCGTTTTGCTTCGGTTATTTTAAGGTTCAGGAGATATTGTTTGGCTGAGATACCAAGCGTCTTTTTGCATGTCTCATTCAGCTTTTCCTCCCTGACATTTAATTTACTGGCATAATAAGAAATAGTATCTGATTTTGAATAGTCCGATAAAACTAACCGTTTAAAGTGTTCCGCCAGCGCATTGCTTCGAAAAGTTTTTATTTCCTTCTTTTTTGCAATCCGATACAACAGGTGAGTGTAATACAGAAGCCCTGACTTTATATTTTCATTGGACTGTTCATCTTTTTGCGACAACTCTTCCCTGATATTTTCCAGAATTGAAGTATGCAACAGGATATCGCTAGCATCAATATCTATATATGGGAATCCGTAAGTCAGGTTCATATCCAATCCTGCCAACTGATCGATAAAGATGATATAGCCCTGGACATTGTCGTATAAGCTCCAGTTATGTATTTGTTTCGGGGCAACAAAGAATACCCGTTGCGGTTTTATTGTATACTCTTCCGAATCGATAACATAAAATCCGCTTCCATGAGTGAACCAGACAAAAGAGAAGAAGGAATGACAGTGAGGCCATTCTAGTTCTGCATCTTCCATCGATTCGAAGTGTCTTATATAAAAATCTCTTGACAAAACAGAATCGGGAAAAGCTTCTGCTATGGAATATTCTTTTGTCATAGTGCTAAATTACATAATTTTTGGCACTGAGTATTGAATCAATGAAAAGAAAAAGGAATATATAAATAAGTTCATCACTCCCTCTCATATTGGCATCAACACGTTTTCATATCTCCCTTTGCAAAGATATAATGCCGGGCTTATTGGTGAAAATTCAAGCCTGACGGTTTAGCAGTTAAATCTCACGGATGCCGTGAGATTTAACTGCTGAAAATTTTACATAGCGCCCGCCTTAATTTGCAGGCAAAGGGGATATAGCTCACAGTGCCGATGCCAGTGCATATAAGAGAAGGAGGTGTTTTTTGTCGTGATTCACCA
Source organism: uncultured Dysgonomonas sp. (assembly GCF_934668725.1). Taxonomy (GTDB): domain Bacteria; phylum Bacteroidota; class Bacteroidia; order Bacteroidales; family Dysgonomonadaceae; genus Dysgonomonas_A. Next base: position 161,191 of record NZ_CAKUOF010000009.1, read on the forward strand.
AAGATAGTTAATCCAGTTCTGAAATAATAAGGATAAAAATCGGGGGATGCGCTACAGGCACTCAGTCCTTGCATATAAGTTTTGGCTTCTTTCACCCCTACTTTTCTTTTTCTGTTGCTTTCTGCTTACCAACAGTAGCGGTATGTTTTACATCCCTTTTTTAACGCCTAATTTTATCAGTAGAGCATTGACAGGAAAAGCACAGAAGAATCCGAATAGCATTGCAATTTGCATCATAAACCAGAACATCCAACTATCTTTGGGCAACGCAGTGTTGGCAAATATCACAAAATAAACAATCGCCATCCAGCCGTACATGCCCACCTGCCACGAAAGCAAAGAGAAGAAATCGGCTTTAAAAGCACGCTTTATCCCTTCTAAAGCTGGTATTTTCTCCATCTCACGGATGGCATAATACTGAAAGAAGACTCCTATGGCTAATGCCAGAATAAAATCAAATACCCAACTGCCGACAATCATACTACCTCCTATACTGACCGGAAAAAAGAATGTTAACCCCTCAACGATAATATCGGCCAACGTACAGCCTGCACCACAATGTAATGCAGACAAGGCTATTGACTGCCAATGGGGACGCATATTCATATCCATACTCATGGGTTTATCCATTGCCATTTGATGCATATCCATATTCATCTTCATAGGCATATCCTCAGCTTCCTTTCTGCCAGATTGCATATCCATGGAACAGTGATCTTCACCATCGTCTCTCCCGAATTTCCTATATGCCCATAGAGCCACATAACTGCCCCACAGGCCTGTCAATATCCATACGGCATTCATTATCTTCATCGATTGCGGATTACGCTTCAGGTCGGTTGCGATGTAAAGAGCAATTACGATCCCTGAACAAACAAAAAATGCCGCTAATAAACTAAGTATAGCCATATTACAATATTTTGATTTAATAGGAGTCTTTTGAATTGAAAATATTCGACACCTTTGTTGCTAAATACAATACTTTCTATAACGCAATTCGTAAGAGTAAAGTTTTTAGAATCTACGCGCTTAACAATGATTTGTATTTTTTTTGCATAGCAAATCAATCAATCCAATTAATAGTTAATTCACTTAATTATCAACTTGATTATCCGATTGTCAACTTAATAATTCAATTGATTAATAATCAATTAATCAAGTTATTAGATTATCCAAAAATCAGATAAAGTTCTCCTTCCCCATAAATAAAATTAGTTTATCATATAAAGAAGGAAAAATACAAACAAATCCAAGACCTCTTTGATGTAAAATGGTGAAATCCATAGAAACGGAGTGCCGCCTATCTAAAATATTAACTTATCTCATTTATATTCATTTTCGATTTGCAAATCGTAAGTATAAAGTATTTACTTTTTAAAATAAAAGCTTATGCAAATAATTAATATAAGTAGTGAAGCGTTCGATGAAATCATGTCGAAGTTTCAAAGTTTCAGGGATAAGGTTTTAGTCCTTTGTCAAAAACATAAAAGCAAAGGACTGGATGAGTGGCTCGATAATCAGGATGTCTGTCTACGGTTGAATATCTCCCCCCGGACTTTGCAGTCTCACAGGGACAGTGGGAAGATCGGATTTAGCCGGATTAACCACAAAATCTATTACACTCTTTCGGATGTAGAAAAATTCTTGCAGCCCGATTCGGGTATAAATAATGAGAATGTCGGTAATACTAAATTAAAAGAAGAATAATTGATGGATTTGATTACAAAAAACGATAAAAGCGTAAAAGATTTCCTTGCGGTTCTGGATGAATTACTGGGAGCAATAGAAGATGTAGTGGATAACTGTAAGCCGTCTTTGAACGGAGAACAATACCTCACGGATTATGAACTGTCAAAACGGTTGAATATAAGCCGCAGGGCTTTGCAGGATTATCGCAATCAGGGAAAGATCCCCTTTATTCACATGGGAGGTAAAATACTTTACAGGGAGAGCGATATTGTAAAGATGCTGGAGGAGAACTATTACAAGGCCTGGCACTGAGCCGAAAGTGGAACATCAGCCGGTAGCCCCTGAATATTTTTTTCTTTTACATCGATAAACACCCGTTTTATTCTCGCAATATATCTTCGTGGTCAGATGAAAAGAAGAAAACGAAAAAGTCATTATTCAAAAAATAGAAGCACTGGTGTTATAGTGCATATCTTCTATGCCCCATGTTTTTAAAACACGAGCCGGAATTTAACATCCGGCTCGCATATATAATAAATTATTCTATTACTTATTCGTTTTTAACTTACAGCAAATAAAATGTGTGCAATAATCTTCTTGCACCGCTTTCAGGTAAAAGAAGTTATTGATTACCCAATGGTTTCTTATATAGTCGTAATAATCTGCATACCGCAGGAGGAACACTATAAATAATTCTATATCCGAAGGCTGATAAAGGCAAAGGCTGGTAAGTTCAAGCACCTTATCTTTATCGAAAAAGTAGGTAACAGATCCTTTTTGTTCATCAAAATCAACCCGTATGTGTTCTCCATGGTCACCGTTATCTTTATATTCCATCAGGCACAGAGGGTGATCTTCGTATCTCTCAAGCACCTGTGAATGGGTTTCCCCGACAGCTATATACATCTGTTCTATCAGGTAACCGAAATCTATATTCCTGGTATTCATAAGATTCATTATTTTTCCATTTTGTAACAATAAAAATGTAACCCGTTAGTCCCTTCTTCCAGCTCAATAGTAAAATAATCGTTTACAATCCATACCTTTTTTCTGTAACTGTAATGGTTTGCTGATTGCGTCAGATAGCGGATAAACAAGTCTTCATCTTTAGTATTGTAAAAATGAATGCAAGCATGAAAACATATATTTTCCTGAGAAATATCGAAAGTGACGGAAGCCTCTATTTTGTCGAAGCTGACTTCCACGGAATCCGAGTGCATGCCGTTTTTCCTGTACTGCATATAGCATACGGGATAAGTTATAAACTTTTCCTTAACTGCCTGATGAGTCAGGCTAAGAGTTGAACAAGCCTGTTCAACCAGGTATTTGAAATCATCGTCTCTTTGATTCATAAACGTCCGCTTTTGGGCCTGCTAAGGGCAGCAAGCCGTTATGATTAATCTTTTAGCTGTCTGTTCGTCTGTGGACATCGTGTTATTTGCATACAAATAGGTGTGTCGCAAATAAATAATCACAGTACGGAGTTTATTATCACAAATATAAATATATATTTTCTATTTAATTCTTAATTTTGTAATATCAACAGTGGAACTTATGAAAAAATCTATTTCGCATCTGCCAAAGGCTCGACAGGAAGATATATATTACCTTGTCTCCAAAATAAGGCAACGCTTACCGGAAGTTCAGATGATTATACTTTACGGCAGCTACGCTACAGGCAAGTATGTGGAATATGACGAACGTATGGAATTCGGTATTCCTACCGCATTTATGTCCGATTATGATATATTGGTGGTCATAGGAGACGGTACATTTAAGAAAGTACAACAGGGTTTAGATAATATTGAAGCTCTGTATTACAAAAAACCCGAAACGCAGGCTCCTGTTCAGTTTATTCTTGACGATATTAAGATACTCAACCGCCAGCTGGAAGAAGGACGGTATTTTTATACACAACTTAAAAAGGAAGGCATTGTATTGTACGATAGCGGAAAATTTAAGCTTGCCCGTAGAAGGAAATTGAATTTTAAAGAAATACAAGAACAAGCACAGGAATATTTTGAGGATAAATTTAATAGGGGTAATAGCTTTTTAGCTGATGTAAAAAATGCTTACAATAGAGAGGACTATAAACAAGCATCTTTCTATTTACATCAAGCCAGCGAAAATTACTACCATAGCATCCGTTTGGCAACTACGCTAAGGAGTACTAAACAACACAATCTGGATAAATTGGCTACAGCTGTCAGACGCTATTCCAAAGAACTGGCTTTAGTCTTTCCTCGTGATACCGAAGAAGAAAAGCGATTGTTTGAACTGCTGAAAGCGGCTTATATAGAGGCACGTTATAATTCAAAATTTCTGGTTACCAAAGAGGATATAGAAGCATTGATACCGAAAGTGGAGCTTCTCCGGGATATTACAAAACGTATCTGCGAACAAAAGATTCAGGAATACGGGGAGATGGAATAAAAAGCCAACATAAAACAATTGTGCATTGTGTGTTGTTAAAATCTCATTAACGCAACAAGTATTTGAATGCGTCAAAATATAACAACTTAAAAAATAATGAACTATGGCTGTAATCAATCCACATATTAATTTCAATGGAAATGCCGAAGAAGCCTTCAATTTTTACAAATCTGTATTTGGTGGAGCGTTCATAAATATAGTACGCTTCAAAGATATATCAAGCCCTGAATATCCGGTATCAGAAAATGAGGCTAATAAGTTAATGCACATTGCTTTGCCAATCGGCAAGAATATTTTAATAGGCAATGACGTTCCCGAAAGTATGGGACGAGTAAATGAAAATGAAAACAGGTCTAAGATATCTGTCAAGGCCGAAAGCCGTGAGGAAGCCTACAAACTATTTAACGGGCTTTCAGCAGGCGGAGAAATTGAAGTACCTATTGGCGACAGTCCCTTAGTAGGTTCATTCTCATGGGGTTCATCTTTTGGAATGTTTAGAGACAAATTCGGTATTGAATGGATTATAGGTTTTGACTAAAAATAAAAATAGGCTACCAAACAAAATTGATAGCCTACCATATTCAGATAATTGAATACTCCAAACAATCATCATCAAACTTTATACTTATTCTTCCTTCTTTATTTGTCGTTGTCATAGCTATTGATCCTTTTTAGGTTTAACATATCCAACTGGGTTTCTAGGCTTTTCTTCCAATTCTTTCTTACTCGCTAATTCAGTCAAAGCCTGATACACTTCGTTGAACTGCATATTAGTCTCAATCATAAAGGTTTCTAATTTCTGATTAAGTTCAGAATATCCTATAACATATTGACGAAGTGCAACAAAAGCCCTCATGATAGATATATTCACTTCAATTGCAGTAGGAGAACGTAAGACACCAGATAACATTGCAACTCCTTCTTGAGTAAAAGCGAGTGGCGTTATGGGCGAATATTTTATGCTTTCGGGTAGCTTATCGCAAATTGCGACAAGCTCCGTCCATTCCTCTTTTGTAAGTTGAAACATAAAATCAGATGGAAATCTTTCTTTATTCCGTTTCACTTGTTCCTTCAATCTTCTTGTCTCTACTCCATACATTTCAGCCAGATCAAAATCTAACATCACATTTAAACCTCTGATTTGGTATATTCTATTTTGGATTATTTGTAGTTCCATTATTTTCTATATTAGAGTTATTACCAAACAATTTATTATCAACACACATCATGTCCTCTAAGATGCTTTCATCCAATACTCTAGCATAATGTTGAGTCATTCGGGTAGATGAATGCCCTAGCATTTTAGCGACATTTTCCATAGTAACTTTATTGGCGAGCGTAACCGATGTGGCAAACGAGTGACGCGCGCAATGAGTAATAACAAGAGAAACGGTAACTAGCGAAACACAGCGAATAAAACGTAACTCGTTTATAATTAAACGAATTGCTCTAATTTGCTGTTTTGTTAAAAAGCAGGATATTGCCAAATACAGCAGTATTTGAATTACCAATCCGTTACCTCAATAATTACCGAATCGGAATAGGTAACTCGTAGTTGATTGGAGAAATATAGTTAGGGTTCGTATGTTCTGATTCACAGCATTTTGCATAACAAAGAGCACTTGTAAAACAGGTAACTTTGCCTTCCGGCAAAGCCCACAAAATTATAAGTGTATGAAACAAGAAAAATTCAAGGTTTTACTTTACCTGAAAAAAAGCAGTCCTGATAAATCAGGCAAAACTCCCATCATGGGAAGAATCACTATCGGAAGGTCCATGTCCCAATTCAGCCTGAAACTTTCCTGTACTCCTGGGTTGTGGAATCCCCGCGAAAGTCGCCTGGATGGAAAGAGCCGTGAAGCAGTAGTAACCAATGCAAAAATAGAGAAACTGTTGCTTGCCGTCCATTCGGCTTATGATACACTCATAGAGCGCAACCAGCCTTTTGATGCTACGTCCGTCAAAAACCTGTTTCAGGGAAGTATGGGAGCACAAACAACCCTGCTTGCACTTCTTGACAGGCATATGGAAGGGCTACGAGCCCGTATCGGAATAGATGTTGCCCCGACCACCTTAAGTGGGTATGTGTACACCCACCGTTCATTAGGCAAATTCATCAAGAAGAAGTTCAAGACCAAAGATATTGCCTTCGGGCAATTGAACGAGCTGTTCATCCGGGAGTATCAGGACTTCGTTCTTCTCGAACAGGGCTATTCAATGGATACCGTTCGCCACTATCTGGCTATCCTGAAAAAGATGTGTAAGATTGCCTTCAAAGAGGGTATTTCCGAAAAACTGTATTTTGCCCATTATAAACTGCCCAAACAGAAAGAAGCCACCCCAAAAGCATTAAGCAGAGAGAGCTTCGAGAAAATCCGAGATTTGGAGATTGCCCCTAACCGTCATTCTCATCTGCTTACCCGTGACTTGTTTCTATTCGCTTGCTATACCGGTACTTCTTATGCGGATATAGTTCGCATAACAGAAGAGAATCTTTTTACAGATGAAGAAGATAATCTTTGGCTTAAATACCGCAGGAAGAAAACCGATTTCCAAGCCCGTGTCAAATTATTGCCCGAAGCCATCACTCTGCTTGAAAAATATAAAGAAGAGGACAGAGAAACATTGTTCCCGATACAATCAGCAGAAGTGGTACAATTAAATATGCGGGGATTACGTGTTATGGCAGATATAAAGCAGCCAATCTCCTATCATTCAGGAAGACATAGCTTTGCCAGTTTAATTACGCTCGAAGAGGGAGTCCCGATAGAAACGATCAGTAGGATGCTCGGGCACAGCAACATCAAAACAACTCAGGTCTATGCCCGTGTTACTCCTAAAAAGCTTTTCGAGGATATGGATAAATTTATTGAAGTAACCAGAGATTTACAATTAGTTCTATAAAGTCAAGGTCGCTCTTTTTATTATCGGTTAAGGATTTTATTTATTGATAGATCTGTTTGAATACATATCATTAAATGCTTTTCTTACTTGTATCAAAACAAAATCATTCAAAAATATATAATTATGAGATCAACATTCAAAATATTGTTTTACATCAATAAAAACAAAATTAAGGCAGATGGCACAACAGCTATTCTGTGCCGGATCAGTATAGACGGCAAACAAACAGTCATAACCACAGGTATCTATTGCAGTCCTAAAGATTGGAATACAAGGAAAGGAACCATTAAAATAGAAAGGGAAAATAATAAGCTTATAACCTATCGTAACCGTATCGAGAACACCTACAATCATATATTGAGAGAACAGGGAGTTATCAGCGCAGAGCTATTAAAAAACACTATCATTGGGGTTAACTCTATCCCAACCATGCTCTTACAGGCAGGAGACGTGGAACGTGAACGCCTGCGACTTCGCTCCATCGAAATAAACTCCACAACCAGCTACCGACAATCGGGAATATCACAACGGAACCTGAAAGAGTTCCTATGCTCCAGAGGGATGAAGGATATTGCCTTCTCTGATATTACCGAAGAGTTTGGCGAATCATTCAAACTCTATTTGAAAACCATAGGAGAACGCAAATCGGGTTATATCAATAAATGTATCACCTGGCTCAACAGGCTTATTTATATTGCCATCGATCAGGAAGTATTAAGAAGTAATCCGTTGGAAGAGGTGAGGTATGAAAAGAAAGAACCACCCAAGCACAAACACATAAGCAAAGATGATTTTAAACGGCTGCTGGAAACACCCATGCCAGAAGAACGGTTGGAGCTGGTCCGCAGGGCTTTTATCTTCTCAACATTGACCGGGTTGGCTTATGTCGATATATACGGATTGTATCCGCACCATATCCAAAAAACATCCGAAGGTAGATTGTATATCCGAAAACGCAGGGTAAAGACCAATGTAGAGGCATTTATACCCCTGCATCCGATAGCGGAGCAAATCCTTCTGCTATACAATACCACAGATGAAAGTAGTCCCGTGTTTCGATTACCTGTCCGTGATAAAATCTGGTACGAGATAAACCAGATAGGTACATTAATAGACCTGAAAGAGAATCTTTCCTACCATCAAAGCAGGCACAGTTTCGGAACATTATTGCTTTCGGCAGGTGTCTCGATAGAAAGCGTTGCCAAAATGATGGGGCATGCCAATATCAATACAACACAAGTGTATGCACAGATCACAGAGCAGAAAATATCGCAAGATATGGATAAAGTAATCGAACGGAGAAAAACGATGCAAAACACAGCAAATCAAACCGCAATAACAATATAACCATGAAAGAAGAAAAAAGAGAAGTAATTATAATGACAGATAATGGAACAGTTATCGTTCCGGGTGAAACAAAAATGAGTATTGCTGAGATTGCAGATCTGTTCGGCATTTACTACCGGACAGCGAAACGACATATCCGTACCATCGAAAAATCGGGTATTGCAGGCGGGGACTATACAATGATCTGTACGGCCGATGGTCAAAAAATCTATCCTGAATACTATGGTTTAGAAATGATTATTGCTCTTGCTTTCCGGATTCATTCAAGAAATGCAGAGATGTTTAGAGAATGGCTATGCAAAAAAGCTACACAAAAAGAGATTCTCGAAATGCCGATAATATCCATTCAAAATTATATGTTGAATTGAAGTCCCCCTTCTCATAAAATATCTCATAATTTAAATTACTCTCAGAGAGTCGGATATTGGGAATCAGTATCAGCTATATCCTCCAAAAGGGTGAAAAAGGGAGCCTGTCCTATAAATATAAATCGAATAGCTCCCTTTTGTCAAATATCAAATCAACTATACTTATATTCTCCAAAGATGTCACATATTGATAAATGCTTGGCCTTATTTTGTATTTTATATGTTTGAAAACATTAATACTTACGAACGGAGTATTATTGATATTTTTCTATCGCTTCCTTATATAGATTATCCGCTTCATCTTTAAACCGATCTTTATTTGAAAGAAAACTAGTAAATTTCTCAGCTATATGTTTGTAAATAATTTGATGAGCTTTATTTGCAAGTTTACTCTCATCATATGGATCTAATTCAAAATCCTCACTGGATGCATAATCCAATAGTTTTAGTAAATCATCTTTTTCTATCTGATCTATTTCCGTCCATATATCAGACTGGCTCTTATCTTTGATGAAAAAGCCTTTGTTATTCTCAATCTTTAAGTATTTCATATGTTCTGTTTTTTCTTTCATAATAAGCTTCTTGTCCAGCTTCTAAACAATTGAATAAGATATCTAAATTTTGAATCTCTTCATCATTAGCATTTTTTAAAATTTTACTTGTTGGATGTCCATAATAAACTTTATATTCAACATTTCCTTCGTTTACATTCTTCTGAGTGTATAAGAGATAATCTGGCTTTATTGATGCTCCAACAGTATTATTATGGGTAACTACCACAACCGGAATTTCTTTAGATATTTCCTTTATCAACTCATTTACTTCATTCTTTAAGAAAATATTATCAAAAGAAGATTCGGGCTCATCTATTAATAATAGATCATATTTCAAAGCATCATTTATTTCATATAATAAATTAAATTCTGAACGTTCTCCTCCCGAAACTTCAAATCCATATTTATTCAGTGTTTTATACTCTATATCTATAAAATATTTATAATACTCAGTTTCTTCAAGTCCTACATTTTTTAGAGATATTAGAAATTTATAGGGGTCACCATAATTATTGAAAGAATCACTAAAGGCAAGCCGTCTCCGACTTTTTGTACCTAATTGGCTAGCTCCTGTATATTTTTTAGTTCTTGCAACAACTCGAAAACCTCTGATTTCTTTGCTATCAATCTCTTTCTCTGTCTGTAAATGTTTAACTAATTTCGTAAATTTAGATACTTTTACCTTATCTAACTGAACTTTCAGAAAATCAACATCATCAATTATTGTGGTTGTAGAACGGAACCTCAAATCATCTTTTATTCCATTCATTAAATCATTGATCCAAATCTTCTTTAAATTATTTTCATAAGATCGATTATGAGTATTAATTAATTCAAGGAGTAACGATTTTAAGTTTTCTACTGAAATATGTTTATCAATAATACTTCTGTACTCTTTATTTTCAAATAGTAGTTTTGTCGCATTTATCAACTTTTTAAGACTATCGAGATCATCTACTTCAAAAGTAGCCTCATTATATAACTTACATTTTGAGAAAGCATCTAATTTATCATTCTCTGTTGCATATCTTTTTAATGAATCAATATATTTTTCAACCCTTAAATTATTTTCTTTCAGGTCTATTTCATTGATGTCATATACAACATCTTTGAACTCTTTAAGATAGTTTTCAGAAACAAGGCTATGTCGTGTAGTTACCAAATCCTTAAATTTCTCCTCGTCATTTTGTAATAAGGAAAACTGCTTCAAATACTTAACATTATCAAATCCTCGGCAAATTTTCTCTAAGGTAAATGTTTTTCCCGAAGATCTTTCTCCTATAATTACATTTAACCCTGTTGATAATATTACACCATCATCTGTAGCTTGAAAGAATTCATTACTTTCTTCTTTGGAAATAAATATTTTAGCTTTATCGAAAAGACACCCTTTTATTGCTCTTAGAGTAGAATCTGTAGCATCAACATACGTTTGTCTAGTTGGAAAATCCGACATATCTTCTACAAAACGACAATCACTGAAAATAACAGGAGTAAGTTTGTCTGATTCTTTCAGGCAAGTCTTGAACTTTCTTAAACTCGTCACTTCTCCCGCAAAGATATTATCTCCTAATTTTAATAAGGTTTCTTCTTTTATGATTGGCTTCTTATCATAATGGGGTATCAAGAGGTATTTATTCAGAATGGGGAAGATTTCGATTAATTGCTCATAGGTGATACAATCATGTTTTGTTTTAATCAGACTTTCTATCTTTTTACATTTTATATTAAAATCCTCAAGATCTTCATTCTCTGAGATCAATAATATATGCCCTCCTTCCAAATCAATTTCTATTCCAGGAAATACTTTTACTGAAAGTTCCCGACATATTTCTTCAAATTGAGCCTTGTCAAAAAGATTGTGATTAGTAATGGCAATACAATCAATATCCAACTTTTCAACATAATCTTTAAGTGAATTCAAACTAAAGAAAAAAGTTCCATCACTTATTGATGGGACTGTATGTATATGCAAATCTATTTTTTTCAATTTCTCACTGATTTATATTGGGACATTTATTTTTCTAATATAATATAAAGCACCTTAATCCTGAGGTTCAATTAAAAACTACTTATTGACCAATTCTTTTCCGGCAAAGGTTCCATATGCTTTACCTGAGACTTCTCCCGTCTTATAATAATCTGCCAGCATTTTTAATATAGTATCTATGTCCTTTTCTTCTTCAATTGCTAATTTTCCATCTTTTACATTTAATTTAACTCCATACTTTCGGCAGACAGTTTTCATTTTAGTTATTACCTTATCATTAAGAGTCCTATAATTACCAATTCTGGAAATACGGACTAGTTTTTTGTGAATTGCGGGATTACTTTCTATCTTTTCCTCTATGATTTCCAAACCATCTATCCTTCCTGTACTTTTTAGTTCCAGAACAACATTCTTAGCTTCTTCTTTATATTCATCCTGTAAACCAAGGATTTGTTCAAAATTTGTTTTCTTTATGACATAAAAAGTATCAGTATAATAAATACAATCTATTTGTTTTTCCAGATTTACTGTCTCACCCTTTAATAGCTCAAGCTTTTGATTCGTTGTATCAAAAAAGGTTCTGATTAATTTCATTGATTTATGGTTATCCTTTTCATCTATAGCAACCTTTCCTGCCGATATTTTTCGAAAAGTATATATCCAGTCTTTTTCTTCCAAATCGTTAAACCCGACACAATACGCCCATAATTCGTCATCATTGGATAAAATTGACTCAATACTTTGCATCTTGGGTGGATTTTTTTGCAACTGGTTATAGACTACATCTGAAAAAGAAAAGACCTTATTCTTCATCGAATAAGTGAATAAATGCTCAGTATCGTCCGATACGACATCATAATCAACTATTTCAAAATCTTTCTTAATAATTCTTTCCAACTGCTCTCTGGATAAATCATATAAATACTGCCGAATCTCGTCATCAATATCTACTTGGTATACCCGAAAGAGATATTTATCTATAATCCGTGCATTCCTTCTTACATTTTCTTTCAATACTCTTGTTATAAAAAATAAACGCAGGTCTTCTGTTTCTGTGACAGATACTTTTTCTAAGATTTCTTGTAATGTCATAATAGTACTAGTTATTCAAATTTCTACTTGAAGCAAAAAATAATTTATGTCCAATCGGATATATTTTTATGATTGAGTCTTCGACTAGATTCTTTTCATTTATTATAATCAAGCCATTTCTCCTTTTTCCCCCTTGTTCCTCATATTCTATTTCAAAGATTGAATATTTAAAACTTAGCAACGGATTTATCAATAACAGATTAGAATTAATATAAATCCGATAAATGATTATCATCAAGAATATAAATGCAAAAATCTCATACCAGCTACTAAAGTTTTGAAAGATAAATGGTATTATGTAAGTTGCTATATAACCAATAGATTCACTGTTTCGGTTCTTTACATCCTTTAGTATTATATTATCTCCATTTTTTATATTCTTCTTCAAATTGGAAAATAGCAGTTTGCATCCTATAAGGCTAAAGATCGAAACGACTGATAAAAAAGCAGAAAATCCAAATTTTGTAAGAAATATGACAACTGAATATTGATTAAAACCTCCCCAATTAAAATATCCTACATTTTCTGAAACTTGTTTAAATACAATCAAGGCAAATAACGGGATGTAGGAGGTTATAAAAAGTACAAACTCTGCTATTCCATATAAACTATTAACCTGATTATTTGAATTCATTTGGAATTTGTGTTATTATATCATTAACAACGTGTTTTCTTATATATCAAAGTATTATAGTAAAAGTAGAGAATTTTTAGTAATTCAAATAATATATTTGTTAAAATATTCATTTAAAGCAGACCTCCAAGTTCTAGTTTATTTAGCAGAAGTATAATAGCAGAAGTATAATAAATGCCTATGTAAAGTTTATTAATGATCTTAGAAAAATTAATTAGTTCTATTTTTTCATGATATCAATGTTTAAATTATCGGCAAAATATTTCGTATTCAAATAGATTTTGCTTTTTTAATAAAAAGTTATAACCAAAAGATTTTTTTCATATTAAAAAAACAGAGATTATTGTCTCTCTGGGATAACAATTAGTCCCCACTCATAAGTCAATTTATCTACCTTGACTTCCTATTTTATATTATAATTTTGAAATTCAGCAATGCCGTCCGAAGCATCATATGCTTGATTGATTGGCTCTAGGCTCTTAACTGGCAAACCTTAAAACTATGAAACACTTAACTTTAATATTTCTACTGTTATTTTTATTGAATTCTTGCCAGAGCAATCTATCTAAGGACGTAACGTATGCCCTTGAATTAGCTGGAGAAAATAGATCTGAACTGGAAAAAGTACTCTACCATTATAAGCAAACAAATAAAAAGAAATATGAAGCAGCTTGTTTTCTAATCAGCAATATGCAATACCATAGAAGCAAACATACAATTACTTTAGACAGTGCTTATTATTCTTTCTTTTATCGAACTGATTTTTTGTATAATGAGATTTTTCAGCACTATAAAACATCCGACATTCTTTCATTTAAATCAATAGAATATGATGATCTTAGGAAGGGCAAAGAAAATGAATTCAGCAATATTCCTTTGCCTGAAGTAGAAGAAAATACACAAACAGATTTGCAACTTGTAAAGTCCGGTTTTCTTATAGACAATATCGAAAGAGCATTTGAAGTATGGGAAAATAGTCCATTACTAAAGGATATGCCATTCGATGACTTTAAAGAATTTATACTTCCTTACAGGACAACAAATGAAGAGTTGTTATTAACGCGATCTGATTTGCAAAAGATGTGGGTCAATAGACTCGGCATAGATGGCTTTTCTAATATTACTCTTCCTCTCGAAAGATACAAAGCATATGTAGAGAAATGCCGTTGGCTAAATTATTATACCAGACCGGAGAAGCATATAGCCCTATTTGATCTCTTTTTGCCTAAGTTCAAAATGGATTGCCATAATATGACCAATTGGAGCTGTAATATATTAAGAGCGTGTGGCATCCCTGCCGTATATGAATATACTCCACAATGGAAAGAAAGAAGCAGCAGGCACTTTTGGTGTACATCGCCGGATTCAACAGGTATATTGCAACCTTACACTGCACCAGATAATAATGTGAGAGAAGACTGGCAGAGTGATATTAAATATGCAGGAAAAGTTTATAGAAAAACTTTCGCAGCAAATAAAAGGAGCCCTTTTTTTTTAGCTGAAGGGTCAGAATATATTCCTGATGAACTCTCTTCTCCATTATTACTGGATCAAACTTTCCGTTATCACCAGACAATAACGCTACGATTACCGTTTAATGAGAATACAAAAAATAACTTAGCGTACCTCTGCATGTTCAAAGAGGGTGAACTGAACCCTGTCGGATGGGGGATTATTAATCAGAAAACAAAAGAAGTAATTTTTGAACAAGTACCTCTAAATACTGTATTCATTCCTGTATATTACGATGACCAGACAATAGTTAATCTAGGCGAACCTTTTATGGTTTATTCCTCTGGCATAACAGCAGGCATATCTATGCCTCTTACCTCTAATCACCAAGAGCAGACGTTCGATTTTAAAGTAAATGACGGGGAATTAAAGCAAACAAACAATAAAACGAACTTATTACAAGGACTCAAATTTATATCTATACATCCAAATCAGGAGATACTTGAAGAGATGATTCTTCTTCGAAAATTTCCTGAAAAAAGGAGGCTCAAAGAGTTACAACAAAGACTGATTGGCGCTTTTTTTACGGGTAGTAATGAAGAAGAAGAAAATTTTGATACCCTTTTCATTTTACAAACTCCACCTGTTCCCTATTTGCAGGAGATTATATTGAATAATAGTAAAGCATACCGATATTACCGATTTTTTACAGCAGATAAGAGTCCTGTAAATATAGCTCATATGGAATTTCTGGGTTTACACTCCAAATATTTGAAATGCACAAAACCAACTCCATTGCCCATAACTTCTGTTCAAAGCATTTCTCAAAGAGAAACCAACTCTAATTTGCTTTGGCGGATAAATGGTATTCCTCTACGAACGGGATCTAAACCTGAAAGTGCTTTCGATGGAAATTTTGAAACATTTGTAGGTTCTTCAACAATAGGTATGGATTTTGGTAAACCAGTTTTGATTACGCATGTCAGGTTCATTCCTCGTAATGCGAATAATACTATTACTGTTGGTGATACATACCGTTTAAACTATCATGATGGGAAAAACTGGAAAGAACATTCAACGCAAATGGCACAATATAATTACTTGAATTTCAAAAATGTCCCATCCAATACTTTATATTGGTTACAAAATCTGGACAAAGGAAAAGAAGAACTGCCATTCTTTTATAAAGAAGGACAGCAATACTTCATGAATATAGACTTTGCAAACTAAAGCTATGATAAAAAAAACATTTGGTCTAATCGGAAACAGTACGTTCCAGATCTTGTTGTTACTATTAGCAATTTGTTCTGTTATAAATGTTATTCCTGATGTTTATGATTCTCCGCGAACATCCATGCTTATTTCTATTCCTTATCTAATAATTGCTGTTGGAGTGTATGCAGTTATAAGGTCTTGGAGAATGAATATAGTAGTCACAATACCTGATATCATTATCCTATTTGTCGTGACAACCCTTCTCCTATCTCCTCCTGCCAATAAATTATGGGGATACGGATATATCAGTCTATGCTTACTTTATTGCTTAATTAGAATAATACCAACTAAAATAAATTATTTCAAAGCATACTATACTGTTTTAATTGCCATATGCTTATTATCTGTAGTTGGATATTTACAGTATTTTCTGATAATTCCATCAAACAATCCGTTTTTCAGCATTACAGGGTCTTACTACAATCCCAGTATCTATGCCAATGTCCTGACATTGTTATTATCAGTGGTATTTTCTTTCTTATTTTTATATCGCGCCTATAAAAAATTAAAAAGACCTATTTATATATCAATAGGAGTCTGTTTACTTAGTATTCCTCTTTTAATACTAAGTAATTCACGAAGCTCATGGTTTGCCATAATACTACTTCTTGGTTATCTGTTTTTTAGAACGAACAAATCAGTATGGAAAAGATTTGTTCCTACAAAAGTTATCTGTGCGGCTCTCCTTTTAATTATTACAACCCTTTTTGTATTATATAAACTAAAACCCAATTCTGCAGATGGAAGGATTCTTATTTGGAAAGTGTCTTTCAATATGATAAAAGACAAACCTTTACTCGGATATGGCACAGACGGATTTGCTGCAAACTATATGCATTATCAAAATGAATACTTTGAAAAAGGGGGGAGTGACAGGGAGAAATATTTAGCTAATAACAATTACCTGGCTTATAATGATCCGCTCCAGATAATAACCGAATATGGTTTAGTTGGCTTTACAATATATTTTGTTTTGATATACCTGTTATTGTTTAAAGTAAAATCAGATAAGAAGCTGTTTATCCTGTTTAAAACTTTTATAATAGGCTATCTTACATTAGGTTTATTCTCATACCCCAATAAGGTATTTCCAATTTTAATGTGGTTGATTATTATGTTGGCCGGTATGGCTAATTGTATAAAAGAAGGAACCTTTACTGTCAATATAAATACTAAAGCAGAGCGGGCTCTTAAAGTAACATTGGCGCTTATTCTGGTAGCTTTATTTATTAATCTGGTTTACGACCATAAAAGCTATAACAAGTTTCATAAAATATTGGCTCAACAAAAGCAGATTCCCCTTACAGACAATCTGCCTGTTTTTTTCGAATTACAGAATAGTCTATCTGGAGATGTAGGGTTTATGTCTGTCTATTCACATACGCTTTATAAATCAGGGCAAGATTCCCTTTGCTTAGAAAAGATATCGCAATGTAAACTGTTGTTTCCACAAAACAGCATATATATTACCGAAGGAGATTGCCTTAAAAGATTAGGACGCTATAAGAAGGCCGAACAAGCATATTGGTATGCTCACTATATGGTTCCTTCGAAACAAAGAGCAAGAGGACGGCTGGCTTTTCTATATAAAGAAACAGGTCGTTACCAAAAAGGTAAATACTTGGCACAAGAGATATTGAATGAAGATGTAAAAGTATATGGTTTCGATACCTACGACTTACATAAAGAAATAAAAGAAGCTTTTATGGATTAACACAATTAAAAAATTTACTTACTTATGAAGAAAACACAAAGAAAGATTTCGTGGCTACTGCTTTCAACCTTAGCCATAAGTTTCCTTATTTATGCCTGTGTAGATGACAATCTACACAAAATGGAGGAATCTGATAAGCTAGTCTCCGGCAAAAACAAAGAATTAACAAAAGAAATGGCTGAGCAATGGTTTCTGGCCTATAACACACCTGTAGTTGAACTGAGGAGTGCAGGGGTTGACGATGGAGTTCGTACAAAACCGAATTGGTCTAGAGCTAAGGAAAGCCGAAAAAAAAGGTATGAAGTTGTAGAGACACCTTTACTGTCAAAAGACAACATTCGCTTCCTTGATGAAGATACAAAAAACAGGATGGATCGTTCTACTGATAACAAGTTTATACGTAATACCACACGTATGGTTGTAATTAAGGATTTACAAAGTGGAAAGGTTTGCAGTTTTTTTATGATATTTGTAGGAACCTATGATTATCTGAAAAGGACTAAGAACATGGGCAAAAACAGCTATTTTCAACGTGAAAGCGATTTTGAAGGAAAAGTGTTGTTTTATTCTCCTAAAGGAGGCCTTATAAACGGATGGCAGTATGAGAATGGAAAAATCACGGGACGGATTTCTCCAAAGAATTCCGAGAGTTCTATATCCTTAAGAGGAGGTTATTATGATTGTTACGATGATAGTTACTTTGTAGAAACAGAATATTGTGTTACAACAGGGTACAATGATAACGAATTAGGTTTTGTTATAACCGGGGAAGATTGTATCCCCAATGGCGGTTATTACGAATCTTATCAAGTATGTGATTGGGTGGATGATGGAGATGATGATTACGGATATGTCGATGAAGACTACTGGAATAGTAATCCGGAATATAATGGTGGAAGTTCTAGCTCTACAGATCCTTATATTAAAATATTTAAGACAACAGGGCTAGATAACAACTCACTGAATACTTTAAAAAACACCCTAAAAGAATTATCAAAACAAATAGGATATAAAGAGTTGCTAGAAGCTGCATTAAAAAAGCCGATGGCAAATATATCTATAAATACTTCGCTTAAAAATCCCGGAGGGTATTATGCGAGTACCCAATCTATGGCTTTTAGATCGAATGCAGATCTTAGAGAAGCATTTAATGAGGAACTGATACATCATATACAAAACATTACTTATACAAATGGTATAGATCAGTATGATAATAATCGAGGAGGTTTGTGTAATATCGAGTTCGAAGCAAAAGTACTTCAAGATATATTATGCATGATGAACACTGGAGCATGTCCTTCGTACGGGGCTACACAAGCAAATGGTAATGCCTATACCAATTGGATAGGAGATGTCTGTGATTGGGGGGAATGGATGCCAGCCCAATCAAATTTAGAAATGGCTGCTCCCGGAACAGGAGGCAAGGGTTACTGGGAGTTTTTAGAAGATTTCAATAATGATCCCAATCGTCAAAATTACCATTCTCCTATAAACTATAATTTAGAGACAAATGTTATTAATTATTTCCAAACTGCTATTAATCAAAATAAATAATATAACTATGAAAAAGTTAAGTATATTGCTGTTCGTCCTCTTTATGGCTTATAGCGGTTCAATATTTAGTCAGAAAAAAGAGTTAAAATTCAAAAATGAGATCTATATTTATGATATAGAAAATGTGTGTATATATAATAAAGCAAACCGGATAAAAGGCCAAATACCATGTCAGTTTTCTGTCGAAACAGATTTATCCTTTCCGTATATATTAAAAGGAGTATTGACTGAGCATCAATTGCAGGAGCTTAGAGTAAAAAAAGCAAGACTTCCAGTTATACTCTACTGTAATGAAAGAGGAGAAATATTAGAGCTAAAGTTCATTCTTACAAGAATAGGTTTGGAAGATATAACATTACCAACCATCAATAGCATTGAAAAAGCATTGCAAGGAAAACAGTTTAAACTCCGAAATACTTGTCCTGATGTTGAATATTACATGCTTACTAAAGTAATTAAGTTCAACGAAATTTAGAGTTACTTACTATATATATCCATAAAAGCTTTTCACCAGTGGAGATAATTCCTTCACTGGTGATGTTTATACCCTAAATATATTACAGACAATCGTTGAAATTAATTGTGCAAAAGATATGAAATCTAAAAAAATAAACAACTTGAAAATCATATTGGGCAGTGTCTCGGGAAGAATTTAATAATCTTAACAAGGGAAGGTATTAGAAATCACATTTGGTCTCACAAAAATAAATTCTAACGAAGAGAATTTAACTATTATTGATATGATTGAGAAAGAATTAGTAGGAAGGTACATTAAAAAGTACATGTCCGAATGTAAAGTTCTATAATTTCACAATGATAGCTCATTTCAGAGCTTTTTAGAATTAATATATTTCAAATATCCATAAAAGTAAAAGCATATTTATCCTGCAAGTATTTTTCAAGCCATGAAGGGTTGAATTCTTCTACAGTAAATAAATCCAGATCAATGCTTTTCCTGTGTCCGATAAGCAATGACAAAGCAGTACCTCCGGCCAATGAGAATTGATCGAATACGGTATCACTCATAATAGATTTTAAGAGTTCATAAGTACCTGTCTCGACTGTTTGCGTATGTAACATTTGAGATCCTCCTTTTTTAAGTTAAAAGCAGTACAAACAAAAGCAATATCTTTATCGGAAAGGATCAATACTTCATCCCGTATGATGCTTCTGACTCCATCCATTCCTCCGTAAAGAGCGAACAGGGCATAATAATCTTCATCCCAGCCCCTTTCTATGACACGTTCGACCACCAGGGCACGCATATACTGCCAGTCAAAACTGCAAAGGTCATATTCCCACAATAAACTGTGCCTTACCTTTGGCTGGTGTTTGATTTGTTCTTTCCAGTCAGACCACATACAACATTTTTTTATTTGTTAGAACAAAAATAAGTATTTCTATCCGAATGGTTCCTATTATAAAGAGTTAATTGCTATTGTCATGCTGCTTCTATCCATGATTAAACAAAATTGATTAAATAATGATTTTCATATTTATCCGTCCACGAATGAACAGCAAGCCGGTAAAATGCCAAAGCCTAAGCCCTGACAGGTTTTCCTTAACAGAAAAAGCTTTGTCTTATTAACCATTGCTTGCTGTGTGATAAAAGTTACCGGATAAAAAGAAAAAAATAGTCGGGTTTGGGTTAGCTTAGTCCACATCTGAAGTTCACTGCCATCCTTTACGGTAGTTTTCCTCCAGTAGCTTCTGTATATCGCTTTCCCTATAAAGTACCTTACCTCCTAATTGGATATAAGGTATTTTCCCTGTAGTGCGATAATCCTGCAAGGTTCTGCGACTGACCTTTAGCCTGTCCGAGACTTCAGGATCGCTCAGAAAACGTTCCCCGTTTAGTGTCGGCTTGCATCCTGTCAGAGCGGCTTCGATCTTGTCCAGCATCCTGTCCAATGAACTAAAGAATCTTTTTATACGATCGTTTTCTCTTGTAATAATTTCATTGCTCATACTACTTTGATTTTAATTTGTTAATAACTGATTCCACATCTTCCGGCTTGTAGAATATTTTATGGTTGATCTGGGTAAAAGAGAGTGTACCGTTATCCCGGTAGGTTTGTAGGGTACGTTTCGAGATGTTAAGTATCCGGCATACATCCTGATTATCCAGCCAGCGGTGAAGACCTTTGTCCTGATGATCCCCGCACAGGTTTTCCACTTTTTGAATAAAGGCTTCAAAACGGTTCATCATCGCGTCAAAAGCTCCGGATTCAATGTTTATTACTTCCATATGAATTCTTTTTTAATTAATAAAATTCGTTTACAATCGCAATATATACCACTAAATGGTAAGTTTTTCCTATGTGACGTAATTTGTCCTGTTTAGGCGTAATTTGTCATACTTAGACATTCTGTCTTTTCCTGAAAATGGTTGTCTTTTCCTGAAAATGGTTGACAATAAAAAGTGTAAACCAATGGACGGACAAAGAAAGAACTAATCCGGGAGTGTTTTCCGGGTTTACAGCCTGATGGTAGCCAGTGGCTCCGGTTTGGAAGCCGATGGCATCGCCATTGGATTTATTCTATACCATATGGATTGTATAATATAATTGATAATCAGCCTACGAAAATTAATCCGTAGGCTGATTATCATTGTCTATCCCTTATCTATTTCCTATTCTTTACCGGAATTGCTTACTGTCTTATAAACTTGCGGTATGCTTCATTTCTGACCGACTCATAAGGGCTGCTGTCTTCTATCCGGTCCAGAGCCAGCAGGATGCGTTCCTGGGCACGGGGAATACGGGTGATCAGTTGTTCGAAGAAATCCGTATTGCATAGCCTGAAAGCTGTCTCTACCGAAGTTTTCCGGCCTTCGTAGCCAACCTCTTTTCCCGTAGCCAGGTTTGCCATTGTTTCAAGATCATCCCATATCACCCCGGAATCTCCCTGATCCATCATCCGTGCCTGGGAGATAGCGGCAACAAAGTTCTTATGCATCAATTCTTCCAACAGCTCTTTGCTGACAAGCGAACGGGCTACACTCACACGCAGGTCATAGCTGTTTTCTTCGATGTAATGTGAGGCTTTCCTTAGTTTCTGGGATATAAAGCCGGCTATTATCTTAAATAACTTTACCTGTTGTTTCTTCATGGCTTCATATAGATCCGATGCCATACTGCAGTGCATATCCACGAATGCCTTTCGAAGCGATGGACTGCTCAGAAACAATCCGGTCCAGAGCCACAGGTTTATCACTACAAGTATTTTTATAAATGTATCCATTATTCTGTCGGATTAAGATTGTTTGTACGGTAAATAGTATCTATATCTTCTCTGAAGGTTTCCAGGTGGTTCAGGATGATATTTTCCACATAACTACTGATGGTAGCTTTGGATTCGTCCATCAGGTGAACGATACGCATCAGCCTGCGATGGGTGGCAGCCGTAATATAGAGGGGTTTGCGGTGGGTAAAGTCCACACGCACAAAGAACACATCCTGATAGTCATCCTGGGTTTTACGTTTTTTCTTTCCGGGAATTTTAGATGAAGGCAGTTCTGTTGATATCGATGTTGTTGATGCAGGTGGATTATCAGGTTCCATCTTCGCAGGATCTGAACCATCCGCGACTACATCGACAGGTATTGTATCTACAGGCTCTGCTAATTTTTCTTCCTGCCCTGTTTTGTGTACAGGCTGATCCAGATCGATGCCTTTATGTGCCGATTTGAGTAGGTCTTCGTATCTATTTGTTGTTTTATCTGCTGCCATTAGACCTGAGGTTTTAAGTGAATAATTTCCAGTATTTCATCGACCAACAGATCCAGGTTACTGCCTTTGACCAAATTCTTATCGGCAGGAAAGATGGTGGAGAGAAAGACGGCATCGCTGCCCTCCAGAGATTGTTCTTTGTCGTAGCGGACGGATTGGGGTATAGCTGTCTGCATCAGGGATAAGCCGAACTCCCGGATAACGCTTTTGTAATGGGTGAGCCATTCTTTTTTGATACGCCCGTCGATACGGTTCCAGAATAAGTGGATAGCTTTTAGCTTTATATCCGTATGTTCCCGGATCAACTCGCTGGCGGGAATAATAAACGAGAGGGTACTTTCCATCGAGAGCCGGGAAGGAGACATCGGTACAAAAACATAATCCATGCCCATAAAAGTAGTAATCACACCCTCGTTGTTGATGGTGCCGGGCAGGTCGAAAAAGACCACATCATAAGCGGCAACCTCTTCTGATAAAAATGCTTGTGCTCTGGTTATAGCCTCTTCGGGCTTGGCACAGACAATAGGATAGGTTTGCTTTCCCATTGATTCGAACAGGGAGATAGCTTTGGACTGGTAATGCAGGTTGGTCTCTAATTGACGGATCTCCCGTTTACGCATCTCATAGACACTGCACTGCGGGTAGTCGCAGTCCATCACGGCGACATTCAATCCTTTCTGATAATGTAACAGGCTTGCTGCCAGCACGGTGAAGGTACTTTTACCTACTCCTCCCTTCTGGGTAGAGAAAGCGATAAATAAAGGTTTTTGTTTCATACGAATTGACAGTTTTAAAATTAGACATATTATTATTTAGAAAATTTTCAGTTTTTACTTCTTGATTGAAAGTCAGGATGACTATCTTATTTTCAATTCATCTTATTTTCAATAAAATACTAAAACGATCAACCTTTCGTGTTGTGAAATTTTCATTCTTGTTTTCAAATTACCAAACAATCAACTTTTCAAGTTTGATAATTATCAGATTGCCAAAACTGAAAGACAACTTGAAGAATATCAGGTTTGCAAACTCTCAGATTTTACTATTTTACAGACAGATTAAAATCAGTCAATTTTGCTACTGGTAAAAACTGCAAATTATAAGTTTATCAAACTTTCAGATACGAATATATAACAACTTATTAATCAGTATGTCATATTGGATTCCATTGCATTAAACGGCTTTATTTTGCACAGAGAATAGGAAAGGAAGCGAGTGTCCGGGTGATTGTATTGAAAGAAATCGGAATTTACAAGTTGGAATATTTTACTGATTTATCGGTATGGCAGATCGAAGAAGTTCGCACCGGTATTTTTTGTATTTGAAATGGTAATATATAGCGAGTCCCGGCAGATGAATCCGATCGGGGAAAGCAAGAGTATTTCAAGAAATATTATTATTTAATTCGTGGTCTGTTTCATTAAAATAACAGACTTATGAAAAAGAAAAAAATAGTATTAGCGGCCTCTTATCCAAGCCGCATTTAAAAAAATGATGTAACAATTAAATGTCCGGACTGTATGGTTTTATGTTCCGGAGGGTGTTTAACGGTTGCCGCCAATTCAAAAAATAAAGAGACTACCACCTTTTTATTTTTTTCTCGTCGTCAAAGGAGCAAGGTAATCGCACGGGTTACCCGAAAATCGCTCCGCACATTTTCGGACAACCTTCGTGCATACCTTGCCCTTGCAGGGGGCTGTGACCACGCAGAGGATAAATCCGGTACCCTTAGGATTTATCATCCGCTTCAAAACACGCTCACGTTGGTCGCCTGTTCTGAGGTCACTGGGCAGCCTGCGGATTTCGCTCCCGACGGTCGCAAAAGATCCGGGCTGCGTGCGCAGACTCCACTTCAT
Source organism: uncultured Dysgonomonas sp. (assembly GCF_934668725.1). Lineage (GTDB taxonomy): Bacteria > Bacteroidota > Bacteroidia > Bacteroidales > Dysgonomonadaceae > Dysgonomonas_A. Next base: position 185,784 of record NZ_CAKUOF010000009.1, read on the forward strand.
CTCCCGGTGGTCGATTACGTTACGTCCCGCTCAGATGCAAATGGGCATCTTATAATTATTCATAATAGTAAAAATGGATATTATGGAAGGTAAAAAGAAATCGCGAGAAAAAGCGATCCCCAGAGGTAGACCGGCAAAGAAAAAAGAGAATCTATCCTGTTCTATTAATCTGAAACTGACCGAACAAGATTTTAATTCGGTGAAAAAAAAAGCGGAAAAGTTGGGGATGAAAGCTACACAGTACGCACGGGAAATGGTACTAAAGGGAAGTGTCAAATTACGATTTAGCCTCGAAGATCTGGATTTAATGCGTAAACTCTCGGGAATGGCAAATAACCTGAACCAGATTGCTAAACAGGCTAACAAATCGGGATTCTCCAACTCAGCTATGGAGGTAATCATGATAACCGAACAAATAAGGAGGCTGCTGAATGATCGCTAAGAATATCAAAGGGAAATCATTCAGGGGATGTGTCCGTTATGTACTGAACGATTCACACGAGTTACTGGAAGCGGAGGGAGTGCTTGCGGATAGTGCCAAAAGTATTATCCGCAGCTTCGCCATGCAACGCTCGGGCAGGAAGGAGATAAAGCAGCCTGTCGGACATATCCCGATATCATTTTCGCCTGAAGACAGCCACAGGCTGACTTGTAACTTCATGCTTCAACTGGTAAGGGAGTATATGGAGGAAATGGGTATTAAAAATACGCAGTATATTATTGTCAGGCATCATAATACGGAGAATGAGCATTTGCATATTGTGTATAACCGTATTGATAATAACTTAAAACTAATCTCTGTTAATAATGATTACAAACGCAATGTTAAGACCTGTAAGAAGCTAAAGGATAAATATAATCTGACGTATGGTAAGGGAAAAGACCGGGTTAAAAGAGAGAAGCTCAATGATCCGGATAAGGTGAAATATTATATCTATGATACTATAAAAGCTGTTTTACCTAGTTGTAAAGTGCCTGCTGATTTACGTTTTTCTCTAAAAAAATATGGAATTGAGCTTGAATATAAATTCAAACGAGGTACCAATCAGATCGAAGGTGTATCGTTTCGGTATAACAATATTGCTTTTAAAGGCTCGCAAATTGATCGCAAATTCAGTTTCGGAAATCTAAAAAAGGAGTTTGAGGAGAATATTAAATTACTACAGGTACAAGCCAAAGAGGAGCAAAGCTACGTTTCAAAAGAAAAGAAACAAGCAATAAGAGAGCCGCAGGTACAGCAAGAACAGCCACCTAAAGTACAATCTCAAACTGAAAATAAACCGAAAGGACACACGATTGGGGGAGTAGAATTAACACTACAGCAGTGGCAAATTCTGGAAGAGGGTGGTTTTATTTATCTGGAAGGGATAAAAAAGAAGGATGATAGTGGAAATTTTTCTTCCTATGTATTCCTGAATGATGAAAAGGACAAAGCTTTTTCGTCTAAGGAGAATCCGGATGAGTTTGTTAAATATGGTAGGTATGAAATGCGGATTCGGGATAAAATCCTTGTAGAAAATGGCTATATAACAAAAGCCAAAGTTAAATGGTGGCGTGGTGTTGACTTTGCTTATCCTTACCTCTGGAAAGAAAATAAAGGGGATACTGAGTATAGGGAATCGTGGAGTGATCCGAGGATATTTAAAGAAAAGGATAATAAGTCGCAAAAAGAAAATCAAGGTAATAAATCAATTATCAAAAGACAGAGACCGAAAATCGGATAGTTTTTTTGTAATATGGGGATAATATGTTTCGTGAAAGTATATATGTAGGTAAAGAAATGAGACTCTATATTAAACTCTATCAAGGAAGAATAAATTATTATTTTTACTAACGCAGTTTTTTTATGGAAAAAGAATTTTATTTTGAAAGTATTAAGAAAAAAGCCTTAGAACAATTCAAATCAGGCAAATTTTTACTAGGAAAAGATGGAGTCTTTGCTCCTTTTTAAGTAATATCTGAGTAAATTACACGAATTTACTGTATATTTTTAGAGTATCAAATATATACACCTCGAAGTTGTTTAAACAGGTAGATTTTGGTATGCTATTTTAAGGTATACCCTATTTCTGATATACATAAAGACTATAAAAAGCTTCGCCCTGGAAAAAGGTTTGTTCTTGTTGATATTATTCCTTAACGCTAGTCAGAAATGTTGTTACTCCCTTAGATAGATGTTTCCCTTTGATTAAAGTAAAATTGAATCATTGATTATACAATAAATTTGACTTGCCACCCTACTTTGGTATAAACCACTAATTAGTGGCGTTTTGGTTTAAATTAGACCTTCTTACAAACATATATATAATTCTAAAGAGAATGGCTGGAATTTCTTCCAGCCACTATAAGGATAAGCAACTCCATTTTTATAAAAAAATACTTTGTGATTCTGATCCGCGATCGAATACCAAGAGTATTAAAACACCAATAGTGAAAAATAGAAGTAAAACACTTATTATATAATAAGTGTTTCTTTTTTCTATATAATATATTAGAAAAGAAAATATAACGGTGATAATTGTTATTATGAGAACTATTGCTAAATCCCCAAGTCCATAGCCAAATGTTATGATACTAGTTGCCGATAATATTATAATTAGATAGAGAATTGAAAAATCTATGAAATTTATAATTGTAAATTTATTCATTTTATTACAGGTTTTAGTTTGACATCTTTCATTTGTTTTTCTATCAATTGCGGATTATCAACATCAAAAGAATGCGCATCAACCCATTCTGACTTTCCATAAATAGAACTAACATCTATTTTTATATTCTTGGTTTTGTTATTATCATATGTTTTTCCCCCAGCTAATTTACCCTGAACTCCATCAACAGAATTATATATATGTATATGATCATTAATAGCTTTTCTTCCAAGTGATGTATTGGGATCCTCTGCCATTTCTGTTTTCTTTGATTCGTATGTTGGTGTTGCAATGGTGATAACATTTACTGACTCTCCTGTTTGTTCATAAAAAATCTTAGCTGCTTGAATTGCAACATTTCCACCATGGCTATGTCCTATTAAAGTGATTTCTTCTCCTTTAATTCTTGTTTGCCTAACATATTTAACAAGTTCTAGTGCGGACTTTCTTCTATCCTGCATGTCATTGAAAGTTCCATTTCTCTTCTCCCATGAAAATTTAGTATTAACTGTTTTATTATTAGTTATTTTTTTTAATATGTTTGTAGAAGATTGGTTCCATCGAGAAGGGGTTGCATTTGTTCCATGTATTAAATAACTTTGTTTTCCATCTGGATCAATATATTTCAGCGGATTATTCATAACATACACATATGGACTAATTGAATAATACTTTTCACTCATCGGATCCATTGTAGGCAATGTTACGTAGCCCGCATCATAAAATCTTGCACTATAATCATACCAATTTAGCCCATGAGTTTCATCCAACTCCTTGCCATTATACTTGTATGGCTGACTGCTTTGCTCGGCAGTAGTACTTTCTGCGAACTCCATCCCAAAAGGATAATACTGGTTGCTTTGTATAACAGTTCCCGAAGCATCGGCTACTATACGGTTATTACCCAGATGATCTTTGATATAAAAATAGAACTTTTTATCAGTATTATCATAATATCCATTAGATAATAATATTCTTTTTAAGCCACCGTCCTCATAAATCATATTACCAACATAATCAGTCGTTATTTTTTCAGAGTAATCTTCAGAGGCCATTATTCCGGTCAGAGGCTGTATTTTTTCTTGAGGTGAAGATTCATGTACAACTCTTAGTTTGCCTCCGGTTGCACTATACGTATAAGTGTTTTTAGCTTTTACGTTATTGTTATCAATAATCAGTTCTTTGGGCAGATTCAGATAGTTATAGGCTATATCCTGTATTCCTTTGTTTAAGTCTTGGGTCATAGCTCCGTTAGCATTATATAAGAACTCAATATCCTTATCGGCATAATTTCTAACGTCAACCGAAGCACTTGCCATCACTGGCTCTGCAAGATCTTTTACACTTTTCATCTGATTACCGGTATACTTAAATTCTAAATCATCAATCAGTCCGGGCTTTTGATCGTCTTTGATACCATTCCTTTTCAGAAATTGGATATTGCCGTGTGAATCATATATATAACTGGTCGAAAAATCTTCGTTTTTAGCTCCTTTATAGAGAGCCTTAGTCAGACGTGATATTTTATCATATTCAAAGGTATATGACCGTTTATTTTTGTCCTGATACCAGGTCATGTCTTCTATATTACCAGAAAAATCATAATCAAGCTTTTGTTTGAAATGGTTATTGGCTATTGAGTCTGTCCAAGAGCGAACATTGTAGGTGTAGGAAGTCTTTAGATCAGTGACATTGATAGGTCCAGTATACTCCAGTTGTCCTAGGTTATTATATTTATTTTCTACAAGCACTATTTGCGGCAGATCATTAAGCTTATAATCAGTCTTGATGAGTCTTCCTGCATGATCATAACTGAAAGAGTAAAGTTCTGTCTGTTTGGTAGAGATATTGTCTATCTTGGCTGTATGCTCGTGCATTTGCTTAGTTACCCAATCTGCATAGCTATATGCGAACCAAGTCTTATCTTCTCCACCAATGTGATTATTTACTATAGTCTGCACTACTCTTGCCCGATTATCATAGTAGGATACGCTATGCAGAAACTTATCCGAACCATCAAGTAAAGCAACGGATGTACCTGTCAGTAAACCTTTGGTTTCATAGCCTTTATTGTCTCCTGTAAAGCGGACTCCATACCCGTCTTTGACGGTAAATTGCCAGTTGGGGGTATATGTTCCCAAGAAATTGTAATTATCGTAGTAATTAACTGTTAATAGTTTTACTGAATCAAGGCTTGTTTTCTCTCCGTTGACAAGCAGGTTGTACCCCCTATATGTTCCCTCGTCTTTGGCTTCTGCTTCTATTATTAGATTCTGATATTTTTCATTGGTAATATCTGTATTTTTACAAATTCCCGTCAATACACTTCGCCCCAAGGCATCATAGATCGAAAACATCCATTCTCTTTTCTTATACTGTTCGCCATCTTGTGTGAAGATTAGACGATCAGCTTTATCATATATATAACGTACAGGGCTTGCTCCCGGTAGTTTTTTCAAAGTACAGCGCTTACGATGATCGTATTTATATTGATAGGCATATAAATCAAGCTCCTCTGTAGATAACTTATTTTCGGAAGCTTTTTTGGACAGAATTGGGGGCAAAACAAAGCATTTATTACCAAAAATATCATAAATATAATAAGTATCAAACGGTTCTGCATTATTGTTGATCTGCCGCGTAAGGAGTACTTGTCCTAATTTATCTTTGAATTCATAAGAAATACTTCCTTCTTCACTAGTTGTCTTTGTGACGAAGAGTTCGGCATCATTATAATTTTTATTTTGAACTAATGTAGTATTAAGTCCTTCTCCATCTACAGAAAACCGAATGCAGGAGAGTTCTCCTGTTGTTCTGTTGGTCAGGTATTCGGTCTTTACGAACTTCTTATTGCCATACCATTTCTGACCGGGACCATATTGTTCGATGATTCGGTTTAATGGAGATGCCTCATATACGGGACGGCTGTAGGCGGAATCCTGATAGGAGTCAAAAGCCTTCTGCCTAAATTTATCTACTTGCACTAAAGCTCCGTAATTTCTTAGACCGACCGAGGGTAACCATAATTTATTTTCACGTCCCATAGCATCATATTCATGATGTATTATGAGGTCGTCCCTATTAGGTGTAACCGCTCTCTGAATAGTCTGTAGGGGACGTCCTAATCCATCAAAATACTGAAACTCGTCTGAAATACTGTCAAGCACAATCCCAAAGCGCCCTCCTAAGTTAGCCTGCTGATCAGGTGTTCTTATAATAAACCCACCTTCTGATATTGGAGTAATTGTTCGGATATAGGGGTTACCATAGCTAGGATTGAAGCCTCCAATTGCCACACGTGGTGAGATAGCTGTCTGGGCATATACTCCTGTAATTGTATATATAAGTAAGCTTATACCAAAAAGTAATCGTTTCATAAGCTATTGTTTGTTATGTTTATTGTTTGTTTGGAATATCCTGCTGATAGTTTCTGTGATCAGCAGGATATAATGTTTTGTATTCTTTTTCCTTAAAGTAATCAAGAGCTCTTTGTTATTTTACTCATAATCATAGCCGCTTCCGCTTGTATCTCAGACCACTTCTTAACTACTTTCATAGCTTTCCTGTTGGCATAACGAAGAGCTACTCCGCGTTCCAGTCCTTTAGGCAGTTCAGGTAGTGTGGATACCTGATCGTATGGCAGCATCAATACCTGATCGTTAGCTGCATCTATATACATCTTGTATCCGAGTTCCTGATCGGTCAATGGTCTTCGGTGACGTGCCTGGGTAAAGTAGTAGCTATACGGATTACTGATCAGACCGCTTTTACCGGATAAATCTCGGTCTGACAAGGTTTCTATGGCTGCCCATGTACTGGTTTGAAGGCTGGTAACCTGACCAAAGCCATAAATGGTTCCTGTCTGACTGGATTCTCTCATACCCAGTGGGGTAAGAGTAAGACCCGAGATATTCTTGTTCTTAAAGAGTCCTTGTGCCCATCCGAAGTTGAAATCGGAAGAAGAGGCAAAAAGGAAGTCTTTAATGTCATTGTACACATTATCAGTAGTACGAGGTGCTTGCCCATATAACTGCCAGATATCTTCTTTAGTAGGTAAGCCCCAGCCTTTAAGAAATAATCTACCTTCTACATCCCTTGCTCCCCAAGTAATATTCCTATACATCAGAGCATCATCATCAAGGGTCGTCCAAGACCCGTACACTTGTTCGAACTCATCCAATGGAATATTCCTTCCATCTAAATGGTCTGCTGAAAGCTTGTCAATATCGGCTTGCGTAAAATTGATCCAGTTCAAAGAGATTGAATTTGGCCGGTCGGTATATTTTAGTCTCACATTTTCTGTTGTCCAGATGCATTCACCGACTTCAATGGTTTTATAGGTTTTTTGAATTACATTACAGAATTTCACGGTCTCACTATCATAATTCCACCCTCTTGTTCCATATGAACCGCTTCCTGTTGCTTCTATATTCAGGAATATCGAGCTGGTATTGCCTTTTGTATAAGGGTCGGGGGTTAACTCCTCCGGTTCGGGGTATACAGGGGGAGAAGGCCTCAGGTGGAGATACCCGGGTAATTCATATTCGTACTGTTTAAGTAATTTTTCTTTTCCGTCCTCTTCAGTGTAGACCAAATGGAGTTTACCACCCCATCCGTAGCTGTACTTAGTAGTTATTCCCCTAGGATCTGTAACTGACGCCATACCTATCAAAGGATAATAGGTATATGTTGTTATTTGTGCTTTAGGTAATTCCGTTCGTAAACTATTGACTAAATCCATTTTAGGCTCAAGGGCTGATGACAATAATTCGGGGGCTACTTTTAATGCTTCTTTTACGTCTTCATAAGTACTATTTTTTATTTCAGCAATTGGGTATTGTCCATTATACCCCCACAAATAGACAACTTTAGTAACACCGTCCTTAGTCATATAAATTGGGTTTCCATAGCTATCATAGTTGTGATAGGTTTCTCGAATCTGCAAATTAGAATTAAATGCACTGCCACCTTCAGTAACAGGAGTTGATGTATCGAGCTTATATAAATTATATATCAGGGGTAAATCATGCTCTATTTTATAATCATAGGTTACGGCATCTACTACCAAAGTCCTATTATCAATGGTATCTCTGATCGTTTTAAGGGTGAAAAAAGGTGTATTAATTATATTTTTATCATAAAGTTTTTGTCCCGGAGCAGGCAATGTCTGGTAGGGAAAATCGGTAATATATCTATGGCTTAAACTCCAGAAGAGATTATCACTATTTGACATTTCCTGTGTTGATACTTGATTTTGTTTATTGTAATAGTATTTTTTCGTAATAACAGTATTATTACTATCAACAATTTGTTCCTCTTTAAGCAAGAGTGGTTTCAGATATATTTTATAAGCTGCGTGTCCCCTTGGTCCATAGCTAACTGATACATTATAGCTGGAAGTTGCAACATCAGTATTATATTTATAAGTAGAAAGCTGAAGAGTATTACCATCTCTTGAATAAACTGTTTTGGATAATAATTGTCCTCTGTATCTCGACATGTCATTGGTCATATACAAATGATGCTTTTCGGCCAATTCTGCATTATTCAGATTTGATGGATAGTTTAATTTATTAATACCATATTCCGTATCCTCTTTGTCAGGTATATCTGCATAGGAAGAATAGCTGTAACAAGTATAACTGCCATCCTGAAATTCTTCGACTACATCGGAGTATCCTATATGGTACTCTTCAAATAAATTATTTGATCCAAAACTATTCGCACTAATATCTCTTTGCAAGGTACTGTAAGTATACCATTTTCCATTTTCAAATACATTTGTTCTGATAGTCGTTTCTTCAATACGGTATTTCGGCTTTAATCCGATAATTCCACTCCCTTTTGTTGTATTGTATTTTCTATAGTGAAATATTCTTGAGTTACTCGGCTGATTAGTTACAAAATCATAATCAGTAATAGATTTGACTCTGGCTCCGCCACAAACTGTATCGGTCTTTGTTTCAAATTGATTAATATGAATCTTTTGATTATCCCTGATATGATACCTGGTATAATAATTAGGTTCATATTTAATCTCTGAATATCCGTATGTAGGATAAGTGATTTTATTTAATAATGAAACATCAGCATAAAGAGGATTAACTTTTCTATTTTCTTCGATATTAGTACAATATATAATAGCGGCATCGTCGTTGTCCACTTTTACTGTATTTCCGCCATTCCAAAAGCCCCAATGGTCTAAAGAAATGGTCAAAGGACTGGGTAAATCTTTATCCAGATTGTAATCAAAACCATATTTCCCTCCATCAGTATTATTTATCTGGCTTAAAAAAAAGTATCCTCCTTTATTTAAATAATCAAATTCTATACTTTTTATTCGTCTTTTATTATAATAATAACTTATAGTATCTAATGATTTTGAAAAAGAATCTTCGTCATCATAAAAACGGGAGTGATCTTTAATATCAAATTTTACTCTCAAATCTCCGTCAACTTTCAGATTGTTAAATATGGGTGTATAAATTTTATCCTCCATTGGAATTTGTTTACTTTTTGCTCCACCTGTTGGTAAACCGGTAATTGGCGGAGATACCGTAGTAATACTGTTACTGTATACAAAGGCATTGTATTTATATGGTTGTAATACAGCAGTATATGTAAAATCAGCTACCCTTTTATTAGGAGACTTAATACTCTTTAAATACCAAGATGTGATATACCTTGGTCTTACTGAAATATCTTTTGGATTACTGGGAATGAAATATTCCAGATACGAAATATCTCCTCCGAACTCATAGATATACCCATCAGGGGTGGTTATAAAAATAGTTGACGGCTGGGGAGCTTCAGTTGTACTGTATTCCTGAACAGTCAGATTACTTATATCTATTTTATACTGCGTATCTCCAGATAATAAGGAGACCTTACCTGCATTGTTAATAATAAAACTTCCTTGATGATTCCCAAAAGAGAATTTAAAGATATCCGGTTCTAAATCATACATGGAGTCTTCTAAATAGGGAGTATTCCCTCCATTTTTATTTTTATCGATATTAAAAGTCAAAAGATCTTCCAGTGAATATTGTTTAAATGACTGGTTTTTAACAGAAACCAGTATCCCATCTTTGATATATTTATTAAGCCCACTACTTTTACCTGTATAGTATCCTTTAGTATCATCGGGACTCCCATTAACAGTTCTTGAGATTATACCTCCAAAATTCAATACCCAGTTATGGCCTACTATATTGGGGCGTTTAGAAGGAACAAAGCCGGAGGATATATATTTTAGTGAGAGTGGAATATCAAAATCATTATCTTGATAACCATCTAAAGGAATACTTGTATCCAGTAACCCATTATAATAATTTACTCCCTGATTTCCGTATTTTATCATATCAGTAACCTGAGGTGTTGATAATCCTATATTTTTCGGAGTAAAGTAATAATTACTAAAATCCGATGGAATAAATTCTTGACTGGAGAGAGTTGCAATATTTATCAACCAGACAAGAATAATTAATACATTTTTTATTATTATATAATTATTTCTCATCGTTTCATTATTTTATCAGATAGTGTATTGGTGTTCGTTTTAATAGTTAAGACATAAGTGCCTTTAGACAGTGTACTGCAATCGATAAACTCCGAGTACATACCTTTGTCTTTTCGTCCCAGATCTATATTCTTAAGCAATTTGCCATCAAGACTATACATACTGATTGTAACAGAAGTCGCATTCTCCAGATAGTACTCAATAGTCAATTGCGATTCTACCGGATTGGGATAAAAATTATACGAGAAGTTCCTTGCTGTTTCTGTATCAGATGATCTGGTGCCTGGCTGAAGGGGATGCTTTATATTCCATAAACTATCCAGAACCGCTAAGTTCTCTTTATCGTCATCCAGATACAGGTGTTCCCCAGGAGGGAAAAAGAAAGACGTCTTAAAAGTTTTGGCTTGAAGAGAATCTTCCTGATGGTAGGTTTTAATTGATTCAAAAACAGGATAGCGGTATCCTTTGGCATACCATTTATAAGTTTCCGATACAATATTGAAGTTTTGTGGTTTCTTGGATTTTACTACTTCATGTATAATCTGAACGGTTTTTGTGCGTATAATATGCTCCAGGGTATCTCCTGAAGGAAGTATAATCATACCGAAGGCATCTGCTGTTATTTTTATGCTTCCTTGGGACTCAAAAGGAATACGTTTGGAGTATAGCCCCTCGGACTTATACTGTGAAGTGTATGATTGCCCGTAATCTGTCGGATAAACGAATGCAACCATCGGTGTTTTATAATGCAACAAGGTAGTCGGGTTCTCATGACCCAGTATTTCAAGCTTGTTATCATTCTGTTTGAAATAATACATGGTATTGTGTTCAATTCCCAGAACTAAAGTAGAAGGGTCTACCTGTTTTACCTTAAAAAGGTCCTTACCCATTTTATAGGTAGAGTCATTTAACAAATAGGGTTTCTTGTAAACCAGACTATATTGGTCATTAACAGACTTCAGCTTGCTAAAATCCCAAATGACGTTTTCGCCTTCTCTTCCGGGCTCTTTGTAGTCAACTTGCTGCTTGATGATTTCATCTCCCGGGCGAATGCCATTGTACTGAAGAGTAATTTGTCCTAAAACCAATGCTGTGTTAAATAGTATCAGGAGGACACAGGTAATTCTTCTCATATAAATAGTTTGTTATTTACGTAATTATTAAAACAATGTGGGTTCGTTAGTTTAAAACTCTATACCATTTTGTTTTTTGAAAGACAGATATTAATTCGATAATAAAATAAGTCTTTATTATTATTTGATAATTTTCCAACTACTTGTTTCACCATTGATTTTTATATGCAGAATATATATACCTGCCGGTTCATTGCTAATATCAAGGTTAATTTGTTTTTGGGTGCCTGTTCGCTTGGAGATTGTTTGGCCTCTTAAGTTCACAATGATTATATTTTCAGATACGACGCCACTCGTTTCTGGGATTTCAATTACCACCTGCTTTTTAGTTATATTAGGACTAATTGTTATTTTCTGATTTGCAATTTCATCAGAGAATGATTGGGTGGTAGTATTGCTGCTTTGGATCAATACTATTTCTTTTCTGATTTTATTACCAGAGGCATCAGTGATAGACTCAATTATATCTGCTGTATCTTCACATTCTTCTTCTGGATCAGAACCTATAACCAATATCCTAAGAAAATCTTCCCACTGAGCAGTTGTTCCGTATCGGGAGAGAGCAGTTTCAGGAACTAACAACTTACATATTTTTGTATTTACCCCCTTAAACACTGTAGTTCCCAAAGCAGGAGGGGTTGGATTGTAGCTGGTGATTGCAGTTAAATTGGCGCAATCAGCAAAAGTATTATTACCTATATATTTTAGTGAATCAGGTAACAAGAGTTTTGTTATATTACTACTTTGAAAAGCAGTATTACTGATAGTGGCAAGTTTGGAAATCACAGATAAGTCTATCTTTGTGTTTTCGGTTAATTTCATATTACGAAAAGCACTTATACCAATTATATCAAGATTTCGACATCCAAGTAAGTCAATACTACCTATTGTACTATTCTCAAAAGCACTTTCTGCTATGGATTTTAATGAATTTTTATGTAAAGTCATAACAACTACCCTTGGCAAAATTACTTTTCCGCTAAAGCTTGCAAAACTGGATCCGCTTTGCGTACCACTTATATAACAACGGAGCTTACTACTGTTTGTAAAATCCAATACATTGACGCTCGTTAATGTTGTGCTATTAAAGGTATTGGGGTTTATTTGCTCAAGATTTATGCATTTAGTAAAATTCATACAGGGAATCGTTACATTTTGAAATGCATTATTACCAATACTTTTTAAAGAAGCCGGAAGAACAATTCCTTGTCCGATTGTAGCTCCTTGGAATGCACTTGACCCGATGGCTTCGAGAGTCGGTTGTTTTTTAGTATTAGTCTGCGATTGTAACGGGAGAATACACCATAGCAGGCATAATACAATAATGATATATTTTGAATTCATATGGTTTGCTTATTTTTAATTTCCATTATTTTGTTTTTATAAAGAAAAGTTTCTTCGGAGATTAAAAACAAGACACTCCAGATTGGCTTGGATCCATTTGTTCAAAGCTTACACTTGGAATTGTGCTATTGTAGAAGGCTTTTGTGCCGATAGTTTTTAAACTGTTTGGAAAGACAATCCCTTTAGTGAATACGGAGTTTGCAAAAGCTGATTCGCCTATTATCTCCAATACCGGAGAGAAGGTAATGCTACCTTTAAATCTAAAAAAACTAAGTTTCGGGATAGTAATCATATTTCCAGGAAGTATTACATGCCCACTAAAATCACCAAATGTGCCAAAACCCGAAAGGGATAAAAGACGGGTTAATTTAACACAGTCTGAAAAATCTAAGATATTGCTTTCTGTCAATTTGACACTACAAAAAGCTTCAGAATTAATCTCCTCTAATTCCAGACATTGTTTAAAGTCTAGTTCAGCGAAACTTGCTGAACGAAATACATTAGTACCTATGACCTTTAAAGTAACTGGAAATACCAATTTTGCAGACGATTGGCTACCGGCAAAAGCCCATGCTCTAATTATCTCTAATACTGGGGGGAACACAACACTACCTTTAAATCTGGCAAAACTATATTGCGGAATCTCTATCATATTTCGTGGCAATATTACATGACCGCTAAATTCTCCAAATGTACCAAAACCGCTAGGCGATAACAAGCGCGTTAATTTAGTATTGCCTGAAAAATCTAATTCATTATTTTTTATTAATTTTACATTGCAGAATGCTTCTTCTCCAATTTCTTCTAATTCCAGGCATTGTTTAAAGTCTAGTTCAGCGAAACTTGCTGAACGAAATACATTAGTACCTATGACCTTTAAAGTAACTGGAAATACCAATTTTGCAGACGATTGGCTACCGGCAAAAGCCCATGCTCTAATTATCTCTAATACTGGGGGGAACACAACACTACCTTTAAATCTGGCAAAACTATATTGCGGAATCTCTATCATATTTCGTGGCAATATTACATGACCGCTAAATTCTCCAAATGTACCAAAACCGCTAGGCGATAACAAGCGCGTTAATTTAGTATTGCCTGAAAAATCTAATTCATTATTTTTTATTAATTTTACATTGCAGAATGCTTCTTCTCCAATTTCTTCTAATTCCAGGCATTGTTTAAAGTCTAGTTCAGCGAAACTTGCTGAACGAAATGCATTAGCCCCTATGGTTTTTAAAGTAACAGGAAATATGAGCGTTGTCATATCTCTATAAGCGAAGGCAGAGGCTGGTATCTTCCCATCTATAATATTAACATTAGACATATCCAATATTTTTAATAACGTCATTTGTTTAATCGTTGTAAAGTCTACGCTATTTATGGTTCCCGTTAAAACTAAATCTGTAATTTTTGTTTTATCTGCTCCTAACTGACTCTCTAATGTACCGGGAGTATTTACTGTGATATTTTTACTTAATTGTCCGTAAGTCGGAATTACCCATATTATTACACTGAATAATAAGGCTAGAATTTTTTTTGTCATAATAAATTATAGTTTTTGTATATTATTTTTTAGTTTTTGCTATTACTGAAAAGTATAAGAAAATTGGATACTCTCAATTAAAACTGAGAAATCTTACTGTCTTCTAAATTATAGGGTAGCCCAGATAGGATAAATGGGATTATAATGAACATTTCAACCTTTGTAGCGTTTTTTATAAAATTTTATTGCCATATATTTAGACTTTTCCTTTCAGAAAAAGCTTGCTAATTAGTGTTATGGATAAAAGTGAGAATAGATGTGTTAGCCTTTTTGCCGTAACATTATTATTTTCTTGGCAAAGATAGATTTTAATTATAAAATTATTGTTTATTTTTTTTTAAAATTTAAGAAAATTCACATAAAGAGATTCTTGTCTTTCTATATCATATAGATAAAATACTCTTTAAAATATCACTTATCAAAAATAATCAGGAAGACTTCCTGGGTAGAGGAGTTCATTTATCTGGGTTGTATCTAGAAAGAAAAGTATATATATTGCTCTATAGCTTAGCTAATAAAAGTTGGATAGTCTGATAAAGCTAATAATTCTTTATCTCCGGCACTATCCCCATATGCATAAAGTAGATATTCAGATTTATCAGGGAATTCAGTTAAAAAACGATTTACCTTCTCTTGTCCATAGCAATTTGCATTTTTAAAAGTCCCCACTATTAAATCGTCGATAGTAGTAGCTATTTCTGTCGCTAAGACTTTTTCAATATCCATCGTTTTAGCCCAAGGCTTTATCCAATTCGATATAGAAGCACTGATTATAACAACTGTATGGTTTTGACTTTGATGCCATCTTATTTTATTTATAATCTCAGGCCTTGCTATTTCCTGTATTCTTTTAATATAATCCTCGCTCACTTTATTGAATACTTCAATGCTTCTACTTTTAAAAAAATAGGCAAATAGTTTTTGTTTAGCAACATCATTAGTTGTAAAACCTAACTTATATAGCATCAATATAGGAGATAGGATGATAAGCCCTTTAAACAGTTTTTTACCTCCCACATAGAATTTAATAAAATCAAATAAAGTATCTTTTTTA
>NZ_CAKUOF010000010.1 GCF_934668725.1 uncultured Dysgonomonas sp.
TTATCAACATCGAAAAAAGACTTCTCGATAATACTCAATTGATCGTCGTCCCAATTCCACCACTCGATATTTAATAATTTGTGAATAATATCTTCTTCAAACCGATATTTTATGATTCTAATCGGACTGCCAACCGCTACAGCATAGGGGGGGATATCTTTCGAAACCACACTCCCTGCAGCAATTACCACTCCATCTCCAATGGTTATAACATACTTTTCATCTTCCAGATCTCTTCAACTGTATAATTTTTATATTTTTCAGGTTCTAGAAATCTAAGAATATCAACATCTGAATATTTTCGCCTAATTACACGACAGTAAAGTTTATATATTTTTAAACGTAAACTATTAGAATTAGATACATCTGGACTATTAATTAAATATGAATACAGCTGAGATAACCGAGGAGAGTACTTTTCTAAAATAGATAATACTTCATTCTGTCTAACTGCTCCTCCAGTTCCTGATTTATGATCCTCGTGGTAGCGATAGATTGATAATGGCTTAGATAAAGCTTTAAATGAATATCCAGCATCCGAGACTCTTATAAACCACTCCCAATCAAAAGTGTAATGTAAATTTTCGTTTAAAGATCCAATTTCTAACCAGATTTTTTTCGTCCAAAAGCTTGAAGGCTGAATTATATATGCTAAATCTTTTATTCTATTTCTTAAGGACGTTTCTACCAGATTACTTCCTGTACTCCATAGATATGTATTTTCTCGAAAATGTATACAATTACCAAAATACAAACAATCTCCATTTTCTAGAAAAGTCTGAGCGATAAAATTTAAGACATTTGGCATCAACATATCATCGCTATTCAACCACATTAAAATATCGCCTGTGGATCGAGTAAAACCTCTATTTATAGCATCAGATTGCCCTTTATCTTTCTGACTCTCCCAATAGCTTATCTCATTATCATATTTTTTTAAAATATCAACTGAATTATCAGAACTCCCACCATCCATTACAATATACTCTAGGTTAGGATAATTCTGCCCCAACACTGAAAGAATTGTGTCTTCAAGAAACTGCCCTTGATTATAACTTGGGGTTACTATTGTTATTTTAGGATATTTATTTATCATATAGATATTAAACTCTATTCGGTATTATCAATTTTTATTTTTAACAAAGATCGAATCAGCTTGTAAAACCTCACCATTCATAGGTGATACTAATTGTTCTTCATTTCCAACGTATTTAAAACCTAAATTTCTAAGTTTATCATATATAACATCAAATAAGGGTTGTTCTTCATATAGTTCTACGAACGTAGTTTCTATAATAATTAAGTCGGCATTCTCTAAAAGCTTCACCCCACCATTAATCACCTTATCTTCAAACCCTTGAACATCTATTTTTACCATATATGGCTTTTCTAAATTTTGATAAGATAAAACATCATCTAGTCTTTTTATTAAGACAGGTATCTCTGACTCCGATTCTGTTTGTGGAAAATTATCTTTATGAACATGATTCATCTTAAGTAATGACGACGAAGGCGTGTAATCATTTAAATGAAAGGTCATTCGATCATCCTTATCCCCCAAGCCAACATTGAAACACTTGAAATGAAGATCATTTTTGAAGTTATCTTCCAATTTAGCAAATACAGTAGGTATAGGCTCAAAAGAGTATATCATAATTTCCGGGAATAATATTCTCATTCTCTCTGCAAATTGTCCTTCATTAGCTCCAATATCTACAATAGTTTTTAGTCCTTTCATTTGTAGCCATTTATGATTATGAATAAAAAGAGCCAATTCATATGCTTTTTTATTATTTGCATCTATTTCTGCTTGATTATATTTCCATGCCTTCATCTCATATCCAAAAAGATGAAGGAATTTTTGTATACTTTGTTTCATTATATTTGTTTTTTATATTCCAATATTGGTGCTAAAATACCAGGTCTCTTATCATTCCAAATTATAGAATCACTTAATCCCCCCATAATTGTAAAATGAAGCGAAGGCACTTCACTATCAGGATTTATTATCCATGAAATAAAATGTAAACTTATTAGTGGTTTTATATAATACTCTCCATTATTAAGAACTCTTTTAGGAAATTCCGCATAAAAAGTATTTCGACCTTTCTGAATTGGAATAATTCTATCTTCAGACACATCTGTATTATAAGACCAAAAAAGTAATTGATCTCTTGTATCATAAACAGCAAATCCTACACATAATGCAGAATGTAGTGTTTCAACTTCAAACTCTATTTTAACGTAGAAAACTTGATTATTTGCGAAAACACTCTGGTTGACGTAATCTCCATTTTCATTAACGATAGAAATTTCTGTTAATGTACAAAATTCATTATTATACTTATCACCTTTATTTATCCAAGTAGATATTTGAGGTTTTTCATCAAAACTTAAATATTTTGATATAATATCAGATGTACCCCCAATGTCATTGACAGTACCATCTTTCATTAATACACACTTGTCACATAATGCTGCAACTGAATTTAGCTGATGACTAACAAAAAGTACCGTACGCCCTCCTCCTTGAGAAACATCCTTCATTTTCCCTATTGCCTTTTTCTGGAACTCTGCATCTCCTACTGCTAATACTTCATCCACTACTAGAATTTCAGGTTCTAAATGTGCAGCAATAGCAAATCCCAACCTTACAGTCATTCCGGAAGAATACCTTTTAACAGGCGTATCAACATATTTCGCAATCCCCGAAAAATCGACTATTTCATCAAACTTATTCGTTATTTCCCTTTTGGTCATTCCCAAAATCGCACCGTTCATATAAATATTTTCACGTCCGGTAAGCTCTCCGTGAAATCCCGTACCAACTTCCAGCAACGAAGCAATACGTCCCTTGGCTCTGATACTTCCGGTTGTAGGAGATGTAACCCTTGAAAGAATTTTAAGTAAAGTCGATTTTCCGGCTCCATTCTTCCCTATAATACCTACAACTTCTCCTTGTTTTACATTAAAAGTAATATCTTTTAATGCCCATACATAATCACTTGTCGATTTTACACTTCTGTCATTAACCTGTCCAACCTGCAAATAAGGGTCTTCCTTGCCACGCACCAAGTGCCACCAACGATTTATATCATGAGTTAAAGTACCTGTTCCAATTGTACCTAAACGGTACTGTTTCGATACATTTTCAAATTCAATTACGGTATTTGACATATAAAATGTTCTGTTTTATTAAGCAATGTAAAACCTGTATACTACTAAAAGATATAGCCGACTATTAACATTATAATTACCAAAGCAATACAAAGGCTTCAAGCCTTAAATTATACAATATCTATAAATCGACGTTCAACTTTATTAAAAGTAACAATACCAATTAAAACAATTATAACGGTAAATACTCCACTATAAAGCAAACCACCCCACGACAACTCTCCTGTCCCCAACATTCCATATCTAAAAGCCTCGACAACTGAAGATAACGGATTCAATTGAATAATCCATTTAAAAGCACCGTACTTTGCAGGAATGGCTGATAACGGATAAATAACCGGAGTAATATACATCATTAAGCCAATGGCAAAAGAAAATAAGATGTTCAAATCTCGATACTTAATAGTTACTGATGAAATAATAATACCAATACCAAAACCGATACCAGCCATCATAATTACCAGAAGAGGAAACAGCAGTACAGCACTATTTACACCTATTGGAGAACCATTAAATAAAAAGTAGATATAGATTGAAAAGAATAACAACAACTGAATAAACATTTTCAAAACAGCCGAAACCAAACCGGCAATAGGCACTACAAGCCTAGGAAAATAAACCTTACTAAAGACATTCGCATTTCCCATAAAGGTACCCGAACTACGCCCCAAGCAATCTGTAAAATAATTCCAGCACAAAACACCGGCCATATAAAATAACATGGGAGGTAAACCGTCAGTAGAAATCTGAGCAATACCTCCAAATACCAATGTATAAATAAGAGTCGAGAAAATAGGTTGAATAAAAAACCAAAGAGGGCCTAATATGGTCTGCTTATAAGCAGAAATAAAATCTCTTTTAACATACAGATACAATAAATCTTTGTACTTCCAAACCTCTTTTAAGTTCAGATGAATACCCTTTTCTTTGGGTTTTATGACGATATCCCACTCATCGTCTTTAACTATATCCATACAGTATAAAGTAATTAAATAAATTAATATCAGACGACAAAGATAACACTTTTATGGAAAATGTATTCATCATCCAGATACATAAAACGCCCATGTTAAATTATGGGCGTCCTATTATGTTAATTAACAATATATAGAGGTATTATGTTTCGTATAAATATCTTTTTATACTCTTTTTAGGCGTTTTTTCAAACTCTGTAGGATAAATATGTATAGAAGAAATAGCCTCATAGTTTGCAACAGACTTATTTAAAACCTGTTTATTCTCCTCCATTATTGCATCTAAATCGGTTGACGACAGTCCGGTTACATTCATTGTCTCATAATCAGGATAAACCAGAGCTACCAATTTATTATTCCGCGTTACAACCAGAGACTCTGTCACATAAGGCAGATTGTTTAGTTTAGCCTCTATTTCTTCGGGAAATATATTTTGCCCGCTGGCTCCCAATATCATAGTTTTACTTCGACCCCTCAGGTAAATCCTGTTATCTTTATCTATTGTACCTAAATCGCCTGTTTTAAGCCAGCCATCCTCAGTAAAAGCTGCTTTTGTAGCTTCTTCATTCTTATAATATCCCTTCATCACGTTCTCTCCTCGAACCTGTATTTCACCCAAAGTATTATAAGGATCAGGAGAATCAACCCGAACTTCCATTATGGACAATACCTTACCACAAGAAGTTGGTATAAAATCATAGTGGTGATCGTATGAAATCAAAGGTGCACATTCAGTCATTCCATAACCAACCGTAAAAGGAAATTTAATCTTATACAGAAAACTCTCTACCTCTTTATTAAATGCTGCGCCACCTATAATAACCTCAGTAAAACATCCCCCTAAAGCATCTACTAGACCTTTTCTGATTTTAGCATATATCTGATCTCTAACCAAAGGAATCTTTAATGCCATTTTAATACTCGATTTTTCAAGCTTGGGCAGAATGGCTTTTTTATAGAGTTTTTCGATAACTAAAGGAACAGTAACTATCAGATTGGGCTTTATTTCCGAGAATGCAGCAGCTAATATCTTAGGAGAAGGAGCTTTACCCAATAAAGTCACATGAACCCCTTCCGATAATGCATAAAGAAAATCAAATGCACATCCATATGCATGTGCTAATGGCAAAAAGGAAACAACCCTTTCTCCTCTAAATAACAGATCTAATTTTTTAGCATAAGTAACATTTCCCGCTAAATTATTAGCAAACAACATAACCCCTTTACTAAAGCCGGTAGTCCCTGATGTATAATTGATAAGAACCATTTCCGAATTATCAACATCTGCATAGACTACATCATCTTTAGTAAAACCATCAGGATATTTATAAGTCATTTCATTATCCAAATTCTGGATAATAGACTTTATGTGCTTCTTGCTATTATCATATATGCACGAAAAATCAGATAAAGAAAAAATACCTGTCAAATGTGACATTTGCCCTTCTTCCAATCCTTCCCAGATCGAGTCACTAACAAAAAGCAATTCCGATTCCGAATGATTTACAATATGATGCACATTATCAGGGTGAAAATCTTGGAGAATGGGTACGATAACGGCTCCGTAAGTTATAGTAGCCATATAAACAACACACCATTGACGTGTATTCTTACCTATAAGTGCTATTTTAGTTCCTTTTTTTATCTCAAGTTTATCAAATAAAATATGTAAACGAGCAATTTCTCTTGCAAGGTCTTTGTATAATAATGTATTGGAGTCTCCATAATCGGATAATGCCGGCAAGTCCCAATTATATTTGAAACTATCCTCATATAATTTAATGAAATTCTCTTTAATCATAAAAATTGCTCATTTTTTTAATATTTGTGCAAAAGTAGATACAACAATGGTATTTCCAAACTTTTTTAACTTCAATATTGATCCATTTTGTGTATTTTTGCAAGCTATTTAATAATATATATTTATACTACATTGAGTATCAATACATACTCAATCATATTTGCTTAATAAATAAATGACAGATAATACTATATTCGAAAATAAACTTGCCACCTATCTCACTTTAGGATGTAAGTTGAATTTTGCTGAAACTTCGGCTATTGGAAAACAATTGTCAGAAGTGGGGGTACGTAAAGCCCGTGAAGGGGAGATTGCCCATATATGCGTTATAAATACTTGCTCTGTTACTGAATTTGCAGACAAAAAATGCAGACAAGCCGTTCGAAAACTTATCAAAGAAAATCCGGGCGCATATGTTATCGTAACAGGCTGTTATGCCCAACTTAAGCCCGATGATATAGCCTCAATAGATGGTGTTGACATTGTGCTGGGAGCTGAACAAAAGCTAGATGTGATAGCTTATCTTGACGAACTTAAGAAAAAAGAAAAAGGTACGGTCTTTACCAGCAAAACCAATCATATAAGAACATTTGTCCCCTCTTGCTCAAAAGACGATAGAACCCGTTACTTTCTCAAAGTACAAGATGGTTGCGACTATTTCTGCTCTTTCTGTACAATACCATTTGCCAGAGGAAGAAGCCGCAATGGCAGCGTAGCTGATTTGGTAAAGCAAGCCGAAGAGGTTGCCGCAAATGGAGGTAAAGAGATTGTTTTGACAGGCGTAAACATAGGGGATTTTGGAAAAACAACCGGAGAAACATTCTTTGATCTGGTAAAAGCATTGGATAACGTAGATGGTATTGCCCGATATCGTATATCATCTATCGAACCCAACCTTCTAACTGATGAGATTATAGAATTTGTGGCACAATCTAAGCGATTTGCTCCGCACTTCCATATCCCGTTACAATCAGGGTCTGACAGTGTATTAAAATTAATGAAACGGAAATATGACACAGCTTTATTCAGACATAAAGTTGAAAAAATAAAAAGTATTCTACCTCATGCCTTCATCGGAGTAGATGTAATTGTAGGTACACGCGGTGAAACCGATGAATATTTCGAAGAATGCCGACAATTTATTGAGAGCCTCGATATTTCGCAACTACATGTATTTACTTATTCAGAACGCCCTAACACACAAGCTCTGAAAATAGAACATATTGTTGATGTTAAAACCAAACATGCCAGAAGTAAAATTTTATTAGATATATCGGATCGAAAACTTAGAGATTTCTACCTGTCTCAAAAAGGACTACTAAGGAAAGCTCTCTTTGAACATTCTGTACATGATAATAAAATGTATGGCTTCACTGAAAACTATGTGAAAATAGAGCGTGAATACGATGAAAAACTCGTAAATGTGGTAGGAGAAGTGCATCTAGGAGGATTAAATACAGAAGGAACAGCTGTAGTACTTCAATAAAATGAATAAAATAGTATACAACATAATATACGCCGTATTATATATACATGCTCTGTTACCACTTAGAGTATTGTATATACTATCCGATTTATTGTATATTCCCGTATACTATATTGTCAGATACCGGAGAAAAGTTGTAAAAGAAAACCTCAAAAATTCTTTTCCTGATAAAAACGATAAAGAATTATTGAAACTGGAACGCGACTTTTACCATCATTTTTGCGATTACTTTGTTGAGACTATAAAGCTACTACATATAACAGATGAGGAGATACAGAAGCGAATCACATTCAAAAACATTGAATTAGTTGCAGAACTGATGAAGGATGGAAATTCTGCCATTATGTATCTTGGTCATTATGGGAACTGGGAATGGGTACCGTCTATCACTTTAGAGTTCGAAAAAGACACCTTATTAGGACAAATCTATCGCCCGCTTAAGAATGAAGCTTTTGATAAACTCTTTCTTAAAATAAGGAGTCGCTTTGGCAGTGTAAGCATTCCTAAAAATAATACTTTGAGATCTATTATTCAATATAAAAGATCAGGACAAAAAGTGCTTATCGGGTTTATGTCCGACCAAACTCCATCCTGGAATAATATACATTATTGGACTAAGTTCATGAATCAAGATACAGGAGTATTCACAGGTGTTGAACGAATAGCCAAGCAAACAGGTTTTTCAATCACTTATCTTGATATCACGAGGGTATCACGAGGCAAATATAACTGCGAAGTAAAGCTGATCTCAGCAAATCCAAAAGAGGAGCCTGAATTTGCAATCACAGAAAGATATATTCGGGAGATGGAAAAAACCATCTTACGAAATCCTGCTTATTGGCTTTGGACTCATAAACGCTGGAAATATAAGAAAAAAGACTTCTTAAACGAATGAAAAAAGCATCTGTTGTTATTCTTAATTGGAATGGAAAACGACTTCTCGAAGAATTTCTGCCTTCTATTGTCAAATATACCAATAGTGCTATTGCCGATATTGTTATTGCTGACAATGCATCGACTGACTCTTCTCTTGCTTTCATCAGACAACACTACCCCAGCCTATCTATTATTGAGTTATCTGAAAATTATGGCTATGCAGATGGATACAATAAAGCCCTTACCCAAATAAACAGCCAATATTCAATACTTCTGAATTCAGATGTAGAAGTCACCGAAAACTGGCTTGAACCTTTACTCGACTTTTTAGACACGAATGAAAATGTAGCCGCTGTTCAACCCAAAATATTAGCCCAAAGAGATAAAAAGTATTTTGAGTATGCAGGAGCAGCAGGTGGTTTTATAGATAAATATGGTTATCCCTTCTGTAGGGGAAGAATTTTCGATTCAGTAGAAAAAGATACAAATCAATACGACCAAGCCTGTGATGTATTTTGGGCATCGGGAGCATGTCTTGTCATTCGTACAGATATATACAAGCTAATAGGTGGTTTAGACAGTGCTTTCTTTGCACACATGGAAGAAATCGATCTATGCTGGAGATTAAATGCCCAAGGGCTAAAAGTCGTATGTATACCTCAGTCAGTAGTATATCACGTAGGCGGAGCTACCTTAACTGAAGAAAGTCCTAAAAAAACCTTCCTGAATTTTAGAAACAATCTTCTAATGCTTTATAAAAACCTAGAAGAAAGAGAGTTTAAACAAATCTATAAAGTACGATTTATTCTAGACTATTTGGCGGCTATTCAAATGATAACCAAAGGTAAATTCAAGAATGCCAAGGCTACTCATCGGGCACATATGGAGTTCAACAATATGAAAAAGAATTTCAACAAAGCAAGAAAAGAAAATTTAGAAAAACAAACAGCACAAAATATAACTTCAATATTTCCTAAAAGTATATTATGGCAATTTTTCATTAAAGGCCATAAAACATTTAACTCTTTAATATGGAAGATAAATAATTAGCCTTCTGTATCTTTTTATATACAATATATCCACATAACCCATACTTTTTTTCAAATTTACTTTTCTCAAGAGGTTTAACACCACCACACTCTAACATAAAAAACTAGTAAGTAATCAGTTAATCGAATTATAATGATAATGATAATTTTCCCAAGAAAAAGAGAAAAGAGTATCACTAGAATGCATAATTAGATCATAGGTAATTTTATTTTTTTTCTAATTTATTTATCTTCTTCAGATTTCATCATCTTCTCAATCCTATACAAAAGAAAATTTTATAGACAAACTTCATAATCTCATATCAAACTAATGCTATATAAAAGTATAACCCCAAACATAAATTAACATTACACATTTTTCACAATAGAACTAATAGGCTTAAAATATAGAAGTTAAATAGACTATTAATATACAACAGCAGTATAAATAGAGGTATATCTCATCAAAGTCTGTTTAAGACAATCATATATTATTCTATTCAGAGTAAAAAAGCGGGTCTCTCTTTTTTCTAAATAAATAATAATCAACATAGAAATCCAGATAAAGAGTATAAAGACCTGTTATAAGTATTTTCACTTATCAAATTAAGTCAGAAAGTTATCTTTTACTCCTATAATGAAGTTACAATTAGCAAGTGTGTTTTTAAGTACTTTCTTTTAATTTATTAATCACTAGAAAGAAAAATAAATCCCATAAACATATCCAATTCATTGCTATATATCGACTACAAAAATATAACCACTAATATATATTAGCATAATTTATATTGAAACGAACCAATTAAATCCAGATACACACAAAACATATAAACTTAATAATAAGGAATTTAAAAACAACAGTAATATATATCAATATATTACTACATTACAATAAAGACAAAAATATATTTCATAAAACCTTTTCCAATATATGTTGAAAAGCAATTTCCGGTGATACTTCTGATAAATTTATCCAGTTAATAGAAGCATCTCTTTTGAACCAAGTCATCTGTTTTCGAGAATAAATCCGAGAATTTTGCTTAATTTTTTCAACTGCAAATTCTAAAGTCCAGTCACCATCCAAATATTTAAATAATTCTTTGTATCCAACTGTATTCAATGAATTATTCACTCGGAAAGGATAAAATTTTTCTGCCTCAGCCAATAAGCCATCCTCCATCATTTTATCAACTCTCACATTGATTCTTTGATAAAGTTCGTCTCGATTTCTCATCAAACCGAATTTGATAATTTCGAAAGGACGTTGCTTAACTGTATTAGTGCGGAAAGAGGAATAAGGTTTACCCGACATTAAACAAACTTCGAGTGCATGAATAACCCGTTTGTAGTTTTTTAGATCTACCTGATCATAAAAGACCGGATCTAAAATCTTCAATTGTGAGCGAATAGGCTCTAGCCCCTCCTTCTCGTAACGATCATAAAGCTCTTTACGAAGATTTTCATCTATCGTGGGAACTTCATCAATACCTTTGCACAAAGCATCGATATACATCATTGAACCTCCGGAGACAATCAAAATGTCATTTGTTTGATGGAGTTCGGAGATTATTTTAAGAGAATCCGACTCAAATTCGCTGGCACTATAGTATTCTTCTATATCCAGTGTACCTACCATATAATGAGGCACGCGAGATAATTGAGTCTCGGTAGGAGCTGCAGTTCCTATAGAAAGACCTTTATATAATTGACGTGAGTCTGCTGATATTATCGGACAATTCCAATATTCAGCCAGACTCACGCTTAATTCTGTTTTACCAACACCTGTTGGTCCTAATAATACAAGAAGTTTTTTCATTAAAAATTCTCACCATCCGATGCAGGTAAAGATTCATCTAGACCATCAAAACCTTCGGCATCCAGTTCATCCAGATCATAACCTTCATCTCCGTAAAAATTTTCACCTGTATCTAAACCTGTACTTTTTACTTCAAAATCATCGAAATCGATAAATTGAGCCGGAGCTTCGCCTATCGATTTTGTACAAACAGCTTCATCTAAGTCTTTTCCTGTAATAATCTCTCTCAACTCAATAAAGAAAGATCTTTCGGTCATGTAATCAAAGACATACATAAGCTTTTGCTTCTCATCTTCTAGGAAATCATTCAAAACAGAGTCTTCCATTATATAGGAGTCTTCTTCCGAACTTGTATCCATTTCGGTTAAAGTTATTTCACGCTCTTTTTCCCAGTTATCACTACAAATAAAGAATGAAGACATTTCACCATCTTTATAGTTTACCGATGAAAGAATAGCTTTGTGTAAGTCCAGAAAAGTTGCGTCAGCATCTATCTGAATTTCTCTTTTGAAATCCTCCACCTCATCTGACAACATTAAAAACCTAAATACCATGAGTTTAGCTAATTATTTTCTTTATTAATTAAATATTTCAAACTTGTTATTCCTGCGAACTCTTATTATACAACTATCAAGTAATACGATAGTTACACGAAAAAACAATTCAATCGATGTTCAGAATTTATTTTTCAAAGTTATATAAAAGAATTATATCTAATTACTGCAATGTTATCTTTTTCGTATTTTTATTGTAAATGGGCAAAACCTGAGTTGTATCCAACTGTAAACAAAAGTCTGCTACAGACAAAAGATTATGTGCTTCAAGACGTTTCAAGTGCTCACCTCTCTTTATGTAATTCAAAATATCAGGCTTAGCCTCTTTCCACATAGACAACGCTACACCTGCAGCATCAAAACTTGCATTATAGCCACCTTTTTCTACCAAAATCTCGGCAAGAGCTCCTCCAAATAGACTATCTTCCAGATTAAATTTATCTTTCCAACCTGCACAAAGGACTAAAACATCTTTCTTTTGAGAAAGGCAAAAATCTGCGACAGATGAAATATTGGAGAATGCCCCTATTATCAGGCACGAACAGTCTTCAGCCATATCAATAGCATGCGTACCATTCGTAGTAGAGATAACAACATCTTTTCCCTCAACCTTTTCTCTTGTATATTCGGATGGAGTATTACCAAAATCACCAAATTCAAATTTCACTACATTTCTCTCTCCACCTACCAGATAGCCTTTATCTTTATAGGCTTTTGCCTCTTCGACCGTGGCAACAGGCATAATACTCGAAGCTCCATTATTTAGAGCCATACACATGGTGGTAGTGGCACGGAAAATATCTACCACAACCACAATTGTATTATCATTTTCAACGTAATACGGATATAAAACCGGGGAAAAACAAACGTCTATTTTCATTGTTAGTATAACTTATATTTTATGCCCATCAGCAATTGTAAAAGTACTACAAAAAGGTGTCACCTGCTACAAAAAGTAATCAGAAAGGTGACAAAACAAACTATCAAGTGTTAGTTTTTCAACCAAACTAAAACACTTAAGATCAGCGATAAGAATAAAAAAAGGTGACAAAAGTGACAAAAGTTACATTTTATAATGGCTTTCTTTTTTCTTTCTTTTACTGTTACCTTTTTACTTGCCAAACTTGTGAAAGAAAAGAAGACAAAGTAATGATTCTTTTACAGATAGATAAATCGTTCCAACTCCTCATTTGTATTATTAAACAAAGCTACAAAAAAATAGCAGGCTATAAAAGCCATAAAGAGGGTTTAGCTAAACTTACATAAATTCATTACCTTTGCAAGCTCAATTAAAATAATAGAATGATACAAATAGATGATGCTATAGTAGCATTAGACATTATAGAAGAAAATTTCCTTTGCGACCTTTCGGCTTGTAAAGGAGAGTGTTGTGTAGAAGGCGAAGCGGGAGCACCTCTTGAAGACGAAGAAGTTGAAATTATCGAAAAAGTACTCCCTCTAATATGGGATGATCTGTCGCCAAAAGCGCAGCAAGTAATCAACGAACAAGGTGTTGCCTACAAAGACAGAGACGGCGATATGGTGACCTCGATTGTGAATGGCAAAGATTGTGTATTTACTTATTACGACGAAAAAGGAATATGCAAATGTGCCATTGAAAAAGCATACAGAGAAGGAAAAACCGATTTCTATAAACCGATTTCTTGCCACTTATACCCTATAAGACTGGAGAAATACAGGGAATTTACTGCGGTCAACTATCATAGATGGCGAATCTGCAAAGCAGCTGTATTATTGGGTAACAAAGAAGGGTTACGCATATACCAATTCCTCAAAGAACCTCTGGTTCGTAAATTCGGCGAAGCATGGTACAATGAGCTATGTATTGCAGCAGATGAATATAAGGAAATGAAAAAGAACGGGTTGACTAAATAAAGTCAACCTTTTTTATTCAGATTATCGAAAAGGCTATTTATATAAGGACGTTCGAAATCTTCCGACTTGATAATCTTGCCATTTACCACAAGTAAGTCAACATCTATTTTTATTATTCCCTGTGATTTTTCTTCTGCCCTACGACCTATTTCCGATTCTATTCTCTTGAGCTTCTCAGCTACGATAAATTCGCTATCCTCAGAATTTATTAATGCCAACTGATTATAAAAATCAGAGTGATAAGTTACACCATAAGGTTCTGTATTAATCATTTCAGAGAATACGATATCCGGATAATCCTCACTAAGCAAATAACGGCAACGGGACATATTTTCCGTCCTGTTTTCGTTCGACCCCATGCTTATAATAAATGTATTCATAACAGGGTGCAAATATACATTCATTTTTATTAAAAAGTGCCAGATTAAATATTTTGAATTACCTTTGTTTAAGGTCATATATACTAAATAAATATAGACTGAACTATATGAAAAAAGCACTTATATTTCTTCTTTTAATTGTTTCCGGGTATATTCAGCTTATAGCGAATAACGAAACGCCTCTTATATATAGAATAAATATCAAGCAAGAAATAGGTCCTGTAACCTGGCAATATCTACAAAATGGATTACATCTTGCTGAAAAAGAAAAAGCAGATTACATACTTATTGATATGAATACCTATGGAGGGAACGTGGTCGAAGCCGATTCGATGCGAACAGCCATCCTGAACAGTAAAATACCTGTATATGTATTCATTAATAATAATGCGGCATCGGCCGGAGCTTTAATAGCCATTGCATGCGACAAAATATTTATGCGTAATAGTGCTAATATAGGAGCAGCAACTGTAGTAGATGCCCTTGGCGAAAAAGCTCCCGATAAATACCAATCTTACATGAGGTCGCTAATACGGTCTACTGCCGAAAGTCATGGCAAAGACACTCTTATATCACAAAATAATGATACTACATTTAGATGGAAAAGAGATCCTCGTATTGCAGAAGCTATGGTTGATGAACGGGTTGTTATTCCGATTTTGACTGATACCACAAAGGTTCTCACATTAACAGCCAACGAAGCTAAAGAGGTCGGATATTGTGATGGTATTGCCGAAAATATCTCCGAAGTTATAGTAAGGCACATGAATATTGAAAACTATGAAATTCAGACATATAACCCCACAGTATTTGACTATATCAAAAATTTTCTAACCAATGGCATAGTTCAAAGCATTCTTATAATGGTTATCATTGGGGGCATATATGTTGAACTGAAAACACCCGGTGTAGGTCTGCCCATTGCACTGGCTATTACTGCGGCTTTATTGTACTTTACGCCGCTGTATATGGATGGGTATGCTCAGAATTGGGAAATTATCCTATTTGTTATAGGACTGATACTTATAGCATTTGAGATATTTGTCATACCCGGATTTGGAGTGGCAGGTATCAGTGGAATTGTACTTACTGTTCTGGGATTATTCCTCAGTTTAGTAGGAAATGTCGATTTTGATTTTACCGGAGTATCATCCGATCAGACGCTCAAATCATTTATTACAGTCATTGTAGGAATACTCATGTCATTCATCCTTATCATCACACTAATAAGCAGAATAGGTAAAAAAGGAAGCATGTTCAGAAATATTGCACTCACAAGCGATCAAGAAGGTTATATTTCCGTACCGGAAGAACAAAAATCAATGGTAGGAAAAACCGGTCATGCTGCTACAGTGTTAAGGCCATCGGGTAAAGTAATTATAGACGGTCAATATTATGATGCGGTAGCTAATCAGGGATTTATTGAAAGTGGAAAAAATATTAAAGTAATTAAATACGAAAGTTCTCAACTATATGTCGTTGAACTAAAGGGATAACATATATGAAGTTTATAGGAATTATACCGGCCAGATACGGCTCGTCTCGCTTCCCCGGAAAACCTCTTGCCGATATGGGCGGAAAACCGATGATACAAAGGGTTTATGAACAAGTAAAAAAAGCTCTGAACGAAGTTTGGGTAGCTACGGATGACGAACGAATACTAAAAGCTGTAGAAAATTTCGGAGGAAAAGCAGTTCTTACATCTCCTGACCATAAAAGTGGAACAGACAGATGCAACGAAGCTTTTTCAAAAATCGGAAATGGCTTTGATGTTGTAATTAATGTACAGGGCGATGAACCATTTATTCAACCTCAACAAATCGAAACACTTAAATCCTGTTTCGATTCCAAAGAAACCGAATTGGCAACTTTAGTGAAACCATTCAAAAAAGACGATGGCTTTGAAGTACTGTTCAATCCAAATTCTCCCAAAGTAGTATTGAATAAAAACAGCGAAGCTATTTATTTCAGCCGCTCCATTATTCCTTATATCAGAGATGCACATCACACAGAATGGCTAGATAGACACGTATTTTATAAACATATAGGTATGTATGCTTACAGATCTGACATTTTAAAAAAAATAACTTTGCTGCCACAATCAAATTTGGAATTAGCTGAATCTTTAGAGCAACTTCGATGGATAGAAAATGGCTATAAAATAAAAGTGGGACTTACCGATATAGAAACGATTGGTATTGATACACCCGAAGATATGGAACAAGCTATCAATCTATTAAGGACACAATATTAATATTATCCGGGTTCTAAATCTTAATTTCAGCAATTAAACACTTGTTTAGTTGCTGTTTTTTTTGTTATTTTGTAATTAAACAACTGTTTAACACCTCGTTTTTTATTAAATCTAATATATGATAAACGAAAAAGATCCGCATGAAGTTAAGAGCCGAATTTTAAAAGAAGCCAAAACTCTTTTCATAAAAAACGGATACAATGGAACTACGATCAGAGATATAGCCAAAGCTTCGGAAACAAATGTAGCAATGGTAAATTATTATTTTCAATCGAAATACAACCTGTTTGAGATAATATTTGAAGAAGCTATAGAAATACTCACTCAGAAAATATTCCTAACTCTGGGATCTGATATGCCATTCTTTGAACTGATAGAGACTTGGATACACACCTATTATGAGATTCTGTTTGAATACCCTCAGATACCTATGTTCATATTAAACGAAGTAAGCCTTAACCCACAAAGACTTACTACGCGGATAAAGAGTAAGAATCCTTTTCAGGCATTCGAACAAATAGCCAAACGTATAGAAGATGAAACTGCTAAGGGTACAATAATAAAAACACCCTCTGCTGATTTTCTTTTAAATATTATATCCCTATCATTATTCCCTTTTATGTTCGGAGAATTAGCTATGGCACTTATGGATGTGTCGAGAGAGAAATACAACGAACTGATAACCAATCATAAGAAATATGTTGTAGAGTTTACCATCAATGCTTTGCAACCTAATACTAAGCTTTAAATATTTCCCGATATGCAGACAAGACTCCAATATAAGATGGGGGTTGACGTTGGTTCAACAACTATTAAGATAGTAATTATAGATTCTCGTTCACAGATAATCTATAAAGCTTATCGGAGACATCAGGCAAACATACAACAATCATTTGCCGAAGAATTAAATAAAGTAACCGAGCAATTTCCCGATACCGAATTTTGTATAAATATTACAGGATCGGCAGGCATGGGTATTGGCGAACGTATAGGTGTTCCTTTTGTTCAAGAAGTAGTAGCAGCCGTAG
This sequence comes from uncultured Dysgonomonas sp., assembly GCF_934668725.1. GTDB lineage: Bacteria > Bacteroidota > Bacteroidia > Bacteroidales > Dysgonomonadaceae > Dysgonomonas_A. Next base: position 17,271 of record NZ_CAKUOF010000010.1, read on the forward strand.
AGGTTGTTAACAAAGTATACACCGAAACCCATACACTAATTGATCTGGGGGGTGAAGATGCCAAAATGGTCTTTTTTAAAGAAGGTAAGCACCCTGATATACGGATGAATGGCAGTTGTGCCGGAGGTACAGGTGCTTTCATCGATCAAATGGCAAACCTGATGAATATTTCGACAGAAGAATTAGGAAATCAAGCTCTTATATTCGAAAAAACATATCCCATAGCATCTCGTTGCGGCGTATTTGCTAAAACAGATGTACAAAACTTGATAAGCAGAAATATCCCCATATCTGATATATCAGGCTCTATTCTTCATGCAGTAGCGTTGCAAAGTGTAACCACACTTGCCAGAGGTTGCGATATAGAACCTAAGATACTTTGTATCGGAGGGCCTTTGACATTTATTCCTGCCTTACGTAATTCTTTCAGAGAAGTATTAAAGATAGAAGATAACGATTTTATCCTGCCCGAAAACGGCGAATATTTCCCTGCATGGGGAGCAGCATTGTATCAAGAAAAAAATGTTACATATCACAGTCTGAAAGATTTGATCGATAAATCTGAAGATAATACAACTGCTCAAAAAGACTTCTTGCCTGCTCTATTTAAAAACGAAGAGGAATATCAAGAGTGGAAACAAAACAGAAAAATAAAGCCTCTCAAATTTCAAGAACTAGGAAGTAAAAAAGAAATAGAATGCTTTCTTGGAATAGATTCGGGTTCTACTACCACCAAAATTGTAGTGATGGATACCGATGCCAATATCATATATCGCTTTTATGGAAGCAATGAAGGAAATCCTCTTAAGAAAGTTATAGAAGGACTATCTAAATTCTACAAAAAAGCGGAAGACAGGGGCGTGTCTTACAAATTTCTATCCTCGGCAGCTACAGGGTATGGAGAAGATCTCATAAAATCGGCTTTGGGACTCAATTATGGTATTGTAGAAACAATGGCTCACCTATCAGGAGCACAATACGTCGATCCAAAAGTATCTTTTATTCTGGATATTGGAGGACAGGATATTAAATCTATATTCACCGAGAACGGAGTGATCTCCAATATTGAATTAAATGAAGCTTGTTCTGCCGGATGCGGTTCATTTTTACAGAACTTTGCCTCAACGATGAATATGACTTTGGGAGAATTCTCTCATGCTGCCTGTATAGCTCAACATCCGTCTGATTTAGGTTCTCGTTGTACTGTCTTTATGAATTCGAAAGTAAAGCAGTCACTTCGTGAAAATGCGGGGATGGATGATATTGCTGCTGGTCTGGCATATTCAGTCGTGAAAAACTGTTTATACAAGGTTCTAAAAATATCCAATCTCAAACAGTTGGGCGATCATATTGTTGTTCAGGGAGGTACATTTCGAAACGATGCTGTATATCGTACATTGGAATTACTTTCGGAAAAATCGATCAGTTCGACAGATCATCCCGAATTGATGGGTGCTTTAGGTGCTGCTCTTTATTCCCAACGACTGTGGAAGAAAAAGCAAGGTAGTATTCAAAGTAAAGGAGCAATATCTTTGCCGAATATAGAAGCCATTGATACAAGAGAACTTCAATGCAAAGGCTGTACAAATAATTGTTCAGTATTACGTTTCAAATTCGAGAATGGCAATATCTGCTATGCAGGCAACAAATGCGAAAAGATTTTTTACAATAAAAGTTCTATACAAAAAGGTGGTTACAACGGTTTTGATGAAAAGAATGAGATATTATTCAATAGAGGAGTTAATGCCGATAATATCCAACAAGGAAAAACAATCGGGATACCGCGTGTCTTGAATATGTTCGATAATTATCCTTTCTGGCACACACTTCTTTCGGAATGCGGATTCAATGTGAGATTATCACCCGAATCAACTTTTCCTCTCTATCAAAAAGGTGTAGGGGGTGTGATGTCCGACAATATCTGTTTTCCTGCAAAACTAGTACATGGACACGTTTTATCTCTTATCGAACAGAAAGTAGACCGCATCTTCTACCCCATCATACCTAAAGAAGAAAAAGAATTTGGCAGTTCGTCAAATTCATTCAATTGTCCTGTAGTTAGTGGTTACCCCGAAGTTATCAGAAGCTCAGTAGAACCTGATGAAAAATACGGTATTGCTTTTGATAAACCTGTTATAACTTTCAGTAGCGACAAGGCTTTGGAGAAAGGTTGTTATGACTATCTATCATCACTGGGAGTATCTAAATCTGTTTTCAGTAAAGCTTTCGAAAAAGCAATGAAGGTAAAAACAGAGGTGAAAATACAGCTGAGAGAAAGTCAAAAAGAATTACTAAATCGGGCTATAGAAAATAACGAAACAGCTTTTGTTGTTGCAGGCAGACCTTATCATGTCGACCCACTTATTCATCAAAAAGTCGGACAGATATTATCTGATCTGGGGGTTACAGTATTTACCGATGATGTATTCCGTAAAGAAGAAAGCTCAGGATTCGGACGTTTGAATATTGTATCACAATGGTCATATCCAAACCGTGTAGTACAGGCTGCGATGGAAGTAGCGAAATTGCCCCAAAATATACAGTTGATTCAGCTAAATTCTTTTGGCTGTGGACCAGACTCCTTTTTTATGGATGAAACACAGGATATACTAAAGGCAGCAGGTAAGAACCTCACGATCTTACGCATTGACGAAATTGCCAGTCCGGGATCTATACGACTGCGTCTGCGTTCTCTTGTTGAATCTCTAAAAACGATTAATACACAAGAACAAAAAGTACCTCAACCTGCATACGAAGGTTATCGTACTCCTTATACAAAAGAAGACCGAAAGAAAACGATACTCCTTCCTTGGTTTACCGACTTTTTATCGCCTTTTGCTCCTGCTTTGGGTGAACTGGTCGGATATAAACTGCAAAACCTCCCTAAATCAAACAAAGTATCGGCCGATTTAGGTTTGATGTATGGAAATAATGAAGTATGTTATCCCTCAACGCTTATCTTGGGTGATATTATCAATACACTTCAATCGGGCGATTACGATGTACAAGATATAGTTCTGGCAATCACTCAAACGGGTGGACAATGCCGCGCAACCAATTATCTGGCTCAAATAAAAAGCGGACTACAAAATGCCGGATTCAGAGACATTCCCATTATTGCTCTTTCATCAGGGGATTCGTATCAAAATGAAGAGAGTGAATTTAATATTGAATGGAAAAAACTGGCTAAAATAGCTGTTGATACTGTTCTTTATTCCGATGCCTTGCAACAGATGCACAGTGCCATAAGTGTACGCGAGAAAACCAAAGGAGCATCGCAGCAAGTATTTGATTTCTATATAGAAAGAGGTATCGATGGTGTAAGAGCCAATTCACCTAAAACTCTTCGCAGACTATTGAAGGAAGCTGTTGCAGACTTTAACAATGTGCCTATTTATGAAAAGACATATACTAAAGTCGGTCTTATTGGAGAGATATTTTTGAAGTATAATAATTATGCTCAAGCAAATATAACCGAATGGTTACGATCGAAAGAGGTTGAGGTCTCCTGCCCTCCTCTACTAGATTTCCTAATACAATTCTTTGTCAACAATAAAGAAGATGTAAAGAATGGATTGAAAGAAGAAACCCTTTTTGCTAAAGCTATGCAACCACTTATCTGGACTTTGATAAACAGTAAGATTAAGCGGTTTGAAAAGATAATGTCTAATTTCAGATTTTATGAGCCTTCAGAATCGATCTTTGCTAAGGCAGAAGCTGCTTCCGAAGTATTAAGCCTATCCAATCAATATGGAGAGGGTTGGCTTATTGCCGGAGAAGTCGCACATTATGCCCGCAAGGGGGTTAACAAAGTCGTTTGTATACAGCCTTTCGGATGTATAGCTAATCACGTTGTAGCCAAAGGAATTGAAAAACGATTAAAAACTCTATATCCCGATTTGAATATTCTCTATCTCGATATTGATGGTGGTATTGCCGAAGTCAATTTACAGAATCGTTTACATTTTATGATTTCATAATTTTAATATTCAAATAAAAAAGGAGAGTCACAATGACTCTCCTTTTTTATTCTTATTCTACAACTATCTCATCAATCATAAAATAAGCTTTTGAACCCGCCTTTTCATGCCACGATGGTAGTCCGTCAATTGCTTCAAGTGTTACCCTTATATAATTAGCTTTTACTGTATCAAAAGTTTCTTTTATCTCCCATGTATAAGGTTTAAGGTGACAATTAAGAACAGGTAACCCAATATAATGCACATCCTTGAAAGTTTTCCCGTCATCAGATGCTTCTATCTTCATTGTTTTAGGATAAATTAGTCCACCTCGAGTATTTATAAAATAATTTATTCGTACGGATGAAACCGGTACTTGCTCACCTAATTTTATTGTAGCTACCATGTCTTCTCCTAAGAATCCGAGCCATGAACCTGTACGATAACTGTTCTTATAGCCTTTTTGCCCATCAACCAAGGTTATAGCACCGTTAAATGTATATCTCTTATCCGGTTGATTTTTTAATTCAATAGGTTTCGCTGTAGCTTTATTAAATGAAAATTCTTTCGAGTAAATTTTACTTTGTATACCATCTCTCACAACCAATGCTTTTAAATTGCTTGATTTAGAAATGATAACAGGTTCTGAATATTTAAGGCTTTTCTCTGTCGGTACAGTTCCATCTAAAGTATAATAAATAGGAGCATTATCGAATGTTGATAATGTTGCTTTTATCTCACTCTTTTCTGTATCATAATCGTATTTCGCCTGTACTTCATAAGCCTGTTTACAATTTTCATAGCCCAATTTATCCAATAATAAAGATTGTCGATACATTCTAGCTACAAAGCTATTATAGTCTTTTTCCTGAGGATACGACCATAAGACCTCAGCTAAAGCAGCCATACGGGGTAATAGCATATATTCGACATTTTTACCGGTAGGCATATATTCAGTCCAAACATTTACTTGTCCTCCTAAAATATACTTTTGCTGGTCTTTCTCTAGTTCAGCAGGTATAGGGTCAAAACTATATACTTTCTCCAAATCCGTTAACCAACCGAAAGTATAAGGTTCGTTATCCACATCAGGAGACTGATAATAATCCAGATAAAGATGTAATTCGGGAGTCATAATTACATCATGTCCCTTGTTAGCAGCATAAATTCCGCCATCAGTTCCTCTCCAAGACATAATAGTAGCGTTGGGAGCAATTCCACCTTCCAATATTTCATCCCAACCAATAATAGATTTGCCTTTCTTATTAATCATCTCTTCTACCCGATGAATAAAATAACTTTGCAACTGCTCACCTACTGGTGCAGCTTTTTTTGCAGTAAGCCCCAATGCTTTTATTCTCTCCTGGCACTTTGGACAATTCATCCACCTGTTTTTCAAACATTCGTCTCCTCCAATATGAATATATTTAGCAGGAAATAATTCTGCAACTTCAGTAAATACATCATCAAGAAATGTAAATACACTATCGTTTCCGGCACAAAGCACATCCTCAAATATACCCCAACCTCGTCCAACCTGATAAGGCCCTCCGGTACAACCCAATTCGGGATAAGATGCCAAAACAGCCAATGTATGTCCGGGAATGTCTATTTCGGGAATAATGTTTATATAACGCTGACGGGCATACTCTACTACTTCTTTAATCTCTTCTTGAGTGTAGAATCCTCCATAAGGTTTGCCATCATATTCCTCCGAGTGACGATCTACGGCAGTTTCTGATCTTTGCGAACCTATTTTAGTCAAATTAGGATATTTCTTTATTTCGATTCTCCATCCCTGATCGTCAGTAAGATGCCAATGAAACACATTCATATTGAACAGAGCCAATACATCTATATACTTCTTTATAAATTCTGTCGAATAAAAATGGCGTGATACATCCAAAGACACTCCTCTGTGCAAAAATCGCGGATAATCTTCAATCTCAACTACTGGAAACAAAACTTTACTCGATTTACTCAAAGGTAAAGACTTACGCAAAGTTTGGATTCCATAAAAAATTCCATTCGCATCTGCCGCCTTTATAGATATATTATCTGTCGTAACAAGTAATTTATAATACTCTTTATTTTTGCTTAATGTAGTATCTATATACAATTGTATAGCATTAGTCTCTTCGGTCTTTGCGGTTAGCTGCAGATCAATGTCTATACATTCCTTTATATAGGCTGCTAACAAAAAAGCCAACCGATACGATTCTTCATTATTTTCCTGATAAACTATTTTTGTCGATTTGTTCAATTCAAAAAATGCATCCTGGGAAAGATTCATTATTTGTCGGGGCAAAGGCACTATCTGATAATCTGCTTTTGTATTACTGACTCTGTCTGGAGAACATCCTGATAATGGAAATAACAACAAAATTAAAAACAGACTCAGGGCTATAAATTTTCCGGGAGTTAGTGTAATAATCATAGTAAAATGGCTCTAATTAAAAAAATAAATGACAATATACAAATAAAATATATCATCTAAAAAGTAGCACTAAATAAACACTATATATATTATTCATTTCATATTGAGTAAACAATAACCTCCGCAGACTTATAAATAAAAAGACCGCTGAGCAAATAACTCAAGGGTACTCTTATATTCATCTCTATCTTAATACATTAAATACTATTTTTCGAAAAACAAAAACGACCAATTAAAAATAATATATAAGCAAATATCAAATATCTCACCAAATCATAATGATGCAGATAAACTAAAGCGAAAGTTGCAATAACAATTCCCACAGTAAGTAAAACTCCTGCACCTATCCTTTTCTTTAGCTGTATATTTTCACCCCAAACTTTGGGCTTAAAGACCCTATTGATAGGAATAACAAACCCATTGACAAGCAAAATAGAATATGACATATATTCGTATTTTACATCATTCAACAGGCAGAGCATAGCAACCAGACCAATCATTGCCCCATAGTATAATTTTCCCATCTTAGTGGATGCACTTGATGGCATATCGGTAGCCATAAAGAGAGTACCTAACAATATCCCTCCTAAAGAAAACTTAATATCTTTGAAAGCAAATATTTGCAATAGTATAAAGAAGGTAACTAACAGTCCGAATGGTATATGCCATGAAATACGCCTGCGAAGTAAAAGATATAATCCGCCCAATACCAATAATAGAACCGAATACTCTCCTATTGCACCCGATGGTTTAAAGAATATAGAGTTCATATATTCGGTGAATCCGCCATTTCCTAAGAAATTAAAGATATTCAGATCCTGAAAATTGACATAATCTTTATTATACCAGATCGTTCGTGAGGTCATCACCAAAGGAAAGAAGACAGTCATAAATTCACGTCCAACCAAAGCCGGATTAAACATATTCCGTCCTAATCCTCCCCATAGAATCTTACCGAAGATTACAGCCATAGCCGAACCAAAGGCAACTACATACCAAGGCGTAAAAGGTGCTAATGTAAAAGCCAGTAAAATAGCTGTTACTATTGCAGAACCATCGAGCAATGTATTCCACTTTTTCAGAAAAATACCTGCAAATATAAATTCGCCAACCATGGCACTGATAACAGCAACGAACATCACAAACAGAGGAGCCTCTCCGTATGCAAAGTATGAAATAACCGCACAGGGAATAAGTGCCAGAAGAACATCCGACATTACTTCCCAAACACTATCTTTGGCTCGTACGAAGGGTGTATATATTGTTTTACTATCAGTTTGCATGAGTCAATAACGCTTTTAGTTTTACCTTTCCTTCTTTGATGCTTTCCATCAATGGAACATCACTCGGGCAGATGTATTCGCAGGCAGCACATTCTATACACGAGTTTAAGCTGTATTTCTCTAATGAAGCAATCTTTCCTGTCCTGTAATTTTCAGCAAATACAAGAGGCATCAATTTCATCGGACATACATCTACACAATAACCACACGATATACAGTTATTTCTTTTAATCTCTTTCTTTTTGAAAAACAGTACTCCCGATGAACCTTTGATGATTGGAGCTGAAGTTTCCACCACATTCTTACCCATCATAGGACCACCCAGAACCAATTGCTTGTCGTCTAATGAATTTGTCAGATTCTGATATTCTAAAATATGGCTGATAGGTGTACCAATCTTAACTTGGTAGTTTCCTGATTTTTTAGACTGCTCTCCCGAAACAGTTATTATACGCTCCGTTAAAGGTTTACGCTCCACAAGAGCATTATATACAGCATGAATCGTACCCACATTACTCACCATTAATCCCTCATCTTTGGGAACAACGCCACGAGCCAATTCTTTTCCTGTAACAGATTTGATAAGCTGCAACTCTCCTCCCTGAGGATATTGATTGGGTAATATGGCAACCCTTATATTTTTATATTCAGGCTGAGATAAAAATGGACTGAATACATCCAACAGTTCTTTATTCTGCTTTTCTATTGATAGAACTATTTCACGAGCTTGCAGTACTTTATTTATCAAAAATATACCTCGGAACAGTTCTTCGGTCTTATCTCTCATCAAAACATAATCAGTCGTCAGATAAGGTTCGCACTCAGTTCCGTTGACAATAAAAGTATTAATCTTTTTACCTAACAGATTATATTTGACAAAGGTTGGAAACTGCGCTCCTCCCTCTCCCACTATACCCGCAGCTTTTATTACAGTTAATATTTCATCTGATGCCATACTATCAGCATCAATTACAGGCCTTGTAAACTCTTCATCTCTAAAATCATTTTCCAGAACTATCGTTTCGACCATAGTTCCATCAGCCAAAGGATGTAATTCTATCGCCTTGATTGTACCGGAAACAGGAGCATGAACATTAGCCGACAAGTTACGTGTTTCCTCAGCTATAATCTGATATTTGAGAACATATTCACCAACTTTTACAATTGGTTTTGCTGCCTGCCCTATATGTTGTAACAAAGGCAAATATAAAACAGGGGCATCAGGAATATCTGTAATACTCAACTGTTTTGTTTTGCTCTTCATCGAAAAAATATGCATCATAATTCTTATTGTACTATATATTTTTCGAAATCATCGGAGAATCGAATATTGTTATTTTTATCCATTAAAAAGCCCGAAACATCAAACTGGCTCGATAATAGCTTCATTTTCTCCGTGAACCCGTCTAATGTTTGATTATATAATCCTGTTGAAATAATATCGCCAACGAAACAATTGGTTGATAATATTCCTATTTGCTTATTTTCGGAGGGATAACCTGTCGATGGATTTATGATATGTCCATATTTCTTGCCTCCTATTTCTACAAATGTTTTAGTTTGCGCCGAGGTCGAAAAACAAGCATTCGAAAGTTTCAGTTTAAATAAAGTATCCTCTTTGTTCAGTGAATTCTCTACATTTATTACCCAATAAGGGTGCACCGAATTATTCAGAGCCTTAATAGTACTACCTCCTGCATTAATAATGGCATTGGTAATACCTTCTTTTCTCATTTTCTGGACCAGTTTATCTACTGCATAAGACTTCATAAATGAACCTGTAATAATCTCCTGTCCTTCTGCAATTCGTACTCTAGAACCTTCTATTTCTATTTTCTTATAGTTGACCAGCTTCTTTATAGCCTTAATTTCTTCTTTCAATGGTAAATGAGGGTTTTCATCTTTATAGAATCCCCATAATCGAACCAAAGGCATTATAGTTATATCGTATTGTCCATCAAACAGATCCGAAAAATAAATAAGTTGCTTCAATAAACTGATGGTCTCTTCATCTACTTCAACAAATTGCCCGGCATTATTATTTATCAAATCAAAAAAAGAACCTTCGCTATATGAATTATAATGTTTGTCAACATCTTCCAATACAGCAAAAAGTTCATCAAACAGGCTTTCGTCGCAGAAAACCGGTATCTTTATCTTAATATGTGCATGGAATAACCATCGCACTTGAGCTTTATATAAAAGTCCGTCATTCACTAGCAGCAGCAGTTTCCTCTTTTACGGGTTCTATTTTTGTTTTAGGAGTTTCTTTCAGCTTAGACTCCTCTTTCTTCTCTTTAGATTTTACAGATTTCTCTTTTTTGGGTTTTTCCGTCTCATTAGTAACTTTTGTTGTTATATTCTCTGCTTCCGATGTTTTTAAAGGGCTAATTACAGTATCCTGACTTTTAATATCAGCATCTATTTCTTCTGTAATCACAGGATTTTTATCTGTAATATCCTGCTCCCCTAAATTCGGAGTCTTCGGTTCTTCATTATTCTTAAACATAGTATCTATGGCAGCTTTGTTTCCAAAGACTATCAAAACAATACCAAATAAAAAAAGAATAATTTTCTTTACAGTTGTCATCTTATTCGGACATTAAGTTATTTTTGTTTACAAAAATACTCAATACGTATTCGTATTGGTAATTAATTAACCATTTATAATAAAAAAAGAATCTTATTTAATAACAAATAAGATTCTCGATATGATAGATATAGTCAATTATTATTCAGGCATCATATTATGAAATACATTCTGAACATCATCATCATCTTCAAATTTATCTAACAGCTTGTTAATTTGAGCTCTTTGCTCTTCTGTTACTTCTTTTAGCTCATGCGGAATTCTCTCAAATTCAGCACTATGAATTTCAAATCCATTTTCCTCCAAATATTTTTGAATATCCGAGTATGATTTAAATTCGCCATAAAGAAGTATATCTTCTTCGTCTTGCTCTATCTCATCTACTCCATAGTCGATAAGTTCCAATTCTAAATCCTCTAGTGAGACATCTTCCTTTGGTGATATTTTAAATACGCATTTATGGTCAAATAAAAACTCTAAGCTACCGGTTGTTCCTAATGAACCATTATGTTTATTAAAATAGCTACGTACATTTGCAACAGTACGGGTAGGATTATCGGTTGCCGTTTCTACAACAATTGCAATACCAAAAGGACCATATCCTTCATAAGTAACTTCCTTGTAATCAGATTCATCTTTAGAAGTAGCCTTTTTTATTGCACGTTCTACGTTTTCCTTGGGCATATTCTCTTTCTTCGACTGCTGTATCAATACACGCAAACGAGGATTTGTATCTGCATCAGGGCCACCCTCTCTGGCTGCAATGGTTATTTGTTTTCCTAATTTAGTAAATACACGAGCCATATTGCCCCAACGTTTCATTTTCGTTGCTTTACGGTATTCAAATGCTCTTCCCATATCTGTTCTTTATAATTTCATTGAGGTCTCAGACCTATTTTATTATTTTATTTTCTGGCTACAAAAGTATAAAAAATAGCCTATACAAAAAACTATTACGACCTCAGACATTATTAATATTCTGACAAATATTATTTCTTGAGCTTGTTTAGGCTAATAACTTCAAAAACACTTACTCTAAGATATAAAACCACTCATCAATTATAGTGATTCGATGGGTAAAAAATCATTATTATAGGTGATTGCAATACTTCAGCTATTTATTTTACTTCACACGATTTTTAAAAACTCAAAATAAACTCAAAAACAGATGAAATTTTATTTAATGTTAGTTCTATTATCTTTAAGTGCTTCTTCTCTTATTGCTAAAGATATACGAGGTAGACTTACAAATAGTAATGGCGAAAGTCTTGATTATGTAACTATCCGGCTAGATGGTACCGGATGGGGAACCACATCAAAATCTGACGGAACATTTTACTTCAAAAATATACCTGCTGGACAATATACACTTGTTGCCAGCCTTATTAATTATAAAACGAAAACAATAAATATTGAAGTTTTATCTGATGCAACAACAGAAATAGGAAATCTTGAATTGGAACAATCAATCCAGACATTAGATGAAGTGGTAATCTCTGCCAACTTAGATAAATACGTATCAAAAAAACCGTCCAATTCAATCAGACTCGACCAACCTCTGGTTAAAGTTCCGCAAAACATACAAGTGGTAACTTCCCGCATGATTTCCGATCAACAAATACTCAGCATGAGCGATGGCATAATCCGTAATGTAAGTGGCGCTACTCGTCAAGAACATTGGGGTGACTTATATACCCGTATAAATATGAGGGGAGGACGTGCTGCTGCCTTTCGTGAAGGTATGAATCTAACCTCTACCTGGGGCCCATTAACCGAAGATATGAGCTTTGTTGAATCAATTGAATTTGTAAAAGGCCCTGCCGGTTTTATGATGTCAAACGGAGATCCCAGTGGCATATATAATGTAGTGGTTAAGAAACCAACAGGACAAACAAAACGCCAGGCTTCATTAACATTGGGCAGCTATGATCTTTACAGGGCAAGTATTGATCTTGATGGTAAAATGGATAAAAGAGGAAAATTATTGTATCGATTAAACTTGATGGGGCAACTTAAAAATTCATTTCGCCCCAACGAATTCAATAACAGATATAGTATTGCTCCTGTTATTACATATGTAATTGATGAAAATACCAAACTGACTGCTGAATATACTTTACAACATGTAGATATGTCGAATGTAGGTTCTTATTACAGCTTTGCCACACAAGGGTATGCAACTTTACCTCGAAATTTCACGCTATTGGCTGCAGGAATGGAACCTACCAAAATAAATGACCAGAGCATTATCCTCAACCTTCAGCATAATTTCAATCCTAACTGGAAACTTACTGCACAGGCTGCTTATTTTAACTACAATCAGGTGGGTAGCTCTATGTGGGTTGACTCCATCAATACGAATGGATATTTACGCCGTACAGCAAGTATATGGGATGCAATATCTCAAATGAAATTCGGACAGGTTTTTGTCAACGGAAAAGTTCAAACAGGACCTGTAACACATCGTATATTGGGAGGATTAGACATGGGTAACAAAGAATATTGGGCAGATTGGTCACAATCTTTTGCTCTTGATACTATTGGGTCATTCAATATTTATAACCCCAATAATGGAAGACCCGTCTTAGGATATCCCGTTTTTGACAGAAGTAAAAGCATTAAGGAACGATCTGGAGGTCCTCAAATTACACAAACATATACAGGTTTGTATTTGCAGGATGAACTTTCGTTCTTTGATGAAGCTCTAAGATTAACTCTGGCAGGTCGATATACCTATGTCAAAAGTAATTCTTACGGAACTATTACGGAAGAACGCAAATTCACACCACGTATAGGTCTTAGTTATTCAATCGATGAAAACACTTCGCTATATGCTCTTTACGACCAAACATTTCTACCTCAGAGCGGGCTTCGTCGCGATGGTAAGGGAATCAAACCCATCACAGGTAACAATATGGAGATTGGAGCCAAGAGACTCTGGTTTGGAGGTAAATGGAACAGTACATTATCATTATACCGAATCATAAAAAACAACTTGTTAGCTGCCGATCCTACAAATGCGGCAGGAGAAGTATTTGTAACCGAGATAGGTCAAAGTAGAGATCAAGGTATTGAATTTGATGTACAAGGAGAAATTCTCAGAGGATTAGATATTGTTGCCAACTATGCTTTTACCGAATCTGTGGTAACAAAAAGCTCCTCGCAATATACTAAAGGAACGCAACTTCCAGGAGTGGCTAAACATACTATTAATGCAAATCTGAAATACAGATTTATGGAGGGAGCATTCAAAGGTTTCAATCTACAGGCTGGATGCACATCTTTAATTGATCGTAGTTCGTGGTGGGCAGACAGTAGAGATCATGCAGAAGAACTTCCTGATTATTTTAGATTAGATGCCGGTGCCGGTTGGTCAAATGGTATACTGGCTATTAACCTCATGGTAAATAACGTACTTGATAGCTATTTATATTCGGGAACACCTTATACTATAGGCAAAACAAATGCTTATTACTGGCAAACCGAAACTCCAGTGAACTACCGCTTGAATATTACTTATAATTTCTAAGGCTGTAAACAGATTTCCTACTTTTGTAAAAATTTTAAAATAAAAGAATTTAATCTTCAATGAAGAAATTATCTTTCAAACGAATAATCTATCTATTACATCTCTGGCTGGGAATGCTATCAGGTATCGTTGTATTTATTGTTGCAATCACCGGATGTATATATACCTTTCAGACAGAATTGAGAAATATATTCGAATCTTACCAAGATGTGGAAGTACAAAATAAACCATTCCTCTCACCATCTGAGCTTAAGGAGAAGTCAAAACAATATGTATACGCATCTCCCTCAGACAGCAGTAATGTTATTTATGGAGTTACTTATGCCAAACTAGACAGAGCGGCAACGGTAGCCTATAATCATTATGAAAATGGTTATACCTTATTAGTACTGAATCCTTACTCAGGTGACTATCTGGGCAAACAAGTTTTGAAAAATGATTTTTTCAGATTTGTACTATCCGGACATCGTAACCTCTGGTTACCTTATCCGGTAGGTCATCAAATCGTAGGATGGGCAGTTTTGATCTTTGTTATTGTATTAATAACAGGTATTGTTTTATGGATACCTAAAAAGTGGAACAAAAAATCATTAAAGCCACGCCTTACAATTAAAAAGAAAGCCGGATTTTTCCGATTCAATTACGATCTTCACAATGTACTGGGTATTTATGCCGCTCTTATTGCATTAGTAATTGCACTGACGGGGCTTACATGGAGCTTCGAATGGTATGCCAACTCGTACTACAAAGTAATATCAGGTGGCAAAGAACTTAATAAATGGCAGGTAGCACAATCGGATACCACAGCCGTATCTAGTCTCGAAAATACAGCAGACATACTTTGGGAGAAAGTAAAAGCCGAGTATCCTATCGGGCAAGAGGGGGCATTTATGTTTGATTTTCCAAACCAAAAAGCTGATGCCTATCGTATCTGCTTCAATTCGGCAAACGATGATACTTACTACAAAAGACATTTTCGATTCTTCGATCAATACACGCTTAATGAGTTGGAAGGAGGCGGAATGTATGGTATTAAGTACGAAGATTCTTCAGCAGGAGATAAATTCTACCGCATGACCTACGATATACACGTTGGTGCTATTGGTGGTTTTGCAGGAAAACTTCTTGTATTTTTGGCAAGCTTAATTACTGCCAGTCTTCCAATTACAGGATTTATTCTTTGGTGGAAAAAGAGACATAAATAAAGATAAAGTAATACAATAAAAAAGGATTCTCATAATGAGAATCCTTTTTTATTGTATCGACAAATTATCTTATCTCAACTGAGCATTCAACTCCTGCTCTAATGATTTTTGAATCTTTTGCATTATAGCATCAATTTGTTTATCCGTAAGCGTCTTCTCGTCATCTTGAATGACAAAGTTAACCGCATACGACTTCTTGCCTTCAGGTAAGTTCTTACCTTCATACACATCAAAAAGATTCACTTCTTTCAGCAATTTCTTTTCCGATTTGTATGCAATTTTTTCAATCTGTTCAAACAAGATATTTTTATCTAATAATAAAGCCAAATCACGTCTTACAACAGGATATTTAGATATCTCGGTAAATGTGACATTGTGCTTTTTAGTTTCTTTCATCAAAGCATCCCAATTCAGCTCTGCAAAATAAACTTCTGTGTTGATATCCGTTTGTTTTAATAACTTTTTAGCTACAACGCCCAAAGTTCCTAATACTCTATTGCGAGTTTTAAGAGTTAGTGCAACGCTATATATATCATTGGAGAATTGCTCGTATTCATATTTACCCAAAGGTAAACCCAAACGATGCAAGATGTTCTCTGCATAAGCTTTCAATTGGTACACCGATGATTTTTGGGTAGGTGTAGCCCAACTATTATTAGTTGTATCACCACATAACCAAAGTCCCAAATGAAATTCTTCAGAGTACTCTTTCAATGGCTTATCGGCTTCTTTCTTCTCTGCATCAAAATAATAGCAATTACCAAATTCGTAGAATTTAAGATCATTACTTTTTCTGTTTCGGTTATAAGCAATACTCTCTAGTCCTCCGAAAAGAAGAGTCTGACGCATCACATTCAAATCATTGCTCAACGGATTAAGTAAACGAACCGACTGCGATGAAGGATAGGTAGTCAAGTCTGTATAATAAGCCTCTTTAGTCAAAGAGTTATTCATTATCTCATAAAATCCATCACCCGTCAACTGTTCTGAGATCAGATTTTGTAAATCATACCCTTTATCAGTAGCGGTTTGATAAGATAGGTTAGATTTCAAAGATTCTCCTATTTCAATATTATTATATCCATAAATACGAAGGATATCTTCTATTACATCCACATCACGTAATACATCTACACGATAAGTAGGTATACTTAGCGTTAACTGGTCATCCGATTCTTTTTTAATCTCTATTTCAAGACTGGCAAGAATCGATTTTACAGTTTCTTTATCTATATTCTTTCCTATCAACGAATTTACTTTGGCATAAGAAAGTTCAACTATCGGATTTTCAATTTTATTAGGATAGATATCCTGTATCTCTCCGACAAAACTTCCATTGGCAACTTCTTTTATCAATAAAGCTGCACGTTTCAATACATATAATGTATCATTAGGATCAACACCACGCTCGAAACGGAACGAAGAATCGGTACTTAGGCCATGACGACGTGCTGTTTTACGTACCCATGTAGGATTAAAATAAGCACATTCGAGAAATACATCAGTAGTACTTTCAGTTACACCCGATTTTAAGCCACCGAATACACCACCTATACACATACCTTCTTTATCGTTACAGATCATCAGATCTCTATCGCTTAGGATATGTTCCTGTTCATCTAGAGTTACAAATTTAGTTCCCTCCGGTAATGTTTTCACATAAACTGTATCACCTGAGATTTCTTTCAGATCGAAAGCATGCAAAGGATGTCCCATTTCATGAAGTACATAATTGGTAACATCTACTACATTATTTATAGGGCGTAAACCAATAATCGAAAGGCGATCTTTCAACCAGTCGGGACTTTCTTTAACCGTCACCCCTTTTATCGTAATACCTGCATAACGAGGACAAGCTTCGTTATTTTCAACGATCACATTAATTCCTTTTTCGTTTGCATTCACAGTGAAAGCATCTACCGAAGGACGATTTAAATTGGTTGCCTTTCCGTTTTGATTTAAATAAGCAGCAAAGTCACGGGCTACCCCAAAATGAGAAGCAGCATCAACCCTGTTAGGGGTAATATCCACTTCTATCAAATAGTCACTTTTGATATTATAGTAATCTTTAGCAAGTGTACCTACCTTTGCTTCAGAAGGAAGAACAATGATACCATCATGACTCGTTCCTATTCCAATTTCATCTTCGGCACAAATCATACCGAAAGACTCCTCGCCTCTTATTTTTGATTTCTTTATAGTAAAAGACTCTTCGCCCGAATAAAGAGTTGTCCCCACTAAGGCAACAATAACTTTCTGTCCGGCCGCAACATTTGCTGCACCACATACTATTTGCAAAGGCTCTTCTTTACCCACATTTACGGTAGTAACATGTAAATGGTCAGAATTAGGATGATCAACACAAGTTAATACTTCCCCAACAACCAGACCCTCAAGCCCACCTTTTATTGTTTGTATTTCTTCCACCCCTTCGGCTTCAAGTCCTATAGAGGTAAGAGCTGCAGCCACCTCATCCGGTGACAAATCAAAGTTAATGTAGTCTTTTAACCAATTGTATGAAATATTCATATTCCAAATTATTTCTTAGCTAACTAATTATTAGCTGTTTATATTTTATATAATACCATTCGTATTTAAGTGTCCCAAAATTACAAAATTTTCTTTGTCTACGCTAGAAAAATAGGTTATCCATACACCTTGCTGTAAAAAAAACCGAATAATAATAACTTTGGCATTAGATAAAATCTATATTGGCTGAAAACCTTTTCCACAATACATTGTTATAAATCTGATATATAGAATAGAGATTCCACATTTTGATTTTGACAGAGAGTGGTGTATATTTGTGCCGCTTTTGTATAAAAGCATACTGATTCTAAGCGTAGAGTCAGCCATTCCGAGAATCGGAAAGGCCTTATTTTGAGGGTGATCCTACGAATAAAGCCTTAGTTCTAACCAAAATATTATTTTATGAAGTATTTGAAGTATTTCTTGCTTGTAGCGATAGTGTTAATAACATCATCTTACACGCCAAGAACTTCGAGGATTTCGGAAGGTATTTACCCGGGAGACCTTATGCCTGAATTAAAAATTGATAATGAATCAGGCACGAAGCTCGATCTCGAGCATCTTAAAGGAGTTAAAGTATTGGTAAGTTTTTGGGCTGCTTATGATGCAGAATCCCACATGAAAAATGTTCTTTTATGGAATGCCTTACAAAAAGAGAAACACTCACTAGTAATGGTGTCGGTCTCATTTGACAAGAGTAAAGCGGTATTCGAAAAGACATTGAGCATGGATGGAATCAACGACAGGTATCAGTTTTTAGATACAAAAGGATCAGATTCCAAGATTTACCAAAAGTATCAACTGGAGAAAGGATTTCAAAATTACCTGATTGACGAAAATGGAGTCATCATGGCAATAAATCTTACTCCTAAAGATTTGAGCAGAATATTAGAAAAAAAGACATCGTAAATAAAAAGAGCTATTCATATTTGAATAGCTCTTTTTTAATTTTATCCGTCTGCCAAAACATCTTGTCTATCCGGTCCCCAAGGTTCGGGAGTAGAGTTCTTATTAAAAGGATTAAAATAGTTAATATTAAACTGATCTAAATACTTTAAGAATATTTTCACTCTACTTTCAAATTCATTATAATTTAAATTAGCAGCTTTATTATCAGTCCATGCATTTTCGGCTATTGCCATTAATCGGGGATATGTCATAAAGTCAAGCCTTTTTTTATCTTTTATCCGTTCAGTCCACACATTAGCTTGCATCCCCAACACCTGTTTTGGATGAGAAGAAATGAGGTTCGAAATATTTCCGGAGAAATTATATACAGTTTCCAACTCATTGAAATCTCCTGCCCAACGTCGCCCTATCTTATGACTGTCATCTTGTACAAAATCAAAATAACAAGGTATTCGGGGGGTCAATATGATATCAAAACCATCATTTAAAGCCTGTGTCAACAACTCCGGTTTATCATGCCTCCACCACATAATTATAGCCATATCGGGCGACACTCCTGTATTTAAGATCTCATCCCACCCTATCATTTTTCGTCCTTTAGCATTTACTATATCGCAAACCCTACGTACGAAATAATGCTCCATACCTATTTCATCTTTTAAATTATGATCTTTTATAAATTTCTGAATCTGTGGATCGGTGAACCACGATTGATTCCCGAAATGAACTTCGTCTGCTCCAATATGAATGTACGGTGCAGGGAATAACTCCACTACTTCATCAAAAATATTACTGATGAATTCGTAAGTAGTCTCTCTGGCCGGATGAAAAGTAAAATCCTTCCAACGCCCTTCACCACCTCCCGATATTTCGGGATACGAACGTCCTACAGCCGTAGCATGTCCGGGCATATCTATTTCGGGTACAACCATAATATGGCGTTGAGCAGCATACTCAACAATCTCTTTTATTTCGTCTTGTGTATAAAATGCACTCGGTGCATTCGCATCACTCCAACTTCCTACAGACCCTTCCTGAGTCAACAACGGATATCTCTTTATTTCGATTCTCCACCCCTGCTCATCTGTTAAATGCCAATGGAAAACATTTAATTTAAGACGAGCCATAATATCGAGGTATTGTTTCACAACGTCTTTCCCCATAAAATGACGGGATTCATCAAGCATATATCCTCTCCAGCCATATACGGGAGCATCCTCAATGAATACAACAGGAACAGTTGATTTAGCATTTTCCGTCTGAATTAGCTGTGCTAAAGTTTGCAGTCCATAAAATAGTCCCGCATTGCCCGATGCTTTGCATACTATTTTATCAGTTTGCACATCCAACACATATGCTTCTTTTCCTAATTTGGAATCTAACTGAAGGTAGATGGCATTTTTAGATATCGCCTTATTATTCTGGTGAGTAACTTGAATTGAAAATTCGTTTTTCAATACATTCTGATAAGCATCCGCTACTGACTTTAAAGCATCATCTGCATATACTAACTTTGTTTGTAGGTTAAAAGAAAAGTATCCCTGTCCTAAAGAAACTTTCTGTGGTTTAGGAATCACATTTATCTCTGAACCTGCATAAGTATTAAGCGATAATGCAAGAAAACAGAAAATAAAAATAACCAACGTAGATAATCGTGTTTTTCTAATGTTCATAGTAATCTAATATAAAAGGTTTCAAAAATCAAAATTAAGACTTAATTATATTCTTTCCAACCCAAGCAGATCAATTATAAGTAATATATTTGCTAATTAACATTTAGTTAGCAAGAAGCAAGTAAACAAATATGGAGAAAGTTTTAATAAATAGTAAGGAATACAATTACATCACAAATTATAAAAACGATGAAAGGTTAAGAAATGACCTCCATATATTAACCCAAAAAGTTTGGGGTTTCGACTTCGAAAAGTGGTATAAAAGTGGTTATTGGGGAGACAATTGTCTCTTGTATTCTTTATCGGACGGTCATAAGATAGTTTCGCACATAACAGTGACTGTAATAGATTTCATTGTTTTAGGTGAGAAGAAAAGATTTGTACAATTAGGTACAGTTACAACTGACGAAGAATATAGAAAACAAGGCTTAAATAAATTTCTTCTTGAAAAAGTACTACATGAATGGAAAGATAAATGTGATCTGATCTATCTATTTGCAAATGATAGTGTTTTAAACTATTACCCTCTATTCGGTTTTGTTCCAGTAAATGAATATATAGCTACAAAGAAGATAGAGTCTACCAAAAATGCATACAATGTTAGAAAGCTGGACATAAATAATCAGTTTGATCACGAGCTGCTCTATAAAAAAGCAAAAAATGCAATTCCGTTATTCAACATTTCAATGGTTGATAATGCGGGACAAATTATGCTTTACTGCAACTATTTCGATAAATTCAGCTTTAAAGAAAAGCTTTATTATATTGAATCTCTGGATACAATCATTGTAGCTGAATATATAGGCAGTGACCTTATCTTATATGACATTTTATCTACCCAAGAAGTTGAGATAGAAGCAATCATTAATGCAATGTCTACAGAACAAACACAAAATGTGGTAATGTACTTCATGCCTAAAAACAATAAAGATTATGAAATTAAACTTTTAAAAGAGGAAGATACTACCCTATTTGTAATGGGGAATGAGAAAAAATCATTTGAAGAAGAAAAACTTATTTTTCCTATATTATCTCATACATAAATAAAAAAGAGAATTGCCTTTTATCAGACGATTCTCCTTTTTTATTTATTATATAATGTTTCCTATCAAAAATTCCAAGCAAAACCAAATAAGAAATTTACCTGTGCAAACCAGAAGTGCTGTGACGCTTTATCACTGCTCGATGCTGTTGTACGGATACTAGGCATATTGATATATCCTTGTTTTCCTTCGCATCTCAGGAAAAATAAATCCCAAAGCAATACATCTGCTGCAATCTTACCATTCAAGCCGAATCCTGCCAAGTGGAAATCATCGTGTCTTTCTTCACTAAATAATGTCGAGTTAGTCTTTGGCAATAAAAAACCTGCTCCAACTCCGGCTATACCATTAATTTTCAGTATACCGCGTTTGTAGAAATTATGATAATATTCAAACTCCGAATTAATGTAGTTCAATCCGTCAGTATGCTCAAACATAAGAAAGTCTTCGGTCAATCTCACATCTCCATTAGGTGTAACATGATTTTCAAATCCGGGTCTTACAGTTCCTGATATACTCACTGTTTGATTTTGATCCATCACATATTTCATATGGTCCACACCAATGTTTACAGCCATATTATCTTTGAAAAAATATCCTATCTTAAAGTTCGTCTGAGGAATAGTAATACGATTGGGCTGTAAATAGTTATGATAACTTACAGGACTAAGTTTGTCATGAGCAACAACCCTGTGCAATGTAAAATCATAATCGTCACCCTTAAAGTGTATTGTAGAATTTGTGTAGTGGGACCTGTTCCATCCCCAAAAAGCATAAAACTTACCTTTTTTATAAGCCGGCTCAGTTTGTGCTATAGCAACAGAGGTAGATATTATTACCAATGCCAATAATAAAAGTTTTTTCATTTTCTTAATTTATATTAATTTTCAAAGTGCAAATGTACTGTATTTTATTTATAAGGTGAAATTTTTCAACATTAATCAATTCATATCACGACCAACAGCAACTAATGTAACAGGTTTATATTTAAAGAAATATAGCAATATAACAACTAATAATACAATCCCCATAATCAACATATATCCAAGAATTTCTTTAATACTTATTGTCAATGCCTGTATTTGAACTCTCGAATAAAGAGTATTAGTCGCTATACGCTGTGCATCTTCAATGCTCAATCCTTTGAGTATAGAACTTGTATAGGATTGAGAATACAAACTAGTAGCAATAGGGTTCAGTTGATCTATACTTTCTGACAAGTGGACTGTATTTTGCTGTTGCAACCGATAGAGCCAATTAGTAAGTATGCTGGAACCTATTGCAGGAGCCAATACAGAACGGCATCCTATAAGAAAAAATGCATTATATATCAATTGTTGGGGCTCAAGTCCTTGAATTGCATATACGGCCAAGGCAACAAATAAGATCAACATACCAAGTCCTTTGAGAAACATTGGTATGAATAAATCTTCATATAATCCCATTGGTTCTACCTGAAAATACAGCAAACCAATAGCCAGTGTGAAACATGCAAAACCTATGAAGATAAGCCATGCCATCCTCACTGCTTTCTTGAAAAAGTAATAACAGATAAAGCCTCCTAAAACTATTCCGGGAATCATATATAAATACAATTCATTAGTACGGGTAGTATCTAAACGTAGCACCGAGTTGACATAAGATGCGGTAAGAATAGTAAAAGATGCAAAAAACATCATAATGAATGAGAACAGATACACCACTACCGAGTTCCGGTTCTTCAATACACTCAAATCGACAAAAGGTCGTACATCTGTCATCAACTGACGGCGTACAAACATCCAGCCAACAACAGGTATAAGAATTGTTGCTATAACGATATTATTCGAAGCAAACCAATCATTTGTTTTGCCATAGGTAGCAACATACAAAATGCACATAAAAACAAGCGAACATTGAAAGAAGCTATACCAATCGATTTCTTTATAGGGAATACGGATCAGCTTACGCCCGAATGCCATGAATATCACCACTAATACCATGGCAAATAACAGCAATGCAATCATAAAATAATACATGTGCTGCCACTGGTAACGATAAGCAAATTCGGCTGTAATAACAAGTGACAGCTGCCCCAAAATCAAAGTAATAGGATAAAACTTAGAGTAAAACTCATTTCGGGTATTACTGGGACTAAAAAAAGGCATTATTATAGCAATAATTTCGATCAGAGTAAATGCTTTAAAATACCCGATAAAGAAACTGCAAACTGTTATTACTTCCATCGAAGTAGTTACAGCACAAATCCAACTCAAGATAAACTGGCAGAAAAGAACCACCAAAATAATAGTCTTAGTGGTAGCAACCGGTTTTACAATAGGAATAATAGGGTACGCCATAGCCATACCTGCCGAGGCTGCAAAGTACGCCATGTTTATATCTTCCGACAATACGCCCAAAGCTCCAGAGATGTCGACATTACTTCCTGTATAGGCTCCATTGATAAGCATCACGGGAATCAATACAAGCATGGCCACCACACAGACCAGCCACTGTGGTACCCAACTTCTGAAATGTTCGCTGCTATTTACCTTCATTTTTTAATAGCTTCGGTCTCAACCATCATTCCTGCTTTTAGCTTCTCCATATCTTCATCCGAAATATCCACAAAATCAATTCTCACAGGAATACGTTGCTGTATCTTCACAAAGTTACCTGCTGAATTATCGGTCGGTAATAAAGAATATTTAGATCCTGTAGCCAAAGAAATGGAAGTTACTTTTCCCTTAAAGACTTTGTTTGCAATGGCATCAACTTTTATCTTGATTTCCTGTCCGATATATATATTCTCAATTTGTTTTTCTTTATAATTGGCTATAACCCATTTACCCTCATCCCTTACAAGATTGGTTACTGTTTGACCTGCTTGTATCAGTTGTCCTTCTTCCAATGTGCGACGTCCCAGGTAACCCGAATAAGGAGCAGTAATCACTGTATAGGAAAGATTTAACTTTGCCAAAGAAAGATCGGCTTCTTTACGCAGAATATTAGCATCCGTATTACTCCTCTTTTTTTGTGTTTCAGTTGAAGTCGAACGTAACGATTCCTGTTGCCGTATCAATGCATTATAATGAGCCTTCATTGCCTCATACTCTGTTTTTACCTGATCAAATTGTTGATGAGATACTGCATCAGCTTCCAACAAATTAGCATATCTCTTGTAATCCTGCTCCGACTTCCACAGCCGAGCTTTGGCTTCTTCAATATTAGCCTGAGAAACAGCAACATTGCTGGATGTTGTCACAATACTGGATGTCAACACTTCGGCTGTTGCCTCAGCATCCTTCAATGCAGCTTCAGCATCCATAACCTTTAAACGATATTCCCTGTCATCAATAATTAACAGTGTATCACCTGCATTTACTTTTTGGTGATCTGTAAAGTATATTTTGCTGACATACCCCGCAACACGTGTATTTACGGGTGATATATATTGCTCTATAGTTGCATCGTTGGTAATTTCGTATCTATAGTAATTCAGAAAGAAATTACACGCCCATACAATACCTGCAATTGCCAGAATAATAGTAATCCCATTCAATATAAAATTACGCCGCCTCTTATTTCTTAGTTTTAAATGTATACGACGTAATTCCTGTTTTGCTTCAATTTCAGATTGATTTATATCCATAAAATTTTTAAGTACTTGAGACTATTTATTCTCTATTTATTTAGCTCCTGCCTCCATGCGATATTTGTATACTTATAGCTTACCACAAACATTCAATAATTGATAATAAGTATATACTGCATTCGTTCGGGCTGCGGTCAGCTTCAATTCCACTTCTAACTGAATTGTGTTGGCATCCAAAAGGTCTGTTAGAATGGCTAATTGATTGAAATATTTTGTGTCTACAATTCTATAATTTTCGTTTGCCTGTTCTACAGATGTCTCTAACAATTTTACACGCATAAGGGCTTCCTGATGTTTCAGATAAGCAGACTTAACTATCCCTCTAATATTTTGCCTTTGTTGCTCTTCTGCCAATTCTTGCAAATTAATTTGGGTCTTTGCCATAGATAAAGAATGCTTCCTGTCGAATAATGATGATATTTTGTAAGATAAATTCAATGTTATTCCCCAAGAATCTATAAATAAATCCTGAACAGGAGAAGTATTGGGTAAAGGTCTTTGAAATGTATTTCCAATTTGAAGGGATAAGCTAGGTAGATAATCAGCCTTAGTAATCTCCAGATTATTCTTTGCCAAAGCAATGTTTGTTTTAGCAATACGCATTTGTGGATATTCAAGATAGGCTGTTTGGATATAATCTTCGATACTTTTATCTATATTCATTTGTGAACTTAGAAAAGCAGAATCCGGCTCATATACTATACCCTCATCCATCCCTAAAGCTATAGACAACTGTTGGCAAACCAAAGCTATATTATTGGTTGTTTCTTGATAAAACAGATCGAAATTAGTCAGTTCTATTTCACTTCTTAAAACATCATTCGATGTAATCATTCCCTCCTCACGCATCTTCCGAATATCCTGAAGCCTGCGTCTTGCCTCATCGATGCTTATAGCATAAATATCTCTTTGCTTGTAAAGGTTATATAAATCGAGATATTTAGATACTAGCCACAGTTTAAGATTAGCCTTATCCTGATTTAATGACAACCGGGCTATTTCTTGCTCAAGCTCCGATTTCTTGATTCCATTATTAATACGTCCTCCTTCATACAAAGGCTGTACTGCACTCAGCTGGTAGTTCTGCCTCCAATCGGGAGCCGACGGATGTTTTACGAATGAAAGATCTTTATCCAAAATAGTAGATGTACCTACATATCCGAATTGACCGACAATGGCAACATCGGGAAGCCTCTTATTTTTTGCTAAAGAGTTCTTTTCATTTGCTATTTCAGTTTTCAAATAAGTTGACTGAACAATAATACTATGCTCTATTCCTTTTTGGAAAAGCTCTTCTAGCGACAACTTGTACTGTGCACTGGTCTCGAAGGAAAAGAAAGTAACTAATGAAATAAGCGAAAGTGTAATTGTTCTTTTTATTATTTTAGTCATTGCTTATGATTCCGCTTAATTCTTTCATATAATCGACACAAAATTGAAGTTTGATTTTATCTGTCGACTCCTCTACTTTCTGATATACAGTTTCAACTATTGTTTTGATTTGTTGATGTAAAGCTTGTCCTTCTTCTGTAAGAACGATTAATTTACTTCTCCTGTCTATACTATTTTCTATACGGGTTATTAACCGCCGCCTCTCCATATTATTTAACAAATATGAGAGACTCGATTTATCTTTATGGGTTTGGTTTGCCAATTCCTGTTGGTTTACAGTATCCTTGCGATACAGGCACCTCATCACCTGAATCATCTCAAAAGTTAGGTCAATCCCCTGCTCTCTGATACTTTTTTGTATAGCTTGTCTATAAGAAGCCTGCACCATCAATAGTGCATATACAAATTCTTGCATTTTAACAATCTTTTCTGTTTCTGGTACAAAGTTATAATAAAATAAATTATTAGTTGAATATTCAACTAATAATTTGTATAAAAAGGGAGACAAAAAAATAGCCAACAGAAATTGTTGGCTATTTTTTTAAGAATGATATAGAAAAAATCAGATTATTAGTCTTTCCAAACTTCGTATCCTCCATCTATACTATATACTGTCTCAAATCCTTGAGCTGTTAAGTATTGTGCCACCGATTGACTGCTATTTCCATGATAGCACATTACTAAAACAGGAACTTGCTTTTCGGTATTAACTATAAAATCCGATAGATTTTCTTGAGTCAGATGCAATGCTTTTTCATCATGTCCTTCTTCAAAACTCTGCGAATCTCTGATATCAATCAATATTGCATTCGAATCTGCAACAAGCATTTCTTTTGCTGCGTCCTTATTTATTCTCTTAAACATATATTAAATTCTTTTTCTTATTAAAACAAATACCTATATATAACCGTTACTGCACATTATTGTTCTATCAATGCAAACGGAGAGTCATTTCATATAAATTGACAAAATTAGAGAAGCCCGTAGTGGATAATATATCTATTAAACGACTATTCTCATCAAGAGTTACAAACTTTATTACTTCACTTTCTGTTCTATTCTTTAATTCGCTAATAAGGAACATTTCTAATTGCTTATTCTCCCACCCTCTAAGGATTCTTAGCTGTGGTATATCCCCACGTTTTTTGTGAATAAGACCAAATGCTACTATTTGCTGATTAAAGCAAAGAGAGCAGTATTCGTAGTTATCAATATTATTGAGAATAGACAACCTTTCATTTTGCCATGAAGCCAAAGATGGATAAAAAGACGTATCGTCAAGTCCAAAGTATTCTGCTTTATCAAATTTTACAACATAATCTTTTGAGTAATAATCGACAATTTTATTTTTCTTTATTTGAAAGCACTCTAACCTGCGTTGAATTATAAATCCATTTTTCAGATAAAGCTCTATGGCAGGTATATTATTTTCCAAGACCTCCAGTAAAAAAATTTCTACACTTTTTTGCTTCAGTAAATCAACCAAGTAAGTAAATAATTTATCGGCAATACCCTTACGTCTAAAATCAGGGATTACTCCTGTACCTCCGTCATAACAATATTTCCGACCTTCTACTTCTCTATATCCGCAGATAATAAATCCTATTAATTTTTCACCGTTAAAACACCCTACTGAATAATTGAAATCAATATTACGTGTTACAACCATCTCCTGAAATTGACCAATAGTCATTTGCATAGGTACTTCATAATCGGAGAAAGACTCCATAAAAGCCTCATATACTTCTTTTAATGAAATACCCTCAAGTAAACGAATTTCTAAGTTTTCCATCTATTAAACAACCCTAGTTTCACGATACAAATAAACAATAATTATACCGGGCTTCAAAACAAAAAAACCGAACCAGCAAAACAGATTCGGTTTTTTCTAAAATAATTATCGATGTATTACTCTTTTCCTTCAGTTTCTTTGTACCATTTATTAAGATGTCCATCTACAAATACAAAGAAGAAATGATTCTTATACATATCTTTATACTCCAATGTTTCTTGCTCCTTACCCTGCACACGGGTCACTCCGGAAGTGGTGTACTTATCTCCCATAAGAGAAACAACCTCTTGCCTGGTCATTCCCAGTTCAATTTGCTTTAGTGCCGAATTATAAACTTTCATAGAACCACAAGCCGAAAGGACAGTTGCAATAAATGCAATAAAAAGTATTTTCTTCATAACTCAATATTTTAATTATCTGATAAACATTTTATAGTATGATTTAGTTCGAAAACCTTTATAATTCATCAGTTTCGAACATCACAAATTTACGGATAATTCTTTCTAAAAAGTATTTTTTCAGTATATTTGAGAATCTAATACATAAAAGAAAAAAATGATGAAACAATTATTATCCTTCGCTATAATAGCTGCTATTGGCTTTACATCATGTTCTGTTAATGAACCATTAGTCAGAGCTAAGGCACAAAATAATAATACATACCAAATAGACTATTTATTTGAACATGATGGCTGTAAAGTATATCGCTTTCAAGACGATGGAAGATATGTATATTTTACAAATTGCACAGGAGATGTGACTTCTGTAGA
Source organism: uncultured Dysgonomonas sp. (assembly GCF_934668725.1). Taxonomy (GTDB): domain Bacteria; phylum Bacteroidota; class Bacteroidia; order Bacteroidales; family Dysgonomonadaceae; genus Dysgonomonas_A. Next base: position 46,016 of record NZ_CAKUOF010000010.1, read on the forward strand.
AAATGATTCAACAGAAACTAAGATACAAACTATCATAAAACGTAAGTAGAAGTTGGCAAATCTCGACTATTATTTCATTTGCAATATATACATAATTTAGTAAATGATATGTAAAAAAATCAGCCCATTATAGATGGACTTAAATCTACTAATATTGTTCACTATGAAAACATCATTAACTCTTGTTGAAAAAATAATATCGGCTCTTTTATTGATCATTGGTATAGTATTTAGCTATCAGGCTATTTCAGGCTATATCCTCACCTACATTATATACTTTGATGCTCCAACTTCTTATCGTATTTCCATAGCCACATATGTCTCGAATTTGTTAATTGGAAATTTACTAATAATATCATCTCTGTTGTTCTTTAAAAGAAAAGCTCTAGGAGTCTTACTTTATAAATATACAGGAATCATGGTCATACTTTATGCTATTAATCTTAACCTTTTTGATATAATAGCATATCCTGATATACGATGGTTCGATGTATTATTAGGGGCATTCTTACTTCTTGCATTAGGTAGTTTTCTTTGTATTTATTTCTGTCGTAAAAATGATCTCTACAAAAGTAAGCTTATCCTACCATCCTTCATTATACTTGGAATAATAACTTACATCTATATTGATTTATTCTTTTGTGACTGGTACTACTATTTTCATATACAGAAATGAATTAAACTTTACTATATAATAAAGACTAACAAAAATCTAAATTGTATTTAATCCTCTAATCAAACATTATAACAAAATAAAAAAGCAATCTCAAATGAGATTGCTTTTTTATTTTGTTGCGGGGACCGGACTCGAACCGATGACCTTTGGGTTATGAGCCCAACGAGCTACCAACTGCTCCACCCCGCGATATTTCGAGTACAAAGATACGTCTTTTTTAATACAGTCCAAACATTTAAAGCACTATTTTTATATTATTTTGATAAATTTCCCTCATACAACTAAATACCAGAACATTACAACACTTACCATTTGTAATTTAAACCAAAGCTGATAAGCTGATTAATTTGCAGGTAACCGAGTTTCTTGTCTCGGGGAACGTTATCATCAAATCGAGTATTTAAAGATACTGTGGTTGAAAAAAGACGTGTGAACATCATATCAAATCGGTTTTCAAATTCAACCTCCACCCTTTCATAATTGGTAAAATATCTAAAACGAGAAGTCCACGACATATATCTGCTAAATTTAAATGTAAGATTCGCATTTACCAGAGAACCGAGCTCCATCAACGAGCGCTCTCCTTTTTCTAAACCGAATCGTGTTTCATCTACATTTTCATCTCTAACATAAATATAATTGACAGATAACGGAGAAAGACTCAATACTAAATCTAATTTTTTGGCTTTGTCACTTTTATATTTCTTTTCTAACTTATAAGCCATACCAATACTAGCATTCATTACCAAAGGTGCCAAAAATGAAGTGTATTTATTTCGAGAATTAAGTGGATAAGTATTAAAAAACTGCGTTTTAGTTTCTAAACGAGTAGAATAGGACCAATTATTATACGCTTTATAGCCAAGAATATTTTCCAAACGAAATAAGTCCTCACTTATATTTACATCATTTACAGAATCAGAAGGTGTAGCTTGTAAGTTCAATCTCCACTCCATTGTGTTATTAAATGTAACCTTATCTTTCGCATAGTTTAATGTTACTTTGTGAGCATTACGTATAAAAAAACTACTATTACCTCCTGAATACCAGTTATCTGAAATATGATTCTGTGCTACTTGAAGGGCATGCTCGCCACTTTTAACCCAATAAATAAACCCAGGATCAATTTTTGTCATTTCAACAGGAGCGACTTGAATGGCATCATCTGCAGCTATCAAGTTATGGAGAAAATTACGCTTAGTAGCATCTTCTTCATTGAGTTTAGGAATACTCTTCAATACAGATGAGTTATATCGAACATATCCAATATTGCTCATATCCATATAAAAGTTTTTACGACGAGCCTGTATAACCTCTGCTCTTTTTATCAATGGAGCCAAAGTATTCTCTTCCGGTATCAAATGAAATTTAGGAGCTTCTAAACTTGAACCTTTAGGAATAAAATTCAAACGAGGAGGTAGAATCTTCCCATCAAATACAATAGGCAGAAACTGGGGATCATATATAACAGTATCTCTAAAACTTACATTATAGGGAAATGGCTCCCATTCTACCGGAGGAACTATGATCAAGCCATTAGCACCTCTGGTATAGACCAGAACCGAATCATTCTGCAGTACAGGTATTCCTTCTCCTTGGTGTTCTTTCTTTGCTGTTTTTGAGTATACTGAAAGATTGGTGTCATTAAATGTCGAACTTTGAGTTTCGGCATAAGAAGCTGAAGACAATAATAACAAAAGAACCGACGATAGAATACAATATAAAGAATTTTTCATCTTGATTAGATTGCTTTTCTTTTAACTATCCAGCTAAAGAATTAAACATAACATTCGAATTCTGCAAATATAATAATAAAACTTTCCTAAAACCATATTTTTATTATCTCTAAAGGTTATTTAAGATCACTAATTTAGGAATTATGGAGATAAACAAAACACTTACAATATCATATCATATTGTAACTAAAACACAAATATAAATATCGGACTAAACTTAAATATAAAAAGGAAGAGCTTTTTTTACGACTCTTCCTCTTTTCATCATAGATAATAATAATCTATTATAATGAAGCAAATTTTATACAAACCGGCATATCTAGCACTATATCATGTTCGGTATTCTCTAACAGTCCTGTATTTTCATCAATTTTAAAAACTTGAATTACATCGCTATCACGGCAGGCAACTAATAATAACTTACCATTGGGAGTTATTGCAAAATTACGGGGATGAATACCAGTCGATTGGTATCCGATTTTGGTCAACTTTCCATCTGTCTCATTTATTGAGAATATAGCCAACCCATCGCCTTGCAACCTGTTGGATGCATACAAAAATTTACCATTAGGTGTAACTCCTATGTCACCACTTCCTTTTACATTCAATGTATCAGCTTTTACAGTTTGTATTTCGCTCAGGTTCCCATCATTATAATCAAAAACAACAACCTCCCCCGAAAGCTCTGTAATTAAATATGCGTATTTATTATTAGGATGAAATGTGAGATGACGAGGTCCCGAACCAGCCTTTACATTAAATGCAGCAGGTGTACCTACGGATAGGTAATTACCACTCGTTTCATTTACATTAAACTTATGAATTTTATCTGTACCCAAATCATCTGCAAACAAATACTTTCCATCCGGAGTAAACTGCACACAGTGTATATGTGATTGCTTCTGGCGATTAGGGTCAATACCTTTTCCTGAAAAGCTAATTACTTCCGATGCAGGATCTAATCCACCCTTATCATTCACTGAAAAGTATGTAAGACTTCCTCCCAAATAATTAGCTGTTACAACGTGCTTCCCATTTGCATCAATATTAATATAGCAAGGAGCACCGCCACCTGTCAGCTGTCTGTTAATAAAGGAGAGTTTACCTTCTTTTTTATCAAAAGAAAAAGCATTTGCCGCCGATGTTTCAATACCATCATCTTCTGTTACTGAGTAAACAAATTTCTCGGACTGATCCAACACAAGATAAGAAGGATTATCAACATTTATTTCGCTCACATACCTCGAAGTACCTGTAATAGTATCCAGCTTATAAACATAAATTCCTTTGCTTTCGCCGGAAGTATATGTACCTACAAGCATATACATTTCCGAATTACTCTTTCCAATTTGATCCATAGACTGATTATCAGCATTAGCGTTATTTGTATTTTTATTTGCACAACCTAAGATAAGACAGGCAGATGAAAATATTGCCACAATTTTTTTTAGCATAGTTTTCTATATTTTGTTTAATTACTTATTTTAAAACCTTTGATCATATCATTCTACACAATCTGCAAGATAAATAACAAAAAGTTATATGTACTTATCCAATACAGAGGTACTGATTATTTAACTTTTTTTTCAAAAATATAAATAGAGAGAGTAGACAACCTCAAATATGACCTCTATAATGGAATAAACAAATTTAATCAATAAAAATTCCAGTCCAAGTGCTTTTTAATAAGAAAATTCGACAGGGAATATTTTTTTATTATTCAAAAAAGCCTATCTTTGCAGACCGAAAAGAGAATAATTAAAAAAATAATAATATAAGCAATGAAAAAAGGTATTCATCCAGAAAACTACCGTCCAGTTGTTTTCAAAGATATGTCAAACGATGAAATTATAATTTCTCGTTCTACAATCAATGCAAAAGAAACTATTGAAATAGACGGAGTTACTTATCCTCTAATCAAATTAGAAATCACTAGTTCGTCTCACCCATTCTACACAGGAAAACAAAAACTTGTGGATACTGCAGGACGTGTTGATAAGTTCATGAATCGTTACGCAAAACGTACACAAGTTAAAAAATAATTTTACTTGTTGATAATGATACATTAAGGCATTCCGAATTTCGGGGTGCTTTTTTATTTTCACCTAAAACAAATACGAATAGGCAATGTAAAAGCAGAAGGAGGTGTATATTTTGTCGAATCTAAAGGAATTCCATCAGAAATAAATCCTATTCCAACCAAAAATCTAATTCTTCAAAGGAAGAAAGAGCTTCTATCTGATTATTCTGACTAACCAGTATTTTTGTCGATGATAATATTTCTATAGAAAAATCATTAGAAGGAGTATCAGTCAGACAATATCCTTTTCGTAACAAAAAATTCTTCGTCCAATAATACAATTCACCTTCTGCCTCTAAATATATCTGTTTTTTTATAATATCTTCCGAGACAAAGCGTCCCGTTTGTTTATCAAAAACGATTGACTCATTACCAATATATTCATTAATAGCATCAGAAAGAACCATATCTTCTGTCACCCCACATTTTAAACCTTTATCTCTAGCCAACAACCACAAACGATCTGCCAATGTTAAGGCTAACTCAATATCATGGGTAGACAGTAAAATTGTTTTGTTTTGTGTAGAGGCTATAAGATGTAATAGATTCATTATTTCAATGCGATTGACAATATCCAGAAAAGCGGTTGGTTCATCCAGAATTATAATCGGACATTCTTGAGCCAAAGCCTTTGCTATCATCACTTTTTGACGTTCTCCGTCAGATAACTCAGAAACATACGAGTCTTTTTTATGAAGAATGCAAACATCATACATCGCCTTCTCCACAATTCTATGATCTTCTTTTGTTAATCGACCGAAGAATCCGGTATAAGGGTATCGGCCCAAACCAACAAGTTCGGAAACGGTTAAACCTCCAACAACCGTTTTATCGGTTAATACCAGCCCTAAAAGCATTGACAATTCTTGTTCCGAATACTTATCTATACTTTTATTCTGTAATAATATGTCTCCTTTCAGGGGCAGTTGAAGCCCTGTTAACGTACGTAATAAAGTAGATTTACCTGCACCATTAGAACCTAACAGACAAGTCAACTCTCCGGCATATAACTTAAAAGACATATCTTCATACAGCACAGAGGTATGCCTATTACGCGATTTAGGATATCCAATACTAAGATTCTGAGCTGATATAATAGGTTCTTTGTTCATTCCTCTTTCAATGAATATTTTTAGTTGAAGTACTGAATTTTCTTTTGATTAACAATCACATAAATGATTACAGGAGCTCCAAATATAGGTGTAATTGCATTTAAAGGGATCAATCCCGCCGATCCGGGAACAGAACTGATAAGATTACATAATAAGGCCATAAATGTACCCAAAAGTATAGTCATGGGCAATAGGAATTTGTGATTAGAGGTTCCTAACATAAGACGTGCAATATGAGGAACTGCCAGTCCAATAAAAGAAATAGGGCCGCAATAAGCTGTAGTAACAGCAGTCAATATACCAGCGCAAACTAACAGTAAAAAACGTATTCTTTTAATATTCACACCTAAATTAGCAGCATACCTCTCACCCAGCAACAATGCATTAAGAGGCTTCACCAATAACACCGATAATATTAATCCGATTGAAACCGTTATGCAATAAAATGGTAGCTGAGCCATAGACACACCCGAAAAATCGCCCATACCCCAAATCATATATGAAAAGACTTGTTCGCTCGTGCTCCAGTATTTTAATAAGGAAATAATCGAAGAGGTAAGATAGCCAACCATAATACCTATAATTAGCAGCATTATATTATTCTTCACTAGAGAAGCAAAACCTATAATAATAAGAAGGATTAATCCGGACCCAACAAAAGCTCCGGCAACAACAGTCATAGAAGCAGACAAGCTAAATCCCACACTATTACCTACTATACCTCCAAACAATAATATAACGATGGCAACACCAAGCCCTGCACCTGCACTAATACCTAAGATTCCGGCATCAGCTAATGGATTACGAAAGGCGGTCTGGAGCAATAAACCCGAAACGGCTATTCCTCCTCCGGTAAATAATGCAGTTATAGCCTGAGGTAAGCGAACTTCGAGAATTATGTGCTCCCACGATTTTTTTACAGCTTCACCACCTGTCAAAACATCAAGAATAGTTTGAAATGGAATCTTAACAGATCCGACAAACAAATTTGCAAAAAATAAAATAATAATCCCCATCAATAGAGGAATAATATATTTAGTAAGATGGCTCGTTTTCAAATTCAAATATCTAAGGTATACGACCTATTTATTACTTATTTACAATCAAAGATAATAATAAACATCTTTATTCTTCCATCTTACTATAGTAACGAGGAGTATAATCAGGAAAAAGGTCCGGGTGAAAAACATATGCAAAATCTTCTAAAATATAATCAGGATGTATAGGCAGGTCTTCATAATACGATTTTTGTCCCGCGTTACAACCATAAATATTCCGGTTTTTAAAGGCTGAAAAATAAGAATATGGCTTATATTCCTTTTCCAGTGAGCTATATGTCAAATCATAAGGCTGGTTATATTTTATCAACCAATATTTAGCATCTCCGGCTTTGTCCAACACCTGTTCAAAAGCTAACGGAGTAGATGCAACCTTATCATCATCCGACCAAATGTATGTCGCACCGGCATCACTTAGCATTCTAGAAATAAAACTACCCCCACCCGATGTATACCAAACATTTCCATACATCAGATCTATAAAAACAGTAGGTTTATTTTTGACCGATGCGAGTTTATCCTTAACTCTATTATAATTACTTACAGTATTATGAAATAATGAATCAACCTCAGCCTCTTTGTCAAAGAACAGAGAATAAAACCGAATCCATTCGGCACGTCCAAGAGGTAAAGGCTCCATATAATCCGGAGTTTCGATGATAGGTATACCTGCTTTATCAATACTACCATAAGTACGACCTTGTATCGGTGTAGCAAAAATAGCTTCGGGATCCACGTCCACAATCTTTTCTATAATAGGGTTAGCCGCCTGCCCCAAATCGGCTATTGTGCCATCCTTTATCCCTTGTTGAATATAATCGATATCAATATAACGAGGTTCGCAAACCCCTTTTACTGTATTCAGAACACCTATCTCGTTTAAAGTTGCACAGTGAATTGTTGAATAAGCGACAACACTGTTCAATGGTGTCCTGATAACTGTCCCTTCAGGTAAATTTGAAGGTAAAGTCTTATTTTTATCCACAAGAATATATCGCTGCAATATTTTAGTAGAATCCCAGGGATCTACAACTGTTACTTCTTTATATTCAGCATACTTCTTAACTATAAATCCCTTGGCATATTCTACGGTATAAACTGAATCGAGAGTATTATCTGCAACCTCTACAGACTGTTTATTTCCCGAACAAGAGCCTAATAGCAGCAATATAAATAGTAAGTACAAAGAATTCTTTTTCATAAACATAAGTATAAATTAAGGTTGCTATGTTAAATAGCAACCTTCAAATTGAACATATATTTATTTTATAAAAAATGCTCCCATAGGATTTAGCCCTCCTGTATTGAAATGGCTTACCAATACACCTGTTATAGAAATGATATACATTTCGGCATTTGTTCTATAATTAGAAGTTCCGATATAAATCTCATTCGTCGCAGGGTCAATATTTAGAGAATAAGGAGATGCAGCAAATTTCACATCACTATTTACGAAGCTTCCTTCCACATATTTTTGCTCATAAATATCATATACTTTATAGTCAATAGACGGAGCACCCCATTGCGAATAAACAGTGTATAATTTATCGCCATTAGGATTAATCCTCATCAAAGAAGCGTTACCTAATGAATCGACAGAATAATCGGGATTTATACGTTGAAGCGTATTAGGAACATTTCCATAATTACCCATAGAAATTACATACACATTTCCTTTTCTGTCTATTTCTAACTTAGTCGGGTTTAAAACGACATCAATATCGCGTACTTTTTTAAATGTAGCTATATCAATAACAGATACTGTTTTATCGTATCCTATGGGTTTATTGTAATCTGCTCCACCCGAATTGGCAACATATACCTTATTATTTACAACACAAATTCCCTCAGGACTACGACCAACCTTAACTTTATTTGCGTCTAACTCCAGTGTTTTTTGGGCTATACGAGCTACGTAACCATCATAATAGCTGACATACACATAATTATTGTCTTTTGCCAAAGACCGGGGTTGTTGAGCTTGCCCTTCACTTTCCGATACGATTTTTTTCACAAGTTTTCCTTGCATATCTGTCACATATATAAGACGTGAACCATGCATGGCAATAAAAATATAGTCACCGGCAACAAGTAAGTCTTGAGCTGTATCCCCTAGCTTCAGACCACCGTTCATTGATTCGAAAACTGTAGGATTACATTCTTTTTTTTGTTTATCATAAAATGCCAAAGAAGCATTATCACTACCTTGGTTTCCACTATTCAAGATAAATGCCCCCTGAGTAGAAGTTAACGGAGGAGTCCATGTACCATAATCTACTTCATCATCACTGGAACATGCAACAAAACACAATGTTAATAATGTTAGAAGCGTACTTCTGAACAAAAGATTTTTATAATTCATAATCAATTAGTTATTTAATAAATGTGAATAATCCAAGTATTTTAAAATGTCAGGACTCCCAATATTCTGAACGATCTGCCGGGCATAGGATAACCTTGTATAATTTCATAATTTTTATTCGACAAATTCAATAATTCCGCCTGTAACCTCAACTTAGTCCGGCTAAGAAGAAAAGTTTTATTCACCGAGATTGAATGATCATAAAAACCATCTACACGGGACATTTTTGTATGATCTTGTTTTGAATAAAGTTTTCCACTTGCCACCACGCTGTAAGTAAAATTTAACCACGGATTTTCAAAACTTAGCGAAGCTGACCCACTATGCTGGGGGGTATAAGGGATTTGGCGTTTTGTTTCATCATTTTTACTTGATTGATAACTATAGGATCCCATTCCAATTAGTTTGAATCCAGAAGATAAATCAAATTCTGACGTAGTTACAAGGTCTACTCCATGTATCGTAACATTATCAAGATTTATCATTCTCAAGACTTGAGGAGCTGCCGCAAAAATTACAATCTTATCTTTGACTTTATTTATATATGCATCAACCGAAATACTCAATAAGCTGTATTTATCACTTACAGATCTGTAAAAAGTTGTACCAACATTATATTGTAGCGATATTTCGGGGCGTAAATCGGTATTACCCATACGGAAATAATACATATCATTAAACGTAGGTGCCCGGTATATATCTTTATAGGAAGCCCTAAACCTTAATCCTATATCAAATGGATTGTAAGAAAGACTCAATGCTGGAGATAAGCGTTTTTTGTCTTTAGGCCGATCGCCTTGTTTTACATTCTCTCCAATGTAAGTACCCAACAAACCGCCCGTAATAGTCAATCTATTTGTTTTAGCTTGAATATTCAAAGCCGTTAACGAAGTACTGCGAGAGGGGTATTGCTGATTTATGGAGTTTGATTCTAATTTATTATAAGAATAATCCTGTGCCAATGAAACAGACACAATATCTGTAGCTCTATATAAAGCTGATGCCGATCCATAATATTCGCTTTGAGTATACCGATCTAGTTGAAAACCATCTGTGTATTTTATATCTACATCTATATATCGGCTATATAAGTGTGAATATTTAGCAAGTCCTTGTATCGATAACTTGGAGTTCACTTTTTTCTCATAACCTGCCTGTGTAAAAAAATCCTTGTTCCATAGTCTTTCCGAAGCCTTTATATTCTCAGAAATAGTACTTCCGGGAATACCCCTTTCCGAATCAAAATAGAATATCTTAAACTGTAAAGTTCCGACATTTTTAAGATCGCCATATACATTCAGCTCGGTTTGCCATATATCGACATCCGAATTATACCTCTTACGACTTTCTATCGATTGCCCATTATTGAATTTAAATGGATATATACCATCTGCCCTTTGCCAGCTACCATTCAATGTAGCAGCCCACGAAGATGATATTTTATAAGACTGAACAATAGCTGGGCTAAACATACCCCACGATCCGGCATGAAGTAAAATCTGACTTCTGATTTTCTTATCTCCCAATTCTGGCTTTGCTGTTTTTATATTCAGTGTTCCGGCGGAAGCAAAAGCTTTAGCCGACTGAAATATATCGTCCGACTGCCCTATATTAAGCGATAAGAAAGAAATATTTTCCAACGAAAAACGGCTTATATCAGTAGCTCCGGATTGAGTATCACTGAAAGCAACCCCATCGTATAAAACTGCTGTATGCTGATCGCCTAAACCTCTGATCGAAACTGTCTTCAATCCTCCTATTCCACCATAGTCTTTCACCATAACACCTGCTAACCTTCTAACTGCATCTGAAACTGATTGTACTCCAATACGCTCCAGGTCAGCAAAAGTCAAAACCTGAAGAGGAGCAACTGAACGGGAAACTGATGGTAATACCTGTGCAGTAACAATTACTTCATCAATACGATGTATTTGTAGAGAATCTTTATTCTGAGCATTTATTCCCAAGAAAAAAAACTGAAAGGCAGAAAAAACGACCAGAAAATAAAAATAATTCATATACTGAAAGCAAATAAACCAATAATAGATTTAGCTTCCGGATAAAAATATGGTGAAGAAATTACGATGGAAATATTCTAAAGAAGAATGAATCGACAGTTTTTTGATCTTCAGCTCTATTTCTCGAAAGCTGTTTAGTATCTGTCGTCTTGCAGGTTTTCTGACTTACATTTTTTTATTTCTAAATAAAATGCTTACAGTAGCGAGTCTGTTCAGGTCTTTCACCTGATTGCCCTTATTGAATCCTGTTATTTATACTAATCACAGGAACAAAACAACGTTGCAAAGATATGTTATAAAGATTAATCTCCACACTCAAAAATGTTAAATATTAATTATTACCAATAAGTATAAAACCTCAGATCATAGATTGATTTAGCATACTTATTTCGTTAACAACAAGTATACGACCTTAAAACTGAAAATAGATAAAAGGTTGTGTACCGCTTGAAGCAGTTGCATAAACCAACCAAAAAACTCCTCCTACGATAATTGCTCTTCCAATATAAGGAAGTTTCAGAAAGCTCATTTCAACCATATCACTCAAGCGTTTAGGCGTAAAATGTAATATAAAACCTGCAAAAATAAGGATGAATACATTTCTGTATGCTTGAATTACGGTCAACCATGCTTCAGGATTATATTCAAGCCTCGTAATATTTTCGATAACAGTTCTTGCTACCCCGAAATCTGCTGCCCTAAAGAAAATCCAACAAAAAGCAACGAAATGAAATGTTAGTAATCCACAAAATAAATTGACCAGAATATTTTTTTCAGGTAGCTTTACAAACTGTCTGAAAAGACGTTCTACAGCTAAAGCCCCACCATGTAATGCACCCCAAGCAATATATTTCCATGCAGAACCGTGCCAAAGTCCACCGATGAGCATTGTCAGAAAAAGATTGATATAAGTGCGGAATTTCCCTTTGCGATTTCCTCCTAATGGAATATATAAATAATCTCTCAACCACCTTGATAGTGTAATATGCCACCGACGCCAGAATTCTGTAACAGAAAGCGATTTGTAAGGTGTTCGGAAATTCTCGGGAAGCTTAAATCCCATTAATAATGCTATACCTATAGCCATATCAGAATAACCCGAGAAATCGCAATATATTTGCAGAGTATATCCATAAGCAGCCATTAGGGTTTCAAATGGGGTGTAACTCAAAGGACTATCAAAAATACGATCAACAAAATTTAATGAAATATAGTCTGAAATTACTGATTTCTTAACCAGCCCCATTATGATCAGAAACAATGCTAATCCCGCCTCTTTTTTAGATAGGGATATTTGGCTGTACATTTGGGGTAAAAACTCTTTTGCTCTCACAATAGGACCTGCAACCAATTGCGGAAAGAAAGAAAGATAAAAAGCAAAGTCTAGGACATTCTTTGCCGGTTTTAATTCTTTTCTATACAAATCAATAGAATAACTTATTGCCTGAAAGGTAAAGAAAGATATCCCTACAGGAAGAATAATATGCTGTAATTGAAAGTTTTCGTGAAATAAATCATTTAAATTATCGATAAAGAAGTTGGTATACTTGTAATACGCTAAAACGAGTAAGTTAAGAACGACCGTTATTGAAAGAATTGATTTCCGGACACTTTTCTTCGTTGACAAATCCATAACCTCTGATAAAATATAATTAATCAAAGCTGATAATATTAACAGTATAAAATATTCCCCTCCAGCTTTATAATAAAAGAACATGGAAAACAAAAAAACATACACGGTACGAAAATGTGCATACTTTTTTGTCAGAATATATACCAAATAAAAAACCAGAAAAAGACCAAGAAACAAACTGGTGCTAAATAAAAGCGGATTGCTTGGGTCGTACTCAAACCACGATCGTATTTGATCGCTCGATAGAGAAAAAAAAGATTCTAAATAAGTTAACACAGTTTTCAATTTGTCCTACTTTTTACATAATTATCATAAGCAGCCAAGAAGTCAGCAGCAAAAAGTTGTCCCTGCTTTTCGTATCCCTCTCTGGTATAATGTACTTTATCTTTTGCCATCAATGGCTCAAATTCTTTTTGTAGCGGAGCATTAGTTCCTCCCAGTTTAGTCAATAAATCCCATATAACACAATCCTTCAATTGCTTTAATGCCTCTCCATAGCCCTCCACAAAGGTATTAGGTGTTCTTCTCTTGAATAACGAAGGAGGAGGCGTCATTAATAAGATCACCATTTTAGGATTATTTTTTCTTACCTTATCTATAAACATTTGTATCTGTGAAATATAGTAAGGAGTAGTCCATTTATTAAAAGCCTCATTCGTACCAAGCGATATAATAAGTAAATCTGTTGATAACGAAGGGAACTGATCAAAAAACATAGGATATTTATTATAATCTGAAACCTTTGTTCCATTTACACCTATACTATGATAAATAACACCGGGTTTATCATTTTCCAATATAATACCACTTAAATTATATTCCGATTCCTTTTTTCCCGAAAGAATCGTTAATTGATTAGACGAAACGGGCAATACAAATTCCGATTCATACATTTTCTCTGTAGAAGGAATAGTATTCGGCTGAATTTCCTTTTTTGATTGTTCTTTCACCTCTTTTGGAGTAGTAACGACTTTAGTTTCGGGCTTTTCCTTTGAAGGAATTTTTAAATCCATCCCAACTCTTATAGTATTTGAAGATAGATTATTTATTTCTTTTACTTTTTCAATAGGAACATTATAAAACTGAGAGATTCTATATAATGTCTCTTTGCTCTCAACCTTATGAATTATATAATTCTGCTTCTCGTTTTCGATTTTATCATTATCCTTCTTGGCTGTTGATGGAGGTGAAGTAACCTCACTCACATTAGCTGCTACACTTTGATAATCGGTGTCTGGCAAACTAATCTTAAATGAAGAATTCTTAGTCGGGTAAAGCAACTTTACCTTATTGAAGGTATACAATGGGTTTGCATCTATATTCACCTCAAAATCGGGACTATTTGTATAAAGCCCTATTCCACTTAAACCCACGCATACGTCTGTTACCGGATAGATATTCCGACGACTTTCCCAGGCTGTATTGGAGGTGTATTTGATATAACTCGTACCATTGGTTTTGGCCAAACTGTAAGGAAAAGTAAAGCCATATCCTCCATTACCGAATTTAGCTTGGAGAAGTTGACGTATTACATTGGTAAATATATCGGCCTGCACATGCGAATCGCCTATATGAACAATATTCACTTTACTTACCTTATTCTTCTCTAACTGATATAATTTCTCAAATACTGGAGCCAGCAACTTTACATTCTTAAAATCACTATTTACAACGTCTTTTGCATCTTTTGAAGAGATACTCAAAGACATTGTACAAAAAATAACTAAGAAGAATATTGCTTTTTTATAAATCATCCGACTCTGTAGTTTTTTTAGGTTGAACTGGTATTCGTCCCGATTCTCTTAACTTTTTGTATTCAAAATAGCCTTTATCTAATTCACCATAAATAAGACCTCCGATTTTTTTTGCTCCTTTTTGATTAAAGTGAGTATAATCTTTGTTAGCTAAAGATGGGTTCTCTTGTACCCATTTTACCATAGAGCCATAGCCGCCCATTAAAGTGTATAAGTTTATAAATCCGGAATGAGTACCCTCTGCATATAATTTTTGATGCTTAACTAATGGCTCTACCGCCTTATCGGTCTGCATCTCCATGTTTGTTTTTACAGCCCTGTCGCCTGTAGAGATAATAAGTATATTAGCATTAGGAAAACATTGTTGCAAATGATGTACAACTCCTGTCATTTTGGCTTCATACCAACTATAATCAGTAGTACCATACCCTAATACATTCGTACCATATTGCAAAACTATAAGATCATAATTTAAGACTTTATCAAGTGCATTCATCAGATCTTTATTGAACAAAGAAAGAGGTAAACCGGAGTTTCCACGCAATGAGAAATTATCGACATGCACACCTGCTCCATCATCAAAGTTGATACCATAGAAAGGAATAGAATCAGCTTTTTCGAAAGTAGCTTTTAACGTTTTAGTTGTAGGTGATAATTTCAAAGTATTCAAAAGTTTGGAAGTAATCAATTCGTAGCGTACGGTAGAATCTTTACTAAAAGAAATATTTACCGAAGCGTTATTATTCGAAGAACTTCCATAGAATAATGTTGGATTATATAACAACGTTGCATTAGCAACGTCATTCGCTGTATACTTTAACCAAGCCTGAGTTCCTCTAGGTACAAACGAAACTTGCCCATCAACCCCAAATGCTCTTTTGGGCTTCTTAACATTTAGGAATGATTGGGTCTCCCAAGTCTTGGAAAATTGATGTGTTACAGAATATCTGGCTGAAGCAGAAAGAGAAGTTATTCCGACAAATCCAACACCTTTACCACCATACTTACTTTGGTATGCACTACGAATATCCTGAACAATTAAATCACCGTCATTCATAGAATCTCCGAAGTAAGCTATACGGACTTTGCCTTTCCCTGTAGTCTCAAGTTCATATAGTTTATCGTAAAAATTCACTAAGTTACCAATACCTTCACTATTATCCGAAGTTTCGATACTAACCCTGTTAATCAATGTATCAGTCTCTGTAGAATCGCCCACTGATATTGATAATGAATCGGCAGACATGGCATCCAATGCCAAGCTATCGATAACTATTCCGGGAATTTCAGCAGTACTTTCTGGAAATAGCCTGCCCGGCAAAACCTGCTTTAATCCCCAAAATACGCCTATAGCAATAACAATTGTCAAAAACGACTTAAAAAAATAATTATTAGCTTTTTGCTCCATACCCATATATAAAGGTCTCAGACCTATTTATTACTTTGATAAACATTTTCATAATCAGATAATAAATAGTTGAAAGTACTTAATTCATTCACAATAAATTAAGAGTCCAATACGTCAATTATACCGTGTGTTTAAAAATGCGATGCAAAGCTAGTTACTTTATTCAAATTTCGGATATAGTATACAACAAAAAAACTGCCTCTCGGCAGTTTTTTATAATACAATTTTCGTCATTTGTATATTAGGAAGGTAAAGTTTATTTCCTGACTTTATATACGACTAATCGTTAACAATTAGCTATAAAAGTTATGCAACCTTAGAATGAAAAGTCAACTCCGGCTCCAAAAACCTTATTAGTTCTGGAGAATATATCTTTAGATATAACTGCCGGTGGTACCGGTGAATTTTTTGTATAGTCTGAATAAGTTGTCCAGAAATATCCAATATTGATTCGTACTGAAGGAGAAACATTTACAGCACCCCCTAAACCGATAGAATATGAATTACATGAAAAACTTAAATCTTTTTGGAAAATATCGCCAACACCATATCTGGTAATCTGTCCTCCGGCACTAACCAAAAACATCTTATCTATTTGGTATTCCAAACCTGCCAGATACTCATTGGTTGAACCGGCATCCTTTTGCTTATCGCTATCCATTTTAGCATGCGAATCAAAAAAGCGATGATAACCAACACTTCCTAACAGCTTATCAGTAAATTTATAAGAAGCACCGATAGTTAACAAAGCAGGAATATCATGTGCAGTATTAACACCATCCGAGAACATACCAGTATCGTCTCTCTTTGTATTATTTTCAACATCCAAAGAAGTCTTAAACTCATACTTAACACCAATGTTCAGTTTATCGTGATTGAAGTTAAATCCTAAGATAGGAGCAACTCCCCAGCCGCTTTGCTTACTGTCAAGCATTGCCCCTTCATCGCTGGAAGCCTTTGCCATTAAAAGTATCTGTTGTTGCTTTACCGGATCGGCTGCAGCACCAGCAGCAATTTGATTTAGAAGTTGATCTGCATACACCATATTCTGAGAATACTCTGAACCAACCGGAGTCAAATTTAATTTTAAACCTCTCAAATATCCTTCATATGAGTTTCTTACAACATTCAACCTGAAACCTGCATAAGCAGAAAACATATCATTGATTTTATATGTTCCTCCCAATTGACCTCCAATAATCATATTAGAGCCTCTCATATATTGATCTACCTGATATCTATTAGCTGTAAGTTTTGTAATCCCTTGAGTTTGTTGAACCAAAGCAGCACTACTACCAGCTAAAGCTTCAAATGAAGGTAACCCATCATTGAAAGTAGCTTTTCCGCCACCGCCGGATATAGCTATAGATCCTGACAATACCCACTTACCCTTTTTATAAGCACCCTGTAAACTTGGGATAATAGGTACGGAAGCTTTACCTTCAAATGTTTTGGTATCTAAGCCTCCATTCATTTTGAATATAGGAGAAGTTGACGTTATAGTTCGTGTTTGAAATGCACTTTGGTTGTTAAATGAAAAATGGAATCCATCTGTAAGCTTTATTAAACCTGCCGGATTAGTATAAACCGCATCAATTTCGGTAGAAGCATCACGAGCGGGGTTTCTGAGAAAATGAACGCTTTGATTGGTATTGGTAAGTATTCCTCCTGCAAATAGTGCAGAGGTAGACATGCAAAGAGCAGCAATAGCTACTAATTTTGATTTATTCATGAATTCTATTAATAAAGTGAAATTGGGCAGCAAATGTATTAATATTAATTTTAGTTTCAAAAGAAACTAAAACAATTTAATTAGCTGATACACAACATTAATATTGCATACACAACTATTGCAGTGCGTCCAATTGATTCAACCATAAAGCAGCAGAGGCATCACTTGCCATACGCCAATCACCACGTGGAGAAAGGTTTATCGAGCCCACTTTAGGCCCATCGGGAATACATGAACGCTTGAACTGTTGTGAAAAGAATCTTCGGTAAAAAACTTTTAACCATTTAAGTATTTCTTCCTTCTGATAATCGTCCTTAAATGCATACTGAGCCAAAAAGTATATTTTCAAAGGTTCATAACCAAAACGAAGCATATTATATAAGAAAAAATCATGCAAAATATATGGGCCTACAGTATCTTCGGTAATTTGTACAATCTCGCCATCTTTCCCGGCAGGTAATAATTCGGGACTTACAGGAGTATCCAAAATATCCAGAAGGATGTGTTCCGAGGCTATATCCAACTGCGTATCGGAAATCCAGCGAACAAGTGTTTTTACCAATGTTTTGGGAATACCTGTATTCACAGCATACATCGACATATGGTCGCCATTATAAGTACACCACCCCAAAGCTAATTCAGACAGATCGCCCGTTCCTATAACAAGCCCGTTTACTTTATTGGCATAATCCATCAATATTTGGGTTCTCTCACGAGCCTGGGAGTTTTCATAAGTTATATCATGAATAGTTTCATCGTGGTCTATATCCTTGAAATGTTGAATAACCGCATCACGTATAGATATTTCTTTGATAGTCACCCCCAATGATTTCATCAAATCTAAAGCATTATTATACGTACGGTCAGTAGTTCCAAAACCGGGCATGGTAATGCCGTATATATTCTTTCGCGAAATATTCAGTTTGTCAAAAGCCTTTACCATAACCAGTAAAGCAAGTGTAGAATCTAAACCTCCCGATACACCTACTACTACAGTTTGGCAATTGGTATGCAATAAGCGCTTAGCTAACCCGCCTACTTGTATAGCAAAAATTTCAGAACATCTTTCGTCCAGATTCAAAGGAGATGGTACAAATGGAGTTTTGTTTATAAATCTAGTCAGGTTAAAGTCTGTATCAACTTTAGATGTTCCAACCTTAACTGTCCGATATCTAACCTGATCGAGGTTCTTATATTCTGAAACCGAAAACGATTTATTTTTTAAGCGATCGTTTCTTAAGCGATCAACATCGATTTCGGTAATACAAACTTCGCTATCAAAAGAAAAACGTTTGCCTTCTGCTATAATATCTCCATTTTCGGCAATCAGGCTACTTCCTCCAAAAACAATATCAGTGGTAGATTCCCCATTTCCGGCAGCAGCATATACATAGCCGGCAATACATCGGGCAGATTGCTGGCTTACCAACGATTTGCGATAAGAATGCTTACCGATAGTCTCGTTACTGGCCGACAGATTGAAAATAACTTCAGCACCATACAACGAATGTATACTTGACGGAGGGAGAGGCGTCCAAAGGTCTTCACATATTTCGATAGCAAAATTGAAATCGGGAGTCTGAAAAATAAGGCCTGTACCAACAGGGACATCTTGACCGCATAACTCAATAGCATCACTTGTCAATTCGCGAGGTGATGAAAACCAACGCTTATCATAAAACTCATTATAGTTAGGCAAAAAAGTCTTAGGTACAACACCTAAAATCTTACCATAATTAACTGCGACTCCTACATTATACAATTTATTACTGATTGCAAGAGGCATACCCACTATAATAATTATTGATGATTGCTCGCTAACTGAACGTATCTTTTCCAAAGATTTCAACGCTTCTTCCAGCAATGCACGCTGATGCAATAAATCCTGAGCTGTATACGAGGTTATACAGGTTTCGGGAAACACAATAGCCGAAACTCCTTGCTTTTCTGCATCAGCTACAATTCTCAATATCTCCTCTGTATTAAATTCACAATCAGCAACCTTCAACCGAGGTGAAGCTGCTGCCACTCGTACATACCCATAATTATTCATCATTGCCAACTTAGTTTTACACAAAATTACGAAACAAAATTTAAATCAACGCTTATTGCATTTACTAAACACAAAGGTTACACTTCTATTCTAAACACTTACTAATCCTAACTTGTTATTTTACAATCAATACTCAATTCTAAAAGCTCTAAATTCAATCAAATGGATTCATAAAGTTACACCCAAAGGTGACAATCTCCTCTTATTTGATACATTTTTGCCCATTTATTAACCCTCTGTTATTCAACAAATAAAACCTAAAAAAGTTACAAAGGTGACAAAAGTGACACTTTTTTATTGGATATTTTTTGTTACCTATATACTCTAAAGTTCTCTTATTATTAATAGATAAATCTATCCACTAAAACAAGTAAACCGCAACAATTAAATTGTTGCGGTTTACTTACATATGCAAATATTACAAATAAAACTGAACTTATTAGTGGCTATGCGATAAATAGTCTGAAATACCTTCTTGAGTAGCTTTCAAACCTTGTTTTCCTTTTTTCCAGTTTGCAGGACATACTTCGCCATACTCTTCTGTAAATTGAAGTGCATCTACCAAACGAAGAGTTTCTTCAACACTACGTCCCAGAGGCATATCATTTACAACTTGATGGCGTACAATACCTTCTTTATCGATCAAGAAAAGACCACGGTAAGCTTGTGGAGCGCCTACAAATATTTCTTCACCTTCGTCATTATAATCAGTATCACCAGCCAATACATCATAGTTTTTAGAAACCATCAATGTCTGGTCTGAAATAATAGGATACTTCACACCTTGAATACCTCCTTGGTTTTGTGGTGTTTGAAGCCATTTCCAATGAGAAAAAGCTGAGTCGGTTGAAGCACCTACGACAGCTACATTACGAGATTCGAATTCTGCGATTTGATCTTGGAATGCGATCAATTCAGTTGGGCATACAAATGTAAAATCTGCCGGATAGAAGAAAAATACTACATATTTTTTTCCTAAAAATTGGTCTAATGAAAAGTTTTCTACAATTTCATTACCGTTTACAACTGCACTTACATTAAATACAGGAGCTTTTTTTCCTACTAATACTGCCATGATTCTTTAAGTAATTTAGTTTTGTTTTTCTTATTACAAAGAAACAAATTCTGACCAAATAAATCAAATAGATATTCGCTATAAACCCATAGACAAAAACAATAAAAATTGTTATCCAGAGCCGGTTAGCGAGACAATTTCACATCCAACAATACAGGCCTGTGATCTGATGCTTCAGGCTCATTTACCACAAAACTATTTTGAAATAATACAGACTTATAGCTCCGTCTATCTATAGCAATATAATCTAAACATTCGTCGGGTTTATCTGCCGGATATGTTTTTTCGGGAGGTGTCAAAATCTTGAAATATTTACTCAGAAGTTTCATTACATCAGAATCCGGATGCGCATTAAAATCACCCGCAATAAATACAGGTTTCTTTATTTTCTCCAGTTCCTGTTGAATAACATCGATTGAGGTCAACTGATCTTCAGAGGTAAGAGAAAAATGGACAACCAAAAAGGCAAATCTATCAAACTCAGCAATAAGCAGAACACGGGCTTCTTCTCTTCCCGGCAATGGCAAATAATGAACATTCAAAGGTTTTTCATTTGACAATAGCCCTATCCCATATTTTCCTCCATCATAATGTATAGCCGGAGCATAAGAGTAATACATTCCTGTTAATTTACTCAACTCACCTAGTACAAAACGTTTATTGCTCCGGTTTGTAACACTATCTATCTCCTGAATAGCCACAATATCGGGATGAAATCGATTGATAACATCAGCCGTTCGCTTATAATCAGGTTCCATATCCATTCCCATTCCATTTCGTATATTATAGGTCATAATACGCAGATCGTTTTGAGAATCGGCTTCAACTGAAATGAAAAATAAAAAAATAATTAATACAAAAATTGGTTGTGTTCTCATATTGTTAACAAGTTAGTTATAAGGTGACAATAAAGATAATTGATATCTAACGATAAATTTCGAATTATGTATTACACACTAGACAAATATACAATTCAAAGTAAAACATTTACAGATTCATTGCGTTATAAATAAATAATGTCAATCAGTAGTTTATCTGATCTGTTATGTTCTATTACTCTAACGCACCCTCTCGGGTTTGTTTTTCATTTTGCCTTGATGCAAAACGAAACAAAAGATCAAGACTATGCCTCTTTGCCCGACCCGCTACGGACTCGAAAGCTAAAACAAAAGAAAACATTTAATGCTGATATCCTTTTGTTTCTTAACGCTTTCATTCGCCCTGCGGGTACCCCGTGCAACCGGCAAGGTCGGGAAGCCTGACGGACAAAAGTTATTTGCAGGCGTCAGCCCCGGTGCATCAGTGACGTAGCCGTTGGCTGACAAGCGAAGCAGGCGTAAAACTAAACGTGCCGATAGGCAGTAGGTTTAGTTTAGCCTGTAAGCTTTAGGTCAGACAGGCGAGCCACGCAGCACAAAGCCTTTTTGATTCCTTTTGCGGATTTGGGCAAAAGGAATACAAGCAATCTCTGATTGCGCGTAGAAAAATGAATGTTAAAATAATAGAACATATAATCCCAACTACTGACTGACATAAACAATTTAATTTCAAACCATTATGAAATCAAAAACAGACATACCCAAACCAACAACAGTGGATGAATACATTGCTGTTTCAACTCCTGAAGTAAAGGAATACTTAGAACGGCTAAGAAGTTTTATCAAACAAGCTGCACCACAAGCCGAAGAAGTCATTAGCTACGAAATGCCGGCTTATAAACAAAATGGTATAGTAGTTTATTTCGGCGGTTTTACAAAACACGTCAGCCTATTTCCCGGTGCTGAAGCAATAGAAGTATTTAAAGAAGAATTAGCTGATTATAAAACCTCTAAAGGAACGATTCGTTTCTCTCTCGATAAACCACTTCCAATTGCATTAATAAAGAAAATAGTGAAGTTTAGAATAGCAGAAAATTTAGCAAAACAACAGAAGAAAAAAGTATCTAAATCATCAGCAAAGAAAAGCTAATCATCTCCTTTAAGAATGGGCAACCTCCAATGAAATTTAGTGGCTAAAATACGTATAACAAATACAAATATTGCCGTAGATATTTGAACAACAGGCATACTTACACCCCAATAGTTTAAGATACAAAATAAAACTCCCCCCAATATACAAGCCACAGCGTAAAGCTCTTGGGTAAAAATTATAGGTATCTCATTGATTAGAATATCACGGATAATTCCTCCGACTACCCCCGTAATAGTTGCCATTATTACAATTACCCAGGGAGCATATCCGAGAGCTAAAGTTTTTTCGGCACCTACAACGACAAACAGCCCCAGCCCAATACTATCGAACCAAAAGAATGTATTATTAAGCCTTACCAAAATTTTGCGATATACAATCACACAGAATAAAGCTAATGCCGTACACCAAAGATATACGCTCGAAAGCATCCAAAAAGGAGTAAGTCCCAAAAGAAGATCCCGTAAAGTCCCCCCTCCTATTGCCGTGACCAATCCTACGACTAAGGCTCCAAACCAATCGAATCTTTTAGCAGAAGCTAAACGGATACCACTTATCGCAAAAGCAAATGTTCCTAAGAACTCAATGATATCAACAAATTGAATATTATTCCAAAAATCAGTAATCTGATTCATATGCCAAGCATTATGCAATAAATGGTACTATCTTAGTCAGCCTGCTCATCGGCTATTACGCCACTTCCCAGACATAGCTTCGATTCTTTATCATATACAACACCAAACTGTCCGGCAGCAATACCTTGTATCTTCTCATCTGATTGAATACGGTATATATCACCTATTTTTTCAATAGTCCCTGTTGTAAATTCAGGTGTATGACGAACTTTAAAAGTAATGTCTTTTTTTCCCTCAAAATCGCCCCAAATATCTTCTGTTATAAATGAGAAGCCTCCCAAATTTACAGTCTTACCATATTGTGTTTCGGGATCGTACCCGTTAGATACGTATATAATGTTGCGTTTCACATCTTTTTTGATTACAAACCAGGGGCCGCCTCCCAAGCCTAAACCTTTTCGTTGTCCTATGGTGTGGAACCAATACCCATTATGACGACCTAAAACTTTTCCTGTTTCAAGTTCTACAATCTTACCGGGACGCTCGCCTAAGTATCTGCCGATAAAGTCATTGTAATTAACCTTACCCAAAAAACAAATTCCCTGACTATCTTTTCTTAAAGCCGATGGTAATCCTTGCTCGGCTGCAATAGCCCGAACTTCACTTTTCAACAAATTACCTATTGGAAACATCAGTTTTGACACTTGCAGATAATCTATTTGTCCCAAGAAGTAAGTTTGATCTTTCACATGATCTTTGGCTGTAGATAACCATGTTTTACCATTCAGTTCGGTAGTAGTGGCATAATGACCTGTAGCTATTTTATCGAACTCGTGTCCCCACTTTTGTTCGAAACAGCCAAACTTAATCATCTTATTACACATAATATCGGGATTGGGTGTCAAGCCTCTCTTTACAGCTTCAATTGTATAACTAACCACATTTTCCCAATACTCTCCATGGAGAGATACAACCTCCATTTTACAACCATATTTTTTAGCAATGTAGGTTGTTATTTCTATATCTTCTTCGGCAGGACAGTCGATATAACCGTCTTTATCCTCCATACCAATACGTATATAAAAAATGGTAGGATCGTAACCTTGTTCTTTCAATTGGTGAACAACTACCGAACTATCAACGCCTCCCGATACAAGAGCTGCTATTTTCATTTTTTAAAAGAGACCTCCTTTGGTCATTATTTCTTTAAATACTTACAAGGCCTTAGCCCTTTTATTTTTTTATTTTTTATTAGATTTCGGTTATTAAGGGTATGGATATGCTACCATATCTTGGTCTTGGCAAACATCTTTAATACCCCTAACCCAAGACCAACACCCGCTCGGACAAAAAATTGATTCTGTCCGTTGGTCACATCAAAATCATAACCTGCTTTAATAAAAAACATCTTATAATCAACATATATATTAGGTGTAATTACAATTCCATTTTGACGTCCTCGTCTGAAATCGAACAAATATCCTCCATCCACACCTACCAGAATAGTATAAGGATTATTGTTAAAAAGATCTTCACTCAAAAATGATTTAATCTGAATCGGCTTCAAATGCAAACCGCTCATTTTAGCTCCTCCCGATGTTGTGAACTCCAGACCGCTGGACACAAAAGTATTCAACTTATTTTTCTGGTGAAATGTCGGAAAAGCCATACTTGTAAAAAACTGTCCATTTGCACCTTCCGAATATTGTCCCCCTAAACCAATCAATTGTCCATAACATAGAATGGGTAAAAGGAGTAACAATAGTGATATTTTTATTTTTTTCATCCGAGTTATGTTAAGTAAAAAATCAGCACTATGATTAGCACAGTGCATAATATAAATAAACTCAAGTTCTCGTTTAAGCCAACTATATATTATACTACAAAAATAATGCTTTCTTTTAATATCAAAGCCTTTTTCCGATATACATTATCTATATAAAAAACAAAAGCCTCTATACAAAAGTTAGTATAAAGACTTCTATTCGTTATATTCTTTCGTTATCAGGCATCCACTACCCTCTTTCCAAAGGGAAATAATGCTAATTTGATAAATTTGAAATGCTGTAAACCAAACGGTATTCCAATAATAGTAATACAAAGAAGAGCCCCAAAGAAGACATGAGTCAAAGCAATCCAAAAGCCGCCAATAATAATCCAAATAATATTCATTATTGTATTGAGGCATCCCGAAGATTCCTCAACAGTAACGACCTTACTTCCAAAGGGCCATACAGCCAATACTCCCAGTTTGATCGATTGTAATCCAAACGGAATACCTATAATTGTTATCATCATGACAATACTCGCCATAAAATATTCAATAGCAATTGCCCATCCACCAAACACAAGCCATATAAGATTGCCTATCAAATTTCTCATTTTCGGAATTTTTATTTAATACACTTCATTAGAATTAGCCATCATCGGTAGCATATGAGAATTAGCGAACTGCAATTATTTCAATTTCTACCATTGCAGCTTTAGGAAGGTCTCTTACTGCAAATGCCGAACGTGCAGGAAATGTTCCTTCGAATTGGGTTGCATATACTTCGTTCATGGCTGCAAAATTGGCGATATCGGAAAGTAACACAGTCGTTTTTACAATATTGCTGGTTGTAAGACCTGCTTCTGCTAGAATAGCTTTTATATTTTTAAAAACCTGTTCTGTTTGTTCTTTAATACCTCCGGCTACAAAATCGCCTGTAGCAGGATCAATCGGAATTTGTCCCGATGCGTAAAGAGTTCCATTAACTTCTATTGCCTGGCTATATGGGCCTATTGCCGCAGGTGCATTATTGGTGGAAATTATCTTCTTCATTGTATCTATTTTTTATGTAATATTATGCGTTCAAACCTTTTTGTCGGATAGATTCATAAATCAACACTCCGGCAGCAACCGAAACGTTTAACGAACCGATAGTTCCAAACTGAGGGATTTTGACTAACTCATCGCAAATACGAAGGTTATCATTAGAAACCCCTACATCTTCCGAACCCATAACAATGGCGACAGGTCCTGTATAATCAACCTCTGTATATACCTGTGCAGCACGCTCTGTTGCAGCGACTACCTTTACTCCACTATTTTTGAGGAAGTGAATAGCTTCGGTCAAACTATTTTCTTTGCATACAGGAATTTTCAATAAAGCTCCTGCCGAGGTTTTTACCGCATCGGCATTTACCGTTACACTTCCACGTGCAGGTATCACAATCGCATCTACCCCTGCAACCTCACAGGTACGCGCAATTGCCCCGAAGTTGCGGACATCGGTCAATCCATCCAGAACAAGAATAAAAGGATTCTTTCCTTGTTCGTATAGAAAAGGAATAATATCTTCTATCTTCTCATAAGTTATTGCCGATAAAAAAGCAATTACGCCTTGATGGTTTTTGCGGGTATATCTATCAATACGCTCTACAGGAACTCTCTGTACAGGTATATCACGAGACTCTAGAGCAGCAGTTAATTCCCTAAAAAGATCGCCTTGAAGTTCTCTTTTTACAATTATCTTATCTATTTCTTTCCCTGCTTCTATAGCTTCTATTACGGCACGTATGCCGAAAATCATTTCTTTTTCTTTCATTCAACTATCTTATATCAGAAAGGCATTATAAGCCCCATTTTGTTTCTCTACCATTAATAGGGAGTCTACATCCCTGCAATTTAGTCCAATTGCTCAAAACCGAATTTATTTTTGAAATCAGACAGATCATAATCTTTTCGTGTACTCAAGTATATTAAATCGTCTACATCTGTATGCAAGTCCTGAACAGTATAATAAAGTAGCAATCCATATTTACACCAATAGATGACTAGCCCATTTCCATAAACAACCCTTTCCCATTTTTCGGATAAGTCTTTCTGAAATGTATCCCATATTTCAGCATTTTCGAGATCGCTTTTATAGCCTACATAACTCAAGGGATAACCTCCTTTTGTTTTTATATGCACATCCGTATCTGCACTGGCTGCCTGATAGTACATTATTAACTCTAGAAACTCCGGTAAAGGTAAAACCTCCGCGTACCAGGTTACTTCATCCTCCTGATCACCAATATTGGGCGAATGATAAACGGGAACAACTTCTTTTTCCAGATCATCCAAGTCAATACCCCAAGAAAGTACTGCCTGATTTTCTTCGAGAAAAACAAGCTTATTACTCTTAATATATATTTGTTTAGGCTTTGCGAAAAACTCGAAAGCATCCGTAAACAAAGCCAGTTTACCTACATTCAGATAAAAGTCCTTTAATGCCTGAGGAAACTTCACATTCAGTTTCTTTTCGGCAACTTCTATAGATTGAATATCGACTCCTTCGGACGCTTCCAATTCACGTCCAAGTATTTTTTCCGCTGTTTGTTTTATTCTATTCATTTCTTTCCTAACATCACTTTTGCATTCTCAATGGCAGCGTCGGTTACATGCGAACCACTCAGCATTTGTGCTAATTCTTTAATACGCTCTTCTTCTGTAAGCTTTCGCAGATTAGTTGTTGTACTGTCTCCTTCGTGCGATTTATAGACAAAATAATGAGTCTTTCCTTTAGCAGCTATCTGAGGTAAATGGGTAATAGCCAAAACCTGCATCTGCCCCCCAAACTCTTGCATAATATGTCCCATTTTATCGGCAACTTCCCCCGAAACACCTGTATCTACTTCATCAAACACAATGGTTGGAAGTGCTGTTGCACCTGCTATCATTGATTTCAGACACAGCATTACCCGTGAAATTTCACCACCCGAAGCCACTTCTGCAACCGGTTGCAAGGGTACATTTTTATTTGCTGAAAATAAAAACTGCAAATCGTCTATACCCGAAGAATCAGGAGAATTCTTTTCTGTAATCTCACACTCAAACCTCACATTGGGTATTCCTAAATAAGCAACCTTCTCTATTAATTGCTTTTCTATATCTTTTGTTGCCGATTTACGTTTCTTACTCAATTTTTCGGCCTGAACTAACATTTTTTCCTGCTTCTGAATCAAGTCTTTTTGGAGTTCTTCGATTTGTTGATCATACGAATCGATACTTGCCAGCTTTGAACCCAAATCATTATATATCTGAATCAACTCACCCACAGACGAAACTCTGTGTTTTTGCTGTAAGGTATATATCTGATCCAGCCGCTCTTCTATAAATGCAGCGCGTTCGGGATTAAATTCAACGTCTCCTGCATAACGCTCGGTTTCGGTACTCAAATCTTTCAAGTCAATGTAAGCAGTTTCCAAACGTTGAGCTATAGATTCAGCATTCGTATAAATTCCGGCTAATCCACGTGCCGCAGTCAGCCCCTCTTTTAGCGAAGAAACAACTCCTTTGTCATCGTCCGAAAGTAGTGTATATACTTTATATAATGCCGACTTTATATCTTCCGCATGATTCAAGGTTTCTTGTTCCAATTCCAATTCTTCGAGTTCTCCTTCAGTCAGTTTAGCTTCTTCTAGAGCTTCGAATTGAAAACGGAGATAATCTTCATCCTCCTTACTTCTGGCTGCCAAATCTTTCAAATCAGATAATGCAGTATCCGCTGCTTTATATAGTTTAAAAGCTTCTTTGTATTCCTTCAAAAGAACTCCGGTTCCGGCTAACAAGTCTACAACCTGCATTTGAAAACGACTATCACCAAGCATCAGATTCTGATGTTGAGAATGTATATCAATCAACTGACCTCCTAAATCCTTTAAATCATTCAAGGATACAGGCGTATCATTGATAAATGCTCTTGATTTACCTGTCGATAATATTTCTCTGCGAAGTATATAAGTATCGGGGTCATAATCAATTCCGGCTTCTTCACAAAAACTTCTGAGATCATATGCCGATACATCAAAAGTACCTTCTATAATACATTTCGTTTCGCCTTGTTTAATTGTCTTCAGATCGGCCCGCTGACCTAAAATCAGAGATAAGGCTCCAAGTATAATCGATTTACCCGCTCCCGTTTCTCCTGTTATCACAGAAAACCCGGATTCGAAGTCTATTTCGAGGCTATCAATTAAAGCATAATTCTTTATATATAATGACTTTAGCATATATTATTTCATAAACATAAAAAAGTG
The DNA here is from genome assembly GCF_934668725.1 of uncultured Dysgonomonas sp. Taxonomy (GTDB): domain Bacteria; phylum Bacteroidota; class Bacteroidia; order Bacteroidales; family Dysgonomonadaceae; genus Dysgonomonas_A. The sequence continues at coordinate 75,319 of NZ_CAKUOF010000010.1, forward strand.
CAACTGTTATTATAAACAAATACAAAACAAAGGTAGTGAAATTTCATCATGTAGAAACACCTTTGTATCTTCGCATTTTAGATTATTTATATTAATCTTTTATATGGTGTTGTATCTACTTTAATGTTCTGTTACAACTACTTCTAATAAATTAAACAAAAGGGCTTTAATCCTCAAAATGAAAATATGAGCTATAAAGAAAAAGTAAAAGCTTTAAGAGAACTGATGCCTATACCTATGGGCGAGGCTTTGGAGTTGCTGAAGGAAAACGAAGGCAATATAAGTGTATCTGCCAACCTTTTTAAAGCAAAATCATTGCAACATATACAGAAAGAAACAGGTTGTTCGGCAGAAATGGCAAATGAGTTTTACGAAAAAGAAAAGTTTGACATAAATCGTACCATTTCGTTTATACGCGAAGAACTCTTCGATCTGAATTACAAACCCATACCCGATGTTACTCTAGATCGTCTGAATAAAACCAGGTCATGGATTGCTATTGTACAAGAAAAAGACTTTGCCACATCACTTGACTATATAGAATTAGATACTGTTATACAGACACTACATGCATTGCCTGCGTTGAAAGATGTCGCCATAAATCTTAAGAAAGCAAAAAAAATAAAGGAGACTATTTTTAAAGGATATAGTGACGATCTCAGTATAGATGAGTTTGTACGGCGGAATGTAAAACTAGATGACGACCCTCAATTTCAAGAGGCATACCGTCGCATCACTCTAAGTGGCACAATCATTATAGATGAGATTAACCGCCATCGCAGAAACTTATCATAGAAAGCAAAAAAAGCATATACCCGGATTGAGTATATGCTTTTTTAATAATATGGATCGGTAATTATTTAACACCTCCGCCAAGTGCTCTATACAGATCAACTGTAGCTTGTAGCTGCTCTAATTTATCACTAACTTGTCCCAATTGGGCACTTAGTAAGTTTTGTTCAGCAATCAATACCTCAGTATAATCTGCCTCACCGGCTTTCAATAACTCTTGGGTAAAATAAACTGCCGTACCTAAAGATTCTACTTGTTTAGAGCGAGGAGCATTTTTACTCAATGAAGCCTCATAAGTATACATAATGTCAGACACTTCTTTACCTGCTGCTAAAACCGTCTTTTGAAATGTCAATAAAGCCTCTTCCTGTTGAGCCTTACGTATTCTCAATTGACCGATCAATTGCTTTTGTGCAAAGATAGGCTGAGTAAGACTACCTATGATATTTGCAATAATATTCTCAGGTTTAAAGTTCTCAACAAATCCGATCATAGATCCTGTATTAAGCGTCAATGAAGGATAAAAACTAGCCTGAGCCGCATTAGTCAACTCAAATGCACTTCTGAATCCAAGTTCTGCCTGTTGTACATCCGGGCGCTTTGCCAACATCTGTACCGGCACTCCGAATGATATTTCTTCCGGAACATTCTGATCTTGTATAGATGAACGCACTACCGAGCCGGGTTTACGCCCCAATAACAAACAAAGGCTATTCTCTAATGTTCGGATTTGAATTTCAAGACTTGGAATACTTACTGCTGTACCATATAACAACCCTTTGCTTTGTTCTACTGCGGCTCCATTCAACATCCCCGCTTCCTTCAAAGCCTCCATCGTCTGGCTGCTTTGCCTTAACAATTCAACTGTTTCTTTAGTTACTCGCAACTGCTCATCTAAAGCCATCAATGAATAGTATGAGGTCGCGATATTAGATATTAAAGATGTTTGAATCAAATCTTTATAAGCCCTGCTTGATAGCATTTGAGCAAATGAAGCCCGAGATTGCCTGTTTAGTTTTCCCCAAAGATCGGCTTCCCATGTAACAGCTATTCCCAGACCGTATTGCGTATTGCTATATCCCAAAATATCTTTTACTCCAGCATTATTTACGCTGGTTCTTGACTGATTGAATTGACCTACTAATGCTACATTTGGAAAGTAAGCCGCGCGAGCCATACTCAAATTAGCTTCAGCTTGTTGAATACGGGTATAAGCAATTTGCAAATCAAAATTTTGAGCTAACCCCTCTTCAATCAAGGCTTGAAGTATAGGATCCTTAAAGTATTCTCTCCATGATAAATCTGCAACAGTTGTAGTATCAGTAGGGTTTTCATCTCTGAATAACTCTTCTGAATCAACCTCAGGAGTTTTATATTTATTGACAACCTGGCAGGAACTGAATCCTATTGAGGCTGTGAGCCCCAATAGAACAATTCCTTTGATATATTTCTTATTCATATTATTTCTATTTACTTGCTTGCTATTGTCTTATCATCAGAATTCAACACACCCGATTTACTAAATCTTTCTTGTATATTTTGGAAGATGATGTAAAGAGATGGAATTACCAATACCCCAATCATTGTTCCTATAAACATACCTCCGATAGCACTGATACCAATTGATCTATTACCGATAGCACCGGCTCCTGATGCAAACATCAAAGGCATAAGACCAAAGATAAAGGCAAAAGATGTCATCAAGATAGGACGCAAACGTGCAACTGCACCGTTAATAGCTGCATCAACAATACTCATTCCTTGCTGACGACGTTGTATAGCATACTCTACAATCAAAATCGCATTCTTTGCCAATAGCCCGATCAGCATGACCAACGATATCTGGACGTAGATATTATTTACAATACCACTACCTCCTATCATGGCTACAAAAATAAAGATAAATACTCCTGCAAGACCAACGGGTAATGATATGATTACAGCCAATGGTAAAATATAACTTTCATAGAGAGCAGCCAACAACAAATAAACGAAGATCAAACAAAGTCCAAAAATCATTATTGTTTGGCTTCCACTACCAACCTCCTCACGTGTCATACCCGAGTATTCATAACCATACCCTTGAGGAAGTACGTTCTTGCTCACCTCATCCACCAGTTGAATAACATCTCCCGAGCTATACCCTTTATAGAAGTTTGGAATAATAGTTACATCCATAGATGAGAACATATTGAAACGGGTCAAAGCCTGCGGACCTGTTACATCTGTTATAGTAATGAATTCTGTTATAGGTGCCATCTGACCGGTAGAGGTTTGAACAAATATCTTATCCAAATCATCTATTTGTGATCTGTATTCAGGAGAAGCCTGTAACATTACCCTAAACTGTTTTCCGTACAGATTGAAGTTAGACACATACATACTACCAATATAAGCCTGCATGGTTGTCATTACACCAGAAAGAGTTAAACCTGCTTCTTTAATCTTCGGTATATTCGCCTCTATCTGTTTTTGAGGGAAGTTTGGATTAAAGGTAGTCATTGCCATCATAACTTTATCACTAGCCTTAACTGCATCCAAGAATTTATTGGTTACATCATAAAATTTATGAATATCACCACCTGTCTTATCCTGAAGTTTCATTTCAACCCCTGTACTTAAACCAAATCCTTGTAAAGTTGGCATACCAAAGAACATAAACGTTGCATCTTGTATGTGAGACGTATTTTTAGTCAAAATACTTGCAACCTCATTGGTGTTTATCTTACGGTCTCCCCATGGCACCATTTTAATGATAAGCGATGCATAGGAACTACCCATTCCACTCATGAAACTCACACCTGAGATACTGGTTACATCTTTTACTCCTTCGATATCTTTTGCAATCTTAGTAACTTCGGCAACCAAAGAGTCTGTTCTTTCGAGAGATGAGCCCGGAGGTAAAGTAACCATACCCATAACACCTCCACCATCTTCCTGAGGAACGAATCCTGTAGGAATCATATTCATTAAGTAAAACAAAATCCCCGAACTAACGGCTATAATTGCTACTGTAATCCAACGATGCCCTTTTTTTCCTAAAAAGTGAAGGCTTGTTTTGTATTTTTGAGTGGCTGCATTAAATGCAATGTTAAAGCTGTAATAGAAACGTTTTATAAAACTTTTCTTTTCAACATGCCCCTCTTCGTGAGGCTTAAGAAACAGCGCACATAAAGCAGGACTCAATGTCAATGCATTAATAGCAGAAATAACAATGGCAATAGCAAGAGTCAAACCAAATTGCTTATAAAAGATACCACTGGTTCCTCCAATAAAACTTACCGGAATAAATACGGCTGCCATTACCAAAGTAATAGAAACAATTGCAGGAGCAATCTCCTTCATCGCAGCCATTGTGGCTACTTTGGGATCTTTAACCCCCGAATCGAGTTGGGCATGGACTGCCTCGACGACGACTATCGCATCATCGACAACAATACCTATCGCCAGAACCATAGCAAACAGTGTCAGTAGATTTATCGAAAATCCGAATAACTGTAAGAAAAAGAACGTACCGATAATTGCCACCGGAACAGCAATAGCCGGAATCAACGTTGAACGGAAATCCTGAAGGAATACAAATACTACAATAAACACCAGAATAAAAGCTTCAATCAAAGTATGAATTACTTTTTCGATAGATGCAGATAAGAATTCGTTCGCATTCATCAAATAAGTTACTTTCATCCCGGGAGGAAATGATACTGATGCTTGCTCCAAAGTTTGTTGAATGTTATTAATCACATCTTGAGCATTTGATCCGGCAGTTTGACTTACGGCAATAACAACCGATTCAGCACCATTTGTAAGTGAGTGTACAGTGTAGTTAAGAGAACCCAATTCTACGTCTGCAATATCTTTGACTCTTAAAACCTGACCGCTTTGTGAACGAATAATTACATCTCCAAATTGCTCAGAAGATTTTAGTCGTCCTGTATATTTCAATGTATATTGAAAAGTCTGATTACTGTTTTGTCCAATCTCCCCTGGAGCAGCTTCTATATTCTGATCCGTTAATGCAGTAATAACTTCTGTTGGCGAAATACCATAGACACTCATCAAATCCGGCTTAAGCCATATACGCATAGAATAGTCTTTCGCTCCGTATACCATAGCATCTCCTACTCCATACACACGTTTGATCTGAGGTAAGATATTGATATTGGCATAATTTTGAATAAACTGTCCATCATAATCGGGATTGTCACTTGATAAAGCCAGGAACAAAATAGTACTACTTTGTTGCTTTCTTACAGTAACCCCTACTTTTACAACTTCGGCTGGCAACAGCGGTGTTGCTCGTGCAACCATATTCTGAACGTTTACCGCAGCAATATCTGGATTTATTCCTTGTTTAAAATATACTGTAACAGTCGCTTGACCATTATTTGTTGCCGAAGAGGTCATATAGGTCATCCCTTCCACACCATTTACTTGCTCTTCAATAGGAATAACAACACTATTCATAACCACGTCAGCATTAGCACCATCATACATTGTGCTAATTTGAACCGTGGGGGGGGCAATATCAGGATACTGCTCCACCGGTAGTGTAACCAGTCCTATAATACCCAATACCACTATAATAACTGATATTACGGTAGATAATACAGGTCTCTCTATAAAAGTTTTTAACATTGTATTTTATAGTTTAATTTTTATCTATTATTTTTCATCACTCATTCTCTTATCTACTAGATATTATTAATAGTAAAAGATGGTAATAAACAGGTCTAAGACCTTAAAGTTGAAAATTAAAATTATTGAACTTTAATTTTCTTACCATTTACTAATGTTGCAACCCCATCTGTAACGATACGGTCTCCATTAGAAAGACCACTGGTCACCGCATAATCTTGTCCTCCTGGAACTTTTAACACAGATACAATAGTTTGCACTACCGAATCACCCTGAACCTTATATACCAAGACCTTGTCTTGTTGAGCAAATGTAGCTTTTTGAGGAATAATTAAAACATTATCCAAATGTCTGGGTATACTAATCTTTCCACTGGTACCACTTCTCAACAATCCTTGAGGATTAGGAAAGTCTGCTCTAAAGCTAACCGAGCCGGTAGCTGTATTTACAAGACCGGAAATAGTTGAAACCTTACCTTTTTCAGGATATATACTTCCATCTGCCAAAATAAGAGATAATTCGGGCATATTTTTAATTTTCTCAGCCTGAGTATTTCCAGGTGCTTTTTGTAAAAACTCCATTAAATCTTTTTCATTCAAAGAAAAGTAAACATATACATTATTCGTATTTGCCACCGTAGTTAGAACATAAGCTTTATCCACAAGACTTCCCAAACGGTAAGGTATAGCACCTACAATACCATCAACAGGACTTGTTACACTGGTCCAAGCAATTGTAGATTTCGCTTGTGTCAATGTAGCCTGAGCCTGAGCCAATGTTGCCAAAGCCGATTGGTAAGAATTTTCGGTAGTCTCCAATTGAACATTACTTACGATACCTTTTTGAGCCAAAGGACGAATACGCTCAACATTAAGTTTGGCTGTATTTACTGCCGCCTGAGCACTGGCTACCGCTGCCTGTGCAGAAAGCAAAGCCTGCTCCGATTGTGGCGAATTTATTTTAAATAAAGCTTGCCCCTTTCTTACAATAGCTCCTTCATCAACATAAATAGCTTCAATAAAACCATCAATACGTGGTCTGATTTCAATATCCTCTTGTCCTTTTATTGTTGCAGGATATACAGATTCTAAAACTGTATTCTGCTCACTCAATACGGCAGTAGGATATACCGGCGCCTCCTCTTTCGCTCCTTCTTGTTTGCTGTTTCCACAAGAAACAAGTAACAAGGCTACTAATACCCCAACACTTAACCTATTCAAAAACATACCTAATATTATTTAATTATTTAACTTGTTTAATACATCTAACAAAGATCGCAACTGCGCCTTTAGGGCATCGCCATCCATATGCTCTAAAAGTTGATCTGTCGATTGATGGACTTTATTTATCGCTTTTAGGAAAAGCGCTGTCCCATCATCAGTTATCTCAACAATACGTGCTCTTGTATCTATTTTACTAGCTTTTCTGTCGATCAGTTTTTTCTTGTGCAGATTTCGAAGAATGGTAGATGTTGTCATAGGATCAACATTTGTTACATTCGAAATTGCAATTTGTGTCACTTCTTGCTCAGTTTGACTCAGATGATATACCGCAGATAAAACTTCCATTTGAGACCCTGTTAATCCAAATTCGTCCAAAAGCTTATGCTTACCTCTTTGCCATGATTTCATTATTTGCCATATAAGAAAGCCTAAATCATTGTATGGATCCCCTATTTCACAACCTTTATTCATTATTTACCCATTATCTATTGTAATTTCTGGGTGCAAATATAATAAGTACACTTATAATAAGTACACCTACTATTAATAAAAATGAAATCATTTAACATTTTTTCCATAATTTCAAATAAATTGAAAAATGAAAGGATCAAGGCGTTGAATTTACAAAAAAAGGATGGAGCCTCAAAAGCATCCATCCTTTTTATTTATATAAAATAAATATTTAGTCTTTCAGGTTTACAACAAGCTGTAATTCTTTCAATTGCTCATCATCAATAACCGAAGGAGCATCAAGCATAACATCGCGTCCCGAATTATTTTTGGGAAATGCAATACAATCACGAATAGAGTCTAATCCTGCAAATATTGAAACTAACCTATCTAATCCAAAAGCTATACCTGCATGGGGAGGTGCACCATATTTAAATGCATTCATCAAGAAACCGAACTGGGCTTGAGCCTTTTCCTCTGTAAAGCCTAAAACCTTAAACATCTCTTTTTGTAATTCGCTGTTATAAATACGCACCGATCCTCCACCTATCTCAACTCCATTAATAACCAGATCATAAGCATTAGCTCTAACATCTACCGGCTCAGTTTTAAGAAGTGGTATATCTTCTTCTTTCGGACTTGTAAAAGGATGATGTTTTGCAAAATAACGTCCTAATTCTTCATCTTTTTCCAACAAAGGGAAATCAATTACCCATAGACAGTTAAATTTCGTTTTATCTCTTAAACCTAAGCGTTCTGCTACTTCTAAGCGAAGTTCACCCAATTGTTTTTGAGCTTTTTCTGTATCGCCACAAATAACGAGCATAAGATCCCCCGGTTCTGCTCCACAACGATCTGCCCATTTTCTCAAATCTTCGGGAGTATAAAATTTATCCACAGAAGATTTTAATGAACCATCTTCCTCATATTTTAAATACACCAAACCTTTTGCCCCGATTTGCGGACGCTTTACAAAAGCAGTTAATTCATCTAACTGTTTACGGGTATAAGTTGCACATCCTTTTGCGCAAATAGCTCCAACATATTCCGAGCTATCAAAAACAACAAAATCTTTACCTGTAGTCAAATCTTTAAGTTCTACAAACCTCATATCAAAACGAGTATCAGGTTTGTCAGAACCGTAGAATTTCATTGCATCTGCATAAGTCATACGAGGAAAATCGGGTACATCTATACTCTTTATTTTTTTGAATAGATTCTTTGTTAAGCCCTCAAATATATTAAGAATATCTTCCTGGCCAACAAAAGACATCTCACAATCTATTTGTGTAAACTCAGGTTGGCGGTCTGCACGCAAATCTTCATCCCTAAAGCATTTTACGATCTGAAAATATCTGTCAAAACCAGAAACCATCAATAATTGCTTTAGAGTCTGAGGCGATTGAGGTAGAGCATAAAATTCTCCTGGATTCATACGCGAAGGCACCACAAAGTCGCGTGCTCCTTCGGGGGTAGAACCTATGAGTACAGGTGTTTCGACTTCCAGAAAATTCAACTTATCTAAATAACTGCGAGTTTCAAAGGCAATTTTATGTCGTAATTCGAGATTTTGTCGTACAGGATTACGTCTTAAATCAAGATAACGGTACTTCATACGGATATCATCACCTCCGTCCGTTTCATCTTCAATTGTAAAAGGAGGTGTTTCGGAAGAGTTTAAAACAAGAATCTTAGTTGGAACTAATTCTATATCTCCTGTAGGGATAATATTATTCTTACTTGAACGCTCTTGAACGACTCCTGTTACTTGCAATACCCATTCACGCCCAAATCTATTTGCTTCCTCATAAAGATCTGCGTTTGAATCTTTATAAAAAGCTAGCTGAGTAATACCATAACGGTCGCGAAGGTCAACAAAAGTGATACCTCCTCCCAATTTACGCACTTTCTGTACCCATCCTGACAGGATAACTTCCTTATTTTCATCTGATAGCCTAAGCTCTCCGCACGTATGACTTCTATACATAGTAAAAATTTTGACTAAAATGGATTCTATTTCTTGAGTTACAAAAATACGTATTTTATTGTGCTGATCACATTTTTTCAAAAAAAATTGTTCAAATATTTTGTTATTAAAAAATATGTCATACCTTTGCATCGCATTTGAGAAATCAAATACGGGATGTAGCGCAGTCCGGTTAGCGCACCTGCTTTGGGAGCAGGGGGTCCCAGGTTCGAATCCTGGTATCCCGACAATTTACAAAGGGCTGATTTTCAGACAAAAAAAAGGTTTAGCGAGTCGATACACATTGTATTAACTCGCTTTTTTTATGCTATTTTGTCTTATTTGACATGTTATCTTGGCAATTAAGAGCAAAAAATTTTATAAATAGTTTATAAGTGATTTTTCACAATGTGTCATGTTTAATCTTCAACAAATAAATCATGGCGACATTTAAAGTTATAACTCTTCCCGGCAGACTGCATCAAAAAGCCGATGGAACAAAAAATATTAAAATAAGAATCTATCATAATAAAAAAGTTCAATATATATCTACTGAATATTATATTGAAGAAACTTATCTTGACAAAAGTGGCCTCGTAAACACATTATATCCTCATGCAGATGTCTTAAATTATGAGCTGGGGGATCTTATACAAAAATTCAGAGGTGTCTGTATAAGATTAGGAACAACAAGGCTTGCAATGATGAGCTGTACTGAAATTAAAGAACAAATTATTGCAGCGATGGAACCCGAATATGAATTCATTGACTTCATATCTTATTCTCGGAAAATCATAGAGAAAACAAAAAAAATAAAAACCGCTGAGTGGTATCAACTATCTATTGATACTTTATGTTGGTTTTATGGTAGAAAGAAGATTGATATTCGGGATATTACAGTTAACAGACTCAATGAATATATAGAAAAGTTATCAGAATCCGGACCATCCGGAAAACCTTTAGCTCCAGGGGCAATTAGCAACTACATGAGAGGTCTCAGAGCACTATTCAATAAAGCCCGGAAACACTTTAATAACGATGATTACAATATTATACGTGTACCTAATGAACCTTTTAAAAAAATATCAATTCCAAAATATCGCAGATCAAGAAAGAATTTATCTGTAGAAGATATTATAAGAATTAGAGATGGTGAATTCAGTACCAAAAGAGCAAATATGGCTAGAGATGTATTTATGATTATGTTTTATTTGATGGGAATTAATGTCAATGACTTATATAGTAGAGCTAGACTAATGAAAGGACGTGTAGAATATGAAAGAAGTAAAACCGATACGGAAGATAATGAAATGTTTCCTCTTTCTATTCTAATTGAACCTGAACTTCATGATTTGTTAGAAAAATATAGTTCACGAGGTATGTTATCATATTTCAAGAGCAACTATTGTGATAGCTATAATTTCATGAAAGCTGTTAATAAGGGCCTTGAAATAATATCGAAAGAATTAAATCTAAGTGCAAAAATTACGACTAATTGGGCTAGACATAGCTGGGCGACTATTGCTAGGAATAAAGCAGGTATACCAAAAGCAGATATTGATTTTTGCTTAGGTCACGTAAATAACGATCATAAGATGGCTGATATTTACATTGATATTGACTATTCTATTTTTGACAAAACAAACAGACTTGTCTTGAATCTTCTAAAAAATAATTCAAAAAAAGTTTTGGATTAAGAAAAACTGTTTATATTTGCAATGATTTTAGCGAGTCGAATTTTATATGGAAGTATAAAGTTCGGCTTTTTTACGTCTATAAATTTACTTCATACTTTCTTGTAAACCCTCCCCTATTCTTTGTCTGGTAACCTTTAAAAACAAAAGGCTCTATGACAACAATCACAATCTCAAAATCAGAATTATTAAGCCGATTAATTTCGGTAAGTAAAATTATTTCTTCTAAACCGGCTACTCCTATAATGGAAAATATCCTCTTGGATATTCAAGATGGGAGAATCAAAGTATCTGCAGCTGACTATCTGGGGCGGATGAATGCTTCAATTGAAGGCATATTAACTGATAATAATATTTCCTTCTGTGTAGAACCTAAATTAATAATTGAAGCTTTAAAAACACTTCCGGAACAACCCATTACCATTACAATTGGTGAAAATTATGGAATAGTAGTCAAATATAAAGGCGGAAAGTTCGAAATGACTGGTAAGCCGGCTGATGAGTTTCCGAAAGATAAAGACACATCTAAAGCAACTAAACTTTCTATTTCAGCTAAAGTTATTTTATCAGGTATAGAGAAAACCTGTTTTTGTTCAGCCAATGATGAACTTCGCCCAGTAATGAATGGCGTCTATTTTGACATATCAACAGGGCTTATAAATTTCGTAGCTTCCGATGGGCATAAATTGGCTTTGGCGGAACATACAGACGAATCTATAAACGAAACTATCAATTTTATTCTTCCTCAAAAAATCTCAACAATCTTAAAGAATGCTCTATCCCCGTCAGATGAATTAATTAATTTGTTTATAACAGATCGGTTTGTTCGAATCGAATTTGAATCAGAAAGTATTGAAGCAACTTTAATTGAAGGTAAATACCCCAATTACCGATCTGTTATTCCTACCAATAATGATAAATTCCTTTCTATTGGTGTACCTGAATTAAAAGGGGCATTGAAGCGTGTCTCTGTATTCTCAAATCAGGCAAGTAGCTTGGTTAAGCTGCAGTTATCAAATAACCAAATTATAATATCGGGGCAAGATATAGACTTTTCAACAGCAGCGGAAGAAACTGTTACTTGCGAGTACAATAACGATCCACTGGCTATAGGCTTTAAAGCTAACTTTCTTTCAGAACTAATAGCAGCTATACCAACGTCTGATCTTCAAATGTCGTTCTCCGATCCAAGTCGGGCCACCCTCATTACTCCTGTTGATGAAAAATCAGGAGATAAGCTTACCTATTTATTAATGCCAATGATGCTAAATGACTAGTAAAGTATGAAACTTGGAAATACAGGGGGGGGCAATCTAGGAAAGAAATACCTCAAAATAAAAGGAGATGAGATTATTACAGTAGAAAATCAATTAAAGGTAGATGCCTTTAATAAGTGGTTTAGTGGTAATTATATATTCCTTAAAAAAAGAATAATCCAGCAACAAAATGGGACATTTGACGAAGAGGTGTTTCACGAGACTTATATCCGTATTGCGACTAAAATACTTTACGGGGGTCTTGAAATCAAAGATTACGCTTTCTATTTCCATAGATCATACTTTACAAATACAATTCAATTAGCTATTAGAGAAAATAGATACGCAGAATACGATTTGATACAAATAGATTGTATCGACGAATCAGAAGAAAATATTGAAATTATGAAAAATCAGGATGAAACAATACAAACAATAAAGGATTTTGTTAAAGAGCATTATCCGAATGATTATGATTTATTTATATCTAATATGATAGATGGAATTACTTATCCTAAACTATCAGAGCGGACTGGCATAAAGGAGCATGTTATACAACGTAAAGTAAGTGCAATAAAAGATGTTCTAAGAAAAGAGTTCACCAATATATCACTACCTCATAAGAATAAACATACTGCAAAGTCTACTCAGATTGTATTTAAGCAGAAAGATAAATATGTTCCGCAGGTAGAGCTTGCACCTAAAGATCCAACACTTAAAAGTCTATCCGATTATCCTGCGATTGACCTAATGAAAGAGCTTTATTCGAGAGGATATACAGGTACACTATCCTTTACTCAGACAATAGATATTTCAACCATCGCAAAAATACACACAGGATCATGACAAAACCAGAATTACAACGCAAGATAAAGCTCATTCTCAAACACAATAATATCAATAAGACTGAGAATGCCGGAGCCAAGCAAGGTCTTGAAAAAGCTCTCGAGATATTGGAATCGAATCAGCGTGATTTATCCGGACTGGATGAACTCAATACTACTCAAGCAAGAGCGATTGCAATGTTTGCAATTGACTTTAATAACATGAAGCCTTGTAGTGCATTCTTCGTTGCCCTTGGTGAATCTATCGAAGGCAAAGTACCTGATGAGAAATTCTACAAGAAGTTATGGCAGATTATGGACGAACAAAATAAGAAGGCATGAAAATATTCCAAGATTTAGTTTTCGAAAGACATCGTATTGCGATAGATTCTCTCCCTGATTATAGGGATGCAAAACAAGCCATATTGGATTTTGATAATGGCTATGGTATATCCGTTCTTATTGGTCGCTGTTTTTACAGTAATGGTATTGACACTTATGAGGTCGCTGTTATGAAAGGCGATAGTATATGCTACAGTACACCTATCACAGATGACGTTATCGGACGGCTTACGGCTGAACAGGTATCAGACGTCATGAAGCAAATTCAAGAACTTAAAGACTAATAATCATGGCAAATAATAATTCATTTCAAGATACAATCAAAGCATACTTAGACAAACGTGCTCAAGAAGATTCACTCTTTGCCGTAACGTATGCAAAGGAAAACAAGAATATCAAAGACTGCTGTTCCTACATAACCAGTCAGGCAAAGAAACAGCAAACAGGCGGTTGTGCTGCCATATCCGATGATGTAGTGTTCGGCTGGGCGGTTCACTATTACGACGAGGATGACATTAAAGTTGAAAAGTCATCGAATACTCGATCTGAAGTAAAAACTTCGGCTCCTAAAACAGAGGTTAAGAAAGAAGCTCCCAAAGCTAAGACCAAGCCTAAGAAGAAAGAAGATGTTAACCAATTAAGCTTGTTTTGATTATGAAAAAAAATAACGATGAGAAAGAACTGCTGAGATTAGGTTTTGCTAAGAATGCAGATGGTATGTATATGCTTAATGCTAAACATCAGACTTTTATCGCTAAAGTTATAGATTGTAATGGCCCTGTTTATGTCAGTCTGTCTTACCAATCTAAAGAGATTGACAAAAGACCTAAATCAGATCGAAAAGGATTGCCATATATCAATTTAATAAAAGATTGTATATCGGATGGATCTCTCGAACGAGCAATCATGAAATATGATGTAGAAGATAGATATATAAAACGAAACGGATTTTTCTATACAATTATCAATCCTGAATCATTGGGAAAGGAGGTGCAGCCATGAAACCGAAAACAAAGCTTCAACATGAGGTTATTGCTCATAGCCAACAATTATGCAAGATTGATAATGATATACTTTCTTGGGTAAAGAAAGATATTTTAGAGCATAAAGGATTTGCAACTAAAACAAGAGTTATCTGCATGGATTGCGGTGGTTCCTTTTCTCCTATGAATGTAAAAAGAAAATATGCTATTTGCCCTCACTGTAATACTAAAATACGTATTGAACAAACACGAAAAAGAAAAGATCACCAACATGTTTTTGTAGCTTTTAGTGAAGTTGTCGGAGAATTTCAGGTAATAAGAAATTTTGAAATCGACTCATACCATAAAGAGAACAAATCTACACGCTACTTTATTTGGGAGATTATGCAACATTGGATTCTGCCTGATGGTAAAAGAGAGGTTGTAGCACGTACACATAATATGGGCTGTTCTTCATGGTGTGGAGATATGGAAATAAGACAAAAGATAGTAGGTTCATATTACTATCAAGCTTCGAATGATATTTATCCATATAAATTTCATCCTCATTCTAAATTTAAACCCGAATATCGAAAATATGGGATAGATCATCGATTAATGGGCTTGTCATTCTTAGAAGCAATGAGAGTTATACCAAATAATCCAAAAGCTGAAACGCTAATAAAAGCAGGTCAATATAGCTTACTTGGGTACTGTTGTGATTATAGAGATAAAGTTGATCGTTACTGGCCTTCGATTAAAATATGTTTAAGAAATAGGTATAAAGTCAAAGATTCAAAAATGTGGTTTGACTATCTGGAACTACTCTCTTATTTTAAAAAAGACCTTCATAATGCACATTATGTATGTCCTAAGAATCTAAATAAAGAGCATGATAAATATATGAAGCGTAAACGTAGGATTATCGAGTTTGAGGATATGAAGCGAGATTACATACGTATACTTAAACACTATGGAGAATATAAAGAAGCAGGCTTTTCTTATCCTAAAAACCTAAAAAGAGAATATCAGATTTTAGTCGAAAGACAAAAACGAGATAAGATTGAAAAAGAAAGGAAAGATCTCGAAGAAATGGAATTAAAATATCAAAAATTTATACAACCATTCCTAGATATACAAATAAGTGATAGCCTTATACATATAGTACCCTTGCAGAGTATCGAAGATTTTAAGATTGAAGGTGATACACTACATCATTGTGTTTATACTAACAGATATTTTGAGAGAGAAGATTGTCTAATCTTATCAGCTCGCACTAATGAATCAATTCTTGAAACTATCGAGATCGATATTAAGAATATGAAGATAGCCCAGTGCCGTGGTGAACGAAATGGACTAAGTAAACATCACGACCGTATTTTAAAACTTATGAATAGAAACTTGGGATTGATTAAAGAACGTCTTAAACCGAAAAAGAATGGAACTAAAAAAGATGTCAACAGAATACCTCAGGCAGTCGATATTGCGGTGTGAGCATCGCCTTGCCTTAGGCGATTATGGCTTAATGAAAACAGAGTATCGTGTTCGCGAAGCTATGAGTGAGTACCAGACTGAACTGGATAAGAGAAAACAAACAGAGTTAGATTTTAAATAAGATTATAGACATGGCAACAATTTTGAAAATAAATGATGGTGAAACCATTTTGGAAGTAACACCACCAAATAAAGAAGGAATATTAGAAGTGTGGGTAGGTTTGGATATGGACGAACAATCATGGAGAAGCGTTGTGTTGGATAGAAGTGACACTGAGAGTTTGATCAAGTACCTACAAGAACATTTTGAAGAATTATCTTAAAGATGGCAAAGAAAGAAGATATACTATCAAACTTCATTCCTATAAATCGAGAGCTATTTGAGCACTATTTGTGGTGCGAGGAGCGTGAATATTCGAGGTTCGAGGCTTGGCTTTATTTATTAAAAGAGGCAAGATTTGAGGACACGAAAATACTTGATAAGGGTAAGCTTGTAATAGTAAAACGAGGGCAGATTTATGCTTCTATCCGTTTTCTTTCAACAGCTTTTGGATGGTCTACTAAAAAGGTAGGCAATTATATACAGATGCTTGAAGTTGATAAAATGGTAAAGCGCGAAACAGTCAAAGAAACAGGTCAAAGCATTATAACCATCTGTAATTATGATAAATATAATGCAATTGTAAGTTCAGAGGAAACAGCAAGGAAACAGCAAGGAAACGCGGAGGAAACAAAATCTAATATTGTTAATACTGATACTAAAGAAATACTCTCTATCGAGAGTAAAAAGAAAGCGGAAGAATTGAAGCGCATCGAACAGGAAGCAAAAGCAAAAGAGCAGATCAAGAAACTTGACGCAGCTAGAGCTGCTACACTCAAGCGCAAAAATGAATTTTATGATTCTCTAAGACCTTATGTTCCCAGATACGGTAAAGAAATGATCCGGGCATTTTTCGACTATTGGACGGAAATGAATAAGCAGAAGACTAAAATGAGAATTGACCAACAAAAGACATGGGATTTAGCCTTACGGCTAGGTACATGGGCAAACAGAGAACCGATTTATGGCAAAACAGCAAAAGAAATACTACAACCGGCAGGACCAGCTGTCGTCGACTGATCTTGGCAAGTTACAACCTCAGGCGACAGAACTGGAAGAAGCAGTATTAGGTGCATTACTTGTTGAATCAAGAGCATATTTGGAAATTGAGGATAGACTGACTCCAGATGACTTTTATTCAGAAAGAAACCAGATGATTTATAAAGCTATTGTTAGCTTATCATCAAAGAGAAATCCGGTAGATATGCTTACAGTTGTTCAAGAGTTGAAAAGATCTGGTGACTTAGAGTCTATCGGAGGCCCATTATACATTGCAGAGCTTGCCGAGAAAGTAGCTTCTTCTGTACATATAGTTTACCACGCCCAAATTATCAGTCAGAAAGCAAAAGCTAGGAAGCTTATTCGCATAGCGACAGAAGTAGCAGAAAAAGCTTACGATGAGGCATATGATATCGACGAAATACAAGAAGAACTTGAAATGTCATTGACTGAGTTGACTTCCAATTCAAGTGATTGTCAATCGGTCTCTATGGGTGAAGCTCTGGCCGAAGCGATGGAAACAGCATCCAAGACTCAGGAATTAAGAGAAAAAGGTATACAGGTAGCAATACCAACAGGACTAAATACGCTTAATGATATACTTGCAGGTGGATGGTCTGCCCCAGATTTAATCATTCTTGGAGCTCGTCCAAGTATGGGTAAGACACAGCATTCTCTTTCGTTTGCAAAAGCAGCAGCCGAAGCAGGAAAAGAAATTTTGTTCGTCTCAATTGAAATGAAAAGAACGCAGTTAGTAAATCGTTATTTACTCGAAGACGATCGTATTAACAGCCGTCATTTAAAAAGTGGACAGATGAGTCCGGAAGAGTGGTCGGCAATAGATGAAAGAGCCGGACAATTGTGGAATCTGAAACTCAATATTGCCGATCATCACAATATCCGCTATATCAATAATCTTAAATCAGAAGCCCGAAGATTGAAACGGAAAGGTAAGCTCCAGATGATGATTATCGACTATTTGGGTTTGATCCGTACAAATATGAAGTTTCAATCCCGGCAATTAGAAATTGGATATATCACCGGAGAACTCAAGAACTTGGCAAAAGAGCTTGATATTCCAATTATTTTACTTTCTCAGCTAAATAGACCAATGAAAGGAACAGCAGTAAAAGAGCCCCAATTGGAAGATCTAAGAGAGTCTGGCGATATAGAACAAGATGCGGATATTGTTGTGTTCATCCATAAACCTGACTACTATAATCCGGATGTTCAAGACAGCAAAGGTGTACCATGGAAAAACAGAGGTAAACTGATCTTATCGAAGTATAGGGAAGGAGCCCGCAACCAACCGATCATATTCCATCACGATAACCGGTATAAGAAGATATGGGATAATGGGGTCAGTCAGCCTTCTGCCGATGAATACGTTCCTTCTCCCATTCCCCCGAATCAGGATTTTTTGAATCAATCTGAAAATACACCTTTTTAAACAAGAGAGACGATGGCAAATCAAATTATAAATAAATATATTTCCGATGCTTATAATAGACTATTAGACTTTTGTAAATATCATTGCGAGCAACAACATTTATACGGATTAGAGTATGATTTGCTTAATTGTGTTTTAACGAATATACTTTCAAGAGCCGAAAAGCAAGAAGCTTACAGGCAGAAGTTGCTTGATATGCTTGCCATTAAAAAAGATAAGTGGACTGAATTAGATTTTTACCTATTACGCAGCATCAAATTCAATGCTCAATCCGATACGGCACCATTCAAACGTCAATACGATTTATATAAACCCGTTGGTGCTTATGCCGACGTTGACTTTCAATTTCTAGATATTATTGACGATCGGGACGAGAATATAGAGAAGGAAAAAGATTTACAGGAGAAGGAGCGACGATTTAAAGATGCTTGTGATGTTTACGGTTTGTCGGATAAAGCTAGAGCCATATTCCGTTGGAAATTCATTGACGGGAACAGCCTTTCTAAGTATCCGTATGAGGCTGACCGAAAGAATCTATACACTATCTACAACGGTGTTTTGCAATTAGTGAAAGATAAATTAGAGGGGAGATTGTTGTTTTGAATAAAATATTTTGTATGTTTGTAGTGACTTACATTCTAAGAGGCGGGAAACCTGCCTATTCTGTGCGGGATTTTTTATGCCCGCACATCACTGCAATATTGCAGCTCGTAATCCTGTGTGGAGCGTTAATGCGCCCACTGCCTCTTAGGTGTAAGTCAACAGGCCATGCGAGCTGTTCTTTTTTATCTCGCTATAACAACCTAATTTTTTCTGAAATGACTTACAAGGAAAATCAAGGTTTGAATGGAAAAACTATATCTAATTCAAGCACGTCAGCTCACGAAACGAGCAATACCACAATCACTATTATCAATTCTACCTATCAAAACAAGATAGAAGCCTTTGAAAAAGCCCTCTCCCATCTGAGATACGCAATGCAAATCATAAGGACGCAAGCACCAACCCTCAAAGAGCATAAAGAATTAACAGGCTATGCAGGTGCAATATTTGAAGCAGAAACTGATTGTTCTTCTACAATCATTGATTTGAGTACTGCTATCAGTGAATTAGTAAAAGATAATATTTCCAACTCTTATTTGTAAAGTTATGGAAACTAGAATATGTACAAAATGCAATATCGAAAAAGAGTTAGATTTGTTTACCTCCGATAAGCGAAGAAAACAGGGTAGAACATCTATATGCAAGGAATGTTGTAAACTTTCAAGACGTGACTATTATAAAAAATATCATTCCGAAAACAAGGATAAGAAAATACAAATATCAAAAGAGTGGTATCTGAAAAATAGAGATCGTAAACTCATTAGAGATAAAGAATACCGACAAAGACCTGAAATCAAAGTCCGTCACAGAGAAAGACAAAATAGATATTATCACGAAAATGATTCTCGCAAAAAATATCTACAACAGTACAGCCAGAGGAATATTAGTAGAATACGCGAAGTTAAGAAACTGTCGTTTAGACGGAATATGCATAAAACTCTCACTAGAAAACAAAGTGAACGAGAATTTCTCAGTGCCCCATACGTAAAAGAGAGATTGCGATATCAATATGGGGTGCATGACTCGGTACTTTGTCTTCATCCTGCCATAATAGAGTTAAAGAGATTTGAATTAAAAGCAAAAAGATACGTCAAACAAAATAAATAATAATTATCATGGAACCAGTAAATAACAAATCATTGCTCCATTTTATTTATGGACAAATGCAGAAATTAGATAGCAAAGAAATCACTGTTGAAGATGCTAATGCTCAAGCTAATTTAGCAAAACAAGCTAATAATGCCATGGTTTATGAGTTGAAGCGGAGTGAATTACTTCTCAAACTAGAACAGGCGAGAAAGGAGGGTGTAGATATAGGTTTAAGGGAAGTGGAAAGTAAGGTTGTTAATAGTACAACTGATTAAGAATTTAAATAATACAACAAATAGGAGTTACTCAAAAAAGTAGCTCCTATTTATATTTTAGGGTAAAGCAATTACTCTATGGCAAAGTATAATAAGAAGATTGTTGACAAGATCTGTAGCATGATGAGTACGGACAGTTATACGATTGCTGAGATCTGCGAAAAGGTGAAAATATCGGAACGAACCTATTATAATTGGCAGTCTAAAAATGCAGATTTTGCAGATGCTATAAAAAAGGCCCAGGATAAGTTTGATGAACTTCTTGTTGTTGAAGCCAAGAAATCACTCGTTAAGATGATTCAAGGATATACAGTGGATGAAACACGAACCGTTACGACTGACACAGGAAAGAAAGATGACAACGGCAAAGCTATTGTTAAAGTTAAAGAGCATGTCGTTACAAAGAAGCATTACCAACCCAACCCCACGCTTGTCATATTCACTCTTACTAACCGAGACTCGGATAACTGGAAGAATAGACAAGAAAATAAGCTATCCGGTGAAGTAGGAATAAAAAGCAGTTTGGAAGCTTTATCTAATGAAGAGCTACAAAATATAGTTGATGGCAAAACTGAGTGAAAGAGAAATATTAATTCGCAAAGCCGAAGCAGCTATCATTCTTCGTAAGCGAGAGGCCAGAAGTGATTTCTGGTCTTATTGCTTATATATGGACCCTTCGTTTTTTGCTAAGCGGCATTTCTTAAAGAAGGTGGCCGAAGCATTTATGCGTGTATATCTGGCTTTTTCTAATAATACAATTTATCGACTGGCGGTAAGTATGCCACCAAGGGCAGGTAAGTCTTATATATCTTCACTCTTTATATCTTGGATGTTCGGTCACTTTCCGGAAGAATCGGTTATGCGTAACTGTTGTGCCGATCCGTTATACAACAAACTTTCTTACGACACGCGCGATATTGTCCGTTCACGCAAATACAACGAAGTATTCCCGGATATTAAGCTTAAAGCAGATAAACAAAACGTCCATGGCTGGAGTATAGAGGGCGCAAGGCAAGTAAGCTATTTCGGTGCGGGTGTTGGCGGTACTGTAATCGGATTCGGGGCTTCTATGCTTGCTATGACGGACGACTTGTATAAATCGCTCGAAGATGCTTTATCGGATAACAACAATGAGAAAGTCTGGAGCTGGTTTCAAGGTACACACGATTCAAGAACAGAGGGTAATTGTTGTACTATTGACATCGGTACACGCTGGTCTGCAAATGACGTACTTGGGCGTCTGGAGGAATCAAGGGAAGGAAAGTATTACCATGAGATTATCCGTATATCTGCATTAGACGAAAACGATCAATCTTTCTGTGAAGATGTGCATACTACAGAGTATTATCTTGACAAGAAAGCGGAAACCGACGAGAGTATTTGGGAAGCCGAGTACCAACAGAACCCTGTTGAACTGAAAGGCTTATTATTTCCTAAATCTGCACTCAAACGATTTAAGAAAGCTGATATCAAGGGGCGTGTTCCTGATGGTAAAATTGGTGCAACTGACGTGGCCGATGAGGGAGACGATTATTTCAGTTCTCCTTTTGCAAAGGTATTCGGATCAGAGCTATTTATCACAGAAGCATTATTTACGAAAGATGCTGTTGAGATAACCGGTCCTCGATTGGCTCAAGCAATTATAGACTTTAAACTCGATCAGATGCGATGCGAGTCCAACAATGGAGGTAAGATATTCGCTAATGATGTGCGTAGAATCGTTAAAGAGACCGATAAATTTAATAAATGTATTATTCAGGCTCGCCCGACTACAAAGAATAAAGAAACCAGAATCCTTATGAAATCGGGTTGGATAAAATCGCATTGTCATTTCTTGGATGAATCAGAATATGCTAAAGGTTCTGATTATTGGTGGTTCATCAAGTGGCTGACTTCATATAAAAAAGAGGGAGGCAACGCTCATGACGATGCGCCCGATAGTATGACAATTCTTGCTGAATTCTTTGAATCAATCAAAGGAAACCTTAAAGGCGAACAACAAAGAAAAGTTGCAAGGGGTACAGGGGTGAGGTAAATTCGGAAAAACCGAATTTCATTTATATATTAGATTAAATGGGTGATTTTTTGGTTTAGATGTAGTCGGTTTGTAATGCATTTAAAGAGTTCGATTCTCTTATCATCCGCAAACCTTTTTTTGATGGAAAGGGTACGTGAAAGTAAGAGCGTTCAGGTTGCAAACTGGAAACTTTTATTTCCTCGAAGTACAAGACGGATAGCGTACCTGCAGAAATACAGTGAGCAGCACTTTTCAACTGCAATAGTGATTTTAGTTATAGATGCCATTGCCCCGGGGATATTCTTCGGGGCTTTTTTATTAATACAATTTTAAGCGATAATTATATACAGAAAACTATAATAAATCGGTAAAATTATATAATATGTCGAATTCGACACCTTCAGTTCTTACCAGCTTTTACTAACCTTACAATCAAATCTTGTAGCAAATTACTATAAGCTTTAAGTATGTTCTCCAAATCTGTCATTATGGCTATTATACTATAGGGGTTGATGTTTGTTATAATGTCAAGTTGCTTGTTAATGTCTAAGTCTCTATGTGCTGCAACATTTATTCTAATATTTAGCAGATACTCCCGATTATCAGATTTCAGTTTGTTTAGTTTCTTACCCAATGACTTCAACTCTTCTAAAAAATCATCTGCTGCCTTTATCCCTCTAACTTCTTCAAAATGAATTTTAAATATCTTGCCTGTAATTACTGGTATATCTTCAAACGCTTCATAGATCAACAAAGCCACTTGTCTTGCAAAATATATTTTCCGCCATCGCTCTTGTTCGAAGTATAAATTGTAACCTACAGATACTAAATCATATGATAAGAGATTAAAATAGCCATATGTATTTATGATAGATGTAGCATCATCACGATTAATACCTATAGCTATATCTTTTAGCTGTATTGCAGTCTTAATATTTGAATCAAGAACAGAGTATTTATGTTTAAATAAATTATCGTATTGATCTCTGTTAGCTATCAAATCTTTTTCTCTTTCAGAGTCAATTTCATATTTGATTAAATCTTGGTTTGTCTTTGCCATGATATATAATTTGATGATGTATAGCAAATATAAAATAAAACACTTCCCCTCTCTTATATTTTAAGAGAAAAGAATATGCCGCCTATTTATTCAATTCTCGAAAATGAAAACTTTGGACAGATCGTCAATGATCTATCTGTAGATACAATTGAAGGCCGTAACCCAGCCGAATACAAAGAAGAATATGACGGCGAAAGAAGGCGTCGAAAAGCTTCTGTTGGATGGCGTGAACCTAAAAGACTAGAGGTGTACTCAGATACACTGGTCGACAAGAACGGTAATGCTATAAGACTTGATGATAAAGTTGTGGACGTTGCACGTATCATAAGTAATTTTCCACGTAAGTTAGTCCGGACTGATACAGCAATGATGTTCGGCGGTCGAATGAACATATCAGCAGACGTACAAGACGATGGTTTTAACGAATTTAAAAGAGTCTGGGAACGAGTGCTCGGTATGCAAGATGTCTTGATCGAGTTTGCCGAAAAGATATTATCGGAAACTAAAGCTGCCATTGTATTTTATCCTACAATCTACGAACATTGGAGCGGTAAAAAATCGTCAGAACTGAATTGTAAAATTTTGTGTTTGCCTAAAGACACGAATGCTTTATATGAATTCTTTCCGCATTTCGATGGGAGTAAGATGGATGGTTTTATACATCGTTATCAGATCACGGATAGTGAAGATATGATACGCGAGCAAGCCATGATATGGACACGTGAAAAGATTATAATTGGTACTCAGTCATCAATTGGATGGGACAGAAAAGAGATTGTTAATCCATGGGGGTTGCTTCCGATTGTTTACGGTGAAGTTTATGAGCCTGCATGGGATGAAGTTTCTTCGATGATGGATGCCAGAGAAATGCGTCATTCACGTATGGCTGATACTAACGACTACTTTGCTGAGCCAATAATGAAGGTATTCGGAGAAACAAGTTTGCCCGGTAAAAATACAGTTGGAAAAGAAATCACATTTCCTATGAGAATTGACCAAGATAGCGGGAAAGAATATCATGGTGATGCAGACTTCTTGAACTGGCAACAATCAATCGATTCAGTTGCAAAAGAGCTTGACGAAACAAAGAATGAGCAGTACTCGGGTGCATCTATGCCGGATCTATCATTTGATAACCTTAAGGGCCTTGGTAACTTATCCGGTGTTTCTCGTCGATTTATGATGCTGGATGCAGAAATCAAAATGAAGATCAATATGAGAACATTTCGCCCGGCTTTGATGCGATGTATTACGGTAGTATCTGCCGGTATAGCTAACATCACTAATATTAAGTACCGTCAACAGCTTGCAAATAATTGGATAACTGTAACATTCGATTCTATTTTACCGAAAGATCCTGTCGAAGATGCAAATGTCCTTTCTATTGCCGGAGGTGGTAAGGCTTTCAACTCTAAACAAACTATTGTATCTAAATCACCGCTCACTCCTGCAGGAGATATCGAAGGAGAATTAGCACGCATGGAGGAGGATGAAAAGAAAGAGAATGAACGTAGTAATTTGGTTGGTATGAATTTTTAAGAAGGAAAAGAGCAGAAATAATTTCTGCTCTTTATTTGCAGCAGGACTCGAACCTGCAAACCTTTCGGCAATCGCATTAAGCAATTACGTTCCCCATTCCGTCATGCATAACAAAATTAAGAAAAATTCCTATGCCCTCACTATCATTCCACGACAAACAGCACGTATTACGCTTACTGAACCAGCAAGGACAAGTAAAACGTATTTTCGATGATTTCACACGTCGGTCAGGCTTGATATTAACTAAGTGGACAGAAAAGAATACAGGCAATGTTTGGGTGCGAAATGCAAGCTTAGAGAATCAGATTGATAAGCTACTCGAAGAACTGCACGATAATCTACTTATCAATATCAACAATAATACTATCGGTGCGTGGGAAGCATCCAACCTAAAGAACGATGATCTATTAAAGGCTTATATCAAAGATCTCTCTTTACCAGAACTCATAGGGAAAAGTAAGTATGAGAAGCTCGAAAAAGGTATGTTCGCTCGTAATATGGATGCTTTGAAAGCATTTCAACAACGAAAGATTGACGGCTTAACTTTATCTGATACTGTTTGGAAATCGGTTGAAGGATTAAAAGAGAATCTCGAATATTATCTTTCTTCTGGTATTTCGACAGGACGCCCAGCTGCTATAATCTCTCAAGATATTCGACAGCTATTACAAGATCCCGATAAACGGTTCAGGCGTATAAAGAATGAGGAAGGTAAGCTTATTTTATCTCAACCCATGCAAGAATATTCACCGGGGCAAGGACGATATAGAAGTAGCTATAAAAACGCTCTTCGTGTAGCTGTAACCGAAACAAATCAGGCATATCACACAGCAGATCATGAACGCTGGAAGAATCAAGGTTTTGTTTTGGGTATAGAAGTACATCGTTCAAAATCAAATAAAGGTCCTTGTGCTATTTGTGATCCGATGGTGGGCAAATACCCCCCTGGTTATAGATTCAAGGGTAACCATCCTTGGTGTATCTGCTTTGCTGTTCCCATTATGTTGGAGGGTGAAGAATTTACAGAGTATTTATTGACTGGTGAAGTCCCCCAGGACAAGATTATTAAAACCGTTCCGCAATCAGCTATCGACTTTGTAAACGAGAAAGAAGCGAATCGGAATCAGTGGTTTGTTAAGGAGAATAGTAAGTATTTATTGAAATAAATATGTCTTAAGTATAATTATTTGTTACTTTTGAGTATGGTCAAATTGCTTCTTAACTATTCAATATTAAAGAGTATGTTTAAATTTTCTTTGTCTGTTTTATCTGTTGTTTTACTGTTTTGCTCATGTGGAGAAAATCGCCGAGCAAACACTGTCATGGAAGCATACTATCAAGGCACGCAAAGCCAATCTGAATTGTACTTTTATAAAAACGGAGTCTTCAAAGTATATCACTCTGGTGTCTTTTTTTTTAGTGATGAAAAAGAAGGAACTTATACGACAAATAGTGATACATTATTTCTTAATTCAGGTTCTAAAGCTGCGCGATTTTTAAGTGATACCATGATTGTAAAGAATGATAGCCTATATATGCTGAAGAGTGATAGTTTAATTTATAGCTTCTTCACCTTTAATCTGCAATAATAAAATACATAATATCATCTACCAAGCCGAACAGTAATGTCCGGCTTTTTTTGTGTCTCTCCGAAAAATTCCCTCACACTTATATTTTAAGATAAAAACATTTTAAAACAAAGTGTATGAAACTAATCGATTTTATAAAAAAGACTCTCAAAGAGAAAGGTATTGACGAAAAGCATGCCGATCGCATTCTTAAAGCATTCAAACTTGAAAAAGAGGAAGATGTAGCCGGAGCTGTAGAATCATTTTCCGAGAATATTCTACCTGCTATTGCAGAGGCCGAAACCAAAGCTCAAAAGGATGCCGAAGAAGCTACAAAGAAAGCGGCTATTGAAGCGTATGAAAAAGAGCATGGATTGAAAGGCGGTAAACCTATCGAAAACCCAAACCCAGACGAGGATAAATTCAAAGGGCTTGATCCTACTGTGAAAGCTGTTCTCGATGCTCAAAATAAGCAGTTGGAAGAGATGAAAGAGCTTCTTAAAGGTAATCAACAATCTGCTTCTTTGGCTGAAAAGAAAACCACTGCTGCAAGCTTACTTAAAACTGCACAGCTTCCAGAAGGCTGGCTCGACCGTATCAAGTTTGATTCTGACGTAAAATTAGAAGATCAGGTAAAAGCTCTCGGTGAAGAATTTGTTAGCATTCAGCAAAAAGCAATCGACGATAAAGTTGCAAGCGGTGAATATACATTGGGTTCAGTTCAATTAAAAGATAGATCGGAGGCTGAGTGGACTAAATTAATGGATAGTGATGTAACCCCCAATAATCCGGGAACGGTTGACTTGGGACTTAGTAAATAACCTCAATAATTTTAGATTATGTATTTAAAGAGAGAACGAGAATTCCAATATCATCCCGGCATTGAGAAAATCATCGAGGATGTGATCGGAGGAGGTACGATAGACCGTGCCGATTTTAGAGGCGTATTGTTTGATGGCGCTTCCCTGCCAGAATTACCACCATTGGTAATTGTTGTTCAAGATCCGGATACCGGGATTTATAAAACAATCAAGACAGCTAAAATATCTGCTGTAGCTACTGCCACAGCTACAACTTATCAAGTGCAAAAGAATCATTTATTCGCTGTAGGTGATGCGGTAACCAATGGTGGAGACTTTACCAAAGCTGCTGATATTATCACGGCAATAGATAAATCTGACAAAGCTTTTGACTTAATCACACTGGAAGGAACAATCGGAGCTGCTGCAGTAGGTGATGTTCTGGTATTAGCTAAAGAGGCTGCGGAAGCAGGGGAAGCTACAATGAAGTATGATGGAGAGTTAGTAATCACTATGAATAAAGTCGATTTGACGGTCGCCAATCAACGCTCAGGCTTGCTTGTTCGTGGTACTATCAATAAATCAGTACTCCCCTTTCCTATCGACAATGGCTTAAAAGCCAAGTTACCATTTATCCGTTTTGTATAACATCTAAAAAATAATATTAATGGAAAGATCATTAATCAAACAAGTAGACCGAAAGAATATGGGTGCACGTCTGAATACACGTCACGTCAAACCGATGTATTTCCCTAACTTCTTCGGTGTTAAGCAAAAATCTTCCTTGAAATGGGAAACCTTGACAGGGGAAAAAGGTGCTCCTGTTATTGCTGACGTGATCAGCTGGGATTCATCAGCACCTCAAAAAACACGTGAGATTGTAAGTAAACTATCCGGTGAGATTCCTAAAACATCTGTAAAACGTGGTATGAACGAAAGTGACTACAACGAGTATTTACAGTTGCAAAGGGATGCTTCCGGTGATGCTGCACAGTTGGAAATACTGAATCTGGCTTTCAAAGATCAGGACTTCGTGTACAATGCCGTTCGTGGCCGTTTTGAGTGGTGGTGTATGCAAATGATGTCACGAGGTGGCTTCTTGTTAAATGCCAATAATAATAACGGTATCGTTACAGCGGAATTCGTTGGTTGTGGTATGCCGATAGCCAATCAGATGAAATCATCTGCCGACTGAGAAAGTACAGCTACTGCCGATGGACTTCAGGATATAGAAGATGTAATAGTAAAGGCATCTGAGAATGGTGTCGCTATTAAATATGTGGTAATGCATTCATCTTCATTTTCGATGTTGAAAAAACAGAAGTCGACAATTGAAAAAATAAAGGGATGGATCAATGGAACTACCAAGATCACTATTACTAAAAAGCTTATCAACGAGTATTTGTCTGAACAGGAAATACCTGTACAGATCGTTACTGTAGCTCCTGCCGTTCGTATTGAAGATAAATCACGCAGACGTAAAACAGTAAACCCTTGGGCTCGCAAACGTATTTGTTTCTTGGAAGATTTAAACGTGGGTGATATTCAGCATGGGCCTATTGCTGCTGAAAGATCTGAGGCTGTAAGCAAGAAAGCTATCACATTGAAAAAAGATTTTATCTTCCTTTCAAAATGGTCAGAGCTTGAACCTTTCAAAGAATGGACAAAAGCAGAGGCGAATGCTTTCCCTGTGGTGAACGATCCGGATGCTATGTATATAATGAGAGCGGATGGGCAGGAATGGAGTGGTGATGAAAACACTGAAGGCACAGATAATATCCCTGCTCGTTTCTTAGGAGAAGATGCAGAGCAAGAAGATAGAACCGAGCAAGAAGAAGATTGATTATGGCAACAATCCGAGAAGCAATATTAACATACCCGGGTACGGGGGAAGTTGAAAGCTTCCTCGACACGGTATTAATCGACCGCTCCTTAAATGGGGCGGCTGATTATGCTGTTACTTACAGGTCTTCGGTACAACTTGCTGCAGCTGATATTTATGCTATGATAGGCGGTTTACCAGATTTTACGGAAAATAAACTATCTATAACTTATCCTCGTGCATGGTATACGCAAAAAGCAAGGGAGTTATATATTGCTAACGGAGAACCTGAAAAAGCGAAGGCTTTAGGTAATAGTATTCGAGTACCTAGAGGAAGGGCTAGTCAGTCATGGTAAAGCGATATTCACATATAGCAATTATCACGGTTTCTTCTGGTAAACTGGAGCATGGCGAATGGATAGAAGGTGATAAGCAACAGTATACAGTTAAAGGTCAATACTTCACATCCAATAGCGGAAATCAGGTTAAAGTTAATAACGATGGAAAAGAGTTTATCGTAAAAGGTGAATTCTCGACTCAAACTAAAAAAATTGCAGCTGCAACCCGAATTAAGATTGAGAGCATCGGGCTAGATGCCAAAATTGAGAGTTGGGAGCAGTTTCAAACTCACTCTGTAATCTATATCTGACATGGCAACACGAAAGAGCGGACTTACTCCACTCTGGAAAAAAAGCGATATCAACAGGCTCTTTAAGAAAGTGGGCGAACGTGCTGATATGGTCATCTATCAGATATTACAGCGAACAGGTGAAGAGTTTGTAAAAGTCGCTCGATTGAGCGGGCAGTATATCGATCACACAGGTAATCTCCGTTCTTCTATCGGCTATGTTATATCTAAGGATGGAAAGATACTCGGTAAAGATTTTAAAGCCTCTGAAAGCATTGGTACGGATAAAGAAACTGGAAAGCGTGAAGCTGAACAATTAGCGACTGATTTAGTCCGAACTTATAATAATGGATATGTTCTTATAGCTGTTGCCGGAATGAAGTATGCCGTATTCGTAGAGGCTATGGAGAATAAAGATGTAGTATCGTTAGCAGCTTCCAAATCAGATGAATTTATCAGAAAACAAAGTGCTTCACTTTTTAACAGACTTGGATTATAATGGCAGATGAATTCGACATAATAGACATTGTTTTCGCAGCAACAGAAGCAGCAAATACCGGTATTACCGGATATAAGGATAATTCTGCAACAGGTGTAAAGAATAATCATTATACTGTTCGAGGTCTGGGATTAGAAACAAAAGATGTCGTCAATAAGGCCCCGGTTGTAAATATAAACATATTCATCGAAAAGTATGATAATGGAATGAGCAACCGATCATTGATGAAAGAAGTTAAGCGTAAGTTCGAAGCTTCATTAAAAAATATCTCTTATCCGGTTGGCATGTATTGGAAATCTAGGATCGTATGGTCTATACCTCTGGGCGAAGCTAAAGAAGGCTTCGATTGTACAAATATCAGATTAGAAGTAATTACACAA
Source organism: uncultured Dysgonomonas sp. (assembly GCF_934668725.1). GTDB lineage: Bacteria > Bacteroidota > Bacteroidia > Bacteroidales > Dysgonomonadaceae > Dysgonomonas_A. Next base: position 105,789 of record NZ_CAKUOF010000010.1, read on the forward strand.
TTAAATTAATAATTATTATGGCAGGAGAAAGAACGTTAGCCGTAGATTGTAAATATTTAGGAGCGGGTACTCCCGGCGATGGAGTTGCAGCAACGACATACACACAATATCCGGAAATACACGAAGATACTATTGTCTTTAACTTTGCTGATGGTACACAAGTGCAGTTTCGGGCAATGGGACAGAAGGACCCTTGGGCTGTTATCAGCCGAATAACAGATGTATCGAGTATTGAATTTGCAATTCCTTCACCAAAAGCTCAAGAACAAGTTGATTTTATGGGAGGAACTGCAACAGGTGAAAAATGGGAAGCTCCCGTTGAAATTCCTAAAATCATTAAGAGCATTAAGATGCAAACGGCAGATTATCAAGGAAAATACGTTGAGTATGTTATCCCTAAAGCCGAGATCTTTGCTCGATTATCTCAAGCTCCGGGTGTTGAGCAAACAGATTTGATGTTAGTCAGGGCAACCGTAGTTACCCCCATTACGTCTGCCGGAGTTCGTAAATCTTCGTTCTCGCGTGAAGTGAAAACTGTTGATGCCGAAGCAGGCGGATAACTTCATCAACTATCAATGTTTAAATAAGGGGTGTCGTATTTCACGATATCCCTTATATTTTAAAGTAAAAACATGAGTGTAAAACAAGTTATACAATTAGAAAGCAGCACAGTTACGGGGCAGCCTATAAAAATACCTTTTGAATTTTCTGATTTATCATCACTTCCAGCAGGAAAGAAGGTTGGTGATAATATAGTTATCAGGCCAATCACCGTGCGTACTTGGTTTAGGTTAAAGCCACTACTCATACAAATAGAGAACCAGGATATTGATAAAATAACTGTAAAAAAAGACATTGAATTTGATAGCAGCATAGAGCCTCTTATCAGAAAGTACGATGAGTTGCTATTTGAAATTGTATGTATTGGCATTCATAATAAAAAAGGAGACATGCCTGATTGGTTTAAAGAGGTATTGAAAGATAATTGTACATGGAATGATATTTATATTCTTCTTAATGCGATACTGTTCAGGTTGAACTATAACCCTTTTTTCAATTCTATCACACTATGCAAAAATGTGAGCCCGCTAAGCGAAGAGGAGATAATAGCCCTTCAAAAGAACCAAAAGACATGGAACCGCAAAGCAGCTTCATGTTCCTCTCGATCTGTTGCGAGACGTTAGGTCTTAAACCGGAAGAAACCCTCGACAGTGACTATGTCCTGATAGCTTCGATTCTCAGAGAACATAATTATATACTCAATGAGCGAAACAAACAAATGAATGGTGAAGATACTGAAGCTGAATATACAGAAGTTCCTGATTTCGATACCGGTAAAATGAAGCGCGTAAGAAAGGTAAACGGTGTTTGATTTTATATATTAAGTAGATTCTGAAAGTAGTTTTATAGGTGATTGTTAAAGTCCGCATTGTCTGAGAAGATAGTGCGGACTTTATATTTTAAGAGAAACACATTATGCCAATACAAAATAGAGATGGAGCCCTCTTTATGGCTACAGGGATAGATAATTCTGGCTTAAATAGAGGCTTTGCCGATGCAGAAAATCGCATAGATCAATTCGGGAAGAATGCCGAGAAAATGGGAGAAGCTCTATCTAAGAGTCTCGATATCTCAAAACAGATAGAAATACAAAAGAAAGTTATCGCTGATCTTGAAAAAGAATATGATAAGGCAAGCAAGTCCTTAGAGGCAATGTCGGGTCAATATGCTTCCAATCATATTTTCTCAGATAGAGAGATAGCGGAGCTTACTCAACAATATAATACGGCTAAAAAATTGATAGATGAGTCAAAGTCCTCTTTAGATAGAGAAAAAAAGTCTTTAGAAGATTTAGAAAAGGAATATCAAAAAGCGACAAAAGAACAAGAAAAATTGGCACAACAACAGCAAGCCGCTGCCAACAAGCAAATAACCACATTACAGCAAATAAAGAAAGTCACGGAAGAAATGCGGTCGCTTCGTGGTACAGATGGTGTAGTTGCCCCCGAAAATATTCAGAGGTATGATGAGTTGAAGAAAAAACTTTCAGAGCTAGGAACATCTTATCGTATCGTACAACAGGAGCAAAAAGCTCTAACGACTGCTGGTAATGCACATATTACAGGACTTATTCAGGGTATTACAGCATTATCAGGAATCTTTGCCGCAGGGCAAGGTATTGCGTCTTTTTTTGTGAAGAATAACGAAAAATTAGCCGAAGTTCAGACGAAGTTGCAAGCTGCCATGTCAATAACTATGGGATTGCAGCAAGTAAGTAATACCCTTCACGCGACCAGTAATTTTCGCATTAATGCATTGACCAAAGCTACTCAATTGTGGAGCACTGCGAATTACACCTTGGGAAAGTCATTTATCAAAATGGGAGTATCGGCAAATGTCGCAAAGATTGCTTCTGCCGGCTTACTTGGTGCCGGAATAGGTGCTCTCGTTGTAGGCATCGGTATTCTTATCGGTAAATATAAAGAATGGAATAAACAGCAAGAAGAAACAAAGCGGCTTAACAAAATTGTCACTAATAGCTTGAAAGAAGCATCATTGGAAGCTGAAAAAGCTGCAAAAAAAGAAATCTCTTCACTTGAACTTTTATATAAAGCGAGCCAAAATGATACTAAATCTAAAGAAGAACGTTTGAAAGCTGCCAAAGAATTACAAAAGTTATATCCAGCCTATTTCGCTAATATGTCGAAAGAGGAAATATTAGCAGGGAAAGCAGCCGACGCTTACGATAGGTTAAGTAAGTCTATCATTGCCTCGGCAAGAGCAAGAGCTGCCCAAGACAAAATCGTCGAGAATGAGTCCAAGGCATTAGATATTGAAGCCGAGAGAAATGAATTAATAGATAAGAAATTAAAAAAAGAAGGAGCCATTGATTTAATAGAGGGAAATCTGAAAAAGGGCGAGTTTCGATCTTCATCTTCAGCTGCTACTCAATCTGATTTTATAAAGAAAGAAAAGCATGAGATAGAAGAACTTAATAAAAGTATATGGGAGAAAACGAAGGAAATCGGTAAATATAATGAAGCCAATCAAAAACTTGTAGAAAAAATAAATATCAATGATCTATTTTTCGATGGAAGAGATTTCGAAAAAGGAACTAAGGGATATTGGCAAAAAATAAGAGAGGAGCAACAAAGAGAAATGGATTCAGCTCTTCCTAATTCTGATATATTTAATAAAGCTAAAAAAGCGAGAGATGAAGCTGCTAAAGAACTAGAGAAATGGGATAAGACGAATTTTAAGTCAGAAGAATCAGCCGCCGAGAAAGCAATTAAGCAAGCTCAGGGTATTGCCGATCAGCAGGAAAAGATAGCAGATATCAAGTTAAAGCAAACACTTGAGAGTAAACGCAAACAAGAGGATCTTGAAAATCAGCTTACCCAATCATATATAAATAATCTGGCTGAAGGATCAGAAAAAATCCGTTATCAAAGGGAACTTGACAATTATCTAGAAATACAATCTCTGGAAAGAGCCAAAGAAGATTATATACAAGCCTATATTCAGGCTGAAAGAGAGAAGTTTGATGCTGCTGAGGACTTGAAATTAAAACAAAATAGCAAGTACTTAAAAAAGAAGTTTGATTCTTCCTCTATCACTGTTGATACTTCTTCTTACGATACAATTATTAATAATACAAGAAACAACCAGGCATTCGTGCAGATGGAAGCCGAAAAGAAGGCTTGGAATGAACATTTAATTCAATTCGGGACCTACCAGGAAAAGCGAAAAGCAATCATCGAGAAATATGAGAAGGAAATAGATCAAGCTTTAACCAAAGGTGATGCTGCAACTCTGGAGAAACAAAAACAGAATCAGCTGGACGAACTGGATAATTCTGTAAGAAACAGCACTACCCTCATGGGGCAATTATTCGCAGATGCATCCAGAAAGAGTGTCAATGAGATGCAAGCTATCATCGAGAAAGCAGACTTATTATTACAATACTTGGAGGCAGTAAAGGATGAACAAGGTAATGCTACAATCGGTGGTAAAAATGTATCTAAGAATGATATACTTGGTTTAGGTATAACCGAAAACACACTGAATAACCTCTCTCAATCGACACAGGAAGTTGAATCATTACGAAATGCCATTAAACAATTAAAAGGAGAGCTTGGTGGAAAAAGTGCCTTTAAGCTGTTTGAAATACAAATAAAAGATGCAATAAATCTAATAAACGGAGGAAAACTAAGTCAAGGAATTTCCGGTATAGGCAGTGCTGTATCTCAGTTCTCTCCCGCTGTATCTCAATTCGGTCAAGATTTAGGCAATATACTCGGAAATGATGATCTGGGAAATAAGATTTCAGGTATTGCAGATGCAATAGGCGGTCTAGGGCAAACAGCACAAGGGGTAGGTCAGATAATGTCAGGGGATATAATAGGCGGAACGATGGCTGTTGTTTCCGGCATCTCTAAGGTCGTGGATGCACTGGATGGGCTTTTCGGTGCAGACTACTCGAAATTCAATGCTATGAAAGAGCAGTATGACAGCCTGAACGAAGTGTGGGACCAGCTGATAGATAAAAAGAAAGAATACCTGGCAATGGCATACGGAGAGGAAGCCAAAAGAGTAGGTAAAGAAGCGGAAGATTTAGTCAATAAGAGTATTGAATCTTATCGATTGCTGGGAAAAGAATACCTAAACTCCGGTACGAGTGCCGGTTCCCACTCTAAAGGAGTAAGGCAACGAGAAAGAATTAATTCTGAAGGTTGGGCTGAATTACGGCAATGGGTAAAGAATAATGATATATCCGAGTCACTATACGGCTCTGTTGCAGGAGGCCGAATGACAGGCTTGTTTGATCTTACGGCTGCACAATTAGAGAAGCTTAAAGAAGATGCACCTACATTCTGGGCCAAACTCAGCGATGAGACAAAAGAATATCTCGACAATATAATAGACGGAGCGGCGAAGATAGAAGATATAAATAAATCAATTAAAGAGCAGCTCACTCAAGTATCATTTGACAGTGTATTCGATGACTTCATTGATACACTTATGGATATGGACAGTTCATCCAAAGATTTTGCCGATAATTTCGCCAACTATTTACAAAAAGCAATACTCTCAAGCTTGGTAGCTGATAAATACCGTGAAAAGCTGCAAGCATGGTATGATAATTTCGCAAAAGCAAACGAAGAAGATGGTATTGATGCTAAAGAATACGCAGATCTCCAAGCCGAATATAATAAAATAGTAGAAGATGCCTTAAAAGAGAGAGATGCTCTTAAGGATTTATTGAACTGGACAGGATCTGACTCTTCCTCTTCTCAATCCCCGTCCAAAGGAGGATATGAAACCATGAGCCAAGATACAGCAACAGCACTGGAGGGTAGATTCACGGCTATTCAGATGAGTATGATAAATATCGAGGGGTATATATTAAGCCTGCTAAATATACATACTGACTCCAACAGTACACTGAAAGCATTTGCATCCAACTTCCAAGAAATACGCAACATTGTTCTCGATATGATGTACAACATACAAGATATTAATAAAAACACCAAGGAGTTGTACGAGATAAATTCGGAGATAAAAGGTATGAGTAGAAAATTAGATAGTCTATGAAAAAGATTTTTTTTTAAAGTTATTTATAAATAGCTTTGCATAAAAAATAAACTACCTTGATATGAGAAATTTACTAACACTATTATTATTGCTTTCATTTTTCTTTGCATGCTCAAGTGATGATCCAATTATGAATTCAGATGGAAAAGATGAAGGATCTAAGAATCAATATTCAAAGACTGATTCTATTTTCGAATATAGATTTGGATCTAGTATTGAAGAAGTAAAACCAGACATCATTCGCTCTCCTGAACTTGCATTCTCTTATAATAGAGATGGATCTAAACCCGGTACTGTTTTTCACTTCAAGGACAAAAAGTTAACAACTGTATCTAAATATTATACAGCAAGTGAAGCTTGGGTAAATGGACAAAGTTTTATAAGAGATGTAAATAAATTAAACCCTCCTTACGAGATTATACTAAGAAAATATCCCGAGGAATACGAATCATGGATGAAGCCAAGTATAGCTTATTTTCAGGAAGATTCTTTATCTTGGAAATATAATCATTACAATGTAATATTAAAGTGTATAAATTTCAGCTTTGATTCTCATAATATAGAAATGAAATTTCCATACTTTGCTATAGAATTTAGCAAACTCTAAATAAATTATACAGATATAGCATAGAAAAGCCCTTCATAATGAAGGGCTTTTCTATGCTATATTTATTTGTTAGTTACTTCAAGCAAATGGTGGTTCGTGGGGTATTAGTGTATCAAGTACCGACCTTAGGTCTTTCGCTTCTTCAAGCGATAGTCTTGCAACTTTAAAATCGTTTCCGTTTTCTTCATTTTCAATCATAATTAGAATTTCATCGTTAGATTGGCTATCGTCAAATTTCACTTTTTGGACGCTCAGATAATTAATTCCGTCAACTGTATCAGCTACATAGATAGTGTTCTTGGATTCTCTTTTTTCCATCGTTACAATTTTATGCTGTTAATATTCCAGGTTGCCATTTCTCTCTCCAGACATCGCGCAAGTAACTAATTAATCCCTCGTATGTTTTTATTAGTCCTCTATTTATGGATTTAGATATGTCTTTTTCAAGTTCAAAAAGTTCTCTCATTTTAAATTCTTCTGCTTGCTTGTTGCGTATCTCAGATTCATGCGAGCCAAACACAATATGATTTACGGCTTTCGCAACATTTTGGATTGCAATAGGCATGAATGATTTATCTACCAATCTTGCAACAGCAGACGACATTTCTTTGTATGCGTTACCTGCCTCATTTCGATATTCGATAAGTTGGTCGTAAACGAATTTGATAACATCGTACTTAAATTCAGCATTAATCCACATCGCAAAATCAATAAATAAGAATGGATGCATCCAAACTTGATCTTTTGTTTTCCCTTTTTTAGTCATCCTTCCTTTTATTTCTTTAATCGGCTGAAAATCACCATGGTCGATTTTTCGTCTATGGCTCTCACGCTTTAGAATAGTGTTAACGAAATCTTTCGTTTTTGGAGAGTCTACAAATTCAACCATTTTTCGACGACCTGTTTTCAACTTACTATTATTCCATTGGCTTAGCAGCACGTTTGCATCAAAATAACCATCACTGGTTCTTTGCAGAACTTCAAAATCTCCCATTTTTCGGGTTAAAACTTGATTTGTTTTCATAACTTTGTAATGTTTTTATCCGTTTTAGGCTATTGCTTGCAGGCGACCTATTGCGGATTTTGCTTTTAAAAGAAGAAAGGCAAAGAATAAAGATGTCTAAGATTGCAGTCTACATCTAAATTCAATGCCTTTCTATTATTTCTTTCTGATCGGTGACTGCAATATAACCGAACTTTCTACCTTAATATATAAGTCCGAATAAGTTTTTTTGGAGATTTACGGTCACGTTCCCTTATTTGCACCTATACCTATACATTTAAGGAAAACTTTAACCTGGATTAACCACTCTTTTCTAATTCTTGCCGTTTTTCATATACTTTTTCGTATTGAGTCTTTAAACCCTTAATAATACCTTGCAAACAATAAAGAGTACCTTCGATTCGTCCAAGTTCACGCCCTTTTTTGTAAGCACTTTCTTCTTCGGGTGTATTGAATTTTGCCATGATTATATTAATTAGGGATTAAAAAATTGTTTACCTGTTTTTCGAATAAGAGGAATGATTCTTTCAATCCTGCCTTTTCGATAAATAACCTTAGCATATTTCGCTCTCTTTCAGCTTTCAATTGTGAAGAAAGAGCTGAAAGACCTTTCATATAGTTATTTCGACAAAGCCTTAGCAAGTAGGATATATTTGTATCTAAATCTGTATCAACCATCCAGAATACATTACCCAGCTCATGGATATAGTTGTCCGTATCAATTCCTAAAGAGTTTTTATATATATCACCTTCTTTCCTTAATCGGAAAGCTTCTTTTGCATACTTATTGCAAGCAAATTTTTCGTCTATCAAAGTTGTTTCCATATATGTGTGATTTTAGTTTGTTATTACTTCGTAAAGAGTATGTTTGTATGCCATGAAATTATCTAGTGCAGCATCGTAGTAATCGTATTTCTTAATTTGTATACTGTTATCAGAAGACAAACCCATAGCGGCAAGTAATTCATCGGTAGAGAGGGGAACTGTGCTTTTAAATATTCTTTTCATATCTATATGTTTTGAGACGTGTTTGGTGAGGGCAGCTAATAAAAGCTGCCCATTTAGAAGGTTGGTAAATTAGAAATGGATTAGGATGTAAAAAGTGAATGAATAAATTCGCGTCCTTTTGAAGTCCAAACAGTCTGCATTTGAGTACCCGAAGTGCCATCACTTTTAGGATAAGTGACAGGTTTTGATTTCGTGAAGCCTTTGCCATCGTACTTAGCATATAATATCCATTGGCGGTTCTGCTTGTACTGAATACCCATAGAAGCTAATTTCTTATTTAGGGTTTCAGCACCCCAGCCGTATTCTTTAGCTATCTGTGTAGTAGTATATGTGCCGTCTGATGAAATGTATTCATTGTAACATTTCACTTTGGGTGTAGCTTCTTTAATTTCGTTAGTCAGTAGCATGTTTTGCCGCTCCAGCAATTCTTTTTCAGCTCTCGACTGCTCAAGACGTTTGTTAAGCACCTGCATGGCGTAGGCTATCGCTTCATCGTCGTTCGAAACAGTTGCGACACCTGTTTTAAGAAGTTCTTTTATGCGGTCGTTGCACCAAAGGTAAAAGTCCGGACTCAGCCATTGTGCAAATATTAGGGCTAAATCTTCATAAAGCCAAGTACCTTGATTGCTACCACCTTGATTTACAATAGTTAAGTCCGTTGCGGGGATTCCCGTTTTGATTGATAGTGAATTAATTAGCTCATTTGTTTGTTTTAGCGAAAGCCAATCGTTAGTGCGCTTATTAAACGGTTTTGCCATTTGAGTAGCATTTATCATAACATTATTGCCACTCATAAAAGAAATTTCACTACCTTTGTAGTTATAATTAATGATGTTCATATTCGTATGGATTAATTATTAATATTCGAGGAAGAAGAGATTTCATGCTTGGTCGTGCGGAGTCTCTTTTTTCTTTTTCTAGTCTTTTCATGCTATACAAGTTACTTTAATTCCGTTCTCTACTATTTCTAAAATCCAATCCCTTGTAGGATTCTCTACTTTTGCTACGCTCATCGTTGTGCGAACATTAGAAAATTGTTTTCTTTCGAATAAATGAGATTCGCCTTTATTCAACTCTACCATTATTGTTTTAACACCTTTTTTTCTTACATTTGTTACCATAATTTTTATTTATTTGTGATTGATAATTTATTATTACAATGCAAATATGATAGACATTTTAATCAACTGCAAATAATTGATGGAAATATTTATCAATTATTGTTTTTTTATAGAAATGAAGGATCGAATAAAGCAACTGTATACAGCATTAGGCATGAGTAGTAGGGCTTTTTCTGAACAAATAGGAAAGAGTCAAATGTTTGCTCGTACGATTGGGGCTACTATAGGTGTAGATGTTGTTAATAATATAATTACAGAGTTTCCGCAGGTAAACTTGCATTGGCTGGTTACTGGAGAGGGAGAGATGTTCATCCCAGACAATATGGATAAACAAGGATTAGAATGGAGGAATCCATCACTCGTTACTCGTGTTCCTTTCGTGAATAAATATGAGTTGGATAACTATCTACTTAATTGGAGAAATGAAAAGTATTATACTCAATTACCTTGGATATCGATAATACCCACATCTAAGATTACTGGGTATATCGCCTTTGAGGTATTAGATGATTCTATGCAGAGTGAATATGCAAACTCAATAAAACTAGGAGATATTGTTATTGCAACACACTTTTTCGAAGATACAATCAAGCGTCTTTTGAAACTCCCGGCTTTTACATGTGTATTTTTTCATAAACAATTAGGAATGATGGTTAGAAATATAAGAGACTATAACGTGAAGGATAGAACCTTTTTAGCTATCCCTGAGAACTTAATGTATGAAAATACTGTAATTTCTATGGATGATCTAGAGGGACCACTTTGTTGGGTGAATCAGATCATTTCCAGATATGATAGTAAATTTTAACCCATTTCCGATATTGAAAAACTATTAGAGAGAATAAAAGGAGCAGGTAGAATACCCGATCACGAAAATATAAGAGGAAAGGATTATTATAAGTAAATAATTTATAGCTTTGTGAAAATTTATTTATACATCAATTTATTTACAAATTATTTACAAAATGAAAAAACTTCTTTCCTTATTCACGTGTACTCTATTCTTATTGAACTCTTGTAGTTCGGATGATGACAACAAAAATAGAATTTCACTAAGCGAATCTAGCACAACTTTAAATTCAACAAAGACTTATCAGATTAAAGCAACGTCTGACACAAAGATTTCGTACGCTGCCGAAAACGAATATCACGCTAAAGTATCCGATTCTGGCTTGATTACGGCAGGTAAAATCGGAGAAACCGCTATTATTTTAACAAACGGAGATGATACTAAGTCTTTCAAAGTGACAGTTTCGCCCGAAAGTACAATGTATCCTGACCCGAACTTGGAATTCGGTATATCAAAAGCTGATCTGATTAAAAAACTAGGCACACCAAATAAAGAAACGTCAGACGGCATTAGTTATAACAACTTTTCAACAAAAGCTCCGCAAGTAGCATATTTATTTGATTCCAGTAATAAATTAAAATCGGTAGGAGTTATTGTAAATACAGCTTACAGCTCTGAATTAGGGACTTTTTTGAGAGAACGGTATGTTTATGGCACTTCAATAGAAGAAAATTATACTCTTGTTTTTGTGAACGCATTAAAGCTCGAAAACGCTACGATATTGATTGGTGCAAGTTTATATAATACAAGCTATTGGATGACTATATATATGCCATATTCTAATATAAAATCTAGAGCTCAAAAAGTGAATGAAATGGCTAAAGTAGCTAAGGTGGTAGGGATAAATTAATCAATAGAGCTATATATAACAAAAGGCAATCTAGATCGGTTGCCTTTTGTTATATCGATACTACTCTTTAGCTTATTCTTCTATTCGGGAATCCACCGAAATAAAGATCTTCATCCAACTCGTCAAACAATCCCAAGCTTATAATACTGGTTCTGTCGATATGATTAATCTCTTTTATCAGATGCTTTCTTTCTCTTAGTAGTTCATTTATTCGGGTATCAATTTCTCGAACACGAATTGATTTCTGATATCTGACTTTGAGTACTTGGTTGGATTGGTGAAGCTGATTTTCGACAATCTCTTTTAATTTGCTTTCCATGTAATTAAAGGCTTCAATAAACTCAATCTTAAATCTCAAAGCGTCTCTACCTGTAAAACCCATTGCAAGCAAAGTGAACCCGTCTCGATTCATAACATACATTTGATTTTCTTTTCCGCTTGTATCTACATAAGTAGTTGATACAAAGAACTGGCAACAATTTTGTTCTGAGTTAATAAGGTTTTTAATAGAGCGTATAACACTACTATGTTCTTTCTTGAATTTTTTAGCAACTAAAAGGCTGTTAGTTATTACTTGTCCACTCTCGTTTTGTTTTACTAAATTCTTTTCCATATTCTCTATAAATTAAAACAACCCTGTCTTTTCTTCACCCCGTATTTTGGAAGCCGGGCAAATACTCAGACAGAGTTGTAGTTATTTCTTTTAAGGTGGCTTCTAAACGACCTCGTATATTCTAAAATATAAGTCGTTGGAAGTTTTTCCTCTTTTTTTATTACATTTGAACTTCAATCACAATAAAACTACAATCATGAATAAATTACTTTCACTACTATTTATTTTGCCTTTTTTTATGGCATGTTCGAGCGATGACGATCCTGAAACTTCTGGACAAGATTATACGAGCTTTGTTTTTCACCAAACAGTAGATAATAATCTGACTAATTGTGTTGCTGGATATAAAAAAGATGGTAAATATTATAAGTTAGGGGATCTAGGCGATTTATCAAAAGATAAATATTCGGCAGAGATTAGAGTTAATGATAACTCAATAACGGAAGTTTATTTTTTTACAGACTATAATGGCGGGGTGAGGTTTAACGCTGTATATAAATTGAATAAAAACACTAAGAATGTATTTGACTTATTAGAGAGTGTTGGAGGAACTAGTTTCGGTGATAAAACTGATCCCACTAAATATCCACAATAAAAAGAAGAGGGCTTAATTGCCCTCTTCTGCTATATAAATATCCGGTTTACCATTATTAAGCCATAACTGATAATTATCCAAACCTTGAGCACTGGTCGGCAAATCCTTCAATATTATTTTCAACTTCCCATTGCTAGTATACGGATCAACCAAGAAGTATGGATAATTAGAACCTTCTGATAAATTACCATCCCGGCTATCACCAAGGAACATGCCCCGTGGATACCCCCCCACACCTGCCAATAGTGTAAATTTAAAAGCTTTGTTTGAACCTATATCTCTATATTGCATATCATAAGGAGTGAAACGAGCACGGCTATTTCCATTATTTTGCATATCCAATACCGCTCCATAATCTTCACTTCCATTCGAATATTGTTTAAGGCTCGCTACTTCTGTATTATCTTCGGCGATTAGCTTCATAGACCTATCCACAGGATCTATGACTATCCTATATCCATTTTTATTACTCTCAAACTTACCCCTCAAATAGACTTCATTGGCTATCAATTTCCCTAAGTGGGTAACTACAAATTGAGCAATATCTTCAATTAGTGTTGGGTCATTTGCTGCATTGATAGCCTGGTCTAAAGTACCACCTGACCAAATTGCAACATCATTCTCACCCCGATTGATACCGTTGATACCGGCATTCTCTTTCCATACAGAACCCTGCATATGGCCGAGACGAATAAGAGTAGTAAGTATCAAGCCTCCTTCAACGACCGTACTATTTTCTAAAGCTTCTCTCAGATAGTTTAAAGCCCTAACATTTCTCAAAGCTCCGTTTGCCACCCTCATAGCCTCTACATGCTGCAGATCGGATATTTCTCTGTTAGTCTCAATTGACTTATCAATCGATCTTAGTCTCGAATATCGTGGCTTATCGCCGATGGTATATGTATCTTCGTAAGTCTCTAAGCTCTTTTCGTAGCCAAACATCCGAGATGATTTTGAGCCACCTCTTAATATCTCACTTACAAGTTTCACTTTCTGGCCCAATGGCATACTAAGCTCATTGTGGTATGCCCATACAGGGTTAACAGGACATTCATAAGTTGCATTATCTTCTAATACGCTTTGATGCCACTGGGTAGCTTCTTCCAAGAGCTGCTGTTCAGCTTCACCTACATACTGATCACCGACCAGAGAAATATCAAAATTAAACAATACATAATTATCGCCTACACGTGGTTTTAATACATCATTGGGAATAGTAAAGCTTGGAATGTCTTGATTATTGATGATCTCGAATTCCTGATTACTATCATGATATTTCAGCTCAAAAGTACGCCCGGACAACCAGCTATTGTCACCAAAGGTCACTGATAATGTAAGTCCCGGGAGTATATACTCAGAATTGAAATTCAGTCCCGAATCTTTGAAGTAAAAAACTAACCAGGGATTACCGTTTTCATCTTTCTGAGTATCGTCAACTCTAAGTTCTGTAATCTCACCTGTACGTTGTGGAAATATATGTTCGAATATCTTAACACCATGTATTATTTCATTGGGCTTCATGTCAGGAAAAGCATCTATAAAATCACCATTCGAAACAGGCAATCTAAGACGTTTCTGAACAATAGCATCAGCGAGCGATCCGCTTTCAGTTCCCCTGTAATTAGTTGGTATATTTCGAGTTGATCCGAAAGCGAATAAACGTGTACAATAATCAGCACTATTATTATTCGATCTTTTGATATCAGTCAGTGCTGCATCTCTCTCTAGCTCTATTTCTTCTCCATGTTCGTAATATCCAAGATTAAGGGTTTTATTCTCATAATCGAGCCACCACTCAGCACCGAATTTCTCTGCGATCTCTGTAAGTCCGTCAAATGTATTTTGTGAATCAAAGCTTATCAGAATAGGCGTCATGGTAGGACAAACTCCCATTTTCCATTTATCCGATTCTTCTGTTAAGCCGAAATATTCATTAATGCAAATTAGAGCTATCTGGAGGAATTGCTGAGGTGTGCCTGTTAACTCCCACTGCACCTCATGCAAGTCTTGCATGGTATAGAATAGTACAAAATCCTGAAAGAACATCTCTATTGCCTCGAATTTCAAGGTATAAGTATATTCGAAAATACTTTTTTCTTCGGGCAATGATTCTTCTCGGATTGTATAACGTTTATTTTGATAATTGATATACAGTCCTCGAGCGAACTCAAAATAACGCGTATAATTGAGTTTAAGTTGAACATAGTGCTCATTCATGAGCTCACGCTTATAAAGTCCACCTGCAAAGCCTAATGTTGCTATTTTATTATCAGAGATGTCAAATACATCTATATCTTTTCCTGTTTCAATCATAATTTTTATTTAAAGTAAAAAGACCGTCAAATAAAAGTTGCCTATTGTGGAAGTTTGCAACTAGTATTCAACAGTCTTTTTATATTTCTTTTCCGGAAACTTCCACATAACCGATTTATTGTAATATATAAACCGGAATCATTTTTCCCGATATAATCTTCTCTCTCTTATATTTTATTGTAAAAGATTTTATTGCATGATTCCAAGACAATTATATATCAACGATAAAGATGCGTGGGAAACATGGGGTGTTTTTCTTGAAGAAGGCAGCGAGCGTGCATTGCTTCTGGCAGCTAATAATAAAGAATTTGTCAGCAATAAAAACAGATCCGAACATGGTAAAAGGGTGATTGTAGATAATCCCAGACTGGAAGAACGTGACGTACAGCTAGTATTTTGCTTTTTAACAGAATCAGAAGATGATTTCCTTGAGAAGTACGACGCCTTTGTTGCTGAATTGAATAGAGGTTGGGTACAGATGAGGGTAATTAAAGTAAAGAAGGTCTACAATTTTACAACAACAAACTTTCAAGATCTGGGATACTATGGTCAAATGGGTAAACTATCAGTAAGGTTCAACGAGCCGAATCCGGATAATCGCAGCATAATTAGATTTTATACAGCATTGAGCACTCAGGATTCAAAAATGCTCCAAACACAAGATAATAAAGTAGTAATTAAGTGATATTATAGAAATGGCACAAGGAGAAGTACAACAGTTTCAGTTAACCAAAATAACAGACCTTCCTCAAGCATCTACAATAGAAGGCTTGGTTACTATAGGAGTCGACAATACCAATAATAGTGTTAAAGTTCCTATTGAATTACTCAAGGGTAATAAAGGAGATTCCGGAGAACCGGGCGCTCCCGGAGAGGTAACCCTGGCAGAATTTAATCCTGTTAAGGATTCCGTTTCCGAACTAAACGAAGCCGTATTCACCGAAATAGGAGGCTGGGAGGAAATAACAGGTATTACTTGGGAGCCTGGTTACTATGTTGACCTTAATGGAGCTATTTCAGGAGGCGGAACAAATACATTGTATAAGCTATCAAGCCCAATACCTATAGCAACATCAACACAATATAAGGCTTTATTACAAGCAGGTAACCTTTTAGCCGTTAGTGGATGGAATAATACAGCCTTTGCACCTGCTTTAGCTATTGTCGGAGCAGATACTAACAATCCGTTAGAATATCCGTTCACTACTCCTAGCAATAACATCTCATCAGTTCGTTTGACCTGTAGAAAAGAATTAGCAGCTCCTAAATTGTATAAATTCAATCCAGAATCAGGACAAAAGGTCAATAGGATAGAAATTCTCGAAGAACAAGTTGATCTGATAAACCAAAAAGGAAACAACGGGCTTATAGCTAGTTTTCAGAATTTCGCAGGATCAAACACCCTTACAGGAACAGGAACAATTCTAGGAGGTGGTACTTTCAACTATCCTGTGAATATAGCAATCGAGGATTTAGACTTTTTCGCTAAGATAAAAGTTAATACAGTTGGCGTATTCGGTTTATGTCGTCCAGATACAGCAGGATATGGAACTGTATTAGCAGTACATGATAATATTGCTGAAATACGAAAAATGAACTCTGGAACAGGAACAGTCATATACACATATACTTTACCCTTTACCATTATAGCAGGGAGTATATATATTGTCAGGATGTATAAAAAAAATAAAGATGTATACTTTTCTATTCATTCTGATAAAGACGTGTATACAGGATTCGCTGAACGATTGGATAATAAAGATTTTGGGAGAAATTGGGGTAACCCGTCAGTTTTTTGTCAAAGCGGACAAATAGAGGTTTTAGACGCATATTTAAGGGATTCAAATTTTATATCTCCATTAACATCAATATATGGAGATAGTCTAGTAGAAGGATGGGCTTTAGTTAACGAGTTAAATAAAAGATATGCTGCATTAATGCAGCAAGTAACAGGAGGTAATGTAGAGATATCAGGAAGAGGAGGCGAGAATACAACTACTTTATTACAAAGATTTAATGCTGAATTGCTAAAGGTAAACAGTAATTATGTAATGCCTGCCATAGGAACAAATGATACTGTAATTGCTACGTATACAACAAATATGAACACCATAATAGCCAAAGTTAAGGCACAGGGAAGAATCCCAATACTCGCAACCGTAACACCAAGATCCGGATATCCTATTGTAGATATGAATACATATGTACGTAATTCAGGTGAGTTATATGTTGATTTTAACAAAGCAGTGAACAATGGAACTGAAACAATTTGGAACTCAACTTATGTAAACTCAGACAACGTACATCCAAATGTAGCAGGAAACGAGGTTATGTTTAAGCGTATTCTTTTCGATTTATACTTCTTATTCGATACTAAAAAAGTATATGATCATTATAAATTATAAATTATGGAGAATAATTATACAGATAGTTTTCTTTTAGGACTTATGGAGTTCTTTATCTGGGCAAAATGGCTGATGCTGGCAGCTTTGGTACTGACTTTTGCAGACCTTAAGTTTGGGGTGGAAAAAGCCAGATATCAGAAAGAAGAAGTACGCCGATCTCGAGCGGTTAGGCGAACTTTTCAAAAAATATCGGATTATGTAATGTGGATCGTTGTCGCCTATACATTTGATAAGGCTTTTATATCATTTTCGATCGAATTACTGCCTTTCATTATACTGATTATTATCTATGGAATTGAACTGGAAAGTATTTACAAAAACTATGGTGCAGCAAGAGGAAAAGAGTTGAAAATTAACATCCTCGGTTTTTTCAAAAGAAAAGCCGAGATAATAGAAATAGAGGAGGAAAAAGAAAATGACACGAGGTTATAAAAATTGCAATCCGGGCAATATCCGGATAAACAAAGACAAATTTCAAGGTGAAGTAATCCCATCACAGGATAAGAGTTTCAAACAGTTTAAAAATATGGCTTATGGATATCGAGCTGTGTTTGCCATATTAGACACATACCGAAAGCAAGGGTTAGATACTATTGTAAAGATTATCGGACGATGGGCACCGCCTAACGAGAACGATACACAAGGTTATATTAACTCTGTTGTCAAATGGTCAGGAGTCCCTAAAGACAAAACTCTAACAGAATACAGTGGTACTGACTATATAAATATCGTTGCAGCTATGTCACGAATGGAAAACGGAATAGAGGCTTCTATGCCGGATGTTATAGCCGGATTTAATTTACAGGATCGCATAAAGAAAGTAGGATGAAAAATTGAATTATGAAAACAGAACAAGACTATTTAGAGGAATTATCTCCTTTTCAGTTAGATATAGTTGAAACATTAAAAAACATGGGATATATCCATAATTATTTCCATACTTACATTGAAAAGGAAACAATGATATCTATAGATGTATCTAGGCTAAAGACTTTAAAAGATGTAATTGTAATTTTTTACAATGAAGGCTCAGATCAAAAGCGTTTTGAAATTAAAAAAGCATTGGGAATATGAAAAAGACCATATCAGCTTTATTCGTCGTCTGCTTATTCCTAATGATGGTAAGCTGCAAAACGAAAGATCCAAAGCTTATTTATGTACCTGTAGAGAGCGTAAAAACTGAATGGAGGGATAGATATATAAAAGATTCTATACACACCAGAGACTCGGTAATCATTATTAAGGACGGAGATACAATCAAGATCAGAGAGACAAGATATGTGTATCAGAAAAATGTTGTGAGAGACTCCATAGATAAGTATGTTGGTATTAAGATACCTATACCTTATGAAGTCAAAGAAACTGTTTATGTAGATAAGCCTGATTCGTGGTTAGATACTACCCAGAAGTATATCGCAAGATTCGGACTGGCCATATTAGCTTTTTATCTATTAGTAAAGTATCGGTCGAATATATTTAAGTTGGTTCGAAAGTGGGTGTTTAAGGTGTGAGTATAATTTCTTTTTTTTATCAATACATAAATGGTGATATATTGTATATTTGTAATTTAAATTATACAAACTACAAATATAATTAACCTTGAGAACAAAATTTTCACTTAATCAGCATCGAAAGATATTAAAAAGAAGAAACTATAAAAGTTTTTTGAGGAAGCTAAGGTTTAAAAAGAAGAAAAAATTAAGGATGTCTGGACATTTTAATGAAAAATACATAAAAAGTCTTGAAATGTCTGCTCGATATGATTCAAGGATAAAATACAAAGATTATAAATGGATAAAAGCACCAACTAACTTTTCATTGATAGACAATCCAGAAGAAAGTATTAGTTTTATTGATTCGATAAATAAGTGCTATATGAGGAAACGGAGGGTATTTATCAATTTAGAATTTGTTGATAATATTGGGCATGGAGCTATAGTAGTATTACTGTCAAAAATGATTCAGTTTAAATCTAATAATATAAAATTTAATGGAAATTTCCCTCGAGATACTAAATCAAAGTCTATGTTAAAAAGGTCTGGTTTCTTTGATAATCTGTATAAAGAGTTTAATGTTCAAGATGAATATGAATTGACTCCTATGGGTAATTCCATATATACCCATGCTCAAAAAACAGTAAATTCTGAATTAACTGATACAATAATAAAAAAATCAACTACATCTATATGGGGAGAGGAGAGAAGGTGTTTAGGTCTACAAAGAGTATTTTTAGAATTGATGCAAAATACGAATAATCATGCTTCTTTTCAAACTAGTGGAGATAAGCATTGGTGGATGTCTATCAATTATAAAAAAGAAGAGGATAAAGTATGTTTTTCCTTTTTGGATTTTGGTGTTGGTATTTTTGAAAGTTTAGCAAATAAAAAAAACGGAACAATATTTTTTGGAGTTCTGGATAAAATAATTAGTATCTTTAAACCTCAAGATAATTCGGATATTTTGCGACTCTTACTTTCAGGAGAAGTGCATAAAACTGCAAGCAAAAAATATTATAGAGGAAAAGGATTACCTGGAATTTTTAATGCGAGCAAGAAAAATGAAATTAAAAATTTGAAAATAATATCAAATAATGCTTATGCAGATACAAATTCTGAGGTGTATAAAAAATTAAAAAATAATTTTACAGGAACATTTGTTTACTGGGAATTAACAAAAGATACTTTTAATATAAAAGCACTATGATACAAATTAATATAGCGAATGATTACAGTAAAACACCGGGAGCTAGATATGAATCAGAGGGGGCATATTCTGGTGAAAGATTTAGAACGGAGATATTATTACCTAATTTAAAAAAGGCTATTAATGAAAATTCTATATTAGAAGTTGTTCTAGATGGTACAGCTGGATTTGGAACTTCTTTTTTAGAGGAAGCTTTCGGGGGGTTAATTAGAATAGACAAAATCGAATATCCTTTAATAAAGAAAAAAATTAAATTTATTTCTTTAGAATATCCAGATTATATAGACGAAATTAATGAATACTTAGAAGATGCTGTAAATAATGAAAAATAATATTGTATTCTATATAGTTGTATTATGTATCGGTGTAGTGATAGGTAAAATGTTTAACTGGGGATATTTTGAACTGAAAAGTGAGATTAGTATTATAGAAGCTATAACTTTATTTGTCACCATAGGGCTGGCTTTATATGTTGCAAAGATTTTAGAAAAAGAAGTCCAAGACACCAGAGTTCAAAAAGATTTATATATTTCAAAATTTTGTGAAATTGATGAACTATTGTCTAGTCTCGAGCTTTTAGTAGAAAGTGATACTCCTCCATATGGTAAAATAATAAACAAAATTCATATTTGCGGAGTAAAGCATACATCTACAATAAAGATGATTGAAGATTCTCCCATTGCAAGCAAGAATCTAGATAAGATAAAACAATGTAAAGCCGAAATAGGGAAACATATTCGAAAATTAAGGCGATTACTGACAGAAGTCGACTCAGAAAATATTATATCTAATAATGTAATGAAATATTCTAATGCTAGGATATTAGAGATACACACAAAATCAAATGATCTAAAAAATAGTATTTTAAAGTTGAAAATATTAACTAATATGTTATAATCATCTCCAGAAAGCGAATAAAAACTAAATCTTATATATCATTTTAGCAAGCCTCCCTCCGGAGGCTTTTTTCTTTCTATATTAAGTATCTTACCTTATAAGCATTATTCTGTTTTGTTTATTGCTTACAAAACTTACCTATTTATTTAATGTGTGACTTGTGGCTTTGGGTGTAATATGTATTTACCATACATTTGAACCGTAGTTTAATACATGTTAGCTAGATGCATTTTATGTACGTGCTTAGAATTGTTGTTATATTATCCTCTCTAGAATAATGTTGTCGATTACTGCATAAAATGTATTAAAACCTTATGTGTATGTGCATAATGGCTATTAGTGCTCTGGGCAGTGATTGTTCGGGGCACTATTTTTTTTAAAAGCTTATAAAACTTACCTTATTAGTTATATGCGTTCCATTCTGTTTATTTATCTTATATATTTAATCTATCTTTAAGATGTATTTACCAACCGACAAATACATCTAGCTTTTCTTTTTTTAGATAGGATTACCTCAATAAATAGCCTATCTTTTGTTATATAAGGGATAGACGTATTGTGTGTAGTAAGTTAAGAATAATGCCTTGGACTGAGATAGTTCGAGGCATTATATTTTTATAAGTATTAGAATTCTAGAAGGAATGATACCGGGCATAACTTCGGATTGAAGTATAAATTCTAGTATATGTTTTACATATAACAAAACCGCCTGACTCTTATGATTTGGGCGGTTTTTATTTTGACCAATATTGATAATAATTATTCCAGATACCACTTCAACGCATCGATAGCCTCTTTCACACTACGAACTACAACATATTTATTGCCGGCTTTTTCTGCTTGAGATTGAAAAGTTATTTGTTCGTCTGATTGTTTGCTTATAGGTGTTTTAAACTCTAAACAAAGACAAGAATAGCCTTTTTTAGGTATCAATAAGATCACATCCGAAACTCCCGATTTTACACCTTGTGCTTTCAAATTCTTAGCTTCAACAATATTTCGCGAGCCTCCATTCGGAACAGCAAAAAGTAGCTTGTCTGGTAACTTGGGGAAGAATAAAGGTACTTGATTAAAGAACTTGATCTGCATACGTTCTTCGGGCTTGTCATGCTTTTTCCCTTTCTTGGACGGGTTCTTCTTTTCTGAAAAACATTGATAGCAGAGAGGTCCTTCAGGAGTAGAGATTACGGAAACAGTTTGTTTTTTACATTCGATACAGGTTTGAGGAGTAGCCATTTTACATTTAAAATATAAATGGCATAAAAAAGACAGCTATAAGCTGCCTACTCGATTCTTCTACTGATATAATTTATATCTTCGGAATGAAACCCTTCTCCTATATCGAGATCCTTTAGTTTTACTCTGTAAATATAACCGGTTGGATTCTGGTTTATAGTTTCTCTGACTAATTCAAATGACTTTTTATACTCTGGATTCTCCTTTCTTCTATTCAATATGGCTTCTACTTCTTTTCTATACAAAACCAGATATCCATATGATTCAGGATCGTGTTCTTTGTTATCTCTAAATTTCATCTCTAATGTTTTATGCAAAGTTAGAGAATAGAAGCATATAAATAGAGTAAATAAGTAATCAGTTATTAACAGTCTATTTCAGTTCTACTGGTTCATCTTCCCAAGTAAGTTCTTTGCCTAAGAGTTTTAAGATTGTCCCTTTAGGTAAATCTATTGATTTGAATATAGACATCTCTGTTGTATATTCTTGGACATTTTCTGCTATGAATTCTATTCCGTTTTTATCTACTGCTACCCATGCCATTATTCACCTCCTTTGTTTTCTAAATAAGTTAATACTGCATCTAATAGGGCTGATTCGGCAAGATGGTGAGTGTCGAACCATTCATTTCTTTCAATATATTGCACTTCATTCATACCTGTTTCAACATCTCGATTATATTCCATTATTGACCACTTATAGGAAGCCCATTTGGGGTTATCAATTGTCGTGGATGGTCTCATCGCTGGATGTATACCACACATTAAATTAAACTCCTCTCTTATCCAATCAAGAGCTTCTGGAATGGTAGTGGCAGGAATTATTATACATCCTTCTTCTGGATATTCTATAAAGCCTTTGTCAAAATCAGGGTTCAGTGTCCTAGTCATTCCCCATATTTCATCCTCTAATTCCCAATATGTAAACGCTTGTCTATTAAACCCCAACTTTTTCAGCCTCTTTACCTGCTCTAATGTCGTTATATTACTCATGGATTATTTTTTTATATTATTTAATTGTATCACCTATATTATATCTGTCATCGTAATCTTGAAATTCTGTTTCGTTTCCATATTTATCAATGTAAGTATATATGCATTTATTTGAATTAATTCTATTTTTTTCCTCTGACATAGCGGGCGTAAATACAAATTCTTTACGTATAATAACAAAAGGCTTGTGATAAGTTTTGCTACATCCTAATAATAAGAATATTATAAATATTGACAATAATATTTTCATTTGCTACCTCCTTTCTTATATTTTCTTATTAATGCATTACCTACATCAACAATCCAAAGAATGAACTGCATGCATTTAGCTAAAGAGTAAAAAACACCTATAAGGGAAAACACTAACAATAGGATTTTGTCGGTCTCACTCATCCTTACCTCCTTCCGGTATAGGCATCCAATGGGTAATCAACTCTGCTTTTATACACAATTCTATCTCAGATATAGAATAGAATCTTCTAGTTGTGACCCGCTTACTATTTCTTATTAGTATTTTCTTTCCAATCTCCGGTAACCCCTCGCTCACCTTTCTCCATCTGAATAGGGAAAGGGCAAATAAAGCTCCATTCTTAAATTCAAACTTAGCTGCTGAAAGCTCAAAGTCCGAGAAAGCCTTAAATATATCAAGACTAAATCTTTCTTCCGCTTCCCTATCAATGAGGGCTTTTATTTCTTCGTTCATATTCCTTGTGATTTATAATTTTTGTAACTGAAAATCTTATTATAGAAGCCTTCACGTCTTAATACAGATGAGACTATAGCTAGTTCTGAATGTGTATTTGATTGCTGTCTTTCAGGATTTTTAATTACTTCTATTTTATTGTCTTTATAATAGAGCAGCCCCCATTTTTCTGGTAGCTCATCTACACTTATAAGCTGATAAGGACATAAATAATAACGACACTCCCCAACGCCATTTTCGGGATGTTGCCTATGCCATTTCTTTTTATCTGCAAGAAAGTCAGATCGTGATACTTTTACCTCTATCATTATTGAACGTTCCCCACCAAAACAGTAAATATCTGGTTGTTCAAATCCTGCTAGCTCTATCTCAACAACTATATATTTTGGCTTTCTCCAACCTATCCCATGTCTCTTGATTAATTTAGCTGCAATTTGACAAAGTTCATTATGTTGTATTTCTTCGTTCATAATCTACTTTCTTTATTACTAATAATTTTGATGTTCGTAATGTCCGTGATCCTTGTAATAATCGAGGCATTCACTACATTCTTTTCGATCTACTTCCATTGATGTAACTAAGCGTCTGCCACAGTCACAATATGAATACAAATCTTCTTTTCCAATTTGTCTATCATGGTCATAATTAGTCCATCTTTCCATCTTCTATTCTATTAATACTCCTTCCCATGCTTATAGGGTCGGAGTTGGTTGTACTTCAATTTTAATTCTACATGTAGCCATAGGTCGATAGACATTTGGGTGCATAAATCTTCTATCATATATACTTTATTAACTAAAGAAGAAATACTTGATTTATTAGATATGATAAACCAATCTATTATTTCTAATATTGATTCAGAAAAATTCATTTTAGAAAAATCGATTTTCCTATGAAAAACGTCTTCGTCAATTTTTACTTTACGTAACCCTGCCAAATCTAGCAGCCTTATAACCGAATCGGCTAGTTCATCCTCTATAGTATCTTTGATGTTTTGAGAAAAATTTTCATTAAATCCATTTGGCTCACCCTGTAGCCAATCGTGGTAATTATCATTATCATATTCATTGAATCTTTTTATATCGGCTCTCTTACCTTTTCTATCCGCTTCTACTGCTTCGGATAACTCCGTAATAACTAACATTAATAGGGTTTCATTACTATGCTCTTTATCGTGGAAGCCTTTTAATTTATTGGCTTCATATACCTCTTTAGCGAGGGTGTTTAAATTGGGTCTGTTCATAAATTTGTTATATTTGGAATCTGAATTAATCATTATGCGAGAAAAGTTTATTAAATACACAATGCGCCTTTTAGGACTATTTTTTATTCTCTTAAATATTGTACTTTTCTTTTTGGGCGATTTTTTTTCTTGGAAGCAGGTTTTAACCGGTGGTGTTATAATTATATTTTCTTTCTTTACGAAAAACGCTTTTAAGTGGTAATAGTTTCCCCTCTGTTTGGTTAATATGTAGTTGTTCATGAATTCTATATTCATATTATTTCGACCTTTGGGTAAATTGATTCGTATGGAAGATTTGTTTCTTGGAGTAGTTTTAGAATTTTGTAAGTATATCGGATGCAAAGTCCGTTTACTCTTTTATCGAGCTGTGGGAAGCGATAAGTCTTACAGAATAATTTCTCACAGATCATATTCAATATTTAATACTCTTATCGGCATAATTGTAATAGTCAGTATAATTACTATGATGATTTATTTCTTTTCTAAATAGGTTAATACTGTATCCAATACTATATACTCCTTTCAATAGCCACTTTCAGATTCATATTAGCAGCATGCCAATCAAATGACTTGAGCATCCACTCTCTATACTCTTTCGGGACATCCTTAAATTTCTCACCCTTATGTTTCCCGAATGGCATTGTTTCAAGAGGTTTTCCGATATTAGAATTACTTTTCGGAACTTCTTTCTCGACATCGCCTTTCTTTATAGTACCGATCTCGTGTATAGGAATACCAGATAAAAGCCTTCCTCCAGTACCGTACATTTTCCAGATACGTTCTTTCTCGAATGTTATATCTTCCACTTTTCCGAAACGATCTACATTGCCGGCAAGGTCTGATATCAAACAGTTCTCTTTTTCATCATCGATACGAGTACCACGACCTAGTATCTGATAGTACAGAGCAATAGAAGCCGTTGAGATACCGAGAATAATACAATCGATCTTAGTGTAGTCAAACCCTGTTGAGAGGACACGCACGTTAAATATGACGCGAATATTTCCTTTTCTGAATTCAGATATCACTCGCTCACGTTCTGATGCGTGCATACCTGAATAAATGGCTGCCGAATTCGGGTACTCCTGTGCAAATTGGATCGCTTCATCTATCGATGGTACAAATGCCAGAATATGCTTTCGATCACTATTTACATCAAGCTCTTGTTTAATCTGATTATGTATATCATTGGCCGCAAAGGCACGTTGCATACTATCTTCCGTAAACTCTGATTTCGAAGAGTTATAAACGAGCTGAGAGCTATCGAATCCGGATGTTTTATATTCTAACTTACTCCAGAATCCAAGTTCGATCATTTCCCGTACTTGGCTTACATGAACGATATCTTTAAAGAAGTTTCCTTTCTTGGACCTACTTGTAAGCATTACCAGTTTAGAGAAACGTTCACCATCAAGACCTGTATTCGATTGTAGCTTGATAGGTGTTGCTGTTATACCTAGCACATGCGATATTTCGCTATCTTCAAGGAATTGACCGAGCATTGAATCAGCTTCACGTGGGTAAAGGTGTGCTTCATCAATCAACATTTTTTTAAATCCAAGCTGTTTAAATGTCTTACCTATTTTCTTAATGCTTCCGATCGTAGCATAAGTGATCTTATTGATGTCCTTACGACCGAAAGAAGCGGAATAAACACCGGCTTGTGCCCCAAAATCACCACACAGAGAAACATACTTTTTATAGTTTTGCTCCAATAGTTCTTTACTGGGCTGTATCACAAGAAGCTTATCCTCTATCTCATTTGCCACAAA
Source organism: uncultured Dysgonomonas sp. (assembly GCF_934668725.1). Taxonomy (GTDB): domain Bacteria; phylum Bacteroidota; class Bacteroidia; order Bacteroidales; family Dysgonomonadaceae; genus Dysgonomonas_A. The sequence continues at coordinate 132,295 of NZ_CAKUOF010000010.1, forward strand.
AGCCGTAAGGATTGACTTACCCCAAGCAGTGGGTAATACAATCAGCGAAGGAGCCGGGCGTTTCTCCTTGAAAAACGCCGTTGCCTTGCTTATTGGTTCTACTTGATTTTTGCGAAGTGTAATCATATCGTTTAATCTTCTACGGTTATTTTAGTTAAATCCTCGTCCGAATAGTAGACTAAGTTTTCATCCGGCATAAAGACGTCTACGATATTGAGTTCTTCGAGTTTCTTGAATGTGTTGTAGATACTGTCGAACTCGTTTTGAGTCATAACTGCTTTGATAGCAGCCATCGCTTTATCGAAAGATGTCGCCTGTACGAGAACGTTTCTTGATCCGGCACTGCTTCCTTCTCCTTCGTCCTCACCATCATCGAATAGAGAATAGATTTGAGCTTTATACCAGCAGATGCGTTTCTTATTCAGCTCCAGCTGCTCTTTCTCCGAATCGTATATCTTAATAACCTTTTGATAATCCTGTTCATTGATTTTAATAAGTTTGAATGTTGCTTCGAGATTTACTTCCAGATATTCAGATATAAATACTTCGGCAGCTGCAGGACTATCGGCTGTCACGATATAGCTTTTCTTATTCCCTTTTCCTGTCAGAATCTTTACATCTGTTCCCCACAGATTAAGATTTTTATCTTGCTGGCCAAGCAAAGGAATATTTGAAACTTTGACGGTCTTGATTCCATTTTCAAGAAGAAGTGATTTGATAATATCGTTTATCTGAGTACCTTTTCCGCAAAGAGTTTCCGATCGTTCTACCGTTGATACATCTCCGGTATCTTCATCGAGGAAATCTTCTTCCCAATACCGTTTTTCGGTTTGCATTAAATACCAGCCGTTGGCTTCTTCTACGGGTAATGTTTTCTTTTGTAATTCCATAATTTCAATATCCTGTTTTAGTAATTCTTAAATTTTCTCTTTCAAAACTTAGTATAGAGCGTAAAGCATCTACTTGATGAGTTGCAGCAGCATTGAGACGATCCAGCCAATCAACCAAGTAGGCTTCTTCTTCCGCAATAGAATCTATCAATGTATTTTGCACCTTTGCCGATAAGCATTGTTCTTTGGCTATATTGATGATTGTATTGCTTATTTCGGAAGCTTTCTTGCGTCTCAGAGCTTTCTTTGCTTCTGCCAACATAAAGGCTGTACGGCTGATATATGGCATAATAACACGGATGCGTTCAAGTACTTCTTCGGGATTCTCGGAGCAAGTGATGTCGAGATAATCCTGTATTTGTTGAGCTTCTTGTTGGAGTGTCATATCAGTAAGGATTTTTATTAAAGTCTATCACCAACCCTTTAAGGGCGATATGTGTATTCTTGCCTGTTGCTTCCACTACTTTACTTTTGAATAGCTTTGCATCGGAGTTCTGAGGGGATAAGTGTACCAAAACTATATTCTGCACACCCTTGAGGTCATTTGCTTTAAAAGCTTCAATACAAGTTTCAAGGCTCATGTGAGATCGAAGAACACGCTGATAACGCATATTGTCAATCTTGCCATCAATTAAATTCTCGTTCAATATCCTTTCTTCGTAATTGGCTTCTATCAATATTTGATTAAGCCCTTTGAATCGATTGGGGATGTAGTGGGTGTCGGTAACAAAAAGGCATAAACCCATTTCTTCATGATGGATAAGGAAACCGAATGGCTGATTGCAATCATGCAGTATATCGAATGGCATAATACCAAACTTGCCTATCTGATATCTTCTACCTGTTTGTATAGGATTCATACCAAAATCACTATTCAGCTTTTGAGATATCGCATCGATAGTTCCTTGTGAAGTATAAACAGATATTCCCGATTTAATAAAATCTTTTATATGCCCGGCATGATCTAAATGTTCGTGCGTTATACAGCATCCGACAATATTAGAAATATCAAAATCCAAAGCCTCTTTCACTTCTGAAAACTTTACTCCAGCTTCGAGAACAAGAACTTCATTTTTTGATTGGAATAAGTAGCAGTTACCCTTGCTATTACTATTTAAAATTTTCAGTACCATTATTGAATACTAATTAAAGGAGCAACCTCCCATTTGTAACCGCCAGCTTGTGATCTAATTTTCCCTGGTTTATATTCATCTTTGCGTGACACTTGTAGTATATTGCGACGACAAATACCAGTTGCTTTTGAAGCTTCCCTTGCATTCGAGAACATAGAAATAAATCTACCCGTTAGCGATAGTTGAATTATACCATCTTGTTCGTGTTTATTTCTACTTATCATTCCTTGAATACAATCAGGATTGTGCTCAATTGTTTTAGCAACGTGTCTTTTCTTATCCAGGCATTGAAGATTGCTCAACTTATTATTCTGCCTATTGCTGTCAATATGATCGATTTCGTTTTTGGTTGGAATACTCCCGACAAAGGTTTCGTAGACTAGGCGATGAAGTAATACAGTTTTCTTATAATCGACTTTTCGTAAAGTATATCTTAGATAGTCACCAAACTGATTCTTGTTTGAAAGAATATATCCAGATGAGCACTTCTTGAATGATTTTAATTTCCCAAAATTAGATACTTGATATAACCCCTCAAATCCTTTCACATCTTTCCAAATTTCTTGTTCCATAAGATTTTTATTTAAAGAGAAAATCCATCAATCAAAAGGGGTGCATAAGGTCGAAGCTGGCACGCCTGATAATTAATGGATTTCTTATTTCTTTTTCTAAACGGCTTCGACCTCGTTAGAACTACTTTAAAATATAGATTGAAATAAGTTTTCTCTATTTGAGCCTAAGACATGAAGTTTCATTCCCCAAGTGCTTTAGCAATTGCATTATTTAAAATATCAAATGCAGATTCTTCACAACTAACATATTTTAAAGCTTCAATACAAGCATTTAGCATTTCAGGTGCAGCAGCCATAAGTTGGGCGTTGGCTTCCCATTCGAAAGCTAATCTCCTGTTAATGAACACTCCCCCAATAGGTCTACAATCTTTGTCCTCGATATGACCGCAATCATCACAATGCCATATCCCTTTTGTTCCTTTAAATTCTTGCATAATCAATAAGGTATTTCGGTTTGAGAATTAGTTGACTGAACTGGAGCTTCTTGTTGTGGTGCTGGCTCAGGTTCGGCAGCCGCTTGAGGTGCTTCGGGAATATCCTCGAAGCTGATTTCTTCGGCATTGGATTTATTGATAACTTCTAGTTTAGCTTCGGACACAATGTCCGGATTTTGTTCGTTATCATCCGATCCGCTATCACCCATTAGAGGTGCATCATTTGAAGCACGGATAAGAAGTTTAGTCATACGATTGTAAACTGTCTTAATTGCCATCTGGTCGGTAAAGTTTTTATGTGCTATGCTGCCTCCTTTAGCGGCTCCCTGCATCCACGAGTTACGAATCTGAGAGATATTCATGATCTCCATATCTTGAGTACCGTCCTCAAGTTCGTAAGTTACATAAGCACCGATAACATCGCCACCGATAGACGCTAAATCTTGTTTATGATGAATCAGTTTTCTTCTGCCATCAACACCAACCTCAAATTTGAAATCGTCGCCTGCGAATATGGCATTGGCCTTATGGTATTTCAGACCTCCGTAACGAATTGCTAAAGCGATATTACCAGTATACTCAGGATCACAACAAAGTGTATCACCACGGACGATAAAATCACACTGCTTTTTGAGAGGGCTTAAGCCCCAGACTACCATCTTAAGAAGTGCATTTGCTACTGTTGAAGATTTACATACTTCGAGAGCCGGGCGACCATCTTTGTTTTTCACATCCTACAATGTGAGATATGCTGCTTTCAAAGCATTCTCAGGGCTGTAATCGGCAGGGAGACGAAGCTCACCTGCTTGTTTGAACGTTTCTATCTTAGCAAGTACCTGCTCTGTGATATTCTTTTGCTGTACTGCTACTTGGTTTTGATTTGCTGTTGACATGATTATTGTTGTTTATTTGGTTTATCAATTTTGATTCTTTCTCTTTTTATTGCCGCACAGGACTTAGAGCAGCATAAGCCCCAGCCTCTTTTTATATTTCGATTGTCGGCATCGTATTCTCTAGTACAGACATCACACAACCGTTTCATAGCGAGTTTCTTTTACTGTCAGCTTATCGCATGATTCATCAACTACAAATCGGATAATCTGAGATTCAGAAGGAATAAGTTCAACTACACTTTCGGCATTATCTACGAAGATTGGCAGATACATATCGAAGTGTTTGGAAAGAGTATTAATACACTCTATCCCGGCATTAATCTGAGCGGCGTTATTAGCGGCTTGATAAGGTGTGCCATCGATAAGAGCCTCACAGCATTCTTCTTCTCCACCTGTCATAAGAGGTTTAAACATCTTCCACTTGATGGTAGCAAATAAGCCGTTGATACCGTTCTCAATTGCTTCAATCTTGGCACGATTGAATTTGTCGGCGATAAACTCTTTGCCCTCGAGTGTAGCCAACTCTTGAGAGAGAGTTTTGAGTTCTGCTTCTAGGTCTTGGATTCGCTTACGTTGAGTTTCGGCAGTAGTTTTGATAAATAATTGCTCTCTTAGCTCATTAATATCGCGACTAATAAGAGCTTTCTTTTGGCGAAGTTCCGTTGTATCGGGTTGTGTGATTTCTGTTTTTTGTTTTTTCAGTACTTCAATTTCACCGACTAAACGTTGATATTCTGCATGTTTTTTGACCAACTCTGATGCAACATACTTTTGTTTTGGACGATCATTCTCCTTTTTTATCTCTTCCTGAAGTGCAATTTTTGCACCTTGCTTTTCAGATAGTTGAGATATGGTTAATTCTTTCTGATTTTTCAGTTCTTCCAACTGAGCAAGCAGAGAATCAAGCACTTCTTTTTCTCTTTTACCTTTTTCAATATTCGATTGAAGTTTCCGGGCTTTATCTGCATTGAATTTCTCGACTGCATTTTCAAGCTTTTCTCCAGATAACTCAGATCCACAGCTAGGGCAATGCTTATCATCTTCGTGCATTTCGATTGCATTCAGTTCACTATAAGCAGAGCGAAGAGTATCAAGGAGTTCTTTCTGACTCTCGATTTCAGATTCTTTATTATGAATCTTTGTAATAATGGATACCTGATCGGAATTAAGAGTTCGGATAGATAGATCCAGCAGCACAAGATCACTGTTGAGCTTTATGAGCGTTTTATCTTCTTCTGCATTATGCTTATCGACATCGATCTCAACCTCGTTGGTTATAGCTGCGATACGACGTTCTTTTTCAAGAATCACAGATTGTTGTCTCTTAATTTCTTCGGCTTGAAATTCATAGGACTTTGATATATCAGAAATTTGAGTGTCGATATCAATAACATCCAATTCTTTAGCCTTGATAGATTTCTCTATTTCTGTGTAATTAGGCTCAACAGGAATAGCAAGAGTAGCCTCGCGGATCTTAACCGGTATTTCGTCAATCTTAGATTTGAGTGTTTTCTTTTCAGCGTTTAACTTCTTGCGGAAATCATCGAGATTGTTCTTGCCCAACTCTTCAATCAGTTTGGCAAAATCGGTGCTGGTTGCAGATAGCTTATTGAGGATAACATCATCGGTTACTCCGGCCAATTCCATCAAAAGCTTACGGCGTTTCTGCCACTCCATATTTAAGAAGAAGCGAGGATTTGATAACAGGTGAAACTGTTCAGCACTACCGAATAGTTGACTTGCTCTCAAATCGAAGTCTTTTTTCAAAGTAAGAGGAATCGAATCCCATTCGAATGTGGTTGTATGGGTATCGAGCTTGCGATCTTCTTCTCCGGTAGGTTTTACCCATTTCTCCTTGTAGGTCCGTGATACGTCATATTTTGAATAATCGATATCCATATTGACCTTAACGGTATGCTCCAGATGGTGGAAAGCTTCGTTATTTTCATCAAGAGTCTTGATCTCGTAATCTGCACGTCCTTTCGCATCTTTGCCTGTCCATAACCAGGACCATGCATCGCAGATTGTTGACTTTCCGGCACCGTTTGTAGCATGTACATTGGTGATTGTTTCATTCGGAATAAGAGTGTAATCTCTCAGCCCTTTGAAATTCAAAAGGCTTAACGCTTTGATAATAAGTTTCATGATTTTATTTTATTTGTTGTAAATATTTGATTGAAGCTTGATTAATTGAGTCTAATAATTACTAGTCCGTCATCTACTTCAACTAAGCCTTTGGGAGAGTGGTAAACTCGCATTTCATTGAGTTCTTTTTGATCCTGTACTGCATCTTGAGGTTTGTTGCTTCTGTCATAACTCCATTGTGCAAGAGCTGAGAATATGACAAATAGCAACCATGCACCAAATAGTACTGCTCCGATTTGAAATACTTCTTTAAATGGATTAATATTCTTTTTCATAATGTGTAAAATATGTATGATATACCTGCTCCGATTATTACCCCCAGAAGCCATGTATAGAATATTACGGATACGCTTAATTCATTTTCCTCTTTGCTTGGTTTCATTTCATTATTGCTTTTCGAATTTTATTTTCTGGTAGAATATTTCTGGCATCCATCATTAGACTAGCTATTTCTAGCTCAGATCGTTTAAAATAAACTCCTCCACGTTTAGAGTTTCCAGAAGGATAGCCAGTTATCCAACCCTTGCTCCTCCACTCCGTTATAAGACGTTTATTATATTTATTTTCAGCAGCTTGTTTACTTATCATTTCAGGAAGTAAACCAAGCTCAGATAAGGTGGTTATAGAACCAACCTTTATACACTTTGCTACAATTGTTTCAAGTAATATTTCTTCCATTATATTTAAGCGGCTTGTTTACGATATTGGTATTTCCGGTTTTAGCGAGTCGATTTTTATATTTTGTAAACACCTCACAACGCTTTGTTTTGGTTGCCTTGCTTGTTGAAAAATTATTTAATTAACTATTTTATAGAGTTATACAATCAGAGACCACTTCAATCTCGCTTTTTCGAAATCTAATTCGGTGGCGTCTTTTATCTTCATTGTCGATTGGAAGAGTAAATAGGAATATTATAGATAATGATGACAGTAAGATGCTTTTACGCTGTTCTTCTAATGTTGTACCAAATATCTGACACCAATAATAAGCTACAAGTTCTGTTGCCTTTTGAAGTCCTATTCGTTGTTTTATATTCTTAATATGTGTCTTAGCCGTCTCTTCGGATATTTCCATTTTGTCAGCAGTCTCACTATCAGAAAGTCCAATTGCTTTTAATTTTAGAATCTCTATTTGCGTATAAGTCAATTCTGAAAACATGGCTTATCGAATTAATTCTGCGTCGAGTTTTGCTTCTTCTTCTTTGCGTGCATTGAGTAGTTTTAAAAACTCATTGACAATATTGCGTTGATTAATAGTTGTCAATTCAGCATAAGATTTCTTTTCAAAAAGTCTGGTTATAGACTGTGGCTTAACTCCAACAATCTCGGCAACACGGCTTCTATCACCACTAAGTTCTTCTTTTAATACTCTTTCTTTAAGAATTTGAAGTCTGTCTTTTTTTTCCATGATCTAACCATTTTTGGGTATTTTATTTATTATCTTTATCACTTTACTTTGCAATCATGAATTATAGATTGAAAGAATTGTATTGCAAATATAAATATCAATATTGATATATTTGTATCCTATTTGATATTAATATTATTAAATAATGCTAATTTGATATATGCCAACTCTTAGAGAAATATTAAAAGAAAAAGGAATAGCTCAAAGCATTGTAGCTGAAGCATTAGGTATATTACCTAATAATCTTAAAAGATATGATGACTTATCTAAACGCAGTATAGAAGAGCTGAATACAATTTCGAAAGCAACCCAACTAAATCTATCAGAATTGATAGGTGGATATATGGATTCAAACAATGTAGAACAGCATATTCCTAATGATGGAACTTATCGACTTGTACCAATGATAAACTCTGATGCTGTTGGTGGAATGCATAGGATGAATGATATCAGCGTAGCCGATCCTGAATATATTATTAAGTATATCCCCTTTGTTGATGCAACAGCGGATGATGTCTGCATTCGAATAACAAGTGATAGCATGATACCCACTTGTCCTCCGGGATGTGTCGTTCAAATAAGAGAGGTTTCTAATTGGAGAGAGTATTTTGGATACGGAAACTTATTTGTAATTCAGCTAAAAGATGGGCGAAGAATAATTAAAGAGGTAACTAAATACGAAGATAACCCTAAAGACTACGTGCTCTGCATATCTCACAATAAATCAGTTCCTCCGGAAGAGCTACCTAAAAGTTTTATTGTGAGTGTTTGGAAAGTTATCAAAGTATTAACTGATAGAGGATGGTAAATAGAACAAGAAATGGATGAAAAAGATAAAATAATAGCATCTCTTCGAGAACAGCTACAAAAAGCAACTAATACGATTTCGGCTTTAGAGCAAGAAGTTGCATTGCTGAAATATGAAAATTATAATAAAAAGACAAGCTCAAAACAAAAACGTGTCTTATAAATAGTTTATATTCACCTTATCGATTCGCATATAAAACACTAATAATCAAACCTATAACAAATACAAAGAAGACGCTTTGGGAGCAGGGGGTCCCAGGTTCGAATCCTGGTATCCCGACAAAAATTTAGCGAGTCAGTACAATATGTATTGACTCGCTTTTTTATATCTCCACTTTATTTGATTGACTATTCGACTTATATTAAAATGAATATCCGTATTCTCAAATCTGATAAGTAGCTTGGCTAAGTTACAATTATAAAACAACCAAATTATGATATCTGTCCAAGATAGCAACTTTCAACAACAACCAAAGAAATTGTTTTCTGCTAGACAGTAAGCCATTTAGTAAATATTGGTTTTAAAAGCTATTTCTATCTGAAGTAATAATTGGTATTCAAACATTTGATTTTCGGATGTCATTCTCCAGTTCAAATCGGACTCTCGCTAATCCTATTTATGATATGTCATATGATATGTCAACGATAAGCTTACTTCATTCTACAAAACAACGAAGGTCACCAAAGCTATTATCATTACTATAACAAGAATTATAGCCCCCCAATTATATTTGAATTCTTTATTTGCCATAACAAAATCATTTTAATCTATTACTTATTATTTATTATGTCCCGGAGCATATGGTGCCGCAGATTTACTTCCTGCTATTTTCTTAGCTTGCCCCGGAGGAATGCCATTCTTATTTGATTTAACGGAAACGCAAGAACTAAATAGCCCCGAAAGAATCAAGGAAATAATCGTAATCAATAATTTACTTTTCATAATGCTAATACATTTAAACTAATAACAGTAAAACAAATAAAAAGGTTTATGAAATACAAACTATTCAGCCTTTAAAGAGAACGGAACATTCCATAATCAGACAGTCTGGAATAAAAGCATAGGGATTATAGAAAACATCATATATATAAGCATCTCTTTCAAATGACATATTGAAAATAGCAACTAAAGACTCTACTCAAAAAAAAATGAAAGTAAGTGCCATTATTTCTTAAACTCTTTCAATAAGTTTTGTTTGCTATTTTTATTTTCTGATGTAAATATTCCCTTTTTCTTATACCTTATATCTTCAACCAAATAAAACACATCACTATCAAATTTAGTAATAGCCTCTAAAGTTTGATTTAAGGCTTTTCGGTCTATAACAGTCTCAACAATATTCACTTTAGACATAGCCCCTTCTCCAACCACAAAAGTTGCTCCTATATTACTTTTATTTAAAACTTTAATAAGTTCACGTGCATCTTTTTGGGTATACACTCGTATAAGCTGATAACCAAAAGCAATCTTATTCTCTACGAGTATACCAACATAATTCCCTGCAGCATATCCAGCAGCATATGAGATATAAGCTATAATATCATTCGCATTGGAGAAAATCTGCGAGATTATAACGACCCATATAAAGACCTCAAAGAATCCTACAATCGGAGCCTTATATCGTTCTCCTTTCGAGACAAATATAATTCTCAAGGTTCCAAGAGTAACATCACATATACGTCCAAAGAAAATAACTACAGGAAGTAGCCACGGATAAATTTCTAAAAAAGTAAACATAGGCTTATTTTTTATTAGGGTTCATATGTAAAGATACAACACTTTAAAAGAGAACACAATAAACAGATCCTGATATTCTGGAAAATTCTCTACTTCTTATATGATTATATACCAGAAAGTATAATGAATTTTCTTTGATAAATTAATACCCACCTAATCTATAAACTATTTTCGAGTTACTTTGTTAATTAAAATATTACAAATTTAAACTAATATCTTATATGGCTACTAATACAAACCAAGCTGTAAAGTTGGGAGTTTTTACACTTGTCATTATGAATATTACTGCAGTAGTCTCCCTTAAAGGACTTCCTGAAGAAGCTGTTTATGGATTAAGCTCTGCATTTTATTATTTACTGGCGGCTCTTGTTTTTCTTATTCCAACGTCGTTAATAGCTGCCGAATTAGCAGCAATGTTTCAAGATAAGCCGGGAGGAGTATTCCGCTGGGTTGGTGAAGCATTCGGTAAACATTTCGGACTTATGGCCATATGGCTTCAATGGACCCAAAGTATATTTTGGTATCTCACAACATTGATATTTGGAGCTGTTGCAATAGCTTTTATTGGGCATAATAGTGGATTCGATGCTGTGCTGTCAGACAATAAGTATTATACATTCCTTATTGTTGTTGTCATGTTCTGGATTGCAACTTTTATCGCAATGAAAGGTATGGGTTGGACAAGCCGTATATCCAAAATAGGAGGGCTTATCGGAACAGTTGTTCCCTCTGTGCTTCTTGTTGTTTTAGCGGTAATGTATCTTACCAGTGGCGGGCAATCACAAATGGATTTCCATACAAATTTTATTCCTGACTTGTCTAACTTCAATAACTTTGTTTTGGCTGTAGGAATATTCTCATTCTATGCCGGAATGGAAATGAACAGTATACATATTACAGAGATGAGTAATCCGGCAAAAAATTACCCTAAAGCAATTTTTATCAGTGCGCTTATCACTGTAGTTGTATTTATACTTGGAACTTTTGCCTTGGGTATTATTATTCCACAGAAAGATATAAGCCTTACTCAAAGCCTTTTGGTTGGCTTTGACAACTATTTTGCGTATATTAAAGCATCGTGGATGTCTCCTATTATTGCCGGGGCACTTGCAATAGGTGTATTTGCAGCTGTATTAGTTTGGGTATCGGGACCGTCAAGAGGACTTTATATCGTAGGAAAAGCCGGATACCTTCCCCATTTTTTTCAAAGAACGAATAGTAATGGGATACAAAAAAATATACTTATTGTTCAAGCTATTATTGTAAGTGTTTTAAGCCTTTTCTTCATCATATCACCATCTATTGATACTATTTACCAGATATTTACACAGATAGCCATTATACTATATCAGATAATGTATATGTTTATGTTTGCTGCTGCCATAATATTACGTTACACGATGAAAGATGCCAATCGTCCGTTTCGTATCGGAAAAAAAGGTAATTTACTTATTTGGATAGTGGGAGGCTTAGGCTTCATAGGTTCAACTCTTGCTTTTATAATCTGTTTTATTCCTCCTGCACAAATCAATATTGGCAGCATTGTTGGTTGGTATGCCATTATTATTATCACCTGTATGCTATTTGTGATAACTCCGTTTGTAATATATACTTTTAAGAAAAAATCGTGGACTGATAAGAATGAAGGAATAGCTCCATTCCACTGGGAAACTAAAACAAAATTGCTTAAACTATTCAGGGATGAACTGAAACAAGATCAAAGAAAATAGTATATATTAATTATAATCCTATCCATTTAGTATTTATAAGAATAACAAAAGCAATAAATCTGTGCTATAAAAAACAGGGCTCAATAAAATTGAGCCCTGTTTTTTATAGGATATTGCCGCACACCTATAGATCGTTACATAATCTCCGATTTGTTTTTAACTATAAAACATTGGTAGCTATGTTATTCATAGTAAAATTATCAAAGAATACTACATTTTTTATAACCTATACAGCCAAATAAAGCCCAACATTTTTTAACAAATATCAAAGCAATAATAGACTATATTAGCATATCTGTATCTTTTAGTTTTGTACTTTTAAATTGGAATAAAAGATTAGATTTATTTTATTTTTTCACATACTCTATTAACCTTTATCGTGGAATAATATTAAGTAAAATATATATATATTCTATGAATACAACATTACTCGAACTACTTAATCGAATAAAAGGAGCCAAACTTTACTCATCATCTTATAGAGAAAGAGTGTATATTCCTTACTCGATAGATTATAGGCCTTTCTATGTTAAAATAAAAGTTTATTTTGAGATAGTTAACGACAAGTTAAAGCTGTTTGTTGACGTATCCTCCGATGATTATAATGAACAATGGTGCAAACTGGAATCTGAACGTTTAGAGAAAATTATACATAAACAATTTTATGAGATTATATATAATTGCGAACTTAGCCACAAAAACAGACCTTTACACATTAGATTAAAAGATAATCTCAATATCTTAACACAAGAAATAATACCTTATTATAATGGAGCTCTCAATTTTTTATCAAAGATGAAAGTATCTGCTTTAGTATCCGAATCTCAAACCGATCGCTGGAATATCTCGATAAGACTTGCACAGAGTAGATACAATGCCAGATATATAAATAAACTGCATGTATTTATATCACATGCCTTTATAGAGAGCTTTAAACAACAGCTATTTATGATATGGCCCAATTTAACAATGCCTGTTCTTTTTACAAGTATCGAAAGCCTCAGCTACAATACTCAGGTATATTTAAATTTATTAGAATACACTGATGGAGCAACAATGCTGATTATTGACGATTGCCACATGTTTAAGTCTCCCGAAACAATACGTTCGCAACGCATGTATAAAATTGCCCGCTTGTGTAATTACAAACTAATAATGACAAACTCCCTGATTGTTAACAACATACATGACATCTATATGCCCTATAAAATTCTAAGTGATTTAATTCTAGGCTACTATCATTGGGAAGATTTTTCGAAGATGCATATCATTTACGGAGGTTTTGATGGCTCAGAAATACTTGGTTATAAAAATCTATCTTACCTAGTAAATATGACCGAACCATATACATATGCATTGGAAGAGAAAAAAACAGCCAAACGATCAATTTCAGTCAAAACCTATATATGTGATCTTACAGATAAACAAAAGTATTATTATAAGAGAAAAAAAAACGAACTGCTAACACTTATCGATCAAAATAAGGTTCAACTACATGATGTATACAGAATATTGATAGAAATGCAGAAAATAGTTTGCGGATATGTTCCAATCAATAAATTCGATAAAATTAATAAGCTTACATTACTCAGAGAACACACCGGTGAATATCAATGTATAATTCTTTGCAAATATCTATTTGAGGTTGATCTGCTGATAAACTTTCTGGGAAAAGTAAATTGTGCTGTTTTCTGTGGTAAAAACAGCAAATGGAGAAAAGATGAAAAGCTTATGTTTGACGACAAAAAAAAACGATATCTAATTTCTACACTAGCTATGCAAGACAGTAAATTAAATGACCTGAAAGGATATTATGATATTGTATTCTTCAGCCCTTCTTTTAAATATATCGAATACAAAAGGTGCTTAACATATATTCGAAACAGCCATTTAAAAGGTTCTATATCGGTAAAGCGCTTTATGACAAATTCAGGTATAGATCGAAAAATTATGGAAAATTTAAAACGTAAAGAGAAATTAGCGGATCAGCTACAAGAACTACTCGTAAATAGAACTAAACTTAAAGACTTCGTAGCATGCCTATAAAAGAGACAAATAACAAGACGATGAGAATAGAAAAGGTATGGGGTACAGATCATAGTCTTTATAGCCTGATAGGACCTTTTGTTATGAATCCTGATGTTATACGTATCAATGGTGGGTACCCTTTTAAAAACACAGAAGATCATGTTTGGTATATTTCAATCACAGGAAAAAATATGGTAACAGGCTTTATTTCGATTGTTAACAATAAGTTATGTAATGATTTTACATGGCAGGATTATGACTTATTAGAGTTGCTAATTACCAGAGCCATGGCCGATCTTGAAAAAGATACGGTTGTTTACTTTACAGCAAATTCGCATGACCTCCCTACCCTTCAGAAACTAGGCTTTTCTATAGTAAAACCGGGAATCAATTATTTTAAGATGAGCAAAAAGATATGAATATTCAAAAAAGCAGAAATGTTTACGAGATGGCTATTGAGCGTATCGAATATATCTTTTCCAACTTTGATAACATTTATGTTTCATTTTCGGGAGGAAAGGATAGCGGAGTAATGCTGAATTTGGTTCTCGATTACATGAGGCTTCATCATATAAAGCGAAAAATATCTGTTTTATATATTGATGTCGAAGCTTCATACTCCAAGACAGTCGAGTTCATCGAAAAAATGTTTCTAGAGAACCTTGATCTCATAAACCCCTATTGGATATGCTTACCTATGATCACAACAAATGCTGTTTCGATGTATGAGCCTTACTGGATATTTTGGGATCGGAATAAGCAGGAAAAATGGGTACGTCCCATGCCATCTCACGAATTTATAATCAACGAAAACAATAATCCTTTTGATTTCTACAAAAAGGATATGACCTTCGAAGGCTTTATTTCTTTATTTGGCGATTGGCTGGCAAATCGTTATTCGTCAACAAAAGTAGCTTGTCTGGTAGGTATCCGTTCAGACGAAAGCCTCAACCGGTATCATGCAATAAACAGAAAGGATAAGTCATCATATCACGATAAAAGATATTCAACCCGTATTACTGACTTAACATACAACTTCTATCCTATATACGATTGGAATGTGGAGGATATATGGGTTTATAATGGAAAGTTTCATAAACCCTACAATCATATATATAACTTATTCTACAAAGCAGGTGTTCCTCTCTCAAAAATGCGGATATGTGAACCTTATGGTGATGAACAGAAAGCCGGACTAAGTCTCTTCAAAGTACTGGAACCAGAAACATGGGTTAAGGTGGTAGATCGTGTTAGCGGAGCTAACTTCGGAAACATCTATTGCGGAACCAAAGCTTCGGGAGCCAGACGTATCGAACTACCTGAAGGACATACATGGAGAAGCTATTGTAAGTTTTTGCTGAGCACTTTACCTAAAGAAACACGAAATATATATGTACGAAAATTCAGGAAGTTTATTCGATACTGGAATAAAGTGGGATCGCCCGTTGCCGACGAGGATATTCTTCAGTTAGATGAAAATATCATTATAAATACACATACCTTTAGTAACAGAGGAACCAAAGATAAATACGTCATTAAATTCAGAAGTATACCCGATGTCTTACCGGGTCTTGACAATAAAACCGATTTTTTGTCGTGGAAACGTATGTGTATGGCAATTATAAAAAATGATATAACATGTCATTCGTTATCTTTTGCTCTTACAAAAAAGCAAATACTAAGACAGCAAGAACTTATTCGTAAATACAATGAAATGTTATGAAAGACAATATAAGGGAAACGGTAGATCAATTATGTCAATACATAGAAAATACTCAGGATGTAGACAAAAAAATAGACACATTAAATTACATCCGTGCCATGCTACACAAAGTAAGCCCTTTAAAGCATCATCCTGCTGATTTTGTAGCCTGGGAAAAATCTGAAAATATAGAAGCCAACAGCTATAACCCCAATAGTGTGGCTCCTCCTGAAATGAGATTATTAATTACATCTATAGAAGAAGATGGCTATACCATGCCAATTGTTACTAGTCCGGAAAATGAATTATTACGTATTGTGGATGGATTCCATCGAAGACAATCAGAAATAAAATCGACAAAAATATCAACAAGTACATATGGAAGATTACCGGTAACCTTTATACGTGAAGAGCAGCGGAGTTTAAGTGATAGAATGGCATGCACAATACGTCACAACAGAGCCCGGGGAGCACATAATATTGACTTGCTATCGAGTATAGTCCGCGAATTGACCCTGATTGGCAAATCGCCTAAATGGATAGCCAAAAACATAGGAATGGACATGGATGAAATACTTCGACTGAAACAATTAACCGGCATAGCTGCATTATTTGCCGATGAGGACTTCTCTATAAGCAGAGAGTAAAGGTATCTACATTTTAATTACATGAAAAATAATGGGTATATAAACTTATTTAATTAAATCAATGTTAATAGTTTATATAGTTTCAAATTATGAATAAAACATCCCATCGCTGTGCAAATTGTAATAATACTGTTAAAGGTGATTTTTGTAATAAATGCGGCCAATCGATTAAAGTTTCCCGAATAAATTTTTCACATCTTGTTGAAGAGCTTCAATTCAGCTTTTTACATATAAATAAAGGGATGATTTTCACTATAAAAGAACTACTTATAAGACCGGGATATACTATAAAATCATACTTAAGCGGCAAAAGGGTACAGTATTTCAAACCATTTGGTTTTCTTCTTATATGGGGATCAGTTTACAGTTTGATACTTCATTTCTTCAATGTATATCCTGATTCCGAAATGAATCAAAAAGATAATCCGTTTTTTGATAATAATTTTATATACAATTGGTATTACTCTCACTATTCGATAGTACAGCTTCTAATAATACCTTTTTACGCCTTATCTTCTTATATATTATATCGAAAAAGTAACTATAACTATATTGAGCATTTAGTCATATACTCTTATATAGATGGTATAAAGGTGATTATTTTGATATTATTTTACCCCTTATTTTATTATACTCATTCAAAAGATGTCTATCTAATCACTTTGGCTAGTCTTTACCTGTATAATGTATATGTTCTGGTAACATTATTTAAAACCACATCTTGGTTGAAAGCAATTCTCAAGGCTGTAATAAGCATTGTATTAACGCTAATAGTAGCTTCGATAACAATAATAGCTATTATGGAAGGTATTCATCATTATCTAAAAATATTCTGAAGATTGTACATTCTTAATCAATACCTACCCACCATTGGCGAAATGTCTGGGTAGAATCTTTCAGATGTACGGCTTCACCAATCATAGGGGTAATCATGTCTTGTTGATTGTCTTTATTTGCTTCGGTTATTCTTTTCAGTGGCTCATCCCATGGATGAGTTGACAAAGCAAATTTAGATGAATGTACAGGCAACAATCGTTTTGCATTTAAATCTTTAGATGCTTTCAAGACCTGTTCGGGCATCATATGAATGTATTTCCAGCCTTCTCCATACTGACCATTTTCGAGAATAGCCAAGTCGATACCTTCAAAGCGTTTGCCTATTGTTGCAAAGTGAGAGTCATAACCACTATCACCCCCAAGATATATTTTAAATGTTGGCGTTTGCAAAAGAAAAGATGACCACAACGATTGTTTAGGGGATAACCCTCTTCCTGAAAAATGACGTGCCGGCAAGCAGTAAGCGACAAATCCTGAATCTAAAGGTACATCCTCATCCCAATCCATTTCAACTATTTTGCTCATATCAAAATCCCAATATTCGAAATGCTCTCCGACCCCTAAACTACAAATAATTTTTCCGACCTTAGGTTTTAATTTTATTATTGTTTCATAATCGAGATGATCCCAATGATCATGAGAAATAAACAAATAGTCGATATTCGGAAGATCGTCCACAGTATAACGGTCTGTCCCTTTAAATGCTTTGGTGGTGAATGAAACGGGCGAAGCTGAACCACTAAAAACAGGGTCAACCAAAATACGTTTACCATCTATCTGAATAAAATAAGAAGAATGTCCGAACCAAACCAAGATATCTTCACTCTTATCGAGAGTTAATAAATCGGTCTTCATAGAAGGTATTTCATCTACGGGTTTAACTCGCTTATGGTCTCCGAATAGAAAATCATACATTACTCCAACATATCCCTTTTCGCCTGTTAACTGGGGAGTAAGGCTCTGATTCTGAAATTTCCCGTCTTTGTAATGAGATGAATTTTGGACTCTTATCAATCGATCGCCCGATGGAGTTTTACCAAATTTGGCTTGTTGTAAAAATATAAATACGATAATTACTAAAACACCTATAATAGAAAGGGTTACCCACATAATCTTTTTTCCTCGTTTCTTTCCCAATTGTTCAATTATAAATAATGAACAGCAAAACTATTAAAAATAAAAGAAAGAAGAGTAATTTGACTATTAAAAGAAATAGAATTTAGACTTCATATCATTTAATATCAAAAACTTCAGTTATATATAAACTGTGTTTTCCCCATTACTTATTTATTTTATCCAAGTAAGCGGTTGGGCTTTCATCATAAAACTCCTTAAAGCATTTTGTAAAATATGAAGGTGACGAGAACCCAGCTTCGTAGGCAACCTCCGAAATTGTTTTACTCTTAGTATTCAATAAATGCTTAGCATATTTCAGACGAATAATCCTTATTAATTCATTAGGGGAATAATTGGTAAGCGACTTTATTTTTCGATATAATTGAGATTTAGATAATCCGATACTTTTCGCTACATCATCGAGATTCAACTCCGAATCGGAAATATGAGATTCTACATAACTTCTAAAGCTATCTATAAAACTCTGTTCACTTTCAGCCAAAGTCGTTTTCTTCGTGTCATTGACTAAGCTGTGCCCAAAAGCTTCTTTTATCTTTTGCCTGTTTTCAATTAGTTTTCTAACCCTTATATTTAGCAAATTAGCATTGAAAGGCTTCGGTATATAAGCATCGGCACCACTTTCGAAACCTATTACTTTCTGCTCATCGAGCGAGCAAGCTGTCAGTAAGATTACCGGTATATGGCTGGTTGAAATATTTTCTTTTAAGTAATGACATACTTCAAATCCATCCTTTTGGGGCATCATAACATCACTGATTATCAGATCGGGAATATATTTCTTTGCCTTTTTAAGTCCGTCTTCGCCATCCTCAGCTTCTATTACAGTATACTCGTGATTGAGAATATGATACATAAAGCTTCGCATATCGGCATTATCTTCGATAATAAGTACAAGCGGCTTATCTCCTTGCAAATTACTTTCAGGCAAAATTTCGTCCTCTATAACTACGGAGTCTAATTCTAATCGGGCTTGAGTATAGCCTTTTTCATAGGCAGTTGATTTATCCGAGCCGTTATCTTCCTGATTGAATGGCAGCAAGACATAAAACGTTGTGCCTTCCCCCTCCTTGCTTTCAACGTATATTTTACCCCGATGAATATCGACCAGAGTACTAGTCAGAGCAAGCCCGATTCCTGTACTACCGTCACGAGAATCTATTTTATAGAAACGATCGAATATATTCTGTCGTTCGTCTTGGGGAATAAACGAGCCGCTATTAAAAACCGATAGTTTTGCATATTCAGTATCTTCAATAACCTCTTTCCTTAAATTTATATTTATTATACCTTCCTTATTCACATGCTTTAGTGCATTTGATAAGAGATTGAAATAAATTTTCTCGACCTTTTCTTTATCAAACCACATCTGAAATTCCAAACTTTCTGTCTCGACAGATAAGGTAATTTGCTTTCTCTTTATGGAATCATAAAACAAAGGGGTAAGATCTTCCAGAAAAGTCTTTAAATCGTTGTTGGAAAAGTGGGTTTTCATCTTCCCATTTTCATAACTTCTGAATTCTATTATTTCAGAAATAAGATGTAATAGACGATTACTGTTACGTTTGACTAATGTTAGCAACTCTCTTTGTTCTGCGGTCAATTTATCCTCAGCAAGCAAAGCTTCTACAGGACCCAGAATTAGAGACAAAGGTGTTTTGAATTCATGCGAAATATTGGTAAAGAATACTAATTTGGCGTGAGTAGCTTCTTCCAATTGTTTGGATAAGGAGATCAGTTGTTCTTTTTGTTCGGTAAGAATTTCCGCCTGACGTTTTATTTCTTCATTTTGTCGTTCCAATTGTCTATTGGCTAGGCTTTTGGCTTTATAAGCCTTATAAGCTAGAAATAGTAATAAGCTTATCAGACATAAAGCAATCAACGAAATATAAAAAAGAGTCCGCTGATTGGAATATTGCAACAGGCTTTTATCTAACAGCGTATTCATTTTATCAAACTTATGTTGATGCTCGAATATCTGATTGGTTTGTAATTGCAATACACGCACATTGCTCTTATCTACAACTGCCGTGTATAAAATATTCTCTTTATCGAAAGACTCTTTGTTTAAAATACGGCTGGCAATATCAATGACCTTATCTCCCCCTGTAGGATAGATAAATGAAGCATCGATCAATCCCTTCTGAATATTTTCGATACCTCCACCCTCTCCCGGAAGAGCATCTACGCCAACAATAAAGGGAGATTTTCCACTATATTTCATGGCTGCATTATGTACTCCTAATGCCATAGGATCGTTCATGGCAAAAACCAGATCGATAGATTCATGATTCTTAAAAACCTCTTCCATCTGTTGTTCTGCCACATTTTTCAGAAAATCGCCTCGTTTTTCGGCAATAACCTGTATGTTGGGATATTTCGCGATAGCATCCATAAAACCCCTGTAACGTTCGGCATCTGCGGTAGAGCCTTTCCAACCTCTCATTATAACAACATTTCCTTTTTCTTTGAGAACATCAGAAACATATAATCCTAACTCATAGGCCAATTGATAATTATCGGCCCCCACATAGGCAGTATAATCATCAGTATCTATTTTCCGGTCTAAAAGAATGACAGGAATGCCCGATCTGTAAGCTTTCTGTATAATGGGGGTAATAGCTGTAGACTCGTTAGGTGAAACAATAAGAAGATCTACGCCTGCATCAATAAAAGATTCGATATCTTTTATCTGTTGCCGGGTATCGTCTTTTACGGTTTTTATGTTGACTTGCATATTCTGAAAAAAAGAAGCTTCTCTCTGAATCTCTCCATTAACTGTTTCTCTCCAAAGGTCATCGCTGCATTGAGAAACTCCAACCACATATTCCGATTTTTTATCTAATCGGCATGCAGTTTGCAAAATGGAAAGCAGAATACAAAAGATAATTATGTTGTTTCTCATGGTCGGGGTATTTCAGATAGAAGTACAAAAGTAAGAAAAAGCACTACAACCCAACATTGGCTATAGTGCTTTAAAATATATAGAAAGGTTATTTTCTGAACAATTCCAAATAAGAGTCCGCCAATTTAGGCATAGCACCGTGTTGCAAGCAAACATAAGCCGATACCTCAACAGCCAGTTGATGTGCATCTTCGATACGTTCGCCATGCAGATAAGCTGCTACAAAGGCGGCTGTAAAAGAATCGCCTGCTCCGACCGTATCAGCCACATGCACTTTAGGGGTGGGCTGATAAGAAGTCTGACGGGGGGTAAATACAAAACTACCATCTGTTCCTTTTGTAAGCACCAGTATATCCAGTTTATAATCTTCAAGAAGCCTGCTGCAGATTTCCTGCTCATCACCTTTCCATCCATAGAGATTAGCTACTTTGATAACTTCTTCGTCATTGATCTTCATCATATTCGACATCTCCAGAGATTCATGTATAATCTCTTTTGAATAAAAATTGAGACGCAGATTAATATCGAATATTTTCAAGCTGTCTTCGGGCATAGCATTTATAAACTTGCGAATTGTCTCACGAGATACACTATTTCGTTGAGCTAATGAACCGAAACATACTGTTTGAGTATTTTTTGCCAGATTCTCGGTGCGTGCAGTAAAGGGAATATTATCCCAGGCTACATTCTCGCAAATTTCATATTGAGGAACGCCTGCTTTATTTAAAGTTACCTGAACGGTTCCTGTCGGATAATCGGTTTTCTCTAATAGATAATTCAAGCCTTTTTCTTCGAGACTGGTTAGAATTTCTTTGCCTAACAGATCATCACCAATTGCACTTACAGCATAACCGTTAAAGCCAAACTGCGAAGCATGGTAAGCAAAATTTGCAGGTGCACCACCTAACACTTTTCTCTCGGGAAATACATCCCAAAGGATTTCTCCTAATCCTACTACTATATTTTTCATTTCTAATTTATTATATATCGTAAAGTATTATTTACAACGTTTTTCTTTCAGTTTGAATGACATCAAAACCAGATAGAATATCCCCACAGCCAATATTAATAATGCTCCTGTTTGTGAAGATAGCAAATCTGTCATTAATCCCATCAATAAAGGAAAAACAGTTCCACCAAAAAGACCCATAATCATAAGCCCCGACACTTCGTTTTTCTTGTCGGGCATATACAAAAGAGCTTGAGAAAGAATTATCGGAAATATGTTCGAGTTTCCTAAACCGATGAGTGCTATACAAATATAGATCATGGTCAGGTTATGAAAGATAAATAGTCCGATTATTGCCAACACCATCAAAGCAACACTTATCATAAAGAACTTTTTTGCTGAGAAGCGAGCTAAGACAAAAGCTCCTGTAAAACAACCAATCGTACGAAATAGAAAATAAACACTGGTTGCATAACCTGCTGCATCGAGAGTCATCCCCAAACGTTCCATCAATATCTTGGGAGCTGTAACGTTAGTACCGACATCTATTCCCACATGGCACATAATCCCGATGAAAGATAGGAGTATAACCTTATTTCCCAAGAGAGCAAAACATTGGGCAAATGTAGAACTTTCACCTTCCTCATCGGTTTCAGAGATGGATGTCATACTCAGCAGTAAAGTTGCTAATATAGCTATTACCATAAAGATAGGGAATAAAAATTTCCAGTCGCCTAACGATGCTGCCGCCCATGCTGCAATAATAGGAGCCATAAAAGAAGCTATTGCCTTTACAAACTGGCCGAAAGTAAGTGTACTTGCCAACTTATCACCACTCACGATATTGGATAATAAGGGGTTTAGTGAAACCTGCATCAATGTATTTCCAATACCTAACAACGAAAATGAAACAAGCATAGAAGCATAAGAATAATTTACAAAAGGCAGCAATAAAGCCAACGATGTTACTGCTAAACTGATTATAACCGTTTTGCGTCTCCCGATTTTATTCATCAGCATTCCTGTTGGAACCGAAAATATCAGGAACCAAAAGAATACCATCGACGGAAATATATTTGCCTCTGTTTCTGACAACGAGAAATCTGCTTTAACATAGTTCGTGGCAATTCCGACCAGATCAACAAATCCCATGGCAAAGAATGCCAGCATAAGGGGGAGTAACTTAATATATATACTTTTTTCTTTCATCTTATTTTAATTCATAGATGTTGATATTCTCTACTGTAACATTTCCTTCTGATTCAAAAACCAACGAATTATAAGGCTCGGATGGGAACATGGTATTTGTTTGTACCAGCTCACCATCGTTTATAAACAATTCGGACGAAGCCTTATCAATAAGCAGTCTTATTTTATACGTATCTTTTTTCACCAAAGGAGCTTTTATTTCAGCAGATGCAAAATTGTCACTAAAATCGGATAATCCACTGTTTGATCTGTCTACAAGCAGTTTTCCTTGTGCTAAATCGAAAGTAAATTTAAGATTTTCGCCTTTTTTATTCACCAGTTTAAAATTGAAATTAGCAGTTGGCTTAATCGTCATTTCTATTTCATAAGCTCCCTGATTATCTTTCAATAATCGGTCAATTGTATAAGTTTTATCCACAGTGAAATCTGATACTTTTTCTGTAGCTCTTCTCAATTCGGCAATTTCTTTTACCGGAGCATTGGCTACCACAAGATGCTTTCCATTATTTGCAAGAGTCAATTCACGAGGAACCGTCATTGCATTACGGAAGTTTACGGTAGGCACATGATTGGTATAATCCCAGTTACTCATCCATCCTATAAATACACGTCTGTTGTCGGGAGCATCTGACCAGGTAACGCCGGCATAATTATCACGTCCGTAATCCAGCCAAAGGGGATAAGGTAAATTATCTGCCTTAAAGGTTTTACCATCAAAATCTCCGATAAAATACTGTGTTGCACTGCCGCCATTAGGTCCTCCTGGATTAATACTTACAAATAATACCCATTTGGTTTGTCCGTTATAGGTAAGCGGAAATAAATCGGGACATTCCCACACTCCGCCATGATCGCCTATGCCTTCGCCAAACTCACTTAGTTTACTCCATTCTTTCAGATTTTTTGACCCGTAGAAAGTAATGGTCTGTGTAGTTGCCAATGACATTATCCATTGGTTTGTACCTTGATGCCAAAACACTTTTGGATCACGAAAATCAACAAAATTAAGATCCGACAATACCGGATTTTTATCGTATTTAGTGAATGTACGCCCATTATCCAAACTATAAGCAATACTCTGTGTCTGAATACGTCCTGCCGATGTATAAATAGCTACCATCGCATTTTTGCCGAATCCTGCCGTATTATTTTTATCAATCACAGCACTTCCCGAGAATATCGTACCCAATGAATCGGGAGCTATAGCCACAGGCAGATATTCCCATTTCTTCAAATCTTTACTCACAGTATGTCCCCAGTTCATATTTCCCCACATCGACCCGTATGGATTGTGTTGAAAAAACAGATGGTATTCCCCATTGTGATACACCATTCCGTTAGGATCGTTAGTCCAACCGTATTGAGGTGAAAAATGGTAAAGAGGACGATACTTTTCATTATAGTCGAAATCGAAAGAGTCCGATTGTTTTATCTGAGAATATCCTATATCGCTACTCTTTACGTGAGCAAACAAGAGTGTCAAATCTTGTCCTTTATATTGCTCCACATTTATAGGCATCCAATAGTCGATCTTTGTTTGTGCCACACGTATGCTCAAAAGAGGGCTTACAATTTTACCATT
The DNA here is from genome assembly GCF_934668725.1 of uncultured Dysgonomonas sp. GTDB lineage: Bacteria > Bacteroidota > Bacteroidia > Bacteroidales > Dysgonomonadaceae > Dysgonomonas_A. The sequence goes on from NZ_CAKUOF010000010.1 coordinate 157,038, forward strand.
GGACTCCAAATAAATTTGCGACTCAGGCCCTTTGTCTTCGATAGGTACAAGCAGATATTTTTTATCTATCTTGAATGATAACCGATGATCTACCATAATATTACTTTTAGGAGTATTACTCATTTCTATCTGGTCTACAAGAATATGTCCCCAACCGCCTCTTTGATTATCAACAATCTTTATAACGGCTTTTTTCCCTTTATAGTTTTTCACATCCCATGTCATCCAGAGTAATGATTCGGTCTCTACGATGGATCTGGATACGTATACACTTTTACCTTCGACCAATAATTCGATATACGTATCGGCATGCATACCACCACCTATCAGGTAATTGATATAATCGCGTTCGATAGTAAACTCAGGTGAGATGAGAGTACCTCGCGAATCGTCGCCACCGTGATAACTGTTTGCTAAACGCTTCCCTTCGAATCCTTTTACTTCCTGCTGTCCGGGAAGGCTCCCTTCTGCGGGACTCGTACCGAAGGCCTCACCCTCAACTGTCCAGTTCTCATACGAATCGCTTTCAAAATCTTCAATTACTATATCAGATTTTGTTGAGCAACCGATTAAAGAAAGAAGCCCTAAACAAAAAATTGATTTAAAATATATTTTCATAATTTCTATGTATGTGTTCTACTGCCTTATTTTGATAAGTTGAGATTCGAGAATGCTACTTCTCCATTATCCGAGAATATACCCCATGGGTTCCTATTCATTTTATATATACGGTTTGTAAATGCTGTTTGATGATTGACATACACTACACAAATCGAATTTTCGACCATGATAGTCACATCAAATTCTTTATTATCGGGAACATTTAGTTTTACATTATCAATACGCAAAGGATCTTCGCCATAAACCCGTCTTTCTAATCTTAATTGATGTTGCTCCAAATCAAACACAACAGCATAAACTTCTCTACGATTGCCACATGACCCGAATTCGAATCCAAAGCTATTGGATGTTGTAGCCTTTACTTTAGAAGATATCTTGTAAGTCCCCTCTTGTCTGTCAAAAACCGAGACAGCCTGTTCGGCTGAAGCTTTCAATGTAAACGAATTAGATTCAACTTGAGTATTAACGGAGCTGGTCCTATTTAAGTTCTGACTATTAATTAATTTATCATTTAAACCATGAGGGAATGTTACTGTTATCGTTCCATCCGCATATTGAATAAGCTTGTGAGTAATTAACGAGCCAGCCCAATCGAAGTTGGTATAATCACTATGATTTTCTCTTGTGGGACACCATCCCGATATATAACGGTCTGTTCCATCCGCACCTGTTTTACCTGCATAAAATGCTATCCCATCCAAAGCACTGTTCGCAGGAATAGTCCATACTCCTGTTGTACCTTTTCGGAATTGATAATGCACTTTACGATCATCAATATTCGAATAAATGAGGTATTGATAGTCACCCATTGTAAATACATCGGGACATTCAAGCATAAAAGTGTTCGGATCGTCATAGAATGGTTCTATCAATTGCCAGTTTCTCAGATCGGTCGAGGTATATTGAGCAATAACCGCCCGCCATGAACCTTTATAATCGGCACGTGTACTAATCAGCATCCTGAAAGTTCCCGAAACTTGGTCTTTTATAATTAATGGATCGCGGAATTCGTTACGATCATATCCATCTGATGCAGCTAGAAGGAAAGACGGATCTTTAGTCCACGTATTCAAATCGGTAGATGTAGCTAACATAATTTTTTCACGAGGATCAAGGTCTCCATTATGCCCTGTATAAAATGCATAATATACTCCGTTATGTTTAAATACACTTCCGGTTCCCAATGCACGATCTTGTTGCTCGACTGTTCCGTAGGAATCATTTCTCCATTATCGGTAAATGACGAAAAATTCTCGGTAGTTGCTTTATACCAAGGGTGGAAAGTAGGCGCACCGTCTCTTGCATCGTGAAGATAGAAGATATGGAATTTTCCATTTTCATAAAAAGGCATAGGGTCTCCCACCCACCCTTTTGCGGGTTTAAAGAATGCCGAATAGGTTGAATACGAATCATTCACATCGTAGCAAGTAGGAGCTCCGGCTTGTGCCGATCTGGGGTCGTTACTTACATAATCCATATTATTATTACATCCTGTCAAACCAATGAGACATAAGGATATACTAAAAAAATGAGTTCTGATTTTCATGGTTTTATAAAATTTGAATGGTTAAGGTCACAGACCTATTTATTTACTTTACAGTATTTACTTTAATAAATAGTTGAATATATTAGATGTCAGAGTTTCGATATTTCCTTTATAAGGATTTACTATAGAGCCGTCTTCGTTGTACCAATCATACGATTCGACTCCGATACATATTGTAATTCCCGAAGTATTGACTTTTGGATATTCAAACATAACAGAACGTCCTTTCAATTGGTCGTCCCAATGGTAGCTGGCCAAATTGATTGCTCCATTCTTTGTAGTCCACAAAGGAATATTGTTCGCATAATCTCCCCACTCGAAATTCCAGATAGCATTGTGTCCTTTGGCTTTTACGCCTTTTCCTACTAAATATACCTTGTTGTTTACTCCTACAGGTTTCTGTAATCCGGCAAATATCGGGTGCGATTCGTTTCCGGTAAAACATAGTCCCCAGTCATCACCTACTACAAAAGCATCATTACCATCCCCCCACATATTATTTACAGCTTTTCCGTCTTTAGCTATGCCCAATGTCGAAACATACTGCACAGCCCATGAAGAGAAGAAAAAAGAACCACCATTTTGGTAATATGTCTTGAGACTTGTAACCACAGTCGGCTCCAAAGATGCTGTTGGCAGGGCTTGTGTATTCCCATCGGAATGCCACCATATCGCTGCAAATTTTGCTAAGTCTTTGCCATTCTTAATATCATTAAAAGAGACATATTCAAAATCGGGAACATTGGCAGCAAACCAATCGTAAGCAGCTTTTTCGTCCATGTTTTCTATTGAAGAAGCATTGTTTGCCACTCCTAAGAAAGCAATCGGTTTTATATCTACTTTTTCTACAGTTACTACATAAGGGAACGTTTCATTCATATAAGACAGAGTGTAGGTTACAGGATTTGTAAAATCAACTGCCGTTCCCTGCGCAGGTGTTACAGTTGCTCCGCTGGTAATTACAAATTCGGGAGTTAACTTGGTTACGTCTTCCGACTTTGGATATCTTACATGAACGGTTCTCTTGTCATTATCAATCGTTCCTTTGTATTTTCCGATGCTGAAACTTAGTATTTCACCTTTGATATGAGAAGCTACCACCATATAATCTTTATACAGATTACCGTTTGTTACTCTAAATTTTGTTGCTTTCGATAAATCCATCGCTTCATTGCCGGCAGGGTTTATAACTGCCCTATCCGATAATGTAATTTGCGGTGTTAATTTTGTCAGGTCTGTTCCCAAAGGCAATAGTATCTGTACTGTCCCATTCTCATCGTTAATAGTTCCGTCTGTCCCGTTTATGGAGAAAGATTCTATTCTTACTCCTCCCGACAAATCGAGATTTTGACGGTCGTCATCACTGCAAGAGATAATTCCCACACAGCAAATCAAGAAAAAGATAAAAGGCAATATTTTATTTATTCTTTTTTTCATTGTATCCTTATTTTTTAGTTTTCATGGCTATAATAGCCTTTAGTTACTTTACAAACCAAAGTAATAGAGAAGGTCTGCGACCTTACCAGCCATAGTTTTGTTTGTATATTCCGTTTACAAAGTTGATTTGCTGTTGAGGGATCGGAATGTATTCATTCTTACTTTTTGTAAAGTTTCCACTTTTCAAAAATGGCCGTCTTGACGATTCTGTTTTGAAGTAGGAATTTATAACCTGATCGGCAATACCCCAACGAACCAAATCGAAGAAACGGCTACCTTCCATTGCAAATTCGAGGCGACGCTCCCAACGCAAAGCCTGACGGGCAAAATCGTTCGACCATGTACAATTAACTCCCGGTTGATAAAGTGATACGCTCAATTTAGGAGCATAATCAATCATATCGGTACTGCGTTGTGCTCTTTCCCTTATTTGATTGATAAGCGGTAAGGCTTCATTATGACGTCCTAATTCTATTAAAGCTTCGGCACGCATTAAAATAGCATCTGCATAACGGATGATGATTCTGTTTTTAGAATTCCCGTAGAATGGGGCAACATTCACAAAGCAATCACACGAAGGATCAACGTTTTCTTTCAAAGACGCATAATATCCATATACAGTAGGATTACGGTTCCATCCTTCTTCATAAATTAATTCTTTGTTGTATTTATAGGGAAATCCGGGCATAGCGACAGTATGGTATAAACGTGGGTCTGCTGTATTGGAATTTGAATCATAGTTCGTATTATCAAACGAATCAAACATCGGTAATCCTGTTTTATCTGTTTTATAAGCATTCACCAAGTTTTGACTGGGTTTGTGAAAATCACAGCAACCAACACCCATTGGTACGGATAGCACATCGCCCCAGTTTAACCTACCAAACATAGTTCCATCATCAATTGAATACTGTACAGCAAATAACGATTCTTTACCATTTTGATATGCTCCGGGTAAGAAGTTATATGCAAAATCATATTCTAAACCATATCCCGAATTAAGAACTTTCGCTGTGTATTTAAGAACTTCCTCTAAATCGGCACGGTTTATTTCAGTTACATTATTTCTGTCATCCTGCCTGTAAGCTCTATATAAATTTGCTTTCGCCAGATAAGCTGCTGCTGCTATTTTGTTGGCACGTCCAATCTGATCTTGCTTTTCGGGAAGCAAATCATACGCTTTCTGAAAGTCGCTTACAATCCAAGCCCATTGCTCGTCATTAGATAGTTTGTTATCTACTTTATCATAATCGTCAATAGGCAGGTCTTCATCCACAAAAGGAATATGTCCGAATACTGTTTTAAGTATAAAGTAAAAATGACCTCTCAAAAAATACATTTCACCCATACGGGTATCCCTCAATGGAACATCATTTGTCGATACTGTTTTCAGTACACTCAAAGCGGTATTTGTTCTCGAAATTGCTTTATAAGAATAAAACCAAAGCCCATCGGCTTCACCAAAGTCTGTTTTTATATTTTGGGCTATTTCATAGAAATGGAATGCACTGATGTCATTTTCGTCATTTCCTCCTTTATAGGCATCATCCGAACGAACGTTTCCATAAGGCCACAAACTGAATGGCTTATCATAGTGATCGTTTCCTAATGAAGAATAAGCTGCTGTAACCAATCCCTCCACCTGATCGGGGCCTTTTACCTGCTCATCGCTCAATATTCCCTGAGGATCGTCATTCAAGAAATCACAGCTCGAAGCCATAACCATTGCTGCAAAGAGTACAGCTATATATTTTATCTTTTTCATTGTGTTGTACTGTTGGATTAAAATGAAACATTAAGCCCGAAAGTAAATGTCATCGGAATAGGATATCCCCATGCCGGATTTTCAGGATCTACACCTGTAAAGCTTTTACTTTTGATAGTCAGTAGATTTTGAGCACTTACATACGTACGCAATCGGCTTAATCTTATTTTCTGAATAATATGCTTAGGTAATGTATATCCTACTTGCACGTTTCTGAGTTTCAGATAAGAACCATTCTCTACAAAGTAAGTAGACATACGTGCCTCATTATTTGTATCGGTATAAGATAAACGAGGGATATTTGAATTCGGATTGGTTATAGGATCCCATGCATCCAACAAGCGTGTACCTTTATTGGATCGTGTATCGGAAACGCTCCAGAAATCGGTTGCATATTTCACGGTATTTATAACATCCACATTATGTATTCCTTGAAGGAATATAATGAAGTCGAAATTCTGATATTCCAAATTTAAGTTCAACCCGTACGCAAAATCGGGGAACGGATCACCTATCCAAGTTCTATCGTCATCATTTATAACCCCATCGTTGTTTATATCACGATAACGGATACGACCTAAACCTTTTCCGTCTTGCTGAGCATGTTCATCTAATTCGTCTTGGCTTTTGAATATGCCATCAGCCACATATCCATAGAAAGAACCTAACGGACGACCTAAAATATTATCCCATTTTCCATTACCACCGTACGAGTTTTTAACGGACTCAGGTAAAAAAGTCACTTGGTTTTTATTGGTTGATATATTTCCCGACACATCATAAGTTACACCTGTCGAACCGATTTTACCTCTATATCCAACTGTGAACTCAAAACCTTTGTTTTCCATACTGGCTCCATTGTACCATTTATTAGCCCCTTCTCCTTTTATAGCTGCATAGCCGGGAGAATAGAGAATGTCTTTGGTGCTTTTCCAATAGTATTCAGCCGACCCATAAAGTGCCTGACCAAAGAATCCGAAATCAAGACCAATATTTGTCTGAGTGGTAGTTTCCCATTTCAAATCGGGATTTGATAATTGAGAACGTCTAAATCCTGACGGTAATAATCCTGCTCCTTTTCCATTCAGATCATAGGCTGTTCCCCAAACCGAATCCCATGTAGGGTTTCCTTTTCCATAATCGGTTACATAGATATCATATATCGCTGTGTTATTTATATCCTGATTACCGTTTTGTCCCCAGCCGAAACGCAATTTCAGATCAGATAAGTAATCGCTGGTTGAAGCCATAAAAGCTTCCTGACTTATTCTCCATCCTAAATTGAATGCTGGGAATGTTCCCCATCTGTTATTCTTTCCAAAACGCGACGAACCATCACGACGAACTGTAACCGATGCCAGATATTTATCATCATAAGCATAGTTTACTTTGCCGAAGAAAGACATCAGTGAATATCCGGTAGATATACCTGTACCTTCACTTAATCCTGTACCCAGATCGGGCCACATATAATCAGGAGTTTCAATGGCAAAACCTTCTCTTTTAGCTGAAAAGTTTATATCCTCCTGATTGAACATCTCCATACCAACCAGTGTTTCGAAACGGTTCTTTCCGACTTCGAAGTCATAAGTAGCTGTATTAGTCCAAGTCCATTTAGTCCAATGTGCTTGCTCCATCAATGAAGCGGTTCTGTCGCTTTCGAGATATCCTGACTTATAACTGTGTGTAAGGCTTCTTTTATAAAAGTTCCCGTAATCTAACCCAAAGCTCGAACGGATATTTAATTTCTTAATAGGTTGCAAATTCACATAAGCATTACCGAACATACGCCAGTAACGGTATCTGTTATCTTTATTATCATGAACCAAACGAGCCGGATTTTGTCGGTCGGGCAATCCGGTGATGGGTCCTCCCCATCCTGCCCCATCGGCTGTATGAACAGGAATGAAAGGAACAGCAATCAGTGCCGATTCTATTATTTTATCTGGTTGTGCCACTTCTGTTGTTCTGTTCAAGGTAAAGTTTTCTCCAATAGTAAGAATATCGCCATATAGTTTGTAATCGCTATTCATACGCACCGAGAATCGAGAAAAGTCTGTATACTTTATCAATGCATCATTGTCGAAGTGCCCTAATGAAAAGAAATAGCTTCCTTTTTCGGTACCATTACTAACTGCGAGATTATAAGACTGGGCTACTCCTGTTTTTGTTATCTGATCGAACCAATCGGTATTGGACGTTCTTAAGGTTCTGTTTTTATCTAAGTATTCAGGAAAATAAATACCTTCCAATACTCTATTTCCTTGAGCTCCTATACCGTCTTTATATACAATGCCTAAATTATTGCTATTTGGATCAATTCCCGAATTAACAGAAGCCTGCCACATAGCTTGTGCATATTCGTGAGAATTAAGAACATCTATTTTGGTATTGTAATTAGCCACAGATACAAAAGCATCGAAATCAATCTTAAGAACCCCTGCTTTTCCTCTCTTCGTTGTTATAATAATTACACCGTTAGCAGCTCTCGATCCGTAGATACTGGCTGCCGAAGCATCACGAAGCACCTGTATACTCTCGATATCATTGGAATTTAATTCGTGCATGCCTGCCTGAGATGGGATCCCGTCAATAATATACAATGGGTCATTATTATTCAAGGTTCCAATACCACGAATACGTACTGTAGCCGATCCACTTGGATTTCCATCGGCTGTTACTGCCATACCTGCAACTCTCCCTTGTAATGCCCTGATGGGGTTATTCTCCGGCTCAGACATCATATCGTTCACTTTTACGACTGATACGGCTCCTGTAAGGTCAGCCTTACGTTCGGTACGATATCCCACTGCAACTACCTCATTCAGGATTTGTGAGTCGTCTACCATTGAGACATTGATTTCTTTTTTGCCATTCACCGGAATGTTTTGGGTTTTAAATCCGATATAAGTAAATTCGAGAATAGCATCGGGGCTCGCTTTCAATGTAAATTGACCGTCCAAATCGGTAGTAGTACCTATACTTGCATTTTTCACTTTTACACTGACGCCTATCAGAGGCTCATTGTCGGTTGTAGATTTTACGACTCCTTTTATGTCTATATCCTGAGCTTTTATAAAACTACAGAAAGAAAAAAGGAGTAGTATTAAGAAAAGGTTTCTCATACTCATTTTTCATTTTTGGTATTAAACTAATAAACGTACTTGTTAACAAAGGTCTCAGACCTAATTTATCGCTTCAGTAAATATTTGATAGCATTAGATATTATCTCCGTATTTACAATCACAAAGAACTTAATTAGAGGCTTTCTCTCCTATAAAAATTAGGTCAAAAACATGTATTAATAATGCATAGCTGATTACCAAAGCACTTCTAACAATTGATAAATAAGCACTTAAGCAATCTATAGATGTAAATCTATTTTGAAACTTATTATTAGATTATTAAATTATGGATACCCTTCGAAATATAGAGATTCTACCAAAACAGATACCATAGTCTGATTTTATATTGTAAATTTGAATTTGGAAGAATCGAGAAAATAAAATTTAAATCAAGTAATGACTGATAAACAATATTCACAGAAGGAAGAACTTCTCAACGCCTGGACTCACGGATTAGGAATTATTTTTGGAATTATCGCCGGATTTTTTTTAATTAAACAAGCGATACAAACCGAAAGTACATGGGCGGTTGTCAGCGTATGCATTTATATTGTATGTATGCTTATGTCTTATGTTACGTCAACAGTATACCATTCTTGTACCCACCCTACCCGACGAGTCCTTTGCCGGAAATTCGATCATGCTGCTATTTATTTTCACATTGCAGGTACTTACACTCCTTTTACTTTAATTGTATTGAGAGAAGTAGGCATCTGGGGTTGGTTGGTATTTTCAATTGTCTGGATAGTTGCCATAGTGGGTACAGGGCTTAGCTTTGCTCATTATAAAACAGGCAGTAAACTTGAAACCGTTTGTTATGTACTTATGGGGTCTATTATCCTTATAGCATTAAAGCCTCTTGCCGATACACTGCTATCGACTTCCGGCTCTGTTGATTCTATATACTGGCTCTTGGCAGGAGGTGTTTCATATATAATAGGAGCGATATTCTACTCTTTCAAAAAGATAAGGTATATGCACTCGGTATTTCACCTCTTTGTTTTAGGAGGAAGCGTTTGCCACGTTCTAGCCATCTGGGACATACTAAGATAATTTTCTACTTTCAATACATATAGTTATAATCAGTAATTTATATTATATGTTTATCTATAAGCAAAGCGGTCTTTGACTCAATTTTGCATACATTACATCATGGAAACAAATAGGTTACAAACCTATACAGATAATTGTCACTTTCGTCACCCTAAAACAAGCTTATACTCTGATTATAAACAGAATATAAAATATAAAAACATAAAATCTATTTTTCGTGTAACTTTTGTCACTTTTGTCACCTTTTTGCAAGTAATTATCTACTTATAAACAACTTACAAAAATAAACAACG